>JAUJOR010000004.1:193498-325493 GCA_030447525.1 Chloroflexota bacterium | reverse complement strand
GGCGCCGCCGACGCCCTGCTGCTGGCGTTCGTCGGGGCGTGGACCGGCTGGGTCGGCGCGCTCCAGACGGTCTGGTGGGCGGCCCTCGTCGGAGCGGCCTTCGCGCTCGTCGCCCTGTCGCGCCGGCGACGCTCCTTCCCCTACGTGCCGGCCCTGGCTGCGGGCGCCTTGCTGGCCCTGTTCACGGGCTTGCCTGCCGGCTGACCGCACGCCCCGCGCGGCGCCATCTTGTGTGACGTCGGTCTCGTGACAAGCCCGGCCACCTGGCCAATGGGGCATAGCACGGGTCGAACGGGCCCGCGGAGCACAGTCGGCTGGCGCACTCTGCCAGGCGGCGTGGTGATCCATCCGCCACAGACGCCCGCTGCCGTGGCGGCCGTCCATGCTGGTGACGCGCATGGGCGATGTGCGGCGGGACGATGTGCAGCGACAACGCACCCTGCTCGACGAGCACCTGGAGCGGGTGCAGCCAACTCCACGCGGGCGTCTTTCAGCTCACACTGGTCTCAGGGGAATGGGATGCACCAGGTCGGAGCCAGAGTGACACCGGCGTTGACATAGGTGCCGATAACTACTTTCAAAGTGATTCCCATAACCAGGTGCTGGTGTCGTTATCTGGAACCTGCGAATGCGGTGGTTATCCGCAGTGTCGCGGCCGGTTATTCGGTACTCCTGGCGGCGGTGCCGGGAAGCGCAGTTATCGGAACAGGGTGAGGGTGGGTGCGCCGGCACGTGCCCGAGCGCAGGGTCTTTTCATCATGTCCACAGATCGCCGAGGGCGGAGATCCGGCGAGGCCCGAGGAGGCTCCGGATCGGGTTAGTTGCTTCTGACGCTAGTCTCGGAGTAGCTCGTACCTGGCGGTGATGATGAAATGGCCCTGCAGCATCAATGCGAGTCATTGACATCTCTTCAGACCGATGGCTACAGTCAGGCGGCGTGCGAGCAGCGCCTCGCTGAGTATAGGTTCGGTCGCGATACGCGACGGCGATTGCCAAGGGAGATGCCGCACTCGGAGGGGGTGCCGATGCCACTCGCGATTCCGAAGCTCGATTCGCTCTTCTCCATTTGGACGAAGTCACTACGCGTCACCGGGGCGCTTCCCGGAGCGACTATCACTGTCCGTTCAATTGGGCCCTCCTCGCGCGATGTCGCGAAAGGCTCCGCAACTGGAGGAGCGGATTGGCTCGGGCTACTGCCCGGGGTGAGCATTGTCCCCGACGACCGTCTCGTCGTGGTGCAAGAGCGGGCGGGCAGTTCGAGCCAGTGGACGCCTGCCGGTAAGGCCCACTTGGTCACGCCGGTGCCAACGTCTGCCGCGAAGCTCCAAGCGGTGGAGATTCGTTCCCGGCTGTGGGAGTGCGGGGAGTACATCTGGATACAAGGTGCCTGCCCCGGCGCGACCATCGAGTTCTCGTACGGTGCCGCGACGCCAGAAACCCCGAATGCTCCGGGCGGGTATGCCCGATTCCGACTCACTGGCAAGCTGTCCACGGGAAGCATGGTCAGCGTGCGGCAGATTACCCCTATCGGCGCGGCGTCGCCCACCAACACTACCACCATGCCGGTCCAACCGCTCCCCTTCCCTCGGTCGCAGACGTTCCCGCCGCCCGTCCTGAACGGCCCGCTCGGCGCGTGCGAGAAGGCGGTCCTGGTCAGTGGCGTGTTCGATGGGGCCACTGTCACGGTGAAGCGGACAGCCGGTCCGACCGAGACCGCCGGGTTCGATCTCGACCGCTTACGGTTCGTTTTGAGTACGCCACTCGTCAAGGACGAGTTCATCTCCGGCAACCAAGCGATGCCGGACTGTCAACGGGACGGCACTGAGGGGGTGGCGTTACAGGTCGGCCCGCCGGAAGCCCTGCAACCGGGGATCGGGCCCCTCTGCGTGGGCACTGACGCCGTAACGGTCTCGAACCTCCAGTCCGGCGCGGTTGTCCACTTCGACGTGAACGGCACCAGCTACGATCTCATGCCTCCGCCGGACGAGACGAACTACTCCTTCGACATCGATCCGCCGTTGCCCGCTGGAACGGCCACGGTGACGCAGGAGATCTGTGGCCTGGTCAGCGCACCGACAGTCGTCTCGATCACAGCCATGCCGCCGATTATGACGAAGCCTTCTCTCCTCACTCCGCTCTATGCCTGTGCGCGTTCGGTGACGGTCAAGGACGTTCACCCGGGTGCGGAAGTTCAGGTGTTTGCTAAGACGCCGACCGGCATAGGGCCGATCAGCTTGCCAAAGGTCTTCCTGTCCACGGTCGACACCGTCGACGTGTCGCCGCATCTGGCGCTCGATGACTTCGTATGGGCGGTGGAGCGGGGGTGCGGTTCCGGTCAAGACTCCGATCAGCAGCGAGTCGTTCCGCACCTGCCCATCGTCCCGCCTGAGATCCCGGGGCCCGTGGAGAGCGGGGCCACCAACGTGACCGTCAAAGGCGTCATCCCGACCGCCACGGTCTCCATCTTTCTCTTGGAACATGATGCTTGGAAGGTCATCGGGTATAAGGCGCATGCCGATGGTCAGACCACCGTGGTCCACCTCGACCGAGCCGTGAAGACGCGGGACCAGCTGGCGGCAACGCAGGCATACTGCAGCTTAACGACGGGCCGCGGGCCGACGGTGACTGTCGTCAAACCGAGACCGCTCGCGCCCATTATCACCCAGCCCGCGGCCGGCGCCACGAACGCCCCCTACCAATCCCTCACGCTGTCATGGAGCGATCCGGGAGTCGGAACCGAGCGTGCCGCGGACACGTTCGATCTTGAACTGTACGACTCGGCAGGCATGGTGGTCGGTGCCGCGGGGCTGACGGCAACCTCCCTGGCGCCCACCAGCCAGCTGAAGGTCGGCATGCATCACACGCTCAAAGTAATCGGACGTAACAGCAGCGGCGCCGGTATGTGGGCGACCAGGACCTTCATCACCACGGCCCCGACACCGAATCTGATCTCCTTCGACCAATCGTCCATGATGCTCACCGGCGGGAACTTCCCACCGACCGTGGCCGTCACGCTGCAGGTAACGCACGAGATCGTGGGGACCATCTGGATCGGCGACGCGCCCGTGATGAATGACAATCGTTCCAAGACGTTGGAGGGGTATACGTCCGACGGCGCGGGGAAGTTCAGTCAGATGGTGGACTTGGTCGCCCTGTTAGACTTGTACGATTTCCTGGTGCCCCATGGCCCCGGATACAAGATCGTGAACTGTCGCGGGCCGCTCAAGGGCGAGAACGTCCTGATAAAGGCGTGGTATTACGTCCCCGGCAAAGGCAATATCGAGAGCAACGTGCTCAAGTTCGCGTGGACCAAGGACACGATTGTCATCGTCCCGAGTTGACCCGACCGGGACGATGCGAGGCTGCCGGAAGGTGGGCCAAATGTCCGGTGGCCGTCGCCGCCCATTCGATTGCAACCAACGATACGGCACTGACGCGATCCGGCCGGTGTTCCTCGATGCTTTCGACCGGCGCCGCCGCCAGGCTACGGGCTTGAAGGTGATGGTGTTGCATTGCCGCTCCTCCATTGTGTTTGTAGTAAGGGATCAGGCGGAGGCGGTGATGGGCATCGTCGGGTGGGGAGTGGCCCCGCTCGCGCATTCCTGCCAGAGGCGCCAGATCGCCCGCACGAGGAACCGCTTCAGGGAGTCGTGGCCTCGCGCGGGCGCCGCAGGTGGTGCTCGCCGGACACGTCGACGTCGAATGCGGAGTAACCCACGTCCTCTTCTGCGAGTCGCGCATGTTCATTGACTTCTCGAGCTTCGTCTACCGGTCCGGCGCGAAGGGACGCCCGAGCACGGTCCGGGCCGCTTCGATCACGCTCGCCGCTTGCGCGAGCAGCGGCACTGGTTTGCGGGTTCCTGACCTAACCACGCATATCGCCCACACCCGGTGAGCCGGCGCATAGCCCGCGTCGGCCGGTAACCCGTCGAGTTGCCCTAGCGATTACCGGAATCACTTCGGTCAGGTGATCGTCAGGGTGCTCAGTCCGCTATGCGCAGTTACCGGCGAGGATGTGCGGTGATTGGGCGGTCGGCCGGGGCGGTGGCGTTAGTCACCTCCATCGGTGTTCGAGCGAAGGCGCCGCCCTCACGCGGCCACGGAGTGCTGGGTCCGTGTCAGCCAGTCGCGCCGGGGTGAGCTGCACGCGGGCAGCGGCTCGGACTCGGGTCATGGGTGCAGCCGGATGTTGATCTCCCACCCGAAAAGCACGTCGAGAGCGCGCCGCTGGAGGATCAGCAGCGCGGTGCGGCCGCGGCGCGCCGGACGCCTGACAACGCCTCCGGGGACGCAGCCGGTACTGCGCCGCAGCGGGTCCAAAACCGTCCAGGCTCTGCACCGCTGCGCTCGGGTGGCGGCGTGATTGGTTGTCGTCCGGAGGTGACGAACCCCGTCTGCAGCGCCACAAGGCGCGTGGCGCGACTGGCTGTGCCAGGTGGATAACGTTTTGCCGTCCCACAGCCTGTACGACTACCTCTCCAAACATACAAGGTCTTCCCGCCTCATGCGCAGCTCCCATGCTGCCGAGGAAGTCCGCACGCGCTACGCACCACCATCATCTTCTCGTCTTCTCCGGGACCCGGCGTCGCATTGAGGGCCGCGTTGAGGTCAGGGTGCTAACAATACGATTTCGGCGCCAGTATCGCGGGTTCGCGGTGGCCTATTTCGAGGAGCGCGACAGGGGCTTGGGCGCCGCGGACTGCTGGTGTATCAATCGCAGGAGGCAAGGACTTGACTGGCGATACGAAAGCACCCAATGCTCAGTTGACCACCAGGACTATGAGGGGCCCGTGGGGCGGCACGGGCGCCCCGAGCCGCGCCACGCGGCGCTCGCTCGTCCGTAGCGCCGCCGGGATTCCCCTCGTCCTCGCTGCCTGCGGCCAGGCGGGAGGAACGACCCAGCCGGTAGGTGGAAGAAGTGCAACTGCCAGCGGCAACGTCACCTGGATGTACAGCGAGGGCAACCCGGTGGTGGTGGGCTTCGACCGCATCGAGACGGCGTTCAAGGAGAAGTTCCCGCAGGTGAAGCTGGAGATCCTCCAGACGACGAGCGGGTACGACGACAAGCTGCTCTCGATGTACTCCGCTGGGAACCCGCCTGACGTGCTGCGCCTCAACGACGACTACATCCTGGCATACAAGACGCGGAACCTCATCGCCCTCTGGACAGCTTCATGAAGACCAGCGCCGTGAAGAAGGCCGACTTCTACGACGCGATCATCAACTTCCCGTTGTACGACAACAAGACCTACTCGTGGTTCCTGGGTATCAACCCGCGGCTGATCTACTACAACGTGCAGCTGCTCAAGAAGAACGGCGTCAACCTGCCGCCCGCCAAGTGGGAGAAGTCCGGCTGGACCTTCGACGACTTCCTGGACACCGCCAGGCGCCTGACGCAGCAGGGGTCTCCCGGCGTCTACGGCGCCGCCGTGTACGATGACACCGGGAACGAGCAGACCTTCTCGGTCAACAACGGCAGCCCCACGGGCATCTTCTCCAAGGACGGCCGCAAGTTCACGCTGGCCGACCCGCCGGGGCACGAGGCGATGCAGTGGATCGCTGACCTGACGCACAAGCACCGCGTCCAGCCCACCCGCCAGGTCACCTCCGACCTCAAGGGCACCGACGACATGTTCTTGAACCAGCAGCTGGCGATGCGCTTCAGCTCCACCGGCTTCATTAATCGCATCCGGCGCGATGCCCCCACACTCGAGTTCGATGTGACCCCGGTCCCGATGAAGGCCAAGCGCTTGGGCGAAGGCAGCATCCAGACCTACGCGCTCGCGGTGGGGGCCAAGAGCCCGGACAACGGCTGGCGCCTGCTGCACTTCTTCACCGAGCAGGAGTCCGCCCGCACGTTCATCGACACGGGCTACGTCATCCCGGCCAAGAAGACATTCGCCAAGGACTACATCGCCGCGGCCAAGGGCAAGCACCCGGCCAACATGGAGCTGGTGGTGGATGCTCTCAACTATCAGACGCAGCCACATCAGACACTGGACACGCCCGCCGCCCGGCGCCTCTACCGCGGCAAGAACCTCGAGGAGATATGGGACGGCCTGGTCACCGCGAAGGATGGGTTGACGCGGGTGCGCGCGCAGGTGGAGGAGGCGATCGGGCCGAAATAGCTTCTGGTCCCGCGTCATGTAACGAGCCGCCCCGCGCGTCTTGGTCGGCGTGCGTCAGGGACCGGTGCGGCGCTATCGCCAGGTAGTATGGCGCTGACTCGTCCCCGGTGCACGAGACGCGATGCCTTTCGCGGGGGCAGGTGACGGCGATGCGGGGCTGCGAGGCAAGGCGCCGGTCCGAGCCGAGAGGGCAGGGGCAGGCTCGGGAGTTCGCACGCACGCTGACAACGGCGTACAGAAAGGAGTTGCAATGGACCTGACGCGTCGCAAGCTCATGGGGTTCGCAGCGATCCTGCCGCCCCTCATCGCCGCCTGTTCTACGGAGGCCGTCCGCACTGGTGGAGACGCTCCCCGCTCCGCCGAACCGGTTACCGTCACCTTCATGTCCCGCACGGCCGAGGAGGAGGCCTTCACCCGCCGGACCGCCCAGTTCCAGGAGCGGTATCCCAACATCAAACTGGACTACCAGGCGCTCGCCGGCGATTATATCGACGTGGCGCGCACCCAGGCCGCCGCCGGCACGCTGGCGGACGCGGTGTACATGCAGAACCTGCTGTTCGAGGGCCTGGCTGCGGGCGACTCGATTGCGCCAATTGACAAGCTGATTCAGCGCGATCGCCTAGACCTCAAGCAGTGGTACGCCAAGGGCATCGACGCCCTGAAGCTGGGCGGAAAGCTGTACGGTCTGCCAGGACGAGGCCAGATCGCGTACTGCTTTCTCTTCTTCAACCGGGATGCCTTTCAGGCGGCGGGCATGAAGGAGCCGCACGACACCTGGACACTGGACGATCTCGTTTCTGCCGCCGACAAGCTGACCGCGCGCGACGGCAGCCGTTTCGGCTACGGCACGGAGTGGGGCGGCTTCCAGCGCACCGCCGCTGCGCTGCGCCGCTTCGGCGGCGACGTCCTCTCACCTGACGGCAAGGAGGCGCTGGTGGACACCCCGGAGGCGCTACGGTCGATTCAGTGGCACTGGGATCTGTGGCACCGCCGCCAGGTCATGCACCCCGGCACCGCCAGCAACAACGACTTCGGGCAGGGCCAGATCGCCATGGCCGGTCAGAAGCTGGCCGGGGCCCGCGGCGGCATCCGCGACGCGGCGAAGGACTCGTTCAGGTTCTCGCTCGTGCTCATGCCACCCGGCCCCACCGGCAAGCACGGCGCCATCCTGAGCGTGGCCCCCGTCGGGCTCAACAGCCGGGCCGGCGCCCCCGATCAGGCTTGGGAGGTGGTCAAGTGGTTCACCAATAAGGACACGGGGATTGAGCTGGGCCTGCAGACGCGCGGCTCCAACACACCCGGCATGCGCCGCGACGTCTACTGCGATGCGCGCCTGCTCGAAGATTCCAGGTACCCACGCGAGATGCTTGAGCGCATCTGCAAGGCGATGGACCTGGCTTCCAGTATCACCTACAGCGTCCCCTACAACTACCGCCAGCCCGAGCTGGACAAGATCATCACGCGGCACGTGACCGCGTTCCGCGAGAACACCGCGGCGCCCAGCGCCGGCGCGTTGAAGGCGATGGCGGACGAGATGCAGGGCCTGCTCGACCAGCCCCGTTGACCTGACCAGAGGGGCAACGACAGTGTCTTCGGCTATTTCAGCTCGACGCCGTGCTCGTCAAACAAGGCGTTCACCTTGTCGACGCCCTGCCTGGCGCTCTTGTGGGCGGAGATCTTCTCGTCCAGCACGGCGGCGACGAACGCATCCATGGCCTCGAGCTGATCCACGCGGACATTGGGATGGGGAATCTCGGCCTTGGCGCAGGCAAACGCGTTCTGCATCATCTTGAGCATCCAGCTGTGGGGGCGCAGAAAGACATCCATGGTTCTGCCGTCCCACAGGCTTCCAACTCCGGCGCACCGGGGTCACTTCTACCGAGAGACGGTGGCCAGGATCTGGTTAATCTTCTGCGTCGCCGCGCGGCCTCGGTCACGGTGTGGGATCCAAAAACTCGGCCCGCCAGGAGCGCAGGCAGGTACGACTGGGCCGGTAGGCTTACCCGATGGTCATCACCGGCGCCTACACCCTCGTCTGTTGGCTCCTGAGACTTGCACTGGTCCGCTCCCCGGTGGCGCGGGCACCGACGGTCGAACTGCTGGCCCTCCGGCACGAGGTGGCCGTCCTGCGTCGGCAAGCCAAGCGCACCCGCTGGCGGCTGGGCGACCGCCTGTTCCTGGTCGCGCTCAGCCGCTGTGTGTCGCGCGCCGAGTGGTGGCGGCTGCCCGTCCGGCCCGACACGCTGCTGCGCTGGCACCGCGATCTGGTCCACCACAACTGGGCCACCTTCGGCGGCCGTCGTGGTCCGGGTCGGCCGTCCTTGGGGCCGGAGGTACGAGCGCTCATCCTCCGCTTGGCCCGGGAGCACCCTACCTGGGGCGACGTGCGGATTCGTGGCGAGCTGCGCAAACTGGGCCACACCGTGGCAGCGAGCACGATCCAGCTGCTCCTGCGCCGACACCGCGTCCCTCCGGCGCCCCAGCGGGCGGGGCTGTCCTGGCCCGCGTTCCCGCGGACCCACACGGCGGGCCTCCTGGCGTGCGACTTCTTCCCCGTCGAGACAGTCCGCCTGCAGACGCTGGACGTGCTGTTCTTCCTCGCGGTGCAGACCCGGCGCGTGTTTGTCGTGGGGTGCACGACGCACCCGACGGCCGCGTGGGTCACCCAGCGGGCGCGCAATCTGTGTTGGGATCTCGAGGACGCCGCGGGGCGCCCCACCGTGCTCCTCCGAGATCGCGACGCCAAGTTCCCAGCCGCGTTCGACGCCGTGTTCGCGGCGCGGGGCGTGCGCGTGGTCCGCACCGCGTTCCGGGCGCCCCGGGCGAACGCGTTCGCCGAGCGGTGGGTGGGCACCGTGCGCCGGGAGTGCCTCGACTGGTTGCTCATCACCGGCGAGCGTCACCTACGCCACGTGCTCGGCCACTACGCCGAGCACTACAACACTGCGCGGCCTCACCGCGCACTCGAGCTCCAACCTCCGCTTGGCCCGCCGGCCCAGGACCCCGGCGGCGCGGGCGCCGTGTGCCGGCGCGATCGGCTCGGGGGTCTGCTCCACGAGTACCAGCGCGCTGCGGCCTGAGAGACTGAGTTTTCGTACCCCACAGGGTGGTCCGCAGGCAGCGGTACCGGCTCCGTCACGGCTCGACGAGCACCAGATCCAGCAGGTCGATCTGCGGCAAGCTGATCTTCACCACGTTGCCGTTCCGCTCGAACGGCAGATCGGTCCCCTGCGCCGCCGACGTGACGCGTCTCACCGGCCCTTCTATCTGGAGCGAAAGCGTCCGGCCGTGCACCGGCAGCGGATCGTGATACGAGCGATCCTGGTGTCCGGAGCTGTTGACGAGGTGAACCAGCGTCGCCCCCGAACTGGGCTGCTTGTGGACCGTCACGTCTACCTGGGGCGGCAGATCAGTCTCAATCTGAGTGCCGCCAGCCACGCTGCGTACAGCGTGCGCCAACAGCGAGCGGCACTCAGGCAGCGCGTGACCGTAGAACAGCGTGTCCGCCGGCCAAGGGAAGTACGCCGTGCGACCTTTGCCGTGGCTGTGCCACACCAGCCCGGGATGGTCGGTCTCGTGGTCGCTGTCCCACCAGCATTTCTCGGGCGGGCCGTAGCGGGTGGGACCGACGAACGTGAACGATGGCCGGGCGCCGTCGCGCGTCTCTACATAGAGGAAGGCGCGATCCACGGGCACCACGTCCGTCTCGGGCAGGTCCGCCAGGTCTGCGCGATCCGTAACACGCAGGTAGCTGCCGCGCAGCTCTTTGAAGCCATCCCGGCGCGCCATGACACGCCTCACGCCGAGCGATTCTAACGCAACCGCGCCACCCGCACGCGCCTTGCCGGATCCGTCTCGCGTCCCGGATTCAAAGGTGGCTACTAGCCCGCCGCCCTGCTCAACAAAGCGGTCCAGGATCGCCACTTGCGCATCCGAGAGCGCCGCGGCGTTCGGCAAGACAATCGCTTTGTAGCGCGCCAAGCGGCCGTCTAACTCGGCCACTTCCAGCTTGGAGTCCGGCAGGACATCAACCGGAATGTGGCTCTCGACCAGCGCGCGGTAAGCGCCACGCCGCGCAGCCACTATCTTTGCTTCGGCGTCCGGGCCGTACGCCTCTTCGGACTGAGCCGGGCTCACTAGCAACACTTCGGCGGCGGACTGCATGCCTTCATAGTGGCGCTCGTTTTTCCGGTGAAAGTGCAGCAATTCGCGCGTGAGCGGCAGGTTCTTCCGGTCGAGCTGGTTGGCGGTGTGCCCCAGCACGTAGGCATATGGCACAGCCCCGTTGGCGATGGTCTGCGCCAGGGTGAGGCCAATCATGCCCGGCTGCTCCGCGCTAAACCGGTATGGGATGTCCAGGAACAGCACGGTGCGAACGGAGATCGGGCGGTCCTGATACGCCGATGCCAGCGTCCGCACGGACTCGCCCGTTTCGTACCGCCACAGCGGCAGGGGGCGGTCCAGCGCGTTGTTGATTTCCTTGTCCACCACGTCCGGGTTGCGCGTCAGTAGGAGCGCGCATCCGGGGTTGCGGCCTTTCACGAAGACCCGCAAGCGCTCGGCCACGTCTGCGAGCGTGTGCTAGGCGAAGCGCCGCCAGACCGGATAAGCGGGGTTCGCAAAGTTCTCTGCAGTTGGAAGAGTCATCCCACCGGAGAACTCGGCAAAGCGCCGGCGGCAGAAGACGCACTGGCACGGACCGTAGCGTGTGCCCGAGTAGTCTCGCAGCGGGTGCAGGAACCAGTTGATGAACAGTGCGTCTACCGGATAGCGGTCCAGGATTTCGCCAAACGTCTCGAAGCTCTTCTCCTGGTAGTACGGTCCGGACGGACAGGTGGAGTAGAGGCCGTTGTAGATCTGTCGCTGGCCGCTCGGCGAGATGTAGAACCAGTCCGGGTGGCGCTCGAACTGGTCGCGGTGCAGCTTAGAAAAGTCGGTCCGCGCCATGAAGCGCAGCCCCGCCTTGTGCGCCGCTTCCACGGCATCACCAATCAGGTCACCGCTCGGGCGGTCTTTCAGCCAGGGCGAAGGGTGCTGGTGATCCAGCTTAGACGGGTAATGGCTGACGATCCCGCCCGCATTCAGCAGCCAGGCGCTGGCACCGAAGTCCAGCACGTCGCGCACGTTCTGGTCCACGTCCATCCCTGAGTCCACCTCACGGATGTTGGTCTGAAAGACGCGGAACGGCCTGCGCCACCATTCCGGGCCGGTGCCGACAGCCGGCGCCGAGATAACAGAGGTTGAGCGTGGCGCGGAAGAAGCAGGTTTAGGCATGGGCGTCTTTGGTGCCTCCTGATTGTGGAGTAGTGTGCGCCGGTCGCTGGCGGAGCGCCAGCAACACGCGGTTTATCGTGTTTTGGCGGTGAGCGCGCACCGCGGCCTCGGCAGCGGCGGGGTCTCGCTGGGCCACGGCGTCGATGATCGCCTGGTGTTCGCGCACCGAGAGGTCGCGCTCGTAGAGGCCAGTGGAGGCGGACGCCGCGCGAGCCGGCTGAAGGTGGTCCCACACGAGCCCCACGAGGTTGAGCAGGTAGGGCGAGCGCAGGTAGCGCCACATCGCCATGTGGAAGCGCCTGTTGGCGGCCGTGGTCCGCAGGCGCGACGGCTCCTCGTCGTGCTCCGCGAGGGCCGCGTTGAGGCGCCCCCAGGCTTTGACTGTGGCCGGTGTGTGGTCCTCACACGCAGCGCGGACGGCCATGCACTCCAGGGCGTTGAGCAACTCGAATTCCTCGGTGACGCGCTCTCCGGTCAGCGGCACCACCACGACGTTGCGCCGGGCATTGGTCTCGAGGAAGCCCTCGCCAATAAGGCGCTGGCAGGCGCGCATCACTGGGATGCGGCTCACGCCGAACTGCACCGCCACTCTGGCCACCGCCAGCTCCTGGCCCGGCGCAACGTGCCCGTCCACAATGGCACGGCGCAGCCGAGCGTAGACCTGCTCGTCTTTGGTGGGCGCGGTGGTAATGGTGCCAAGCGATGGAAACATTAGAAAGGTCCTCACGTACCGCCTCTACGACCGAATGCTGCTTGTGAACGTCCTGATCCACTGTATACAGTAACCACCATGTTGCGGTGGGGCGGAGGTGCTGGCAACCAACCGAGGCAATTACGGGAGGGTGTAATGAAGGTCGCAGGTTTGAGGGAGCGAGGATGGTCAGGAGCGCCGCTACGGCCAACGGGAGAGAGTGGCCACGTGAGCCGGCGCGAGATGGTGCGCCGCACCGTGGCTGGCGCCGGGATGGTGGGTCTCGCGGCGTGCGGCGTGGGACCGGCGGCTCCGGACACCAAAGCGAAGGCGCCGGTCAAGTTCTCGTTCTGGAACGCGCGGGCGTTCGGGCTCATGGAGGAAAAGCTCATCTCCATGTATCAGGAGAAGAATCCCAACGTCACCATCGAGTACGTCGAGGCCGCCAAACAGGGCATCACCGCCCCCGGCGGCTCATCGGAGGAGGTGGCGGCGCTCGTCGTCCGCGCCACCGCCGGGGGCGCGATAGACATCGCCAAAGTAGAGGCATCGCGCACGCCGTTCGGCTTGTGGGCCAAGAAGGGCATCCTTGGGCTCAACAAATACGGTGGAGACAAGGCGGCCGCCTCGCTACTGAACACGCAGTTGATGCAGTTCGCCGGCAATACGTGGGGCCTCACGTACGAGGCCAGTGTGCGCGGGCTCACCTACGGTGGTGCTGCGTTCAAGGCGGTGGGGTTGGATCCAGATAAGCCACCGCAGACGTGGTCGCAGGTGGTGGAGTACGGCCAGCGGCTTACCAAGGCGCCAGATAAGTTCGCCTACATGTTCCCCATCAATAACCTGGTGAAGACACTCGACCAGGTGTGGATGAATGGCGGCGATATCGTGGACCGCACCTATCTCCCCACCAAGGTGGCGTTCACCGCGCCAAAGGTGCAGGAGGTCTATCAGTTCCAGTACGACCTGGTGCACCGATACGGCATCTCACCTGACAAGAGCATCTCCAACGCCGCTCTCTCCGGCGCGGTGGCTATGTCTTACGATGATGCGAGCAATATCCCAACCTTGCGTGCCCGGCAGCCGGAGGGTGACTGGCGCATGACCAAGATGTTCCGCCAGAAGGCAGAGAACAGCTGCCACTCGGGGGCGGCGGGCTCATCACTGGTGCTATTTGGCACCAGCCAGGCGCCGGAAGCGGCAGCCGAGTACATGAAGTGGCTGGTGAGCGAGGAGGTGCAGCGCATCCACGCCCTGATCACTCCGGTGGGCCTCACCATGGAGCAGGTGGGGTCGATCGGCATATTCCCCGGCCACAAGAAAGTGGCCAGTGATCCCTACTGGGACACCAACCCACTGGTCAAGGGGATGAACAACTGCGTCAGTGGCATCAAGGTGTTGCCGATGAGCCCGGCTTGGCCGGAGGTGAACACGGTGCTCAGCCAAATGAACGTGGATCTCATGGCCAAGACGACGAACGTGCCTGACGGGTTAGCCGACGCGCAGCGCCAGGCGCAGGCGCTGCTCGACGACGACCAGCGCCAAAACAAAGACCTGTACGCGACGGCGAAGTAGGGACGGCGACGTATGGCTGAGATCAATCGCGTCCTGGCGACGGTGGCGTATCGGGGCGAGCATCTGCTCCGCCTCGAGCGTGCCTTTGCGCCTGCGCCGCTCGTCCACCTACGCTGGGACGACGCCGAGGGGATCGCCGCGGCGCTCCAGGAAGCCGAGGTGGCCGTGCTGGCCGGGGACCTGGACCAGCGGTTTCTCGACCCGCAGACGGCGCCAAAGCTGCGCTGGGTGCACTGCGACCACGCCGGGCTGAACAAATCCGCGCGTCCAGAGGTGTTCGAGCGGGGGTTGCTGGTGACGAGCTCGGCCGGCCGCTCGTCGCCCGTGCTCGCCGAGCATGCCATCCTCTTCATGATGACGCTGGCGTACAGGTTCACTGCTTTTCTGGACGCGCAGCGCGCCCACCGCTGGGGCATCCCCGGCTCGGGCGATCTGCGCGGGTTGTTCGGGCACACCGTGGGGATCGTGGGGCTTGGCAACACCGGGAGCGAGCTCGCCGTGCGCTGCAAGGCACTGGGCATGCGGGTGATCGGCTATCGGCGCAGTATCAAGCCTGCGCCGGAGGGCGTGAACCAGCTGTTCAGCGCGGCGAACGGAGATACGCTCGAGCCTCTGCTGCGCGAGAGCGATTTCGTGGTGCTGGCAGTGCCCTTGTCCGACTCGACGCATCACATGATCGGCGAGCGCGAGCTCAACCAGATGAAGCAGCCGGCCTACCTTGTCAACATGGCACGTGGCAACTTGATTGACGAGGCGGCTCTTCTCGTGGCGCTGCGCTCCGGGCGCCTGGCCGGCGCCGGCCTGGACACCTTTGCCCAGGAGCCGTTGCCGCCGGACAGCCCGCTGTGGGACGCGCCCAACACGCTCATCACGCCCCACACTACGCCCCAGGTGCCGGATCGCACCGGGCGCTCGCTGGAGGTGATCGAGCAGAACGTCAAGCGCTATCTGGCGGGGCAGCCGCTGATCAACCAGCTCGGCCCCGAGGACGTCTACACCAAGGGGTAAGCGCAGTGAGGCGCCGGTTTTCGCCTCGAACCGGCGCCTGCAAACTCGTGGGCGTGGCGGCGAGAAGAGGCCAGGACAAGGAGAGACAGGAATGACGGCAACAGTGGCAGGCGGGGGTGATGTGTCGTGGTGGACGCACCCCTTCCGCATCTTTCAGACGAACATCCGCGAGGTCGATTGAGGACGGGATTGTCGCTCCTATATTGTCAAGTGGTCAGGCGGCCGCCGTGACGGGGAAGTCCGATTGGGCCGGGGGCTCGTTCGCGCACGCCTGCCACAGGCGCCAAATCGCCCGCACAAGGAAGCGCTTGAGTGTCCGGATGGCTTCACGGCGGGTCTTGCCTTCGGACTCGCGGCGGGCGAGAGAGGCCCGGGCGGCCGCAGAGCTGCGGGCTTGAACGATCGCGATCCGGTACAGGATGGCGTTCAGACGCCGGTTGCCCCCCCGGTTGAGGCGGTGGCGCACCCGCCCGGCGGAGGAGGCCTCCAGCGGGGCCACGCCCGCGTACGCGGCGAGTTGGGCATCGGTGCGGAACCGGTGCCCGGGGCCAAGGATGCCCGCCAGCGCCCCGGCGGTGAGGAGGCTGACGCCACACAGCCCCGTTAGGTGGGCGAAACGCGCCCGGGCGCGCTGGCGGATCTGCGTGGCCACGTCCTCCGCCTGGTCGAGCGCCAGCCGGAGGCGCTGCGCCAGACGCCGCACGGCGGCGGCGCGCTCCTGGTCCAGCGGGCGGGGACCGGGCACGGTGTACTGCGCCACCGCGGCGACGCCCGCCCGCGTCCGAAGCCGGGGGAGATGCACGTGGTACTCGGGATCACCCTGCAGGAGCCGTTGGTGGAGCTGGTTGCGCAGGCGGGTGGCCTCGGCGACCGCCCCGTCGCGCTTGGTGACCAGGAGTTCGAGCATCGCCGTCTCGTCGTCGGCGGCCACGCGCGGGAGCGTCGCCGCCTCCCGCTGGACCAGCCGCGCCACCGCCCGAGCGTCGAGGGCATCGCTGTTCCCGGGCGTGCGGGCGCTCCGACGCCCCTCCGCCGTCCAGCGGGGGTTCACCTCGTACACGACCTCGCTCGTATCCACCAGATGCTGGGCCAGACCACGCCCGTAGTTCCAGGCGCCCTCGATCCCCCAGTGCCGTGGCCCGCCCAGCCCGCCCGCCCATTCATAGAGGGCCTGCCAGCCAGCGCGGCTATTGGGCCCACGCCAGTGGCCGAGCACCTGCCCCGCCTCGTCCAGGGCCACCGCCGCGTGTACCTGCTTGTGGGCATCCACGCTGCTTGTGGGCATCCACGCCGATCGTGACCATCGTATCCTCCCCGTGCTGCGCCGCTCGCGAGCATCGCTCCAGGAGCGACCGGACTCTCTGGGGTCGCCGGCGGGGGGGGGGGGCGCCCGCAGGCGCCCCCGCTCCCCCGCCGCGGACCGGCTCCTATGAAGTCAGCTCCTGCGAGCGCAGCGGGGGGACGACACAGCAATTCCCGGGCACGAGGCCAGTCAACTTATGGGTCAATCCGCCTCGCCGTGCTCCTGTCCATCATAGAGAGACAACTTAACGCCGCTGGCTGAGGTGAGTGGCCAATGAGGGCCTGATCGACGACATTCCTGAGCTCAAGCGGCGGCGTGGAGGCCGGTGACCTCGCGCCACGCCGCGAAGCGGGTCTGCATCGTCTGGCGGTACTGAGCTGCTGGCAGGAGGTGGCGGCGGGGGCGGAAGCGGAAGTGGTTGCTGATGGGGCCGAAGGGGCTGAGGAACCGGTGGGCGTGCGCCGGCGACTTGAACCGTTGCAGTGCCCGTTCTCGTCGCCGCGTGGGGCGATGCGAGGTCTCCGCTCTATTGTTGAGTCTTTTGTGCCGCCGGTGCTCCACCCCTGCCAGCACGCGGCGCACGGCGGTCGGGTAGCTCGCCAGTTTGTCCGTGATCACCACCCGCGGCCGGTACCCGCTCCCCTCGACCAGGCGGCGCAGGAAGGTCTCGGCCGCCTCCTGGTTGCGCCGCTCCTGGACCAGGATGTCGAGCACGATCCCGTTCTGATCCACGGCGCGCCACAGCCAATGCTTGCGCCCGGTGATCTTCAGTTGCACCTCGTCACCGTGCCACGTGTCGCCCGGTCGTGGCCGACGCCGCCGCACCCCGTCGGCGAACCCCTGCCCGAACTTCCGGCACCACTGTCAGACGGTCTCGTAGGTGGTGGCGATCCCCCGCTCGGCGAGTAACTCCTCCACATCCCGGTAGCTGAGGAGGAACCGGGAGTACAGCCACACGGCGTGGCTGATGATCTCACCGGGGAAGCGATGCCGCTTGTACAGGCTGGACGGCTGGTGCATCGCTGAGGCCTACGACACACGACCGCTCCCGCGCCAGCCGGTTACCCTGACAATGCCGGTCCTCCAGGTGCCGGGCCTGCTCTCCCACCCGCCGCTGGAGGTCGGCGTTGTGCGCCTCGAGTCGGGCCACCTCACCAGTCAGGACGCCACGCAGACCGGCTTGGGGAGTCGGCCGACTCGTCCGTGGGGCCGGTATGCTGTCCGCCGTGCCATCGATGCCTTCGACCGGAGACGCCGCACTGGCCTACCTGCGCCGGCGTGAACACCTGCTCGTCCGCCTGCAGCGCGTCAACGTGGCGCTCAGCCGCTGGCACGAGCGGGAGGCGGACGCTTGCCTGCCCGGCGGTCTCCGGCGGGACGTACCGACGCCGACGCTCTCCCGGGAGGCCCTGGACGGGCTCCACCGGATGTTGGTCGACGAGCTGGGGCGGCTGGACGGCACGGCGGACGCCGGCCGGGACGCGGAGATCGGCCCGTAGCGGGGATGCTGTCGGAAACGATGCTGCCCCCCGTGTCGCCGGTCGGCCGCTGCCTGCTGGCCGCTATGCTGGGGCGCCGTGAGGAGACAGCGGCGCCCGGAGTGGGCGGCGCTGGCGCGCATGGCGGCGCCGCCCCCGGAGCCTGAGGTGGGGGCGCATGCCTGACCGCTCGCTGGCCGAGAAGCTCGACGTCCTCTTCCGGGCGCACGGCGATGCGAGCCTGGAGGACGTCGCCCGCGCGATCCGCCAGTCCGGGGGCCCCACCATCTCGGCCAGCTACTTGTGGCTCCTGCGCACCGGCAAGAAGGACAATCCGACCCTGCGCCATGTGGAGGCCCTGGCGCGGTACTTCGGCGTCGCCCCCGGCCACTTCTTCGCGGACGGCCTGACCGACGCAGTCACCAAGGACGCCGAGGGCCTGGCCGCGCTCCGGTTGCCGGAGGTGCGCCGACTCGCCGTGCGGGCGGCGGGGCTCTCGGCGCGGTCGCGCCGGGCGCTCGCCGAGCTCGCCGACGCCCTGGGTGAGGTGGAGGCATCCACGGGCCGTCAGAAGCGACGACGCCGAGCGAGAGGAGGCGCGGCGGACTGAGACGATGGGCGGGGGAGAGCAGTTTCGGCGGACGGCCTATCAGGAGGCGGGGCACGCCATGGGGAGATTAGGGGACCCGTACCCCTCTCGCCGCGAGGTCGTCCGCCACCGCGTCGTAGACCTCCTCGGCGGCCTTGATCGCCGCATCCACGTCCCGCTCGACGGCCTCGGGGAGATTGCCGGGGTAGCGGGCCTCTGTCGCCCAGACGGTGAGGCCGGCGAGCGATGGCGGCTGGCGCGTCACCGCCCACGTCAGCGGGAGCTTCTGCCGCAACGCCTCCAGGTCATGCCCCTGTCTCCCCCAGTCGAACCGGACGCCGTCGTGGATGAGCGCCGCCTTGATGGCCTTCTCTGCCGACTGCTGGGCGAGGTAGCACGCCAGGCGGTGGATGTGCTCGCGCTCCCGGCGCGCCGCCTCCAACTCCTCACGGGCGTACCGTAGCCAGCGGCGCACCGTGGCCTCGTGCCTGGTGCTACGCGGGGGGACGCTCATAGAGGGTCTTCCCGTCCTCCAGGGCGTATCGGAGCACGGTGCCGGCCACGTCACCCCACTGCGCGATCTCGTCGGGTGTGGTGACTACCACGTCCTTGAACACCGGCAGGTCGCGCAGGGCGTCGAGGATCGCGACGGCCGTGTGCCGCTGCGCGACGCCCGTGAACGCGTCCGGCATAACGACGAGCAGGTCGACGTCGCTCTCCGCGCGGGCGTCGCCGCGGGCGCGCGAGCCGAACAGGACCACCCGGAGCGGCCGGAACCCCCGCACGATCCGGGCGACCATCTCGGGGATGCAGTCGGCCGGGCTCACGTCCTGGCGACCAGGGTGGTCGGGCGCAGGCACGATCGGGGGGCTCTGCGCTTGGAGCGGGACCGGCGTGCGGCTGGTCATGAGCGCCCTCCTCGGCGTTATTGTGCCGCACCACTGCTAGCCGCGGCCGCTCCAGTAACAACGGTTGGTGCCGTGAGACATAAGGCCGTGCCCGAGAAGAAACCGGGCGCCGGCCGCCGCGGACGCAGATTGTGGCGCCCCCGTTTGCGCCCCGGCCCGCTGTGGGGGCGGAAAACTCGGCCGTCGATCACGCGGCTCGCTCGTAGGTGTGATGCAAGCCGCCGAGCACCGGCCGCACATAGATGGTGCTCGTGGGGGAACGGATCACCGGCTGCGGTGTTTCCAAGCGCAGGGTGCGGTGAGGTCGCTCCAGGTTGGAGTAGCGGACAAACTCAGTCAGCACGGCTCGGAGGTGCGGCTCGTTCAGGAGGATCAGGTGATCCAGGCACTCTCGCCGGAGCGTGCCGATGACCCGCTCGGCGACAGCATTCGCCCGTGGCGCACGGATGGGCGCGAGCACCGTGTCGATCCCCAGGCGCTTGGTCTGCCGCATGAAGTCGCCCCCGGAGACCCGATCCGGGTCGCGAACGAGGAAGCGGGGCCGGCGTCCCCACGCCGCGGCGTCGATGAGTTGTCGCCGGGCGTGAGGTACGCCCATGCCGGCTTCGCGCTGGCGCTTCCTCATGCCGGGGGCGAGGAGGATCCCGGCGGCGTGGTGCTGGTGGATCCGCCGGCGCTGACGGATGAGCATTGTGCGCAGCTGGAGGGGCTGGGCGCGCCGACGCACGTCCTGCTCACGTGCGAGTGGCACACCCGGCGCGCGGCGTGGTGCCGGGAGCGCTGGAACTGCCGTGGGCTGATGCACGGCGCCGGAATGGCGAGGGCGGAGATCCCGGTTGACGGCGTGCTGGAGGACGGCGCCCTGCTGTGGGACGCCGTGCGCGTGGTACGCCTGCGGGGTGTCTACTACCCGGAGGAGGTGGCGCTGCTCGTGGCGTGCGCGCGGCCGGAGCCGTTCCTCATCCTCGGCGACGCGCTCTCTGGCGGACGCGCGGACGAGGGCATTCCCGACGGCGCGCGCCTCGCTCTGACGCCTGTTGGGGCCGCGATTCGGCGGGGTCGGCTTCGGGCACGGCACGCCGATCCTGTCAGGCGGGCGCGCCGCGGTGGAGCGGTGCGTCTGGTCAGAGGTGGCGTGGCTCGGCAGCGGCGGTCGCGAGGGGACTCTGGAGCATGCGGCCCAATGGCCCGGGCGCAGGGTGCTGACGCGCTACGAAGCGGCCACCGCGGAGCGGGCGCGGGGCGTCCCTGCCCTTTCACCTGACTGACGATGCTGCCGGGACGAGTGATACTCAAGGACCGCGACGTGCTTACGACGAAGCTCACTCACGCTCAAAGTCCAGTGTGGAACGTAGCTCCCCGGCATACGTACGCGCACGTGTGAGTACACCTACGGAGTTCGCGACATAGGTGGGTGCTGCGGCCGGAAAGCCGACGCCGGAGCGGGGCGACAGTTGCCTACCGCCGCCTGAGCCATGGCAGCCCGGCAGGCACTGCCGTCAGGCGGCGGCGGCGACCGCCTGTGTGAGACGCGCGTCGAGTGTTGTGATCGCGTGTGCGACCGCACGGACGCGGTCTTGCACGGTGGCGCGCGCGGGATCATACCCGGGTAGCAACTGGGCGAGATCGGTATGTTCCCGGCGCAGTGCATGGAGTGCTTCGAAGCCCTCGAAGAACCGCTGGCCGGTGGCCAGCGTCTTCACGCCGCGCGCGGCGCGCAGCCGGTCGCGGATGAAGACGTGGCTGCGCTCGATGGGCTTGGTGGTCTCCCCGCGAGCGCGGTGCGACCCGGTGCGGACGTGCTTGACCGCGGGAAGCACTTCTTGCACCGCCTTGATGTAGGGCTGGTGGTGATCGCTGATCACCTGGGTCGGCTGCCACCCGGTGCGGGCAAGCCACTGGCGGAAGAACGCGGTGGCGGACTCGGTGTCGCGGTGCTCCCTGAACAGCACGTCCACCACCTGCCCGTGCTCATCGACCGCACGATACAAGTAGTGTTTGTCCTTGCCACGGAAGAAGAAGACTTCATCCACGTAGCACTTGGTGCCCAGGGGCCGGCGGTGCTTGCGCACCTCGGCGGCCAGCAGGGGCCCAAACGTCTGCAGCCACCGAAGAACAGTGCGCTTCGAGACATCGATGCCGCGCTCGGCCAACAACTCCATCACGCTGGTGGTCGACAGCGGGTGGCTCAACGACCAGCGCACCGCCAACAGGATGACCTCCGCCGGCCAGCGGTAGCCGGAGAACGCCGAGGCCGTGCGCTCGGTGAAGTCCCGATTGCAGGCGTGGCAGGCATAGCGCTGGCGGCGGGACGGATCATGGCCGTCGCGCTTCGACGCGGGCTGATGGCACGAGGGGCAGAGCAGCATGGGGCCCAGAGTCTACCAGCACCCACCAATGTCGCGAACTCACGTTCGGCGGCCAGTCGGCGGCACACACTGAGCGGCCCCAGCGCATCTGTACTGGTCATTGCATAGATTGCTCGGCACGGCGCATGAGGTATCGGCGCCGGATCGTCCGGTCGTCTACACCACGGTCAGTAGTACGGACGACATTGGTGATGAAGTTGATCGTGGCCATTGTCCACGCCCGCGATGCCGCGCCGGTGATCGCCGCCCTGGTGCGGGCCGGCCACCCCGGCGCGATACGGATCGACACCATCGGCGGCTTCCCCTGGTGAGTCACGAAACGTCTGGACCTCCCGCGTGCAGCACCTTGCTTGACTCGGAGCCGGTCTCCGAGTACGGTGGCGACCGGGCCGGGGAGGCGAGCCGGCCCCCCGGCGGCACCGGCCGTCAGGTGTGAGTTGGCAATGCAGGAGGGAGCACAGGCATGAGGCTCTCGGAGGGCCAGATCGAGCACTACCATGACCAGGGGTACCTGGTCGTGGAGGATGTCCTGGACCCGCAGGAGGACCTCGGGCCGGTCGTGGCTGCTTACGAGGAGGAGGTTGACCAGCGAGCCCGTGCGCTGCACCGAGAGGGCAAGCTCAGCCGTCTCTACGAGGACGAGCCCTTCGAGCGCCGGCTGGCGCGCATCGCGACCGAGGTGCCGGCGGCGGCCGGCGGGCTGGACATCTACCTGATCCGCCACCCGGCCATGTTCCGCTTCCTGCGGAACACGAAGGTGCATGACGTGGTCGAGTCGTTGATCGGGCCCGAGATCCTCTGCCATCCCTGCCAGCACCTGCGCGCCGTCGCACCGACCGCCCTGGCCAGCATCTCCCGCACGACAGACTGGCACCAGGACGCCGGCGTACTCTGGCCGGAGGCGGACGACCACCTGATCGTCACGACCTGGATTCCCCTCGTGGACGTCACACAGGAGCGGGGCTGCCTGCAAGTCATCCCCGGCAGCCACCGCCAGGGCCTGCTTGCGCCGGCGGAGGGCGGCGATCGGGTCGACCCGGCCGTCATCGCCGCCGGCGAGCCTTTGCCCCTGCCGGTGCGGGTGGGGGGGATGATCCTGTTCCACAACTATGTGCTGCACGCCGCCGTGCCGAACACGTCTGACACCATCCGGTGGAGCATGGACCTGCGCTGGCAGGACCCGGCCAAGCCGACCGGTCGCCCCTTCTACCCCGGCTTCATCGTGCGCAGCCGGAGCCGCCCGGACACGGTACAGGCCGACTACGAGCAGTGGCGCGACCGGTGGGTCTTCGCCCTCGAGCACACCAGGGGCGTGCCCAGCCGGCGCTGGCCCGCCAGCCCGGCGACGCCCAAGTCAGCGCCGGCAGCGGTGCCGGCAGCGACACGGTAGCCGCCGCGCCCGGCGCAGGCATGCCGGGCGCGAGTGGCCTGCGGACCTTAAGCCGAAGAGAGGAGCCCCGCTCATGCTTGATCCGAGTTACCTGCAGTTTTGCCTCACCGAGGACGAGCGACGCCACTTTGATGAGCGGGGCTTTCTCGTGGTAGAGGACGCCCTGGACGCCGAGAACCTCGGCCGCCTGGTCGCAGCCGTCGACCGGCTGGACAGCGCGCACCGCGCCGAGAAGGGCGCGGGACAACACGACCAGACGTTCTTCGCCGACTTCGTCGGGCGCGACCCGGCGTTCATCGATTTGCTCGACTGGCGGAAGACGTTCCCCAAAGTGTGGGGCTTGCTCGGCTGGAACATCTACTTGTACCACTCGCACCTGGGCGTCAATCCGCCGGTGGCCCCGGAGCAGCGGGGGGAGCAGAAGGCGCTGGGCTGGCACCAGGACAGCGGCCGGGTCAACGTGGAGATGGAGGAACACCCCCGTCCGCGCCTCTCGCTCAAGATCGGGTACTTCTTGACCGACCTGACCACGCCCGGGCGCGGCAACTTCTGGATCATCCCGGGCAGCCACCGCCAGGACACCCTGGAGAAGCCCACCGATGGGGTGAGTAACCCGCCCGGGGCGATGCCCGTCTGCGTCAGGCCAGGCACGGCCGTGTTCTTCGACCGCCGCCTGTGGCACTCGGCCAGTCCCAACACGTCGGAGGAGACGACGCGCAAAGTGCTGTTCTTCGGCTACGGCTACCGCTGGATCCGTCCCAAGGATGACATGACCATCCCTGAGGCGATGATGGAGCGCGCCGACCCCATCCGCCGTCAGCTTCTCGGCTGGGCCACCGGCGCCAACGGGCGCTACTCCCCCACCGACGCGGATGTCCCCCTGCGGGGCTGGCTCAAGGAGCACCGACCGGAAGACGCTCGCAACGTGGTCGTCGCCGGACGAGACTGAGCAGGTCGCTGAAACCTCGGCACGGCGACCGCCAGATCACGAGCCGTCATTCTGCGGCGCCAGACGTGCAGCTACGTGCTTCGGGGCTGTCGGTACGAGTTCGCGACGTTGTGTGTTGCGCACACGGTTCCGGGGGCTATTCGACCGCGAACCTGCACCCAGTGGCCCGACGTGTGAGCTGGACGGCCCCACCTGTGGCAGCGCACCCGTCGGCCGTTTCGACCCCAGCAACAGACAACGTCGCGAATTCTCCGGCAGGAGTGTCTGGACCACATGCTTGTGCTCGACGAGCGGCACCTCCAGCGCGTGCTCCAGGAGTACGTCGCCTACTACAACACGGATCGGCCCCATCGCAGCTTGGGATTGGTGCCGCCGCTACCCGGCGCACGACTGCAGCGGGTCCCCAACGCCCCGCCCAGTCTGATCGTTGCTCGTCCGATCCTCGGTGGTCTGCACCATGCCTACCAGCGCGTGGCGTAGGCCGGACGGACTTCTTGCGTCCTACAGCTCACGGTGGCGACGTGCCTATCGCTGATCACCTGCCTCTGGCCCCTGCTGGTGATGCCCCGCGCCGCCGCGGCGGTGGCAGCGGCCTCCGAACCGAGCGGACAGTGACGGCAAGCCAAGCATGCCCGGGCGCCTCCCACGCACCGGATCACGAACCACGCTTCCCGGCAGAAGTGCCGCAATCGGCAGTCAGCCGGCGTGATTCCGGTAATCGCTGTGGCGCCGTGGGCAGTTATCGGTGGCTCTCAGTCACGCACGTGTTCTTTCCGCACAGCCGGTAGGCGTGGTTTCCGCCGTCGCGGCACCCGCCCCTCGAGGATCAGCAGGGAAGCTACCGTTGCGAGTGGTGCGCCTCCTCGGGGGAGTTGCGTTCACCAGCGGCTCGCGTGGGCCTGATTGGTGTCTATCATGTGGGGCAGGCGGGAGGCAATTGGGCCGCCGCGCATCCGCAGCGGATCCACCAAAAAGGGAGTGAAGCAATGGGGTTCATGTCCATGCAGCAAGGAATGCGTCGCCTTCACGTGGACATGAGGCTCGATGCGAACACTCAATCTGGGGATCCTGGCGCATGTTGACGCCGGCAAGACCAGCCTGACCGAGCGGCTGCTCTACGCAGCCGGGGTCATCGACGAGATCGGCAGCGTCGATGACGGCACCACGCAGACCGACACGCTGGCGCTGGAGCGGCAGCGCGGCATCACCATCAAGACCGCGGTCGCGTCGTTCGCGCTGGACGACGTCGCGGTCAACCTGATCGACACGCCCGGCCATCCCGACTTCATCGCCGAAGTCGAGCGCGTCCTCAACGTGCTGGACGGCGCGGTGCTCGTGGTCTCCGCGGTGGAGGGCGTGCAGGCCCAGACCCGTGTCCTGATGCGCACGCTGCAGCGGCTGCGCGTCCCCACGCTGCTCTTTGTCAACAAGATCGACCGGCGCGGCGCGCAGCATGAGCGCACCCTACAAGCCATCGCCGAGAGATTGACACCGTCCATCCTCTCCATGGGATGGACGCGCGATCTCGGGACGCGCGACGCGCACTTCACGCCCTACGGCGCCGGCGATGGCGAGTTCTCAGAACTGCTGGCGGAGCGACTTACGGACCACGACGAGGCGCTCCTGACCGCCTACCTGGACGGCAAGAAGACCGTCTCCTACGGCGCGCTCCGCGAGGCGCTTGTGGCGCAGACAGCGCGGGCGCTGCTACATCCAGTCTTCTTTGGGTCCGCGATCACCGGTGCGGGCGTCGGTGCGCTCATGGACGGTTTGCGGGAGCTGCTGCCCGCAGTGGAAGCCGACCCCGGTGGGCCGGTTTCCGGCACGGTGTTCAAGGTGGAGCGAGGGCCGGTGGGGGAGAAGATCGCCTACGTGCGTATGTTCTCGGGAACCGTCCGCACGCGCGATCGCGTGCGCTTTGGCAGGGACAACGACGCAAAGGTCAACGCGATCACCGTGTTCGACCGCGGTCCGGCGCTGCCGCGCGACTCTGTCGCGGCCGGGCAGATCGGAACGCTGTGGGGACTCGGCGACGTGCAGATCGGGGACTCCATCGGTTTACCGCGGACGGGTGCCACGGACCACTACTTCGCGCCGCCGACGCTCGAAACGGTCGTCCTGCCGCGCCACGCGGTGGACAAGGGCCGGCTCCACGTGGCGCTGGCCCAGCTCGCCGAGCAGGACCCGCTGATCAATTTGCGCCAGGACGACGTCCGGCAGGAGCTGTACCTGTCGCTCTATGGCGAAGTGCAGAAGGAGGTCATTCAGGAGACCCTCGCGACCGAGTTCGACGTCGAAGTCGACTTCCGTGAGACGACGTCGATCTGCATTGAGCGGCCGGTTGGCAGTGGTGAAGCGACGGAGCAGCTCGGCAAGGGAGGTAACCCGTTTCTCGGCACGATCGGACTGCGCGTCGAGCCCGGCCCCCTCAACTCCGGCGTTCAGCTGCAGTTAGACGTCAAAGCTGAGACGGTCCCCATCTTCGTGTTCAAGTCCGTGGAGGCGTTCGGGGAGGCGATGGGGGAGACGGTGCGGGAGACGCTCCGCCAGGGGCTCTACGGGTGGCAGGTGACGGACTGCCTCGTCGCGCTGATCCAGTGCGGGTATTCGTCGCCGGGAAGCACGCCGCGGGATTTCCGGCTTCTGACGCCGCTGGTATTGATGGCCGCGCTGAAGGAAGCGGGTACGGTGGTGTGCGAGCCCATGCATCGCTTCCGGCTAGAGTTCCCGGCAGACACGTTCGGACGGGTTGTCTCGGCGCTGTCAGCGCTGCGAGCGTCCCCGCAGTCGCACGTGCTGCGTGGCGCTTCCTACGTGCTGGAAGGCGACATTCCGGCAACGCACGTGCATGCGCTGCAGCGGCGACTGCCGGGGCTGTCTCGCGGTGAGGGGGTGCTAGAAGTCGCCTTTGACCACTACCGGCCGCTCCGGGGCGAGTTCCCGATCCGGCCGCGGACGGACAACAACCCGCTCAATCGCAAGGAGTACCTGCTGCGCGTCCACCGGCGCGTTTAGGTCGCTTGGGGCGAGTTGGCTGGCGAATGCCTTCACCCAAGGGCCCCAGATCTGCGCCGCCACGTTTCAGTCGTGGCGGCGCCCTGGGCGGCCGGCTACGGACGAGAGACGGCCCGCGACGCTGAGCTCGCTCCAAGCGCGCTCGAAGACGGCCTCCTGCCGGCGTCGCTGTGCTCGGTAAGCGCGGTTACAGCGTCGAGTCAGGCGGCGCATCTGCGCTCGACACGCGTTCCGGTCCGGCTGCCCGGCTCGGTCCCGAGAGTCTCATCGACCGACGGTCTGACGTCGCGCAGGAGCGCCTCGGCGCGGGCGCGGATCGCCTCACGCTTCAGGAGGTCCGGGCGCGGCTCCGACGAACGGACGAAGACCTCCAGGCTCGTCGCGCGCTCCTACGGGTAGGAGCGCAGGCACAGCTGGACGCCCTCAGGCGCGCCTTCGGACCTCGGCGCCTTCAGCCAGTGCGGGTCAACGTCCCGCCATCCGCCATCCGAGCGGCCCGAGAGCCTGCCGGGCGTTCGCGAAGGCGCGCTCTGAGTACACGGTGTACGCTACTTCGCCGAGGTACGTGCACGCATCACCGGGAGGTGTTGGCCCGCATGGGCCGGCCACCGTGGCCGCGACCGCCACGAGAGCGCGCAGCGCCTGCGCGGCGCGCCCCGTGATCTGGGGCACAGTCACTCCCCCGTCACGCGGCGTGCCACTGCACTCTCGGCCTGCGTGCGAGGTGTCCGTGGGCGCTCCGACCACGCGTATCACGCCCTCGTGTCCGCCGGATTCTCGGAACGTCCACGGACCGTGCCGGCAGCGTAGGAGCGGTGCGTAAGCGTGGTTACTCGCGATCCCCCCGCCGTGCAGCGGCTTCTGTGACCTTGGCAGCACACTGCGCCACCACGCGGCGTCACTCGAAATGTGAGTGGCCTAGAATGTCGGCGATGCGAGTCGGTGCCGTGGTGGTGCTGACGGAACGTCCAGCGCCGGCAAGTCCACGGTGGCGCGTGCCTGCCAGGACGTGATGGAGGAGCCGTACCTCCACACCGGGCGCGACCACTTCCTGGACCGCTTCCCGCGCCGGTTCATGGACGAGGTCGACGGGTGGGCGGACGCCGTCCGGGACGGGCGCCTGGTGGCACTGCCCCGCGTGGGGCCGCTGGGCCTGCGGCTGTTCGACGGCATGTACGCCGCGGTCGCCGCCCTCGCCGAGGCCGGCAACAACGTGATCGTGGACGACGTGATCCACGACCCGCGCGTGCTCGCGAGCGCGGTCGCCCGTCTCAGCCGCCTCACCGTGCTGTTCGTCGGCGTGCGCTGCCCGGTCGACGTTGCCGAGCGGCGCGACCGTGAGCGGGGCGACCGGACCACTGGTGAGGCGCGCGTGTTCGCGAGCGCCGTCCATGCGCACGGCGCCTACGATGTGGAGATCGACACGTCGGCGCAGAGCCCAGAAGACTGCACACGGCGCATCAGGGACGCGCTCGCGAACGGCGCTGCGGGGGGCGCGTTCTCGCGGCTGCGGGAAGCGCAGGTCCCATCACCGCGTCGAGCATCGGGATCGCTCTAGGGACAACCTGATCAGCGTGGCGTCCCACGCGCTCCAGGCGGTCGAGACCGACGGCATCTACGCGAACTCCGCCGAGCAGGACGGCAACCCGCCTGGAAGCGCCCCTACAGCGACAGTTCGAACGTTCGTACCTGGAGGGGTAGGTGGGCCTAGGCTCCCGCAGTATCAGGGCCAGAGCATGTGAGCGGTCAAGTGTTGCTGTAGGGGCGCGCAGCCTGTTGAAAAAGGCGGGGACATGGTGCAACACGGCGAAGCCAGTGGTTCATGCTGGGCGGGACGTAGCACCGGGGCGACGACTCATCCCCAACTGTCGCTTCTAGAGTCGGCAACGACGGCAACGCAGCTCGGGGCTCGTGGTAGAGTGGGGGGGCAGGTGGTCCGTGCAGATTGCCGTCAGGACCCGGGGTTGCCGGTGATCGGTGGGCGTCTGCCGGGACGTCTGCCGACCGTTGAGCGGGCGGAGGCTTACCTTAAGGATGCGTCCGAACTCACCCCAGGACCGTGGGTCATGCATTGCCAGCACGTCGCTGAGGCTGCTCGGCGGATCGCGGAGGCTCACCCCGAGATAGACGCGCAGGTCGCCTACGTCCTCGGCTTGTTGCACGACATCGGCTACCGGGGTGGCTTCAAGGTGCCTCCTGTTCGCCACCTCCTCGACGGCTACTACTTCCTGCGCGACGAGGGCTTCGATGGCGCGGCCCGTGTCTGCCTGACTCACTCGTTCCCCGCACCAATCAGGTCGGTCGACGCCTTCGCGAGCGCCTGGGATTGCGCGCCCGAGGAGCGGCGGCTCGTGCAAGACTTCCTAGACGGTAGCGAGTACACCGCCTACGACCGCCTGATCCAGCTGTGCGACTGCCTGGGCGAGGCGACCGGTTTCTGCTTGATCGAGAAGCGCCTGGTCGACGTGGCGCTGCGGCACGGGTTCAACGCCTGGACCCTCGAGAAGTGGCGCGCCTTCCTTGGTCTCAAGCGGGAATTCGACGAAGCCATCGGCACGTCCATCTACCGCCTCCTTCCCGGCGTCGTCGAAAACACCTTCGGTTTCCCGCCATCCGAGTAGGTGCACCTCGCTGCAGGAGGCGCCGCCGAAGGGCAAGGCGGCCGCAGCCGTATCGCGCGGTCAGTTCGGCAACGGTCACGACTTTTTTCAACAGGCTGCGCGTCTCGGAGCACCGTTCCTCAAATCACTCATGCCGGAGTAGAACCGCCGTTGGCGCACGGCCGAGGGCATGCCGATAACCGCGCCGCCCGCTCAGCGGATTATCAGCGTCCTCTGATGGCGGGTCGGCTCAGTCGGTGTGAGCGGTATGCGTGGTTACGGCCGCCTGAGGAGTGAGACGAGGACGCGGCCTGTGGACGCGCGCGCACCAGCGGGCGCGTGCGGTGGCCGGTGACGCTACCGCAGACGTGCCCGGCGTGGCGAGGAGCGCCGGCGGTCCTTAGGCGTGCGCGGTGCCCGCGCGCGCTGGGCGCGTACGCCTGCGGGTCCGGACGAGCGCGCGTTCCGGACGGACTGGTCATGCTCCTTGAAGGGCGTCGCCGCCAGCGCCCGCGGGTGGCGTGGCCGCGTACTCGAGCAGCACGATTCCGGACTTGGGATAGTGGCGGTGGGCGGTCAGGCGCAGCCGGGTCCGCCGCGCCGGTGGTGGGAGCAGCGGAACGCCGCCCCCGAGGAGCACTGGCACCACGGCCGGCTCCACCGTGTCGACCAGACCGGCCTCGAGGAGCGTGCGGAACAGGTCCCCACCACCGTACAGCCAGATGTCCTTGCCGCCGGCGGCCTTGAGCGACCGCACGTGCTCGGCCGGATCGCCGCTGACGATCGAGACGGCCGGATAGTCCGCCGGCCGGAGCGTGCGCGAGAACACGACGACCTCTAGGCCGGGAAGCGTGCCATCACCGCCGTTGTCCAGCCCCGCCAGGAACGTCTTGCGTCCCATCACGGCCGTGTCGAACTGCGCGTAGAGCGCGCGAAATCGATGTCGGGGTCCGCCACGATCCAGTCGAACCCGCCCTCCGGCGAGGCGATGAACCCGTCGAGGCTCGCCGCTACCTGGTACCGAAGCCGCCGCGCGCTCTTCTCCATGCTCTCTACTCCGTCAGCCCTCAATCGGCCCTCACTATTATGTGCTGCCTTACGTCTCCAGAGGGGCCACGACGTTGGCCGCGATCACCTGGCCATGCCGCAGGCCGGATCGATCGCCGTCACGGTGCCCCGCCGCGACGCCCCCGCCACCCCCACGTGCATGCTTGAGCCGAGGCCCGCGCTCGGCCTCCACGTGGGACACGCGCCCGCTGCGCCCGCTGGACCTGGATGCGCGGGGACGGGTGCCCTCCCAGCAGGCGGGCCAGTGGGCCAGGAGGCCATGGGGCCAGGGCGATCGTGCTCGCCACCCATTTGGCGCGCGCTCGCGCCGGGGAACGCTCCGCCACGCGTGGCTACGTGTTGCCGGTGGGAGGCTTGGGGTGGCGCTCGTCGGGCTCGGGGGTGGCGGGGAACTGCACCGCCTTGATCGAGGGCAGGCCGAGCGCGAAGGCCTTGGCGATGCGGTGCGTGCCGTCCATCACGTACCCCTCGGCCGCGAAGATGATCGGGTACGACAGGTCGACGGAGAAGATCCGCCCGGCGTAGCGGGCGGCCTCGGCGGGCGTCGGGCGCACCGGCCCCCACGGCGCCTCCAGGTAGCCGAGCACCTCCTCGATCGGCACGTCCTCCACCGGCAGGTCCCGCGGCAGGTCCCGCGCCAGCTCCCACAGCCGCTCGACGTACCACACCAACTGCTCGCCCCCGCGCTCCGTGATGCAGACGTGGCCGCGATACCCGAGGTCGCCTTCGTTCCCGGCTTCGGCGTCTGCCCGTTTATCGTTCACGCGAACGGCAGGTTACCGACACTCGTGTGCCGAAGCAAAACGGGCATCGATGAGCCATGAAGCGTGCAGCCTGTTGAAATAGTCGGTCGTGGGGCTGGGCAGGCCACCTTCCGGGTCGCGCGTCTGCCGGTTCGGGCGACCGCCTCCAGGTTAGAGCACCCCGCGTTCACGGCCGAGTGCGTCCATGGAGGGGTTTTGCACCAGGCTGCGTGGTTCGCGGTAGCTGATCCGCGGCAGGGGCGCACTAGCCGGGCCGGCGGGCGTCCCTCCGCGGGTGCCGGCGTAAGGTCGGTGGCACTAGAACCAGTGCGCGGCCTGGGTCATACCGCCGGTGCCGGAAGCGTCGGTGAAGAGCCGCGGGAAGTACTGCTCGCCGAGGAAGCGCCCACCAGATCGCGCGGGCTGCGCACGCCCACCTTGTCGAAGACCGCCTTCAGGTGGTCCTGCACGGTGTACGGGGACACCACGAGCAGTCTCGCGATCTCCGCCGAGGCGGCGCCCGAGAGCACCTGGCGCACCACCTCGCTCTCACGCGCCGTCAGCCCGTACGCCTGCTCCAGCAGCGGCAGCACGTCGGGCGGGCGCGCCGGCTCCAGCACCACCGCGATCGTCCGCCCGGCTCCCAACGCCTCGCCCGAGGGGGTGCGCGCCGTCAGGTCCGCAGCGTGCACCAGAAGCCAGAACCCCGAACGGGTGCGGACTCTCGCCCGCGCCTGCTGCGCCGCCCCCGCGTCCCCACCGGCATCCGCGGCGGAGCGGGCGGAGGCCGCCGCGCGCCCGCGCGGCGGCCGCGTACACCGCCGCGCCGAGCGGCCGGCGCGCCCCCGCGCCACCGTCTCCCGCAAATTCCGGCGGCTCGGCGAGCCAGCGCTCCGCCGCGGGCGTCGCCGCGACGAGTTCGTACCGCTCGTCCAGCAGCAGCACGCCGCTCCCGTACTCCGAGCCCGCTGCCGCCGCGTCCGGCGCCGTGCGGCCGGTCGGTGCGGCCTCGCCCAGCAGTGCCCCCACGCGCAGTCCGCGCGCGACCGGCGCGCTCACGCGCGCCAGGAAGGCGGGCGTCCCCTCGCGTGAAGTCCGGCGCACCCGCCCGGCGGTGGAGGCTCGCGGTCGCCCAGCAGCCCCCCCAGCCACGAACGCAACGCGCAGGCTCGTGGTCGAGCCCCATGGGACCGTTGATCAGGCGGTAGCGCCGGCTGCGCCGCGGCCGCCCGCCGTTGCCTCGGAGAGGATGCCCACCGGCTCGGTCGCCCGCGCGAGCGCGCTGAACTTGGCGACGTCCTCCCACACGTACTCGTTCTCGAAGAACCGCACCGCCCCCGCCGCCGTGGCCCCCTCCATCGACTCGGTGCGGACGCGCGTGGCCAGCAGGGTCCCCGGGTCGGTCGCGTTCCAGCACAGCGCGTCGAACGGCACCGCCCGGCGCAGGCGCTCCAGCAGCGCCCCGAACAGCGCGTCCGGCGCGAGGCCGCGCGCGCACACGCGCTCCACCTCCCGCACCGCCCGAGTCCCAGCGGCGGCGGACGTGCCCGGGGACGGTCCGGCAGCCCGCGGGAACACGGCTGCTCCGTGCTCGCCCTGCTCGCGGTGGTCGCGGTGGTCGCCGGAGACCGAGCGCTCATCGCACCAGTCTACCGTCGCGCCTCCCGCTGGCGCGCGCCTCTTGCCTCGCCGGCGCGCCGAAGATCCCAGGTTTCTGGGATTTCGCCGGCGCGCCACCGCCCGATACTCGCCACACCAGGAAGAGAGAAAGAGAGCCACATGGATGCAGGGCGACAGGAGCCCGCGCGAGCGGAGCGGGACGGCGACTCGGGGGCGCACGCCGGAGGCGCGGGTGCGCAGGAGGCGCAGGAGGTCCTGCACGTGCCGCCGGGCGGGGGGCGGCCTCTGAACGTGCTCGGCAGCTTCGCTGCCATCAAGGTGACGGGGCGCGAGACGGGCGGGGCGTACGCGGTCTGGGAGGACACCGTCCCTCCCGGCGGGCCGCCGCCCCACGTGCACGGGCGCGAGGCGGAGGACTTCTACGTGATCGAGGGCGAGCCTCGAGATCGTCCGCGCGCGCAGCAGCCCTTCGCGCGCCGGCGCGGGCAGCTACGTGCACACGCCGGCGGGAGTGGCGCACACCTTCAAGAACGCCGGCACACGCCATGCGCGCATGCTGGTCGTGGCGGTCCCCGGCGGGATGGAGGAGTTCTTCGCTGAGGTGGGCGTGCCGGTCGACCGGATCTCCGAGCAAGACGCCGCCGCGCCGGTGCCGGCGGCGCCGCCGCCCCCCGAGGTGCTCCGACGCGTGCTCGAATCCGCCTCCCGCCACGGCATCACGATCCTGTCCCCACCGGAGTCCCACTAGCACGGTCGTCGCGCACGCTTGCGCCACCAGGGTCGGCGTCATCTGTGGAGCAGCCACGCAATCCACCGGAGTGGAGCAGCCACGCAATCCACCGGCCGCGGGAGCATTCCCGATTGCGGCCCTTGCGCCGTCGGCTCCGACACGGGAGTGCGTCGCTGCGCCGGGTCGTGGGTGGCACCGTCCGCAACGGGCCCAAGGAGCGCCTCCGCAGGGCCGGCGGTGTCGTACGTTATCGGCAGCGCCGCGGGGTAACGGAGTGCAGGTGATCCCGCAGTAAGCGCAGTTATGAGCATCATGTCGAGCGGTTGTCGCCGCCTCGCGCGGTGCATCATCAAGGTGAGCGGTCGGAGACCTACGCGTACCTCGTGCTCGCCGGCCGCGCGCTCGTGCCCGGGGAAGTGACCGCCCGGCTCGGCGTCCTGCCGGACCGTACGGTGCACGCTGGGCGGTTGGTCAACGACCGAACCGGCCGGCGTCTTGTCGGAGCCCGCTACTTGGACGAAAGTCCGCCGGAGACCTAATTCCGTCGCGCCCGGCTCGCCATGGACCGACAGGTCGCCTCGGTGATACGTCCCTTTAGCCCGACTAGGTCGACCCCGAGACTCGCCAAGATAAGCGCTGCAAGCCCCTCATGCGGGCCCATCAACCCGAGCAAGAGGTGCTCGGGTGCCAGGCGCGTGTCCCCAAGGAGCGCGGCTTCATCCACGGCGAGGTGGAGCGCCTGCGCCGCCTTCGGAACGAGGACTAGCGTCCGCCTCGGGCAGTCGCCGCGACCCATCAGCTGGGCGAATCGACCGCGTACGAATGTGGCGTCGATGCCCTCGTCGAGGAGCAGCCGAGCGCACGCGCCCTAGTCGTCGCGGAGGAGCCCGATCAGGAGGTGGCCGGTGCTGAAGTAGCCGTGGTCGAGCCGCCTCGCCTCGTCCGCCGCAGCCCTCAACGCTTTGAGAGCAGCGCCGGTCATCACGTTATTGGGTTCTGCCAGCGCGAGGAGAGCCGGCTGACCGTGGGGCTGTCCACTCAGCAAGACGGCCATGGCCGCCTCGACCGCGCGCCGCATCTCTTGCATCGCGTCGTCCTTTCCGATGGTGTCGCCATTGTCCGCCTACGATCACCACCTCGTGAGGCAAGCGTCGGCGGGCGGCAGTCTCACCGTCTGTAAGTGACGCGAGCCGGCGGAAAGTTACAGGCGGCGCCGCCGCCCCTACGGCCGGGCGCTCCTGCCCGCCGAGTACTCGTCGTCGGCGGTGCGCTGGCTTCCGGCGGTGGCGCGAGCGCTGGCGCGGACGCCGGCGCAGCTGGCGGCACCGCTCCGAGGGCAGCTTCGACCGCTCGGCCTACGAGGGCGCCCCCGTCGACGACCGAGCGGCCAGGGCCTACGTCGAGCGGCACCACTACATCGGCACCTACGTGGCCAGCCGCATCCGCTACGGCCTCTGGGCCAGGGGCGGCGCGCTGGTCGGCGTGGCGGTGCTGAGCGTCCCGGTGCAGCCGGCGGTGCTCGGCCGGGCGTTCCCCGGCCTGGAGCCGTACCAGGTTATGCGGACATCTCGCGATCCGAACGGCCCCGTTGGGGTGGCCTGCCGAGCATTTTAGGGGCTGTTGTCTGTCCCCGCTTGCACCCGGCTCTTGACCCTGACGCGGCGTCATACCTTACCGTCTCCTTCCGGAGGCAGGGGCGATGGGCTACACGGTCAAGGCGGTCGCAGACGTGGCGGGGGTCAGCGTGCGCACGCTGCACCACTACGACCGGATCGGGCTGCTCCGGCCGGCGGCGAGCAGCCCGGCCGGCTACCGGCTCTACTCGGAGGCCGACCTCGAGCGCCTGCAGCAGGTGCTCTTCTTCCGCGAGCTCGGCTTCAGCCTCCAGGACGTCAAGGCGATCGTCGACAGCCCCACGTTCGACCGGACCGAGGCGCTGCGGGCCCACCGCCGGCTCCTGGTCGAGCAGCAGGGCCGGCTCGGCCGGCTGGTCGACCGCACGATCGCGTCAATCGAGAAAGGAGAACCCATGAGCAACCAGGAGCGCTTCGGCGCCTTCGACAATGCCAAGCTACGCCGCGGCAAGGTGCGCGACATCTACGCGGTAGGGGACGACCAACTACTGGTGGTCTCGACCGACCGGGTCTCCGCGTTTGACGTGGTGATGCCGAACCCAATCCCGGACCGGGGAAAGGTGCTGACGCAGCTCTCAACGTTCTGGTTCCGCCAGACCGGAAACATCGTGCCCAATCATTTGATCGCGGACGACCTGGCGTCGTTCCCCGAGTCGGTGCGCGCGCAGGCCGAGGTGCTGGAGGGGCGATCGATGCTCGTGCACCGTGCCAAGCGCATCGACATCGAGTGTGTGGCGCGCGGCTACATCTCGGGTTCGGCGTGGAGCGAGTACAAGAAGCAGGGCACGGCGTGCGGTATCAAGCTGCCGGAGGGGCTGGTAGAGAGCCAGCAGTTGCCCGAGCCGATCTTCACGCCGGCGATCAAAGCGGACACAGGGCACGACGAGAACATCAGCTTCAAGCGGTTGGTGGAGATCGTCGGGGCGCCACTGGCGGAACAGCTGCGCGACGTGACCTTGTCCGTGTACTCCTACGCCGCGAAGGTGGCAGGCGAGAAGGGGATCATCATCGCCGACACCAAGATGGAGTTCGGCCACCTGGGTGACGAGCTGATCCTGATCGACGAGCTGCTGACGCCCGACTCGTCGCGCTTCTGGGACGCGGCGATGTACGAGCCGGGCAAGACGCCGGCCAGCTTCGACAAGCAGTACCTGCGCGATTGGCTCGAGCAGAGTGGCTGGAACAAGGAGCCGCCGGCGCCCGAGCTGCCGGAAGAAGTAGTGACGAACGCCCGCCGGCGATACATTGAGGCGCTGGAGCGGCTGACGGGAAGGGTCTTTGAGCCTCACCGCCAAGGTCCACGTCACACTCAAGCCCGGGGTGAATGACCCGCAGGGGCAAGCCACCCGGTGCGGGCTGCACCACCTCGGGTTCGAGTCGGTCGAGTCGGTGCAGGCCGGGAAGTACCTTGAGCTGCGGGCCGACGGGCTAAGTGGTGGTTTCACAAAGCCTCCGCTCGGTGGAGGAAGCGCAGGCAGATGAGCGTGCAGGCCAGGTGCAGAAACGCCAGCACGGAGGCGGCCTGGCGCTCGTAGCGGACGGTCAGCCGGCGGAACGCCAGCACCCAGGCGATCGTCCGCTCCACGACCCAGCGGTGCCGGCCGAGGCGTTCGCTGGACTCTACGCCCCGACGAGCGATCCGGGGCATGATGCCTCGGCGCCGCAAGGCGCGCCGGTACATGTCATAGTCGTACCCTTTGTCTCCGTGGAGTTTCGCGGGACGCCGGCGAGGACGACCGGGCTCGCCGACGGGGCGCCAGATGGGAGGGACCGCGTCGACCAGCGGCTCCAGCAGCTTCGAGTCGTGAACGTTGGCCGCAGAGAGCGCCACCGCCAGCGGTATCCCCTGCTGGTCGACGATCAGATGATATTTGCTCCCGCGTTTGCCCCGGTCGGTGGGGTTCGGCCCCGTCGCCTCGCCGCCGCGCTTGGCCCGCACACTGGTGCTGTCGAGACTCGCGCGCTCCCACCGTATGGCGTCCAGGAGCCCGAGCCAGTTCAAGAGCGTGTGGTGGACGGCCTCCCACACGCCGAGCGCTTGCCAGGCTCGCAGTCGCCGCCAGCAGGTCACCCCGCTGCCGTAGCCCAGCTCCACCGGGAGATCGCGCCAGCGCAGGCCGTGCCGCAGGACGAAGAGGATGCCGCCCAGGACGGCGCGATCGGGGACCCGCGGGCGCCCGCCCTGAGGTTTCGGCCGCTCCGGCGGGAGCCAGGGCGCCACCGCCTCCCAGAGTTCGTCGCTGACGAGTGCCTCGTGTGTCACGAGCAGGCACTACGATCCACCCTCCCGGTCGGTTTGGAAACGAGGTCTAAACGAGGGGCGCGCCCGCGAGCGCGTCGACGCGATGTGCCGCCAGCTCCTCGCCAACCCCGTGATCAAGGAGGGCCAAGGTGCCGAGGATGGAAGGAAAAAAGCGCGCGATTCTCTGGGACAACGATGGGGTGTTGGTCGATACGGAGAAGTGGTTCTTCGAGGCGAACCGTCTGGAGTTGGCAGCACTAGGGGTGACGGCTACCTCGGCGCAGTTTGAAGAGATCAATCTGAGACGTGGGGTGAGCCTGCTGTCACTTTCCGGGCTGGAGGGCGAGGACCTGCGGGCTCTCTATACACGGGGCGACGCGCGCTACAGCGAACTGCTTCGGACAGAGAAACTCGCGATCCCCGGCATGCTTGAGTTGCTCGAGCGCATGAAAGAACAGGTCTTCACCATGGGGATCGTGACGGCCTCACGCCGCGAGCATTTCGACATCATCCACGGGCTATCGGGCATGCTCGCGCACGTCGATTTCGAGGACTATCCGAGGGCGAAGCCCTATCCCGACGGGTACCTCGCGGGTATCGAACGGGCAGGCCTCGCCGCGAGGGAGTGCATAGCCGTCGAGGACTCGCCACGTGGCATCACTGCTGCCCGGGCGGCAGGATTGGAATGTGTGTTCTTCACGCCCGGCGAAGTTGGAGCCGATCGAGATGTCGGCGAAGTTTTCGCTCGGGCGGGGTCGGCCGAGGAACTCGAAGTGGTGTTAGGGCAATGGCTTCGTAAATGATGCGCCCGCAGTCGGGTCATAGAGCGCGCCGGTTGCTGGCCTATACTGCCCCCATGCGCCTGGCGCTCTTCTCGGACGTGCACGGCAACCCCATTGCGCTCGATGCAGTGTTGGCGGACATCGACGCAGCCGGCGGGGTAGACGGCCACCTGGTGCTCGGCGATCTGGCGGCGAACGGGTATGACCCGTCCGGGGCGGTGGAGCGGCTGCGGGCGCTGCCGAACGCACGCTTCGTGCGCGGGAACACCGAGGCCTCACTCGCGGCCGGGGAGCCCGCGCCGTCGCTGCCGGCGCTCCGGGAGCAGCCGGACCGGGCGGCGCGCCTGATCGGGTTCGCGTCCATGCTCGCCTGGTCCCACGGACACCTCGCCGCGAGGGGACACCTGGAGTGGCTCGGCTCGCTGCCGCTGGAGCTGCGGCTGACGCTCCCGGATGGGACCCGACTGCTGGCGAACCACGCCGCGCCGGGAAGCGATGGCAGCGGACGCAAGTCGCTGCTGCCGACGCAGAGCGAGGAAGAGGTGCGTGAGCTGATCGCCGGGTGCGAGGCGGACCTGGTGTGCGCCGGCCACACGCACTGGCCGCTGGAGCGCGTGGTAGACGGGGTGCGCATCCTGAACGTTGGGAGCGTGAGCAACCCCTGGGCGCCGGACGTGCGGGCGTGCTGGACCCTGCTGGAGGCCACTGCCCAGGGCTACAGGCTTGAGCAGAGGCGCGTGCCATACGACGCGGCCGCGGTCCTGGACGCGCTGGCGCGGTGTGGCCTGCCTACCGCAGACGACCTGGCTCAGCACTTCCGCGGCGAGCGGACCCCGGCGTGGCTGCAGGATCAGGCAGCCGGCGGCTAGGGATCGGCCAGACTACCCGAAGGAGCGGGGGCGGCCTGTTCGATGCGGCCGTTGCGGTTACCGGAGGCTCCCGCGCGGCCGTGGGCTGCCCCCCACTGTCCGTAAGCGTGGTTAGGCACGTGCCTCAACCCTTCTCGCCGACCGGATGGCTTCCGGAGCGCCGACGGTCTACTATTGCGCGGGGTGCCTGACGAGTCGCCGGCCCCGCACGAGGTCGGCCCCCGCGCCGCCCCGACGCGTGGAATTGCCCCGTTTGGATGGACACGTTCTCGTTCGGCAGCATTCGACACGTTCGTTCCGCAACGTTACGCCACGGCCGCGGGCGGCGTGGGCTGATGGGCGGCTTCGTAGGCGGCGGTTGAGATAGCCGAGCGTCGAGTGCCGGCGCTGGCGGTTGTAGAAGCCTTCGACGTAGTCGAAGATGGCACTGCGGGTCGCCGCTCGCGTGGGCCACGCCTGGCGGTCGACGAGCCTTCGCCTTTGAGGGTGGCGAAGAAGCGCTCCGCCACGGCGTTATCCCAGCAGTTCGCCACTCGGCTCATGGAGGGCACGAGCCCGGCCGCTTGCAGGCAGCGCCCGAAGGCGAGCGAGGTGTACTGGCAGCCGCGGTCCGAGTGGTGGATCAGCCCGGCGCCGGCCGGCGGGTCGCCAGGGCCATGGTGAGCGCGTCGAGCACCAACTCGGTGCGCAGATGGTCGGCCATGGCCCACCCGACGACGCGCCGGCTGAAGGCATCGAGCACCGTGGCCAGATAAAGCCACCCCTCTCCGGTCGGGATGGAGGTGATGTCCGCCAGCCACAGCTGGTCGGGCGCCAGCGGATTGAAGTGCTGGACCAGGTTGGGAGCGGGCGAGGCCGCCGGATCGGCGATCGTCGTGCGGGGCCGGCGCCGACGCCGGTGACAGCCGGCCAGGCTGGCCTGGCGCATCAGCCGCGCCACCCGCTTGCGCCCACAGCGCGCCCGCGCCCGCAGGTCGGCATGGAGGCGGGGACTACCATAGGTGCCCCGGCTCGCGTGGTGGAGCCTGGTAAATCAGGCGCGTCAGCTCGGCATCGATCTGGGCGCGCGCCGAGGGTGGGCGGTCCCGCCAGGCGTAGAAGCCGGCCCGGGACACGCCCAGGACGCGGCACGAGAGCGCCACCGGGTGGTCGGCCACCACCGCAGCGATGAACCGGAAGCAGTTCACCGGGTCGCGCTCTCCGCCGCGAAAAGCCGCGCCTTGCGCAAGATCTCCCGCTCCTCCTTTAAGATGCGGTTCTCGCGCCGCAGCCGGGCTAGCTCGGTGCGCTCCTCCGTCGTCAACCCATCGCGCCGCCCTCCATCTATAGCCATCTGTTTGACCCAACCGCGCAGCGTCTCGTGGTGCACCCCCAGGTCCTTGGCTACCTGGCTCAGCGACCGCCCGTTGGCGTGCACCAGCTGCACGGCCTCGGCACGGAATGCTGGCGGGTACGGCGCTCTCGTTCTTGCTCCCATCAGTCTGGACTCCTTCTTTCGGGGCCGCTTACTCCCTAGTGTGAGGGTGTCCACCAACGCGGGGCAATACCAGATAGCCACCACCGGGCGGAGCCGCCCCCGGGCGTCCCACCGGGGGCGACTCAGCCACCGTAACCACGCCTACCGGCAGTGGCGGGCGCGGGGTGCGCGGGGCGCGTGGTGCCGGTAACGTTGGGGCGTGGAGTCCGGAGCGCCGGAGCGGCCCTCGCGCTCGACGACCTGCTGGCCGTCCGCACGCCGTGCGCGCCAGCACCGCGTCGCCCTCTCCCCCGACGGCAGGTACCTCGCCTTCGCGGCGCGGCTCGAGGCGGGCGCGGGCGCTCCGCCGGGGGCGGCGGTCGCCGCGGACGGTGCCGGCGCTTCGGGCGCGCCAGGCCCGGTGGGGGTGCCGCCCTCGGCGGCGGGTGCCGAGCTGTGGGTGGCGGACCTCCGCGCGGCGGCGGACGGCAGTGACGCGCCCGCTGCCTGGTGCCGCGCGGTTCCCGGCGTGCCGTCGCCGGCCTGGCGGGCCGAGCCTGGAGTCCGGACGGGGCGCGCCTCGCCTTCTACGTGCATGACGGGGAGGCGGTCCGCGTGTGGGCGTGGCGGCCCGCGACCGGCGATGCCGGCCCCCTGTCGGACGAGCCCGTGCACACCCACGCGCTCGGCGCGGACACGCCGCGCTGGAATCCCAGTGCCGACCGGCTCTACGTGCCGCCCCGGCCGATCGGGCCGCTGGGCCAGCGCGCGGCGCCGCCGGCTGTGCAGGAGGCCGACGCGATGGGAGCGGGGGCCCGGGCACCGGTGGACGTGGCCGCAGACCCCGCCGCCGCGGACGGCCGCGCGGGCGCGACGGTGGAGGTGCTCACGAGCGGCGGAGTCCCCGCCGCGGTGCGCGGGCCGCGCACCCGGAGCACCCGGCCCGGCCGCGTCCGCCGGACGCACACCCCCCGCAGCAGTTCCGCGACGTGGGCGTGGTCGACCTGCCGGCCGGCCAGACCACCCGCCTCCTCACCGGCTTTCCGGCGCTCGCGATCTACCCGTCGCCGGACGGGCGCTGGCTGGCGCTCGTGACGCTCGGGACGCGCCCGAACATGGGGCGCTACCGCTTCGTCCAGGACCTGTACTTGCTGCCGGCGGGCGCGGCGCGCGCCCGCGCCCGCTCGCGCGCGCCCTCGACTTCGGCGGCCGGGGCCGCCACGCGCCCGCGTGGTCCCCCGACTCGGCGCGGGTGGCGTTCGTCCGCGCCGGCGAGCTGTGGGTGGCCCCCGTCCCGCCGCTGCCGGCGCCCCTGCCGGCACCCTTGGCGCCGGGAGCGCCGGGAGCGCCGGGAGCGCGGAGGCGGGCGGAAGCACCGGAAGCGGTCCGGCTGCCGCTCGGGAGCGGACTCGACGGGCGCCTGGACGAGCGCCTCCTGCTCTGGCACCCCGGCGGGAGCGACCTCCTCGCGCGGGACGCGGAGGACGCCCTCTGGTTCGTCCGGGTCGCATCGGCCCCACCGGCCCCCGCCAGGGGGCAGACGCGGCCGCACGGGGCGGCCTGCCAGGGTCTGGCGCCTGGCCGTGCCGCCAGGCCGCGGGACCGTGGCCGTCCTGCACCGCGGCGAGGCCACCTGGTTCTTCAGCCCCGACGGGGGCGAGCCTGCGTCGCCTGCGCACGCGACGACGAGACGGTGCGGGGCGAGTTCTGGCGGCTGCCGCTCGACGGCTCGCCCGCGCGCCGCTCCTCGCGGACGACGCCGCGCTCACGTGCAGCGCGCCGTGGCCGAGCGCCAGCGCGTGGGGCGACGTGTCCGCCGACGGGCGGACGGTCATCTACGCGCGCGAGGACGAGGCGCACCCGCCGGAGTTCTGGGCGACCAACTTCGACTCCGGCGCCCAGCCCGGGGCTCAGGATGGTGCACTGCCCGGCTCCCGCGCCGGCTTCGCGGGGCCTCGGCGGCTGACGCGCCTCAACCCCCACCTCGAGGGTGTGGCGCTCGGGCGGTCGCGCCTCATCCGGTGGCACGCATCGGGCGACGACGCGGGAGGCGCCGCGGGCCGCGCCGCGCTGCTCCTGCCAGCGGGGCACCGGCCGGGCGAGCGCGCGCCGCTCGTCGCGAGCATCTACCCCGGGCTGCCGCTCGCCGATTGGCTGCGCCGGTGGGACGCCGACGCCGGCGCCGCCGTGCTCCACCCCCAGCTGCTGGCGAGCGCGGGCTACGCCGTCCTGCTGCCGGACCTGCCCTCCCCGGGGCTGGGCGTCCTCCCGCGCGGGCGCGAGCTCGCGGCGGCGGTGCTCGCCGCGGTGGGCGAGGCGGTCCGCCTGGGCGCCGCGGACCCGGAGCGGCTGGGCGTGATCGGACACAGCGCCGGCGCCACGGCCGTGAACCGGCTCCTGGCGGAGACGGATCGCTTCCGCGCGGCGGTGAGCGCGGCGGGGGTGGGGGACCTGGCCAGCTTTTTCGGCCAGCTGCGCGTGCGGCGCGACGGCACGCCGGACGCCTACGGCGTCCACGTGGCGGAGGAGCAGTGCGGCGGCCCGCCGTGGGCGGCGCCGGACCGCTACGCCGCCGAGTCCCCGGTCTTCCTGCTCGACCAAGTCCGCACGCCGCTCCTGCTCGTCCACGGCACCGACGACGACGCGGTGGGCGTCGAGCAGGCGGGCGAACTCTTTGTGGGACTGCGCCGCCTCGGGAGGACAGCCACGCTCCTGCGCTACCGGGGCGAGGGGCACGCCCCCGCCCGCTTCGCGGAGGCGAACCGCCGCGACCTCGTCTCGCGCGTGACCACCTGGTTTGGCGAACACCTGGCGCCCCGGAATCCGCGGGCGTGACCGCGCCAAGTGCCCCTGGAGCGTCACACGCTCAAGAGCCCCGCTCCGGCGCGCTGGCGAAGCGGCCAGCCGGTGGTCGGCGCGGCTTCAACACCCCCACCGCGGGAACCACGCATCTCGGCAGAGGAGGGCCGCCGGGCGAGAGGCCGGAGTGCTTCCGGTAATCGCGCGGGTGACTCAGCCGGTTATCAGCTGCTGCTCCCCACGCGTGAGTCCATCACGCAGAGGCGATAGGCGTGGTTCTTGAGGCCAGCGAGGTACGAGTCAGTTTCGCCTGCCATACGAGCTGAGGCCGCGCACGACCGGGTGGATCGCCTCGGGCGGCGGCTCCGAGGTGCTGAGGTAGCGGGCCGGCGCCAGCACGCGCGAGGGGTCGTCGGCGTGCACCTGGGGACCCAGCAGTATGGCGACCACGCCGCTGGCGAGCACGTCGGCGCGTCACGTGGGGGTCGGCAGCAGGTGCCGCGCCGCGTGACGCCGGACCTACGGTGCGCCGTAGAGATTGAGCCATTCGATCGGCTCGCGGCTTATGCCGGGTTCAGACGCGGCTCGCGCCCTCCGCGTTCGTGCCCCTGGCGAGCGCATCGGCTCGACTGATGCGATCGAGTGCTCGGCACGCAACGGATTTAGCAGCCCCGGGGCCGGCGCCATCCGGTGCTCGGCAGTCGCAGGCGTACCACCAGATCGTTTGTTCGTCCTGGCTCCAGCGTCACCGGCGCCGGCTGTCCCGTGCTCCACCGTTTCCATGGTGGGGCCCGCTCATCAGCGTCGAGCGCTGGCTCAATCGTGCAGTCGTAGCGGATCGTCAGCTTCTGCACACGTGGCGGTGGGGCACGTGATTGGCTTGGCGCGGGGCGACCTGACCTCGGGCGGAATAGATGCGGTCACCGCCTCATACAGCGTCTTCGCGAACAGAGGGTGGTCCCAGTACGACGTATGCGCGAGGATCGGGATCGTCGCGTCGGGATCGGGCAGGTTCTCTACGCGCTGTGGCCACTCTCGCCCTGTCTCCTTGTCACCACACATGCAAGGCTTGTCGTAGAAGTCCAGTGTTCCGCTGATCCAGTCGCGGTAGGACCAGAGGTTTACCCACCGTCGCGGCCGGTGCTCATAGCCTTGGATGAGCGGCTGTATGGTCGCAGCGAGCATCTCCCGTACCTCTGCGCCATGCGGCTTCTGCGTTTTGAAGACAAATGCCGTCTTGTCCAGCGGAGAGCCGAAGGTCAGCAGCAGTTCTGTGCGTTCGGCAACGTCGAGCGCATACTGCCGAGGCTGCTCATCCTTGAGTAGACAATCGAGATTCACGAGCGCGTTCAGAACGTCATAGGCGGCGACGGAGCCAAGCGAATGGCCGACGACCACCACGCTGTCGTAGACGGGGCGGTTGGGTACACCTGCAAGATAGACCGCGCCGGCTACCTCACGGACGGCGTCTTTGATCTCAGATCGGAGTGCGTGGAACCGATCTACCCGATGCGACGACACGTACGCGACGACATCTCCAAAGTACTGCACGATGAACCACCGGGCAACGGCGCTGATACCTATTGCGACACCCCACACAGCCAATATGAGTGCGCCGGGTAGCGCTGGCGGGTGTTCGGTGAGGAACAGGTGACACGGGGGCCAGTCGCAGCGCGCCCACTGGAGGGCCTGCGCACCGCCCTGATGAAACCAGAGGTGGAACAGGACAAGCAGCGCAGTCAGCACGGCCACGACCATCGCCACCGCGATGCTCGTCCAGATCGGCCACTCAAGGGCCAGGAAAAGGCGGCGCCGGGATTGAAGGCACCGGGCTCTGACACCAGCAGGAAGCTGTGTGACCCGGTGCCGGACCCTCAAGGCAGTGAAGAGAAGTGCTCCCGCGACGGAGCCGGGTACGACGAAAAGCAGGAGGTCTAGCGTGAGGTGCGTGAGCAGCGCGTTACTCGGCCAGCCCGACGTGCCGCCGGTTAGGGAGCGTGCAGCGGCAACCGCGATGATTGTGGTGTTCAGGACGATCAGAGCGGTGAGCACCAGCGCAGCCAGGAGGAGCTGAAACGAGACGGCCCACCCACGGGACTTGAACCGCTGCCAGTCGTCAAACATCCAGCGCTCGAAGTTCCGCGCCGACGTTATGCCGTTCCGGAAGCCATTCCAGGCAGCCTGCCAGCAGAACGCCACCACATCGCGGAGCGTGACCTGGTTTTCAGTGAGTGGCGCCCAATACGCCTCGAAAACGTGCACCTCGCGGGTCGTCTCAGTGCCGTCCTTCTCCCGGAAGGAAAGTTTCATCTGGGCGTACTTGAGCGGGGTGCCTTTGAGCTTGACCTCAGGCCGTGCCAGCAGCTTGTCGTCCAGCGGGAGCTTGAGGAGCCCCGTTGCAATCTCCGCCTTGCTGCCGCTGGCATCCCTGAGCGCCCTGGCTACCACGTCCGCCGTTTCGAACGGCACCTGCTGTCCCATGCCGTGGCAGACCACCACCGCCGTGCAAGCCCCGGTGGGCTCCTCCTTCTTATCGGTGGACCGTTTCTCGAGATCAGGCCGACCACCAGCAGATTCACGAATTGAAGTCGGCATTCGCTCGCTCGGCTTCATGACGCGTGGTGGGACGATACGCGTGCCGCTCGTACTCATTTCACTCTCACTCCTGACAATGTCCGTGGAGGAACTGCCCGAGGACGGCGGGGGCCAGGGGTATGAACAGGGCCGCCGCCGCACGCGTGCGGCGTCTGTTTCGCTCCTGCATCACCGGTTCGCGCCCACTGAGCGAGCCGTCGCTGCTGCGGAAGCGCAGGAGCACGAGGTCGGCCAGTGCGGCCCCACCGAGCCACAAGCCGAGGAGGACCTGCCGCCCGGCTGCTTGAGCGTGCGGCGGCAAGCGAAGCGTCTCCGCGACAGTGAGAGTGCCGAGCACCACGGGAGCGACCGCGGCCACCACCAGTCGGTTCCGGTCAGCGACCCATGCGATGCGGGTGCCAGGTCTGCGAGGCAGGTTGGTGCAGCGCCCATGCCACGTCAATGCCACGTCAGCAGTCACTCAGAAGTGCCGAAAGCATGCTTCAGGACCGTCACGTGATGCCGCGCCCAGGCAGAAGCGGTGGCCGTAGCCGGAAGCGTCAGTTACGGACCGGGCACGCGGCCCCGTCACGCCCCGCGTCTCATTATTTCATTTCATCTTGGTCTCGTTGACGTACACCGCAGTCACTCTGCCGTCCGCGTGTACAACCCCGAGGTGCCAGTACTGGACGAGGGGAAACGGGAACTGGAGCGAGTTCTCGCTCCAGTTGGCGTCCGTGCGGGAGCAGTCCAAGAGGTCCACCCCGCGCGCAATAATCCTGTTGTCGATCCTGCCACTCGGCCACGGCGCCTCCCTGAGCTCCACCCATTCGCCTGCCGTTAGCCGCGCGCAGCGGAAGCCGCGCCGTGCCAAGTACGCCTCTGCCTGCTCGACCGGCGTGCCGGGGGAAGGCAGGCGGCGAGCACCTCTGCCATGGCATCCGCCGAATTCAGCGCCCGCGTTTCGGCGCGGCTCCGCCACCACACGGCGCCCGATGCCAGCACGACGGCGACCGCTATGGCGCAGGCCGCCGGGCGCCAGCCCCGGGTGCCCATGATCCATGATCAATGTTCCCACGCCCACGTGTCCCCACGGGCGCGTAACCACGCCGAGCGGCCATAGGGGCTGCTCCCGCGCATGCCTGCGAGCCGCCGATAAGCGACTGACGCACGCGCGTGATTACGGGAAGCACCTTGGGCTCTGACAAGCCTCCCTCATGAGCCGGTATGCGTGGTTCTGGAGGGCGGGGACACGCGCCTGACTGGGCCGCACAAGGCAGCACTTCCCAATGGCCCCTTCGAACGGCTGGCACGAGGGATTGCCGTGGAGCGCCAGATCCGGCGCCTCCGCTCAATCCCAGCTCGCTCGTTACTCGAGTACGCGCACACTGACCCCAGGACCAGCCGGGCCTACTCGATCCGCTTCCGCTCCGGGAAGCGCGGCTGCGTCCCGTCCAGGTCCGTGAAGCCGTACTCCGGCCCCAGGTCCCAGGAGGCGAACACCTTCCCCGCCTTGCTCGCCACCTGCGGATCGCCCGCCAGCGATGCCACCCCCCTCCCCAGGTAGTACGGCGTCTCCGAGAAGGCGAAGTCCGGGTCCTTCTTGATCCCGTCCCGCCAGTTCGCCTCGGTCACCCCAAACCCCTCCAGCATCACCTCCGAGCGCAGGTAGCCCGGCGTGACCGCCAGCGCCACCACCCCCTCCACCTTGTGGTCCTGGAGGTCCCGCATCATCGAGAACGCCAGGTGAATGGCCGAGACCTTCGCCAGGCTGTAGAAGACGTCCACTCCCCGGTAGCCGTAGCCCGTCCCGTCCGTCACCTCTATCACCAGGCCGCGGCCGCGCGCCACCATCAGCGGCACCCCGTAGTGGCTGGTGATGATGTGGGACCACACCGCCCGCTCCTGCATCCGCAGCCCCTTCTCCAGGCACTCCGGGTGCGCCCAGAACCCCCGCGTGTCCACCAGCTCGTCGCCGCCCCACACGTCGTTCACCAGCACGTCGAGTCGCCCGTCCTGCTCCCGCGCCACCCGCGCCAGCAGCGCCTCCACCTGCGCCGGCACCGTGTGGTCCACCTGCACCGCGATCCCCACGCCGCCCCGCTCCCGTCCCCGCGCAGACACCAGCTCCGCCGTCTCCTCGATCGTCTCCGGCCGCCCCTTCATCGCCGGCTTCCCCCGCACGCTGCGCCCCGTGCAGTACACCGTCGCCCCCGCCTCCCCCAAGGAGACCGCTATCGCCCGGCCGCACCCCCGCGTCGCGCCCGCCACCAGCGCCACCTGGCCCCGGAGGTCAGGCGCCTCCCACACCCCCCGTGTGCCCTGTGTCCCCTGCACCACCTGTGTTCCCTGTGCCGTCCCCGCGCTGCTCATCCGGTCCAGACCTCCTATCAAGCGTCACTCCCAGCCTATGCCTTCAACATGACAGCGTGTGTCATATTCGCGCGCTACAGTCGGACCATGCCGACCGGCCGGCTGCTGTCAATCCTGCTGCTGCTGCAGACCCACGGCCGGCTCACCGCCCGCGACCTCGCGCGACGGCTGGAGGTCTCCCAGCGCACGGTCCTCCGGGACATGGACGCGCTCAGCGCCGCCGGCGTCCCCGTCTACGCCCAGCGCGGCGGCGGGGGCGGGTGGTCCCTCCTTGACCAGTACCGCACCGACCTCACCGGTCTCACCGACCTCGAAGCCCAGGCGCTCTTCGCCGCGCCGCCTTCCCCGGCCCTCCACGATGTCGGCCTGGGCCGCGCCGCCGAGGAGGCGTTCCTCAAGCTGCGCGCCGCCCTCCCCGCGCGCCGGCACCCCGGCGCCGCCCACACGCGCCAGCGCCTCTACGTGGACGGCGCCGGCTGGGGGCAGGGCACCGGAGCACACCCCACATCCACACCATCCAGGACGCCGTGTGGCGGGACCGCAGGCTCCGCATCCGGTACGAGCGCAGCGACGATCACTTCGACCCGCGTCCCCCCGATGTGGTCGAGCGCTTGGTGGACGCGCTCGGTCTCGTCGCCAAGGGCCGCTCCTGGTACCTCGTGGCCGCGCTGGATGGAGACGTGCTGGCGTACCGTGTCTCCCGCATCCGCGCCGCCGAGATCATCGAAGAGCCCGCCGTGCGACCGCCCGGATTTGACCTGGCGGACTACTGGGAGCGCTCCACCGCAGCGTTCAAAGCCAGCGTACCCAGGCTTGACGTCACGGTCCGCGCCGGTCCCACCGCGCTCCTCCTCCTGCGGAAGACCGGCGCCTACCGCCGCGCCCAGGAGGACGCCGCGGCCCCGCCCGCTCCCAATGATCTTGAGACACCTCCAAGCCAGGACGATCACGATCCCGAGACCTGGACCACCGTCCCGCTCCGCTTCGAGGTGGAGGACGAGGCCGTCCCGTTCCTCCTGCGCTTCGGCGGCGAGCTGGAGGTGCTGGCTCCCTCATCACTCCGCGCCAAAGTCGCCTCCCTGGCTGCTGCTGCCGCGGCGCGGTATCCCCGGGACTGATGGCGGTGCAGACAGTGCGGGCGCTGCGGGCGGTGCTGTTCGACGTCGGGGGGCCGCTGAACACGGAGGCCACACACGAGCGCCTGGTGGACGAGCACCTGCGCGCAGCGTTCGCCGCCGAGGGGCTGCCGGTTGCCGACGGCGCCTACGAGCGCGCCTGCCAGTTCGCGGTGGACTCGTTCGCTCCCGACGCGCCCAAGGCAATCGTTTGGCACTTCACCGCGCCGGACACCGACGCCGCGCGGCGCGTCTTCGGGCGCTTCCGCGCCGCATTGACGGCAGACCCGGGATACAACTGCTTCCAGGTGCGGCCCGGCGCCTCGGACTTGCTCGAACGCCTGCACGGCCGGGGCTCCGGCCGGGCCTGGTCGCGAATCAGCCTGCCGCCGTGCTCGCCGCGCTGGACGCGCACGGCCTGGGCCGCTACTTCGCCCACCGGGCGGTGTCCGGCACGCACGGCTTCTCCAAGCCGGACCTGCGCGCCTTCCTGCGCGTGTCCCAGGATCTCGGCGTGCGGCCCGAGGAGCGTGTGCTGGTGGGGGACCGCATCGACAACGACGTCGCCCCCGCCAAGCTGCTGCGCACCGGGCGCCACCCGTCCCGGCGGCCCCGCTCCTGGGAGGAGCTGCCGGACGCGGAGGCCCACGACGCCAGTGGCATCGGGCCCGCGCGCAGGGGCCGGCGAGCAGGCCCCTGCGCGCCTCAAAGGACTGCCTGGCAGCTGAGCCGCGCTGGGTCCCCTGTGGACATGATTCCGAAGACGGCGCGCCGGCTCAGCGACCGAAGGCATGGGCCCTCAAGGCGCGAGAAAAGGCCCACCGGGCGCTGCGGGCAGGAGGCGTCATCAGGCGCCGTCACGAAGTGCCCTCGGCTTCGCGGACCCGCCGCGCCGTCCGCACGAGCGCCAGAACTGCCACGAGCGACGCCACCGCGCCCCACGACAGGGCAGCGCCCGCGCCTACTGCCGGCGCGAGCGCGCCGGCGGCGAAGCCGCCGACGGAGCTCAGGCCGATGACGGCAATGGTGTGCAGCGCCGACGCGGCGACGCTGCTCCACCAGGACCTCGTCCACTGCCGCGTCGACGCCGCGCGGACACCGCAACTGGACCGGCGCGTGTTCCGCGGCTACTGGCGCGGCCTGCGGGCCGCCGGCTGGCGCGGGCAGCGGCGGGTTGTGCGCGCCGCGTACGCCATCCAGCTGGCGCTCGTCTACGGGCTGCACGACCTGCGGCCGGCCCTTGACCTGGCGCTCGACGAGGACGGCCGGGTGTGGGAGGCGCAGGCGGACCGCTACGGTGGATGCGCCCTGCCGGAAGTGCTCGAGCGGCGCGCGGCGGTGGCCCGATTCCTCCTCCAGCTCATCGCGGAGGCGTAGACGCTCCCAGTAGCGGTCCCCCCGTTCCCCAGCGGTTCCCAGCGCTCGCCCCCGTTCGGCGCCTGACCGGCGTCACCGGCGGTAGACTGGCCGGCGTGTCAGATGGGCCAGCTGCCCCGGCCGACGTGGTGGTCCGTGCGCCGGAGACCGGCGCCGAGGAGGACGAGTTCTACCGCGCAACCGCGCGCGTGTTCGACGGGGGCGATGGGGGCGACGGGGGCGCGGGCGGTGAGGACGCCCTGCGGGAAGCGGCGGGGCGCTGGAGGCAGCGGCTGACCGGTGGGGGAAGGAGGGTGCACCGCCGCGCCGCCTTTTCCGGCGGCGCGCTTCTCGGGAGCTGCGTCGTCTACGAACGGCTGCTCCGCCTGGGCCCTGGCGGTGTGGCGCAGCTGCGCACCGCGTGCATTGGCGCGGTGCTGTCTCTCCCGGAGCACCGGCGCCAGGGCGTGGGGAGTGCCCTCATGCGTGACGCGGTGCGCTTCGGCGCCGACGGTGGCTTCGCCCTGCTGCTTCTGTCGGGAGTGCCGGACTACTACCACCGCTTCGGGTTCGTCGACGTCATGGAACGCGCCGGCCACGTCGTCGACCGCGCTGACCTGGACGCCCTGGACCCTCCGGGGCGAGCGGGCGACGAGATGCGGGTGGAGACCGCCGCGGATGGGGCCGCGCGCGCGCTCCTGGCGCTGTACGAGCGGCACTATGGCGCCCGGCCGGGCGGCTTCCAGCGCACGCTGGACGACCAGGAGCGGCGGCTGCGCGCGGCGGATGCGGGCGCGCGCTACCTCATCGCCAGCGATGCCCGGGGGAGGCCCCGCGGCTACGTGAAGCTCGGCTCGGGAGAGGCGGCGGCGGACACGTGGCCCGCCGCCTGGGCACTGCTGCGCCACCAGTTCGACCACCCGCCGGCCGGGGGCGGTGCGCTCTCCGGGCAGGGTGGCCAGGGAGCACCGGCGTCGGTCACGTGGCAGGCCCCACCCGGTTCGGCCACGCACTACGTGCTGGCGGACAACGTGCGTCTGCGGACCGAGCACCGCTCGCAGCCGCGCGCGGGCTGGCTCGCGCGCCCGGCTCACGTTCCCACACTCGTCCGCTCGTTTCTGCCCGCCTTCCGGGCTCGGTGGCGTGACACGGGAATGGCGTGGCGCGGCACGATTGAGCTCCGCGTCGGCGGGGACGCCGCGACCGGCCAGCGGTCGCACACGTGATATTGCCCCGGTAGGGTGGACACGTTCTCGTTCGGCATCGTTCGACGAGGTCGTTTTTCAACGTTACGCCACGGCCATGGTCGGGGTGGCTTGATGGGGCGGCTTCGTAGGCGGCGGGGCTGCGATAGCCGAGGGTGGAGTGGCGGCGCCGGCGGTTGTAGAAGCCTTCGATATAGTCGAAGATGGCGCGGCGGCGCCGCTCGCGTGGGCCACGCCTGGCGGTCGACGAGGCTCGCCTTTGAGGGTGGCGAAGCAGCGCTCGGCCACGGCGTTGTCCCAGCAGTTCGCCACCCGGCTCATGGAGGGCACGAGCCCGGCCGCCTGCAGGCGCCGGCCGAAGGCGAGGGAGGGGTACTGGCGGCCGCGGTCCGGTGGTGGATCAGCCCGGCCGCCGGCCGGCGGGTGCCCAGGGCCATGGTGAGCGCGTCGAGCACCAGGCTCGGTCGGAGGTGGTCGGCCATGGCCCAGCCGACGACGCGCGCGGCTGAAGGCATCGAGCACCGTGGCCAGGTAGAGCCACCCCTCTCCGGTCGGGATGGAGGTGATGTCCGCGAGCCACAGCTGGTCGGGCGCCAGCGGGTTGAAGACCCGCTGCACCAGGTTTGGGGCCGGCGTAGCCGGATCGGCGATGGTCGTGCGAGGCTGGCGCCGGCGCCGGTGGCAGCCGGCCAGCCCGGCCTGGCGCATCAGCGCGCCACCCGCTTGCGCCCACAGCGCGCCCCGCGGCCCGCAGGTCGGCGTGGAGGCGGGGACTGCCATAGGTGCCCCGGCTCGCGTCGTGGAGCCGGTGAATCAAGCCGGTCAGCTCGGCATCGACCTGGGCCCGCGCCGAGGGCGCCGATCCCGCCAGGCATAGAAGCCCGCCCGGGACACGCCCAGCACGCGACACGAGAGCGCCACCGGGTGGTCGGCCGCCACCGCGGCGATGAACCGGAAGCAGCTCACCGGGTCGCGCTCTCCGCCGCGAAAAAAGCAGCTGCCTTGCGCAGGATCTCCCGCTCCTCCTTTAAGATGCGGTTCTCGCGCCGCAGCCGGGCGAGCTCGGTGCGCTCCTCCGTCTTCAGCCCGTCACGCCGGCCTCCATCTATAGCGTCTATAGCGTCCTGCTTGACCCAGCCACGCAGCGTCTCGTGGTGCACCCCCAGGTCGCTGGCCACCTGGCTCAGCGACCGCCCGTTGGCGTGCACCAGGCCTGCACGGCCTCAGCACGGAACGCCGGCGGATACGGCGGTCTCGTTCGCGCTCCCATTGGTCCGGACTCCCTTCTTTCGGGGCCGCTTGCCTCCTAGTGTGAGGGTGTCCACCAAGGCGGGGCAATACCACACGTGCCTGCTCGCGCTCGCGCCGGACGAGGTGCGCCTGCTGCCGGGTCCGGGCGGCGGTGTCCGCGACGGTACGGGCGCCCCCGCGGGACCTGGGGCACCGACGGGAGGTGGCGCGGAGCTGGCCGTGCGACTCCAGCCGGGCGCGCTCACGCAGCTGCTCTTCGGATTCCGGCCGCTGTGGTGGATCGCGGCCCAGCGCGGCAACCGCATCCCCCAGCGGGCGCGCGGCGTGCTCGACGCGCTGCTGCCGGCCGGGCCCGCGTGGGTCGCCCCTACCGATTCCTTCTGAAGTCTCCCATGTTGGGCGCGGCATATCCAGCTTCTTGGCGACGCGACCCCGGCGGACGCGATTCCGAGATGCGTGGATACCGCCCGCTCGTGAGTGTCAGTCCTTGCTCGTTGCGGCGCCTCCGCCCTGGAGGAACGGCGCGAAGTGCGCCTCCACGGTGGAGACGACCTCGCCAAGCGGCCGCGTGCCGTCGATGGTCACCACCGGCAGGCCGAGCGCCTTGGCGCTGCGCGTGATGTGCTCCGCAATGAGCAGGTCGCGCCCGATGTGGTTACGGCGTGCGAGCTTCGGGTCGCTCGTGTCGGCAAAGGCCCCCTTGCCCCGGCGCTCGTATGTCGCCCGCTTGAATTCCTCCGTCGAGACCAGCCACACGGCCTGCCTCGTAGAGGAGAGCAGCGGCGACACCAGGTCGGGCGTGAACCCGTACCCCTCTGCCAGGATGGGTGGGGCCGGGGGCAGCGCCAAGAGATCCTCCAGCGTGAGCTGGAAACGCTCGGGCGTCGTGAGGAGCCACCGTTCCACCAGTTCTTCGGGGGTCGTGCGCACCCACATCCAGTCGCGGTCCCGCGTCGGGGTCGCGCGCATGTGTGGATGGCGCGCGGCGTCGGCGCGTGCCCAGTGGCCGGGCGGTTCCTCGCGGTCGTACGCGTCATAGTGGTACTCCTGCAGCCCGTACTTCCCGGCCAGCGCCCGCGCCACCGACGTCTTCCCCGAGTCGGTCGCCCCGCCAATCCACAGCACGTGCGTCAGCGCTGCCCCGAGCCTATCGGCGCCCACCGCCGTCATCACACGGGACCTCCCGGCCGCGCCGGTCGCGGCTCCCGGCTGCTCGTGCACCGCCACCGCGCAAGCCGGGCCCCCAGGCCATCGGGCAGGGCTCCCACCGGCCGTGCGCGCTGCGAGTCGTCAACCGTGGGAGGCAGGCTCCGCGGCGTCTCACCTGTGGTCGTCACCTGCCCCGGCACCCCATCCGGGCACGCAACCGCTCCAGTTCCCCGTGCTCCACCCCCGCCCAGCGCAGAGACCCGGAAGCGCCGCCATACCGCTCCTCGAGGTGGGCCAGCGTGGCGCGCATGGTCCGCGGGTGCGCCGCGTTGAGCGGCGAGTAGAGCTGCCGCTCCAATGTTGCCCGCTTCGCGGCGTCCTGCACCTCCCTGAGCTGCGCCTCGTACAGCGGCCGGAGGCAGCCATCGCTCAAGGCGTAGTCGCGCACAATGGTGCGGCGCCCGACACCGGCGGCCGCCAGCACCAACGCCACCACCAGGCCCGTCCGGTCCTTCCCCGCGTGGCAGTACACCAGCACGCCGCCATCCGGCGCTGAGGCGATCGCACGGACGACCGCGCCGAGCTGCCCGCGGCAGTGCTCCAGCAGCAGTCCGTACATCGCTTCCACGCTCGGCGCGGCGTCCACGGCAGCGGCGACATCCCGGTCCCGGCCCTCGCGGTCGAGTACGGGCACGTGCAGATACGCGGGCGCGCCGGGAGGGGCGAGGCCGGTGGCGAACGGGCTCGGGTCGATCCGCAGCTCGAAGGGCGCGCGCAGATCGATCACGGTCCGCACGCCGTACGCCACGAGCGCCGCGCGCCCGGCTGGCGTGAGGCGGCGCAGGTTGTCCGCGCGCACCAGACTGCGCCAGCGCGTGCGACCACCCGAGTCGGTCCGGTACCCACCCACGTCGCGGACGTTGAAGCACCCTTGCCAGGGCAGCACGCGGCCGAACGGTTGCGCCACGCCTCCAGCCTACGTCTCGCCCGGCTTCCGGCCAAGCCGGAGGTGGTATTGATTCGTCACGGAGATCGGCGTAGACTGAGAATCGGGAACAGGAAGTCCGCCCCGGGCTGCGCCGTTCGACCACGGCGTACGGCGGCGCCTGGAGGAGTGCTGGCCCGCGGCAGGGCAGGGTCTCCGGCACCCAGGAGCGCCTCGGCGAACGCCCGCCGGCGCAGCCCGTGAGACGTGAGCGGGCCCCGAGCCACACTGGTACATCAGCAGAGCCGGCACGTCATTACCCGGGCTGAGGACCGCATCTGCAGCACTCTCTCACGTACCGGAGAAGTGCGTCCAACACCGCATCGACAGTCTGCCTGCCGCGCGAGCCATGCCGTCAGTAGGCAGACGCGGCCCTACCGCGAGCTGCCCTGCCACTGCGCCGCCGGTCGTAGCCCGGCGGTTGACCTCACAAGGACCTGAGTCATTGAGGCCGCTCGGTGCCGGCACCCTTCCGGCGCGGGTGGCTCCGATGGTCCGTTCCGTGGGTCCGTGGCTCGGGCGAGAGATGGCCCGCCTTCGTCTACACAGCGGTCGTCCACGCCAGGAGGCGGTGCTCTGGCCAGGCGGTGCGCTGCGCCACATCGGCGAGCGCCGCTCTTGCGGTGTTCAGCCAGGCGTCCACCGCGTGTGGGTGGTGCCTGACCATCCACTCCACCTGCCGGTGCGCCATGTGCGCCAGGTAGACGCCCACGGCGGCAGGACCGGAGAGCGCGCACGCTCGGTCCCAGAGCGTCGCCCGCACCGAGGCGTCGGCGCCGGTGGCGGGGTCGTAGCAGTAGAACAGCAGCGTGCACAGGTCAAACGCCCGGTCCCCCGCGCATGCACCGTCCCAGTCCACCACACCCGTGACCCGCCCCTGCTCCGCCAGCACGTTCGCCGGGTTGAGGTCGAAGTGCACCGCATCATCCGTGGCCGCCCGCTGGGCCACACCGGAGGCGTGGGCCGCCACGAACTCGCGCAGTGCCTCCAGCAGTGCGGCCGTGCGCGGCGAGTGGGCCCGCATCGACTCGAGCAGGCAGTACCCGTCGCCGCCGTCGAGCACGTCCCGCACGGGCAGCGCCGGCCACAGCGCGCGCGGGGCGTGCGCTGTGGCCGCCGGCACCGCGAAGGGGATCCCGGCCGCCACGCCCGACTGGAGCTCGGTGAGCGCCAGGATCTGCGCCACCAGCCCCTGGTCGATCCGAGCGGGCGGCGCACCGGGGAGTGCCTCCTGCACCACGTAGCGCCCCACGGGATCACGTTGGAGGGCGCCCCAGGCGGCGAACCGCGGGGCGCGGTGGCCGGCGCCGCGGAGGCGGTCGAGCAGCTGCGCGGTGGCGGCGAGGCCCGCCACGTCGCGGTTTCCGGGGCTCCACTTCAGGACCCACTCCCGCCCCGCGGCGTCACGGAGCCGGTACGCGCCCTGCTCGCCCGTGCGGAACCGCCCGACGAGCGCGTACGACGTCCCGTGCGCCGCGTTGACGCCGCGCACCACCGACGCAAGCGGTTCTGCGGTGCTCTCCGTCCCCACTGCGGTCCCTCAGCATACGCACCAGGACCGCGTGTGCCGATCTGCCGCCCGCCTCTTCTGTCAGGAACCACGCCTATCATCCCTTAGCGGCGGGTGCCGATGCGTCGAGTGCGTTCCGATAACCTGGTATTGCCCCGCGTTGGTGGACACCCTCACACTAGGGAGTAAGCGGCCCCGAAGAAGGGGGTCCAGACTGATGGGAGCAAGAACGAGAGCGCCGTACCCGCCAGCATTCCGTGCCGAGGCCGTGCAGCTGGTGCACGCCAACGGGCGGTCGCTGAGCCAGGTAGCCAAGGACCTGGGGGTGCACCACGAGACGCTGCGCGGTTGGGTCAAACAGATGGCTATAGATGGAGGGCGGCGCGATGGGTTGACGACGGAGGAGCGCACCGAGCTAGCCCGGCTGCGCGCGAGAACCGCATCTTAAAGGAGGAGCGGGAGATCTTGCGCAAGGCGGCGGCTTTTTCGCGCGGAGAGCGCGACCCGGTGAACTGCTTCCGGTTCATCGCTGCGGTGGTGGCCGACCACCCGGTGGCGCTCTCGTGCCGCGTCCTGGGCGTGTCCCGGGCCGGCTTCTACGCCTGGCGGGACCGCCCACCCTCGGCGCGCGCCCAGATCGATGCCGAGCTGACGCGCCTGATTTACCAGGCTCCACCACGCGAGCCGGGGCACCTATGGTAGTCCCCGCCTCCATGCCGACCTGCGGGCGCGGGGGGCGCTGTGGGCGCAAGCGGGTGGCGCGGCTGATGCGCCAGGCCAGCCTGGCCGGCTGTCACCGGCGTCGGCGCCGGCCCCGCACGACGATCGCCGATCCGGCGGCCTCGCCCGCTCCCAACCTGGTCCAGCGGCACTTCAATCCGCTGGCGCCCGACCAGCTGTGGCTGGCGGACATCACCTCCATCCCGACCGGAGAGGGGTGGCTTTATCTGGCCACGGTGCTCGATGCCTTCAGCCGGCGCGTCGTCGGGTGGGCCATGGCCGACCATCTGCGCACCGAGTTGGTGCTCGACGCGCTCACCATGGCCCTGGCGACCCGCCGGCCGGCGGCCGGGCTGATCCACCACTCGGACCGCGGCTGCCAGTACACCTCGCTCGCCTTCGGGCGCTGCCTGCAAGCGGCCGGGCTCGTGCCCTCCATGAGCCGAGTGGCGAACTGCTGGGATAACGCCGTGGCGGAGCGCTGCTTCGCCACCCTCAAAGGCGAGGCTCGTCGACCGCCAGGCGTGGCCCACGCGCGAGCGGCGGCCCGCAGTGCCATCTTCGACTACGTCGAAGGCTTCTACAACCGCCAGCGCCGGCACTCGACGCTCGGCTATCTCAGCCCCGCCGCCTACGAAGCGCCCATCAGCCCACGCCGGCCGCGGCCGTGGCGTAACGTTGCGGAACGAACGTGTCGAATGCTGCCGAACGAGAACGTGTCCATCCAAACGGGGCAATTCCAAACCCGCCCAACCACCAGTGCGTCGTCAGACGGCGACGACGGGGTGAAAGAAAACCTGGCGCGGGACGCGCCGCGGCGCGGTTGAGCACCCGCTGGTACCCTGGCGTCATGCGCGCGGCGGACTACGACCGGTTCAGCATCGTGGCGTTCGCGCCGCCCGAGGTGCGGGAGGCGGTGGAGGCGCTGCGCCGACAGCTGCCCCCCAGCGGGCGGCCGATCATGGCGGCGCACGTGACGCTGAAGGGGACCTTCGTCCGGCCGCGGGAGCTGGACGAGATCGCGCGGGAGGTGGACCGGGTCTGCGCCGGCGCGGCCCCGTTCGCCATCGCCGCCGGGGAGGTCCACGTCTCCTCCGGGCCCGAGAGCGGCGGGATCGCGCTGACGGTGGAGCCGTCCGAAGGCCTCATGGCGCTGCACCGGCAGCTGGCGGCAGCGCTGCGGGACCGGTGCGAGACCATCTACGGCATGGAGCTCACCGGCACATTCCGCCCCCACCTCACGATCGTGCAGCAGATCCCGGCGGCCGCACTGGCCGGCGCGCAGGAACTGGTGGCGCGCGCAGCGCCCCGCTTCACCTTCCCCGCGACCGAAGCCGTCCTCGTCGGGCGGCGCGGCGGTCGCCGGTGGGAGCCCCTCCGCACGGCGCCGATCGGCAGCCGCGGCCGGTAAGTCGCGGCCCGCCGCCAGTGCGACGCACAACTCAGGCAGCCCACGACCCACGCCTATCATCCGGTGTCGGGGAGCCCACGCACCGGCCGCTGTTGCCGATACCCGCCTGAAGACCCCTCGCGATTACCGGAACGACTTTGGTCATCTGGCCGACAGGGAGCGAGGTCCTGTATGCGTGGTTCCTTGGCGGAGGCCGCCGCAAGCCGTGACCGCAGGCAGCGCCACCACGGACGCAATCGCCGCTCGGGCACCTCCGTGGACATCGCAGGCACATGGCACTGCCGATCCGTTGAGACCGGCGGCGCCACTCAGCGGGCGACGAGCGAACGGAACTCGTCGGCGTCGAGGGTGCGGCGGCCGATGAGGGCACCGGCGACGCGGGTGACGAGGGTCCAGGTGGCGGGATCGGCGAGGCGGTCGCTGGCGTCTCGGAGCGCGCGGGCGACGAAGAGGGCGGCCTCGATCTCGTCGCCCCCGGTGGCGGCGCGGGCGAGGTGCGCCGCGTTGGCGCGGTCGCCCGAGTCGGGGCGCGGGCGATGGGGCGAGGCGCGGGCGACGGCGGCCTCGCCCGCCATGAGCATCCGGAGCGCGTCGCGCGGCGGGCCGGCGCGGCCGGGATCGCCGGCCGGCTGACAGATACCGAGCCAACCACCGGCGCACGGCGTGACGGCGACGCGCGCGATGCGCCCGCCGTCCGCCCAGTGCACAACCGCGTGGGCCGCCTCGTGGAGCGAGAGGGTGCGGTCGTCGAGGCGGAGCGGCCGGGGCCCGTCGGCGAGGCGGAGGTGGTGGCGCAGCGCCGCGCGCCCCTTGTGGAGGCGGGTCTTGAGGGCGCCGACGGGGATGCCGAGGGCGTCCGCGGCCGCTTCGTACGAGCGGCCGGCGAGGTACACGAGCGTCACGGCGTCGCGCTGCCCGCCGGGCAGCGTCTGCACCGCGGCGCGCACGCCGTGCGCCAGATCGCCAGTGGAGAGCGCGTGGGCGAGCGCGGCTTCGAAGTCGTCCGGGGCGGGCGGGTCGAAGACGAACGGCGGCGGCAGCGCATACGGCTCGACGCACGCGCGCGCGAGCGCGCGGCGGCAGACGTGGACGGCGATGCCGCGCAGCCAGGCGGCGAAGGCGGCGGGCTCGCGCAGCTGGGGGAGCCGGAGCATCGCCAGGACGAGCGCGTCTTGGGCGCAGTCATCGGCGAGCGCCGGGCCGGCGCGGCGGCGGCACAGGCGCGAGACGGTGGGAGCGTGGCGGGAGAGCAGCACGCCGAGGGCGGCCCGGTCACCGGCGCGCGCGGCGACCACGAGCGCCGCGTCCGGTGGGAGGGCGTCATCCGGCAGCGCGCTCACCGCGTCAGCACCGCCTCGATCTGCTCGGCGTTCAGAGTCTTGTGCTGCAGGAGGGACTGGGCGAGCGACTCGACGAGGCGCCAGGCGGACGGATCACGCAGGTGGTCGCGCACGCGGTCCCATTCGGCGTCGATCATGGCATACGCCTCGACCTGATCGACGCCCGCTGCGGCGGCCGCGCGCAGGGCGGCGTCGTGGTCGACGCGCCCGCCGGCGGTGACGAGCTCCTCCGGCGTGCCGTGGAGCGTGGCGGCGACCTCGCCGCCGACGAGGAGGGCGATCAGGTCGCGGAGCGCCTGCTGCGGATCGGCGCGCTTGGCCGGGGCCGGCCGGGGGGCCGGCTGCGTGCCCCGGCGGGGGTCGGCACGGTCGATGCTCAGGCGCGTGATGACGCCACCGTTCAGGTGGTGGACGACGGCGTGACCGGCCTCGTGGTAGGCCAGGTCTTCGTCGCTGAACCGGGAGAGGTGGGCGTGCGTGGCTCGGGCGGCTCGGGCAGACGGGGACTGGGGCACAGTGGCTCCTTTCGTAGAGGAGTCATCGCAGACCCGGTCCGGGTTACCCGCGGCGGCTCGCCGGCGTCCACCCGGCTGCCCGGGAGCGGGGGCGGGCACGGGGTCGGCGGCGCCGCGGTCGAGTCGGTGCCCCCTGGGGCGACGCGCCGCCGGGTTCGTTGGCGCTCCGCCTGCCCGGGCCTCTGACCGGTCTCTGTTCCCATCCCCCGTCGGCGTCACTCGAAACCGGGCGGCGCCTGGAAGCCGCCGAACTCCTGCGCGACCAGCGCCGCGAAGCGGATCGGCGTGCGGTCTTCCAGGTACGGCCCGATCGCCTGCAGGCCGATCGGCAGCCCGGTGCGCGTGAGCCCGACCGGGAAGCTCGTCGCCGGCTGGCCGCACAGCCCCGCCAACCCCGGGTAGACGCTCTGGAGCGCGTCGCTCACGAGCACCCCGTCGACGTCCAGGCGGCGCTCCGGTCTCGGGACGTCGGTGTGCGGGAACGCCGCGGTGAGCGTCATCGGGGTCAGGAGCACGTCCCACTCCCGGAAGAACCCCCGGTACGCCGCCCGGAATCGCTCCCGCTGGCCGTACAGGCGGACGTAGTCGACCGCGCCGAGCTCCCGGCCACGGGCCCGTGCCTCGACGAACGCACCGCCGCGGGCCCGGAGAGCGTCGGCGGCGCGCCGCCGGTCCTCCAGCGCGCGGGGCGCGTTCAGGGACGCGAACAGCGTCTGCAGGAGCTCGTGGTGCCCCCGCAGGTCATCCAACCCTTCCGGTTGCGCCACGCCGACTCGCGCGCCGGTCCGGCCCAGCCGCTCCGCCAGTCCCTCGAGCGCCGCCGCGATCTCGGCGCCGACCGGCAGCCAGTCGACCGCCGGCAGGACGGCCACGCGCAGCTCGGCCAGCCGCTCCGCGCGCGCCGCCGGGAGTTCCAGGCGCCAGGCCGTGTCCTCGCCGAGCTCCGGGCCGGCGATCACCTGCAGCGCCAGCGCCAGGTCGTCGGCAGAGCGCGCCAGCGGGCCCATGAGCCCGAGCGTGAGCGCCGAGTTGGGGCCCCCGCCCGGGAAGTGCCCGCTGCGCGGCACCGCGCTCTCGCTGGGCCGGTGCCCGCAGACTCCGCAGAACGCGGCCGGCACCCGGATCGACCCGCCGAGGTCGCTGCCGAACTCCAGCGGCGTCAGGCCAGCCGCCAGGGCCGCCGCCCCGCCGCCGGTGCTCCCGCCGGGCGTCCGCCCGAGGTCCCAGGGGTTGTTCGTCCGGCCGAAGACCGCGTTGTTCGCCTGCCAGTCTTGCGCCCACGGGGGGACGTTCGTCTTGCCCAGCAGCACGCCTCCAGCCGCCAGGGCCCGCGCCGCCACCGGGGCGTCGTCCGTCGCGACGCGGGCGGCGTGTTCCGGCACACCGGCCGTCGCGCGCAGCCCGGCGACCTCGGTGCAGTCCTTGATCGTCATCGGCAACCCGAGCAAGGCGCCGTCCTCACCCCGTGCCCGGGCGTCATCGGCCGCTTCCGCGGCCACCCGCGCCCGCTCGTTGGGAATGACGATCGCGTTCACCCGCGCGTTGTACCGCTCGATCCGCTCACGGTGCAGGTCGAGCAGCTCGGCGGCCGAGACCGTGCGCGCCCGCAGTGCGTGCAGCATCTGCCGTGCGGTGGTGAAGCCGTCGATCGGTGGCGCCATGCATTCTTTCGCCCGCGCGGGCGCTCCGGCGGTCCGTACCCCCGAACCGTACCGGGTCCACTTCAAGGCAACCTCTGATCCCAGTAAGGCTTGGATAAGAACCCACGATGGCGGGCAGTCATGTCTTGTCGCATTCCTCCCGCGGCACGGGCGCAACGAAGACGGCGACGTCATCGCCGCCTGCTAACAGAAACACCCGGTGGAGCACACCGCCGGCACGGGTGGAGACGTCCCGCAGCCTCGCGTTGCCGTGTCGTTCGCCGCCATCAATGAGCAGGCGCATCCCCACGAACAGTGCGCCGCCCGACTGGCCCGGGACACCGTAACGCAGGGGCGGGTCAGCGCCGAGGGGCGCGGGCGGCGCCTCCTCGGCGAGGTGCGAGCCGGCTACGGCGACACGCCCCCGCTTCTGCCGGAGATGGTCGCCTGGATGGTGCGCTTCTCCCTCAACAAGAATCTGACGCGGCCGGACAGCCCGTTCACGCCGCGCCGGAAGGTCCTCGCGGCGCGGCTCGTCGCGATCGGAGCCCCGGACGCCTTCGTGACCGGCTGTCTCCTGTAGCCACGCCTCACGCTCAGCGCGGTCATGTCAACCTTGTGGCAACCCCACCGTCACCACGCCTACCGGCATCGAGGCGCCATAGGACGCGCGGCCGGCGTGCTTCCGGTAATCGCGACGTCGCCCCAATCGATTATCGGCCGCCGGTGCCCACGCACGGATCGATCACGAGCGGGCGATAGGCGCAGTTAGCGGCGAGGAGGTGCGGTGATTGGACGGTCGGCCGGGGCGGTGGCATTACTCACCCCCATCGGACTTGGACGGAAAGCTCCGCCCTCACGCCGCGCCAGAGTGCTTGGTCCGCGTCAGCCAATCGATCAGGGGCGCGGTGAACGCGGGCAGCGGCTCGGACTTGGGCCATCGATGCAGCCAGCTGGTGATGTCCGTCCCGAACTGCACGCCGAGGGCGCACTGCTGGAGGATCAGCAGCGCGATGCGGCCGCGCCAGACCGCGTGCCGGTGCCGATCGCCGTCGACATCCCGGCGGCGGTAGGCGGCGATTCAACGCCTGGCCGCGGCGGGGATGGACCCCTCCGCCCTCGCGCGCACCCTCCGGCTGCACGGGCACCCGGTGCCGAAATACCTCCCGCTCATGGCCCCACGGGAGCGCCGGCACGCCTCCCGGTGACCCAGCCCCCCGATGCTGTGGGCCGGCTAGCGGCCGGCCGTGATCAGGTGACGCAGACGACGCGGTGGTGCGCCGCGGGCATGCAGGATGCCCTTGCGGATGGTCACCTCGCACCACCGCGGCGCTATCCCCCAACATGGTGTCCAGCAAATCGCGGGGGCGGCGGAGACTTCGCCAGCGCCACCCCTGCGGCGCGCGGGGCCCAGTGGATCGCGCCACCGCCGATGGCAGACTTTGTACCTCGGCGCGGTGATCGATGTCCGAGCCAGCCCCAAGGACCGAGCCCTAGAGCCGGTAACGCCCTCGCGCCTCAGGCCTTCTCCAGGAGCCGCGAAAGGGGCACGATGGCGTAGCCACGCTTCCTGAGCGTGGGAATCAGGAGTGGCAGGAGGTCCACCGTCGTCCTCGGTCGCGCCGAATGGGGGTGCCGGTCGTCCCCGTCGTGCAGGATGATGATCGCCCCGCCGCGGACGGTGCGCTGGACGGTGGCAAGCTGAGCCGCCGCCGTGCACTCGGGTCGTGGACACGGCAGTGCCCCATTGACGATGTGCAGCCCCTGCTGGCGGACGGCGTTCCAGAGCGGACGCCCCATCTGGCCGCCCGGCGACCGGAAGTAGCGAGGCGTCGTGCCGGTCACCGCCCATACCACGTCCTGGGCGCGCGCCACTTGCGTCGCCGGCACAGGAGAGAAGAGCCGCAGTGGGACCGGCCGGGCCGCGAACGAGTAGGTGTGGTTGCCGATCTCGTGCCCCTCCGCGACCATGCGCCGCGTGAGCGCGGGATACCGCTCGACCTGGGAGCCGATGACGAAGAACGTCGCCGGCGCGCGCTCCTCTTGCAGGATGTCCAGCACGGCGCCGGTGTACGCAGACGGCCCGTCGTCGAACGTCAGGCTCACCGCATGCTCCGCCGGGCGGCCGCGCCAGTGGGTGGCGCCGCCCATGGCGGCCGGCCACAGCCATTCGACAGCGGCCGACAGCGCCTCAACCGCGGCGAGGAACACGGCGCTCGCGATCATGACCCGGTTCACCGCACTCAATCGTAGTACTCCGTGGAGGGTGCCAATCGTCTTACGGCGCCAGGCCCGGAATGGCGCGGCATCGTCGCACCCCTGGGCGACCGCAGCTCGTGCGGTTCGACCGCCCCGCCTCGCAGAGGGGGCGGCGAGGAACGTCGGAACGACGAGTACGGGTCGGCGGAGCGGGGAAGGCAGCAGCGCCCAGCCGTCCCGCCGGAGCGTGTCGATGCCCCGCTCAGCGACGGCATTCGCCCGCCGCACGGGGACGGGTGTGAGCACCGTGGAGGGGGAGTCTGACCGGAACCACGCTTTACGGCACCAGGTGATCCGCCCCCACCTTCCAAATCGCTTCCGAGGGGCCTGTTGCCAAAGTCGGGTATGGTGGTCAGGAGGAGCACGGTGCGGGGTACGCGGCGCCCCGTGCACGCGACGGAACGGCGCTGGGCCGGGACCGGAGCTCGAACCGGGGACAGGCCCGCTTGAGAAGGGGGAGGGGCCCAACGCCACCCCCATGGCCGGGCTGGGGGCGCGCCGTTGGGCCAGCTTCTTGACGTCGTACGCGATGGCGGCGCCCAGCGCCTGGATCAGCACCTTGTCTCGCCCCCGACACTGCGCCGCCGCAGCCCGTGACGGTCCTTCAGTTCGGCGTTGGCCGTCTCGACCCAGTACGCGCGGCGCGCCGGCTGCGCTTGGCGGGTGGCGTGCGGAGATAGGCGACGACTCGGTCGCGCAGTCCCCCATCGTCCGGGCGCACGAGGGTGCGGGCGGCCGCCGGGCCGCAGCACTGCGCCTTGACCGGGCACGCCCCGCAGACCTTCGGCCGCCCGCGGTAGATCAGGCCACCGGCCGCCCCGGCAGTGCGCGAGGAGCCCTGGCGGGTGAGGAGCCTACCCGGTGGGACACCGATAGCGATTAGCGATCGGCGGCGAACTCGTACACGAAGCGGTCGGCAGAGTAGTCACCCCGGTCGCTCATGGTGCTGTGGGGCGGGATGCTCGCCCGGATGCCCTGCTGCTCCAGCGCCACGTAGTTGGCGTAGGTCCCGTACTTGGTATCCGCCACCACTTCGGCCACCGTACGCCCGGTCGTGCCTCGATGCTCCTTGAGCAGCCGGTCCAGCAGGTGCTCGTCGGCAACCTCGCCCGGAGTCACGTCCAGCGCGGTGATGAGACGCGCCCGCCCGCCGTCCACGCCGACGTGCGCCTTGTAATAGAAGGCGTAGGGGACCCTCGCGCTTGACCAGCCCCGCGTCGGGATCGGTGCGACTGGTCACCAAGGCGTTCACCGGCCCCTGGTCCCCGTTGGGCACGTCCTCCGGACCGGCCACGTGCAGCGACGGGCGCGCCGCCGCGCCCGCCGTGAGGCCACCGGCCGAGTCCGGCGCCGGCTGCTCCCCCTCGCCGGGAGGGGCGCTGGCGGCGTGGGATCGGAGACGGATTCTCCTGCCACACCGTCGCGACGTACCCGGCCGCGCTCGGCAGCCTGAGTGAGCAGCGCCCGCGCGCCGGCCGACCCAAGACTGGCATTGGCCTTGACCAGCGTGCTGTCCACGTAGAGGACGTCGCCCCGCACCAGGCCGGCCCGCTCGCACTGCCGCACCACCTCGGTGAAAGCCGCCTGGTACACGGGCAGGCCGAAGCGCGCCCGCGCCTTGGACAGCATCGAGTGGTCCGGCGGCGTCTCGTCGAGGTCGTACCCCAAGAACCAGCGGAAGGCCAGGTGCAGGCGCGCCTCCTCGGCCAGCCGCCGCTCCGACGTGATGCCGTAGAGGTACCCGAGCAGCATCAGCTTGAACAGCACCACCGGATCGACCCCGGCCGGCCGGTGTGGCTGTAGAACCGCGCCGTCAGCCGCCGCACAAAGCTGAGGTCGAGCGCCGCCCCGATGCGCGCAGCAAGTGGTCGCTCGGGACCTGCGCTTCTAGCGAGAACTCGTAGAAGCGCTTCGGCGTGAATTCCTTACGGCCCAACATCGTGCCCCACCTCGAACAGGGAGCCACCATCCTACTCAGACCTCGGCCGGTCCGGCCAGAGTTTGGCAATAGGCCCCAAGGAAGCACTTAGCCGGGGATCGACGCGCTACCGAGGCCGTCTCAACATGATCCCGGGGGGACACCTGATGAACAGGCCCTGGCTGTAGCATTCGGGAAGTACCGTAGCGAGTAAGGGCGTGCTAATCTGCGCCAGATGACATCCGATAACGCCGTAGCGGGCGCCCTTGAACCGGGGCCGGTGCCGGAAGGCACGCCTCCGCGGGGCCGCGAGACCCCCATCGTCCGCCGGCTGCACGATACCCCGCCGGTGCCTTGTCCCTGCGGCACGGCATATCGCGTTGTGCGGGGCGCCGATGGCGCGCCCGCGAGCGTCCACTTCGTGGACGTCAAGACCGACTCGGAGCGCCACTACCACCGCACCTTCACCGAGATCTACACCTGCCTGGAAGGCACCGGCGTGCTGGAGATCGATGAGCAGGCTGTGCCCCTGGTTCCGGGCGTCGTCGCCGTCATCCCTCCGGGCGCTCGCCATCGCGCGCGGCCCGGAACGGAGGGAACCCTGCGCATCCTGAACGTCGTGGTGCCCCCGTTCGCTGAGGGCGATGAGTGGCTGGATTGAGGCAGCGTCGCTGCCGGGGGAGGGGAGGAGATGGGCAGACGAATCACGCGCCGCACAGTGGTGCGCGTGACCGGGGTAGCTGGGGCGGCCACGATGTTCCTGGTCGGCTGCCAGCCCGGCCGGGCCGGTGTCCCGGCGCCGAGAGGAGAGGCACAGCCGGTCAAGCTCATATTCGGGCGCCGCTCCAGCGCTGCCGAGCTTCCAGTGCTGCAAAAGTACATAGCCACCTACCGCCAGGTGGCGCCTCACGTCACGGTGGAGCTGGCCTCGCTCCCCTCCGGCTTGCAGGAGATGCGCCAGGGGCTAATCGCCGCCTTCGCCGGGGGCACGGGCCCGGACGTACTCATCAGCGATGGTCCGTGGCTGCCCGAGTTCGCCAACAAGGGGCTGCTCGACGCCATGCCGGAGCGGATCAGTCGTGACCTCAAGGCCAACTTCACCGAGGGGGGGCAGCGCTACGGTACGTATCAGGGTGTGTCTTACGTCTACCCGTACGAAACGGTGATTCACGGCCTATACTACAATCGCTCACTCTTCGCCCAGGCCGGACTTGATCCCGACAAGCCGCCCAAGACGTTCGCCGAGTTCCGCGACTACGTGCGGCGCACGGTAAAGGGCGAGGGAGCCGAGGTGTCCGTGGCCGGATTCCTGGGGAACAATCGGCTGCTCTACCTGGAAAACTTCGTCTACAACAATGGCGGCCGGGTGATCAACGAGGACGAGTATGGCAATCTGCGCAAGCCATACAAGGTGACCCTCGGGGAGCCGTCGGCGCTCGCCGCGCTTCAGCTCCATTACGACTTGTACAACACCGACCGCTCCGCGACGACCAAGGTGGGACCAGACTTTCAGCAGGGAACGGTGGCGATGCAGGTGCTGACCAACGGCAACGTCGGCACCATCAAACAGCGCGCGCCGACGCTGGAATACGGCGTGGCCCCGCTGCCGACGCAGCTGAGCTTCCCGGCCCACCAGCTTGGTGGCTGGTCGTGGGGCGTGGCCAAGCCCAGCGCGCGTCGTGACCCGGCCTGGACGCTGCTGCAGTGGCTCAACACCAAGGAAAACATCCTGCAATACGTCGAGACGCTGGCCGCCGTCTCCACCCACAAGGGTGTGATCGCCGATCCACGGGCCCTGGCCGCCGACGTGGAGCGGATGAAAGTCTTTTACCAGGTCTTGCCGAGGATCACGCACGTGCGGCCGAAAGCCGTCGTCTGGAGCGAGGTTGAGGCGTTGACTGAGCCGGAGGTGCTGCGCATGTTCGCCGGAGAGGTGACTCCGAGGCAACTGCTGGACAAGATCGAAGGGCCAATCAACGCCTTGCTCGATAAGGAGCCGTAGGACGACCACGAGAGGAGTCCGACGTGAACGTTGTGGCAATGGATCGCCAGGCGCCTGGGAGCCGCGCCCGGGCGCGCTTCGGCTGCTGCCGGCCACCAGAGGACGCCCACCTGGCCTCGCGCCAGGGGTGGGACTTCGTGGAGCTGCCCTTCGGCCAGCTCAGCGTCCTGGACGATCCGGCGGCCTGCTCGGCGGTGGTGGCGCAGCTCAGGGCGGCCGGGCTGAAAGCGGAGAGCTTCCACCGTTTTCTACCGGCACACCTGCGTCTGGTGGGTGAGGACCTGGATCCAACAGCCGTGCAGCGTTACGTAGAGCAGGCCCTGGGGCGCGTCGCCGCCCTTGGGGGGCACCTGGTGGTGTTTTCGGGCGGCCACGGGCGCACCGTTCCCGAGGGCTTCTCGCCCGACCAGGCGCGGGAGCAGCTCGTCGCGGTGCTGCGCAAGTCTGGAGACGCTGCCGCCGCCCACGGTATCACTCTAGTCGTGGAACCGCTCAACCGGCAAGAGACGAACCTCATCACTTCGGTGACGGAAGGCGCCGAGGTCGTGCGCGCGGCGGCGCATCCAGCGGTGCGACTCATGGCCGACCTCTACCACATGGTGATGGAGGGGGAGTCGTTTAGCGTCCTGGAGCCGGTGGCAGACCTGCTGGCCCACGTGCACGTGGCGGACACGGGGCGGTTCGCTCCCGGCACGGGGAACTACGATTACCCCGAGTTCTTCAACGCCCTGCAGGGCATCGGCTATGCCGGGCTCGTCGCCGCCGAGAACACCTGGCGCGACTTCGCCGCTGAGGGCGGGCCGGCCGTGGCGTTCCTGCACCGCCAGTGGGACGGCGCCAGGCGGGCGTCGCCGGCATGAGCCGGGCATGAGCGCGGCTAGAGCCCGGCATGAGCGCAAGCGGGACGCTCAGCGTATCTCCCGCCTGCCGGGGCGAGTGGCAGGTCGCTTGCTGCCTGCCGGCGCATGGTTGTGCCGTTGCGTGGGCCCCGGATTCAGGGTGGCGATGAGATAAGGCGCGCCGGTCTCGACGTCCAGCACCGCCAACCTGGCCTCGCCCGGCTCGTGCGTCCCTGCGCCGCGCCGGCCAGCCCAGCCGGCTCCACTTCTGTGCCGGCACCATCGCCGGCGGCAGCGGCAGAATGCCCTCCCCTGGCCTGGACCTGGCGTCCGGTCGCCTCAACGGGCAGCGGGGCCGTCAGACCAGGCGCTATCCTGGACGCCTAGGACACCACAACGTACGCTGTGGGCGCCGTATGAACTTTGTGTTCTTCATCCCTGACGAGCTACGGGCCGAAAGCGTAGGTGGCTTCAGCCCTTACAGCCAGCCCCCGGGGCGCACGCCTAACATGACCCGCCTGGCGGCGGAGGGCACGCGCTTCGATCAGTGCCACGTGCAGCACACCGTCTGCACCCCCTCCCGTTGCTCCTTCACCACCGGCTGGTATCCACACGTCCGCGGGCACCGCACCCTGTGGCACATGCTGCGGCCGGACGAGCCCAATCTGCTCAAGTACCTCAAGCAGGCCGGCTACGAGGTTCACTGGGGAGGCAAGAATGACCTGCTGGCCCCGGAGAGCTTTGCCGAGAGCGTGACCGACTACCGCCTCGGGGCTCGCGCCAGGCGGGCCACCGGCACCGGCGGCGCGGCGCATGGCCCGCCCTATGCCCTCGATGACCCGCGCTATTACAGCTTCCTCTATGAGCCCATGGAAGGCGGGATCGAGGCGCTGAACGACTTCCGCAACGTCGACGGCGCGGTCGAGTTCTTGCGCTCGAACCCATCGGGGCGCTTCGCCATCTATCTCCCATTGTCCTTCCCGCACTGCCCCTACCACGCCCCGCTCCCGTTTCACGGCCTGGTGGATCCCGGAGACGTCCCTCCCCTCCGCCCGGCCGATGTACCCGGCAAGCCGGACTTCCATCGTCTGATCCGCCAGACGCGCCGGCTCGACCGGCTGGAGGAGGACTTCTTCCGCACGCTCCACGCCGTCTATCTGGGGATGATCGCCGTGACGGACACGCTCCTGGGGATGCTGCTGCACGCCCTCGACGAAACCGGGCACGCCGGGGACACGGCGGTCTTCCTTTTCTCCGATCACGGGGACTGGGCCGGCGACTATGGCCTGGTGGAGAAGTGGCCCAGCGCCCTGGACGACACGCTGACGCGCGTCCCCCTCCTGGCCCGCGTCCCAGGAATGGCGCCCGGGCACGTGGTGGAGGAGCCGGTGGAGCTCTTCGACGTCATGGCCACGACGCTGGAGCTGGCCAGGATCCCCGCCCGGCACACCCATTTTGCCCGCAGCCTGGTGCCACAGCTCCGTGGCGCGCCGGGGGATCCAGATCGGGCGGTCTTTTCCGAGGGCGGTTACGACCCGCACGAGCCGCACGCCTTCGAGGGGCGCTCTGAGGGCGGTGCCGGGCTACGTGATCCGGGGCACATCTATTACCCCAAGGGGCGGCTGCAGCAAAACATTCCGGAGAGCGTCTGCCGCAGCGCGTCCATCCGCACTGGCACACACCGGCTGGTGCGGCGCCCGCTGGGGACCAACGAGCTCTACGATCTCCGGGCAGACCCGCAGGAGCTGCGGAACGTGCACGGCCGGTCGGAGTACGCCGAGGTGCAGCGCTCGTTGGAGAGCCGGCTGCTCGATTGGTACGTGCGCACGAGCGATGTGGTGCCGTTTGAAGAGCACGCTCGCGGCCTGCCCTAGGCTTTGCCCTAAGCTTGCCCTTACCCGGCAGGCTCGTCCGCTCATGGAGTATTCACCGGGTTCAGGGGGGCTGTCGTCCGAAGTCCGGGACGCCGACAAGGGCTCGTCCGTTCCTGGAGTACTCACGGGGTTCAGGGAGTCCAGGGGGCTTCGCCGAAGAGCGGGTGGCCCCTGGCCCCCAGGGTCGTGCCGACGTCGAGACGGTGGATCGCCCCGTCCTGCTCTCTGGTCACCGTGAGGTACAGCCAGCCACCGCGGAAGGCGCAGTTGGAGAGGCGATTGCCCCAGGTAGGGATACGTTCCAGCACCTCGCCGGCCGGGGAAACGACGTCGATGCACCCGGTGCCCACGTGCGTCACGAAGAGCCGTCCATCGGCGGCCAGCGCCATGCCGTCCGGCCCGTTACCGTCCTCCGGGAGCTGGCAGAATAGCGCTCGCTCGCCCACCCGGCCGCCGGCGTCGATGGCGTAGCGGTGCAGGCGGCGCGTCCGCGTCTCCGCCACGATCAGGGCGCGCTCGTCTGGCGTCAGGGCCAGGCCGTTGGGGAAGGCCAGTCCGGTGGCGATGCGCTCCACCCCACCGTCCGGCGCCAGACGATAGACGCACCCGATAGGTGTCTCCAGCGACGAGCCCTGTGGGTCGGTGAAGTAGAGCGTTCCCTGGCTATCGAAGACGAGGTCGTTGGGCCCGCGGAGCCGCGCGCCGTCATCCGTGCAGTGGTCGGCCACGGTCTCGGCCCGGTCTTCCGGCGTGAGGGCCACGATGGTGGCGGCGCCCACGTCGCAGAGGAAGAGGCGGCCATCGCGGTGAAAGGCGGTGCCGTTGCACCAGCGAGACGCTACCTGGTGAACGACGCTCGTCCCGGCTTCCACGGCGCTGGGATCCAGCCGGTGCACCCGCCCGGCGCGCACCTCGCTGAAGTGCAGCCGGCCATTTCGATCAAACGATGGGGCCTCGACAAACGTGAAGCCGGTGGCGAGCACCTCAGTCGGCACCTCCCGCCACGGCCATGACCCCGCGCCCGTGTCACTCGGCACTCCGTCTCCGCTGCTCACGCCCGGTTCCTCCAGCGCTGACTTCGGCGGCCACAGTGTGGCGTTGGCCGATGATTGATTGTTCACCATATCTGCGCGTGCTATATTCGGTCCTAGTGTACTGAGTACAAAGTGAGGCCGGCGCTGGGAACGATGGCCGGGAAGGGAGCGGGGGGAGGGGCTGCCAGCCCGCCGGGACGCCGCCCCCGTTCTTGAAGGACACGTTGATCGGCGCCTTGAGCGACGGAGGTCCCTGCAGTGCTGGAGAGGAACGTAGCCATGACCCGCCGCCGGCGGGTGCTAATGGGGGCCGGGGCGCTGGCCCTGACGGTGGGTGGAGCTTGCTCGCCGGGTGGGACGACCCCCGGGGGCGAGGCCAAGCCGGGAGGGACCAAGGATACGGGACCGATCAGGGTGTTCCAATGGGACGGCCCCACCAGCCCGTTCGGCGTCTGGCTGCTCTCGTACTTCGAGGCCTTTCCGGCCAAGACGGGGATCCAGCTGGAGATCCTCCAGACCCAGGGCAACGCGCCGCTCCCGGCGCAGCAGGCGGCCTGGCTGGCCGCCGGGGATGTGCCGGACGTCTTTCCGCGAACGGCGCGCGGAAACCTCCTCTTCGCCCCCCTGGCGATGCGGGGGGCCATCCGGCCACTCACAGACTTCATCAAGCGCGACAAGTTCGATCAGTCAGATTTCTGGCCGAACGTGCTCAAGCTGATGACGGCCAACGACAAGCAGTGGATCATGCCCCAGGACTTCAACCAGACGATCCTGGCCTACAACGTGACGGCGTTGCAGTCGGCGGGGGCAGCCCTGCCTCCGGCAGACTGGAAGGCCCCCTCCTGGACGTGGGAGGAGCTGGTCAAGCGCTCGCAGCAGGTGCAGAGTCGTCTCCCCGGGCTGATGGGGGAGACGATGCAGTGGGCCATGGGGCGTCCGCCGGTGAACATGCTACTGTGGTCTAACGGCGCGGAATACATCAGCCAGGACGGGAAGCAGGTCACGGTGGCGGAGCCGGCGGCGGTGGAGGCCCTGGATTTCGCCGCCAAGCTGATACATACCCACCGCGTCGCCCCGACGCCGCAGACGTCGCTGCCGGGCGGCCAGATCCTGGCCACGCAGGCGGTGGCAATGAACGTCCTGGCCGCCTCGCAGATCAACCTGATCCGCGGCCAGAACAAGGACCTGGATTTCGACGTCGCGCCGTTCCCCAAAGGCCCGGCGCGCGGGGGTGGCTACGTCGCCAGCGGGGGCGGCGGGGGCTACGTCTTCTCCGGCACCAGCAAGCATCCCGACGCCGCCTGGGAGCTGCTCAAGTACATCGGCGCCAGGGAGTATGCCGAGCAGAAGGTGAAGAGTGGCGCGCTGGGGCCGCGCATCTCGGTGGCGCGCGAGCACTTTATCCAGCCCGGGCAGCCGCCCAGGAACGCCGCCACCTACTTCGACGCCCCGTCGCATGCCCGCTGGTCGCCGAACCTCACCAACTGGGATGACGTCGAGCGGGAGATCAACGCCGGTCTGGAGCCCCTGCTGCGGGGCGAGCAGTCTCCGCGCGACGCCGCCGGCAACCTCAAGCGGATAATCGAAGGGCTCTTACCGCAGGGCCAGATCTTCCAGTGACTGGGCCCACCGGCTGCAACCGTTTACCGCTGGCCGCGGGCCAGGCTGTCGGGGAGGGGTGATGGAGCCGTGGCGCGGGCGAGGTGGCCGGCCGCTCAACGTCCTGTGGCTGATGAGCGATCAGCACAGCGTGCGGGCCCTGGGATGCTACGGCAATGGGGTGGTACAGACGCCCTGCCTTGACGCCCTGGCCGCCGGCGGAACTGCCTTTGACCGCGCCTACTGCTCCTACCCGGTGTGCGTCCCGGCGCGGTTCACCATGCTGACCGGGCGCTACCCGCACCATACCGGCTGCACCGGCAACAACACGCCCCTCCCGCTGCGCGAGCGCACTGCCGCCCACCACTTCGCCCATGCCGGCTACGCTACCGCCTTTCTGGGCAAGATGCACCCGGTGGACGGCCAGACGCATGGCTTCGATTACTACATGGACTTCGGTCACTACTACGACTACCTGGGACCGAAGACGGCGGTCTTCACCCACGGCATGGGGGCCGAGGACAGCGGCTGCGGCTCGCCATGGATCACCATCTTCCGGGATGAGGGGCAGCAGCGCAGCCCGTGGGTGCCACCCGATACCCCCAGACACAACGACACGCTGGAGGTGCGCGAGCTGTTGCCTGAGGAAGACCACTTCGAGAGCTTCGTCGCCCGCGAGACGATCCGATTTCTCGAAGGGTATCGGGACGAGCCCCTCTTCGTCGTGGCCAGCTTCCTCAAGCCGCACAACCCCTTTGCCCCGCCGGCCGAGTACGCGGCCATGTACCGGCCGGAAGACATGCCCCTGCCGCCATGGACACCGCAGCACCTCACGCGCGTCCCGGCCCAGGCCCGGGCCTGGGCGGTGCCCGGGGCGGGCACCCCAGAGGGAGACGCCTGGGCGCGCCGCTTTCTCGCCGCTTACTACGGCAACGTGACGCACATGGACGCCTGCGTCGGACGCATCCTGGACGCCCTGGAGCGTCTCGATCTCGCCGCGGACACGCTCGTCCTCTATACCACCGACCACGGCGAGATGGGCTACGAGCACGGCCTGCGGGGCAAGTTCAACTTCTTTGAGCCCTCCGGGAGGATCCCTCTCCTGGCCCGGCTGCCGGGACGCATTCCGGCCGGCGCCCGCACTCCTGCCCTGGTGGACCAGGCGGACTTCGTGCCCACCCTCCTGGAAGGGTGTGGCGTCACGCCGGCCCCTGGGAGCCGGGCGCTAGACGGCACCAGCTTTGCCCCTGCGCTCGCCGATCCGGCGTCGGAGGGCAAGGCGTTTGCCTTTGGCGAGTTCGCCCTCCCCAGGCGCCCCTTCTTCATGCGGCGGGAGACGCGCTGGAAGTACGTCCGCTACACCGCCGCAGGGGGGGCGACGGAGGGGGACGCCGGGCCGGATGAGGAGCTCTACGAGCCGGAAGTGGATCCCGGCGAGCTGACAAACCTGGCTCTCGAGCCGGCCTACGCCGGCATCCTGGTCGAGCAGCGCGCGAGGCTGAGCTCCTTTCTTGAGCAGCAGGGCCAGGCGCCCCCTGGAGACCCGGCCCTGCCGGCTGCGGCTGGGCCTCGCTAGGGACCGGGGTAGGCCGAGCCGCGCCGGCTACAGGATGCGGCCGTCGGTGTCGACTCGCCCACCGGCAGCCTCGATGGCCAGCTTGGCCTCGTTTTGCGCCTCGTCCAGGGCCTGCCGGACCGGCTTCTCGCCTTTGATGCCGGCGGTGATGTGCTTACCGGCGGCGGCGCTAATCTCCGGCCACCAGATGCCCTGGTGGAAGGGGAGCATCGTCTGGGCCGCGTCTCTGAGGAGCTGGCCTACCTTCTGGTTGTTGAACCACGGGATGGGCTCCGTCATGCGCGGGTCGTCGTATACCTTCTTATAGGTTGGCCACACCTGGCGCAGGTCGTAGTCATGCAGCACGGCCTTGGTGCCGTGCTCCCAGACGATGAAGTCCATGGCCGCGTCCTTGAACTTCGACTCCTTGAGCACGGCCATGCCCGTACCACCCTGGCTAGTGCTCACGGGCGTGCCGGTCGCGCTCCACTGGGGCATGGGCTGCACCATCCACTTCCCCTCTGTGTCCGGCGCGTCGGCGCGGATGCCGCCGGAGATCTTCCACGATGGACCGAGGTCGGCGGCGACGCGACCGGCGTTGAGCGATTCCTTGCGCAGCGATCCGGACTCGAGCGTGGCCACCTTGAGCCGCGAGGTGAGGTCGACCAGGTACTGCATGGCCTTCACGTTGGCCTGGTGATTGATGGTCAGCCGGCTGCCCTTCTCCAAGTAGCCGCCCCCGGCCTGGATGGCCAGCATATGGAAGGCCCCGATCGGTCCGGTGCCGACGAAGAAGAGCCCGTCCGGGGCGATGGCGGTAACCTTGCGACCCACGTCCAGCGCTTCGTCCCACGTCCTGATCGGCGGCGTGACGCCCGCCTGGGCAAAGAGGTCATGGCGATAGGCCAGCAGGCAGACGTTCAGCTCGTTGCCCAGGGCGTAGTACTTGCCGTTGAGCGTCCACGGATCGACGAAGGAGGGCTTGAAGAAGTCGGCGTCGCGCCCCTTGAGGGAGTCGTTGAAGGCCTCCAGCGGGGGGCTGGGCGTTTTGAGCAGCTTGCCCATCTCGTTGATCAGCACGTCGGCCATGTCTGGGGAGCCGCTGCCGGCGGCGAGCGTCACCACCAGCTTGTTCATCAGCTCCGCACCGGTGGCCTGTTTCGTCCAGTTGACGGTGAGGCCGGCGCCGGGGCGCCCCGCGTTGTAGTCCTCCAGCGCGCGCTTCTGCCAGTTGGCGCGGGTCTCGGCGGCCACCCACGCCTCCAACGTGACGTCCCTGCCCGCATCTGTCCCGGTGCGGGGTGGCTGGGTGCCGGCCCCCGGTCCGGCGCACGCCGCCAGGGCCAACCCGGCCAGGGCGGTCGCGCTGCTGCGCGTGACCTGGCGGCGGGTGCGCTTCGTCCTGTCCGCGCGTCCTGCGTTCATGCTCATCATCATCTCCTACTCCTTCTGAAATCCTCAGTAGCCCCAGACGCGGGGGAGGGGCTGCTCGTTCTGCAGCAGGCGCTGTAGGAGCAGCAGGCGGTGCTCGGCGAGAGCGGGGGCGTAACCGGGGTTGCCGGCCACGTCCCTATATTCCCCTGGATCATCCTCTAGGTCCCACAGGTGCTCGCCCCCTTCCGGCTCGCCGAAGCTACAGACGTAACGGTAGCCCTCGGTACGGAGCGACTTCCAGCCCCGCCCCTCGGTCAGGGCCGAGGCCCGGCCGGTGACGCCGGCGCCCTGCAGCACCGGCAGCAGCGAGCGTCCCTGCACCAGGGGCGGCACCTGGATGCCGGCCCCCTCCAGGAGGGTGGGGAGTACGTCGACCGCCTCCACCAGCGAGCCTATGGCGCGCCCGGGCTGAGATACGCCGGCCGGCCAGCGTAGGAGCAGCGGCACGCGACTGACCGCGTCCGGCGCGGGGTACCCCTTGCCGTGGCGCAGGTGCTCGCCCAGCCAGTCGCCGTGGTCGGCGGTAAAGACCACCATGGTGTCGTCGCGCAGCCCCAGCTCCTCCAGCGTGGCTAGGATGCGCCCCACGTAATGGTCTACTTCGCTGACCATAGCGTAATAGCCGTGGCGAGCCGCGCGCAGCCGAGCGTCGGTGTAGTCGCCTTGCGGTGACGCAGCGCGCCGGGCCTCGACGTCTGTGGGGTACGTGGGGGCGGTCAGGGTGGCCGGGTCGTACAGGTCGAGGAACTCCTGGGGGGCAACCCAGGGGCTATGTGGGGAATAGAATCCGGCGACGCAGAGCCACGGTCGGTCTTTGTTGGCGTGGATGAACTCCTGTGTCTGCTCGGCCACGAAGGCAGTGTGCGTCAGATCGCTCCTCCCCCGGAAGGGCAGCGCCTTCTTCGGGAAGCGCGTGTCGGGGTGCTTCACCGTGTCCTGGACGCCCATGGCGCGGTACCACGTCTCGGCCAGGGGTGGCAGCCCCGGGCTGATGGAATCCAGCTCTTCCGGCGCCCGGCGCCGCACCCAGGCGCGGTAGGCGTCCTCGTACGGCCCCGGCTCGTCCGAGATCTCCAGGTGGTGGAAGCCGTAGTCCGGATGCGGCTGGCGGTGGTCGCGGTTGGCATGGGGCAGGAAGTGCAGCTTGCCTATCTGGCCGGTGGTGTAGCCGTAGGGCCGGAGCATGCGGGGCAGGGTCAGGGTGTCCGGTGGGACGGGGACGCCCATGTGTGTGATGCCCAGGGCGGCGGGATAGCGTCCGGTGAGAAAGCTCACCCGGCTGGGCATGCATACCGGATTCTGCACGAAGTGCCGCGTGAAGGTCAGCCCCTGCGCCGTCAGGGCGTCCAGGTGGGGCGTCTTGATCTCCCGGTTGCCGTTAGCCCCCAGGGCGTCCCAGCGCTGCTGGTCGGTGTAGAGGATCAGGACGTTTGGACGTTTCATCTATTCTCCACGGGAGTCTTCGTGCCCCACGGCTACCGGAAGAGCGCCGGCAAGGAAGCAACGCTGGGCAGCAGGTGCGTGTGGCTGGTGGCGCCGAGCGTCTCTAGCCCGTGCGCGCCGCTCAGCACGCCGATCACCCAGCCGGCGCGCGCATTCGTGCCTGCCTGGAGGTCGAGCGGTGTGTCCCCCACCACGGCGACGGTGCCGACGTCATGGACCCCCAGGTCCATCATGGCGCGGTAAATGAGAAACGGCGCCGGCCGGCCGGCCGGGGCATCGTTACCGGCCAGGACGAGGTCGAAGAGCTCCGTCCATCGCAGCCGGCGCACCAACAGGTCCACCACGCTGCGCTCGAAGCCACTGGAGAGCGCGAGCTTCATCCCCGCCCCCTTGAGCTCCCGGAAGGCCGCCTCAGCGCCGTCGATCTCGCGTACGTCGCCCGTCTCGTACTCGCGACGCAGCGTCTCCTCGAACCTCGCCAGGGCGCGTCCGGCCACCACAGCAACCTCGGCCGGGCCGTACGTGCGCCCCGCCAGCTCTTCGAAGACGGCCCGCTTGCTCGCCCCCCGGCGCGCCGCCAGGTCGGTCTCGGTGAACGGAATACGGTACTCGTCCAGGGCCAGCCGGTAGGCCGAGAGGACGGAGCCCTCCTCGCGCATGGCCGTGCCGGCGAAATCCGATACCAGTAACTTTGGCGTCACCTATGTGGCTCCTGTGGCCAATGTGGCCCGCACTGCTGGTGTGGGTTCTGCTGTCCCAGCGGGCACGTCTACGGCGGCGCTCCCGGCGCCGGGCCCACGAGGGCCTGCTTCACCGTCTCCGCGGCCATGCGGCGCCGGTCGGCGACCGACTCTTCTGAGTACCAGGCCACGTGCGGCGTCACGATGACGTTCGGCAACGCCAGCAATGCTCGTAGCGTTTCCGGCGCCGGCGGCTCTGGATCCAGCACGTCCAGCCCCGCCCCGGCAAGGCGGCCGGCCTGCAGCGCCTGCAGCAGCGCCCGCTGATCCACTACCGGCCCGCGGGCGCAGTTCAGGAGGTAGGCGGTGGGCTTCATGGCCGTGAGCTCCGCTTCGCCCATCAGTTGCCGGGTCTGCGGGGCTAACGGGACGTGCAGCGAGACGAAGTCCGCCTCTTGGAGGAGCTCGTCTAACGGTACTAACCTGACGCCGAGCTCAGCCGCCTGTGCGGGGGGCGCCGCCGGATCGGCCGCCAGGACACCAATTCCGATGCCCGTTGCCTTCCTGGCCAGCGTCCGGCCGATACGGCCCAAGCCGATGATGCCGAGCGCCTGCTCGCGCAGCCGGCGGATGGGGACGAACGGCATATGGCTCCACCCCACTGGGCGGCCGGCGCCGGCGTCGTCCGCTAGCGCCGTCCGCTGAGGCAGCAGGCGGCGCGCCAGCGCCAGCAGGAGCGCCAAGGCATGCTCTGCCACCTCCTCGTCGCCATACCCGGTCGTGTTGGCCACCTTGATGCCCCGCTCACTCGCCGCCGCGATGTCGACGTTGTCGTACCCGGCGCCGTAGCTGCAGATGATGCGGCAGCGCTCCATGGCCGCGATCACGGGCCGCCCCAGCGGATAGCGGCGCACGAGCACGGCATCGGCCAGCTGACAGGCCCGCTGCGCCTCGCTCTCGGTCCTCGCCTGGACGTCCACTACCTCGGCGCCGATCTCGCGCAGGACACGCCGCTCGATCTCAAGATCGGCAAACGGATGATCGAGAACGGCCACCGTATAACGCATCGCGCCCCCCTAACGTAACAGTCCGCCTCGCCGGGATGCCCGGTCCCCCGCCCATCGAAAAGTGGGGGCGAGTCGCTGGGGTAGTGCCGCCCGAGAACGGTCCACCTCCCGCCCATCGGATGGCGGGCACGGGTCGTGGTAGAGCGCCCGCCCGTCTGCCGTCCCCCTCCCTCACCTAGCTCGGAGCGGCGCCACAACCCGCTGGCTGGCTTTCTGTACCCCACAGGACGCGCCACTCCCACCGCCGCCCTGTGCACCGCGCCCGGAATCGGCGTCCGATCTTTGGCCCCGCGGCACGAAGACGTGGCCGGATGGGACCCAGTAGTCTGAACCACACGGCCATAGAGCACCGGCCGTAGAGGACACCGTGCACCAGGGGGCAGGCCAGGAATGACCGGAATGGATCCCACCGTCGAGAAGATCGCCCTGGCCGCTGCGGGCAAGGCTGAATCGCTGCGCCGTTCCCCGCTGGCGTACTTCATCCTGTCGGCCCTGGCGGGTATCTACGTCGGCTTCGGCATCGTCCTCATCTTTGCCATCGGGGCGCCCCTGTCCGCCGCCGGCTCTCCCTTCACCAAGGCCCTGATGGGAGCGTGCTTTGGCATCGCCCTGAGCCTGGTGATCTTTGCCGGGTCTGAGCTGTTCACCGGCAACAACCTCTTCATGACTGTGGGTGTCCTGACCGGGCGCTCCGGCCTGGTGGACCTGGCCCAGCTCTGGGCGCTGTGCTTCGCCGGTAACCTGGCCGGCTCGCTGCTGGTGGCGTGGTTGGTGGCCCAGTCTGGCGTGCTGGGGGGCGATCCGCAGCTCGGATTCGTCCTCCAGACGGCCGGCACCAAGATGACGCTGCCGTTCTGGCAGCTCTTCCTACGCGGCGTCCTCTGCAACTGGCTGGTCTGCCTCGCTATCTGGTGCGCTGCCCGCACCCAAAGCGAGACTGCCCGTCTGATCATGATCTTCTGGTGCCTCTTTGCCTTTATCGGCGCGGGGTTCGAGCACAGCGTGGCCAACATGACGCTACTCGCCATCGGCCTCTTCCAGCCCCACGCTGCCCCCGTGTCCTGGGCCGGCTATGTGGCCAACCTCGTCCCCGTCACCCTCGGCAACGTGGTTGGGGGCGCCGGCTTCGTCGCCGGGCTCTACTGGCTCGCCAGCCCCGTGCGGCGCTTCACGTCCCAGGCCCCCGCACCAGCTCCGACCCCCGCACCGCAGGAGCTGGCGGCCTCCGGCCCGGCACCGTCCGGCGTCCCCGCCCTGGCGGCGCGCCCGGCCGTCTAGCCCGGGAGCCGGGACTCGGGAGAACCAACCCCCCAGCTCGCCTGTACAGCGCCCCAGGAGGACGCTCCGTGCCGAACAAGTTTGAAGAGATCAAGGCCGCCAAGCACCCGCTGGACATCTACCCGGATATCGTGCGCTACGCCTCCGCCGGCCCGGAGGGGTGGCGCACCATCACCGACGACGACAAAGAGCGCCTGAAGTGGTTTGGCGTCTTCTTCCGCAAGCCCACGCCCGGACACTTCATGATGCGTATCCGCATGCCCGGTGGGCTGGCCACGGCCGCCCAGCTCCGCGAGCTGGCTGCCATCACCCGCGACTACGGGCGTGAGGTGATCGACGTGACTACCAGGCAGCAGGTCCAGCTCCGCTGGATGACCATCGCCGACGTGCCGGACATCCTCGACCGGCTGCACCGCATCGGCCTCTCCAGCATGCAGACGGGGCTGGACAACAGTCGCAACGTAGTGGGGTGCCCGCTCGCCGGGTTGACGCCGCACGAGCTCTTCGACGCCACTTCCCAGGTGCAGCGCTATCACGACCTGCTGCTCGCCGACCGCGTCTACGCCAACCTGCCCCGCAAGTTCAACGTCTCCATCACCGGCTGCCTGGAGAACTGCAGCAACACGGAGACGCAAGACATCGGCCTCACCCCGGCCAGGCGGGAGATCGGCGAGGAGGTGGTGGCCGGCTTCAACGTCCGGGTCGGCGGCAAGATGGGGTCCGGCGGCATGGTCGCCGGCTGGTCCCTGGACGCCTTTGTCCCGCTCCAGGAGGGGGGCGACCTCTGCGCCGAGATCACGCGCCTGTTTGCCCTGCATGGTCCGCGCGAGACGCGTTCCCGCGCGCGCCTCCATTTCTTGATTGAGGACTGGGGCCTGGAGCGCTTCCGCGCCGAGCTCGAAACGCTGCGCGCGCGGCCCCTGCAGCCGGCCGGCCACGACGTCCGCCGCTCCCACAAGACCGACCACCTCGGCCTCACGCAGCAGAAGTCGCCCTGCACCTACGCCGCCGGCCTGTGCATCCCCGTGGGCCGGTCCAACGCCGCCCAGTTCGATGCCCTGGCCCGCCTGGCGGAGGAGTATGGCAGTGGCGAGCTGCGCTTCACCATCGACCAGAACGTCCTGATCGTCAACGTCCCCGACCGGCACCTGCCGGACCTGCTGGCCGAGCCGCTCCTGGCGGAGCTCCGTCCAGACCCTTCCCCCTACCAGCGCGGCACCGTGAGCTGCATCGGCGTGGACTACTGCAACCTGGCCCTGGCGGAGACCAAGGGCGCCGCCAGGGAGGTGGTGGGGCACCTGGAATCAGCCGTGCCCGCCGCCGACGCGCGGCCCATCACGCTCAACTGGTCGGGCTGCCCGGCCGCCTGCGGCAACCATCAGGCGTCTGATATCGGCTTCCTCGGCGGCAAGGCGCGCATCGGCGGGCGGGTCGTGGAGACGTTTGACGTCTTCGTCGGCGGTCGGACGGGCACCGATCCGCGCCCCGGGCGGCGGGTGCTGGAGAACATCCCCGCGTCCGAAATCGCCGCCGTCTCCGAGCAGCTTGTCCGCGCCCACGCCCGCGGGGTCGATCTCTTCGAGGCGGCGGCGACGGTCGCCGCGCGGCGGGCCCTCCCGGCGGGGGGCGATCACGGCGTCGAGGCCGCCGGATGATAGCGCCGGCCTTGCCGGCCGCACCAACGGATCCCCTGCCCTCCAGCGTGGCGCTCAAGGAGTGGGCCGTCGTGTGCCACGAGCTGCTCGCCGGCCGGCAGATCGTGCTGGTGCGCAAGGGGGGGCTCCATGAGCCGCACCGGGGCGCCTTCACCGCGGCGCACGACGCCTTCTTCCTCTATCCCAATGCCGAGCATCAGTCTGCGGAACAGCTCAAGCCGCAGGTTCATCCCCTGCTGTCGCTCCCCGATCCCCCCGCCGCCGAGCGTGGCGCCGTCGTCCTGCCGGCCTACTGCCGCGTCGTGGACGTGGTGGAAGTGCGCGATGCCGCCCGTCTGCGGGCGTTGGAGCCGCTGACCTGCTGGAGCCAGGCCCTCTTCGACATGCGCCTGCGCTACAAGCCCGAGTGTCCCAACTATGCCCTGACGTTGCGCTGCTTTCGCCTCACGCCACCGGCTACGGTGCCGTACGACAAGACCTACGCCGGCTGCCGTTCGTGGGTGCCGCTCAGGCAGCCGGTCGATCCGGCCGCGGCCGCTCCCGTGCTCTCAGACGCCGCCTTCGCGGCCGCTCGGGCGTCGGTGCTGGAGGCGCTCCGAGTGTGTTGACCGCCACGCCCCGCCCGCTGCCGCCCGCGCGCCGGCTTGGCCGGCGCGCCGTGGTGGGTGGCGCCCTCGCCGCCCCCGGGGTGATCGCAGCCTGCGCTACTCCCGAGAATAGCAGTCGACCCGCCGGGCGGAGCCCCGCCCCGCAGCCGGTGGAGGTCGCCTACTGGAAGTCCCTTTCCGGGCCCAGACATGACGCCCAGGTGCGGCTCGTCGAGCAATTCAATGGCTCGCAAGAGGGCGTGCGCGTCACCGTGGAACACGCCGGCGAGTACGCCGTCGCCGCCGGGAAGCTCCGTGTCTCCCTGGCCTCGGGGGCGCCGCCGGACGTCACGCTCCTCTCCGTGAATACGGATCTCCCTGCCTTCGCCCGTGAGGGGGCGCTCTCCCCGATCGAGGCCCTCGCTCGGCGCTCCGCTCTCCTGCAGGCGTTCTACCCCGGCTTCGTGCGGGAGAGCCGCGTCAACGGCACGCTCTACCAGCTCCCCTTCGCCCGCAGCGTCCCCCTGCTCTACGCCAACCTCGACCTGCTGGGCGACGGGGGGCTCCCGAGTTCCCCCGCCGCGGCGTGGCAGCCCGCCACCTGGGATGGACTGCTGGAGGTCTGCCGGCGCACGGCCCAGGTACTGCGGCTGGAAGAGCCGGTCTACGGCGTCACCACCGGCTGGTGGGAGCTCCAGCCGTTGCTGTGGGCCTTCGGCGGCTCATTCTCGGATAGCGCGGGAGTGGTCCGTGTCGCGGATCGCCGCACAATTGAGGCGTTCCAGTTTGTGGCCGACCTCGTCCATCGCCATGCCATCGCCGTAGGCACCAAACGCGCCCAGACGGAGTTTGTCCGCGGTGGACGGGCGTTCCTCTCCGGGTCGAGCGCCGCCCTCACCGAGATCGTAGACGGCGCGCCCTTCGGTGTTGGCGCGCTCCCACTGCCGGCCCGCGCGCCGGGTGTTCCAGGCGATGGTCCCGGCGACCTGCCCGGGGGCGGCGCCGGGCTCAGCCTGCTCGCTGCCTCTGGAAAGCAGGACGCCGGCTGGGACTTCATGCGCTTCATGACCGGCCCGAGCGCCACCGCGTCCTTCGCCGGTGCCACCGGCTACCTGCCCGTCCGGGCGGATGCCCTGGACTACCCTGAAGTGCGCGCCCTGCTGCGGCGCCACGAAGGCGCCGCCACTGCCCTCGCGCAGACCCTCCGGCTGCGCCCGGTAGACGCCGTCCTGTCCAGGCCGTCGGCCGGCGTTCGCATCCAGGAAATCATCGAGCGGGTGGTCTTTCGGGGAGAGCCGGTGCGCCCGGCCTGCGAAGATCTCGCCCGCGCCCTCAGTGGCGAGCCGGTGGCCCCCCCCGCGCCCTGAAGGCGACCCGACATGTCCGGCCCCTGGCGCGCCCCGGCCTGGCCGCCGCGTACCCCCACGGCTTGTGTATCGAGGTGCTGTCCAATCTCCAAGTGCGAACATCCCTTGTAAGGGCGTCCCCCGCCGGGTGACTGTCATAGAACAGGACGTTGGACGAAGCGTTGGGACCTAGCGAGGCTGGATCGGCCAGCGCAGCCCCTTGAAGGGGTTATCCCCGCCCCCGAAGTCGATGTCCTGGTTGAGCACCCGTTGGAGCTCGGCCAGGCCCCCCTGGAGGGGCACCTCCCCCTTGACGAGCCGTTCGGCCTCGGTGTTGAAGGTGGTGATGTTCCGCACGGCATTGTAATGCGCCCACTGAATCCCGTAGGGGCGTTTGTAGACGTTGGCGAACACCTGGGGGTGCTGGTACTTGTACTGCTCCGGCGGACGATAGAAGCGCTCCTGGAACTTCCGCATCGCCGGGACGAGGAACTGGTTCTCCGCCAGAATGCCCTGGAACTCGTCGCCCATCAGCCAGCGCATGAACTCCCAGGCTCGGTCAGGGTGTTTGGTCTTGGAGTAGGCGCTCACCGGGTGCCCCCCCGTCCAGGCGGCGCCGGGCTTACCCTTGATGCTGGGCACGGGGAGCATATCCCACTCGAATGTGCTGCCGATCACCGGCCACATGCGCCGCCAGTCATTGACGGAGCGGTAATGGATGCCGATCTTGCCGGTGGAGAAGCGGTTGATCCCACCGGCGCCGATCCCCGGCCGGCCGCCTTGCAGCCGGTCACGCGAGGCCGCCGCCTCCGGGGTGGGGGAGGCGACGTCGATCTTCTGGCGGATCAGCCAGTCGATGGCCCAGTTAAAGGCCTGGGTGACCTCCGGCAGTCCCAGCGTCCACTCGATCTGTGGGTCGTACTGCATGTGCGAGGCGCCCACCGTCCAGATCAGCGGGCCCAGGTTATAGGCGCTCTGCGGGCCCCAGTCCAGCCCCCAGATGTCGTTGGCCGGATCGTTGAGCTTGCGCGCCGCCTCCACCATCTCCTCCAGCGTCCAATCGCCCCGGTTCTGCGAGCGCTCCCAGGGGTCGGCAACACCCTTCTGCCGGAAGAGCGACCGGTTGTAGTAGACGCCAAAGGGCTCCACCCAGTACGGCACGCCATAGGTCTTCTGGCGCCAACGCTCGATCCCTACAACGGCATGCTCTTTCTCCAGGGTGATCTTCTCCCGCGTAAGGTACTGGTCCAGCTGCAGGACGAAGCCACTGTCGTACATCCGTGGGAGGGACTGGTACTCGGTGTCGAAGAGGTCGGGACCACTGTCGCTGGCGAACATCGTGGTCAGCTTTTGCTGGCCGAAGTCCCCTGACTTGTCCACCTGGATCGTGGTGTTTGTCTTCTTGCCGTACTCCTCCCAGAACGGGGCGAACTGGTCCATGGCCGGGGGACGCCAGGAGAGGAAGCTGAGCGTCACCGGCGCTCGACTCCCCCCCGGCGCAGCCCCCGGGGCCTCGCCCGGGCCCCCGCAGGCGGCCCCCAGCACTCCCAGCGCGCCGGCCACTCCGAGTAAGACCTCTCGCCGGCTGGCCCGGCGCATCACACTTCCCCGCGTACTCATAGTTCCTCTGGCCTTCCCCTTGCGGACGGCGCGCGCATCGTAGGACATCCTACGTCTGCGCTGGCGTGTATATGCAATGCCGCCTTCGACGCCGTCCAGTTCCACGCTGCCCGAACCTCCTGGCTGCTACGTCGCTCCTTACGGTCGGGAGCGACACGGCGACCAGTGGACATCGTGGGACTAGCTATAGCACAGGTTGGGTAGCGCGGCCAGTGCGCGGCCGGCATACAGGGCCGTTCTCTTAGACCTGGAGCGGCTCCCGGGATGCATTACGTGCCCGCCGGCAGCAGCGCCGCCCCCTCTACGGCGACCGCGCCGGCCCAGCGTCTGCTTGGTCGTGGTCGTGACGTCGTCGTGGATGTGGTGGGTTGTCGGCACGGGTCAGGAGTGTCGGGCGCTCTGAAGTGTCCAGTATCAGTTCAGCCGAGGAGATAGCCATGGGGACGGTAGATCATGCAACGTCGGCGGACGGAACCCAGATCGCCTTCGCAGGTTCTACTTTGCCTCGATGGGATGCCGACCGAGGTGGTTGATCACCTCGCCCAAGATCCAGCGGTGCTGGCCAGCGCGCCCACGATCCTGTACGAGTACGAGCTCCTGAGCGAGCGCAGCCGGGGCGGTATGACGCCGGCCCAGCAGGCCAGCGGTGTTATCGTGGCCACGCTCGTCGTGGCCGGCGGAGCAAGCCCGGAGTGGATGATCGACGCCTGCCAGCAGATCGCTGACGCGCTGCCGAACGGGCGACTCAGTGTCCTCGAGGGCCAGGAACACGTCGTCCCTCCCGAGATCCTCGCACCGGTGGTGACGGAGTTCATCACCAGCTAACGAGCCTCAAGCGTGCCGTTGCCCTTCGCGGCCGCGATCGCCTCCGTCAGCCCTCGGTAGCTCATCCTAGCCGCTTCTCTTGGCGGGCGCGGCGCCCGTGGCGTCCCATCCAGCTCCACCATCAGCCAGCCGTCAAACCCCGCCCCGTCCAGGTCCCTGAACATGGTTGCGAAGTCGATCACGCCGCTGCCGACCGGCACGTACCCCACATACCCAGTGGGGTCATCTACCGTCCCGTCCGGCTTCCTGGACACCGGCGTCCCACCGTAGTCCTTCACGTGCACGTGCGTTACCACCTCACGGTAGCGCCGCACCACCTCCACTGCATCCCCGCCCGCCTGGGCGATCTGCCCCGTATCCGGCCCGAAGCCGCACGCCCGGGGGTCCAGCGCCTCCACTACTCGGGCGATCTCCTCCGGCGTCTCCACCGGCGTTCCCGTATGTGGGTGCAACGACGTCTTTAGCCCCAGCTGATCCCGGATACGCCCCCCCAGGGTGTTGAACGTCTGGGCCAATGCGGCGTACTCCGCCGGCGTGTAGCGCTCCTTTTCACGCCCCTGGCAGCTGACCACGATCATCTCGGCGCCGGCGTCCTTACTGACCCGCGCCCACTGCAGCACCTGCGCTATGTCGTCCGCCGCTCGCGCCGGATCGATGTACGTCCGGGCGCAGTAGGAGGCCGCGTAGCGCAGCCCGTGGCGTTCGATCAGGTCCTTGAACGCCGGGGCGCCACCGGGATACTGCTCCACGACGTGCCCGAACGTCTCGAACGCCGCGAAGCCGGCCTCCGCCGTGTCGGCCACCTTTTCCTCAATCGCCTGGCTGGGCCAGGTGATCCCCGTGTGCCCGATCTTCTTTGGGTTCAGCATCTCTCAGCCCTCCACGATGGCTATCGCCCGCACCGGCGCGGCCGAAGCCCCCCGCCACTTGATCGGCAGCACGCTCACAGTGAAGGAGTGATACGGCGCCGGGATCTCGTGCAGGTTGCCCAGGTTTTCCAGGTGGTAGTACTCGCGCTCCAGCATCACCAGGTGGGCCTCCCAGAGCTTCTTGCGCTCGAACATGGCCGGTACCGGCGGGTCGAAGCCCGGGGCGTCGATGCCCATCATCTTGACTCCCTGGTCCAGGAGCCAGTGCACCGCCTCTTTGGTCATGCCGGGGTGGTCGGTGAGGTAGCGCTTCTCCTCCCGGTACTTCGCCGCGTCCGTGCGCAGCAGCACGATGTCCAGGGGCTTGATCTGGTACTCGATCTTCTTCAGCGCGGCCGCGAGGTCGTCCGGCCAGATCTCGTCGCCGGGGCGCTTGGCGGTGAGATCGATCACCACCCCGTCTCCGTAGCAGTACTCCAGCGGGATCCCCTCCGCCCGCGGGGCGTTCGGGTTCACATGCCCCCACGAGTCCAGGTGCGTCCCCACGTGGTCCCCGGTCACCACCAGGCAATGGTTGGGCAGGTGCGTCACGCCGAGGGCATCGGTGCCCATGCTCCTGGCCATCTGCCGGTGATTCTCCATCTCCACGATCACCGGCTTGGCCACGCTGGGGTACACCATCATCCCCTGATGGACCTCGAAGGAGAGATCGATGATCCGCCTCGTGCCGGCACGCTCGTCCTGCCCATTCCTGGACTCCGGCGCGCTGCGGGGGGGACTTCCCTGGGCCATGCTCCACCCCGTGCTCTGGGTCATGTTTGCCCCCTCATTCCCCTAGTGCCTCGCCAACGAGATTTCGCTGGTCCGGCCAACCTGGTACCTACCCCACAGAGTCACCGTGGTCAGGCTCTAGTTCCCCATGTCGAAGGTGACCTTGATCGCCTGGCGCTTGCGCAAGAGATCCAGCCCCCGCTCGAACTCCTCGATCGGCAGGTTGGTGCCCAGCATGGGCTTCACGTTTACCTGGCCACTGGCGAGCAGGTGGCGGGCGTACTTGCCCGGGCGCCCGGCCGGCGTGCGCGTGTACTCGATTGTAGTGCCGTTCAAACGCGTGCCCATCGGTACCCGGAAGTCCCTTTCCGGCACGCTGAAGATGATCAGTCGGCCGGCCGTGTGCTCGAGGTCCCCCTCGATAGCCGCCGGCACGCCAGAGCAGTCCACGCTGAGCGTGAACTCGTTTCCGCGCAGGTCCTGCCACTCCTTGGAGCCTGGCTGCACTGCCCGGTCCGCCCCCAGCGTCACTGCCAGGTCGCAGCGCCCGGGATCTACGTCAATCGCCGTCAGGGAGTCCGGCCCCAGCGTCTTCAGAGCCTGCAGCATCATCAGCCCGGCAGCGCCCATGCCGGAGACGGCGACGCGCTGCCCGGTCAGGTCGCCGGCCCTGACCACCCCCTGACACACGCAGGAGAGCATCTCCAGCATGGCCATCTCCGGCCAGGAGAGGGAGGGCTGGCCCTGGGGAAACGGCAGCACGCTCAGCTCGTGCGCCGTCACCTGTTGCACGTAGCCCCCGGTGAGCTTGCCGGAGGCGCGCAGGGGCTTGACACCGGGCGGGCTTCCCCAGTAGGCCACGCGGTCGCCTACGTCCACCGTCTTCACCTGATGGCCCTTTTCTACCACTACACCGGCCCACTCGTGTCCGGGTCCCCCCACATAGTAGGGGTACTCCGGATGCCCTTGCCGGCCGAAGATGTCGGTCCCCTCCCATACGGTCAGGTCCCAGTGGGTGCAGCTGTTGATGGCCTTGACCTCCACCACCACCTCGTCGGCCATCGGCTCCAGCCGGGGCACCTCCACGATCTCAAAGTGTCCCGGCTTCGTGATCTGCAGCCCCTTCATCGGCCCTGACATCCTTCCCCGCTCACGCAACGGCGTATGCCCGGCATTATCGATAGCTCCCCTGCCGGCGTCAAGCTGAGGCCGACGCTCGGCCCGCCTGAGCGCCCTTGTAGCCCCTCGCCACCGGCCGTTGACTCCCATTAGCGGCTGAGGTATAAAGGGCACTGCGGTGATTATCGATGAGGGGGCGGTGGAAAGCGACGCCCTGGCCAGGCGCCGTCTGCTGTCGGTTCAGGTACGCGAAGCGATCGAGGGGCAGATCCTGGACGGGGCGCTACGGGAAGGCGACCAGATTGTCGAATACCAGCTGGCGCGCCAGCTGGGGATCAGCCAGGCCCCCGTGCGTGAGGCCCTGCGCACGCTGGAGCGGGATGGATTGGTCGTCACCCGACCCCACCGCGGCACTTTCGTCCGGCGCGTCAGCCGGCGGGAGGCGGCCGAGCGCTACTCACTGGGCATGGAGCTGGAGGCGTTCGCCGCCCGGCTGGCTATGCCCCGCCTGACCGAGGCGGACTTCCGCACGCTGCAAGGGATCATCGATGAGATGGCCGCCGCCGCCCGGGGTGACGACCGCCCCAGTGAGGCGTTTGCCCACAGCGTGGAGCTGAATACCGCCTTTCATCGCTATCTGGTGGAGCGGGCCGACCACGAGCTGCTGCTGAAAGCCTGGCTGTCTGTCAACCCGCTCAACTGGCGCTTTGTGACCTACACGCGACTGCTCAACTCAGACCCGGTCGATCTGGCCGAGCGGCACCGCTCGCTCCTGGCGGCCTACCGCTCCGGAGACCAGATCCTGGCCGCCGCCGCCATTCGGCGCCACATCGGGGAGGTGGCCGAACACGTGCTGGTGAACATGCCGCCAGATGCGGCCACGGACGGCAATCAGGCGCCCCGAGACAGGGCGCCGTCAACGAACGATACCGTCCACCGCAGCGACGACGGCCGGAACGGCCATCACAGCCATCATCAGGAGAACGGGAGCATCGGGGACGGCAGCCAGAGGGGCAGAGGAGGGTAGTAGATGGATGCGTTAGGGAAATCCGTCCGGCGGGGCAGCACCCGGCGCAGGTTCGTCATCGCCGGCGGGGGCGCCATGGGGGTGGCGCTCCTGGGGGCGTGCGCCGGCGCGGGCCCAGGCAGCACCGATGCCGCCGGGGCGACGAAGAGCCGCGCTCCGGTCAAGCTGAGTACAAACATCCAGTCGCCGGCGAGCACCCAATGGGGGGCCTATGAAGCGGCCGACGCGGCCATCCGCGAGAAGTATCCCTGGCTGACAATGGAGTATCTCGGCGGGAGCTCGGCTTCCTTCGAGGGGATGACCAAGATGGTGGTGGACGCCGCCGCCGGCAGCCTGCCGGACATGGTCTACGCTCAGGGCACCCAGATCCAGTACTACATTGGCAACAAGATCGTCGTCTCGATGACCCCCTACCTGAACAAGGACAAGGCGTTCGATCTGAACGACTTCCCCAAGGTGGCGGTGGACATGTACAGCCGCGGTGGCCAGGTGTACGGCATCCCCTACGACCATGGCGCCCAGATGCTCTGGTACAACGCCGACCTGTTCAAGAAGAATGGCGTCACCCCTCCCACCGCCAAGTGGACCTGGGACGACGTCGTGGATGCCGGGAAGCGGTTGACCAACGAGGGGCAGGGGCAGTGGGGCTTGGTCAACGGGGGGCCCACCGCCACTTGGAGCATGGCCAGCTACATCGGACCCTGGGGTGGTATGTGGGTGGACGACACGGAGACGAAGACCGGCATCACCAGCGCCGGCTCGATCGCCGCCGTGCAGTACTGGATGGACCTGTTCTTCAAGCACAAGATCAACCCCATCCCCGGTAGCTTCACCGGGAACCTGTATGTAGAAGGCAGGGCCGCCATGACCATCGGCGGTCCCTGGAGCTATCGTGACTGGATCGGCAAGATCAACTTCGAGTCGCCCATCGCCGACTGGCCCCTGGGTCCCGGGGGCAAGCGTGTCAGCGCCTCCATGGGGTCCGGCTACCCTATCACCACCACCAGCAAGCACCGCGACGAGACGTGGCTTTACGAGTCGGAGCTGCTGGGCAAGGATATGGACCGCTCGGTCATGGGACAGTTCGTCAAGACCGGGTTCGGCACGCCGGTGCGCTTCTCGATGATGAAGGAGTTCGAGAAGTCCAAGTTCGCCATGCCCAACGTGCAGATCGTCGCCCCGGCGGAGAAGTACTCAGCCATCGGCCGGCCCATCTCGCCGATCAAGCCGGAGCTGGACAAGGTCTGGACCGAGGAACGGGCAAAGCTGCTCAAGCAAGAGGTCTCCGTCAAGGACATGCTGGAGACGGTACGGCGCCGTATCCAGCCCTTCCTGGACCAGAACAAAGGCTGGGACGCCGCCACGTAACCTCGGGCTCGCCGGCGGGCGCGGGCCCTCCACCCCCCGGCGAACGTACACGGACGCCGGGCTCGACGGCACAAGGATCTCTCCCCATCCGCCAGGGGAGGTGGGGGCGCCAGGAGGAGGGGCTTCTTCATGCCGGAAGGAAAGCTCGCCGGAAGAGTTGCGCTCGTGACCGGGGCCTCGAGGGGCATCGGCCGGGCCATCGCCTTACGCTGCGCCGGTGAAGGCGCCGCCGTGGCGATCAACTACCTCAGTGGCCCGGAGCCGGTGCAGGGCAAAGACAACCACGCCGACGCCAGCGCACTCGTGGAGGAGATCAAGCGCCGCGGGGGCCGGGCCATTGCCGCCGAAGCCGACGTCTCCAATGGGGAGCAAGTCAGCCGCATGGTCGCCCGCATCGACGCCGAGCTGGGCACGGTCGACGTGCTGATCAACAACGCCGGCATCGAGACCATTGTTCCCTTCCTGGAGATGGACGAGCAGCAGTACCAGCGCGTCCTGGACGTCAACCTCAAGGGCGAGTGGCTGTGCGCCCAGGCCGTTGTTCGTCGCCTGGTCGCCGAGGGGCAGCCCGGGGCCATCGTCAACATCGCCTCCATCCAGTCTGGCATGGCGCTCCCCGGGCGCTCCCACTACGCCCCATCCAAGCGCGGCGTCGAGGCGCTCACCCGCAACCTCGCCGTCGAGCTGGCGCCCTACAGGATCCGCGTCAACTGCATCAACCCCGGCTTGATCGCCACCGATATGACCGACTGGGTGATGAAGGACGAGCAGATCCTGCCCATCATCCTGGACAAGATCCCCCTGCGCCGCGCCGGCGAGCCCGACGAGATCGCCCAGGTGGCCATCTTCCTGGCCAGCGGGGACGCCTCCTACGTCACCGGTCAGTGCATCTACGTCGACGGTGGCTGGATCGTCACCTAGCCCGCGCACTCGCTAACACACCCGCGACCGGCAAGGAGACAGACAGTAAGTGGCACGCCCAGCCGCGCTCCTGATCATGGGCGGCGACGCCTACCACAACACGCCCGATCACTACGAAGAGCTGGCCGGCCTGATGGCCGGCCCGGCCGGCTTCAACATCACCATCACCGATGACTTCCCTGGCCAGACCGCGAAGAGCCTCTCCGGCTACGACCTGCTCGTGCTTTGGACAACCCTTGGTCAGCCCCCGGCCGAGCCGGTGAATGCCCTCTTCGACGTCGTGCGCGCCGGCACTCCTTTGCTCGGCATCCACGCGGCCCCCTATACCGTGCGCATGATCGAAGGGGGCCCGCAGGCCATCGGCAGCGCCTACATCAAGCGCTTCCCCCACCTCCCATACCAGGAGATCAAGGTCAACATCCTGGACCGGGACCATCCGGTCACCGCCGGCATCGAGGACTTCACCATCACGGACGAGCTGTACTGCCTCGAGGACCTCACCCCGGACGTCACGCTGCTGGCCGGCTACGATGGCCGGGAGGCGGGGGCACCGTTCCGGCAGCGCGAAGGCCAGCCACCCGATCCGCGACACGACGAAGCGCACGCCTGGCGCATGCAGCAGCCTCGCGCCCCCCTCGTCTACGTCAAACCCCTGGGCAAGGGGAAGATCTGCGTCAACGCCCTCGGGCACGACCGCCAGGCCATCGCCAATCCGGGATTCCGTCGACTCACCGTCCAGGCGGCGCAGTGGTTGACGGTGTAGAAGACGCCTTGCAGCGCCCCGGCGCCCGGACGCCGAGGGGGGGGAGGGAAGTGCCCGGGCTGCCTACTTTGGGGCAATGCCAAACTGATCGAAGAGGGCGTTGACCCGGTCCGCGCCGGTCTTCGCCGCCTCCTGGGCCGAGATCTTGTCGTCCAGGAGGTCGGTCGTGGCCGCGTCCATGGCCTGCAGCATCTCGTTCTTGACGTTGGGATGAGGTACCTCGGGCTTGCCGGAGTTCATCGCGTCTTGGAGGAGCTTGATCATCCAACGCTTGTCCTGGCTGATGTTGGCCACCTTGTAGACGTCTGTCTTCTTGTAGGATGGCATTGAGGAGACGCTGGCCATGATGGCGTTGGCTTCGCCAACGGAGTAGTCCTTCACCACCGTCCAGGCCTCCGCCGGGTGCTTCGTGCTCGACATGGCGGCAAACGCCTGGGGCGAGACATGGTGCAGACGCGTCTTCCCCTTCGGCATCGGGGCCACCGTCCACTCGAAGTCCTTGATCTCTTGCCAGCCCACCGTGACGTGCTTGTAGGCGGCGTAGGTGATCGGCATCATGCCGGTGATGAACATCTTCTCCCACCCGCCATAGTCGCCGGCAAACGTACGCGGGGCCATCACACGGTGGCCGTGCTGCAGATCGCGGACCCACTGTAGTCCGGTGACGTTCTCAGAGGAGGCGAACGCGGATCGAGTCGGCACCTTCTCGTCATTCCAGTAATAGGCGCCGAACTGCCAGGCGAAACGCTTGAGCGACCCCACGCCCTCGTGGACGAACGCAAACTTGTTGTTGGCGACGTCGTTCAGCTTCCGCGCGGCTGCCACAAAGTCGTTCACCGTCCAGCCAGGGCCATCAAGCGTCTCCGGCGGTAGCGTCACGCCGGCCGCCTTGAAGGCGCTCTTGTTGATGGACAGGATGCGAGTGTCGTTCCAGCAGGCCAGCGCCCAGACCTTGTTGTCCCAGATATATGGTAGCTGCGCCGGCGGATTGATGTCGTTGATGGTGAACTTGTCTGCCTTGATCTCGGGCGAGTGGTCCTTGACCATGCCCTTGAGGGCCATGGCTTGCAGAGGCGCCGGACTCTGGTAGATGATGTCCGGTGGGTTGCCGCCGGCGAACTCGGCGGTGACCTTGGCGTCGTAATCGGTTGGCTGGTGCTCAAGCACCACGGTGATCTTGTCCGTAACGTGGGAGTCGTTGAACTGCTTGAGCGCCTTCTCCCACGTGGGCAGATTGATGACGTTGGTCCACGTCTTGAGGCGTATCGTCACGGGGACCTTGTCCTGCTTAGTCCCCGCTCCTTCAGACCCACTGCCCGCCGGGCGGCACGCTGCTCCCAGCAGTGCCCCGCCCGGCAAGAGGGCCCCAGCTCCCAAGGCGCGCCTCAGGATCATCCGTCGCCTGCTTGCTGCCGTCTGCACGGGCATAGTGCCCTCCCCCAGAGAATTCTCGCGTTCCGAATCCTTCCCCTCACCGGGGGTAGCCATGAGAAGGCCTTCGCCGATGGGGCGCTGACCGGGGTAGATTGCCGGCAGGTGGCTAACGCCCATGCGCGCCGCCGGCGGCGTGATGATGACTTCCTATCCCCGTTGCGGCGTGCCGTCCACAATGGCCCGGCGTAGGGACTGCTAGACCAGTCCCACCCTGGACGGGCAGAGCATCGATGGCGGCGACGACGCAGGCTGTATACACTGCGCGCCTGCCCCACCGCAAGGCGACGTGTGGCGCCGTCAGAGACCGCTCCAGGATGTGCAGCCGGATGCCGAGCGCCGGCCCTTCGTCCGATGATGGAGTCAGTGGCCGGCGCTGATGTAGAGAGCGAGGAGGGACACGCCGTTGTATTGGAGAGAAGTTGTCGCCAGCCTGTACGCCTGGGACCTGCTGGACGAGGGGCTGGACAACATGCTGGACGTGCTGGAGCGCGAGACACTGACCAACAGCGTCTACCTCGTGGCCCTGATGCATGACGAGAAGCGCCCGTTGACCGACTTCTACTATCCGCACAACCCGCGCCGCAAGGTCTACTGGACCGAGGATTCGCGCGCCTACTGGACGCCCAGACCGGAGAGCTACAAGCACTCCCGCATCAAGCCCCGCCTCTCGGACAACGAAGAGCTCCAGGGGCGGGACTGGCTGCAAGAGGTGATCGACGGTGGGCGCACGCGAGGCATGACCACCGGCGCCGAGCTGTCCCACACCTGGCTGGACAAGGAGCGTGCGGCCGGCGAGTTCGCCGACGTCGTCCAGCGCGACGTCTACGGCAAGCGCTTCGACCAGCAGATCTGCTTCAACAACCCGGACGTCCGTACCTACGGCATCGCCCTCTATGTTGACCTGGCCACGCACTATGACATCGACTACGTCATGACCTGCGTTCGGGGGTTCAACCCCGGCTCACCGGCCGCCCCGGCCGCCGTGCCGTTCGCCTCCCCCGAGGTGCAGCGCCTGGTGGGGATCACGCGCGGTGGCTGCTTCTGTGACGCATGCGAGGCGGCTGCCACAAAGAAAGGGCTGGACTGGGGGGCGATCAAGGAGCGCCTGCGCTGGCTCGCCGGGGGCTACGACCGCTTCAACGCCCGCCAGGCCTTTGACCTCAACCTGCTGTTCCACTCCGTCGAGACCGCCACCGCGCTGCTGGCCGAGATCCCCGAGCTGTACCAGTTCCTGAAGTTCCGCGTGGATAGCATCACCGAGTTCTTCGGCGAGATCTACGCCGCGGTGCACGAGGCCAAGGCCGAGATCGACGTGCGCCTCAACCACTACGCCGCCTACCCCGAGCTGATGGGGCTGGATCTCAAAGGCGTGGGACAGTTCATGGACAGCGTGCGCTCGTCAGACTACGCCGAGCAGTCCGGTGACCCGGCGCGCATGGAGTGGAAGCGCGGCTACCTCCACGCTGTCCGTCGTGCCATCGGCGTGGACAAGTACTTCCTCTCGGCCATCTCGCCGCGTCCCAAGGCCACCCCTGAGCTGGTCAAGCAGGGCATCCTCGTTAGCGCCCAGTGCGGCGCCGACGCCCTCACTATCGGCCATTATGATGGAAGCTGGATGAACTGCCTGCGGGCGATCAAGCAGGGGCTGGAAGAGGCAGGCATCGAGATCAGGAGGAACTGAGATGAAGGTCGATCTCGCCCTCGGCGAGCAGCGGTTCAGCGTTGACGTCCGCGTCCCGGACGAGCAGATCAACGTCGCCCAGGCCAAGTACACGCCCGCCAGGCAGACGTGGGAAGAGGTGATCGAGGAAGGGCTGCGCCGCCCAATCGGCGCAGCGCCGCTGCGCTCCCACAGCCTGGCGGGCAAGAAGGTCGCCGTGATCGTCGATGACTGGGGACGGCCCACCCCCGCCCATCGCGTGCTGCCCGCGGTGCTCCGTGAGGTGCACGCCGCCGGCGCTCGCGTCGAGGACGTGACGATTCTCACCGGCACGGGCGTGCACCTGCCGATGAACCAGGAGGACATGATTCGGAAGGTGGGCCGGGAGCAGTTCGATCGCTACTCCTGCCTGCCCCACGACGCCTTCGATGAGGCCAACATGACGTACATCGGCCTCTCGCCGCGGGGGACGCCCCTGTGGATCAACCGCCGCGTGGCCGAGGCCGACTTCAAGGTCGTGGTAGGGCGCATCGCCCCGCACAACACCCACGGCTACGAGGGCGGGGCCAAGATGATCACACCGGCGACGTCCCACTGGCTTTCCGTCCTGCGCAACCACTCGTGCAACTTCTCCCCCTACTGCGAATACGGCTCCTACGGCCAGAACCCCTCGCGTGCGGACGTGGACGACATCGGGGGCATGGTCAACCTGGAATACATCGTCAACTTCGTGGTGAACCGGTTCGGCGAGCCGCTGCGGGCGTTCTGCGGACACCGCATCCTTGCCCATCGCGCCGGGATCGCCTACGGCGACCGCGAGGTCTGGGGAGCGGAGATTGGGGAAAAGGCGGACGTCACCATCGCTACGCTGGGCGCCAACCTGGCCCGCGGGGCGCATGCCCCCTCACCGCTCGAGCAGGCGGCGATTGGGACGCGCGCTCGGTGGGAAGACCCGTCCCGCGATCCGGGCACGCTGATCTTTGTCGGCCCTCCTGCCGGACCGGAGGCGGTGCCTTCCGGGTGGGAGCGGGAAAAGGCATCCTGGGCGTTCGACCAGATCTTCGTCGAGCATGAGCGGCGCGACCAGCAGCGCACGCCCCGCGAGGTCTCTGATCGCTGCAAGTCGATTCGGGGCGAGTACTACGCCCGCCGCCCGGGCTACCTCTGTGACGTGGTCTTCGCCATCAACCGGCCCTCTGAAACGGTGATCAAGAAAAACAACGCTCGCTTCGAAGCGGACATCCAGCGTGCCGTTGACGAAGCGCTGGACCGCCAGGGGAACGACGCCCGCGTGCTGATCCTGCGTGAAGCCGCGAATACGCTGCCGATGCCGCAGTTCCATAGTTTCCCCGAGCTGGAGGGCCTGACGCCCGAAGGAGACGTGCCGGCGCAGCCAGGTGGCATGGCGGTGGCGGCCGGATAGTCCGGGCCCGCTCTCGGAGACGCTCTCCACAGCTCAGGAGCCGTGCTCACAGGAGAGGGATTGATGGATACGAGACGTAGGGTGCAGCTGGACGGCGTCAGCCGTCGGGCCATAATGTGGATATGCGCAGCCGTGACCAGGTGCCGGGCTACCTGAAGCTGGAATGGATGAAGGACCACGCCGCCATGGCGCTGCCCCCGAGGGGCACGGCGCCACGACGCTCCCGCACCACGACGCGCGCCGCCGCCATCCCTCCCGCTGTCAGGAACCGTGACGCCTCCTGGGAAGTGGTCAAGTTCATGACCAGCAAGGAAGGGCTGGAGATCACCATCGCCGGTGGCTACACCCAGCCGGTGCGCAAGTCGACGGAGCCGGCGTTCCAGAAGACGCTCGCACCGTTCGAGGACTTCCAGACCTACATGGATTCACAGAAGTACTATGCCGAGGGCGTGCCATACCACGCCCAGTGGATCGAGCTCGAGCCGGTAGTCAAGGAGCACATCCAACGTGCCGTCCGGGGCGAGACGACCGTCGACCAGGCGCTCAAAGATCTCCAGACGGCGATGGAGCTGACCTTCAAGAAGGCCGCCGAGACCTTCAATACGTAACAGCACCTAGGCCGTCCAAACCGGCGGCGGAAATGGCCCATCATCTGGCGCTGCGTAGCCCTTTGTAGACCCATCAGATCAGAGATGCTCCAGGGAGCGCCCTCGACGGGCCTAGCCGGCGGCCAGGATAGCGTTGGCCTTTTGCACCGCATCCTGGATTGTCGCCCGCACCGGCGCCTTGTTCTGCTGGATTTCGGAGAGGGCAGGGTTGATCGCCTCGCTCAAGGCCCGCTCCCACTTGTAGCCGGGTGGCCGGAAGAAGATGTAGTCGGCGGACTTCACCACCAGGCTGGCGTTGGGGTAGAACTGCTCCAGGCGCTTGGCCTCCTCCTCCGCCAGGCTCTTGAGGGCAGGCATCCAGAATACCTTGGGATCGCGCTTGGAAAGCCACGCCTTCCAGCCCTGCGGGCCAAACTGCCAGCGGATGAATTCCCACGACGCCTCGGGGTTCTTGACCTCCTTGGCGATGGCCCAGCCGGCCCCACCGGTCTGGTAGTGCCACTTGCCGTCTTGCCCTTTGGGCCCCAGGGTCATGCCCCAGGACAAGTTCTCCCCCGCCTGTGACCAGTTCAGAGTCGCCCACGTCCCGTGATTGAGCGTGGCCACGCGGTTGGCGGTGAACCAGGCGATCTCGTTGGCCAGGCCGGACTGGGCGCGCACTTGGGGAGAGGGTGTCACCCGCCACTTGTGCTGCAGGTCGACGATGAACTCGAAGCCGGCCATGGCCTGGGGGCTGTCCAGCAGGCACTTGGTGGCATTCTCGACGTTGTCCACCACCTGTCCACCATGGTTGTAGACGAACTGCTCCCACCAGCCACTGACGAACTGATAGCCGTATTGGTCCTGGACCTCGCCGGATCCCCTGGTGACCCGCCGGGCCAGATCCAGCAGCTGGCTCCAGGCCCATTCCGGGGCCGGCGGCTTCTCCCCCGCCCGCTCCAGCAGCGCCTTGTTGTAGTAGAGCGTGGACGCCGGCTGAAAGTCCTCCGGGATAGCGTAGAGCTTGCCGGCAGTGGATTGCATCTTGATCAGGTGCGGGTAGAAGTCGCCAACTTTGAGGTCTTTCGTCGCCTGCAGGTACGGCAGCAGGTCACGCATGCCCCCGTCGGCAATCACCTTATGGAAGGTGTTGGCGTCGCGCCGGAACACGTCCGGTGGCGTTCCGGCGGCGATCTTGGCGGTGATGTCCGCCACGCTGCTGGGGCTAAACTCCAGCTTGACGTTGTTCCGCCTGGCGAACTCGTCTGCAGCCGCCATGTAGCCGGGGTCGTTCTGCTGGAAGTTGTAGATGGTGGCGATGAACAGTGTGTCCGGGAACTTTACCGGCTTCGCTGCGTTCGCCGCCCCCTCGCCCGCCCCGGCCCCGGGGTTGCTTCCCGGTGCCCCGCACGCCGCTGAGAGGGCCGCGGAGCCACCGAGCGTGGCCAGCGCCCCCCGCCGAGTCGTCCCTGGCGCCGTTTCTGGCCTCCTTTTTTCTGTGGCCGGCGCGTCCCGGTCCCGCCGGCTGAAGGGCGACGTGAAGGGGGACGGCGTTTGAGTAGCCCTGCTAGGGATCGTGGTCATTGCGCTTCTCCGTTGTACTCGTCTGGTGATGATGACAGGCCGCTGCGCCGGAACGCCGCTGCCGTAACCTTGGGGGGGTCTCGCCGGCCGTCCATCGCCCGCCGGCGGACGACCTCTCCAAAGGCCTCGTCCGCCGCTCCCCCGTGCCGTCCCCCGAAGGATGGTGAATACACCTCTTGTAGAACCAGGGAGGCGGCACCGATCAACGCCCCCTGGCCGCCGAACGCTGTGGGAACGAACGCCGGCAGGCGATCGGCGATGTCCGGTGCGTGCGCCAGCACCTCCTGGCGCAGCAAGCGGAGCTGCAGACCGCCCGCGTCCAGGGCCATGGGGCCCGAGACCGCAAATACCTCCGGGGCAACCGTGGCCAGAAGCTGCGCCACGAAAGGGGCCAGCCGCGCCGCCCGCCGGCGCAGGAGGGCCAGGGAGTGAGAGTCCGATGCCCCGCCGGCGCCGATGGACGCCGCCAGCTCATCAGACGTCCGAAAGTGGCCGGGCGCCGAGCGGCCGGCCCAGCGGGTGGCGAGGGAGTCCGGAAAGCCGGCGGCGCAGTCGAGCGCCTCACGGCGCACCGCCGGCTCCGAGACGGTCGCCTCCAGGCGCCGTGATGCCCCCGCCGGCGATCTCGTACCGCGGGGGGCGCCGGGGCAGCCGGTGCCGTCCCCGTGCCCCGCGTCCACCGGCCACGACGGCAGGAAGCCAATGCCGCCGGCCGCTGCAGCGTGGCCCCCGTGGATGCGTCGACCGAAGACCACGCCGCAGCCCACAACCGTGCTGACGTACAGCAGGGCCAGGCTGTTCACCTGGCGTCCGTTGCCGAACCATGCCTCTGCCAGGGCCATAGAACGGACGTGCTCGTCCACCGTCACCGGCAGGTCCAGGACCTCACCGAGAGCCTCCCCAATGGGGGCGTCGCGCCACCCCAGTCGGGGGTGCCGGCGGACGAGGCCGCGCTCGCCGTCCACCCATCCGGCTACCCCGATGCCGGCGCCGACGAGCGCCGCCACGGGCACACCGGCTCGTCCGGCCAGCTCGCACACCTGTCGACCCACGCTGCGGGCAAAGAGGGTGATGTCGTTGCCCCAGGCGTCGCGCTCGATGCGTATCGTCCGCAGCACAACCGGCACCGCCCGCAGGTCTACCAGGCCGACGTCCACGTTGGTGGCGCCGACGTGGATGCCGGCGGCGTACCGTGACCGTGGGGCCAGGTCGAGGGGCCGCGCCTGCCGCCCGCGTTTGGCAACGCCGGGCGCGGCTGCCAAGCCCGCCGGCCCCGGCAGTGCCGCGCTCTCACCATTCTGAAGCAAGCCGGCCGCGAGCAGCTCGGCGGTGATGGCGCTTACCACCGACTGCGGCAGGCCCAGGAGACCGACGAGCTGCGTCCGCGACAGCGCCCCATGATCCAGCAGCGCCCGGAGCGCGGCGGCCCGGTTGTGCTCGCGGAGCTGGCCCAAACCACCGCCCTGGATGGCCTCGGCCTTGACCCGCTCACCAGACGGTGCTAGCATGCCCCACAGTTTACATCGAAGTTCGATACAAACCAGGGAGGCGCCATCCGAGGGGCAACTCATGGAGGCGCCGACTAACCGGCCGACTAACGGTACTTTGTTAAGGACGGAGATAGAGGTGCAGAGAGTAGCCGTCGGCGAGGAGGTCGAGGAGCCTGCTGGAGTTCGGGGGCGGGGTGAACTTGGCCCAGGCGCGCCAGATGCGCCACAGACTGGTCCAGGGCACGAGCCAACTGCGCACTTGGCGGAGCGCGACCGGCCAGGAGGGCCAGACCCGGGGGGCGGGGCGGCGGCGCCGTCCCCGGTGGGGGGGGCGGCCCCGCGGCCGCCCGCGTCTTTTCCCCCCGACCGCCGGGGTGGCGGGGGGGCCTCGGTGGCTCCCGGGTGGCCGGTGGCCGTGCGGGCCAGGTTGCCTCAAGGGTAGTGAACCAGACCCGCCAACAGAAGGAGAAGGCGCAGCCAACGAGGGCCCAGTGGCGGCGGATGGCGCGGTCCGTGCGGACCTGGAAGTCGCCCCAGCCGGCTCGCGCTTGACCTGCTTGTAGCCTTGCTCGACCCAGTTCCTGAGGCCGTACAGGCGCACGATGGCCGCCAGGTCGGCGGGGGCGAAGGGCGCCGCGCCGCGCCGGGCGCGCCGTCCGGGCGTGGCAGGTTCGTCGCCAGGTACCAGGTGGTCAGGTGGGGCAGGGTGGTCGGGTCGGTCGTGGCCACCACCAGCCCCACCGGGCCCTCCGGCTGGTAGCCCGCGAACCGCGGCTCGGTCGCCCACCACACCTCCCGGTGCCCGTCGCGATACCGGCGCACGACGCGCGCCCAGTCGCCCGAACGCTCCCCGGAGCGGGTCGGCCCTCCCACCGCTGGCGCCGGGCGGCCTCCTCCGGCGTGGCGGCGCGCCCTCGCGCACCCACGCCCCCTTCGAGGGCTTGAGGCCGAGCACGTAGGGCACTCGGGCCTGGTGCAACGCCCCCTGGAACGCGTCGTTGTCGCCGTAGAAGCAGTCGGCCACCGCCGCCCGGAAGGGCACGCCGGCCCGCCCGCGCGGCGCACCAACTCGACCGCGATGCGGGGCTTGGTGCGGAAGGCCGGGTCGTGCTTGCCTTTGGGCAGGCGTGGCGCCGGGGTGTACGGCTCGACGTGGAGCGGGTAGTACACCCGCTCGTCGGCCCATAGGCTGGTCACGGCCACGATGCCGTTGTCCACCTTGCCGAGGACCCCCAGGTACTGCCGGGCGACGTGGGCGGTCTTGGTGCCGTCCTTCCGGTCCCCCGTGTCGTCCACGACGAGCACCCCATCGGCGTGGGGCCGGGTGGCGGGGTCGGCCAGGAGCCCCGCCAGGCGCCGCGCGTTGAGCGCCGCCGCGTCCCAGGTGGCCTCCGACAGGAAGTACTGCAATTGCTGGGCGGCTGGGTGCTGCGCCCCCACGACCGGCTCCGTCTCGGCGAGCGCCGTCAGGGTCTTGTTCCGGTCGCGGGGCAACAGCAGCCCCTGCAGGTACGCCCGGAAAGCCCGGCGCTGGGCCAGCGTCCCGAAGCCGTCGTCGAAGCGCTGGGCATAGGCTTCCAGCGGCCCGGGCGCCTCCGGGCATGGATGACGCACGGTCATGGCCACACCGGGGGCCATGCCCTGACGTGAAAGAGGCGCCCTTAGTGGACGCGCGGGGGAGCAATCACCCCACGATCATACGCTGGGGCGAGGGCCACAGAGATCGTTTGACAGGGGACGAGCCGGTACTCCCGGCACCGTAACCTGCCGCCACAAGGGGCACTTGAGGGACGCATGACGCGAGCCGAGCCGACCAAGCCGAACATCCTGGTGATCATGAGCGACGAGCACGGGCCGATGTTCTCGTCCCCCTACGGTCATCCCATTGTGCGGTCGCCCGGCATGGACGCCCTGGCAAGACAGGGGGCTGTGTTCGAGAGCGCCTACTGCAACTCGCCGCTGTGCGTGCCATCGCGGATGAGCTTCCTGGCCGGCAAGCACGTCCACCGCATCGGCGCGTACGACAATCATGCCCCCCTGGCCTCTGACGTGCCCACCTGGGCGCACCTCCTGCGCGGGGCCGGCTACGAGGTGGTGCTGGACGGGAAGATGCACTTCGTCGGCCCGGACCAGCTGCACGGCTACGAGGCGCAGCTCTCCCCCCGCTACGCCGCAATCGGCCACGACGTAGCCGCCGGCCGGTGGCGTGACGCGCACCCCATGGGTGGCGCGGCGGCGCGCCAGCGCATCCTGGAGGCCGGTCCCGGCCGCGCCCCGCACCTCGACCGCGACGACGAGGTGGAGGCGGTGGCCCTGGACTGGCTGCGCCGGCCGCAGCGCCGCGGCGGGCCGTGGTGCCTGACCGCTTCATTCATCACGCCGCACTTCCCGCTCATTGTCCCCGAGCCATACTTCTCCATGTATTACCCGGACAATGTGGACATGCCCGTCCTGCCGCCCCACTTTTCGGAGGGGCTGCACCCCGCCCACGAGCGCGTCCGGCGCACCTTCAACCTCTACGACTACACGGAGGAGCAGATCCGCGTCGCCCGGGCGGCCTACTACGGCCTGATCACCTTCCTGGACGAGAAGATCGGCCGGCTCATGGCAGCGTTGCGCGAGACGGGGCAGCTGGAGAATACCGTGGTGCTGTACACCGCCGACCACGGCGAGTTCGCCGGCGACCACGGCCTGTGGTGGAAGAATAGCTTCTACGAGCAGTCGGCCCGCGTCCCCCTGATCGTCTCCTGGCCCGGCCAGATCGCCCCCGGCCTCCGCCTGCGGGGCGCCACCTCGCTGGTGGACGTGGCCCGCACGCTGGTAGACCTGGCCGGCGCCCCTGACCCCGGGGACTGGGACGGCGATAGCCTCCTCCCGCTCCTGCGTGCGGCCGGGACTCACGGCGCCGGCGCGGGCGAGGCCGGCTGGAAGGACGAGGCGATCTGCGAGTACTACGCCCACGCCACGAACCGCCCGCACCGCATGCTGCGCTCTGGGCGCTGGAAGTACAACTACTACCATGGCGAGGCCCCCGAGCTCTACGACCTTTCCGCCGACCCCCAGGAGCACCGTAACCTGGCCGGCCAGCCCGAGGCGGCCGCCATCGAGAGCGCCCTCCGACGCCGCCTCCTGGCGGACTGGAACCCTATCATGGTGGAGCAAGAAGTCCGGCGCAGCCAGCTTGACCGCAGCTTGATCGCCCTTAGCCGCCGCGCCCCGGCCGGCACCGCCGCCTCGTAAAGGTCCGTATAAGGAGCATGATGTCTGGAAACCGGGATCTCACACCGGCGCGCCCGGCGTCCCGTGGCCTGGGACGTCTCACCCGCCGGGAAATCTTGACCGGGGCCGGCAGCGCCGCCCTGGCCGGTACCGTGACCGGCGCCTGCGCCTCCTCTGGAGGGAGCCGCGAAGCGACCGGCCTGAGTAAGCAGCCGGTCACCCTGCGCTACATGGCCTGGTTCTTTCAAGACTTCTCAGGTATAGACGAGGTCATCCGCCTCTTCCGCGAGAAACACCCGCAGGTCACGATCGAAAAGGAGCCGGTCCCGAGCAACGAGTTCACCACCAAGCAAGCAGCCAACTTCGTGGCCGGGACAGCCGCAGACTGCATGTGGGGCGAAGGGATGCAGTTCCCCAAGTTCCACGACAGCAACTGGACGCTGGACATCACCGCGCGTGCCAAGGCGGACAAGCTCAACTTGCGGCGGGACTACGCCCTCGTGGGCGTGGAGGACTGGTGCGACAAGGTGCGGGCCCTGCCGATGCAGGTGGGGCCGCGGGCCTTCTACTACAACAAGACGCTCCTGAAGTCCGTCGGCGCCAAGGACCCGTGGGATGACCTCAAAGGCGAGTGGACCTGGGATGACCTGGTGGAGGCCGCCCAGAAGGTGACGCGCGACACCAACGGCGATGGCAGGACGGACCAGTGGGGCATGCAGATTCCGCTGACCAACCTCTCCGAAGGCTACGCCATGTGGGCGTGGACGCTGGGCGGCGCCCCGGCAGACTACAAGAATATGAAGTTCACCTTCACCACCCCGGCCTTCCGCGAGGCGGCCCAGTTCGTCTACGACCTGGCAGCGCGTCAGAAGGTGATCGTCACCGAGGAGGACGCGGCGCAGCTCCGCCAGGGGGGCGTGCGAGACGCCTTTGTGGGCGGCAAGGTGGCCTTCTTCCTGCGCGCCTCTCCCAACTTCGGCACCACCTTGCGCGACGTGGGGTCGTCATTCCAGTGGGACATCGCCCCGTTCCCGAAGAAGGACTCGCGGCGACCTGGAGTGGCGCTCTCTTCAGGGAACCCTAACATCATCTGGGCTGATACCAAGGCGCCGGATGAGGCCTACGCCTGGCTGCGCTTCCTGGCGGGGCCGGAGACGCAAGGGCAGTTCGCTAAGTCGAAGATCTATACGCCGGCGCTGAAGGGGGTGTGGAAAGACTACGAGGCGCCCCTTCCCGACGGCCCGCAGCACCTCGCCGCCTTCACGGACGTCTACCGGCGCCCCTATGGTATCCACTTCTACCACCACAACACGGTGCCTTCGACGCAGCCCTTCGCCGGCGAGATGCGGGCGGTCTACGCCGGGACGAAGGGCCTGGACCAGGGGCTGCGCGACGCCGAGCAGCAGGGAAATCTGCAGGTAGCCTATGGCCAGTGCCTCCCCTTCAAGGGGATGGACGTGCCCATCAAACCAAGCTAAGCGGGGCCAGGGTGCTCCCCAGAGCAACGCTCGCCTGGAGCATCCCCGGTCTGATGTATTCACAAAGGACTGTTCCAGAGGTGTATTGCCTCGCCCATGAGGTGACCGGTTGACGTCTTCGCTACCGAACATCGTCTTCATCCTGGCCGACCAGCTGCGCCCCGACTTCCTGAGCTGCTATGGCGCCCGCTTCGTCCACACGCCCCACATCGACGGCCTGGCCCGGGGGGGAGTGCGGTTCGACCGCGCGTACTCCGAGCATCCCGTCTGCGTGCCCGCCCGGGTCTCATTGATGACCGGGTTGCACGCGGTCAAGACGGGTGTGCTGGACAACGGCTCCTTCCTCCGCCCCGACTACCGCGCCTGCGGCATGGCCACCTGGCCGGAGCTCTTGGCCGCGGCGGGCTACTACACGGCCGCCATCGGCAAGATGCACTTCTACCCCTGGGACGCGCGGCTGGGGTTCCAGTACCGGCGCATCGCCGAGGACAAGCGCTGGCTGCACATCCGGGACGACTATTACCACTACCTGCGGGCGCAGGGGGAGCGGAAGTATCACGGCAACGAGCACCAGGATTACTTCGAGCACAAGGGAGCCATCGTGAACCGGCTGCCCTGGGAGCTGCAGCCGGACCACTTCGTGGGGCTGGAAACGTGCCGCTTCATTCGCCAGTACGGGCCTGAGGGGCCGTTCGCCATCATGGTGGGCTTTCCGGGGCCCCACTGCCCGTACGACCCGGCGCCCCAGGCCCTGGAGGGGATCGACCTGCAGGCGCTACCCGAGCCGGTGCCGGACAGCGGCGACACGCCGAAGCTGCGGGCCGGGAATGTGGCCGGGAACAAGGCCCCGTGGAACGGGGTGGATTACGCCGAGTTCACGCGCCAGCAGAAGCTCAAGATCCGGGCCCACTACGCGGCCCTGGTGCGGCAGATTGACCGCGAGGTGGGGGAGATCGTGGAGACGCTCCGGGAGCAGGGGCTGCTGGAAAGGACGATATTCGTCCTTTCGGCAGACCACGGCGACTACCTGGGCGACCACGGCATGATCGGCAAAGGCCACTTCTACGAATCAAGCTTCCACGTCCCGCTGCTGGTGAGCCGCCCCGAAGACCGCGCCGCTGAGGCCGGCACGGTGCGGGACGATCTGGTGGCCCTCACCGACGTGACGGCCACCCTCCTTGGCCTCGCCGGGGTAACGCCGCCCCTGTACATGGACTCGCGCCCGCTCCCGGGGACGGGGATCGACGGCGCGACCGAGCGCGACCGACTGGTAGGGGCGCTCGCCGGAGGCTGGTTGATCTACGAGGGGCCCTGGCGCCTCTCCAAGTATGCGACCGGGGAGACGCTGTTGTTCAACGTCCGGGAGGACCCCCAGGAGCAGCGCAACCTTGCGGGTGACGCCCGCTCCCTGGACGTCTACCGCCAGCTGGACGCGGAGCTGACCGCCTGGATGATGCGTGCCATAGTGGATGCCCACCGTCCGCAGCGCGTCTACACGCGGGATCTCTCGCAGGACCCTGCCTTTGGCCGGGAGGGCTGGCAGCGTAGCTATCCTCAGCCCCTGCCCCAGCAGTAAGCCGCTTGCAGCTCAGCCACGGCAGTAAGCCGCCTGCAGCTCAGCCACGGCAGCGGGGCGGCGCAGCTGCCGTGGCTGCCGCAACCGGCCCGCTATCCCGGCCACCGCCTCAGGGCCATCTGACTACGTCTCGGCGATGGCCTCAGGGGCCCACGTGACTACGTCCTGCCGCTGCGCGTAGTGGAGCAGCGGCGGGGTATTGGGCAGGGAGATGCCCGCCGGCGCTGTCATGGTGTTTACGGCAAACTCGGCCGCGGCCCCCTGCAGCGGCCACGGTGGGTGGTGGATCTCCAGGCGGCGGACGCCCCGGCGCCGATCCACGGTGTAGAGGCAATAGCGCTCCGTCAGCCAGTGGGCCAGGGAGCCCGGCGACGCCGGGGCGGGGTCGCCGACCGGGTGGTAGCGCGCCCGGAGCGCCGCCCCCGAGGGGCCCAGGCGGCGACTGGCGTACTCCACCACCTCGCCCTGGCGCCGCACCGTCATGCGGGCGTAGTAGTACGGCAGGTGCAGGCAGCGGGCGCCGGCGACCGCCAGGGGGTTGCCGGCGTCGAGGCTGATGAAGTAGACGCCGGGCTTGCCGCCCAGGGTGACGTAGGTGCGCACGTTCAGCTCGGGGAAGGCGGAGAGGCCGGGGATGGGTGGCAGGCCCCGGAGCCGCAGCCCGCTCAGGGAAAAGGGGACGATCCCCAGCCAGGCCTGCCCGTCGTAGGTGTCCAGCGGTAGGGCGGCCGGCACGGCCGGCCGCAGCCGCTCCGCCGGCAGCGGCCAGTGGGCGAAGAGCAGCCCTTGCCAGCGCTGCGCTCCCACCCACGGGCGGGCCGGGGGCGGCCAGGGGCGGTGGCCGGCGGGGAAAGGGACGTCGGGCCGGCGCATCAGGTCGCCCCTACCCAGCCCGCAGCCGGACGAACGGGAATATCGCTATGCCCTCCGCGCCCGGTCGTGATGGCCGGCTCGCTGCGCCCGGCCCGGTGCGGTAGTGGGGACGGTGGGGACGGGGACTACGGGGAGACAAGGGCCACCACGAGCGCCGCAAGTGCGCCCAGGGCCACGATCACGGCCCAGTCCTCCATGCGGATAAAGAAAAGGGAGTGGTTCGGGCGCAGCGCCACCTCCTGGCCCGTCTCCCGATCCACCAGCACCCGTGCGGGGCGCCGGTTGAGGGCCCGACCTACCCACCAGATGAGGGGCGCGTTGAGCGCCAGGCCCAGCGGAGCCAGCCAGTCCCTTTGCCTCGCCGCCCCGATGGGGCCCATGACCCACCCGGCGACAAGCTGGATCAGCGCCACCGGCACGACGGCGAGCACGAGCACCAGGATGCCCCAGCCCCGCCAGACGATCATGGGACGGCGCCGGCAGCTGTGGCGTCACGCACGCTGCTCATCCCTTGAAGAATACCCGAAGGTGGTCCTGGCCAGACTGGGTCTGGGGGCTGTTTGGCCTAACCGCCATCTGAAGCGTAAACGTATCCCACATCGCCTTGCCGTGACCTCGTTTCACACCTTGCAATAGTCTTGTGTCGATGCCTGAGCACACCGGGCTGCGCCGGGTGTCAAGGAAAAGGCGGCGACTTGGGCCTGCTCTCGCCCGCGGCTGTACAGTGAGATCGAGGAAAAGGCGTTGCACGGCGCGAAACACTGAGACGTCGGACAGGCTGGGGATGGCCCTGATCGGCGGTGGGGGGATGGCTGGAAGACGCCGCGGAGACCCATGAGGTCTGCCTGGCCATCGATCGTTCCGCCGCGGCGCGGGGCCGCCCGGTGCACCTGCCCCTCCCGGAAAGGGCTTAGCAAGCCATGACCACTACGTCACCCGCATCGTCCCCGTTGCCCGCCTCGCCGGGCACCACCGCCGAACCGTCCTATGAGAACACGGTCAAGCTGCATGCCGAGGCCAGCCTCTTCCTGGCCGGCGGCGTAAGCAGCAACTTCCGCCTGGGGATGCAGCCGGCCCCACTTTTCTTCGAGCGCGCCGCCGGAGCGCACCTCTTCGACGTGGACGGCAACCGGTACATCGATTACGTGCTCGGCATGGGACCCAACCTCCTCGGCCACGCCCCCCCGGGCGTAACGGAGACAGTCGCGGAATCGCTCGGCCGGGGCGTACTCTACGCCGGGCAGCACCGGGAGGAGATCGCCCTCGCCCGGCGCTTCTGCGCCATGGTGCCATGCGCCGACCTGGTGCGATTTGGCTCGTCGGGCTCGGAGATGGCCCAGGGGGCGCTGCGCGTGGCACGCGCAGCCACGGGCCGGAGCCTGGTGGTGAAGTTCGAGGGGCACTATCACGGCTGGTTCGACACCGTTCTGGTCAGCGTGCACCCGCCCCTGGACGAGGCCGGGCCAGAAGAAGCGCCCGCTCCTGTCTTGCCGAGCGCGGGGCAGTCGGCCGCCGCGGCGCAGGACGTTGCCGTGCTGCCATGGAACGACCTCGGCGTTGTGGAGCGTTTCCTGGCCGCCCGCGGACATGAGACCGCGGCGCTGATCATGGAGCCCATCCTGTGCAACACCTGCGTCATCCCCCCGCGTCCCGGCTACCTGGAGGGGGTGCGCGCGCTGTGCGACCGCTACGGCGTCATCCTGGTCTTCGACGAGGTGATCACCGGCTTCCGCGTGGGACCGGGTGGGGCGCAGGCGCGGCTGGGCGTGACGCCAGACCTGGCGATCTACGCCAAGGCCCTGGGGGCCGGCTACCCCATCGCCGCGCTGGCCGGAAAGCGTCAGCTGATGGAGCTCATCGCTTCCGGCGTGGTGCTGCATGGCGGCTCCTATAACACCAACGTGGTCAGCACCGTCGCCGCGCGGGCGGCGCTCGACGAGCTGGGGGGGGACGGCAGTGCGCCCTACCTGGGCATGGAGGCCCTGGGTCAGCGGCTGATGGACGGCCTGCGCGAGCGTGCCCGGCGCTCTGGCGTCCCGCTCCTGGTGCAGGGGCTGCCGGCCGCCTTCAACACGTGTTTCACCACGCGCCAGGCGATCACGGACTACCGTGACTTTGCTCGCCACACCGACGCCCCTCGCCTGCGTGCCTTTCTCAAGGCCCTCCAGGACGGGGGCGTGCGCGTCACCAGCCGGGGGACGTGGTTCCTCTCCACCGTTCACACCGCGGCGGATGTGGCCGAGACGCTCGACGTCGCCGAGGCCGCCCTCCGCGCCGTCTGATCCGGGAGGGGTTCGTGTCCGCCCATCAACTCCTGCGACATCCGGCGCTGCCCAGCGCCGGGCTCACGGCCGGCCCTCGGACGACCCGGCGCCGGAATCCGCCGCGCGCCTATCATCCCGGTCCAGGCCCAGAACGGACAGCAGTCGCAGCACCAGCAGCACGAGGACGGTGCTGCCGATGGCCAGCGTATGGCGCTCCAGGCCCACGGCCGTCCCAATGGCCGCCGTGATCCAAACGGTGGCTGCCGTGGTCAGGCCGCTGACCCGGTCCTCGCTGCGGCTGACGAAGATCGTCCCGGCGCCGAGAAAGCTGATGCCGGTGACGATGGCCTCCAGAATTCGCAGCGGGTCAGTGCGCATGGTATCGCCCGGTCCCGAGAACTGCGCCACCACCACCTGGCCCAGGGCGACGAACAGGGCCGCCCCCATGGCCACCAGCATGTGGGTGCGCAGGCCGGCCGACTTGCCGCTCCGCTCACGCTCCCAGCCTATGGCGCCGCCCAGGGCCAGGGCGATAATCAGATCGAGCAGCATGATCTCGTCACGCGGCGCACCGCTCATGGCCCGCCTTGTACCACATCCGGTAGCGTCGCGTCCCCGGGTGGGGCTCGCCGGCGCCGTGGTTGGAGTCAGGCGTCTCGGGTCAGGGACCGCCGTGCTCGGGCTCGACCTGTCCGAGCGGGAGATTGGCGTCGCCGCGTCGAGGTTGTAGAGAGAGGGCGCGTAACTCGGCGCGCAGGGCAATCACTTCGGCCCGCAGGGATTCGATCGACTTCTCTCCGGCCAGCCCGGCGTCCTCACGCTCAACTTCCCGGCCGACGAAAAACGTGGCCAGCGACGCCGTCACGTAGCCGAAGACGGCAAAGGCGTACAGGGCCAGAAGGAAGCACAGGACGCGCCCCTCGGCGCTTTGTGGCCAGTAGTCCGAGCCCATGGTGGTCATGATCATGGCCGTCCACCACAGGGCGGTGCCGTAGTCCGTCAGGCCGCCCCCACCGGGGAGGTCCCGCTCAAAGGCGTGCATCCCGGCCGCCCCGGCCAGCGTGACCACCACCGTCAGGGCCGCCACGTAGCCGAAGCCGCGCCGCCCCATGCTCGCCCCCAGGGAGCGCATCCCCCGGTTCACCGCGCCGACGACGCGCAGCAGGCGCAGCCCGCGCACGGTGCGTCCGGCGCGCAGCAAGGGCGCAAGGCGGGCGAGGCGGAAGAGGCGCAACGCCGGCACGAACAATGAGATCGCCGCCAGCCAATTGCGCTTGAGAAAGGTGAGCTTACGCGGCGCCAGGATCAGGCGGACGGAAAAGTCCAGCACAAAGGCGATCCAGGCGACGGTGCCGAGCCCCTCGAGCAGCGGGCTCAGCCCCCAGACGAGCTCCACCACCAAGAGCGCCAGCCACACCAAGCCCAGCGCGGCCATCGGCCAATCCAGCCAGCCCTCCAGCCGCCGTAGCATCTCCAGGCGCGCGTCAGCGCTCCCTGGGGCGCCGTCTGCGGCGGCGGTCGCCGTCTGGTCGCCTGGCCCGTTCGGGCCCTGGGTGTCTGGCCTGCTTCCGGGGGAGGTCATCGAGGGGCTACAACCACCCGGCACATCCCATACCACTCCCCGGCGCCCGACGTCGGGGCGCCGAAACCAACGCACCTCTTCACGGCCAGGTCGCGCCCTAGCCGTACCTGATCTTTACCGGTACCGGCCGGCCTGCATCTCGTAGAGCGTGGTGTAGTGGCCACCCGAGGCTATCAGCTCGGCGTGGGTGCCCGCCTCGTCAGCCCGGCGCTATGGAAGGCCCCACAGCCGGGAGGCGAGCTCCTCGAGCGTCGTCACCTCGTCTAGCACCTTGTCCAGCGCAGGGGTCGAGCGCACCCCACTAAGGACGTTGAACTCGTGCGCCAGGGTCACAGTCATGGCCCGGCAGGCGAAGTCGGCGCCGATCTCCCATCCGTAGCCTTCGAGAAAGGCTGCCAGTAGCCTATTGTCGCCGCCAAAGGCGTGGAGGTGCAGCGCGGGCAGGTCGTAATATGGGTCGGCAAGCAGGGCGTCGCCCCAGTCGATGATGCCCACCAGGCGCCGGCGGTGGACGAAGAGGTGATCCCCGGTGAGGTCGGCGTGGACGAGCCGGCGCTCGGCGGAGGGCTCTACGAGGAAGCGGTCGATCTGCTCGATGAGCCGCGCCGGCAGGGTTCCCCAACGGCGGTGCCGGTCGACGCAACCGGCACGAAGGTCCTCCAGTCGGTCCTGGTTCCATCCTGGCCCGCCGGGGGGCGGCAGACGGTGCACCTGCCGGATGGTCCGTCCCAGCCGCAGGGCCACGGCCGCCCGCTGCTGCGGGCGCAGCGCGGCGTCACGCCAGGCCGTTCCAGGCAACCGGCTGGTGACCAGGTACGGCCAGGGCCAGGTGGGGGGTGGGTGGTGGTCGAAGAGGCGCCCGTGGGCGACGAGCGTCGGGGCAGGAATATCAGGCTCCCTCGCCAGCAGCCGCTGGACCGAGAGCTCCGTCTCGTAGCGCGCCGCGCCATCGAACAGTTCGCCGAACAGCTTTACCACGTAGCGCCCGGCCAGGAAGGTGGGGAACGTACCGACGAATCCCGGCCGGGGGGCCTCCGCCCGGAGGTCGTGCCGGCTGAGGACCTCGCGGATGTAGGGGCCCCAGAATCGGGCGTCGCCTAGCCGTGCCCCATACTCCGGCACGGTGGCGAGCAGCGGGGGCGCCAACGCCACCGGCCGGGGTCGCGTCAAGCCATTCATGGCTGGGATGATGGTCGCCCCGGCGGCGCCCGCGCCGCCGGGCGGATCCTCAAGGGATGGTACGTTAAGCGATCTCTGCACCGGCCGGGAAGCTCGTCCAGCCGCCAGATCGCGGTGAGAAAGGGACAACATGAACGTCATCGTCATCATGAACGACACGCTGCGTCGCGACCACGTAGGGGCCTATGGGGTGCCGCCCCCGTGGCCGCGCCTGGGCCGACCGGAGGGGGAGCCGTTCATCCACACGCCCAGTCTGGATCGCCTGGCCGCTCAGTCGGCCGTCTTCGAGCGGTTTTACGTGTCCTCTTACCCCACTATCCCCTGCCGCACGGACCTCTTCACCGGCCGCTACAGCTTCCCCCACCGGCCGTGGCAGCCCCTGGAGCCGGGCGACGTTGTCCTCTCCGAGCTGGTGCGCCGCGCCGGGTACGTCCCGGTGCTGTTCTTCGATACGCCCCCGCTGGGGAACGACGACGGCAACTTCACGCGCGGCTTCGCCGGCTGGCAGTGGATCCGCGGGCAGCACGCCGACCGCCTCAACGTCGACCCCATCGACCCGCCCCTGCCGGCGGCGCCGTACAAGCTCAAGGGCACGCCTCAGACCAAGTTGTATCTGAGGAACGCGTCCGGACGGGTCTACGAGCGGGACTGGATGTGCGCCAAGACGCTCACGGCGGCCATGGACTGGCTGGAGCGCAACCAGCGGCGCGGCCGGCCGGGGGGCCCGCCCGGCTTCGTCATGTACGTGGACATGTGGGACCCCCACGAGCCCTTCGATGCCCCGGCCTTCGACCTGGAGCGCTACGCCGATCCCTCGTACAGCGGCGATCAGGTTATCTACCCGCAATACGGGCGCCCGGATTACCTCTCCCTGGAGGAGCACAACCATGTCCGCGCCCTCTACGCCTCCCTCGTGACGCTGGCCGACCGCTGGCTCGGTCACCTCCTGGACAAGCTGGACGTGGTGGGCCTGTCCCAGGACACGATGGTGGTGTACCTCACCGACCACGGTCACCTCTTTGGCGATCACCAGCTGCAAGGCAAGCCCGGTGGCCCCCTGGGCAAGCTTTACGAGCCGACGGTGCACATCCCGTTGATGATCCGCCACCCTGGGGGCGCCGGGGCCGGGCAGCGCCTGCCGGCCCTGACGCAGCACGTGGACGTGCTCCCCACCGTGCTGGACTTCCTGGACCTACCCGCGCCGGCGGGAATAGAAGGGCACTCGCTTCTGCCCCTGCTCCGCGGGGAGCGCCGGCGGGTGCGCGAGCACGCCTTTTCCGGCCGCTTCCCCAATGAGCTGGCCGCGGCGCTGGGCCAGGGCAAAGGGCGCGCCGCGGCCGCGGCGCAGTTCGACGGCGCTGCCGGGCTGGGCGACGCCGCGCGCCTGGTGGAGCCTCTCACCGTCACTACCGAGGACTGGGCGCTGGTCTGCTCCCCGCGCGGGCGTCCCTCCGAGCTCTACTCGCTGGGCGACGATCCGCGCCAGGAGCGCGACGTCCTAGCCGAGCATCCTGACGTGGCGCGCGAGCTGCACCGCGTGCTGCTCCACTTCCTGGAGAGCGCCGGCGGCTCCGGCGCCACGGAGGGGCGTATCGCCCCGTTTCGCGTGGATGTCACCCAGGGCGGCGCCGAGCCGGAGCCCCCGGCCCTCCCGGCGGCTACCACGCTCTACGTGGCGGAGGATGGGCGCGGCACCGCCATCGCCTTCCGCTCCGAGGAGCAGGCCCGCGCCCTGCTTCAACAGGCGGCTCCCCCAACGCTGCGGCAGGCCACCGCCGGCGAGCTGCGCGCCGTGAACCCCCGAACGCTCCTGTACTCTCCGACCCAGTATTACTGGCTGAGCGACCTGCTTTGATCCCGGCGTGCTATCGCCACCCGGCATAGCGTCCACCTCAGGGGGTGCTTCACCCCCTGAGGTGGACGCTGAGTTGGCGCCGGAACGTGGTGTACTGATCGTGGTTTACTGATCATTGCATGGGTCGCTCAATACAGGCCCGGCGGCGCCGGCGCCCGTAGGTGGAGTTCGCTCGGTGAAGCGAGAGACGCAGCCGTCGGTCGTATCCCTGAAATGCGCGGAGAGTACGAGGTTCCCTGCCATGATCGAGATCGCGGAAGTCCTGCCCCCACGGCCCACCCCACTGTGGAAGATGGTCAAGCAGTGTGGCATCGATCATGTCGTCGGCGTGATGGATTTCAGCCGTGGGCTGGACGTCGACCGCGAGCACCTGCCGTGGAGCTACACGTCGCTCCTGCGGGTCAAGACGGCCTATGAAGACGCCGGCTTCACCTTTGACGTCCTGGAGAGCCGCCCGCCGCTGAACAAGGCCAAGCTGGGGTTGCCGGGGCGCGACGAGGAGATCGACACCGTCTGCACCCTGATCCGCAACATGGGCGCGCTGGAGATCCCGGTCTGGTGCTATGAGTGGATGCCCGTGTTCAACTGGATGCGCACCTCCACCACGGTGCCTGCCCGTGGGGGGGCAGTGGCCACCGGCTACGACCACGCCCTCATGCGCAACGCCCCGTTGACCGACTACGGCGTCGTCTCCGAGGAGCAGCTGTGGGAGAACTTGCGCTACTTCCTGGACGCGGTGGTGCCGGTGGCCGAAGCGGCGAACGTCAAGCTGGCCATGCATCCGGACGACCCGCCCCTCTCGCCGATCCGCGGCCTGGGTCGGATCATGCGCAGCATCGAGAACTACCAGCGCTTAGTCGACCTCGTCCCCAGCCCGGTCAACGGCATCGCCCTCTGCCAGGGCAACTTCACCCTGATGACGGACGATTTGCCGGCCGCCATCCGCCGCTTCGGGGAGCAGGGCAAGATCTTCTTCGTCCATTTCAGGGACGTGCGAGGCACGCCGGAGAAGTTCGTGGAGACCTTTCACGACGAAGGCAAGACGGACATGCGCGCCTGCATGGAGGCCTACCGCGATGCCGGCTTCCAGGGCGTGTGCCGCCCGGATCACGTACCTACCATGGAAGGGGACAGCAACGACAACCCGGCCTACTCCAGCATTGGCCGGCTCTTCGCCATCGGCTACCTCAAGGGGTTACGCGAGGCGGTCTACGCCCAGACCGGGGGCGATCACGCCCGCCAGCCCCAACCTGACCGCTGAGCCGGTGCGGGGACGTCGGGTGGACCCAATCATGCACCGGCCGTTACCACGTAGCACACCTCGGAGGAAGACATGTCCACCCTTATCCCAGATGGATTCACAGACCTGGTGCGCCCAGAGAAGCGGGCGTTCGCCCATCTAGCGCTGGTAATGCGGGACGGCACCCCGCAGGTCACCCCCGTCTGGTTCGACTATGACGGCACCCATTTCATTTTCAACACCGCTCGAGGACGGGTAAAGGACCGGATCATGCACCGCCATCCGGCAGTGGCCTTCGCCATCACCGACCCGCAAAACCCCTACCGCTACATGCAGGTGCGGGGTGGCCTTCGCCATCACCGACCCGCAAAACCCCTACCGCTACATGCAGGTGCGGGGCAAAGTGGTCGATGAGACCGAGACGGGGCCTATGAACAGATCTGCGTCCTCAACCAGAAGTATCATGACCATCCGAACTACCCCCGCCGCCCGGGTGAGGTGCGGGTCACCTACCGGGTGCTGCCGGAGCGCGTCTCCACCATGGGCTAAGGGCCCGGCAAGCGTACCGTTGCACGTTCCCTCGGACCTGGCCCAGGTGGAGTGAAGATTGTTCTCGCCACCATCCAAGGGCGGCAATGGGGGATGGATCGCACCCTGACGCCCCAGCCGGGGACGGGCACCACAACGCGCCCCCTACCGTCTCGGCCGGCACGCTCGGCCGACGTCAGCGCGGCTGAGACGATGTGATGTCCCAGCGGAGGAGTGAACGCCGGCAATCAGTGTGACTGCTCCGCGAACCGCACGTGGAAGGCCCCGGCGTTCTCCGCGACGAAGCGGACGAGTCGTTCCCCCTCCTCAGCCAGGGCCTCTCCGGCCCCTTTCGCCAGCGGGCCGAACGGCTCGATCACGAGCGTTGCTGCCCCCCGCGCGCCTTGTCCCCGCTCTATCCTCCAGGTGCCGCGGGTGAAGCCGTCGACCAAGAACGTCGCTCGAACCCGGGCCAGGGACAGGAAGATGGAGGTGCGGTACTCGTCCGGCACCACCCGCGTCCGATCGGCGTGGGACAAGATCAGGTTGTCGTATTCGGGCAGGAAGCGTGCCGGCGCCGGGGCGTCTGCCGGGGGGAGGGGCATGTTCGGCAGGTCGAGTAGCTCGTTGCCCCGCTCGTCGCGGAAGAGGCGCAGCTCCGGCTTGAGCGCCTCGATAGGGTCTCGCAGCCTGGCCAGTCCCGACCACGCCTGGACGTCTTTCACAGTCGCGGGGCCAAAAGCGGCCAGGTAGCGCAGGACGAGAGGGCGCGGGTCGGTGGCCGTGGGGAGGGGCCGCCCCAGCCAGGACTCGGCGGTGGCGTAGGGGGACTGGCCGCCTGCAGCCCCAATAAGGCCCGCCGGTGTGGGACATTCGCCGGCAGGTTGAGGAGCCGGAGGTTGCCCCACAGGACGCTCAGGTTGTTGACCGTCCAGGCCGGGCCGAACGCCCCGGCGGGCGGGGCGAAGGGGGCCTGCTTGAGGCCCTCGTAGTACGCCTTATCCCCCCGCGGCCGTCCAAGCACCCCGGAGATCAGGTTGGCGGCGATCCCCAGGGCGGCCGCGTGCCACCAGCGATAGCGTCCCGGCAGGAACGCCGCCCCCACACCTCTGCGCAGCCACCCGCCGCCCATCTGCTCCCCCTTCCCTGCCGCCACGTGCCCGGTGCCCGACCTCAGCCCCTGACGTACCTAGCCCGGCGTGGGCGCGTCGGCGCGTAGCAGCCCTTCTGTTTTCAGCTCTGCCCACAGCTGTGGTGGGATCTCCGTGCGCATCCACTCCAGGTTGAGGCGCACCTGGTCGGGGGCGTTGGGGCCGGGGATCACGGAGGCAACCGATGGGTGCCCCAGCGGGAACTGCAGGGCGGCCGCGCCCAGCGGCACGCCGTGCCGGCGGCAGACCGCCTCCAGACGGCGGGTCTTTTCCACCACCGCCTCCTCCGCCGGGCGATAGCCGTACGTGGCCGCGCCCCCTGGCCCAGTGGCCAGGATCCCCGAGGCAAAGGGGGCGCCGATTACCACGCCGGCGCCGCGCTCCGCACACAGGGGCAACTCGCGCTCGATGGCCTCCTGGCTCAGCAGCGTGTAGGGCATGGCCACGAGAAAGAATTCCAGTGGGAAGCGCTCGAGGAAGCGTGGGATCATACCCACCACGTTGATCCCCGCCCCGATGGCGCGGATCTCCCCCCGGGCCTTCAGCTCCTGGAGCGTGGCGAATCCGCGCCCGCCGTCGAGCTGCCCCAGGGCCGCCTGGACACCTTCCTCGGTGCGGTGGTAGCCCAGATCCAGGTCGTGGATCAAGAGCGCATCGACGGTGTTGATCCCCAGGCGCATCAGGCTGTCTTCGTACGAGCGCAGCACGCCGTCGCGGGAGTAGTCGAAGCGCAGGTCAAAGGGTAGACCGCCGTAGGTGCGCTCTCGGACAAATGCCTGCGGGTCCCGGGGACGGAAAAAGACGCGCCCGATCTTGGTGCTGAGGACGTAGGACTCGCGAGGCTTGCCCCCGAGGACGCGCCCCATGCGATGCTCGCTCTTCCCGCTGCCGTACCACGGCGCCGTGTCGAAGTAGCTGATACCGGAGGCGTAGGCCCCCTCCAGGGTCACGTCGGCTTGTGCCTCGGGGATCGTCCCGCGCATGTCTCCCAGGGTGGCACCGCCACAACCGAGCTGTGTGACCAAGACGTCTGTGCGCCCGATGGCGCGACGCGCGAACGGATCCATAGCCGGCCGATTGTCCCACACCGGCGGCCACTCTGTCCCGGCGGGCCAGGCGAAGCCCTGTGCTACGCTCGCTGATCTTTATGGCGGCGGCAGGCAGGGGCCATGGTGCTACGGCTTGCGCGCCGAGATGAGCGAGTAGTAGCCGTACGTCAGGGTGGCCTGCACGTCTACGAAGCCACAGCCGGTGAGGAGCGCCTCCAGCTCGCCAAAGGAGAACTGCTTGCCGTAGTTGGCGATCAGCATGGCCATGGAGAATAGAGCCGCCGGCAGCGGCCCGTCCTTGGCGTCCGCCAGCAGGATCTCGTGCAGGTAGATGCGTCCCCCTGAGGGCAAGACGGCAGAGCTTTGCTGCGCCAGGTGCCGGCAGCGCGGCGCGTCCCAGTCGTGGAAGATGTTGCTGAAGAAGATGGCGTCGTAGTCTCGAGGCCACGGATGGGTGAACATGTTCGCCCCGTGCGTGTCCACCTGCGCCGCCACGCCGTAGCGGGTGATGTACTCCGCCGCCAGCAGGCAGACCTCGGGCAGCTCCATGACCGTACAGCGCAATCCAGGGTAGCGCTGGGCCAGGGCAATGGGGAAGCAGCCGGATCCCCCGGCCACGTCCAGGAGGCGCGTCACCCCGGCGAAGTCGCCGTGGCGTGCCACGCCCATGGCGGCCGGAAAGGAGTGGGCGTGCATGGCCTCCGTGGTGCGCCGCGCCTGCGCCTCGTCGATCTGCCCGCTGGCCCAGGCCGCGGCCAGGCGCGTGTCCGGCTCCTGCTCCGGATGGGCGTCCCGGCCCAGGGCTTTCCGGAGGTCCTGGTGCAGCGCCGAAAATCGGTCCCGCTGGAGCATCCCGCCCCAGTAGAAGTCGCCCCCCGGGAGGAGGAAGTGGCGCGCCGGCTCGGCCAGGCCGAACCGCCCGCCGCGTTGGACGAGAAATCCCAGGGCGGCGTTGACCGCCAGCAGTGCCTCCGCCCCGCGCGCCCCCAGCTCCAACCGCGCCGCCACCTCCGGCGCCGTGGCCGCACCCTGGGCCAGGAGGGAGAACAACCCCAGTTCGTCCGCTACCGTCACCGCTGGGAGCTCCAGTCGGGAAAGCCAGACGTCCCACACGGCGCGGTCATCGCACGTCGGGGGCTCGAGGGGGACTGATAGGGGATGGCCGGCGCTCACCAGCGGGGATCATACCGCTCCAGCGGCCGGGAGGCCGCTACGCCGAGCTCTACGTTAAGCAGCTCCAGCGCTACCGGTACCATTTCGGAGCACGTCCTTGCGCGTCACCCGTAGCGACCTTGAACTTCGCCCCACTCAGGGACTATAAATCGACTACCACGCCGGCGCAGCAAGCGCAGAAGGGATCACGCCATGGACTACGACTTCACCAAACCCGGGAGCTACCCCCGCAGTGGTCGCGAGCGCCTCGGCGGCGTCGTCTTTCTTCCCCGCACCATCGACAAGGCACGGGCACACCTCAATGGGACGGCCGGGGAGTACGTTGCCCTGCGGGGCCTCTCCACCCGTGTCTTCGATCTCTTTGGCGTCACCCCCGAGCAGTTCCTGGAGGCGGTGAAGCAGAACCCCAGCGACGAAGGCGTGCTGCGCTGGCTCCAGGAGCACGGCACCAAACAGCCAACGGCGCAAGAGATAGAGCAATTCAACAGCGCCGTGCTGGGCCACGGCCCGCAGGACGAGCAAGGGCGGGCCCGTTTCCGGGCCAATCTGGAAAAGCTCGGCTTCGGCGACCGCACCGACGTCCAGACCTACATCGACGCCGAAGACCTGGAAGAGGGGCGCGAGGTGCCCCGCCGGGCTTGAGGGCGGCACCAGGCGCCGGGCGCCATCCAGGTAGGGACGTGAGGCGTCGCCCGCCGGTCAACCACAGCGTCCCCGGCGGCCCAGCCGAGGAGGTCACCAGGTGACGCCGGATAGGCCCCCGGAACGCCGGGCGGACGGGCCCGTACCCCTCGCCCCGGTGCTGGCCTCGGTCCAGGTGGGCCGGCCGCGGACGCTGGGGACCGATGGGGCGCGGGATCCCATCGACCGGCCGTGGACGAGCGGCATCTTCAAGGAGTCGGTGCGCGGGCCAATCTGGCTGGGGCGCACCAACCTGGTCGGCGACGCCCAGGCCGACCTGAGGGTGCACGGTGGCCCCGATAAGGCGGTCTGCGCGTATCCGGCGGCGCACTACCCCTCCTGGCGCGAGACGCTCGGACTGGACCTGCCGTACGGCGCCTTTGGCGAGAACTTCACCGTGGAGGGCCTGGCGGAGGACGGCGTCTGCATCGGCGACGTCTTCGCCGTCGCGACCACTGCGGGAGCAGGGGCGATGACCGGCGCGGGCGAGGGCGGCGCCGCGCGGGTGCAGGTGTCGCAGCCCCGCCAGCCGTGCTGGAAGCTGGCGCGCAAGTGGCGCACCACGGACCTGGCCCTGCGCGTGCAGGAGAGCGGACGCACGGGCTGGTATTTTCGCGTCCTGGTGGAGGGGGAGGTGGCACCGGGCATGGCGCTCCGCCTCCTGGAGCGTCCCTTCCCACAGTGGACCGTGGCGCGGGCCAATGAAGTCATGGACCGGCGGCGCGATGACCGCCGGGCAGCCGCCGCGCTGGCCGAGTGCCCGGCCTTGTCCGCCGGCTGGCAGGAGACGCTTCGGCCCCGTCCCTCACGCGGCGGTTGAACGGCCCGCACGTCGAGATGGCCGGTGGCTCGGGAGAGCGAATGGCGCTCGGGCGGCGGGGCTGGCTCCCCATGGTGCCGCGCGGCAGCAGGGCGGGCAGGGCTCGTTCCGCAAAGCGATCACCCGGCGCGGGAGAGCACGGCGTCCCAGTCGAGCCGCAGCGGGCCGTACTGTTCAAGCTTGAGGCTCGCCGCGGCGGCCGCAATGCGGGCCGCCCTGGCCGGCGCTTCCCCACGCATGCGCGCGGCGGTGTAACCGGCGAGATAGGTATCGCCGCAGCCGGTGGCGTCGATCAGCTCGCGCGGCGGAATTGCGGTGATGCGCGCCACCCCGTGCTGGCTGCGGATCAACGACCCACGATCGGCGAAGGTCACCAGGACTTCGCTGGGGCCGAGCGCAGCCAGCCTTCCCGAGGCGCGGGCCGGATCGTCCACCCCCACCAGCGCCGCCGCCTCCGCGTCGTCCACCTTGAGCACGTCGACGTGACGGAGCAAGCGCCCCAGGTCGCGCACCGGGGTGGCGACCACCGCCTGTTCAACTACCCGACGCAAGACCCCTTGCGCATCGAACGAGATCCTTAGCGCCACGTTGCGCGCCGCCTGGAAGATCAGCGGTCCCATCTCGTCGGCGGTGAGCGGGCCCAGATGGAGCACGTCTCCGGCGAGCCCGCTGAGGTCTGATTCCAGGAACGGCTCCGCAATTGAAGGGACGCGTTGCCTGCGCTCGGAGAGCTGCGCCCCACCGTAGCTGTTCTCGAACACGGTGGTGGTGGCGGAAGGGCGCAGGACGAGCTCGATCCCGGCGGCGCGCATCGGCTCCAGCAGAGGCGCGTCGGCCGAGGCGAGCTTGGTCACCGCCGTGACCGAAAAACCGAGTCGCTGGAGCGCGATGGAGGCGTAGAAGGCGGAGCCGCCGGTCATGACCCGGTCCGGCCGGCCGGGGATCCGGATCAGGTCTTTGGTCACGTGTCCGACGACGACAGCCTTCATCTGCGGCGCATGGTAAAGGACGTGGCCGCGACGATCTACCTGGACTGCGTCGCCGGCGCCGAGGCGGGCCCGCTGTCGCCGGGGGCGCCGGTACGTTCTTACCCCTGGTAAGGGGCGCATCAGCATGACCGCCGTCCATCCCTCCGCCACTCAGATCCAGGGCGCAGCCGGGCGAGCGCTCGCCGCCGGCCTGCTCACCCTGGCCGTAGCGGCCTGCGAGGTCCCCGGCCAGGCCGCCCCCGCCGCCGCCACGCCCACCCCGACCCTGCCCCCGGCCCTTTCCCCCCTGGCCGGCCGCACCCCCCTGGGCGTGGACAGCGCTGTACCCTCACCGGGAACGAGTGGGACGCCCACGCCCGGTGCCGGCGGGACGCCGTCCACCACCGCTCTCCCCGCCGCCGACCGGACAGCGAGCCCGACTACCCCCGGGGGCCCGTCCACCCCAGGCGCCACGGTGGCCCGCAGCCCGTCCCCCGAGGCTGCCACTCCCAGCGCCACAGTCCTCCGAGCGACCGTCACGCCAGGAGCCACGGTCCTCCGAGCGACGACCATTCCGGGCACGCCGCCGGCCACCACCCAGGCCTCCCCCGGGGGAGGTGGTCTCGACCTGGTCAGCCATCGTGCCAGCGCGCAGGGCGAAGCCTACGCCGTCACCGGGGAGGTGCGGAATGCTACCTCCTCGGCGGCGCGCGCCGTCCGTGTCAGCGGCACCGTCTTTGACGCCGCCGGGAACGCCCTGGCCACGGAAGTGACGACGCTCCCGGGCGATCTGCCCCCGGGAGGCCAGGCGTCCTTCAGGCTCGTCTTCCGCAATGACCCCCGCATCGTCCGCTATTACCTGACCATCACCTCGGGGTGAGCCGCTGGGATCGGGTTTCCCAGGTACCGGTAAGGTGTGGGGAGCGCTCACATCCTGCGCCGCCCTGAACGCCGCGGCACGGCGCGCGGACGGTGGGGGATCAACCCGGCCGTACCTGAGGGGCCTGAGGACGCCGAGCGGCGCCTGGCGGCGCGCCCGCCCGCTGCCCTATACTGCTCGGGCCCGCGCCGTGGGACATGACGGGTGTCCATGGTTTCTCGCGCCGCGCTGGCACGTAGCGCCCTGGAGTTGAAGGGGCAGTTGAAGGTCAGATGAGCACCAACGCAGAGCCCGCCGGCGGCACAGCCGGCCAGAAGAGCGCCCCCGACTGAGGTAGCACGCTACCCTGCTGTGTCACCACTCGGCCGCGGGCGCGCCACGCCCCGCGGTTTTTTTGTTGTCCACGACGCTGTGGGCCGCTGCAGCGCACCAGACGAGTTGGCGAGTAGACACAGCCGATGAACATCCCGCTAAGGCAGTACTGGGAGGTGCTCGCCCCGCACCTCCGCTGGCAGTGGCGCAAGGTGGCGCTACTGGCCCTGCTCCTCCTGGCTACCACCGCACTGCAGCTGGTCAACCCCCAGCTGCTGCGGCGCTTCATTGACACGGCCCTGGCGGCCGGGGCGGCCGGGGCGTCCGCAGAGACCGAGGGGGCAGCAACCGGGGTGCTGGCCACCACCGCCCTGCTGTTTCTCCTCGCCGGGCTGGCCAACCAGCTACTCTCCGCCCTGGCCACGTACGTCGGCAACGACGTGGGCTGGCTGGCGACCAACAGACTACGGGCCGACCTGGCGATGCACTGCGTGCGGCTGGACATGGGATTCCACAACGCCCGCACTCCCGGCGAGCTGATCGAGCGCATCGACGGCGACGTCACCGCCCTGGCCAACTTCTTTTCCGCCTTCGTCATCCGCGTGCTGGGGAGCGTGCTGCTGATGGTGGGGGTGCTGGTCATGCTGGCGCGGGAGGACGCCCGCGTCGGCCTGGTGCTGGCGGTCTTCGCCCTGGTGGTCTTTTTCGCGCTCAACCGCAGCCGCGCCCTCGCCGTCCCGGCGGCGGCCGCCGAGCGGGAGGCCAGCGCTCGCCTCTTCGGCTTTCTCGAAGAGCGCCTCTCCGGGATCGACGACGTCCGCGCCAGCGGGGCCGGCGGGTACGTCATGCGCCGCTTCTCCGAACGGATGGCGGAGCTGTTCCACCGCGGGCGGCGGGCCTGGATGCTGCGGGCCCTGATGTGGGCCATCACCATGGGCCTCTTCGGCCTGGGCAACGCCCTGGCGCTGGCCATGGGGGCGCGTCTCTTTCAGCTGGGGGCCATCACTCTCGGTACGGTGTACCTCTTCTTCCAGTACATCGAGCTGCTCCTCGGCCCTCTGGAGCGCCTGACCAACCAGCTGCAAGACCTACAGCAGGCCAGCGCCGGTATCGCCCGTGTCCAGGAGCTCTACCGCATCCGTCACACCGTCCTGGACGGTCCCGGCGCCACCCTGCCCCCCGGGCCCCTGGCGGTGGAGTTCGACGGCGTCTCCTTCCACTACCCAGATGTGGTGGCGGAGGGGGTGGCCCCGGCGCACGGGGTGGCCCAGGCCGGGGTGACGCAGTCCGGGGTGACGCAGTCCGGGGTGACGCAGTCCGGGGTGAGACGAGGGGGCAAGGACGGGCCTCTGGCGCCGCCCGATGGGGCGCCGTCTGATGGGGCGCCGTCCGAGGCTCACCTGGACACCGTGTTGGAGAGCGACGCGGTGTTGCAAGATGTCTCCTTCCGGCTGGAGCCCGGTCACGTCCTGGGCCTGCTGGGGCGCACCGGGAGCGGCAAGACGACCATCGCCCGCCTGCTGTTCCGGCTCTACGACCCCACGGCGGGGGCGGTGCGCCTGTCGGGCGTAGACCTGCGCCGGCTGCACCTGGCGCACCTCCGGGCGCGGGTGACCATGGTCACCCAGGACGTGCAGCTCTTCCGCGGCACCGTCCGCGAGAACCTGACGCTCTTCGACGACGCCGTCTCGGACGCGCAGGTGCTGCGCGTCCTGGAGGAGCTGGGCCTCACGGAGTGGCAGCGCGCCCTGCCGGACGGCCTGGACACGGCCCTGGGACCGGGTGGCCACGGGTTGTCCGGCGGCGAGGCTCAGCTGCTCGCCTTTACGCGCGCCTTTCTGGGCGATCCTTCCCTGGTCATCCTGGACGAGGCCTCCTCGCGCCTCGACCTGGCCACCGAGCAGCTTATCGAGCGCGCCGTGGGGCGGCTACTGCGGGGGCGCACCGGCGTGATCATCGCCCATCGGCTGGCCACGGTGCAGCGGGCGGACGAGATCGTGATCCTCCAGGATGGGCGCGTGCGCGAGTACGGCCGGCGCGCCGCCCTGGCGGAGGATCCCCACTCCCGCTTCGCCGCCTTGATGCGGGCCGGCATGGAGGCGGGGGCGGACGGCGAGAGGCACGAGCCACAGGAGCTCCTGGTATGACGTTGCCCCCGTCGACGTCCCCCACCGCCACTGGCATCCCCACCCGCCTGCTGGGCACCTGGGACAGCTGGAAACTGATCCGGCGTATCCTCGTCTACCGGCCGCGAATCTACGCCGCCAACGTCCTCCTGTGGGGGCTGATGCATGGCTTACCCGTGGCGGCCGGCCTGTTCACCCGCATGTACTTCGACGCCCTGGCCGGCCCGACGGAGGTGGGCTGGAACGCCTGGACGGCCATCGCCCTGCTGGTCTCCTTTCACGTCTCCCGGCTGGTGGTCTTCGTCAGCGGCTTCTGGGTCTGGTCGACGCTGGCGTTCACCAGCGAGGCCTTGCTGCGCCGAAACCTCCTGGATTGGATTGTGCGCGGCCAGGGGACGCAGGCGCTGCGCGACTCGGCCGGAGAGGCCGTCAGCCGCTTCCGCGACGACGTGCAAGAGGTGATGCGCTACCTGGAGAACTGGGTCGACGGCGGCGGGATGCTGTTTTTCCTCGTCTTCGCCCTGGGGATCATGGCCGGCGTGGACGCGGGCCTGACGCTGGCGGTGGTGGCCCCGCTGGTCGTGATTGCCTTTACCGTCCATCGAGCGGGGGCGCGGATCCGGCGCTACCGCAAGGCCAGTCGTGAAGCCACCGGGGCCGTGACCGGCTTTATCGGCGAGATGTTCGGCGCCATCCTGGCAATCAAGGTGCGCTCCGCCGAGGGTCCGGTGACGCGGCGGTTCGAGCGCCTCAACGAGCAGCGCCGCCGCGCCGCGCTCAAGGACACGCTCTTCGCCGAGCTATTGCGCTCGGTCAGCTGGAACCTGGTCAACGTCGGCACCGGGATCATCCTGCTGCTGGTAGCGCAGTCGATGCGCCGGGGGACGTTCTCGGTCGGCGACCTGGCGCTCTTCGTAGCCTACCTGCCGCGGGTGACCGGGTACATGCTGTTCTTCGGCGAGATGGCTGCCCAGCACAAGCGCGCCGGCGTCTCGCTGACGCGCATGCTCGAGCTGCTCAAGGGAGCCGCCCCACAAACGCTGGTCGAGCACGGGCCAATCTACGTCGACGGCACCCTGCCGGACGTACCCTACATCCCCAAGACGGCCAGCCATCGCCTGGAGCGGCTCGAAGTCGCCAGGCTGAGCGGACGCTACCCCGGCTCCGATCGGGGCATCCTGGGGATCGACCTGGCCCTACCACGAGGCTCGTTCACCGTGGTCACGGGGCGCGTCGGGGCGGGCAAGACCACCCTGCTGCGCGTCCTGCTCGGGCTGCTCCCCAGAGACGAGGGCCGGATTTTGTGGAACGACGTGCCGGTAGACGACGCGGCGTCCTTCTTTGTGCCACCGCGTTGCGCCTACACGCCGCAGGCGCCACGCCTGTTCAGCGAGACGCTGCGGGACAATATCCTCCTCGGCATCCCCGGGGAGACGGCAGAGGGGCAGGCCCGACTTCAACAAGCCATCCGGCTGAGCGTGCTGGAACACGACCTGGCCGCCCTGGACGCCGGACTGGACACGCTGGTTGGGCCACGGGGCGTGCGCCTCTCCGGCGGTCAGTTACAGCGCGCCGCGGCCGCGCGCATGCTGGTGCGCGATCCGGAGCTGCTCGTCTTCGACGATCTCTCCAGCGCCCTGGACGTGGAGACCGAGCAGACCCTCTGGTCGCGGCTCCTGGACGCCACCCCCGGGAGCCCGGACGCGGGGCAGCGCACCGTCCTGGCCGTCTCCCACCGCCGCCCGGCGCTGCGCCGGGCCGACCAGATCGTCGTCCTCAAGGACGGTGAGGTGGAGGCGAAAGGCACCCTGGAGGGACTGCTGGCCAGCAGCGCGGAGATGAGACGCCTGTGGCAAGGAGAGGCGGATGACCGCGCCTTGTCACAGCAACGAGAATCGACCACCTGACTCGCCGTACCTACCGTGCGGCCTTACAATTTCATCTCCAGCACGCCGATAAGGGGAATGCCACATGCCCAGGCGGGGCCAGCACGACCAGAGCCCGGGGGACCGGCGCAAGCCCTTCTCCGATCAGGGCGGACCGGAGGGGCGGCACGCGCAGACGCACGACGTCCGCCGTGAAGAGCTGACCAACCCAAAGGGGAAGCAGACCCAGGAGGACGAGTTCGCTACCGACATCGCCCCCTCCACGGCCGACCCGGCCGCCCAGCTCGGGGGCCACGTGGATCAAAGTACCCCCGCCTCGGCCGACAAGGAGCTGCATCAGCGGTTGGCCATGCTGGGGCCTGCGGAGCTGGCCCGGCTCTCAGTCCTGGAGCCCGGCACGCGGCTGCAGCAAGGCAGCACCTACGTCGACCTGAACAATCTGGAACAGGGACCGTTCAAAGCCCTGGGGGGCCACGAGGCGGGACCTGGGAATCGCTACGTCTCGAAGCACGATACCGACTACGAGCTGTGGAACCACCTGGTAGGTCAGAACCGGGATGTGGAGATCGAGCGCCCGGCGGGCGCGGCCGACTGATCCCCGGAGATCGACCTGCCTGGCCCGGACTGGCCGTGGCGTTCGGCACCTGCTTCCTGGTTGGCGTTCCGTGGATGACCCTGCCCACAGGGTCGGCGTTCCGTGGATGACCCTGCCCGCAGGCTCGTCGCCCCCGGACGACATGCCGCCCACTATCCCATAGCGTGCCCCGTCGTCCCGGGGCGTCCGTGGCCGGTCCTCTGGTACTACCGGGCTGCCGGGAGTGTCATTCCGGCACAGCTGTCCCTATGCCACCACAGGAGCGGAGAGAAGGGATACTAAGGGCCAAGGAGTGGGGGGATGGATCTCGAGCTGGCGGGGAAAGGGGCGCTAGTCACGGGCGGGAGTCGCGGCATCGGCAAGGCCATTGCCCGTGAGCTGGCGCGAGAGGGGGCGGACGTCACTATCGTCGCCCGTGGGAGGGAGGCGTTAGAAGCAACGGCCGAAGAGCTGGCGCGGGAAACAGGACGGCGCATTGTACCTCTGGTAGGGGATACCGGGAGCGACGAGTCTGTCCGGGCGTTCGTCGCCGGGGCGACGCAGGCCCTGGGACGCCTGGATATCCTGGTGAACAACGCCGCTCAGCCAGGCGGCCAGGCGCCCCCGCCACCGCTGGGGGCGATCACGGACGGGCACTTCTGGCCGGACGTCAATACCAAGGTGATGGGGTACCTACGCTGCGCGCGGGAAGCGTCGCCGGCCATGATCGAGCGCGGCTGGGGGCGCATCGTCAATGTCGGTGGACTGGCGGCCCGGAGCGCGGGTTCGACTGTTACCAGCATGCGCAACGCGGCCATCGTCGCTTTGACAAAGAACCTGGCGGAGGAGCTGGGGCCGCACGGCGTCAACGTGACGGTGGTGCATCCGGGCGCAACGCGCACCGAACGAACCCCCGCGGCCATCGCCGCGCGAGCGGCATCACAGGGCATGGCCCCGGACGAAGCGGAACGACGCATGGCGACGAATGCAGTGGGCCGGCTGATCACCGCGCAAGAAGTGGCCTACGTCGTGGCCTTTCTGGCCTCGCCACGTTCCGTGGCCATCAACGGCGACGTGATCGCCGCCGGCGGTGGCGCCGGACGGGCCATCTACTATTAAGCCCCAGGTCTTTGAGTGAGCCCCGGCGGTTTGAGCTGCGTATGCAGGAACCTCGGCCCCCTGCGCTATTGATCGCGGCCTGGCCCAGGATGTCGCTCCTGCCCCCAAGCTGGCGCGCGCCTCCTCTGGACGGTCGGTGGACTTCGGCGGATGGGGCCGCTGATCGGGGCTCGCCCCTCCCGTAGCAGGGCCCCTCCCAGGGCGGCGCCGGCGACCGCACCCCCGCCGGTGGCCAGGGCGTTCACCACGTCATTCGTGATCCATCGCCACCCCCGGACGTGCTCGGCAGGGTACCCGCACCGCCCGTGGACGGGCGCCTCCGTCGGCTGGTGGCACCTGGGACACCAGTACCCCGCCTGCACCGTGGCCCCGATAAGGGAGTCCCCCAGAGCGCCCAGCGTCCCGGCCACGCCGGCCAGCAGCACGGCGCCACGCGCCGGCCGGCGCGTCTGCAACCGGCGCACCGTTCCCCAGGCCGCGCCGACGGTCAGCGCCCCCGCGACCGAGGCCAGGGTGCCCTCCGGCGTCACCCCTCCGGAGGTGCCGGGGGGCACGGGGCGCAGCGTCGTGAGCAAGCGTGGCCCGCGTCGCGCCAAGAGACCCAGCTCTGTCCCCCAGGTGTCCGCCCCGGCCGTGGCCAGGGCACCCAGGAAGCCGCCGCTGCCGCGGCCCCCGGCGACCCCCAGGCACAGGGCCGCCACCCCCCCGTTGGCCAGTACCTGCCAGGCGTCCCGCTCGCCCCCCTTGGCTTGGGCCAGCACCCCCCGCCGCGCCTTGAGCTCCCCCTTGAAGCGGGTCAGGGCGCTGGAAGTGACGAAGAAGGTGACCAGGGCAGCTGCCCCCGCCATGCCCCCACGTGCCAGGACGGCCGCCCCCACGGCCGTGGCCGCTACCGCCCCGTCCCTCGAGAGGGCCCGCCGCGCCCGGCCTGCCCCCACGACGCACCCCGCGGCTACGGCGGCACTACCCCAGCGTGCGATAACGCCCGCCCGTCCCATACGCAGGACATGGTTCCACATCTTGCCCCGGCCCGCCCGGGCGCCGCCATACGCCCCGCTCCTGGGGTA
>JAUJOR010000004.1:148599-193398 GCA_030447525.1 Chloroflexota bacterium | reverse complement strand
GCGCTCCTGGGGTAGCGCTCCTGGGGTAGCGCTCCTGGGGTAGCGCTCCTGGGGTAGCGCTCCTGGGGTGGGCCCCACTCGACGATGGCCCGCCGGCTCGTGGAGCGCCTCAGGGCAAGCGCTCGCCCCGGTCTCAGGTGGGCTCGTGCTCCAGGCGCATGACCTCGTCTTCGGTCACGCCGGCGGCCCGCAGGTCTTGACGGACGAGCATGGTCATACTTCCATCGGCCTGGGCCTCGATCAGGAGCTGTCTCGCCGCCTCGTGTTTACCCGTTCGCCGGCACTGCTCAGCCTCGGCCCGTTTGCTGCGAGCGCTGGCGCGCCACTCCAGGTGTTCGCTGTACAGGGAGCCGATCCGCTCCTCCACGGTGGCGGGCTCGTTCCGCGTCGTGGCCATGTTCATGCCCCTCCCAGCCCCCGACGAACCAGGCACAGCCTGCCGGGCAGCGGCGACGCCCGCCCCTATGGATGGCTGGGGGCGGGCGCCCGGAGGCGAGCGCTCCCTAGCGCTCGGCCTTCTCGCCCTCGGCCAGGAGGCCGTCGAGCGCCTTGCGGAGCTGCTTGCTCAGATCACCGGCGGATAGGATGCCTACCAGCCGATCCCCCTCTACCACCGGCAGGCGCCCAACCTTGCGCCGCCCCAGCTCCGCAGCGGCCTCCAGGACGTCCATGTCCGGGGTCACCGTCACCAGGCCGCCGAGCAATCCGCCGCCGCTCATCGCGTCTTTCACCGTGTGGTCCTGGGTCTGCCCTTTGGCCAGGTTGTCGATCACCAGGTCGCGGTCGGTGACGATCCCCACCGGCTTGCCGCCGTCCACAATGACTACCGAGCCGACATCCTTTTGGGCCATCAGCCGGGCCACTTCCCCAATCGAGGTATTTGGGCTCGCCGTGGCCACGTCTGTATTCATGATCTCGCGTATCTGCATGATATCCCTCCCATGCCTCTTCAGCGGTGTCCCGCCTCCGAGCACCGAACCGCCTGTCCCTCGGTTCCGGCGCCGGGGCGCTGCCGGGCCAGTATAGCGCGCCAGCACGCCCTGGGGGCGGTGGGGGATGCTGATACCGAGCGCCACGCACCTGGGGGCAATCCAAGGTGCGGCGGCGCCACCCCCATGTGGGGATGGCGCCGGCATTGGCGAGGGGCTCAGGCGAGTTTCAGCGTGAACTGCAGCTTCCGAACATGACCACTGGTGCCCTTGACCTCGTCCAGGACGGTGCCGGTGGCAAACTCGCCCGTGCTGATGACGCTCTTGGTCTTGAAGCGCTTGCCCGCCGAGTCGTTCGGAATGTACACCATCACCTCCACCTTGGTCAGCTCATCGCGGCCGTTCCCTCTTGCCGTCTGGCCGACGATCTGGGCTTGCTTGACGTAGGGTAGATTCTGGAGCCCTTCGCCGTAGTTGGTCACGTGGAGCAGCACCTTGTTGCCGGCGGGAGTAACGATAGTCACCGGCGGATCATCTTCACACCACTCGGCCACCGCTCCCACACCGGGGGCGAAAGCCATGAACATCGACATCGCCATCAGCAGCGCGACCACCCAATGTCTCATCTGCGGATCCTTCAGACTCTTGATTGTTGGTCTATTGGAGCGTCTTGACGTGAGGCACGCGCTCCATGCCCTGACTGCCCCCGCTCACCTGCCGGCGCTCACCTGTCGGCTCGGCCGGGGCTGTCCTGGAGCGCCCCATGCCTCAACGGCCTTCCCGGCGAAACAAAGCATAAGCCAGTAGGCGCTGGAAAACTACGCTAAATCGAATTAAATGTCAACAACTAGACTTCATTTATGGAGCACAGTACTGTTTGTGTACCGTTCCAGAGCCATCCGCTCGACGGTGGGGCAGTTCCCAGGTGGCGCGGAGACGTACCCGCGGCGCCGGCGTTACCGGTCGCCTAGGAATTCCCCGGCAGCGTCTAGAATGTGGCCCGCAGGGGTGGCCGCCTGGCGCGAAGCGCACCCACCCGACCACGGCCGGGTCTACCAGGGCGGCGCTCAGGCGCGGCCATGGCGCGTCCGGCGCGGACGGACTGGTACGGTACAGGCTGGTGATGGATAAAGAACTGGTCATGGATAAAGAACATGTGGGCGGGGGGGCGGCCCTGGGGGCGCGCCTGGGCCGGGTTCCAACGTCGACGGCAAAGGTGATCCTGCGCCGGCTGGGCGTCACCCGGGTGGTCGCCCGCGGGCTGCGGCCGATTGTCCCCCCGGCAGGGGTGCTGGCCGGCCGGGCCCGCACGGTGCGCTTTCTCCCCGCGCGGGAGGACGTCTCCCGCCCGCCGCGGGGCGCAGTGAACCGTGCCCTGATCGACGGGCTGGAAGGGGGCGAGGTCGTGGTCATCGACGCCGGGGGCTTCGCCGAGGGGGCCGTGCTGGGCGACATGCTCGCGGCGCGGGCCAGGTATCGGGGCGCCGCCGGCGTGATCGCGGACGGCGTTGTGCGGGACGTGGACGGACTGACTGCCGTGGGGCTGCCGGTGTTCGCCCGGGGGACGCACCCCGATCCCAGCGCCGTGGCCCTGCTGCCCTGGGAAGTCGATGTCCCGGTCCAGTGTGGTGGCGTGCTGGTGCAGCCGGGCGATTGGCTGCTCGCCGATGCCGATTGCGTGCTGGTCATCCCCGCGACGCTGGCCGAGGAGGTGGCGGCGCAAGGAGAGGAGACCAATGCAGAAGATGCCTTTTGCCAGGCCCTGCTCGGCGCCGGCTTTCCCCTGGACGAGGCCTACCCCCTCCCGGCGCACCTGCGAGGGGACCTGGAGCGCTTCAAGCGAGACGGGCACGTCCCGGCGCCGGAGGAGGTGCGCCGCCGGGCCGCTGGCCTCCCGGGCGTGTCTTAGCCGCCGGCGAACGGCGTGCCCCCTGGAGTCGCCGAACGTTGATGGGTCACTTTTTCGCCTACCTGTACCGCCTGCGGCTGATCGACCGCTGGAGCTTGATGCGCAACACAACGCGGGAGAGCGCGGCCGAGCACTCCTTCCAGGTGGCCGTGCTCACGCACGCGCTGTGCGCTATCGCCCGTGACGTGTTCGGCAAGGCCGTGGACGCCGAGCGCGCCGTGGTGCTGGCCCTGTTCCATGACGCCACGGAAGTCATCACCGGCGACGTCCCTACCCCGGTCAAGCACCATAACCCGGCCATCTCCAGCGCCATGCGCGAGGTAGAGGCCCTGGCGGCGCAGCGCCTGCTGGGCATGGTTCCCCGGCGACTCCGAGAGACGTACAACCCCCTCATCGCCCCGCCCCCCGCCGGCGGGGCGGACGCAGATCTCCTGCAGTGGGTCAAGGCGGCGGATAAGCTGGACGCTTACCTCAAGTGCGTCACCGAGATGGCCATGGGCAACCGAGAGTTCGCCGTCGCCCAGCGGCAGCTGGAGGCCCCCTTGCGCCGCTCCCCCCTGCCGGAGGTGCGCTACTTCCTGGAGCACTTCGCGCCCAGCTTCGAGCGCACGCTGGACGAGCTGACCGAGATCCCTCAAGGCGGCCCCGACGGCGGGACGACCGGCAACGCCCCTCCCGGCTGATCGCTGCTCCCTCGTCCGCCCCTGGCCGGCCCCTCTGCCCCGGCAGTCACACCAGATGGTCGAGCACCACGTCGGCGGCGACGCCGAGCGCGCTTGGCCTGCCGGTGTCGTGCTTCCTCGGCTACGCTGGGGCCAAACGCCAGGAACGACTCGAAGTTACACGCTAGAATTGACGCGCTTAAGAAAGCGTGATATGCTGGTGGGCGTCCGAGGGGGAGTACCCCAGAAGGGGCGCCATCATCACTCCGGCCGTTCGGTGCGATGGTCCGGTGGCGCCCACCCGACTCGGTCGGGAGAGACCTTCGGCCAGCCTGCCCCTTGGGGCATTTGAGCGAAAGGTCTCCGCATGCTAGGCGCCGCATCTGCGCGGGCGCGAACGAGGGTTCTGGCCCCGCCGCCCCTGGCTGATCCCCTGGTGGCCGGGATGTCCGGTCCCCAGCTGATGGCCCGCGCCGGCGTGGGCCCGGCCGGGCCGTCCACTCCCCTCCCCGGCCGGCCGGGGGATTCCGGCTCCGGACCACGGCCGGGCGCCCCGGGGCGACGCACGGGCTCGCCCAGCGGCGGGGGAATGGCCGTGGGGCGGGTGTGGGGCATCCCCGTCTACCTGGACTGGACCTGGTTTCTGATTGCCGGCCTGATGACCTGGTCGCTGGCGACCGGCTTCTTCCCCCGCGAGTACCCGGACTTCGCCCCGGCGGCGTACTGGTGGCTGGGGGCCACCACCGCGCTGCTGTTCTGCACCTCCGTGCTGGCCCACGAGCTGGCCCACGCCTGGGTCTCCACCCATGGCTCCGGGGCCTGGCTGTTCAGGAACTCTAGCCGGCGGGTCTGCGTGCCGCTCAGGTAGTGGTAGACCACCCCGCCGGTGGTGAGGCGAAAGGGGAACTCGCCCCCGGGCTCCTCGGCCGGGGGGGTGTAGGACATGGCCAGGAAGCGCGCCCGGCCGTCCGCATGGCCGAAGCGCTCGGTGAAGAGACGTGGCGTGCCCGGGTGGTCCTCCGTCGGGCAGGGCCAGAAGACGCCCCCCTGGGCGTCGATCTTCTCCCAGGTGATGCCGTAATAGTCTGACATCCCCCCCTTGGAAGCCAGGCGCAGCTCATCCCAGACCTGGCGCGTGGAGCGATAGGGAAAGTAGCGTCCTCGGCCGAGGCGCGCCGCCAGGTCCTGGTTGGCCTTTTGTCCCACCTCGCGCCCGCCCTGGCCGTTGCCCTGCCCGGTGATCATCATCGTCCCGCTCCCCGGCTTGCCCACCTGCCCGCGCGCCAGGGCTAGGTTGATGCAGGCCAGGCAGTTGTCCACGCCATGGCTGGAGTGCTCGATCCCCCGAGCGTGCATGATCAGCGAGCGGGCCGCCCGGCCGTGAGGAACCGCTCTCCCATCATCTGGTAGTAGGCTTGGCCAAGGAGGACGCGCTTGCAGGTGGGGCAGTAGTCTTGCAGCCAGCCCTCTTCGCTGCCTAGGTGATAGTCCTGGCCCAGGTCACCCAGCGTGGCCTTGAGGTCCTGCACAAACTGCTGGGACGGCAGCTCGGCGTTGCAGCGCCGGCAGCGTCCGGTCTGGGCCTGGGGGCCATAGTGCTCTACGTCCTGGCTGACCGTCTGGTAGAGGGTCACCCCGATGCTCGCCGGGCGCTGCACGATGTGAAAGAACTTGCCGTAAGGGAGCGAGAGCAGCCAGGCCACCACCGCCACCTGGTGGGTCAGGGACATAAACCAGTAGAACTTCCCCTCCCACCAGAGCGAAGACGCCGTCAGGGCCAGGCCGGTCACGGCGATGGCTAGGAGCAGCACCAGGGGCACTAGGTCGAAGCCGAACCGCTGCACCGTCAGCAGGCCCACGTCCCGCAGGCGGCGCCACAGGGCAATACCGACGCCGACGACGAGCAGCAAGGCCGTCCAATCCAGGGCGTGGAACAGGGCGAAGCCGGTCCCCGCCTCCGCCGGGAAGCGAAGGATGGGCAGGCCGAAGAACCACAGCTGATACTCGTCCGGCGGGATGAGCGAGAAGCGGATCCAGCCGAAGGTGAGGGGGAAGGTGATCAGACAGGAAAGCACCACGCCCCAGAAAATGGCCAGGTGCATCACCCAACGCACCCGGCCGCGCTTGAGGATGAAGGTCTGGCCGAAGATGTCCCGCCACAGGGCAAAGGGGACGAGCGTGGTGTAGCGCCGAAAGTTGCGCCAGGAGAGGAACTGCGTCCAGCCTCCCTTGAAGTACCGCCAGGTGGGGGGCCGCGCGACCCACAGGGTGTAGCGGTAGACCAGGGCGGCAATGACGAAGACGCTGCCCACGGCGTAGCCGATCAGCGCCGAGTCAAAGTCCTTCAGGCCCCGTGACCGGACGTAGATCAGCACCAGCAGCACCGCCGTGGTGGCCGTGGCCATGGCCAGGGCCGGTGTTCTCTGCCTGATCACCCCTTGTCCCCTGCGCCTGTCTCGGGCCTGGTGCGGGAATCAGCCCTCTCGCAGTGCGGCATTCATCACTCGCACCATGGAGTGGTTATGCGTACACGGCGCCTCCGTCACTGCCCACCGGTCCGCACCAACCCCGGCTGCGCTCACGAGACCAGCTCCTCTCGCGGCGACCGGCGCCCTGATGCGTCGCTCCCGGCACGGATCGGTATAGCCTGTGTCTGAGGTGGTGTCTTTGCGCTGGCGCAAACAGCGGACCCGTCCGCCCCTCCGTGGATCGGGTCGGCGGCGATCGCCTGCAAGGCGTGGCGGCGCCGAATAGCCGTCCAGACGCCAGGCAGGAGGCCAAGGGGTACTCCCATCAAGGCGGCCGTCGCCGTGGCGGCGACCAGGCAGCGGGTGGCCCCCCATTGCGTTGCCAATCGCGTTGCTTCCGGGGCCGTCCTATCTGGTGCGGCTGAGGGCGCCACTGAGACCACGAGTCGCTCCACTTGTCGGGTATACCGGCCGGCCGCCGTCAGGTCGCTTCCCCTTGGCGACATCCGTCTGTTCGCAGCGCGCCGGCCCGCAAGAGCCAGCCGGCGCCCCGCGCGGTCCCTGCCAGGACGGGGGCACATGGAGCCGTGGCCCTTCTGAGGCCGGTGTGTGCAAGGCGCTGTGCAGTGGCCAGTACAAGGAAGCGTACTGGCGCCCGTCCGTCCCGGCGTCAGGGAAAACCCGCTGCCCCCGCAGACCAGGAAGGCCCCGCATGGGCAGCGCCGCGCGCAGGTGCGCGGCCGGCGCGCTACCGGCTACCGCTCGATGGCCCCCAGGATGCCTAGGGCGGCGTCTCGCAGGACGCGCAGCTCGGTACCCGCGCCGATGAATCGAAAGCCCTGGCGCAGGCGCCGGTTGATGGCCCCGGGACCATAGAGCTGCACCCCCGGCACCTTGCCGGTAGTCCGGCAGGCGTCCAGGATCGCCATCAGGGCATCCTCCACCGCCGGCGCCAGGGTCTCTCCGGCAACGGCCTCGTTGGAGACTCCCAGGGAGATGGAAAGGTCGTTTAGGCCGACAAAGCAGCCGTCAATGCCGTCGACTGACAGCACCTCTCGGGCGTTGCCAATAGCCTGGGCTGTCTCCAGCATGGCGAAGGCCATCAGCTCCTCGGCGGCCCCCACGAGGTAGTCCGGTCCACCGTACAGCAAGCCACGGATGGGCCCCCAGCTGCGGGCACCACGGGGGGCGTACCGCACCGCCTGGACAACGGCCTCCGCGTCCGCCGGGGTATTCACCATGGGCACGACCACGCCATAGGCGCCGAGATCGAGGGCCCGCTGAATGTGCATGGAGTCGTTCTCCGGCACCCGGACGAACGGTGTGGCCGGCGTCGTCCCCAGGGCAGTGAGCATGCCGCTCAGGTTGCCCAGGTCGTTCTCACCGTGCTGTAGATCGATCAGCACCCAGTCAAATCCCAGGCCACCGGCAGTCTCAGCCGTCAGCGGGCTGGCGCTGGAGACGAACAGCCCCAGGGCCGGCCGGCCGCTGGCCAGCTTGCGCTTCGTCTCGTTCGGTCGCACGTCTGATGCCCTCCTGAATGGCGTGTTGAGGAACGATAGAGCAGGGCTACCTGGCGCCGGTCGCCAGGCAGGCGTTGATCTGGCGTGCCGCCTCGCCGAGCGCGGGGGAGGCGCCGATCTTGCCGGAGAGGACGTTGTTGATGGCCTCGTTCATGAACCGCTGCACGTCCCCGTTGTAGACGCTCCCGCAGGCCAGCGGGAACTCCGGCGGGAGCGTGCCGAAGTCCGCCGCCTTGACGAATGCCTCCGCGTTCGCCGGGGGGGCCGCCAGGGAGCGCCAGGATGGGTCATTGCTCATGGACTTGAGGACCGGCACGTTGGCGTAGGTGCTGGCGTAGATCTTCTGGGCCGGCGGGCTGATCAGATATTTGGCCAGCGTCCAGGCCGCGTCGGGGGTCTTGGTCTGCGTGGACACGGCGTTGCCGGCGGTGCCCATGCCGGTGACCCGCTTCTTGGGCATGGCCGGCCGGACCTCGGCATCCCAATCGAACCCCACATTGGCCTTGCGGATGGCGGCGGCGCCGTTGCGGATGGTGGCCATCATGGCCACCTTGCCCAGGTTGAAGGGGTCGCCCCCGAAGTTCGTCCCCGGCGGCGGGGCTACCTTGTGCTTCGTCACTAGCCCGGTCATGGCCTCCAGGCCTTCGATCGAACCGGCGGCGTCGACGGTGCACTTCTTGCCGTCGGCGCTGAGTACGTCCCCCCCATGGCCGCGCATCCAGGGGACGTACTCGGCCCACCACGTCCAGTTCAGGACGATGCCGTACTGCGACGTCGCCGGGTCGCCCGTGTCCTTGGTCAGACGCTTGGCGGCCTCGATCATGTCGCTTACCGTCCAGGTGGCTCTGGGGAAGGCCACACCGGCGGCGCTGAACATGGTCTTGTTGTAGTAGAGCACCAGGACGTCCAGCGACCAGGGGAGCATGTACAGCCCCGGCATCTCCTTGGTGCGGCCGAGGTCGAGCATCACCGGATAGACGTCTTTGAGGCTGAACTGCCGGTCTTTCTGGGCCAGCTTTTCTAGATCGGCGGCGATCCTGTTGACCGCCATTGGCTTGACGTAGACGTCCGCGGTGTAGAGGTTGTCCGGGAGAGAGTCCCCCGCCTGCAAGGCGGTGATCTTCTCGATGTAATTGCCGGTGATGGGCTCGATCTCCACCACGAAGCGGGGGTTCTCCGCCTGGAACTGCTCCACCACCCGCTTGTCTTCTTCCAGGTGCCAGTTCGCCGGCACGAAGCGCAGCTTTACCGGCCCGGTGGAGGTTGCCGCCGGGGCGCTCTCCCCGCCGGGCGCGCAGCCTGCTAGGAGCGCCAGCGGGCCACCTGCTGCCAGCCCCGCGCTGGCACTCTCCATCAGGAAGCAGCGCCGCGTCGCCGGACGACGTCCCTCTCGATCTCCCCACGCCCCCCCGCCATGGCCCCTCATAGCTGTTCCCTTTCTAGGTCTATGGCTATCCCTAACCGCTCGCCCGGTGGATACCCGGCCTGCAACCGTCTGGCCGAGCGAGCAGGCTCGGCCGCTGCCCTAGCATCGCGCCATGGGCCTGCCCCTGTCCAGCGGCCCAGCCCCCGCCGGCGCCTTGCCCGCGCCAGGCAGCTGATGATCTGCCCTCCGGCTCGAGGTCAGGGTGTCGCGATGGCCACAGACGCGGCGTCGGGCGGGCCCGGCCGCGCTCGTCTGCTGGGATTTTGGGGAGGGCTGACCCGGGCCGGCGCTAGCTCTGGTCGTCGGACCGTCGCAACTGGCCAAGCTGCTCGCGCAGGAGATCGCACTGCTTGCCGATCAGATCCATCTGCGCCTGCAGCAGGCGCACCATCTTCTGCTCGTAGCGGTGCATCTGGGGGGGGCGGACGGTAAGGGCGCGGAGCTGCGCCTGGAGCGATTCCAGCTCGTGGGCGATACCTTGCACGTTTTGCTCTAGCCAGCGCAAGCGGTCGGCAACGGTGTATGGCTCCATGCTCGTGGCTCGTACTTGCTTCCCGGGGCACAATGGCGCCAGTCTTGCGCAGAGGCGGCCGCCAGACGGCTCCCGCAACGCCCCCCTTCCGGCGAGCGAGGGCACGCGAGCAAGTTCTATGCCGTAACCCGGGACGCCGGGACGCCGCAGACAATCTCCCACCGCCCAGCACGCCGTCCGGGGCTGTCCTACGGCCGGGCCTGCCTCGTCCAGTGCGTCCCCGCAGCGGGGCAGTGCCACCCCCCTGCGACGTTGGAGCCGGCATAGAAGGGGATCGGGGTGATGGCCCGGCGCTCCATTGGGAGCGTGGCCGGCGCCCTGTGGAAGGCGAGCCTGACCTTCCCCTCTCGGGGTTAGCCGGTCTCCTGGGCGGCTTCCGGCGAGGCAAGCATCGACGACCTATAGAATCAGCGGGCCCCTCGAGGGGCGATCCGGGCGAGGAGTGACTCACCGAGCATGAAGATCACTGAGGTCATCACCCACCCCCTGCGCGCCTCCATTTCGAACGCATTCTACTACTCCCAGGGCTTCTATCCGGCCCGGGAGGCGGTGCTGGTAGAGCTGCGCACAGACGAAGGGCTCACCGGCTGGGGGCAATGCTCCGGTGCCCCGGCCGCCATTCCCCCCGCCGTTGCGGGCGTCTACGCCCCCCTCCTGCAGGGGCGCGACCCGCGCGACTGGCAGGTGCTGTGGCACACCCTGGGCGGACTGCGGGGGGGGCACTACGGGGTCATCAGCGGCCTGGAGATCGCCCTCCTCGACCTGGCGGGCAAGGCCAGCGGCGTGCCCGTCTCCCGCCTGCTCGGGGGCGCCTTCCGCAACCGCATCAAGGTGTACGCCACCGGCCTGTACCGCTTGCAGCGCTGGGAATCGCTCGACGCCTGGCGAGAGGGTCTCGTGGAGGAGGCCCTGGGCTACAAGGCCGAGGGGTTCTCCGCCACCAAGGTCAAGATCGGGTTCGTCCCCCGGCAGGACGTCGCCCTGGTGCATGCCTTGCGGGAGGCCCTGGGACCGGAGATGGGGCTGGCGGTGGATGCCAACTGCGCCTGGGACGTGGCCACGGCCGTCTGGGTCGGCCGGGGGATCGAGGGGGCGGAGATCGCCTGGTACGAGGAGCCCCTGCCACCCACCGACCTGGAAGGGTACCGCGAGGTGCGGCGCACCGTGGCCATCCCCGTCGCCGGCGGGGAGAGCCTGGCCGGCCTGCACCCCTTCCGGGAGATGATCGCCACGCGGGCGGTCGACGTAGTCCAGCCGGACATCATCATCTGCGGTGGATTCTCCGCCATGGCTCGTATCCAGACCCTGGCCGACGCCCACCACGTCCGCCTCGTCCCCCACTGCTGGGGAACGGCCGTCTCCCTGGCCGCCTCGCTGCACTTCCTGGCCACCATTCCGGACGCCTCGCCCTCCATCACCCCTACCGAGCCCCTGCTGGAGTACGACCGCAGCGAGAACCCCTTGCGCGAAGACCTCCTGCTGACCCCCTTACGCCAGACGGGGGGCTACCTCCCCGTCCCCGAGGCTCCCGGCCTGGGGATCGAGCTCGATCCCCAGGCCCTCGCCCGCTACCGCGTGGAAGACTAGCCGGCCCAGTCACTGAACCTGCGCCGTGCCAGGCCGGGCCGCCGGCGGGCGTGCCGACGCTACGTCAACCGGCACGCGGGCGTAGAGCGGCAGCTTTACCTGGCGGTCGAACGCGGCCGACGTCTCCGCGACTTCCAAGACCAGCAGCACGTCTTGCGGTCCGGGGTGCGCTCGGGCGTCGCCTCCGGTACGGGGCCGCAGTAGGGCCAGGTCCGGCTGGGGCTCCGAATGCCCGTCCAGGCGGATGGGATTCTGCAGACTCACAATCGCGGTGTCGCCTATCCGCCGACTAAAGGCCCGCGTTGCACGATTCACCGCGTCTGCATGGCGCGCGCCGATGGGGCCCATTTTCAGGATCTCCCCGTCCAGGAGCTCCAGCCGGTCGTCCTCGGCCAGGATGCCGCTCTCGCCCATCTGGTGGTACTGCTCCACGGTGAACCTTCGCCGAACGACGTCGACCGCTATCTCATGCCCTCTCGATCAATGCACCATGGTAGCACCGCCAAGGCTTCACCAACGTCTGGTCGCTGGGCCATCCAGGTGCCAAGGGCCGGGGCGCCAGGTGTCAGCCCGACCCGGCGGAGGCGGGCGGTAGCGGGGGTGCCCCGCCGAGGATGCCCCGTCGCCGGAGGAGGTCGAGGAGCTGGGCGTAGCTGATCCCGTGCTGCTCGGCAATCTCCGAGGCGTAGCTGACGTTACGTGGTGGCCCCGGCAGGATGCGAAAGGTGCGCCGGTGGCGTGGCCCGATCACGGCCGGCTCGCTGGGGGCGCTCCCCGCCTCCGGGCCGGCGACGTCCGCTACCAGGCTCCCCACCAGGGCGTCGCCCGGGGTACCGACGTTGATCTCTTCCACGCGCGCCGCCAGCTCGTGCAGGTGGGTGGTGTAAATGGCGCGGGCCCCCAGGAGGCGCAGCCCCCGCACGGCGTCGAAGGCCAGCCCCAGGGCCTCGATCGCGCTCGTCCCGGCCAGCACCTCGTTCAGGAGAATGACGCTGCGGGAGGTAGCCTGCTGGAAGATCTGTCCCAGCCGAGCGGCCTCCTCGTCCAGCCGCCCCAGGCCCCGCCCGGTGCCCTCGGCGACGGGGAAATGGGTAAAGATGGCGTCCGCCGGGCTGAGGCGGGCGGCGAGCGCTGGGACGTGCAGCCCGGCCTGGAACAGCACCTGGGCCAGCCCTACGGCCCGGGTATAGGTCGTCTTTCCCCCGCGGTTGGGCCCGGTCAGGATCCAGACGCGCCCCTGTATCCCGTCGAACGCCACGGCATTGGTGACGACGCCCCCCGGGGCGTCGGCCGCCGGGGCCTGCCCGGCCACCACCCGCAGGGCCAGGCTGACGTTGTAGCCCTCTTCCAGGATGGTGACGCGCTCGTCCGCCGGGGCGAGCTCCGGACGACAGACCGGCAGCCCGGCCCCGCTCAGGCGCTGCACAAAGGCCACGGCGTTGAGCAAGAAGACGATCTCCGGCTCCAGGGCGCTGAGGCCGGCGGCGTTGACCTCGGCGTAGCGCCCCAGGGCGCCGGCCACGGGCGCGACCACCGCCTCCAGCAGCTTGCGCAGGTCACGGAAAAGGGGGTTCTCGGCGTTGGCCACGTCCACGTCGTACAGGGGCGCCAGGCCACGCTCGGCGCCCCCTCGGCCCAGCAGGCGCTCCAGGAGCGGGGCCCTGCCCTCCACCTTATCCGGGCTGATGGACAGGATCGTGGCCCCCTCAGGCAGCAGGTCACGCGTCAGATTGATGCCGATGGTGAGGCTCCCCACGCGGTCGAGCACGGCCCGTAGGGCGGGCGCCTCCTCCTGCAAGGCCCGGAACTGGGGGGCGGTTGTGACGACCTCCAGATGCGCCCGCAGCCCCAACAGGGCTGCCGAGCGAGCGGGGGCGTCCTCCAGGGTCTGGCGCAAGCGCAGGGCGACCTCGACGTAGCGCTCAAGCTGCTCCAGGCGGTGGGCGACGTGGGCAACCGACCAGGCGTGACGCAGGCGCGGACCGGGGCCCTGACTGAGCAGGTGCAGGTCGGGTGCAAGGTCGTGGAGGGCGGTACGCAACCGGGAGTCGTCCAGCAAGTCGGCCAGAACGTCTTGCCGGTAGCGGATCACCTCGGGATCGGTGCACAGCTCCGAGAGCAGGCCCACGACCAGGGCCTCCCGGTTACGGTCGTTGTTGGTCAGGGCGCGGATCACGTCGGGGAGGTCGAGATCGGCGCTGGTGGCCCCCTCCAGGCGGGCCCGTCCCGGAGAGGGGGGCCGCCCCGGGGGCCACAGGAGACTGGCCCCCGGGGCGATGGGGGTGCCGGGCGCGGCCCCCGTCGCGGGTGGAAGCTCAATGGATCGTGTGGCGGGCTGTGATGCGGTCATGGCAGCGTCATTCCGGCTGCGCCTGCGGGCCCTCCGGCCCCGGCCACCGGGGCCACGATCGTGCGGCCGTCCCCTGATTATTGAGGATAGCGATATATCGCCTCCAGGCGCCAGGGGCGGTACACTGCCCCAGATGTGTGTTGTAGGGCGTTGCGCCGGGGGGCGTGCTACCGGGCCCCACCCCCGCAGGAGGCGTTGACCAGGCGATGGCCGCTATCACGCTGCAAGGGGTGTCCAAGGTGCTGGCCGGTGCGCGGTGGGAGCTGCACCTCACCGGGAGCGAGGCCGGAGGGCGCTCCGGCGCCCCTACCTTCGCCGAAGACGAGCGCGACGCCGTGGCGCACCCCGGCGCCGCGGTGCGGGCGCTGGACGGGGTCGACCTCCACATCCACGATGGTGAGACCTTGAGTGTGATCGGGCCCTCGGGCTGTGGGAAGTCCACCCTCCTGCGGGTGATCGCCGGCCTGGAGGCGCCCGACTCAGGGCGGGTGCTGTACGACGGGCAAGACGTGGCCGGCGTGCCTCCCGGCGAGCGTGGCATCGGCATGGTGTTCCAGAACTACGCCCTGTACCCGCACATGGAGGGGCGCGGCAACCTGGGCTTCTTCTTCCGTGTGCGCCGGCGCGAGCCGGAGGTGGACGAGCGCGTGCGCGTCACCGCCGAGATCATGGGGCTGGGCTTCGAGGAGCTGCTGACCCGTAAGCCGGGGACGCTCTCCGGCGGGCAGCAGCAGCGCGTCGCCATCGGACGCTGCATCGCCCGCGACCCCAAGCTCTTCTTGCTCGACGAGCCCCTCTCCAACCTGGACGCCCGACTCCGCGCCCGCACCCGCGTGGAGCTCAAGCGCCTCCTAACGCGCTTCCATGTCACCACGGTGTACGTGACGCACGACCAGGGCGAAGCCCTGGCCCTGGCCTCGCGCGTCGCCGTGATGCGCCGGGGGCGGATCGAGCAGGTCGGCACCTACGCCGAGCTGTACGAGCGCCCCCAGAACGCCTTTGTCGCCGCATTCCTCGGCACGCCACCGGCCAACCTCCTCCCGGGGACGATCGGTGAGGGGCACGTCGCCTTGCCCGGTGGCACCCTGACCCTCCCACGGCGCTGGGGCGAGGTCACCACGCCGGGGCAGCCGGTGCTGGTCGGCCTGCGCCCGGAGCGCCTCAGGCTCCTACCACTGAGCGGGGCAGGGAGTGCCGGAGACCCGCACGCCGGCTTGCCGGATGCCGGCTCGCCGGATGGCCCCCGCCAGGCCCTGCCGGGGACGGTAGCGACCGTAGAGTCCCTGCTCACCGAGCGGGCGCAGCTCGTGCACGTCGCCCAGGAGAGCGCCGCCGGGGAGATTGAGCTAATCGTGCGCGCCCCGCTCGAGCCCCCCATCACCCGCGGCCGGCGTGTCGGCGTCAGCTTTGCCCTGGACGGGGCCCTCTTATTTGATGCCCCGTCGGGGCGCAATCTCCTAGATTGAGTGGCCCCCATGCGCGGGGCCAGGATTACTCCACGGTGACGCTCTTGGCCAGGTTCCGGGGCTGATCGACGTCGCAGCCCCGGCGCACGGCGACGTAATAGGCCAGGAGCTGCAGGGGGATGGTGGTCAGCACGGGGGCCAGCCGCGGGTCGCTCGGCGGGACGCTCAAGACGTCTTCCACCTTCGCCGCCAGGCCGGCATCCCCCTCAGTGCCGACGGCAATCACCTGGCCCCCGCGAGCGCGCGCCTCCTGGATGTTGGAGAGCATCTTCTCGTACACCCGGTCGCGCGGGGCGATGGCCACCACGGGGACGTCCTGGTCAATCAGGGCGATGGGACCGTGCTTCATCTCCCCCGCCGGGTAGCCCTCGGCGTGCACGTAGCTGATCTCCTTGAGCTTGAGCGCCCCTTCCAGGGCGATGGGGTACTGGATGCCCCGGCCGATGTAGAGGGCGTCCCGGGCTCGGTAGTGACGGGAGGCCAGGGCCTCGTAGCGAGACGCCACAGCGGCCGGCCCCGGTCCCTCCGGCCCCAGGGCTGCGGCGTCGCCCGGAGCGCCGGGGCTGGTATGGCCGAGAACGCTGGCCACCTGGTCGGGGAGAACCTCCAGGCCTCGAACGAGGGCCTCCCCGTCCGCCTGCGGCAGGGCGCCGCGCGCCCCGGCGAGGGCCAGGGCAAGGAGGGCCAGGGCCGCCAGCTGAGCCGTAAAGGCCTTGGTCGAGGCGACGCCGATCTCCGGGCCGGCGCGGGTGTACACCACGCCGGCAGATTCTAGCGCCAGGCGCGCCGCCTGGCTGCCGACGACGTTGACGACGCCGAGCACTCGAGCTCCAGCTTGCCGCGCGGCCTCCATGGACACCAGGGTGTCGGCCGTCTCGCCGGATTGGGAGATGGGCACCACGAGCGTGCGCCGGTCGAGCAAGGGCCGGCGGTAGCGGAACTCCGAGGCGTAATCCACCTCCACCGGGATGCCGGCCAGCTCCTCGAGCAGGAACTTACCCACCAGCGCGGCGTGCCAGGCGGTGCCACAGGCCACCAGGACGACCTTGGCAAGGTCCCTGGCCTCCGTCGCCGTCAGGCGCAGGCCCTCCAGTCGGGCCCACGGGGCCCGAGCGAGCAACCGCCCTTGAAGGGTGTCCAGCAATGCCCGGGGCTGCTCGTGGATCTCCTTGAGCATGAAGTGCCGGTAGCCTCCCTTGGCGGCCGCCAGGGGGTCGTCGGGGACGTCCCGGAAGGGGCGATCGACCAGGTTCCCATCGAGCGTGGAGATGCGTGCCCCCTGGGGCACCACCACGGCCAGGTCCCCGCTCTCCAAGTAAGCCACGCTGCGGGTGCGCCCGAGCAGGGCCGGGAGGTCGGAGGCAACAAACATCTCCCCCTCGCCCTGCCCAATCGCCAGCCCGCCGGCGTGCCCGGTGCGCCCGGCCAGCAGGAGCGATGGCCAGCGGGCATGCAGCACGGCCACGGCATTGGCCCCGCGCAGCTCCTTCAAGGTGCGGCGCGTGGCGGCGATCAAGTCGGCCCCGCCGCCGATGTAGCGCTCGATGAGGTGGGCGATCACCTCGGAGTCGGTTTCCGAGGCAAAGGCGTGGCCTTCCCCCTGCAGCTCAGCGCGTAGGGCCTCATAGTTCTCCACGATCCCGTTGTGGGCCACCACCGTCTGGCCGGCGCAGTCGGTGTGGGGATGGGCGTTACGCTCCGTCGGCGCGCCATGCGTCGCCCAGCGGGTATGACCGATGGCGATGTGGCCCCGCAGGGGCCCGGGGGCGGGACCCGCGGCCCCGCCCTGCTCCCCGCCGGCCTCCGCCGCCAGGGCCGCCACCAGGCGATCCAGCTTGCCCGGCGCCCGGCGCACGATGGGGCGCGCCGGCTGCCGGTCGACCGACCCGTCTGCCCCCGCCGCACCATCGCCTGAGCCCCTGCCGTTCAGGATGACGGCGATCCCGGAGGAGTCGTAGCCCCGGTACTCCAGACGCCGGAGACCATCCAGCACCACCGGCAAGGCGTCCTGCTCTCCGACGTACGCCATAATCCCGCACATCACCCTGCGCTCCTCGCCCTCAGGCCATTCCGTGGCCTGACGTCACACCGGCATCCGCTCACTGCCCCGGCTGGCAGCAACACCCGGCCGGCATCTGGCTCGCCAGGCGTGCCAACGCATGGCTGAAGACGTGGCCAGCCTGGGCAGCCGATGCAGCGATCTGTAACATCGCCGGTGACCCCATTGAACGCCAGGCCACTCGGAAGTGCCATATGCTGTAACGGGCCAGCGAACGCTCAGTTGAGGAGTGGCACTGCCCTTGCCGAGGTCGTTCGCCGGCGCTGTTCAAGACCGCCTTCGGCGGCCCGCAGCGCCCCCAGGACGAATACAGCCTCCACAAGCATGGGCTGGACGGGGACATGAACGGGACGGACTACGGGAAGGGGCCTATAGTGGCTCCTGGGCGTGATGCAATGGAAGGCGACGGGAACACGCTCATCATCCGTCGGTACTACGATGAGGCATGGAACGCCTTTGACCTGGCGGTGGTCGACGAGCTGGTCGCCCCTACCTATCAGCCCGGCGGCCCGGAGGGAGAGAAGCGTCTGATTACTGGGGCCCACGCCGCCTTCCCGGACATCCACTTCGACATCGAAGACCTCCTGGGGGCGGAGCGGGACAGTGTAGTCGTCCGCTGGACGGCCCGCGGCACGCACCAGGGGAAGTTCCGTGGTATCGCCCCCACCGGTCTAGAGGTAACCTGGTCGGGGATCAGCATCTACCGCCTCAACGGGGGGCAGCTCGTCGCCGGCTGGAGCAAGTCCGATCAACTGGGACTGCTTCAGCAGCTCGGGGCGACCATCTCCGCCCCCGGCAGGACCTCCTGAGGCGCCACGGCAACCGCCCCGTGGTCACTCCTGTCCCGTGGTCACTCCCGTCCCGTGGTCACTCCCGTCCCGTGGTCACTACCACTCTTCAGTCGATGAAGGGGCCGTTCCACCGCACCGGCTCGCGGTGCGGGGCGCCGGCGGCCAGGACGAAGCGAGCGCCCTGCGCCCCGACCACCACCGGGAGCGGCCCCCCTGCGCCGAGCACAGCCACCTGGCCGGCGGTAGCCCCTTGGCGGTTGCTGCCGAAGAGGCCGTCTCCGGACAGGAGGTAGGCGAAGCCCTGGTAGTCGGCCGGGAGGGGCAAGTCGGCGCTGCCCCCGGCGGGGAGCGTCACGTCAAAGTACCGCGCCGGGGTGCGTAGCTCCGTCGGCGAGCCCTCCCCCACGAGCACCTTTACCTGGGCCTCCCCGATGCTCCACAGGGGGAACTGCCCTGCCTCTACGCCCTGGTACCCGGGGGGGACCTGCTTGTCCCGCCGGCCCAGGTTGATCCACAGCTGCAGGCCTTCTGTCGACCCGGACTCGCCCGCACCCAGGCCTTCGCCGTGCCAGATGCCCCGGCCGGCGGTGATGCGCTGCAGGCCACCGGCGTGGACGATTCCCTGGTTGCCTTCGCTGTCGCTGTGCGAGCTTCCGCCGGCGATCATGTAGGTAATGATCTCGAAGCCCCGGTGCGGGTGGGGCGGGAAGCCCCCTTCCGCCATCTCGGCCTGGACACGGAAGTGGTCGAGCAGGAGAAAGGGATCGACCAGGTTGTAGGTGACAAGGCGTGAAGGCAGGACGCGCCGCACCGGCACGCCCGCCCCTTCCATGACCACCTGGGAGTCTGCTACCCGCTCTACCGGCCGGGCGGGCGGGGCGGTGGTGACGCTGGGATTCATCGGCGGGGCTCCTCTCGCGGGAACGCTGACCTGCTGCCGTCCTGAATAATGTTTAGCACTAAACTGTCCCCCCGTCAAGGGGACGGGGCCGGGACAGCGGGGGATGCGGGGGCGGATCAGCGCAGGGCTGCATCTTCTCCTGCGGGTTCCCCGTGCCACAGGCGCTGCATCTCGGCCGACGTGGCCAGGAGGTCGTCGAGCCGGCCCCGGGCGGCGACGCGCCCCTCCTGGAGCACGATGACCTCGTCGGCGCGCCGCAGGGCGGCCCGCCGGTGGGATACAGCCAGCACGGTGGCGGTGCGTCCGGTCAGGGCGTCCCGCTCGAAGATCCGCTGCCACAAGAGGCGTTCGGTCTCCCCATCCAGGGCGCTGGAGAGATCGTCGAAAACCAGCAGCTCCGGCCGGCGTACGAACATCCGCGCCGCGGCCACGCGCTGTATCTGGCCCCCGGAGAGGCGCACGCCCTTGGCGCCCACCGGCGTGTCCAGCCCCTCGGCCATGCTGGCCACGTCCCCTTCCAGGACGGCCAGGCGCAGGGCGGCCGTGGTGTCCCCGCCGGCCGGCGCAAGGCCGAGGAGGATGTTTGCGCCCAGCGTCTCACTGAAAAGGCGGGGTACCTGGGGGGTGTAGGCGCTGCGGGGCGGTACGAAGAACGTGGCTGCGTTCGTCACCGGCCGGCCATTCCAGCGCACCGTCCCGGAGTCTGGCGGCAAGAGGCCCAGGAGGGCCTGCAAGAGGGTAGTCTTGCCGGAGCCAACCCGACCCGTGATCACGGTCAGCGTCCCCCGCTCCAAGCTGAAGCTGATCTCCGTAATGCCACGTCCTGAAGTCGGGTGGCGGTAGGTGAGGCCTTCGACGTCCAGGCGCTCCAGGCGCTCCAGGCGCTCCTCGGGTGCGACCGCCGTTTCACCTTGCCCCGGCGGCGCCAGGGGCGGGGGCTCAGTCCTGACGTAGAGCGGGCCGTGCGCGACGATCGTCTGCGGCGGTGCGTCACCCAGAAGGGTCGCCATGCGCCCGAAGGAGACGCCCAGGCGACGGTAGTGCGACAGTACACGTCCCAGCTGCGTGGTGAGCTCGGTAGCGAAGCCGAGGAAGAAGCTGAAGAGGGCGAAGTCGCCGAAGGAGAAGGTGCCGGCACGCATCGATTGGGCGGCGAGAAAGAGGATGGCCCCTGTACCGAGATTGACGGTGTTCCAGAAGACGGAGGCCAGGAGCTGGTCAAAGAGGCGGTCGCGTACTGCGGTGCGCAGGCGCTGCTCGTTGAGCGTGCGAAAGTGCCGGATGACCTGCTCGCTGGCGTTGGCCACCTGGATGGCTTGCACCGCCCCCATCACCTCGCCGATGAAGCCGGTGACCGCCCCGGTGGCCTCCCGGCTGGCACGACGGTAGCGCTCCAGGGCGTCGCGGGCGCGGTTGACGACGGCGACGACGGCGACCAGGGGAAGAAAGACCAGCAGCGTGACGCCGGCGTCAATGCGCAGCATGATCACCATGGCAATCACGGCAAAGGCGGCCCCGCCACACATGTCGTTGAAGCCCATCATGAAGCCGGGGGTCTCGTCGGCGTCCTCGCGGAAGCGACTGATGGCCTCCCCGGGCGAGGAAGGGAGGGCCCGCGCCCCCGGGAGCTGCAGGACGCCGGCCAGGAGGTTCTTCTGCATCAAGGCCGCGCCCTCGAACATGAAGGGGCCGTTTGTCAGCTGCAGGCAGAAGCCCAGGGCGATGCGCCCCACGGTAGAGAGCACGGTGAACAGGCAGAGCCACCACAGCCAGTCGGGAAGGCCCAGGGGTCCGGTCGCGGCCGACGTGGCGGCCGTTGGTAGACGATCAAAGAACTCCCGAGCGATGAGCCCGGGGGACATAGCGATGACGATCAGCAGGGTGATGGCCAGGAGATTGATCGTCCACATCCAGGGCCGGAAACGGATCAGACGCCAGAGGAACCAGGATGGCTTGGGCAGGGCCTGACCCCCGGCGCCGGGGGTGCGGGAGGTGGTCTCCTGTTCGGTCACGGCCACTTCGGTTACGGCCACGGGCGGCGCTCCTTTGCTGAGAGGCTCAAGGGCTCCGCACCAGGAGCCGGGAATGCTGGGCAGCGCCCAGATCGCCGTCTCCCGGATCGCCGTCTCCCGGATCGCCGGCTCCCTCCAGGCCGACGCGTAGCAGGGCGGCCAGGCGCGACCCCGGGTCACCGGCCAGGACCTCCCGCGGTCCATACTCCACGAGGCGCCCGCCCTCCAGGATCATGACCTCGTCCACGCGCCGAATCGTGGCCAGGCGGTGGGCGATGATTATCCCAGTGCGCCCAACGAGGAGGCGGTCGACGGCTCGCTCGATGAGACGCTCAGTGGCCGGGTCGAGCCGCGAGGAGGCTTCGTCCAGGACGACCACCCCCGGATCCTTCAGGAAGACGCGCGTAAAGGCTAGGAGCTGGGCCTCGCCGGCAGAGACGCCCATCCCATCGGGTCCCAAGAGGGTATCCAGGCCCTTGGGGAGGGAGCGGTACCACTCCCCCAGGCCCAGGTCTTCCAGCGCCGCCAGGATTGGACCGTCGCCGATAGCCTCGTCGAAGAACGTGACGTTGTCGCGCACGCTGGCCCGAAAGAGCTGCACATCCTGGGTGACCATGCCGATCCGCCGGCGCACGTCTTCCCGGCGGGCCTGACGGAGGTCGACCCCCCCCAGGCGGACGGCCCCGGCGCTGGGGTCATAGAGCCGGAAGAGAAGGCGGGAGACGGTTGTCTTGCCGCTCCCGGTGCGCCCGATGAGCCCCAGTACCGCGCTCGGGGCCAGGGCAAAGCTGACGTCGTGCAGCACCGGCCCCGCGGTCTCCTGGGACTCGCCCCCATAGTGGAAGGAGACGTGGTCGAAGGCCACCGCCAGAGGGCCGTTGGGGATGGGCCTGGGATTGTCCGGGTCGTGCAGCACGCTGGACGTAGTGAGCAGCTCCTGAATGCGCACGATCCCGGCGCCGGCCTTTTGGAAGTCCTCCATCTGCTGAGTGATCATCCGCAGGGGACGGAACGAAAGCCAGGTGTAGTAGTTGATCATGAAGGCGGTGCCGATCGTGATGGCCCCCCCACGGTAGAGCAACAAGATGACGGCGAGGCTGGTGGCCAGCTGAAAGGAAGAAAGGAGGTCCGGGGTGCCCCACTGCAAGGCCCCCACGACACGGGCACGGCAATTGGTCAGGATGCGCGCCCGCAGGGGAACGTACAGCTGGCGAATGACGTAAGCGGTGGCCCCGTTGGCGCGAATGTCTTCCGTGCCCCCGAGGCGTTCCTCAATGAAGCCGAACAAGTCGGCGCTGGCCTGGCGGGCGCGGCGCCAGTGGGGCACCGTGATCCCGCGCATGCGGTTCATGGCGGCGAAGCTCACGGCGGCGAATACGGTAAGTGACAGCCCCGCCCGCCAGTCCACGCCCCAGAGCAGGACGGTCACCCCCGCCAGGAGCAGGACGTTCCCCAGCACCTGCACGATGAACTGGGAGAAGAAGTTGGCCAGGGCGGTAACGTCACCGTCGATGCGCTCGATCAGCTCGCCTGGCGTGCGGGCCTTGTGGAAGGCCAGGTCGAGACGGAGACAGTGGCGGGTCAGGTCCTCGCGCAGGGCGTTCGTCGCCGACCAGCCGACGCGCTCGCTGTAGTAGGTGGCCAGCACAGCCATAGCCTGCTGCAGGAGGGCCAGGCCGACGAAGAGGGCGGCCACGCGGTGCAGGTGGGCCGTGGCCGCCCCCGCCGTGGCGGCGTCGATAAAGGCCCGCAGCACCTGTGGCCCTGTCAGCTGCAGGGCGGTGCTGGCGCCGAGCAGCACGGCCAGCAGACTTACCAGCCCAACCTGCGGCCCGAGGTAGGCGTGCAGCAGGTCGCGGTATGGCCCCAACGGGCTGTACATCGGCCGGGAGCTCTCCCCTCAGCCCGCTGCGGTCAACGCCAGGGCCGGCCCATCCTAAACCTTATTGATCAAGTAGTCAATGATGTTAATACGATCTTCATTCCTCGGCCGGCAGGGACAGCCTCACGGCGCTCGGCGGCGCGCACCTCCAGCGGCCGGTGATGTTGTGGGGCGCCAGGGGAATAGCTGTGGGGAAGCGGCAAGACGCCGCCGGCGTAGCACACCCGCTCAATAAACTTCGGGCAGGATACGTGAGGCGGCGCGGCCGCGAGGGGCGGGGCGCTAGGGCAGTACGTCGGCGATCACCCCCATGGCCTCGGTCACCAGGGCTTCGTCCGCCTGCGTCCCCATGTGCCCCACGCGAAACACCTTGCCCGCCAGGCGCCCGTAATTCCCACCCACCACCAGCCCGCGATCGCGTAAGCGCCGCTGCAGGGTTGCCCAGTCTATGCCCTGGGGGACAAGAAAGGCCGTGACCGTGGGGGAGGAGGCCCCCTCGTGGCGGGGGAACAGCTCCAATCCCATCTCTCGGCCCAGCCGGCGGCACAGGGCTGCCACCCGGCCGTGGCGCGCCTGCGCTGCCTCCAGCCCTTCTTCGAGGAGCAGACGGCAGGCCACGTCCAGGCCAGCCATGGCGTGCCAGGAGTGGGTATACGGGAAGTAGGCCTTGGCGACGGCGTCGCGGAACGGCCCCAAGGCGTCGTACCCGGCGTAGCCGGCACGCTCCACGGCCTCCCAGGCACGGGAGCTGACGGCCACGATGCCCAGGTCCGGGGGGGCGGAAAGGCACTTCTGCGTGCCCAGGAGGCAGAGATCGATGCGCCCCTCGTCGACGGACAGCGGCGCCCCTCCAATGCTGGCCACGGCGTCCACGAGGTACAGCTCCACGCCATGCCGGTCGAGCACGGCCCCGATCTCGGCCACGGGATTGAGCACCCCGGAGGGGGTCTCGCAGTGCACGGCGGTGACCATCCGCGGGCGGAACGCCCGCACCTCGGCCGCGACGCGGTGGGGGTCAGCCGCCTCGTCGTCCCCGAAGTCCAGCAGGCGCACCTCTGCCCCTAGACCGCGGGCCATGTCGGCGAATCCCTCACCGAAGAGGCCGGTGGAGACGGCCAGCACGCGGTCGCCGGGGACGATGCAGCTCTTCATCGCCCCCCACAGCACCACCATCGCCTCGCCGAGCATGATCGCCGGCGGGTGGGCCGTGCCCATGATCGTCTGCAGGCGTTGCTGGGTACGCTGGTAGAGGGTGAAGAATGCCTCCTCCTGGTCCGGCGAAGGGTAATCCTGGCCGCGGGCGGCGAGCACGTCTGCCGGCACCCGCACCGGCCCCGGCACCAGCGGCAAACGGTAGGGCTGCATGGCGCCGTCAGGCGTGAGCGACGCCGGCGACGGGATACTCCTCCTCGGCCAGGATCTCCTTGACCCGATCCAGGGTGATCACTCCTTCGTCGTACTCCAGGTGCACCTTCTGGTTAGGGACGTCTACCTGCACCTCCTGCACCCCTGCCTGTGGCCGCAGCGCCTGGCCAATGGCCCCGGCGCAGTGCTCGCAGGAGATATCCGGGACCTCCAGCACAACCTTGCTCACGGTGTGGATCCTTTCTTCCTTGCGTCTCTGAGTCTCTGCTTCGAAAGTATGCCGGCATGCGCCGGGTCGTTACGTGGGGGCCCCGTCTCGGGCACCGGGCGTGACCTCGATCAACGCCCCGGCGGGCGCCGCCCCGGGGTGTACCTCCGGGGACTCCAGGCGAGCGCCGTGTTCGAACAGGCCCAGCAGTTCTCCAATCACCCGCTCCCGTTCCGCCGGGGCGTCCCCTCGGATGGCGGTGGTCACGCAGGTGTCCAGGTGATCAGCCAGGAGCAGGGCGTTGACGCGCCCGATGGCCCCCTGCACCGCCTGGAGCTGCTTGATCACGTCCATGCAGTAGGCGTCCCCGCCCACCATCTTGATCACCCCCCGCAGGTGACCGTCGACGCTCTTGAGGCGATTCAAGATCTGCGTGCGCTGCTCTGGGGATGGCATGCTGCCCTCTCGTCATTTCCCCTCCCCACCCGGGGAGGGGCCACGGGAAAAGTATACCATTCCCCGGTGCCCGGCGGGGCATCAGCAGCGCAGAAAAGGGGCACGCCGTCCTGCCCGCTCGCGGGCACGGTGGTGCGTTTGCTCACCAGTCGCGCCGGGGGGATCCACTATAATCGCCCCCGGGCCGGGCAGGGTAGGGACCGGCTGAGAGGCGTGGAATGCTCTACGAGTTACGGATCTACGAGTGTGTCCCCGGCCGGCTGCCGGCGCTGCACCAGCGCTTCCGCGACGTGACGCGCCAGATGTTCGAGAAGCACGCCATCACGGTGGTGGGCTACTGGGAAGACGTGATCGGGGAAAATAACCGCCTCATCTGGATGATCCGCTGGGAGTCCATGGCCGACCGTGAGCGTAAGTGGGACGCCTTTGCCACCGATCCGGAGTGGGTCGCGGCCCGGGCCAAGACGGAGGAAGCCGGCCCGATTGTGGCCCGTATCCGCAACACCCTGATGCGCCCCACGGATTACTCCCCCACCCCCTGATCTTCACAAGCGCGCCTCCCTGGTGGCGTCTCCCGTTGCCGGCCCTGGCGCACTGCCCACGCCCAATGAGCAGCCCCGCCCCGGAGCACCTCCGGGGCGGGGCTTTTTGAGAACGACAGGTCAGGCCGGGCAGGCTAGGGTGGGACCGAATGGCGTCCCTAGATGTCGTTGCCGATGCCGACGGTGACGCTGTTCCCCTGGGTATCGGTGAAGATGTAGGTGGAACCCTTATAGGGCGGGTGCGTCTCTTTCCACTCCAGGCGCCCCTCGCGGTTGGCCGTGCCGATCTCGAAGGGGCCGCGCCGGCTGCGGAAGGTGTCTGTACATTCCGGGGAGCAGATCCACTCCTCGAACTCTACCGTGGCGAAGAGGCGGGCATTAGGGGCCGCGCCGGAGATCTCGAAGCGGTATTCGTACTCGTACTGGGCCGTCTGGTGCCGCTCGACCTCGCGCACCTGGAGCGTGACGGCGGGGGTGACGGTGACCGCTGGGGTGGCCGTGGCGGGTGGCGCCACGGCCGGGGCCAGCGTCCCCCGCGTCAGGGCGTCGACGTTCAGGCCGAAGCGCCCCTGCCAGGTGTTGCGGTCGAGCACGAAGTCGCCGTAGTTGCTCCCGTTGATGCCGAAGAGCTCCACGTCGGGGATGGACTGGATCTGCAGCAGCGTAGGGACCGACTGTTCGCTCTCCCACTTGACCAGGTAGATGGGATCCCCTTCCTTGAGCAAACCAGCGGAAAGATAGGGATCGCCCCGGCGCTGGGCGCGGAGCTCTTCTAGGGACAGCTCGCGCCGGCTTGACCAGTCCACAGGGCGGTTGGCCAGGGCGCGGGTGTCGCCGGCCCAGTGCAGCGCCCCGTCGTCCCCGGCGATCCACAGGTGCGGCGTCCCCCGCAAGGCGACGACGTCCCCCGAGGTATAAGACTGCTGCGGCGGCAGGGCATAGGCGCTGGGGGCGAGAAACACCGTGACCAGGCAGGCAAAGAGCGTCAGGACAGCGATCCAAGACTTACGATTCATGCGTGATTGCTTTCCCCTACGAATACGCCGGCAGGTTAGCGCAGCGCCGCCGGTGACGCACTGCGTCCCGACGCCCCACGAACCTACCGACTGCTACATTGACCGACGTGCGCGGCCGACTGTCCCCCCGACACCGTAAGACGCGAGACGTGTGGATTCGGCACCGGGCGGGGCCGGCCGGGCAGCCCTTAATAGCCGGCCCGCTCACCGGTGAGTTGGGGCTCGACGTCCGCCTTACAGGGCGCTACGGGGCCGGGGGCGTCGGCCGCGCCCTGGCCTGGTCTCGCACCACGACCACGGGATTGCCCCAGCCGGCCCAGTCGTTGGTCAGGTCATCCAGAGGGCAGGGTGCGCAGGGTGAGGCGCACCGTCTGCCCGGCCCAGGGGGAGAGGTCGGCTTCTACGGGGAGCCAGTCCCGCTCCTCCGTGCGAGCGCGGGGGTTGGCGGTGCGGTCGAGGACGATCACCGGCGGCCCCGGCTGCCCCTGTGCATCGAGCGGGGCCACGGCGGCGACAAAGCGGACGCCGTCTCCCGTGGGGGCGCGCCAGACGGCCGGATCGAGGGCCAGGCCCCCTTGCAGCCAGGTGTGACGCGCAGCGGGGAGGGCGACGTCCACGACCACATCCGAAGGGGGATGCAGGTACAGCCACTGGCGCAGGGTCGTCCGTCGCCCGGAAGTCCAGCCGGGGGTCGAGCCATGGGAGCCAGGCCGGGAGGGTCGCCCCCAGCGCCAGGATCAGGCCACACATCCACCAGGACCGGCCGGCACGGGCGGCCAGGCGACCGGCCACGGGTAGCCAGAATAGCCCTGGGACGGCAGGTTCGGATTGACGCGTGAGGCGGCTGGTCGAGATGGTGGAAACGGGGGCGGGTTGCCCCGGCGGCAGGCCCTGGGCTGTGGCGTCCCGGTTTACGGCGTCGGGTAGGCCGCCCGCTCGATGTCGCTGCCACCCCACCCGCGACAGCCGGCGTACAGGCCGCCCTCGCTGAAGAGGTCGGCGTGCTCTTGATAGGTCATGTTGCGGCACTCGGCGGCGGCGTAGTGGAACTGCAGGGCGCGGCGCCGGTCGGCGCTACGGTTCGGCGGCGTCCCGTGATGGATCAGGCCGCTGAAAAACAACACCCCGCCCGGCTCCAGGGGGACGGCCACGGCGCGCTGCACCTGCACCCGCTCGTCGGCGATCTGGCAGTCTCGGTGATGAAAGTGCGCCACCGGCCCTTCCAGATGCGTCCCCGGAATGACCTGCATGCAGCCGTTGGCCACGGTCGCCTGATCGAGGGCGATCCAGCAGCCCACGATCCCCCCCAACGGTAGCCAATCGAAATAGGCCGTATCCTGGTGCCACGGCTTCTCCGAGCCGACACGCGGGGGCTTGAGCAAGGCCATGTCCTGGACGAGGCGGCTCTCCGGTCCCACGAGCTGCTCCAACAGCCGCCGCAGACGGGGCTGCATGGTCAATGCTTGCAGGCGGGGGTCGTGGTGGGTGAAGTCGAAGACCTTGCGCACCCGCAGCTCGCGCTCCGCTTCGCTCTCCGGCGCCAGGGAGCCGTCCAACAAGCGCGCCGCCGGCTCTTGCTGCACGTGGGTCTTCCCGTCCTTGGGGACGATGCGTCCCTGGATGAAGTCAGACAGGGCCGTCTTGGCCGTCTCCACCTCCGGCGGGGCAAACACCCCGGCGATGGCCAGCCAGCCCTGGTCTTGGAATTGGCACACTTGGTGGGCCGAGAGCCGCGCTGCAGGCGGATCCGCTTGCACGGCACGCGTCGTGTACAGCCAGGCGGCTCGCTGCGGGTCCAGCTGAGGCCGGGGGCGGCGCCCCTGGGGGGGGTGCGCCGCCGGGGCGGGCGAGGCCGCGCCCGCCTGGGGCCGGCGGGGGTCGAGTGTGGTCGTCATCGTCGGCTCCCTCCAATCGATCGCCCGCCCATGATAGCGTCCCCCAAGGGCTCTTAGCCGACGAGCGAGAGGGCGTCGACGATCCCGGACGAGCGTACGTTCACGTTCACCGCGGGGGCCTGGGGCTGGGCAGAGAGCATCGGCCACAGCACGAAGTAGCCCACAATCAGCACGACGATCAAGATCAACAGGCTGAGCACCAAGACCATGTTCGTGCCCGCGCTGGATCTCGGCTCGCTATCACCCCCCGGATTGACATTTACCTGCGCCATTTCCACGTCCTCCTCTACCCATCCCGCACCAACTATGGGATACGAGCCACGTAAGCCTCGGACTCGCAACACCCATATCATGCAAGAGCAACCTTCATGCCATCGAGCGTGGACCTGCCGGGGGCTGCCGGCCCGCGCGTTGCCCCAGGGCCGCGGGCATGGAGACTAATGGATGCTCTCCTGAAGATGGCGACTGGCGGCGGCTGAGTGCGTCGTGCCATTTTCATCCGTGGCGGCGGGCCGCAGGCCCAGGGGCAATTGCTGAGAGAACGCCCAATCGTTCCACCGGCTGGGCCGTACGGCGCTTGGAGTTTCTTCAGCGCTGGTGGCCCGTCGGGCACAAGAGACTCAATGGATACTCTAAAGGAATGGGCGATCAAGTCAGTCTGCCATCTCAGGTCCGGAACGCGCTCGCCGGAGACGACCGTTGATGGCCTCGGCCGCCGCCCCGGGCGTGACGCCCCAGCCGCCCCTGCCGTCCGTTGGCGCTCGCTCTCAGCCCGGCAGCCCCCCGGGAGAGTCCGGTAGCTATAAGTGGCGCGTCCTGTTCGTCGTCGGCGCCGGGGTATACATGGTTACCCTGGATTCGGGAATCGTCAACGTCGCCCTCCCGGTGCTGACCCGTGAGCTGGGGGTCACGCTGGTGCTGGCGCAGTGGATCGTGCTGGGCTACGTCCTGTGCATAACCGGGCTGCTCCTCCCCGCCGGGCGGCTGGCCGACATGGTGGGGCGCCGTGAGGTCTTCCTGGGTGGATTTCTCCTCTTCGGGGCCGCGTCTGCCCTGTGTGGGCTGGCCCCATCCGTCCACTGGCTGATCGCCGCCCGCGTGTTGCAAGGGGTCGGGGGTGCCCTGGTACAGGCCAACACCGGTGCCCTCCTGACACAGGTCTTTCCCCCTCAGGAGCGCGGCCGGGCCCTCGGCATCAACAGCTCAGTCGTCTCCGCCGGGCTGCTCAGCGGGCCCCTCATCGGTGGCTTGATCACGGCCTACTTTGGCTGGCGCTGGGCGTTTTACGTCAACGTCCCGATCAGCGCCGTCGCCGCCTTGATCGGGTGGCGTTTGTTGCGCCCCTCCCCGGTGGACCGCACCCAGCGCTTTGACGTCGTCGGGGCGACGCTATTTCCCTTGACCGTGGTGACTCTCTTGCTGGGGCTCAGCCAGGGGACGACGTGGGGCTGGGCCAGCCCGTCGACGCTGGGGGTGTTCGCCGCCAGCGCCGCCGCGGCCGGGGCGTTCGTGTGGGTGGAGCGGCGCGTCGCCCAGCCCACGGTCGACCTGTCTCTGTTCCGCAACCGTGCCTTTACGGCGGCCACGGTGTCTGCCTTTCTGGGGTTCCTGGCCATTTCCACGGTTGTGCTGCTGATGCCCTTCTACTACCAGCTGGTGCTGGGCGTCCCGGTGGAACAGTCTGGCGTGCTGCTGATCGCCATCCCGGCCACGGTGGTGTTCATCGCCCCGATCAGCGGGGCGCTCTCCGACCGCTTCGGCGTGCGCCTGCTGGCCTCGGTGGGCTTGCTCCTGGAGGCCGCCGGCCTGGCCACCCTGGTCTTCCTGCCGGCCAGCGGCCCGGCCGTGCTTGCAGCCGCCCGTCTCGTCCTGGTCGGCGTCGGTGTGGCCCTGTTCCAATCGCCCAACAGCAGCGCCTTGTTCGGCTCGGTGCCCCCCAACCGGCTGGGCCTGGTGGGGGGCTTCCAGGCCCTGACGCGTAACCTCGGCCAGTCGCTCGGCCAGACCGTTGCCGGGGTGACATGGTCGGCCGTGGTGCTCGGCGTCTCCGGGGCGCCCAGCGCCGTGCTGGCCCCGCCGGAGGCGATGATGGCCGGCTTCCGCTTCGTCTTCGCCGGGGCTACGGCGCTGACGCTGGCGGCCCTGGCCGTCTCGCTCCTGGGCCGTCCCAATCAGCGGCCGGCGCCCCGGCCCGGCGGCGGGCGGCCGGGGGCTGGGTAAGACCTCACCCCCGGACGCTGGGTCTCGAGCCCAATGTCTTGACCCCTGGGTCTTGAGACCCGGGTCAGGCCGTGGTCAGGCCGTGGCCCCGGCGGTGAGCTTTTCCGCTTGATCGGCATCCACCAGGCGCTGGATCAGGTCGTCGATGTCCCCGTCCATGATCCCGGGGAGGTTATGGAGGGTGAGGCCGACGCGGTGGTCGGTGAGGCGGTCCTGGGGGAAGTTGTAGGTGCGGATCTTCTCGCTGCGGTCACCGGTGCCCACCTGGGAGCGGCGCGCGTCCCCGAGCTCGGTGGCCTGCTTGCGCTGCTCCATATCCAGCAGGCGGGCGCGCAGAACGGCCATCGCCCGGGCCTTATTCTTGAGCTGCGAGCGCTCATCCTGGCAGGTGACCACCAGGCCGGTGGGCTTGTGGGTGATGCGGACGGCGGAGTCGGTCGTGTTTACGCCCTGGCCACCGTGACCCCCGGCGCGGTAGACGTCGATCTGCAGATCGCCTGGATCGACGTCGATCTCTACCTCCTCGGCCTCCGGCAGCACGGCCACCGTAGCGGTGGAGGTGTGGATGCGCCCGGACGCCTCCGTTGCCGGGACGCGCTGGACGCGGTGGACGCCGCTCTCGTACTTGAGGCGGCTGTAAGCCCCCTGGCCACGCACTTCAAAGATGATCTCTTTGAAGCCCCCACCGCCGGTCTCGTTGGCGCTGACGACGTCCGTCTGCCAGCGGTGGCGCTCGGCGTAGCGGCTGTACATGCGGAACAGGTCGGCGGCGAAGAGGGCAGCCTCGTCCCCCCCGGCCCCGCCTCGGATCTCGACGATGACGTTCTTCTCGTCGTTGGGATCCTTGGGGATCAAGGCCAGGCGGAGCTGCTCCCACACCTCCGCCTGACGCGCTTCCAGGGACCGCACCTCCTCACGAGCCAGCTCGGCCAGCTCGGGGTCGCGGCTGTCTTCCAGGAGCGCCCGGGCCCCGGCGACTTCCCGTTCTAGACGCCTCAATTCCCGCGACAGGGCGACACGCTCGCCCAGGGCGGCCTGCTCCCGAGAGTAGCGCAGCATCTGCTGGGCGTCTCCCAGGACGGCGGGGTCGGCAAGCAGGGCGCTCAGTTGTTCGTAGCGCGCCTCGATCTGTGCCAGTCTATCTTCCACGGTGATTGCTCCACGCTCCTCTGCTCGGCGCCCCTCCGAGGGCGGGAATCCGAGCCCTAGCTACGCTGTGTGACGCAAGCCGGTCATGACGTGACCGGGATGCGCCCCTAGGGAGAGGGGCAGGGTCGCGCTACCCCGGCGCCGGCGACGCCGGCACGCCGGTCAGGGAGACCACCGGGGTCCCACCCGCGGCCTGGGCGGCGACCCGGTCGAGCTCCAGGACGCGCTCCAGGGCGGCGATGGCCACTTCCACCTGTGACGTATCCGGCTCCCGGGTGGTCAAGGCTTGCAGACTCAGCCCCGGGGCGAGGAGGACCTTGACCACCGGGTTCTGCGTCCGCCGCGCGGTGAACCGCAGCCCCTCATAGGCCACGGCGGCGATCGCCGGTACGAGGACTATGCGCGAGACCACTCGCAGGGGCAGGGAGGGACGTCCCAGGAGGCCGAAGACAAAGATAGACAGGACGACGACGAACAGGAGGAAGCTGGTGCCACAGCGGGGATGCGCCACGCTGTAGCGCGCCACTCGCTCAGCCCGCAAGGGCTCGCCCGCCTCGTAGGCGTTGATCGCCTTGTGCTCCGCGCCGTGGTAGGCGAACACCCGCCGGATGTCCGGGAGCCGTCCGATCAGCCAGACGTAGCCGAAGAAGAGGGCGATGCGAATCCCTCCCTCGACGAGCACACTGATGATATGGCCGGGGAGATACGTTTCCACGATGCGCGTCAGCAGTAAGGGGGTGACGAAGAAGAGGCCGATGCCGAAGGCCAGGGACATGGCCATCATCCCCCACACCATCCCCCCGCCGAAGGCGTCCCGGGCGGCCGCCGCCGACTGCTCCGCCGGGCTGCGCCCCGCTGCCGGCGCCGCGCGCCCCTCCCTCGCGGCGCCCTGGGCTTTGGCGTCGTCGGCTTTGGTGCCCTCGGCGCCGTCTCCTGTGACGTCTTCTGTGGTGTCTTCCATGGCCACGTTTGCGGAGTAGACCAGGGCCCGGGTTCCCAGGGTCAGGGTGTCCCACAGGAGGAGCACGCCGCGGATAAAGGGGCGCGCCCCCCAGGGACTGCGGTACAGCCCGCGGTTGAGCGCTTCGCTGTGCACGACGACCTCGCCGGAAGGGTGGCGCACGGCCACGGCCATGGCCCTTCGCCCGCGCATCATCACCCCCTCGATCACGGCCTGACCGCCGTAATGGAACGGCTCGCTCATCGTCGCTCCCCATCTCTCTGACGCCCGGCGTCGCCGGCGCGCCCGCCTAAGCAGCGCCCCCGTCTCCCTGCCGGCCCATGGAAGGGACCTCGTCCGGCGGTCGCAACGGCGCTGAACGCGAATAGAGGCAGGGCGCACAGGCGCCCTGCCTCTTCAAAGCTCTGTGGTCGCGGGGCTACTGGGAGCGGCCGATGCCAAACCGGCGCTGGAAGCGCTCTACCTGGCCGGCGGTGTCCACAATACGCTGCTGCCCGGTGTAAAACGGGTGGCAGTTGGAGCAGATCTCCACGTGGAGCTGCGGGCGCGTCGAGCCGGTGGTGAAGCTGTTCCCGCAGGCGCAGGTCACCACTGCGGTGGGGTAGTAATTGGGATGTATCTCAGGTTTCACAGCAAGCCCTCTTCGAGTCCATTGTACCAGGGTCATACCAGCCAGTATTGACGCAACACGCCGCCCGGCGCGGCTGAGGTGCGGCCGGGGCGCTTTCTCCGCTCGCCCTTGATCCCCAGCAACCAGGACGGGGATGACAACTGACCCACTAGCCACCGGCCAGGGCCAGGGCTTCCTCCAGCGTGGGGATGCCGGCCCGCCCGCCCAAGGCGCGGCACTTCAAGCTGGCCGTAGCCGCGGCCAGGCGTAGCGAGGGGCGCAGGTCCCAGCCCTGGCTGCGGGCGTAGAGAAAGGCGCCGTGGAATACGTCGCCGGCCCCCGTGGTGTCCACGGCTGCCACCGGGTAGGCCGGCGTGTGGAAGCGCCCCTCGGGGGAGACGCACCAGCTCCCACGCTCCCCCTCGGTGACCACGACCACCGGGGGGCCCAGGTGGGCGAGGCGGGCGGCGGCGTCCATGAGCCCCTCTCCGGGCAGCTCCGGGAGGTGCTCCGGGGTCCCGTCCCCGTGTCGTACCGGGGCGCCGGCCTCGGCGGGCGCGGCGAACATGCGTGCCGCCCGGCTGACGCCCCGCCCCTCCTGATGGGCGACGAACTCGCTGGCAAAGAAGCGCGAGACGATCAAGTAGTCGAGGTGCGGAATAAGGTCGAAGACAGCGGGGTAAAAGTGCGTCCCGTCGAAGCACACCTCGCGCCCCGCCTCCCTGGCCCAGCGGACGGCCTGCACGGCCGCCGGGTCGGCGTCGCTGACATGCAGGATGGCGGCCGAGGTGACGTACTCGCGACTCACCTCCTCCGGCTGAAGGGGGCGGATGCTCCCCCGCTGCCCCAGAAAGCTGCGCGCCCCGCTGGTGACGTCCACCAGCACCACGGTCAGGTGTGAGCTGGCCCCCGCCTCGATGACGGCGCGACTGACGTCTACGCCGTAGCGTCGGAAGTCCTCCAGGATGAACCGCCCGCCGGGGTCGTCGCCTACCTTGGCGACGAAGCCGGCCCGCCCCCCCAGCCGGCTCACGGCGACGACCGCCGTCGCCGCCATGCCGCCTCCCTGCTGCTCGCGGCGCAGGACGCTGGCCCTCCCCTCCGGTCCAGGGATGTTGCTCAGCAGGAGGAGGTCGTCCACGCAAGCCAGGCCCAGCCCGACGACGTCACGTTCCGCCGGCATGCCGCCCACAGGGGGATTGTAGTGGCTCTCCCGGCAAGGTTAGTATGGTGAAACTTGGCAGTGCAGGGGGACAGCGAGGTACAGCATGACCAGGTCCGATCAAGGATCCCGTGGCACGGCGGCTCCCGTGGGGCAAGGGGGTGACGCCCCCAGGGGGAGCGCCCTGGGCGGCCCTCCCCTCCATCCATTAGCCCCGGACCGCCTCGGCGGGCGCGCGCCGGACATGATCACCGTAGACGATGCGGTGGCTCGGATCATGGCCGCCTTTTCCCCCCTGCAGGAGCACCAGCGGGTGCCGCTCCTAGAGGCCATGGGCCGGGTGCTGGTCGAGGACATCCCGGCGGACATCGATATCCCCCCTTTCGACAATTCGGCCATGGACGGCTACGCCGTGCAAGCAGCGGACGTGGCCACGGCCACCTCGGAGCGCCCGGTTTCATTGCGCGTCCTTGGCGAGATCGCCGCCGGACGCGTGGCCACGGGGGCGCTGGGCCCAGGCCAGGCGTACCGCATCCTTACCGGGGCGCCCATCCCCGTGGGGGCCGATGCGGTCGTCCCCTACGAGGACACCGATGGGCAGGGCTTCGGCGGCTGGAGCAGCGCCGCCGGGGCCGCCCTGGCGGCCGAGGAGCGCCTGGTGCGGGTCTACCGCTCGGTGGAGCGAGGCGATAACCTGCGCCGCGCCGGAGAGGACCAGAAAAAGGGAGAGGTGGTGATCCGGTCCGGGACGGTCGTGCGCCCGGCAGAGGTGGGGGTGCTGGCCTCGCTCGGCCGAACGCAGGCATGGGTCTATCGCCGCCCGCGAGTGGCCGTCCTTTCCACCGGCGATGAGGTGGTGCCGGTTGACCAACCGCTGCGACCGGGACAAATCCGCAACGCCAACAGCTGGTCGCTGCTGGCCCTGATCAGTCACTACGGCGGCAGCCCTATCCCCCTGGGGATTGCCCCCGACCAGCCGGAGGCGGTGCGCGCCGCGCTGCTGGCCGGCGTGGCCGCCGGAGCCGACCTCCTGCTCACCTCCGGTGGGGTCTCGATGGGCGATTACGACGTGGTCAAGGGGGTGCTTCAGGAGGAGGGGGATATCGCCTTCTGGTCGATCGATCTGCGGCCGGGCGCCTCTGGCCTTCGGGGCCGTCCAGGGAGTGCCGATCATGGGTCTGCCGGGCAACCCCGTCTCCTCGATGGTCACCTTCGAGGCTCTTCGCGCGCCCGGCCATCTTGCGCCTGGCCGGCCACAGCCGCCTGCGCAAGGTGGAGCCTCTCGGCAACGGCCTTGCAACCGATCACCAACCGCAGCGGCCGGGAAAACTACATGCGCGACGTCGTCTCCCCCAGCTGGCAAGTCCAGGCCGTCTCACGCCCCAGGTCTTACGTCTGCAGACGCGGGATCCACTGCGCTGGAGACGGGAGAGACCGAGTGGGTCGTGCGCTTGACCGGGGAGCAGGGTTCCGGCATCTTGACCTCTATGGCCAGGGCCAACTGCCTGGTGCGCATCCCTAAGGATCGGACGCGCGTGGCGGGCGGCGAGCGCGTCCCGGTGCTGATGCTGGACTGGCCCCCACTCGCTTGACGGCCGAGGCATTGACCCATACTGGCCGGTGCGCTGGGCCGGGAAGCTAAGCCGAGTGACGGCGGGACACGGCGCGCGGGGGTGCGCTTTGGTAGAGTTGGGTACCCTGGATTGCTTTAGATCATCACGCTATGTAGAGGGAAATGGCAACGGAAAGGAGGTGTAGCGGATGCCGCCAGATAAGGATGTCAAGGGGCAGACCATTCAGCAGTATCGCGTCCATGAGACCGATACCGGTTCGCCGGACGTGCAGGTGGCAATGCTGACTGAGCGAATCAGGCAGCTGACGGTGCATTTGAACGCCAACCGGCACGATCAAGCGTCCCGACGAGGCTTGCAGACCATGGTTGGACGGCGCCGGCGCCTGTTGACCTACATCAGCCGTACAGACCTGGGGCGCTACCAGGACTTGATCGCCCGATTGGGGCTGCGGGCGCTGAGCGCGCGCCGGGCCCAAGCTTGTCCTCGCACCCGACTTTGTGCCCGGCAGGGCGCCACCGAGAGCGGGAGCGCGGGGCTACCAGGAGACCAGTCAGGATAGCGCGCTGTGGCCGGGGGAGTGTCCGGCCGGCGAGACGCGTGAGGAAGTATACGGCGGACGCGTCCGGTTGTTAGTTATCGCGTGGGCACGCCCCCATAGACGGTGTGGGCACGCGATAGCTAACAGACCGGTAGTGCGGGCCCGCCGTGAGGCACGCCGAGAGGTGTGGCACGGAGGAACACAGACATGACTACTACTACGGCTTCGACGCCGCCATCTGACGGCGCGTCGGCCCCTGCAGAAACCCCCGGGCGCGGGGCACGTGTCGCCCGCACCACCGGGCGGAGCGATGGCCGGGGCCGGCCCGGGAGGGAGGACGGCAGCGCCGTCAAGGCTCAGGAGGGCTCGCCCTACGGCCCTATCGTGCGCCGGGAGTTCGAGTTTGCCGGGCGGCCCCTGATCATCGAGACGGGCAAGATCGCTAACCAGGCTAATGGGGCCGTCACGCTCCAATACGGCGATACGGTGGTCCTGGCCACGGCGGTGATGTCCAAGACCCAGCGGGAGGGGATCGACTTCTTTCCCCTCACCGTGGACTACGAAGAGCGGCAGTACGCCGCCGGCAAGATACCCGGGGGCTATCCCCGGCGCGAGACCCGCCCGCGTGACGAGGCCGTGCTGATGGGCCGGTTGACCGACCGCCCCATCCGGCCCCTCTTCCCCCAAGGGATGCGCAACGACGTCCAGGTGGTCATTACCACCCTCTCCTATGATCAGGAGAACGATCCCGGCGTCTTGGGTATGCTGGGGGCGTCCTGCGCCCTGGCCATTTCCGATATCCCCTGGAGCGGCCCGGTTGGGGGCGTGCGCATGGGCTACGTCAACGGCCAGCTCGTGGTCAACCCGACGGAGACGCAGCGGCAGCAGAGTGACCTCGACCTCATCATCGCCGCCACGGCGGACGCGGTGATGATGGTAGAGGCGGGGTCGAACCGCGTCTCCGAGAGCGTCGTGCTGGACGCCATCCGGGAGGCGCACGAGGCCATCCGCGTGCTATGCGGGATGCAGGAGGAGCTCCGCCGGGAGTGCGGTAAGCCCAAGTGGGAGTTCACCCCGGCGCAGATCGATCCGGAGGTGGAGCAGGCGGTGGACGCTGAGCTGGGGGAGCGTCTCAGCGCCGTGCTCAACCAGGCAGACAAGGGCGCGCGCGAGGCCGGCATGGACACCTTGACCAACGAGGTGGTGGGCAAGCTGGCGGAGCGCTTCGACTCGGCCCAGATCGTCTCCGTGGTGGAGAACCGGATCAAGAAGGCCGTCCGCAGCCAGATCCTCAACCAGGACGTGCGCCCGGACGGGCGGGACACCCGGACGATCCGGCCGATTGTCTGTGAGGTGAGCGTCCTCCCCCGCACGCACGGCTCCGGGTTGTTTACTCGGGGGCAGACGCAGGCCCTGTCTATGGCCACGCTCGGTCCGCCGTCCGATGCCCAGCAGATCGAGACGCTGAGCTGGGAGGAGCAGAGCAAGCGCTACCTCCATCACTACAATTTCCCGCCCTACAGCACGGGGGAGACGGGGCGCCTGGGGCCACCGTCACGGCGGTCGATCGGTCACGGCCATCTGGCCGAGCGAGCCCTGCTGCCGGTGCTCCCGGCGCCGGAAGCCTTCCCCTATACCATGCGCGTCGTCTCCGAGATTGTCTCGTCCAACGGCTCCACCTCGATGGCCTCGGTCTGCGGCAGCTCCCTCTCGCTGATGGACGCCGGGGTGCCCCTGGCGGCCCCGGTGGCCGGGATAGCCATGGGCCTGGTGCTGGGGTCCGGTGAGGAAGCGGGCAAGCACGCCGTCCTTACCGACATCATGGGGATGGAAGATGCCCTGGGTGACATGGACTTCAAGGTCGCCGGCACCGAGGACGGGATCACCGCCCTGCAGATGGACATCAAGGTCAAGGGCATCACGCTGGAGATCATGGAGGAGGCCCTCGAGCAGGCCCGCCAGGCACGTCTCTTCATCCTCGACCGCATGCGCGAGGCCATCGCCGAGCCCCGGCCGCAGCTCAGCACCTTCGCCCCCAAAATGGTCACCGTGCGCATCCCCCAGGAAAAGATCGGGGCGATCATCGGCCCCGGCGGCAAGACCATCCGCCGCATCCAGGAGGACACCGGGGCGAAGATCGACATCGACGACAGCGGCCTGGTGAACATCTCTGCCCCCTCGGGCGACGGGGCAGAGCGGGCGGCGCAGATTGTCCGCTCCATGACCGAGGAGGTGGAGGTCGGCAAGGTCTACCTTGGCAAGATCACTCGCCTGATGACCTTTGGCGCCTTTGCCGAGATCATGCCCGGGAAGGAAGGCCTGATCCACGTCTCGGAGCTGGCCGAGCACCGCGTCAACCGCGTGGAGGACGTGGTGGACGTTGGGGATGAGGTAATGGTCATGGTGACCGAAGTTGACTCCCAGGGCCGGGTGAACCTTTCTCGGAGGGCGGTGATTGAGGGTCAGTCGCCAGAAGACGTCGCCAGCCGTAAGCGGGAGACGGGCCCGCCCGGCGGTGGACGGGGGGGCTTTGGCGGCCCGCCGCGGGGCGCACCGGGCGGACCCGGCGGCCCGGGAGGCCGAGGGGGCTTTGGCGGCCCGCCCCGCGGCCCGCGGGGGCCGATGGGTCCCGGGGGCGGGGGGGAACGCCGTCCACGGGGTGACTTCTAGCGGGCTCGCCCACGAGAGACGCCCTTCTCCCAGGGGACGGCGCTCAGGGAGGCTCGCGGCGGCAGCGTGCGCTGCCGCCCGCTTCTGACTCTCAAGACCACAACCATCCTGCTACCATCTCGTCAGGCCAATGGCTGAGCGCACGCGGGTGGTCGTCGCCGGGTACGGCCGGCTCGGAGCGGAGCTGGCACGTGGCCTGGCGCAGGCCGACGACGTTGAGGTCGTCGGCGTGGCACGACGTGCGCCGGCCGGGGCCCACCTCACCCTAGCCGGACGAGACGTGCCGGTCAGCGCCGACGTCCCGGGGCTGCTGGACGCGACCGCGCCTCGAGTGTTGTTGGAGGCCTCCCTGCCGGAGGCGGCCGAAGGGCACGTTCGAGCCGCCCTCGACCGGGGCATCTCCCCCGTGGTGGCCACCAGCGGCCTCTCTTCTACATTCGTCGAGGAGCTGCGAGCGGTCTGTCGCCAGCGCCGTCTCGCGGCCGTGGTAGCCCCGAACCTGTCCCTCGGTGCGGTCGTGTTGCTCCACCTGGCGTCGATCGCCGGGCGCTTCTTCGACCACGTGGAGATCATCGAGATGCACCGGCAGGGAAAGGCTGACGCCCCGTCCGGGACGGCGCTGCATACCGCTCAGCTCCTGGCGGCGGCGCGGGACGTCCCGTTCAGCCGTGCCCCCACCACCAGGTTCACCCTGCCCGGTGTCCGTGGTGGCGAGCTGGAGGGGATCGGGATCCACAGCGTCCGCCTCCCCGGCCTGGTGGCGCACCAGGAGGTGATCTTTGGTGGCCTGGGACAGACCCTAACGCTGCGCCACGATACGACGTCAAACGAGTCCTACGTTCCGGGGGCTCTCCTGGCCGTCCGGCACGTCCTGAAGTCCCAAGAGCTGACCTACGGGCTGGCAGCCCTGTTAGGCCTGGAATAGCCGGGCGCCGAAGTCTCAGGCTCCAAGTCAGAGGGAGAGCGACATGAGGCCTGAGATCTGAGGCTCGAGACGCGGTAAGGAGACAAGAGATGGGTGCGCGGCAGACGGACTTCGGACGCTTGATCACCGCTATGGTCACTCCCTTTAACGGGAATGGGGACGTGGACTACGCCCAGGCCAGGCGCCTGGCGCAGGTGCTCCTGGACAACGGCAGCGACTCGATCGTCGTCTCCGGAACCACTGGGGAATCGCCGACGCTCACCACGGAGGAGAAGCTCAGGCTCTTCCGCACGGTCAAGGAGGCTGTGGCCGGCCGGGGGAAGGTGATTGGCGGGACGTGCAACTACAGCACCCAGGAAAGCATTGAGCTGACCCGGGAGGCCGGGGACGCCATCGACGGAGTGCTGATGGTGGTGCCGTACTACAACAACCCCCCGCAGGAGGGCCTGTACCGGCACTTCCGGGCCATCGCCGAGCACACCGAGCTGCCGTGCATCCTTTACAACGTCCCCAGCCGCACGGTGCGCAACATGGAGGGGGCTACAACGGTGCGCCTGGCCCAGGATGTCCCCAACATCGTGGGCCTCAAAGAAGCCGTCAACAATATGGAGCAGGTGGCGGAGATCCTATCCGGTGTGCCGGAGGACTTCCGCGTCTGGAGCGGCAACGACGGGGACACCTTCCCCATGCTGGCCCTGGGGGCGTACGGCGTCGTCTCCGTGGCCAGCCACGTGGTAGGGCGCCAGATCAAGCGCATGATCGACCTCCATGTGCAGGGTCAGGTAAAGGAAGCCGCCGGGTTGCACCGGCGGTTGATGCCCTTGTTCAAGTCCCTGTTCCCGCCGGTGTCGCCGGTGGCCTCGCCCTCGGCCATCAAGTCCGCCCTCAATCTCTCGGGGTTCGAGACGGGGGGGCTGCGTCTCCCGTTGATAGAGTTGCCCGCGCCGGCGAGGGACCGGCTCAGCGCCTTGTTGGCGACGTATGAGCTCGACCCACTCCCCGTCGTGGTCGGGGCGTAAGGTGAGGATGAGTCAAATCGGGACGCTCTCTATCGAGGACAAGCAAGAGGCCCTGCAGTCCATCGCCGCCGAGGTGCGCCAGTGCCAGAGGTGCCCCTTGCACAAGTTCGCCATCAAGGGGGTGCCGGGGGAAGGTGCTGCCAATGCCGAGGTGATGCTCATCGGCGAGGCCCCCGGCTGGCACGAGAATCAGCAGGGGCGGCCGTTCGTCGGCGCCGCCGGGCAGTTCCTTGGCGAGCTGCTGCGGTCGGTGGGGCTGCGACGGGACGAGGTGTTTATCGCCAACGTCATCAAGCACCGGCCACCGGAAAACCGTGACCCGCAACCGGACGAGATCGCCGCCTGCCTCCCCTACCTCGACCGGCAGATCGAGCTGATCGATCCCCGGGTGATCGTCACCCTGGGTCGTTTCTCGATGAGCAAGTTCTTCCCGGGGGAGCGGATCAGCCGCATCCACGGTACGGCGCGAAGGCACGGTAACCGTCTGGTGCTGCCCCTCTATCACCCGGCGGCGGCCCTCCATCAGGCCTCGCTGCGCCGGACGGTTGAGGAGGACTTCCGGCGCCTGCCGGAGGTCCTGGTCGAGTCACGCAAGCTCGCCGCCGCGACCGCCGCACCGGCCCCGGCGGCCGAGACGGCCCGGCCGGTGGCCCCGCCGACCCCTAAGCAGCTGGGCCTGTTTGAAGGATGACTAGACGCTCATGGTGGCACACCGCCACAGGGCATGAAGATGAGCTATTTTCGTCCCCGTCCACCTGGGCTGAAGTCTCTCGGTAGGTCTCCCAGGGTGGGATCTGCCGCAGGGTCGCCGCCGAACTGTACTAGCGGTTGGGTGACCGGGTGCGCCCCCACATCAGGAGCGTGACCGTCAGGACAACGGCCAGGATGACGGTCAGCGCCAGGTAGATGACGTCCTCCACAGTGGCTACATGCATCGTGGTGCCCCTTTGCCCCAGCCGCGCCGTCGCGGCTGGAACACTCTACGCCCCGTCAAGTGGCCGCGCCGTGATGGCCCGGTTGCGAAGGAGTTGGGACACGTACTCCCTGCAGCCCCTGCGCCTTGACCCGGAGGGCGGGGGGTGAGCGCCGGGTCGACGGCGCCGTTTCCTCCCATCCCTCGCTGGGCCTGGCTAGTGGCCGCGGTCTTGCTCTTGTCATCCCTGGGGGTGCTTATCTGGGGCCGCGGCGGCACGGCGGTGCTCATCGGGGCGGTGCTGGCATTTCTCGCCCTGGCCGTTCTGCTCCTCTCCGTCCCTGACGGCGATCCCGGGGTGGCCTAGAGGACGGCCCACCGTCGCTTCAGGAGAGAATGTAGTCCAGCTTGTAGGCCGGCCGCGTCACGCCGCTGGTGCGCAGGGCACCAGCAGGGCCTCTTGATCAGGTGTCCCCCGGGAGTCCTGCCGAGCGCAGCGAAGCATCCGGCTGCTCGGCAGGAAAATCGGGTGACTGAGGGTGCCGGACAACCACCAGGGGCAGGCGCTGATGAAGCGACCCTGGGGCCCTGACAGGCTCGCTTCATCAGCGCCGCTCCTGGGGCACCGCCCGCGGCGCGGTCATGCCGAGCCCGGCGAGGCACCCGGGCCGCCGGTCCACGGACGGTGGGACGACTCGCTGATCCCTCGCTGCGCTGGGGATGACCCGGACCCACCGCCCACCCCTGATGAACAGGCCCTGGGGCCCCCCGGGCAGGCAGTAAACCGTCCCCGGCCGCCGGCCGTACACTCACAACAGATGCCTCGTCCGGTCGCCCCTCACCGTCCCGGGCAGGCGTTATTGCCCTCCCTGGCGCTGTGCTTGCTCCTGGCCGGCGGGGCCTGCGGCGTCCCGGCGGGGGCCTCGGCGCCACCGCACCAAGGTGCTGCCCCCGCGGCAACGGACGCCACGGCCGCTGTTGTGGGGGCCCCGGCCGCCGCGCCGGCCGCCCCGCAAGCCCCGGTCAGCGACGTTGCCGGGGAGGCCACGTTCGAGGCAGCCGCCGTATTGGAGCACGTCCGGCACCTCGCCGGCGAGATCGGACCCCGGGCAGCCGGATCAGAGGGATCGATGACGGCGGCGACCTACATCGCCGACCAGTTCGCCCGCTGGGGCTACGCGGTGGAGCGCCAGGGCTTTAGCTTTCCCCAGTTCGAGGATCGCCTCAGCGCCTTGACTGTCGTGGCCCCCGCAGGCGAGGAGCCCCTCGAAGCGGGGGCGATGCTGCATTCCGCCTCGGGTACCGTTGCCGGTCCCCTGGCGTTCGCCGGCTTCGGGCGGCCGGAAGACATGCCCGGGCGCTTGGATGGGGCCGTGGCCTTGATGGAGCGAGGCGGACAAGTCCCCTTCCGTGACAAAGTGGCGGCGGCGGCTCGTGCCGGGGCAGTAGGGGCGATCATCTATAACAGCGCCCCCCCGGAGTTCAGCGGATCATTGCAGGTCCCCAGCGAGATCCCTGTACTGGCCATCAGCGGCGCCGCCGGCCGGGAGTTGCGCCAGCGCCTGGAACGAGGCGCCCCGCTCCAGGCCCACCTCGCCGTGGACGCATCGGTCGCCGACCGCCCGGCCGAGAACGTCATCGCCACGCGCCCTATCGCCGCCGGCGGGGCGGCGCTGCCGACCATCGTCCTTGGGGCTCACCTCGACTCCGTCCCCATCAGTCCGGGGGCCAACGACAATGCCTCCGGCACTGCGCTCCTCCTGGAGCTGGCCCGCGTCCTGGCCTCGCAACCCCCCGACGCGAACCTCATCTTCATCGCTTTCGGGGCCGAAGAGCTGGGTCTCCTGGGCAGCGCCCACTACGTGGCCACCCTCCCGCCGCCGGCCCGCGCCGGCCTGCGGGCGATGCTCAACTTCGACATGGTAGGCGTCGGCGATGAGCTGCGCGTCGGCGGCGACGATGCCCTGATGCGCCTCGCCGAAGAGGTGGCCGGCGGGAGAGGGTTGCACCTGGGTCGCCTACCCGGGGATGTCACCCGCAGCTCAGACCAAGCGTCGTTCATCGCCGCCGGCATTCTCAGCCTCTTCTTCCACGTCTTGGACGACCCGCACTACCACACGGCGAGGGACATCCCCTCGAACCTCTCGCCCGAGCGCCTGCAGGAGATAGGAGAGATCAGTGAGGCCGTCGTGCGCCGCCTGGCCGGGCGCTGAGCCACCCTCCCGGCGCCGGTCCGCGGCGCCCCGTCATGGCGCCCCGCGGTCCCGCCGTGGCACACGAAGGGCAGGCCCACCCCGTCCCGGCGGGGGCATAGCGATGGAGGAGGTGACGGTGAAGCGAGCCTTCGACGTTGACCTGGCCATGTCCCGCATCCGCGAGGCGGTGCGTCCCTTTGCCCCGGCGATGCTCTTTGAGCTGGCGGAAGACGGCTTCAACTCCCCGTTTGAGGTGCTCGTCGCCTGCATCATCTCCATTCGCACGCGGGACGAGGTCAGCCTCCCGGTAGCCCGTGGCCTGTTCGCCCGCGCCCGCACCCCGACGGAGATGTTGGCCCTCTCCCCGGAGGAGATCGACACCCTGATCCAGGAGAGCTCCTTCCACTACGGCAAGGCGCGCCAGATCCACGGCATTGCCGTCCGGGCGGTAGAGGACCTGGGGGGCGCGCTGCCCTGCGACTTCGATCTCCTGACCTCCTTCCCCGGCGTCGGCCCCAAGTGCGCCAACCTGGTGCTGGGGATCGCCTGCCGGCAGCCCCGCATCGGGGTGGACATCCATGTGCACCGGGTGACGAACCGCTGGGGCTACGTCCGAGCCCGAACGCCGGAGCTGACTATGGTGGCCCTGGAAGGGACGCTGCCACAGGGCTACTGGGTGGAGATCAACCGCCTACTTGTGCCCTTCGGCAAGCACATCTGCACCGGGGCGCTCCCCCGTTGCTCCTCTTGCCCTGTGCTGGAGATGTGCCAGCAGGTGGGCGTCACAGCCCACCGCTAACGCCCGGCGTGCGGCGGAATGCCCTCCCTCCGCGCCGGCGGCGCTCGATCTGGAGCGCCGCCGGCGCAGAGCTATCTTGGGCTCC
>JAUJOR010000004.1:0-148499 GCA_030447525.1 Chloroflexota bacterium | reverse complement strand
AGGTGGGGACCTCCAGGTGGGGACCTCCAGGTGGGGACCTCCAGGTGGGGACCTCCAGGTGGGGACCTCAGGGTCGGATGGCGACCGCGCCCAGTGGTGTGGGGGCAACGGCCTGACCGTCCCGCAGGTCCTCGCCACCGACGACGACCACCTTCTCGCCCGGCTGCAGGCCTTCCACGATCTCCGCCGTGCGGTCGGCGATAATGCCGGTGCGCACCGGACGCAGGGACGCCTTGTTGTCCGGGCCGACGACGAAGACCGAGGGCTGCCCCTCCCGTTGGATGATGGCGTCACGTGGGATGGCGGGGACGCTGGGGCGCTCGACGGTGGCGATGGACACCTGCACGTACATCCCCGGGCGGAGCCTGCCGTTTGGATCGTCCGGGCGGATGCGGGCGGTGAAGGAGCGGTTGCGCGGATCTCCCGAAGGGGAAAGGCTGACCACGGTGCCGGTAAAGCTCTCGCCGGCATAGGCGGGGGCGGTGAAGGTCACCGTCTGACCCGGTTGGACGGCGGCGTAGCGGGCCTCTTCCACCGGGACGGAAACCTCTACGGCATCGGATACCAGGGTGGCGATGGGGGCCTGTGGCCCGACGAGGGAGCCGACGGTGGCGTTACGCGCGGAGACGACGCCGTCCAGTGGGGCGTAGACAAAGGCCTCCACTTGCTGGCTCTTGGCCAGGTCGAGGGCCGCCTGGGCCTGTTGCACGGCGGCCCGGGCGGCCTGGACGTCTTCGGCGGTAAAGGGGCTGGAGCGCAATGCCAGGGCGGCCTCTGCCTGACGCAGCTGTGCCTGGGCGGCGGCCGCCTGGTTGTTGGCCGCAGCGGCGCTGGACTCGGTGCCTGTCCGCTGGGACTGCAGGGTGTCGATCTGCCCCCGGGCGGCGTTGGCCTGGGCTTGGGCGGCGTTGGCCTGGGCTTGGGCGGCGTTGGCCTGCTCCTCGGCCGACTGCACGTCAAAGGAGCCGGGGTTTTGCACCTTGGCCAGCTGGGTCTCGGCCTGGCGCACCGCCTCCTCCGCTTGCTGCAGATCAAAGGCGATCTGCTTGCGCCGGGAGTCCAGCTGTAGCTGTGCCTGCTCGACGTTGAGCTGGGCGGTACGCACGCGGGCCGGATCGGGGTTCTTGGTCAGGTCGAGCTGCGCCCTGGCCGCGTCGACGCGCTCCTGGGCCAGGCGCAGGTCCCACTCGGTGACGCCGTCGCTGATCTTGCTGTAGGCTGCCCGTGCCTGATCGCGCTGAACGCGGCGCTGCTCCACCTGAGCGTCGGCGTTGATCCGGGCCGCCTCGGCCTGGGTGAGCTGCTGGTCAGCCTGGGCACGGGACAGCCCGAAGGGGAGGTTATCGCTCTGCTGCCGAACGGAGTTGTAGGACTTGGCCGTCTGCACGGCGGCGTCCTGCGCCGCCCTCCAGGCCGCCTCGGCTGCCTCCACGTTCAGGCGGGCAACCTCGATGTCTTCCTCGCGCACGGGCTTGGTCTCGATCTGCGCCAGGGAGGTCCGGGCCTGGTCCAGGGCGGCCTGGGCGGCGCGGATAGCCTCCGGCCGGTTGCCTTCCTGGGCTTGCTGCAGGGCGACGCGGGCCAGCTCCGCCTGGGTCTGGGCCAGCTTGATCTCTTCGTCGCGGCTCTGACTCTGGGCCTGCCGGATACGGGCGACGTTGACGCCGCTCTGGAGGAGGGCCAGGTCTTCAGCGCGGGGGTTCCTGAGCTGCTCGACACGAATGCGCGCCGCCGCCGCCTGCGCGGCTGCGGCCGCGGCCTGCTCCTGCGCCGCCTCGGCCTGGCCCTGGGCGGACTGCACCTGGGAGTCCAGCGTGGTCAGCCCCTGGGCGGCGGCGACCGCCTGGGCCCGCGCGGCCTGGGCCTGCTGGTTCGCCGCGTCACGCTGGGCGGCGGCCGCGACCACCTCCTCGGCGCGCGCCCCCCGTTGCAGCTGCCCCAGCTTGGCCTGGGCCGCCGCCAGTCCGGCCTCCGCCTGCGCCACCTGTGCGTCCTGGGTGGCGTGGTCAAGCTCGGCCAGGAGTTGCCCGGCCTGGACGCGCTGCCCCACCTGGGCCTCCAGCCTGAGCACCCGCCCGCCGCCCTTGGGTGAGACGGTCACCTGGTTGGCCGCCTCTACGGTGCCGCTGGCGTCGTAGGTGGCGCGCAGGTCCTGGCTGCGCACTTCGGTCACGGCCACACTCTGCGGGGGCGGTGCCGGCGCCGCCTTGGCCGGGCTTGACTCGCCCCCGGCGCTGCAGGCGCTCAGGAGCAACGCGCCAATGGCCAGCGTGGTGGTCGCGGCCGTCCCCAGGGGCAGCTTGCGCCGCCGGCCTGGCCGCCCGGCTGCCTCATCCGGCGTTGGCATATCGTCGTCCATATCGCCCTCTTTCTTGCTCGGGCCTACCTTGGGTCCGCCCCTGCGGAAGAGCCGCAGGATCAGGTTCTGGAAGTCGTCGATCACGGTGTACATCGCCGGGACAAAGATCAGGGCCAGGATGGTGGAGGTGATCATCCCGCCCATTACCACCGCCCCCAGCGGGGCTTGCACTTCGGAGCCCTCCTCCAGCTTGAGCACCAGCGGGATCTGGGCAAAGATCAGGGCGGCCGAGGTCATCAAGATGGGGCGCAGTCGCGCCGGCCCGGCGGTCAACAAGGCCTCCAGGCGCCCCATCCCCTGCCGGCGCAGGCTATTGGTGTAGTCCACCACCAGGATGGAGTTCTTGCCCACCAGGCCGGTGAGGAGGATGACGCCAATCAGCGAGAAGAGATTCAGCGTCTCCCTGGTGATGGCCAGGCCCCCCATGGCCCCCACCAGCGCCAGAGGGAGGGCGAAGAGGACGACCAACGGGTAAAGCAGGGACTCGTAGAGGGCCACCAGGAGCATGTAGACCAGCACGATGGAGAGCAGGAGGGCGTTGCCGAACTCCCGGAAGGTGTCCGCCTGCTGCTCGGATTCCCCGCCGATCTGGTAGCGATAGCCGGCCGGCCACTCCATTCCCTTGAGGGCGGTGTCCACCTGGGTGGAGACGTCCCCCAGCACTGCCCCCTCCACGATCCCGGCGCCAACGGTGATCACTCGCTGCCGGTCCTGGCGCTGGATCTGGCTGGGCCCCTGCGCCGGGGTAATGGAGGCGATCTGTCCCAGGAGCACCTGGCCCCCCCGCGCCGGGCTGAGCAAGGGCACGCTGTTGAGCTTGGAGAGATCTCCTCGCAGATCATCGGTTAGCTGCACCCTGACGTCCACGCCGGTAGAGGTGCCCACCACGTTGTCCCGGCGAAGCTGGGTGGCGACGCTCCCGGCGTAGGCCGTGCGCACCGTCGAGGCCACCTGGGCGGCGGTCAGCCCGAGGTCGGACGCCCGCTGCCGGTCGATGGTGATGACGTACTCCGGCGCCCCGACCTGCCCGCTGTTGGTGATGTCCTCCAGTGTGCCCAGGGCGCTGATTCTTGCCGTGGCCTCGCCGACCAGCTGGTTGAGGGTGGCCAGCTCAGGGCCGAAGATGCGGAACTGGATCGGCTGGCTCGTGCCACCCCCTGCGCCAGGGACGCCCGGGCGCACCTTAGCGCCGGGGATGCCGTCGCCAAAGGCCCGCGCCTGGCGCGAGACCTGGGCCGCCGTGCGGGTGCGCAGGCGTTTTTCCTTGAGGGTCACGGCCAGCTGGGCAAAGCGCGTCTGGCGCTGGGTGGTGTCTTCCCCCCGGCCCACGGAGGTGAACACCGTCTCCACCTCCGGCACGGCCAGCAGCTTCTGCTCCACCTGGCGGGTGGCCGCCTCGGTGGTGGCCAGGTTCGTCCCCGGGGGCATCTCCACGAACAAGGTCAGCTCGCCCTGGTCCTGCTGAGGAAAGAACTCCGTCTTGACCACGCCCGTGGCCGGCAGGGCAATACCGGCCGCCAGGCTGGCAACGGCCCCCAGGATGACCAGCCAGCGGTAGCGCAGCGCCCACCGCAGGGCCGTGGCGTAGCGGCGCTCCAGGGCGCCGAACCAGCGCTCCCAGCGCCGTCCAAAGGCGGCCAGGGGCCCCCTGGCGTGCTCGTCCTCGGCCCGCAGCCAGCGGGAGGCCAGCAAGGGCGTCAGCGTAAAGGACACCACCAGCGAGAACAGCGTGGCGGCCACCACGGTGAAGCCAAACTGGCGGAAAAACTGCCCCACCTGCCCGGACAGCAGGCCCACGGGGGTGAACACCACCACGTCCACCAGGGTGATGGAGATGGCCGCCAGGCCGATCTCTGACCGGCCGTTGATCGCCGCCAGGCGCGGGTGCTCCCCCTTGGACAAGTGGCGGTAGATGTTCTCCAGCACCACGATGCTGTCGTCCACCAGAATGCCAATGGTCAGCGTCAGGGCCAGGGTGGTCAGGAAGTTGAGGGTGAAGCCCTGCAGCCACATGGTGAAGAAGGTGGCGATCAGTGAGGTGGGGATGGCCAGCAGGACGATCACCGTGCTGCGCCAGGAGTGCAGGAACACCAAGAGGACGAGACCGGTGAGGATGATGGCCTCGATGAGGGTACGCTGTACCCCGTTCAGGGAGTTGCGGATAAAGACGGAGTCGTCTGTGATGACGTCCAGCTTGACGTCCTCGGGGAGCGTCTCCTGGATCTTCTTCGTCTCCGCCCGCACCGCGGCCGCCGTGTTGGTGACGTTGGCCGTGGACTGCTTGGTGATGGTGATGCCGACGGCGTCCCTGCCGTTGACCCGGCTGAGGAGGGTCTGCTCCTTGTAGCCGTCTATGATGCTGGCTACGTCACGCACGCGCACCGCCCCGCCGCTGGGGAGGCTGGAGACCACCGTGCTCTCGATGTCCCCGGGGGAACGGAACTTGGCGTCCACACGCAGGTTGAAGTTCTTCTGCGTTTCCTGCACCTGGCCCCCGGGGAGATTGACGTTCTCCGCCCCCAGGGCCTGTGTCACCTGCTGTAGCGTGAGGCCGTACGCCCGCAGCCGGGCCGGGTCGACGCTGACCTGGATCTCCCGCTGCCGACCGCCGAAGATGGTCACCTGCCCGATGCCGTTGAGCGTCTCCAGGCGGTTGCGGATCCGCTAGTCGGCGATGCGGAAGAGCTGCTCGGAGGAGCGCTCGCCGGAGAGGGCCAGGTTCATGATCGGCTGTTGGTTGAAGTCGAACTTGAGGATGGTCGGGGGAAGGACGTCCGTCGGCAGGGTAGCCCGGGCGGCGTTGACCCGCTTCTCTACCTCGATGGCCACCGTCTGCGGGTCGGCCTGGTCCTTGAACTGCACGGTGACCGTGGAGAGCCCCTCAGACGAGAACGAGGTGATGCGGTCGAGGTCGGCCAGGCCGGCGACGGCGTCTTCCACCGGCTTGGTCACCAGCGTCTCGACCACTTCCGGCCCGGCCCCCGGGTAGGGGACGCTGACTAATACCACCGGGAAGTTGACCGCCGGGAACAGGTCGACGCCCATGCGCCGGTAGCCGATGAGGCCCAGGATCATCACCGCCGTGATGGCCATCAGCATGAGGAGCGGGCGCTGGATCGCCAGCCGGGTGATGCCGGAGCCGAACCCCGCGGCGCGGGGCTCCCGGGGCATCCCGTCTGCGAACGGCCCTTCGCTGGCCTCGACGGGGTTCCCCGGGGTATCGCCGGGGGCCGTCCCGTTGCGCGAGACCGCTGCGCCATCGCCGGCCCCCCGGCTTCCGCGCCGGACGGCTCGGTCCGCGGGCGCGGGAGGGGTAGGTTGCTCAGGTGGCCGAGGGCGCTGCGTCACGTCGTCATTCATGCGGTTCACTCCGGGCATGGCCGGCTACTGCCGGGCGGCGATGGCTGGTCGATGGGCTCCCTGGGTGGCGGCGGGAATGGGCACACCAGGTGGACCCTGCTAGAGAGGTGGACTCCCATACAAAAGGCGCCGTATGCTAGAGATCCTTTAGTCGAGGCTCGGGAGGTGGTCCAGGCTCGGGAGGTGGTCCAGGCTCGGGAGGGGCAAGAGTGGGATGAGCTTTTCCCGAGGCCAGCCCCCCGGTCGCCCGGCGGGCGCCGCCCGCTGAGCCGAGTACGCGGACGAACAGGGCCGTATTACGGACAAAGGGCTCGCGCTCCCCTTCCGGTACCTGCTGCAGAAAGGCGGCAACCTGCTGACGCTGCCCCCCGAGAAAGGCGTCGGAGATGGTCTGGGCAATGGGGGTCAGACGCACCCAGACGACGCGTCGATCCTCGGTGTCACGGGTGCGATCGACCCAGCCGTGCTCGGCCATGCGATCCACCAGCAGACTCACGGCCGCGGCCGTGACCCCGAGGCGCTGGGCCAGATCACGGATGGTGGACGGCCCCTCCTGGGCCAGCTCAATGGCCAGCTGCATCTGCGTCGGCGTCGGCATCGGCGCCCGGTGGAGGGCCTCTCTGACGCCAGGCGAGAGGGTCAGCTGTTCCAGCTGCGAGAGCTGCACCTCGCACTGCGCTTCCATCGCCCGACCCAGCTCCGGGAGCAGCTTTAGCAACTCGGTCACCAGGCGGCGCAACCCCGTCACAGGGACCTACTTTCCACATGCACCGTCTTTCTCGATCCACCAACGTCCCCAATTCACTAACAATGCAAAAGTTTAAGCATCTTAAACGATTCCCCGGCGCCCGGCAAGGGTCTACTGGGCGCTGGGGGGCGAATGCAGACGTCGTGAAATCTTTCACAAGCCCTGTCAAGGCGTCTTCCCCGGTGTGGGGCCGGGCCGGCGTGAGGGGGGGATCCGGGGTACGACATGGGCGGGACCCAAGAGCACGAGGCGACCGGTAGAGCGCACCAGGACGTGAGGAAGGAGGACACGATGCAGCGGGTGGCGTTCATCCTGAAGGTGCGGGCGGACATGCTGGAGGAGTACAAGCGCCGCCACCGGGAAGTGTGGCCGGAGATGTTGCAGGCCCTCCGCGAGACCGGCTGGCACAACTACTCCCTGTTTGCGCGCCCCGACGGCCTGCTGTTCGGCTACCTGGAGACCCCGGACTTTGAGCGGGCGCGGCGGGAGATGGCCGCGCGGGACGTGAACGGGCGCTGGCAGCGGGAGATGGCCCCCTTCTTCGAGTCCCTCAGCGGCCGCCCGGATGAGGCCATGACACCCCTGGAAGAGGTCTTCCACCTGGAGTAGAGTGCCTGGCTCCGGCCTCAATATATATGGGCTACGGGCCTCATATGCGACAATTGAGGGAGTATGGCTGAAGACCAAGCGGGCAACATCGAATCCGTGGAAGAGGTGCGCATCGAGGAGCAGATGCTCACGTCGTACCTCGACTACGCCATGAGTGTGATCGTCGGCCGGGCGTTCCCCGACGCCCGCGACGGGCTCAAGCCGGTGCAGCGGCGCATCCTCTACACCATGTGGGAAGAGGGGATCCGCGCCAACACGCAGTACAAGAAAAGCGCCCGGGCGGTAGGGAACGTCCTGGCCAAGTACCACCCCCACGGGGAGCTGGCCGTCTACGACGCCCTGGTGCGGATGGCCCAGCCCTTCTCCCTGCGCTACCCCCTGGTGGATGGCCAGGGGAACTTCGGCTGCTTCATCGGCTCGACGCGAGTACGGTTGGCGGATGGGACCGCCAGGTCCTTCGTGGAGCTCGTTGCGGACGCCGAGCAGGGCAAGGATCATTTCGTCTACGCGGTCGACGCGGCGGGACGGGTCGTCATGGCCCCTCTCCGGTCCCCGCGTCTGACGAAGCAGGGCGTGCCGGTGGTGAAAGTGACGCTGGACGACGGAGAAGAGATCGTCTGCACCCCCGATCACCGCTTCATGTTGCGTGATGGGACGTATCGCGAGGCGCAGGACCTCCAGCCAGACGTGAGTCTGATGCCGCTGTACACCCGTATATACGAGGGCGCTGACCGTGACATGCGGGGCTGCGAGCAGGTGTATCAGCCGGCGGCGAACGCTTGGGAGTTCGCGCACCGCCTGGCTGACGAGTTCAATATCGAGCCGGCACTCGCTCACACCCCGCCCCTGAATCATCGGGTGGCATCAGTGGAGCCAGCCGGGCACGCCGACGTCTACGACCTCACGGTAGACGGTCTGCACAACTTCGCGCTGGAGGCCGGTGTCTTCGTCCACAACTCAGTGGACAACGACCCTGCGGCTGCGATGCGTTACACGGAGGCACGCCTGACCGCCGTCGCGGAAGAGATGATGGCGGACATCGACAAAGAGACGGTCGAGTTCGTCGACAACTTTGACGCCACCGAGCGCGAGCCATACCCCCTCCCTGCCAGGCTGCCCAACCTGCTCTTGAACGGGGCGGAGGGGATTGCCGTGGGCATGGCCACGAAGATCCCGCCCCACAACCTCACGGAGCTGGTGGACGGGATCACCTACCTGATCGACCATCCCGACGCCGCCGTGGACGACTTGCTGCAGTTCGTCCGCGGGCCGGACTTTCCCACCGCCGGTCTGATCCTGGGGATGTCCGGCATCCGTAGCGCCTACGCCACTGGCCGGGGGCGGGTGGTGATGCGCGCCAAGGCGGAGGTCGAGGAGGAGGAGAACGAGCGCCGCCGGATCGTCGTCACCGAGCTCCCTTACCAGGTCAACAAGGCCACGCTCCAAGAGAAGATCGCCGAGCTGGTGGGGGAGAAACGCCTGGAGGGCATCTCCAACATGCGTGACGAGTCCGATCGCCAGGGGATGCGCCTGGTGATCGAGCTCAAGCGTGACGCCCGCCCGACGGCCGTGCTCAACCAGCTGTTCAAGCACACTGCCCTACAAACGGCCTTCAACGTCAACATGGTGGCCGTGGTGGGGCAGCAGCCCCAGGTGATGACCCTCAAGACGGCCCTGCAGCAGTACGTCGCCTACCGCCAGGATATAGTCACCAAGCGGAGCCGCTACGATCTGCGCCGGGCCCGCGAGCGGGCGCACGTCCTGGAGGGGCTGCAGATTGCCCTCGACCACCTGGACGAAGTGATCCGCACCATCCGCGAGGCCCAGAGCACGGAGGGGGCCCGCAGCCAGCTCGTCGCCCGCTTCGCCCTGAGCGAGGTACAGGCCAATGCCATCCTGGATATGCAGCTCCGTCGCCTGGTGGCCCTGGAGCGGCAGCGCCTGGCGGCCGAGCTGGCCGAGCTGCGCCAGGCGATCGCCGACCTGGAGGACATCCTGGCCCGGCCGGAGCGGGTGCTGCTGATCATCAAGGACGAGCTGTCCGAGCTGCGCCGCAAGTACGGCGATCCCCGGCGCACGGTGATCATGCCGGAAGAAGAGGGTGAGTTCAGCGAGGAAGACCTGATCGCCCGGCGTGACGTCCTGGTGCTGCTCACCGAGCGGGGCTACGTCAAGCGCATGCTCCCCAGCACCTACCGCCTCCAGAACCGGGGTGGTAAAGGGGTGACGGGGATGACGACGCGGGACGACGACCAGGTGCGCCAGCTCTTCGTCGCCAGCACGCACGACAACATCTTGTTCTTCACCAATCGCGGGCGTGTCCTGCGCACGCGCGCCTGGGAGCTGCCGGACGTGCAGCGCCAGGCCCGGGGCTCTGCCTTGATCAACTTTATCGCCCTCGACCCCGACGAGCGCGTCACCACCTGTCTCCCCATCGACGACTTCGACGCCGGCGGCAACCTGTTCCTGGCCACTCGCCGGGGCGAGATCAAGCGCACCGCCCTCTCCGAGTACGCCTCCGTGCGCCAGAACGGGATCAAGACCATGGACGTGGAGGCCGGGGACGAGCTGTGCTGGGCGGTGCGCACCTCGGGCACAGACGAGCTGATCCTGGTGACGGCCTCGGGGCAGTCGCTGACCTGCTCGGAGGAGGACGTGCGCATCTCCGGCCGCACCAGCGGGGGCGTGCGGGGCATCCGGCTGGAGGAGGGGGATGAACTGGTTGCCCTCCAGGTTGTGGATCCCTCGGGTGACCTGCTGATGATTACCGGCAACGGGATCGGCAAGAAGACCCCCTTCGTTGAGTTTCGGCGCCAGGGGCGCGGGGGCGCCGGCGTGCGGGCGATCGTCTTGGACGAGCGCACCGGGCCGCTGGTGGCGGCACATACCGTGGGGGCAGTGACCCAGGAGATCGTGGCCATCTCGGTGCACGGCCAGGTGATCCGCATCCCGGTGCAGAGCGTCAAGGCGCTGCACCGCGACGCCCGTGGCGTGCAGCTGATGCGCGTCACCCCCGGGGAATCCGTGGTTGCCCTGGCCAGCCTCGGCGCTGAGGAAGACGACCCGCTGGCCGATAGCGGCCTCGACGGCGGCGAGGCCGACGACAGCCCCCCCGTGGCCAGGGCCATCGATGTGGAGGTGGCCGAGGTCTCGCCTAACGGACTGGGCGCCGGCGCCCTGGCGAGCGACGGCGTAGGCGCTGCAGGCGCTGACGGCAGCGAGAGCGATGACCTCGAGCCGTAGCGGCTAGAGGGGGACGACGTCGCGGGCAGCGGGGGACGATGTCTCCTTGCCCGCCGCACGCGGCTCCTCCTGGTGCATTGCCGGCGCGCCGCTGTCGGGTGGCCCGTGCCGGGGTCAATCGCTCAGCAGGCGGTTGACGCGGCGCTAGGCCTTGAGGTGCACCAGGAGGACGGCGACGTCGGCTGGGGTGACTCCGGCGAGGCGCGACGCCTGCCCGATGCTCAGGGGACGGAAGCGGGCCAGCTGCTCGCGGGCTTCCAGGCGCAGCCCGGAGATGTCCTGGAACTCCAGGTCCTGGGGGATGCGCAGCCCGTCCAGGCGCTCGGCACGGGCCACCTCGGCGAGCTGCTTCTGGACGTAGCCGGCGTACTTGGCTTCGATCTCCACCTGTTCGGCAACGTCGTCAGGCAGGGCGCCGTAGGCCGCCGCGCCGAGGGCGGCGACAAAGCCGTGGCCAACCTCAGGGCGGCGTAGATAGTCCAGGGCGCTGACGGAGCGCTCGAGAGGCGGGAAGCCCAGCTCCACCAGGCGGGCGTTGAGGCCGTCCGACGGGGGCATGCGGGTGCGGCCCAGGGTGGCGAGGGCCGAAGCCACCTCGTCCCGCTTGCGCTCGACGCGCTGGTAGCGCTCGGCGGGGACGAGCCCGAGGCGGTAGGCCAGGGGGGTGAGCCGCAGGTCGGCGTTGTCCTGGCGCAGGAGGAGGCGATACTCGGCGCGGGAGGTGTGCAGCCGGTAGGGCTCCTCGAGGTCGGTGGTGGTCAGGTCGTCGATCATCACCCCGGCGTACGCCTGGGCCCGGGTGAGGATGAAGGGCTCCCAGGAAGCATGCCCCTCAGCCCCCCTCCCGCACTCGGTAGAGGGGGGGCGCTCGGCGTCGCCAGCGCCAAGCGCCCGGGCGCGCCGGGCGGCGTTGATCCCGGCGAGCAGTCCCTGGGCGGCCGCTTCTTCGTAGCCGGAGGTGCCATTGATCTGCCCGGCAAGGAAGAGGCCGCCGGCGGCCTTGCTCTCCAACGAGGCGCGCGTCTGGCTGGGCGGGACGTAGTCGTACTCCACGGCGTAGCCGGGGCGAAGCATCGTTGCCTCCGCCAGGGCTGGGATGGCGTGGAGCATGGCCAGCTGGACGTCCTCCGGCAGGCTGGTGCTGCAACCCTGGACGTAGACCCAATGGCTGGCGAACCCCTCCGGCTCCAAGTAGATCTGGTGCCGGCCCTTGTCCGCGAAGCGGACGATCTTGGTCTCGATCGATGGACAGTAGCGGGGCCCGGCAGCGGTGATGGTGCCGTTATACATCGGGGCGCGGTGCAGGTTGGCCCGCACCAGGTTGTGAACGGCGGGATTGGTGTAGACGAGGTAGCAAGGCATCTGCGTGCGCCAGCCCCCACTTACGACGCCGGGATACACCGGGTGCGGGGGCTCGCTCAGCGCCTCGTCGAGGTCGAGTGGCTGGAAGGCGAAGGTTATAGGGCGCTCGCTCCCCGGCTGCAGCTCCGTCTTGGAGAAGTCGATGGTGCGGGCGTCGACACGCGGCGGGGTGCCGGTCTTCAGACGACCAAGGCGCAATCCCAGGGCCCGCAGCTCGCCGGAGAGACCCTCAGCCGGTGCCTCACCGTAGCGCCCGCCGGGCGTGACGCCGTCCCCGCAGACGAGGCAGCCCTTCAAGAACGTCCCGGTGGTGACCACGATGGAGGTACCAAAGTAACGCTCCCCGGTGCGGGCCTCCACGCCGGCGACGACCGGGGTGGCCGGCGCCCCGGCGTGGGCGGTGCGGAGGAGGAGGCGCTCGACGAAGCCGCTGCGGAGGTGCAGGTTGGCCTGCCGGCCCAGGACGCGCCGCATGGCCTGGTGGTAGAGGTGCTTATCGGCCTGGGCGCGGATGGCCTGGACGGCCGGTCCCTTGCCGGTGTTGAGCAGCCGAATTTGGAGCTGGGTGCGGTCGGTGTTGCGTCCCATCTCGCCCCCCAGGGCATCGATTTCGCGGACGAGATGACCCTTGGCCGGCCCGCCGATGGAGGGGTTGCAGGGCATGCTGGCCACGGTGTCCTGGCTCCCGGTGATGAGCAAGGTGCGGCAGCCCATGCGGGCGGCGGCCAGGGCGGCCTCGCAGCCGGCGTGCCCGCCCCCGACGACGATGACGTCCCAGATCACAGTGGAAGTGTAATGGGGTGGGGGAGGGGCGAGCAGGGGGGCCGTGCTATATTCCTGGCACCGCATGGTCATCGAGGCGTTCGTCCTGCCGTACCTGGGCCGGTCGGCCGGAGTGGTGTTCTGGGAGCCGCGCCGTGGTGGAGCCGCCAGGGGACGCCTCACGCCGGGGGGGCGCAGGGCGGAAGATCCGGGCCCAGCCGAGGCAGACGCCCTGACCGTGTACGCCCCCGGCGAGTTGTCGCCCGGGGAGCTGGCCGAGCTACAGGGGAGTTATGTCGCCTCGCTGGGCCAGGCGCTACGTGAGGCTGGCGCGGCCCGCGCCGGGGGCGGGCCGTTGCGCTGGTGGTGGCTGGGCGGGCTGAGCGCCGCCGCTGCTCTGGCCCTGCGTGCCCTGGAGTTCGCGCCTGGGTACGCCTGGCTGGCGCTCGTCGTGGCCGTCACGGCCTTGCCGCGAGGGACGGCCGGCGTGGCCTGGCCCACCGGTCGGGGACGGGTGGCCCTGGCGCGGCGCCTGACCCGGCGCGCGGCCCGGCTGGTCCCGGCCGGCGGGGCGGACCCCCGCGCCCAGGAGCGCCTGGATGGCTTGTGGCGGCTGGCGCGCCGGTTGCAGGGACCCCCGGGGCAGCAGCTCCGCGAGCTGGAGGCGTACTGCCGGGAGCAGGCCTGGCTCCAGGGGGCGCAGTTCTACGGCGACGAGCTGAGCAGGTTAGGTGCCTTCTCTGATCAGGACGCCCCCCGGCGCCCCGGCTGGGGCTGCCTCCTGGCCCTATGGCGGGGCGGCCCAGGGCCTCGCCGGGCGGCGCCCTACGCCGTGACGGAGATGCGGGCATGGTAGCCCCGGCCGCCGTGTCCAGGCCGCCGGGTGCTGCGTCGTCAGGGGCAGCGGGCGATGACCGGCCTCAGCCGGTCATCGGCGTGCGGTTGTACGCCGTCCCCACGCCGGAGGGGCTGGCCCTGGTTGCCCCTGAGAGCGCGCTGGCCGACCTGCGCGATGTCGGCTATATCCTGGCCGACTATCCTGCCGCCATCCGCGTCGACCTGCTGGGAGCCGCGCCCCTGGCGGAGGCGGTGGAGGAGGCCGACGTGCTGATCCTGCTGCGCCGCTCGGCGGTCGTGGCGACGACGGCGGCTGACTCGGCGGGGGGACGCTTGTCGGCCGTCGGTCCATTGGGGGCGTGGTACGCCACGGTGCTGGTGTGGGCCTGGTTGCTGCTCCTCTTTGCCGGTCAGAACGTGGTGCAAGTGGCCGGGGCGCTCTGGCTCATCGCCGGCCTGCCCTGGGCCCGCCGGGCCTACCGGCGGCGGCTGGACGGCTGGGGCCGGCGGGGGGCGGACGGATTGGCGGCGGTGAACGGGCCGGTGGAGGTGCGGTGCCTGGCGCACGCCGGGCTGGCGCGCCTGGCCGCGCTCATGGAGAGTGCGCCGAACGACCCCCTGGCCGCCTGCCGGGAAGCGGCGCGGGCGTGTCCCTCCGCCGGCGTGTCTGACCTGAGCGCCTTCTACGCCGCCCTGGCGGCCGGCACGCCCCCGGCCCTGGCGTGGCTCCCAGTCGTCCGGCGGCCGTCGCCGGCGGCCCCGCAGGCGGTATTGGACGCCGTGACTTCTGGGCCGGCCCCGCGTGAGGCGGATGAGACGCTGGAGCGAGAGATGGCCCGGCGCGAGGGGCCGGAAGGAGAGACGTTACGGACCTCTTCGACGCCGATCTGAGCGCCGAGCGGTTGGAGCGCCTGGCGGACGCTCGGCGCTGGGAGGCCGAGCTGCGGGAGGCCGCCGGGGGCCTGCAGCCGGGCTGGCTGGGCCCCGGCGCGGCCGGTGGGGCCATCGCTTCCCTCAGCTCGGAAGCCTCCTCGGGAACCTCCGAGGGAACTGCCTCGGGAACCGCCCAGGGGCCTGCCGTTCAGGCGCCCGGCGGGAGCGTTGAGCCGGCGACTGGGTGGGGCGCTCGCGCCGGCCGACCGATCTACTTTCTGGGGAGCGAGGGGAGCCGCGAGCGGGTCTGGCTGCAGTGTGACGCGGCCGTGGAGGGCCAAGCCATGACCGGCGTGGCGGCCACGGTGCTGCGGTCGCTGACCGGCGACGCCCTGAGCCGCTACCGGCCGTTACTCCTGGCCCGGGCGCGCATCGCCGTCGTGCCTCCCCCGATGGGAGACGCGCCCGGCGGCTCGAGCCTGTCCGGCGCCGCCGGGGCGCTTCGCCCGTGGGGCCCAGGGGCGACGGCCACGGGGGCGGGCGTGCCCCCGTTGCTGGACGCCGCTACCTTGGGCCTCTCCCCGGGCCTGGTCACGGCGTTGGACGCCTTCGCCCCGACGCTCGTCGTCCACCTCCAGGACTGGGGCGGCGGGGCGGGGGAAGGGAAGGCATGGCGTGCCGGGACAAGGGGCAGCCGAGATGCGGCCGGGCTGGCGGGGGCTGGGTTGCGCCAGGTAGAGAGCTTTTACATGGCCCCTGAGCTGCACGAGCGCCTGGGGGCCGGCGGGGCACGGCGGACGTGGCTGGGGCGGCCCACTGCCCTGGCGCGGGCCTTGGCGGCCCACCCTGACGCCGGTACTGGGGCGCACGTGCGCCGCCACGTGGTGCAAATGGGGTTCCGTGCCTTTGACAGCAGCTGGGAGCGGCGCGTGATGCGGGAGGACCCCAGTTGGCCGGCAGTCGTCCGCCTGGCCGTGGGGCGCTACGTCCCCCGCTTGGAGTGGCGCCGCCTCGGCGCGGGCTCCCTCGGCGAGATCGCCCTCCAGCGCTACGGGGCGCTAGGCATCTGCGGGCAGACGTTTGATAGCCCGCCCGGGGAGCGGGCGGGGGCGGCGCTCGCCCTGGCCGAGGGGGCCCTGATCTACCGGCTCGGCCTTGAGACGGGGGGCCCTGCCAAGTGACCCCGGTCACCTATTACAAGCTGCCCCACCCGCTACGTGACGGCGAGCTCCTGTTCTACGACGCCGATGCAGTCAGCCGCGCCCTGGACGACGCCCGGCGAGGCGCCCCCCTGGCGCGGGTTGCCCTGGGCGCCCAGTCCCCCCCGGAGGAAGCCGAGGTGCGAGGGCTGGAGGGGCGCCTGGGGCGCGGTCTGCGGGCTCGCTCCCGCGCCGCCTGGGGCCGGGCGCTATGGTGGATCCTGCTAGGGCCGGCCCTTTCGTTGCTATGGATCAACTTCGCCCCGGCAATCGCCTTGATCTTCTCCCCGCTGCCCCCACTGGAGGCGCTGGTGGCCTCGCTCGGGGCCGTCGCCGGGGGGACGTTGCTGGCCACCGCCGTGGCGCTCGTGCCCCTGGTATGGGCGTGGCGACGGGCGGGTCGGCCCCTGGACGAGGCCCGGCGCTGGGGCCGCCTGGCCCGCCTGGCCGCCGGTCGGCGCTTCGCCGCCGCGCCCCTGCGACGCACCGCCGATGCGGAGCTACAGGCCTTTGCCGCCGCCAGCGCCGGCCTGGTCACAAAGCTGCGTGACCAGGCCTCCCAGCTACCCGAGCGGGGCGCCGATGGGGCGGCGGAGATGGCCCAGCTGGCCCGCGAGGCGTATCGGCTGGCCCAGCGCCACCGCCTGGCGGGCGTCGCTGGGACCTACCATGACATCTACGCCGGCTTCAGTGCGGCCGAGCAGCGCCTGGCGCGCCTCGACCGGGCCGGGGGAGTCCTGGCCGAACGGAAGGTGGCCGGCGAAGGGCAGCGCGTGCGCCGCCAGGCGGCCGGCGCGCTGGCCGCCTTCTCTCCCAGCGGGCCGGTGCGCAGCCGGCTCTTGGCCCCCCTGGGGGGCTTGCTGGCCGGATTGGCGGCCCTGGCAGGGACGCTGCTCCTGACCGGGATGTTCATCGTCTTGCCCGGCCAGGCCGTGATCGTCGACCCCCCGGCGGCGCGCCTGGCGCGCCTCGTCCCGGGCGCCGGGGAAGAGACCGGCGAGGGCGCCCGGCAAGTGGTGCGCACGGAAGGCTTTCACTGGAGCTGGCCGCGCCCCTTCGTCGAGCGCCACGCCGTCACCCTGGGCGAGCAACGTGTCCGGCTGCGAGCCATCTTCCGGCAGAACGGGCCGAACAGCTTCGACGTCCTCTTTGTCGAGATGCGCTTTCGCATCAACAACGTAGAGCGCTGGGCACAGCTTGATCGCGACGGGACGGGGGCCGCCGCCTTCGGCGAGCGCCTCTCCACCGTGCTCCAAGAGCTCCTCCAGCAGCAGCGCCAGGAGGCGCGGCAGGCCCTGCGACAGCAGAACCCCGGCCTGGCGGATGACCCGGCCCAGCTCGGCGCCCGCGCAGACCAGCTGGTCGAGCAGCGCCTGGAAGAGATCGTGCGGGCCTTCGTCGCCGCCCTGAGCGAGTCCGGCGCGACGCGCGACGCCGGGGTGCAGGTCAGCCAGGAGCACCAATCCCGCCTCATCCGAGGCCTGCCGGCCGCCCTGGCCGGGGCCACGCCAGGCGAGTAGGGTTCCCCTTTCTGCCCGGCGCCCGGAGCGCGTAATCCACGGGAAGCGAGGAAGAAGCCATACAATGGTTCACGTCTCGCGTGCCTTGGGGTAGACTCCGTGTGGAAGGCAAAGCGTGGCCACCTCTACCCGACCGCCGCGACCGGGCAACGACTCTCCTGAGCGGTGGGAAGACCGCGCCGCCGGCGACGTGCGGCGTGAGCGTCCCGGCTCAGGTGCCGAGAGCGCGTCGCCACCGCACACGCCCGGCGAGCGCCTGCGCGCCGCCCGTACCCGCCGGCGGATCTCCCTGATTGAGGCGGAGCGAGCGACGCGCATTCGGGCCCGCTATTTGCAGGCCCTGGAGGACGACGAGTACGCCGCCCTGCCCTCGGGCGTGTATTCGCGTGGCTTTCTCCGCAACTACGCCATCTACCTCGGCGTGCCGCCGGACGAGGTGATGTCCACGATGCCCGAGCGGCGCCGGCGCGACCGTCGCCCCGGGGTCCGCTCGGTGGCCCCGCCGATCAAGGTCAGCGCCCCGCGGAGCATCTGGCTGATCGCCGCCGCCACCGCCGGCGCGCTCGTCCTGGCGGCCCTGATCTGGCTCGGTCTCTCAGCGCCGGAGGCGGGGACGAGGGCGAGCGATAGGGGCCAGGGGGGAGTCGTCCCCCAGGGACAGAACGGGAGCGGGACTCCCGGCGCCGCCTCGCTCGTGACCCTGCCGCCCCTGGCCACCGCCGGGCCGACCCAGGCCCCTTCCCCCGCGCCCACCCCGGTCCCCAGCCCCACGCCGGTGGTGCAGGGCGTCCAGGTAGAGCTCCGTGCCGTGGAGCGGGCCTGGGTGCGGGCCACGGTGGATGGTCGGGTGGTGTTGGAGGAGACGCTGGCCACGGGGCAGACCCGACAATGGACCGGACAACAGAGCGTACTCCTGCGGGTGGGGAACGGGGCCGCCGTGGATGTGAGCGTGAACGGGCAGCGCGTCGGTGCCCTAGGCGCCGCCGGCCAGCCCATTGACCGCGAGTTCACGCGCTAGAGGGTTCGTGCCCGCCCTCTGAGGGCAGTGCCAGCCGGGTCGTGTCCCCTGGTACGATGTGTTGCGGATGGGAAACGCGCAACGCAGCTTCTTTATCGAGAATCTCGGCTGCCCGAAGAACGCCGTCGAAGGCGAGGGGATGGCCGAGCGGCTGGCCGGCGCCGGCTACTCCCCGGCGGACGGCGCGGCCGACGCCGACATCGTGATTGTCAACACTTGTAGCTTTATCCGGCCGGCCCAGGAAGAGTCTATCGACCGGCTGTTCTATTACCTGGGCCGGCGACGCGCGGGGCAGAAGGTGGTTGCTGCCGGCTGCCTCGCCGAGCGCTTCGGCGAGGCCCTGGCCCAGGACATGCCGGAGCTCGATGGCGTCCTGGGCACCCGCCGCTGGTTCGAGATTGACCGCCTCGTGGGGGAGATCGAGCGCGGCGCCCGTCCCTGCTGGCATGGCGCCGACCCGGCCGCCGACCCCAGTTTCCCCCGCCAGGCGGACGGCCCGACGGCCTACGTCAAGATCGCCGAGGGCTGCAACATGAGCTGCACCTTCTGCGCCATTCCTGGGTTCAAGGGCGCGCAGCGCAGCAAGTCCCGGAGCGAGATCGTCCAGGAGATCCGCGAGCTGGCAGACGGCGGGGTACGAGAGGTCATCCTCGTCTCACAGAACACCACCGCCTATGGCCAGGACCTCGCCCAGGCCCCGGCAGATCGGGGTACTGCCCTGGCCCGACTCCTGGAGGAGATCTGCGCCGGTGTGCCCCACCTCCCGTGGCTGCGCTTCCATTACTGCTATCCCGGCTGGGTCAACGACCACCTGCTAGAGACTATGGCCCGGCTCCCCCAGGTGGTGAAGTACCTGGACATGCCGCTCCAGCACGCCCACCCGGACGTGCTGCGGGCGATGAACCGGCCCCGCGATGTGGAGCACGTCAAGGCCGTGCTCGCCCGGGCGCGGGAGTTGATGCCCCAGGTGGCCCTGCGCACCACCTTTATCGTCGGCTTCCCCGGCGAGACGGCAGGGCAGTTCGAGACCGTGCTGCGGTTCATGGAGACAGTGCAGTTCGATCACGCCGGCATCTTCCCCTACTTCCCTGAGGAGGGAACGCCGGCGGCATCCCTCCCCGGCCAGCTCTCCGACCGCCTCAAGGAGCGGCGCAAGGGACGTGCCCTGGAGCTGCAGCAGGGGATCTCCCTGGCCCGAAATCAAGCCTATGTTGGATCCGAGATGGAGGTGCTGGTTGAGGGGGCGGCGGATGATTCCCCGGCTACCTCCGCCCTGGCCGCCGGGGGCGCCGGGCGCCTGATCGGGCGGACGTTCCGAGACGCCCCGGAGGTGGACGGCTTCGTCGTGTTCCGTGGCCGGGCACAGCGGGGAGACTTCGTGCGGGTACGGATCGCCGGCGCCGGGCCCTACGACCTCTTCGGGGAGCAGGTAGGCCTGACCCCGGCCGGGGTCCCCGGGCGGGGGGCTGCCGGAAAGGGGGCGGCCGGTCACCAGGGCTTAGCAGAGGAAGAAGGGCAGCCCCCGAATGGCGCCTTGCAGGCTGCCGCCGTTGCCCTGGGGGGTGGCATCACCGGCACCAAGCGACGGATCGGACTGAAGTCGTTGCCCGTCCTGCAGCCGCGGTAGAGGGCCGGGCGTGCGTGACGCCTGGGGGATGGCGGCGAACGGGGCCACGCTGGTGCGCATTGCCGCCATCCCCGGCATCCTGGCGTTGTTGGCTGCGCCGGGGGACGCGGCCCGGCTTGCGGCGGCGGCCCTCTACGTTATCGCCGCCCTGACCGACGCCCTCGACGGGCGCCTGGCGCGCCAGAGCGACCACCGGGGCGGCCGCTCGGCGGGCCACCCGGCGGCGGTGGGGGCGCTCCTCGACCTCACGGCGGACAAGCTCCTGGTCGCCGTCGTCTTGATCGATCTGGCCGGGCGCCAGCTCGCCCCAACGTGGGTGCCTATGGTGATCGTCGCCCGCGAGCTGACCGTGGGCGGGATGCGGGCGTACGCCGGGCTCAACGGCGTGCTCGTGCCGGCCGGCACCCTGGGAAAGCTGAAGATGGCCGTCAGCAGCCTGGCCATCCCGGCGGCGATCCTGGAAATCCCGGCTGCACCCTGGCTGCTGGCCCTGGCCGCCGGGTTGACCGTGGTGTCCGCCTGGCCCTACGTCCAGGCCCGGGTGGCCATGCCGGGGCGGGGCGGTGGGGCTACCGGTCCGGCGCCATAACGGCGAGCGTCCCTTGGTGCGCTCTGGCCCCTCCGGACCCCGTTCGCCGGCAAGGGCGAACGCCGAACCGGGCTCGGACAGCGACCTGGAGGGCCGTCGAGGCGCCGCCTTGGCGTATAATCGGGTTCTCTACATGCGAAGCTTCTTTCGACGTGCCGTCCCCGGAGACTCGGGGAGCGCGCCCGGCGGGACGGCCATTCCGGATGACATGTGGGTGCGCTGCCCGCGCTGTCGGGAGTTGACCTACGCCCGGGAATGGGAAAGCAGCTTCAAGGTCTGTGCCAAGTGTGGCTACAACGCCCCGCTCAGCGCCCAAGAGCGCATCGCGCTCCTGCTGGACGAGGGCTCCTTCCACGAGCTGGACGCCGGCATGCGTTCCGGCGATCCACTGCGCTTTGCGCCCGCCGGACGTCCCAGCTACCACGACAAGCTGGCACAGTGGACGGCGGACTCGGGTCTCAGCGAGGCCTGCATCTACGGTCGCGGGCGGGTGGATGGCATCCCCACGGTGTTCAGCATGCTGGACATGTCCTTTTTCGCCGGGACGATGGGCTCAGTGGTGGGAGAAAAGATCGCCCGAGCCTGTGAGCTGGCTCGCGATGAGCGTCGCCCCTTGATCATCTGCTCGGCGTCGGGTGGGGCGCGGCAGCAGGAAGGGAGCATCGCCCTGCTCCAGATGGCCAAGACGGCAGCGGCCGTCCGCTCCCTCGGCCGTGCCCGGGTCCCTTACATCTCGGTGCTGACCGATCCCACGTTAGCCGGCGTCACGGCGAGCTTTGCCGCCCTGGGGGACTGCGTCATCGCTGAGCCCGGGGCTGTGGTCGGCTTCGCCGGCCCGCGCCTCATCGAGCAGGCTACCGGTGAAAAGCTCCCCCCAAGCGCCGACACGGCAGAGTTCCAGCTAGAGCACGGCATGGTGGACATGGTCGTGTTGCGCCGTGACCTGCGCGCGGTTGTGGCCGGCCTGCTGCGGCTCTTCCTCGACACCGCCGCCATCCGTTCGAGCCGTCCCCTTTCGGATGGCTTGCTCCAGGTGCCAGAGGACGAGCCCGTATCGGCGCCCGTGGTGGCCGGTTAGGGCCGGACGCAGGTCCCTCCCATGTCTGTGGTGCTGGACTTCGAGCGTCCCATCGCGGAGCTCCAGAAGCGTTTAGAGGCCCTGGAGAAGCAGATTGCCGCCCATCCCAAGCCGGAGCTGGAGGCGGAGCGTGGCGTGGTTGTGGCCGACCTGGAACGCACCCGGCGCGACGTCTACCGCGACCTGAGCCCCTGGCAGAAGGTCCAGGTAGCCCGGCATGCCCTACGCCCGCAGACCCTGGACTACGCCAAGGCCATCTTTACCGAGTTCACTGAGTTCCACGGCGACCGCGCCTACGCCGACGACGGGGCCATCGTGGGGGGGCCGGCCCGGCTGAACGGCCGAGTGGTGATGCTCGTTGGCCACCAACGCGGAAAAGGGACGAAGGACTCCGTCAGCCGGAACTTCGGCCAGCCGCATCCGGAAGGCTACCGCAAGGCCCTGCGCCTCTTCCGCCAGGCGGAGAAGTTCGGGATGCCCCTGGTGACCTTGCTCGACACCCCGGCCGCCTCCGCCGGCCTGGCCGACGAGGAGCGGGGTCAGGCCTGGGCCCTGGCCGAGAACATCGCCGCCATGGCGGAGCTGCAGGTACCGATTCTGACGGTGATCATCGGACAAGGCGGGAGCGGTGGGGCGCTGGCCCTGGGGGTCGCAGACCGCCTGCTGATGCTGGAGCACGCCATCTTTTCCGTGGCCCCGCCGGAAGCGGCTGCCAACATCCTCTGGAAGGACTCTAAGCTGGCCCCCGAAGCCGCCGCCGCCCTCAGGCTCACCGCCCAGGACCTCGTCGACCTGGAGGTGATCGACCGCATCATCCCGGAGCCGCCCGGGGGGGCGCACGCCGATCAAGCGGGCGCCGCCGAGGCCTTGCGGGAGGCCCTGGTCGAGGAGCTGGGCTCGCTGGAGGCCACGCCGATGGATCGCTTGCTGAGCCAGCGTTACGCCAAATACCGGCGCATCGGCACCTTCTACGAGTAGGCAGCCGGCAATGGGCAGCTCGCTATCGCCGCCTGCTGATCAAAGGTGACCCCAGGCCCTGCAGCACCTGCAGGGCCTGGTCAAAGGCCTCCACCGTCTGCGCCACGTCCCGCCCGTCGTACACGGCGGAGACGATCAAGCCCCCAGAGAAGTCGCCGCCCCCCAGCTGCGGGGCGGCGAGCACGATACCGGCGACCGCCATCGCTCTCCTAGTCCTGACCTCTAGAGGGCCACGCTGGCACGGGTTGCCTTCGGCCGGCCGATACTGTGTTAGCATGCCCCTCCGGAGGGGCATGACCGGCCTGGCCCGCTGGCTGCGCCGTCTGCGGGCGCCTTGGGGGCGCCGCCGAGACGGCGCCGGGGACGAGCACCGCAATCCCGGTACGTCGTTGGGGGCGTTGTGGGTTGTCCTGCCCCCGGACGGGGTACGTCTCCTCAGCAGCCGTCCGTCCAAGACGGGGGAAGGGGGACGGGGGGTTGTCGCTCGTTACTCTGATGGGACGACGGCCTCGGCCATGGTCAACTCCGATGGCTCGGTGCGCGTGCTCTTCTTCCGCGGGGTGGACACCGTGCCGGCGGTGGCGGTGCGTGGCCCGGGAGGGTTACGCTTCACCTGGTCTTTGCCCTCTCCTTCCAGCTCGGCGCCCGCCCCTCATGCCCCGCCCTAGGTGCCTATGGAGAAGACCTTCGTAGATTCACCAGGGGGGGCGAAGCTCGCAGACGCATCCTCGACTCGCTCCAGGCATCTTGGGGCTAAGGCCGCCGGGACCGGGCCCTTCCGCGTGTGCCCCGGCGGATGCGCGGATGCGCGTCAACTACCCCCGTCGACGGCGCTGTAGTACGCCACCCAACAGTCGGTTCCTTCTTCGTGCTCGACGAAGCCGAGGGTAAAGTTGCCCGGCTTCACCGCTCGCTCGTTGAGCAGGCGCTCCAGCTGGCTGGCGACGGGCATGTCCGAGCGCTCCCGTAGCACGGCGACGTGCCAGCGCTCCGCCGCCTGGCTGCCGCTGGCCCGACGTTCGCGGCCGGCCGGGCGCTCTCCGCGCTCGGCGCGGGGCGGCCGGGGCGGCCGGGGCTGTTCGGGCGGGGGCTCGCCGATGACGTTCACCACCGTCGCGGCGAGCCCCCGCCCGTGCTCGTCCTGGTGACACTCGCACTCTAACTCCTGGCCCGGGCGGTGGGCGTCAAAGGCGGTGGGCCCGGACTCGCTGGCCGAGGCGTGGTAAAAAAACTCCACGCCATAATCGGCGCGGAGAAAGCCGAAGCGACGGGGTTTGTTCAGCCGGGCCACCGCCCCGTGCAGGTGGCCCCCAGGATGGTCCAGGTTGGGTGCGGGGCGCTCCGGCCTACCGGTGTTGCCGATCCCTTCGTCCGCCCCCAACGCCATTTCTGGCTCGGGCACGTCTTCGATCACGTCATCCGGTGGTGGTTGGTTACTGGGGAAAGGGCGGTATTCGTCCATGACGTTGGCGTGTCCTCTGCGCCGGTATGCGCGCCCCGGCAGCGACCCTCGAGTGATCATCGCTGCGCCGGCTCCGCGCGTTATCGGGCGCAGTATAGCGCCGAACGGCCAGGGATTGGGAATCAGGGGGCTGCGCCCTATCCGCCGGCTCTTAGCCCCCGGCTCTTAGCCCCCGGCTCTTAGCCCCCGGCTCTTAGCCCCCGGCTCTTAGCCCCCGGCTCTTAGCCCCCGGCTCTTAGCCCCCGGCTTCGATCAAGCCGCTGCGGATGGCGTATTTGACCAGCTCGGTCTGGCTGTGCAGGTTGAGCTTGGCCATGGCGCTGGCCCGGTGGTGCTCAGCCGTCTTGGTCGAGACGACGAGCTGCTCGGCGATCTCCCGGGTGGTGAGGCCTTCGGCCGCCAGCTGCAGCACCTCGCGCTCGCGAGGGGTCAGCCGATCGTGGGGGGCGGGTACGGCGTCGTCCGGGCCGAGTCGCTGTAGGTAATCGGCCACCACCCGCTTCGCCACGCCCGGGTGCAGGTAGATGTCACCGGAACAGGCGGCGCGGATGGCCGTCGCCAGCTCTGTGGCCGCCGTGCGCTTGAGGACGTACCCCGAGGCCCCGGCTTGCAGGGCCTGGGTCACGTAGGCCTCGTTATCGTGCATGCTGAGCATCACCACACGGGTGCGCGGGTGGTCGCGCCGGATCTGGCGCAGGGCCTCGATGCCGTTCAGGCGGGGCATGGTGACGTCCACCACGGCCACGTCCGGGGTCAACTGTCCCACCAGGCGCACGGCCTGATGCCCATCTTCCGCCTCCCCCACGACTTCTATGTCGCCCATGCCCTCCAGGCACAGGCGCACGCCCTCGCGCACGATAGCGTGGTCGTCGGCTAGGAGCACCCTGATACGCGTCTTTGCGCTCGCCGTGGCGATCATCGCAGCTCCCTTCTGGCTGACTGTGTGGGCGAGCCAAGCCCCTCTACTGACCGGCCGGGGCCTCGATCCGCTGCAACGCGGTTGACGCCGTTGTGCCGGACTCCGCTACGCGGTGGACGCCGGCGACCAGAGGGAGCTCGGCGTGCACGACCGTGCCCCCCTGGGGGTCGCGCCGCCGGATGACACACGTCCCACCCAGCAGGGCGGCTCGCTCCATCATGTTGAACAAGCCCATGTGTCCCGGAGGCGCCGGGAGCCGCGCCGGCGCCTCGGGCAAACCCACGCCGTCGTCTTCAATCTCCACCATCACCGAGAAGGCCGTCTGGCTGAGACGGATCATCACCTGCGATGCCTGGGCGTGCTTGACGACGTTGGTCAAGGCCTCCTGGGCGATACGGAACAGGGCCGTTTCCGTCGGCGGTGGCAGCCGGCAGGCCGGGGGCGCTTCACTGTCCTCGCCGCTGAAACCGGTACCCAGCTCGACGCGGCAGCGCCCGCCGGAACGTTCCTCGTGCAGCTGCGCCAGCCAGCGCAGGGCCGCCACCAGCCCGTGGTCGTCGAGCACCGACGGGCGCAGGTCGAGCGCCAGGAGGCGCAGCTCCTCCAGCATGCGCGCCGAGAGATCCCGTAGACGGGTCATGGACTGCCGGGCCGCCTTGAGCTGGGGCCCGTCTGCGGGGAGTTGATGGAGAGTCTGCTCCAGGCCCATGAGCAAGGCTGCCATAGACTGCATCGTCTCGTCGTGCAGCTCGCGAGCCACCCGCCGGCGCTCGTCTTCCTGTGCCGCCAGCACCAGCTCGGCCAGGCGTTGTAGCTGAACCGTCTTCTCCGCCAGCTCGCGGCGCTGCTCTTCGAGGCGCTGGTTGCTCTGCTCCAGGAGGCGCACGTGCTGGTCGAGCCCGTCCCACAGTCGGCGCACCGCCTGCGCCACGGCGAGTATGTCCGGGTCGCCGTAACGGTCGAGAGAGGCTTGCCGGAGCGGACTCAGGGGCGTTGCCCGTCCCGGGGCGGGGGCCTGCTCGATGGCCTGGCGGAGACCGCGCAGGGGCCGGAAGGCGATGTGCAGGATCACCCCGGTGAGGAGGGCGCTCAGGGCCATGGCCACCAGGACCATCAGGGCCTGGGTCAGGACGGTGAAGGTGCCGCTGAGGACGAACTGGCGGGTCAAGGCGGTGCCGAGCACGGCCCCTCCCAGGACGACAAACAGGTTGGCGGCCAGCAGGCGCCAGAACAGGGGAGGACCGGCGAGATAGGCCGGCTCAGGCGGGCCGCCCCCGGTCCCATTGGCCACCATCTCCTGGCGCGGCCGGGAGGCAGCGGCGGCCACAGTAGTCGCGGCCAGAACGGCCACAATAGTCCCTGTCACAGATAGATTCTATCTTCCGGCGCTACGGGTACCTTTGGTACACATAGTAGGGGACGTTCCCTACCACCCTGACGTCGGGCCCGGCCTATGGTGTTCCTATGACCCCTGCGCCTTCTGTGACCCCTGCGCCTTCTGTGACCCCTGCGCTCGACAGCCACGCCATCCTCCCCACCGCGGCCGCGTTCCTGTGCTTTGGATTCGCCGGCCTGCTGCTGCTGCAATGGCGCGCCCGGCGTAAGCCCTACCAGCTGGTATGGGCATGTGGGATGCTGTGGTACGCCCTGGCGGCCGGGGCGGATTCCGCCGGGCAGTGGCTGGGCTGGACCGAGGGCACCTACCGGCTCTGGTACCTGTCCGGGGCGATCGCGGCCGCCGCCTGGCTGGGCCTCGGCGAGGTCTACTTGATGCGCGCCTCGGCCTTTGGGGAGCTGGTGGCCCTGGGGGTCTTCGCCGGGGCGGTCCCGGCCCTGATCCGTGGCGGACGGCTGTTGCAGGCCCACGAGGACGCCCTGGCGGGGGCGGCCATCGGCATCGGCCTCACTGGGATCGCCGCCGCTGGAGTGCTGGCCCTGGTTTGCTGGGAGCGGCCGGCCTGGCTGGGCCACGTCTGCGCCGGCCTGGTGATCGCCGGCACGGCCTTCGCCGGCTGGCATGTCCTCAGCGCTCCGATCAACACGGCGCAGATGCTGGACCCCACAACCGGCATCCCCCACGGCGCGGCTTTTCCGGAGAGCGTGCGCTTGATGACCCCGTTGTTCAACGTCGGCGGGGCGATGGCCCTCCTCTTTGGGGCCGCCTACAGCGGATGGCAGTTCTGGCGCAAGGGGGCCGGCCTAGACCGGGTGACCAGTACCGGGCTGGTGGCCCTGGGGGCGTTCATCCCCAGCCTGGGGGGGAGTCTCAACCGCTTTGGCGTGACCGACGTGTTCTACTGGGCCGAGCTCCTGGGCGTCGTATTGATCTTCGCCGGATTCCTGGCCAGCAGCGAGGTCTTTACCCGACGGCTGGTGACCCCCTGGCGCCGCCCCATCCCCCGTACCCACAGCGTGTTCTAGCCAGTGAGGCGTTGCCCGGGAAGACCCCATTGGGTATGCTGCCGCGGCACGGTACAGGGATGGGCCGGGCGCCGCGTTAGACGCTCCCGCTCCAGAGAGGGTGCAGAGGCTTGCCGGGCAGGGCACGACATGGCGTCGCGGCTGGGGGTGCGAGCGGGGCAAGCAAGTCCGATGGATCTTAGCGACACGTCGATCGGCGACCTCTCGGCGGCCTGCCGGCGCGAGTCCGAAAAGTACCGCCGGGGTGAGCCGTCTACCGATACGTATTGCTTCGAGCTGTTCCGGCGCGCCGTCTACAGCCGCGACGAGGCTGCCTGGGAGGCGGTGGTTGATCAGTATCGCGGGATCGTCCTGGCCTGGGTACTGCGCCAGGGTGGCGCCGTGGCCGCGGACGCGGACTACTGGGTCAACCGCGCCTTCGACCGTTTCTGGACGGCGGTGCGCCCAGAACGCTTCGGCATGTTCGACGGCCTACCCCGAGTGCTGAAGTATCTGCAGATGTGCGCCGCCACCGCCGTGCTGGACGAGCACCGTGTCCAGCGTGCCACGCAGCACGAGTCGCTGGACGAGCTCACCGACGGGGCACCGCAGACGGCCCGCGGCCAGGAGGTCGACGGCGGTGACGTCGAGACAGGCGCCCTTGATCGGCTCAGCGTTGCCGAGCTGTGGCAGGCTATCGTCCGGGAAGTCCCCGAGGAAGGGGAGCGAACGGTGTTGTACTGCTCCTTTGCCCTGGGGATGAAGCCCGCCGAGATCCACGAGCGCCGCCCCCATCTCTACCCCACCGTGGCCGACGTCTACCGGGTCAAGCGTAACGTCCTTGACCGGCTGCGGCGCAGCCCGGCCATTCGCCGCTTGGCGCAGGTGGTGCCTGACGGGGTAGAGCGCCAAGGGGTGGTGCCCGAAAAAGGGGGCTGACGCCGTTCAGTCCAGTGATGGGGCATGGAGCTGGGGGCACGAACTCACCGGACACGCGGTCGTACAAGGCGTGAGACGTAGCGAGAGGGATGGCGTGACAAACATCGGTTGCACACGACCCGGAGCGGTCACGCCGGAGGCGATCCTCGCCTACGTAGACGGCGACGCCTCCCCTGACGTGGCGCAGCACCTCCGCACGTGTCCGGCGTGTGCCTCTGAGGCGCAGGTGTACTCCCGGCTACAGGGACGCCTGGGGGGCGCCCTTTACCGCTTCGACTGTCCCCCGGCCCAGGCGCTCGGCGAGTACGAGCTGGGGCTGACTTCTCCCGAGGGACGCAGCGGCGTCGCCCGCCACGTCCTGGACTGCCCCCATTGCATGGCTGAGCTGCTGAGCCTGCGGACGTTTCTGGCGGACGATATGGCCCTCGCCCCGGCGCCCCGGGGCGGGCCCGTGGAGGGCTTGCGCCGCGTCGTTGCCACTCTGTTCGTCCCGGCGCCGGGCGCCGGGGCCGCTGCCCTGCGCGGGGGGACGGACGGCGAGGGAGCGACCTACCGCGTAGAAGATCTGACCATCACCCTGGGCCCTGGGCCCCCGGGCCCCCGGGGTCGCGCTTCCTTGATGGGCCTGATCGTGCGTGAAGACCATGACCTGGAAGTCAGCGCCGGCAGCACGGCCCACCTCCTCTCCGCCACCGGCGAGCCGGTGACGGCCGCCATCGACGAGCTGGGCAGCTTCGCTTTTGACGACATCGCTCCAGGGAACTACGGGCTGGAGCTCCATCTGCCCGGCTTGATCGTGGCCGTCGAGGACGTGAGCGTCGGACGCTAGCCGGACGCAGGAGGGCCGCGTGCCGTCCAGAACGATCCATGATGTACCCGGGGGCGCCGGGGCGTCCGCGCCAACCGAGCTACCCGCCGGCCCGCCGGCCCGTCCCTTCCTCTCCGTGGGTGAGGTGGTAGTCCGGCTCCTGGCGTCCACGGAGGAGTCCGAGCGCCACCAGCTGCTGGAGCAGGAGGTGAGCGCCGCCGACCTGGAACAGCTCTTCGTGGCGCTGAAAGACGAGTCCGAGCGTCATCTGGGGATCGCCCCTCGCACCGCCCTCGTCCTGGCGCGCGACCTGGCGTTCGCCGCCGGCCTGGCGGGGAACTCCTACCACCGGGCCCTGGGCGTGATGGCCGAGGCTGATGCCCTGCGGGTGCTGGGCGCGTACAGCGAGTCGGTGGCCAGTTACGACGCGGCCGGCCAGGCCTTTCTGGAACAGGGGCACGAGGTGGGCTGGGCGCGGACGCGGATCGGCTGGATCATCTCCATGCACCGCCTGGGCCGGTCTGCCGAGGCCCTGGGCGCGGTCGACCGGGCGCGGGAGGTGCTGGCTCGAGCCGGCGAGGTGCGTCGCGGGGCCGCGATGGACCTGCACATGGCAGTGGTGTGCCAGGATCTGGGGGCGTTTCAACGGGCGCTGGAGCTCTACGGATCTGCCGACCTGGCGTACGCCAGCCTCGGCCTCGCCGGCGAGACCCTGGCCGCCAAGGCGAAGACGAACCGGGCTTCGATCCGCCTGCTCTTGGGAGACTTTGCCACCGCCCTGGCGGATTTTGACCAGGCTCGCGCTGTATTTGCCCGGCACGGCCAGGGCCTCTCAGTGTTGGGCCAGGACCACAACACCGCCGTGGTGTACCTGGATCAGGGGTATTACACCAAGGCCATTCACCTCCTGGGACAGGTGGTGGTGGCAGCCGACGACGCCGGACTGGCCGCCAATGCGGCCTCGTCTACACGAGCGATGGCGGAGTGCTACCTGCACCTGAACCGCAATCAGGAGGCCCTGGAGCTGGGGCAGGAGACCGTCGCCCGTTTCGAGCGCCTGGCAATGCCCGGCGACGCCGCCAAGGCGCGCCTTCTCTGTGCTGTGGCGTTTGAGCGCCTGGGCGACTCCGAGCCGGCCCTGGCTATGCTGGACAGCGCCGAAGGGGTGCTCCGAGAGCGGGCGCTGCTGTCGCACCTCGGCTTCGCCGCCCTCAAGCGGGCGCAGCTGCAGCTGGCGAGGGAGGAGTGGATCAACGCCTCGCGCCAGGCGGGGCGCGCCGGTGCCATCTTTGTCCAGCAGGGCTTGCTCAGGTGGCAGGCGCAAGCCGAAGTGGTGCGCGCGCGCGCCGCCCTGGCCCTGGGCGACGGCGTCACGGCCGTGGGGCTGGCTTCGTCCGCGTTGGAGGTGATGCGCGACCGCAACCTAAGCTGGCTGGCCTACAAGGGCCATCACATCCTGGCCGGCGCAGCGCGTGTCCGGGGCGAGCGCCGCGCCGCCCTGGGCCATTACGAGGCGGCGATCAAGAGTATCGATCGGGCTCAGGGTCTCCTGGCCTCAGACCTGCGCAGCACGTTCCTGGACGACAAGATCGCCGTGTACCACGAAGCGATCGACCTGGCCCTGGAGCTCGGGGACGGGGCCCGGGCCTTCGATTACCTCGAGCGGGCCAAGTCGCGCGCGCTAGTGGATTACCTGGCTCGCAACCTCGACGTGCGCCTCAAGGCTGGGCATCAAGCCGACCAACGCCTGGTGGACGAGCTGGCCCGCTTGCGGGCGGAGCACAACTGGTTCTACAACCGCCTGCACGGCGCGGGATCGGCGGCTCACCCAGATGGCGGCGCGGGAACGGCCGAGGGGCGCCTGCTGCAGGCGGCGGTGCGTGATCGGGAACGGCGCATCGGCCGTTTGCTGGAGCGGCTGACGCTCGAGCACGCTGAGCCCGTGGCCGGGGCGGCGCCAGACCAGGGAGATCGGCGCCGGACACCACCGGATGTCGACCAGGGTACGGTGTTGCTGGAGTATTACCTCCGTAGCGATGGGGGCGCGGTATTCGTCGTCGACTCCGAGGGGATGCAGGTGGTGCCCCTGTCCACTGGCGCTGCCCAGTTGCAGCGCCTGCTCTACCAATGGCAGCTCAATCTGGCATCGAGCGCACAGGCCCTCACAGGTGGTGAGTCGCTGAATGGGCGCACCCGCCACGCCCAGGGCATCCTGGGGAGCCTCTACCGGGCCCTCCTGCAGCCGGTGGAGGGGTACCTGGCGCGCTGCCGGCGGCTGATCGTCGTGCCCTACGGGCCGGCCCACGCCGTCCCTTTCCACGCCCTCTACGATGGCCGCGCGTACCTCTTGGAGCGCCTGGAGGTGACGGTCTGCCCTTCGAGCGGCATGCTGCGACTGTGCGCCGGACGCCGACCGGCCGCCGGTGGGAAGGCCCTGGTGGTGGCCTACAGTGACGGTGGGCGGCTCCCCAGCGTGCTGCAGGAGGCGGCGGCGGTCGCTGCCGTGATGCCCGGTAGCTGCTATCTCGAGGGGGCGGCGACGCGGGCCCAGGTGATCGAACAGGCCCCCTCGCACGGGGTGGTACACCTGGCGGCGCACGGCGTCGCCCGCCTGGACAACCCGGCATTCGCGCACCTCAAGCTGGCCGATGGCCAGCTCAGCACGGTCGACGTGTTCAACCTTGCCCTGGACGGGGCCTTGGTGACGTTGAGCGCCTGCGAGACGGGCCGCACGGTGGTTACCGGGGGGGACGAGCTGATCGGCTTGAGCCGAGGCTTTCTGTACGCCGGGGCATCCACGCTGGTGCAGAGCCTGTGGCGCGTGGAGGATAGCTCAACGGCGGAGCTGATGAAGGGGTTCTATGGTGGATTGAAGGCCGGACTGGGAAAGGGAGCCGCCTTGCGCCAGGCGCAGCAGGCGTTGCTCGTGGGTGGTCGCCATCACCCATACCACTGGGCGCCGTTCCAGCTCGTGGGCGATAGTGGCCCGCTCTAGAGCAGAGCCGAGGCGAGACCCGCAGACGAGGCACGGAGCACCCAGGTGCGTGCCACCGCGGGCTAGCTACAGGCAGGGGGGTCTCGTGAGGAAGGGGTCATCGTGAGGAAGGTAGTGGTCGGGGCAGCCGCCGTGGCAGCCGTGGGCGTCGGGAGCCGTCTGTGGAGAGGTGTGCGGCGGTGGATGGAGCCAGCCCCGAACGGCGGCCCCCGGCCCGAGGACCGGCCGGGGGAGCGTAAGGTTGCCCGTCCCCCGGTGGTGCACTATGTCCCAGGCGAGGTGTGCGTCGTCGTCGCCCCTGCGAGTGACGGTCGGGTACCCGATTATGACGCCGTGGCCAAGGGGCTTAACGGGGAAGTCGAGCGCCTCCTGAGGGTGGGACCGGCCAGGAGGCCGCCAGAGGAGCAGGGGCTGGCGACCGACCTCGACCTCAGTCAGCTCCGGCGGCGGACGGCCGATGCTACGGCACTACTCAGGCCCCTCCGTCGGGCCACTCAACCCAGCGGGGAAGGCGCCGGTGGCCGCCCGCAGCCCTCAGTGGTGTTGAGCGACAAGACCGGGCCCCGCACCGCGCTGCACTTCTACTCCCTCGGCGCTCAGCCGCACACCGAGCCGGACGCCGGGAACCGCAGCGACCGCAACGTCCGCACCCTGGTCAACCTGATCAACTGGGATCGTCAGGACATCAACCGCCGGCTGCAAGGGGGCGAGGCTGGGACGGCGGGCTGGCAGATTCTGGCAGTGACGCCCAACTGGCTGACGTCGATGGGCGCCGAGTCCGATTTGTGGGCCGAGACCGACAGTAGCCCCGGCGCCTGGCCGGCGCCGGCCGACCCCCGACCGGCCGACTGGCGGTTCGACTTCCCGGGCCAGGAAGACACCATCAAGCGCTGGCGCTCCCGGCCTCAGGAGCCCGTCCTCGTAGCCGTGCTAGACACCTGCCCGACCCGGCGACAGCTGGCGGCGGCCGGGGCGCGCTACGGGGCCATCAACCCCCTGTGGAAGAAGGTGGCTGCCGAGGCCGATCCGGCAAGCCCTGGCCGGAAGTTCTTCGTCGACGAACGGCCATCCGTCCCTCGCGAGGAGCTTGATGCCCATCTGCGTAACATCTTGCCGAACTGGGGGGCAGAGCTGGGCAAAGAGGACACCGACCACCGCCTCTTCTGGATGCCCGATCATGGATTGTTCGCCGCCGGGATCGTGCGGGACGTGGCCCATGACGCCGAGATCCACCTGCTGCGCGTCCTCAACGATTACGGCGTCGGCGATCTCTGGGCCCTGACCACCGCCCTGGCAGGCTTGCCGGCGCTGATGCAAGCGCGGGGCAAGAAGCGCCTGGTGGTCAACCTGAGCCTGGGGATGGACGTTCCCCCCGGAGGCCGGCAGGTGAGCTTCTGGCTGCCAGGTGCAGCGCAGCGAGTGGCCGGTCTGCTGCGCGAGTCGCGAGACATCAGGACCAGTCTGATGGGGGAAAAGGACATCCTGGACCTGCTGGATGCGAGCCACGGGAGCGTCCGCATCGTGCTCAACTGGCTGCGGGCCGAGCTGGGCGAGGAGGTCGGCCGGCGCCGCGTGGACAACGTCCTCATCGTGGGCGCCGCCGGCAACGACAACCAGGCCGGCGCGATGTCCATCCCGCCGGAGCCGCGTTACCCAGCGCGCTATGATGACGTCCTCGGCGTGGCCGCCGTGGGGAGCACGATGGACGCGGCGGAGTACTCCAACCGCGGCGACGCGCAGGTGCTGGGGAATGGCGTGGCTGTCTTTGGCGGCGACGCCCGGCGGCCGGCCACGGACGCAACCCCTGAGGTGGGGAGGAGACCCGTCTTCGGGATCTTCGGCTCGAACACCTACCCTCGAGAGGGGACGCTGAACGAGTCCGGCTGGGCCAAGTGGGCCGGAACGTCCTTTGCCACGCCGATCATCGCCGGGCTGGTCGCGACCTACTGGGCCAGTATCGACTCGAACGGCGCTACCGGCCAGGAGTTGATCAACGCCGTGCGCGGGTGCTCTGTGACATCCCCTGCGGGGGCGAGCGCCGAGAGCGCCCTGGACGCGCCACCCCTGCACGCCAGGCAGGAGAACCACTTGCCCTGACCGTGGTGGTGAGTTGAGGTGACGGCGGCGCCGGTGCGGGTCAAGCTGGCCGAAACCCCGGCGGAGTGGGCCGGGGCGGTGGCCGTACGCCTGGCCGTCTTTGTCGACGAGCAACACGTCCCCCTGGCGTCCGAGATGGACGAGCACGACCGCAGCGCCGTCCACGCCATTGCCTTGGTGAATCTCCCTACCCAAGAACAGGCCACCGGCGTGGCCGATCTCGAGCATGCCCCATCCCTGGAGCCGGCCCGCCAGGGCACGGCCCTGCGGGCGGCCGCCCAGGCCGGAAAGTACCTCCCGCTCAGCCTGTCCGGTGCCCGGACGAGCGCCAAGGAAGCCGTCACGCTGGCCCCGGTGATCGGGACGGGCCGCTTGCTACGGGCGGCCGGGGGGGTGGCGCGGATCGGGCGCATCGCCGTCCTGCCGGCGTGGCGCGGGCAGGGCCTGGGGTCTCGCCTGTTGCGCCTGCTGGAGGAGGCGGCCCTCGCCCGTGGGGCCCGGCAGGTGCTCCTACACGCCCAGGTGCATGCCCTGCCGTTCTACCGCGCCAGAGGCTATCTCCCCCCCGAGCCACAGCGCCCGTTCCTGGAGGACAACATCCCCCACCTGCGCCTGACCAAACCCCTCACGCCGGACATGTGATCGACAGCACCTCCACGGGCCAGGCCGGAGGGAGGAAAGGGGCCCAAGGCAGGAAGAGGGCCTCCTCTGATTGGGTCTTGGCGGGCGGCGTCTACCCGCCATACCGAACCCTTGACGGCGTAGGCCCCTCCCCGCGGGCAGATGACTAAGGAGGCAAGTGACTTACAATCCTACGAAGAGGGATATGGCGAACACGTCGGCGGCGACCGGTGAGGGAGTGCGGCGGCGTGGCCTGATGCGCAGGCTGGCGTCGACGGATGTGGGCGCGGTGGCGCGACGCTGGCAGACAGGCCTGCGCGGGCTGCGGACGCGCCTGGCCCTCTTTTCTGTCCTGCTCGTCCTCGTGGCTGCCGGGGGCTCGGCGGCGGCCGGATGGCGAATCGTGGACGGGCTCCTGGAGAGCGAGACCTCCAACCGGCTGGAGCTGGCCTCCCGCACGTTCGGCTCGCTCTACCATCAGCGGGTTTCCGACGCCGAGATCGTCACCCGGCAGCTGAGCGAGCGCACGTTCCTGGCCCAGCAGATCCAGCGTCGGAACTCGGAGCAGCTTACGGCCTTGATCGAGCCGATCCAAACGCTACGTCCCTTCTACAGCATCGCCGTCGCCGACCGGGATGGCAACGTCCTGGCCAAGATCGTCCCATCCAACCGCATCGACCCCGGCCCGAACCTGCTCGACATCCCCGGGGTGCCGGCGGCCCTGGAGCTGGATGCCGCCCTGCCGGTGCTGGTGCGCCGGCCGGACTGTCAGATGGTAGTGGCGGTAACCGTCCCGGCCAAGACCCCCCAGGGCAACGTGGTGGGGCTAATGCACCTTCGATTCCCATTGGATGACGAGTTCGCGCACCAGGTGAAGACGGATACCGGTCTCGACCTCAGTCTCTATTGTGGGGACATGCTCGTGGCTACCACCCTTCCCGGCCAGACGACGATGCTGGGGACACGCGCCGATCCCCAGGTGGTGCAGCACGTGCTGGAAGGGGGCACCGACTGGGAGCAAAATCTGCGCGTTGGGGGGCAGACCTACCGCGCCCGCTACGTCCCCCTGCTGGACGTGGAAGGCAAGCCCATCGCCATGTACGCCGTCGGCATCCCAGTGCAGTCGCTGCGGGATGCGCGCAACGCCATCCTGCGTTTCTACCTTCCGGTGATGGCCTGTATCGCCATGGCGGCCATGGCCATGGGCTACCTGGGGTCGACCTTGCTGGCGCGCCCGTTGCGCCGCCTCACCTCGGCGGCCGCCCGCATCGGGAGTGGCGACCTGGAGTCTCCCGTACTCGTGGAAGGGGAGGACGAGGTAGCGCAACTGGCAGAGCGGATGGAGGAGATGCGGCGCAGCCTCTTCCAGACCTATAGCCAGCTCCGCCAGCTGAACCAGCTCAAGGACGAGTACCTTTTCTCAGTCGCTCACGAGGTGCGGACCCCCTTGTCCTCCCTGGTCGCCTCGGTGGAGGTCCTGGCTGGGGACTACCAACGCATGTCGCCGCTGGAACGGGAGGCCACCATCCGCCGCATCGAGCGCGGGGCCGTGCGCCTGCAGACCCTGGTGGAGAACGTCCTGGACGCAGGGAGCATCCGCGCCGGGCGATTCACAATTCATCTCCTCCCGGCCGACCTGGGCCAGGTGCTCGACGGCGTCGTCGCCTCGCTGCAACCTATCCTGGAGGAGAAGCGTCAACGGCTGGAGACGGACGTCCCTGCGGGCTTGCCGGCGGTGATGGCCGACGAGCGGCGCATCGCCCAGGTGTTCGCCAACTTGATCTCTAACGCCTCCAAGTACGGCCCCGAGGGCGACCACATCGTGGTGCAAGTGAGGACGCAGCACAGCTTCGTCCTGGTCAAGGTGGCCGATCACGGACCGGGTATTCCCCTGCCGGAGCAGGGCGAGCTCTTCGAGCGTTACTTTCGCTCGGCAAGCTCGGCACGGACGTCGCCGGGGACAGGACTGGGCCTGGCCATCAGCAAGGCGATCGTCGAGGCTCACGGGGGAGTGGTTGGCCTGGAGAGCGACCCACTGCAAGGCACCGTCGTCTCGTTCACCTTGCCCCTGGCCTCGCAGCGGGAGGGGCTGGACGTCTCAAGTCCCAGGTCCCCCGTTCCCAGCCTGGCCTCCTGAAGGGCCAATGTCCCGGGCCGGCAGCCCTCTGGGGGGACGGCCGCCCGGATGGCTTCTACCCCTCCCGTGGTGGCTCTTACTTCGGACTCCGGGACTCCTCCTTTCCCCTGCGCTTACACTTACCGTGTGGGCGCACACGTAGCACGCCACAGCCCCTGGCGAACGCCTTTTGTCTAAGACGCGAGACTTCGGACTTACGTATGGCCGTGTTGCTCGTTGACGACGATCGTGACCTGATCGACGTCCTGACGTACATCCTGCGCCGTGAGGGGTACCAGGTTACGGTGGCGTACGACGGGGAGCAGGGTTGGACCCGGTTTCAAAGCGAGCAGCCAGAGCTGGTGGTGCTGGATGCCAACATGCCGGGCTTTGACGGGATGGAAGTGTGCCGGCGCATCCGCGAGCAGTCCACCACACCGGTGATCATGCTCACCGCCCGCACCGACGAGGCGGACATCGTCCAGGCCCTGGGGCTCGGGGCGGACGACTATGTGACCAAACCATTCTCGCCACGGCAGCTGGTGGCGCGGGTCAAGGCCGTCTTGCGCCGGGCGCAGGCCTTTGCCGCCAGCGGCAGCGGGGGCGGTGAGGAACTGCGCGCCGGGGAGCTCACCCTCGACCTGCGCAGCCGCATCCTGCGGCGCAACGAAGACGAGATTCGCCTCACACCCCTAGAGTTCAAGATCCTGCATTACCTCTTGCTAAACAAAGGGCGCGTGCTCACCAACAGCGCCATCGTCGAGCACGTCTGGGGTTTCTCCGGTTCAGGGAACGAAGATCTGGTCAAGGTGCACGTGCACCGTTTGCGCCAGAAGCTGGAGCGCGATCCCCACAATCCCGATTTCATCAAGACAGTGCTCGGCGTCGGCTACGTCCTCAGCCAATCTTGAGCGGCGGAAGGAAACCTTGGGTACCTCAGACTGCGGCGACCCGCAAGTCCCTACCGGCGGCCCCGGCAGGGCGCCGGCGGCCACCCCACGGCGGCACTTGCTCCACGCCGTCTCGCCGGTCGATCGATTGGTCACTTGGCTGGAGGAGGCCCGGCACGGCGGCCGGGCAACGGTGTACTGGAACGTAGCCCCTGTCTCCATCGGAGCCGCGTTGGCCCGGGCCAGGCGCCTGCCTGCAGATGCCATCGTAGACCGGCGCGGCGACCGCATCCTGGTGGTCGAGCCCCTGCGACACCCCTCCATCCGACGATCCGACGATAGTCACCCTCTGCCCCCGGCAAGTCCAGAATGGGCAGGTCTCCCTAGCGACACCCTCCCGGACGCGGTAAGCTAACGAGGATGCAACGGCGAAGCCTGGTGCTCCTGTCTTCTGGACTGGTGATGGCCGCTGGAGGATGCGCCGTACGCCTGGGCCAGTCGGCCGCGCCCCCTGGCTCGGCGGTCCCGGCGGAAGAGATCCCCCGTATCGGCGTCGAGCAGGCGTTCGCCGAAGTGCAGGCCGGCCGCGCCGTGCTGGTCGACGTTCGGAGCCAGGAGAGCTTTCAGGGCAGCCGGGCAGCCGGGGCCATCCTCCTCCCCCTCGATCAGATAGAGCAGTCCCCTCGGGTGGCAGCCAGAAGCCTGCCGGCGGGCAAGCGTCCGGTGCTCTACTGCACCTGACCCCGGGAACATACGAGCGCCCGTGGGGCGCAACTACTGATCGCCAACGGCCGGACTGATGCCGTCGCCCTCCTGGGCGGCCTGGAGGCATGGGAAGCGAAGGGCTACCCCATGGGGAGCGGCCCCTCCTGAGCCACCTCCCTGATCGGCCGGCAGCAGACCATTCCGCTGCCGACCGGCCCTGGGCCCCGATAGACTTCCTGTAGCCGCGCCTAAAGGGCGTCACTGCGCCCGAACGTCTGATCCGTGCACGGGTGATGCCCTCGCCTTTGGTATCGTGAGCAGGCACGTCCATGGCAGATAGCCCTCCTGTGCCCGGTATTGTCGGCGCCGGGCAGCTCGCCCGCATGACCTACCAGGCCGGCATCTCTCTCGGGCTCACGGTGCGCCTGCTGGCGGGGAGCCCCGACGAGAGCGCCGCTCGCATCGCGCGTGACGTCGTCGTCGGGGCTCCCACCTCGGCGCCGGACCTGGCCGCCTTTGTCGCCGGGTGCGATGTGCTGACCTTCGACCATGAGCTCGTGGACGCCGGTCACCTGGCTGCGCTGGAGCGGGCCGGGCACTGCCTGCGTCCGGGGGCGGATACGGTCGCTTTGGCCCAGAATAAGCGCCGCCAGCGGGTGGAGCTGAGCGAGCATGGTTTTCCGGTGCCCCCGTTCCGCGTCCCAGCGGATCTGGCCACGATAGAGCGCTTTGCCGCCGAGCACGGCTGGCCGGTGGTGCTCAAGGCCGTCCAGGGTGGCTACGACGGCCGCGGTGTGTGGGTGGTCAACGACGCCGCCACAGCAGCGGCCCTGGTTAGGGATCTGCCGGGGGGGGCGGGCAACCTGCTGGTCGAGGCGTGGGTGCCCATCGAGCGAGAGGTAGCCGCCTTAGTCGCCCGCCGGCCCGGAGGACAGACGGCCAGCTACCCGGTAGTAGAGACGGTGCAGGTGGACGGCATCTGCCACGAGGTGCTGGCCCCCGCGCCGATCGAGCCGGGGCTGACGGCCGAAGCGCAGCGCCTGGGTCTGGCCATCGCCGAGGCCATTGGCGTGACCGGCATCCTGGCCGTCGAGCTGTTCGTCGCCGGGGGGCGGCTGCTGGTGAACGAGCTGGCGACCCGCCCGCATAACTCCGGCCATTACTCCATCGAAGGTTGCGTCACCTCGCAGTTCGAGAACCACTTGCGTGCCGTGCTGGACTGGCCATTGGGCGATCCCTCCCTGGTAGTGCCGGCGGTGGCTACGGTCAACGTCCTGGGGCGCTCCACGTTCGACCCCCGGGTCTTCCTCCCGCAGGCCCTGGAGGTTCCCGGGGTGCACGTGCACCTCTATGACAAGCCTGCCCGGGCGGGACGCAAGCTGGGGCACGTCACCGCTACCGGACACGACCCCGCCGAGGCGCGGGCACGGGCCCGCCGGGCGGCCGATCTCCTGGCCGCCGAGGGAGGGGCATGAGTCCCACGGCGTGGGGTGAACCCACTGCCTCGAGTGGCCTGGCTGTGGAGGGTGCAGAGGGTGTGCAGCGCCCGGCGCCCGTCGTGGGCGTGGTGATGGGGAGCGACTCTGACCTCCAGGTGATGCGCGGCGCGGTGACGGCGCTGGCCGAGTTCGGCGTGCCGGTGGAGGTGCGAGTGGTCTCGGCCCACCGCACGCCGCAGGAGATGCTGGAGTACGGGCGCACTGCAGCGGCACGGGGCCTGAAGGTGATCATCGCCGGCGCCGGCGGGGCGGCCCATCTGCCGGGAATGCTGGCCGCGACTACGCCCTTGCCTGTCATCGGCGTGCCCGTCCCTCTGGCGTACCTGGACGGGCTCGACTCCCTGCTCTCCATCGTGCAGATGCCCGCCGGCGTTCCAGTGGCTACCGTGGCCGTGGCCGGGGGGCGTAACGCCGGCCTGCTGGCCGTGCGCATCCTGGCGGCGGGGGATGTGACCCTGCGGGAGCAGATGGAGCGCTTCCAGTCCGACCTGGCCGGCACGGCTCTGGCGAAGGACGCCGCCGTGCAGGGGGAATTCGGCCGGCCCCACGTCCCCGGGGAGGCCAGTGGGCGATGAGGCTGCGCCAGCTCCTGGCCGCCCTCCCGGAGCCGGTGGCCTACGGAGGGCCCGACCCGGACATCACGGGCGTGGCCTACGACTCTCGGCGTGTCCGGCGGGGAGACGTTTACGTGGCGGTGTGGCATCGGGGCTACGGCGCCGACGGGCACAGCTTCGTCGCAGACGCCTTTGCCAGGGGAGCGGCCGCCGCCGTCGTCCAGCGCCCGGTGGGGGCGCCGCCGGGGGCACCCGTGGTCACCGTGCAGAGCTCCCCGCGGGCCCTCGGCTGGCTGGCCGCCGCCCACGCCGGGTTCCCGGCCTCCCGCCTGGGCCTGGTCGGCGTCACCGGCACGGACGGCAAGACGACGACGTGCTCCCTGGCCACCGCCGTACTGGAGGGGGCCGGATTTCCCACCGGGATGGTTAGTACGGTGGCATCAAAAGGGGCCGGTGCGTCCCGTGAGAACCCGGCCCACAGCAGCACGCCGGAGGCGGTGGAGATCCAGGCCTTGCTGGCCGAGACCCTGGCCGGCGGCGGTTCCCGGGCAGTGTTGGAGTGCACCAGCCACGCCCTGGACCAGGACCGCCTCGCCGGCTGCGAGTTGGACGTCTCCGTGGTCACGCGCGTCACGCACGAGCACCTGGAATACCATGGGACGTACGAGGCCTACCTGGGCGCCAAGGCCAAGCTGCTTGACCTCTTGCGCCCCGATGCGGCCCACCCAAAGGTTCAGCCCTACCCTAAGGCCGTGGTGCTCAACGCCGACGACTCGAGCTACGCTGCCCTGGCGCCGCGGGCCCCGGCGCCGGTCATCCGCTACGGTCTGGGGGGCGCCGTCGAGGTCGAGGTGCGGGCAGTGGACGTGCGGGATGAGGGCTGGTCGACCTCGTGCCGGGTCATTTCTCCCTGGGGTGAAGGATCCCTCAACCTACCGCTGCCGGGGACGTTCAACGTCTACAACGCCCTGGCGGCGATCGCCGCCGGCTGCACCCTGGGGGCTTCCTTTGACGCCGCTCGGCAGGCCTTGGAGGGGCACGGTGGTGTCCCCGGGCGCATGGAACGACTCGACCTCGGTCAGCCGTTCACCGTGGTGGTGGACTTTGCCCATACCCCGGACGCCCTGACCCAGGTGCTCTCCACGCTGCGCCGGCAGACGCCGCGCGCCCTGATCGTGGTGTTCGGTTCAGCCGGGGAGCGTGACCGAGACAAGCGCCCCTTGATGGGGCGCATCGCCGCCCAGTTGGCGGACTACTCCATCCTCACCGACGAAGACCCCCGCCTCGAGGATCGCCACCAGATCCTGGCCGAGATCGCCGCCGGGGCGGTGGCGGGGGGTGCGGTGGAAGGTAGGCAGTTCCAGCGCATCGCCGACCGGAGGGAGGCGATCCGCGCTGCCTTCAGCCGGGCCAGGCCCGGGGACACGGTACTCCTGGCCGGCAAAGGACACGAGCGGTCGATCATCGGCGCCGTGGACGGCCGGCTGCACACCAGTCCCTGGGACGAGCGGGCGGTGGCGCAGGAAGTCCTGCGGCACCAGGGCTATGGCTGATACCCGGCGCGGGCCAGCAGGTCCTCACGCGGGGGAGGTGCCGGATGCCGGTGCCCGCGGCGCGGCATTCGGCCTGGGACACCTGCTGACCTGGCTGGGGCAGGGAGAGGGAGCCCTACCCCAGCCAGGCCGGGGCGGGTCGGGCACCGAAAGCCGCCCCGGCGCGGGGGACCCTAGTCCGGCCGCGGACAGCCCCTTTTCCGCCGTTACCATGTCCTCCCTGCCCAGCGGCCAGCCCCCCATGCGCCCCGGCGGGCTCTTCGTCGCCATCGCCACCGGGCGCCGCGACGGGCACGACTTCGTCCCCGACGCCTTTGCCAACGGCGCCCGTGCGGCCCTGGTGGCCCGCGTCCCCGGCGGGTTGCAGGAGGCGGTGGCGCACGGCCGAATCCGCGCCCTGGACTTCCGCGCCGGGGCCGGGGGAATGCAGGTCGGGCCGCCGGCAGGCGTTACTTCGGCGCAGGGTGGGCAGGGTGGCCTGCCTGCCGACAGCCTGGTGGCTCCCGCGTTGCCCGGCCCTGAACAACCGCTCCTGGGAAGAGGCTTGCTTCTCCTGGTGGACGATCCGCTGCGGACGCTGCAGGGGTGCGCCGCCTGGTGGCGCCGCCGCCACCAGGCCAGGGTGCTGGCCGTGGCCGGGGCCGTGGGCAAGACGACGACGAAGGAGCTACTGGCTAACATCCTCCAGCGACGCTACCGTACCCTGCGTACGCCGGGGAACTTCAACAACGAGCTGGGCCTTCCAATCACCTTGCTGGGACTGACGGCGGAGCATCAAGTGGTGGCCCTGGAGATCGGCATCTCCGAGATCGGGGAGATGGCCTCCTTCGCGGCCATTGCCGGGGCGGATGTGGCCGTGATGACTCGCATCGTCCCGGAGCACATGCACCAGCTGGAAGACCTGGACACGGTGGAGCGGGAGGAGGGGCGGCTGGTAGAGGCGCTCCCCCCCGGCGGCACCGCCGTGCTCAACGGGGACGACCCGCGTGTTGCCCGCATGGCCGAACGTACGGCTGCACGCGTCGTGCGCTTCGGGGAGGGGGTAACGGCGGACGTACGGGCGAGTGGCGTGGAGCTGCTCGGGCTCCAGGGGGTGGTCTTCGACCTCCACAGCGCCGGCCCGGCCGGTGACGTGACGCGCCGCGTCCAACTCCCCCTGGTGGGGCGCCACTTCGTCACCGCCGCCCTGGCAGCGGCCGCCGCCGCCTTCGCCGCCGGGTGCACCTGGGAGGATGTCCTGGAGGGGCTCAGTCGCCCACCGGAGGCGCAACGCCTGGCCCCCCGACGTCTCCCGGGGGACGTCACGCTACTGGACGATTCCTATAACGCCAGCCCGGACTCCACCAGGGCCGCGCTCGACGTCCTGGCGTCGTTGGGCGGGCGACGGATCGCCCTGCTGGGAGACATGCTCGAGCTCGGGGCGTACGCTCCCGCAGCGCACCGGGAGGTGGGCGAGCACGTCCCCGGTCGAGCCGACGTCCTGGTGACCGTGGGGGAGCTGGGGCGTGAGATCGCCCGGGCCGCCCGCAGGGCCGGCGCCGGCCCTCTTGGCGTACACGAGTGTGACTCAACCGCAGACGCGATAAGCTTGCTACCGGAACTTCTCCGCCGGGGCGACACACTCTTGGTCAAGGGCTCACACGGTATGCATCTCGAAGCGGTCGTTCAGGCGTTGGAGGCTGGAGGGCCAGGGCCGGGTGTTAAGCCGGCACATGGGCACGGCTTCCCTGGTATCGTGCCCGGCAATGAGGCTGATCGTGTCGCGCCGCGCTAGCGTCTCCCCGCGGCGCCGTCCCCGAGGACGGTTCGATGGGTGAAGAGGAACATGTCGACCTGCCCCAGCTGGTGCAGGACTTCGCCGACGTCCTCCCGGTAGAGGCGTTTCCGGTCAGCCCGCTGCCGGTGCATGCCATCTCCTGGTTCGCGCGCCTGATGGTCTTTTTTTCCCATCACGCCTATGTCTTGACGTTCTTGGGCGCGCTGGTGGAGAACACCATCTTGCTGGGGTTCCTCCTGCCCGGCGGTGCGGTCGTTGCCCTGGCCGGCGCCGGGGGCCGACGGGCGGAGCTCTCCCTGCCGCTGCTCATCCTGCTGGCGGCCGCCGGGATGTGCGCCGGCGCCTTGATTGACTACTATCTCGGCCGCGCCGGCATCGCCCGGCTGCTGCACCACCGCTGGGCCGGGCGGTGGGGCCAGCGCCTGGCCTTGCAGCTCGAGCAGGCGGAACCGCTCCTGCGCCGCCACGGGTGGTGGATGATGCTGGCCGCCCACGCCTTCGGCACCGGCCGGTCGTCGCTCGCCGTGGCCGCCGGGGCCAGCGGCCTGCCCCTGAAGCGGTTCATGACCATCGAGGCGCCGGCGGCCGTGCTGTGGAGCGCCATTTACGCCGGCGGGGGCTACCTCCTGGCGGCGCAGTGGAGCACCTTCGAGCTGGTGATCCGGCGTGCGGGATGGGTCGTCAGCGTCGTCACCGCCCTGACTATCCTCATCTGGTGGCTGTGGCAGCGCCGGCGCCCCAAGGGAGGCCGCGAGCCTGCCGGGGACAGGGTGGTGCCGGCCTACGCCGCGGCCACGGGCGCCGCGTCACCCCTGGCCGGCGAGCCAGCCGAGCCGGCGGAACAGCTGCGCTAAGGGCCTATGCCGCGAATCGTAGTGCGAAAGGGCTACCGCTGCCTGCCGGGGAAGCGACGTGAGCTGCTCGCCGCCCTGCAGCGCGTGGACGCCGCGGCCACGGCGGCCGGCTGGCCCCGCGGACGCTACCTTTTCGTCGAAACCAGGGCCCCCGGCGAGCCGGACCTGGAGGTGGAGTTCACCTTTGATTCCTACGGCGAGATGGAGCAGATCGAGCGTCGCCTGCGCGAGCACCTGGGTAGAGTGGCACGCGACGTGGGGAGCGCGGGTCAAGAGCTCCTCCTGGAGCCCAGCGCAACACGTTACCTCCTGCTCCTGGACGAGCCGGCAGCACGCCCCGCCGCAGACCCCGCCCGGCCGGGCCTGGGCGGCGGGCCGAACACGCCCGGCCCCGGTACGCCGCCCGGCAGCGCAGACCGAGCCCCCCGTGGCGTCGAGACTTCCGTCTCCAGTCCCCGCAACGACCCTGGGTCGCCTGAGCCACCGGCCCAGGTAGCTGCCGGTGTGATCGGTCCCGTCGTTCCCCCGCCGGAGCCCGCTGCGACGGCCCCCTTGCCTCCGCTCGGGGCTGCCGCCCAACGTCCAGCGCTGACCCTGGCCCAACAGCGGGCGCAACAGCTGGCCGAGGCACGCGCGGCCATGGAATCTGCCGAACGCTCGGTGGGGCTGCCCCCAGACAAGCGAGCCAGTCAGAGACAAGCACCCCTATCGGGAACCCGCCAGGGTCCCGGCGACGCGGGACTTGCCCCCCCGGTGGACGACGATCCCCTGGATGCCACGGCCTGAGACAGGCCACTGTGTCAGGGGCATCCCCGGAAGGCCCCGGTGGGAGGACACAGCGATCACGATCGGCCAGGGGCAGAGGAAGCGTCGCCCTCGCCAGGTCAAGGTGCTGCAGGGACGGCAGACTCTGGGGCCGGCATTGGGATCACCAGGAGGAGCACGGCGGCCAGCGCGGCCAGCGTGGCGCCGTAGGCGAAGGGCGCCCATGGTGCCACCCCCTGCCACAGCGCGCCGGCGAGCAGGCTTGCGGGGAGCAGGGCGATGCCCGTCGCCGTGGAGAACGTCCCCAGGGCCGTGGCGCGCAAGGGTACCGGTACAAAGTCGCTGATCAGCGCCTTGGACACCCCGTCCGTCAGGGGCGGAGCCATTGCGCTACTCTGCGAGAGGGCGGATCATCTCGTGCGCCTCGTCGTCGCCGGCAGTGCCATACGCCCTTTGGAGCTGTGCATCCTGGCGCTGCCCGGACTCATTGGCGCTCCCGGCGACGTAGCTAAGGCCCTCTACTCGGCGCCCGCCGATTCCTCCAGGGGCGGGGTCTCATCACCCGGCGGGGGCACCCCGACGCCTGCCTCTGGCTCGGCGTCGCCGGTGACCGGGAATCCCCCAACGCGGAGGTACGTGCTAAACCAGGCCAGGGTGTCCCGCCAGGCAGCCGTGGCCGCCGACTCGACGTAGGTCGAGGGCCGGCTGTCGTTGAAGAAGCCGTGTGGCGCATCGGGATACACGTTGATCCGAAAGGTGCGCCGGTTGGCCTCGAGCTGCGCGCGTACGCTGTCGATGGTGGCGTTGACCCGCTCGTCCCGCTCCGCGTAGACCCCCAGGACGGCAGCGCGGATGGTGCCGATCTCGCCCTGATACGCCGAGACGCCGTAGTACGGCGCGGCGGCGCGCAGGCCAGGCTCTTTCACGGCCACGTTCCAGGTCATCCCGCCCCCGTAGCAGTACCCGGTCATGCCGATGCGGTCGCCAAGGACGTACGGCTGCCCTCGCAGGTAGGCCATCCCGGCGCGGAAGTCCTCGACGTACTGGTCGACGTTGGCCGTCAGAATGCCCCCCCGCTCGTTCGTCGGAACAGCTTCCGTCCCCCCCTGGCGGGACAGCAGGTCCAGGTGCAGGGCGACGTAGCCGTTCCTGGCGAAGCGCCGGGCGATGTCACGGAAGTGCTCCGACGTCCCGGCGTTCTCGTGGCAGATCAGCACCGCCGGGTAACGGCCGGCGTCCCGTGGGCGGGCCAGGTAGGCCATGATGGTGGCCTCCCCGCTGGGGAACGTCATCGGGCCGGAGGCGATGGCCGGGTCACCCTCGGGGACACTGAACGGGCTCATCGGGCCGGACGGCGTGGGAGCCTGGAAAGGCACGCTGGCCAGCGGGTCGGCGTGGGCCGGCTTTACTCCCAGGGCCAGGAGCAGACCGGCCGTCGCCGCCGTACTGCCGGTGATGCGGAAGATCCGCTCCAGCATGTCGCGACGGGACATCACCCCGTCTTCGTAATTGTCCACGAACTCGCGGACGAGGTAGTCTTCGGTGGGGTTCAGGCGCGTGAGGTGCGTGTCTGTCTTGGGGCGCATGGACGTTTCTTCGCCTCCCAGCAAGGTTTCCGGCCCCCTCGGGCATACCACCTGCCCCAGCGGCAGTGCCGTGGCGCGCCCCTCCGCACTATAAGGCACACACCGGGGGCGCTGCCGTGCCGGGTGCTGGCCAGGGCGCTCCCATTCCCTTGACCTGGGCCTTAGATCTGGGCGCCCGAGCGGGAGAAGTCGCCCCTGCAGCCCTGCTCCGATACACTAGCTAAGAGGGGCAGGAGGGGCGCAGATGCGACGACCTCGGAATGGCCGGCTCGTGCGGCTGGTGCTACCCATATACACGTTGCTGGCCGTGCTCCTCGCCGCCGGGCTGCCCCGAGCGGCCCTGGCGCAGGAAGCCCCACAAGGGGGGGCCGCCCCAGCGTCGCCCGGGCTGCAAGCGGATTCCGTGGCCCAGGTGGAATTCGGGTCTGAGATTCGCTTCCGGCTCCGGGTGCAGAGCGATGAGCCGGTCACCAACGTCCTCTTCCTGTACCAGGTAGACGACTCCACGGTGCAGAACACGGCCGTGCCCGCCTTCCAGCCTGGACCGGCCGCCGTGGCCACCTATACCTGGCGCGTGGCTAGCGTTCTCGCCCCCGGGGCGGAAGTGCGCTACCAGTGGCAGGTAGAGACCGCCAGCGGGCGACGCACGACGACCAAGGAACAGACCGTCGCCTACAACGACACCCGATTCACCTGGCGTGAGGCCCGCGGCGAGGGGATCACAGTGTACTTCCCGGGCGCCGATCCCCTGGCCGGGCCGGCCCTACTGGAAGAGGCCCGGCGGGCGCAGATCCGCTTGAGCCAGGAGTACGGCCTGACGCTGGACAAGCCCCTGAAGATCTACGCCTACTCCCGCCTCGAGGATTATGCCAGCGCCGTCTCCACCGGCCGCCCGCTGGAGCCGGCCCTGACGGTGGGCACCGACCGCATCTTCGTCCTCGCCCCTGGGGGCACCTCAGGCATGACCCCGGCCCTGCAGAGCTTGCGCCGGGAGATCGCCACCGCCGTCTTCCTCCAGAAAACGCAGAACGCCTACGCCGAGCCTCCCCGCTGGCTGGCCGTGGGATTCAGCTTCGTCATGGCCGGCGAGGAGCTCTCCGCCGACACTAACCGCGCCCTGGGCCAGATCGCCCAGGCGAACCGACTCCTGCCCCTGAAGTCCCTCAGCGGGAGCTTCCCCAACAACGAGCGTGACGTCAACCTGGCCTACGCCGAGAGCGCCTCGGCGGTCAAGTTCCTTGTTGACAGCTACGGGGCGGAGAAGCTGCGCGCCCTGCTCCTGGCCTTCAAAGAGGGCAACACGGTTGACGATGCCCTGAAGAAGGGGCTGGGCGTCACTCTCGACCAGTTCGAGACGCGCTGGAAGAACGCCCTCAAGAGCGGCCGGGCGGCGCGCCCCAGCGCCAGGCCGGGGACACCTGGCGCCGAGGGTGACGTGCCGAGAGGGGACGGTGGGCCGGTCGATCGCCTGCTCGGCCCGGCGTTGCGCTACTGGCAGGGGGTGTTCGGGACTCACACGCGGACGGTGGTGCTGGGGGCCGGCGGCGTCATCGCCGTGGGGATCGTCCTGCTCGTCGTCGGCAGCGGCATCTCCCTCTGGCGCCGCGCCCGCTCCGAGGAGGTCTGACAGGGTTGACGCCCTTCTGCCCGCCCCGCCGCGCCACCTGGGAGGGAAAGTGACCGGCAGGGGCGGTGGGGCATCGGAACGGCTGGAGAAGGTGGGGCCCCGGGATGTAAGGAGTCGAACCGTTTGGCCAGGGAGGGGGACCCTGCGGGGTGGGGAGTGAAACCGTTTGGCCGGGCGGGCTTGCCCACCGGGCGGCCGACGCCCTGGCCGCCTGGCTGGATACCCTGTTCGTCCCCCAGTGCCTGGGGTGTGGCCGGAGTGGCCATCATTTCTGTGACCGGTGCCGGGCCGCCTTGCGCCCGGTGCTCCCCCCTTGGTGTAGTAGCTGCGGCCAGCCCCTGGCCCTCCCGGGGGCGATCACCTGCCCGGCCTGCCGGCGGGCGCCCTTGCCCCTGGCCGGCATGCGCAGCGCCGCGCTGCTCCACGGCCCCCTCCGCCGGGCGGTACACCGGCTGAAGTACCGTGGGCGGCAGGGCGCCGCTCGGGCCCTGGCCGACCTCCTCGTCCCGCCCGTCCGGGAGCTTGGTCTCTCGGACGGGGGCGCTAGGCGCGCCATCGTCCTGCCGGTGCCGCTGCATCCCCAACGGGAGCGGGAGCGAGGCTATAACCAGGCCACCCTGCTGGCCCGCCCACTCGCCGGCGCTCTGGCCCTGCCCTGCGAGCCTCATCTGATCTGCCGGCAGCGGGAGACGGCGCCGCAGGTGGGTCTCAGCCGCCGGGAGCGCCTGGACAACGTACGCGGGGCCTTCGTCGCCAGTCCCCGCCTGGCCGGGCGAGTCGTTGTCCTGGTTGATGACGTGGCGACTACCGGCAGCACCCTGGGGAGCGCGGCCGGCGCCTGCCTCGCCGCCGGGGCGTCGTCCGTGTACGCCGTCACCCTGGCCAGGGAGTCCTGAGGCCGGCTGCCGTCACGCCGCTGAGCGGTGGGCCGGGCGGCAGGCCCCGTCCGGGGCGCGCTGCGACTTGCCGGCAGGGGCGTTGGATCAAGGGGTGGCATGAAGCGTGCGCGGGCCGTGGACAGCCGGTGCTATCCTGAGAGAGAGTTGGGTATGGAACAGCAGGCAGAACGCGGGTCGGGCGCGACGATGAATATCCTCGACCAGGCCCTGAGCGTCGTCCAGCATGTGGAGGCCTCCGGGGGCCGTATCAGCCTCAACCTGGATCTTGACCAGCCGGGCCACCGCGCCGCCCTGGCCGCGGCCCTGGCCGTGCTGAAGGCCACGGGCGAGACGTCCGAGTTGCTCCTGGCCTCTGACGACCCCCAGGCCCTGCAGGACCGGCCGGCAGCCGAGCCCCGCCGGGCGCTCGTCCCCGGGCCCGCCCTGGATGGCATGGAAGGGGACGAGAGCGAGCCCGAACAAGAGGCCGCCATGCGTCGGGACTTCACCGCGGCCGTGGCCATGCTGACCAACGACCAAGAGCGCCAGACGGCCGTCGTGCGGGACACCTATCCGCGCGTACGTGACCTGCTGCGCGACGGCGTCAACGTGGAGGCAGTGGCCCAGATCCAGTACCGGCGTTGGCTGGAAGACAACCTGGACACGGTGCGGCGCAACTGACCGGCCCGTAGTGTCCTCGGCTCCAGGAGCCGATCCAGAGGCGTAGGGGCGTGAGGTGTGGCGCAACTGACCGGCCCGCAGGGACCCGGGGTACGGGTGAGAGTAGATGTTGGGTGCAGCCGGAGCGCCCCGGCAAGTCCAGCGAACCGGCTGAGCCTGGTCAGCTGGCCTCAGGCTCCAGGTCGTAGGGCAGACCGGCCGCTTCAGCCTCCTGGCGCAAGAGGTCACGCGTCGGCTGATCCAGGGGGATGCCGGATCGCAGGTACTCCTGGCGACGCTGGTACTCCAGCTCGCCGGGGACGAAGATCCCAGGGGCACCCGGCTTGACCTTGGAGCTCTTGAGGTGGTCGATCATGCGGTCCATCCTGGCGGTAAACTCCGCCAGGGGCTGGAAGTGCTCGATGTCGATCGCCTGCACGAACTGGCCCCCGCCCCGCTCGCCCTGGTCAGGGCCGTAGCGCCCCCCGGAAAGGACGGCGCAGAGGATCTCGGCGGCGATACCCAGGCCCACCCCCTTGGGGCCGCCGATAGGGGCCAGCGTCCCCTCCTTGAAAGCCTCCTCCGGGTCGTCCGTCGGATTGCCGGCGGCGTCGAACGCCCAGTCCAGGGGGATCCGCTCGCCCCGCGCCTGGGCCATCTGCACCTTTGATCCGGCGACCACGGATGGGGCCATATCCAGGTTGTACGAGAAACCCCGACCAGTGGGGGCGGCCCAGGCGATGGGATTCAGGCCCACCCGCCGCTCCAGCCCCCCCCACGGGGCGATCATCGTCCCCCCGGTGGTGGCAGCGAAGCCAACGCACCCCGCATCGGCCGCTTGCTGGGCGTAGTAGGCCATCGCCCCACAGTGGCCGTTACGCCGGACAGTGACCGTTGCCGTACCGTGCTCCCTGGCCTTTTCGATGGCCAGATCCATGGCCCTCTTGACCGCAAGGTGCCCCACGCCACGGTCGCCGTCCACGATGGCCGTGGCGCCGCCGTCCTGCACCACCTTGGCCACGGCCTGGGCGTTGATGTGCCCGGCACGCAGGCCACGGGCATACACCGCAGCCCAGCGCGTCCCGTGCGAGTGCACGCCCCGAAGATCGGCGTCTACCAGGCAATGGCCCATGAAGATGGCGTTCGCCTGCGGCAGCCCCGCCTTGCCGAATACGTCTGCGACGAGCCGCTCCAGGCGCGTCGCGTCTATCTTGCGGTACATCTCGTCCGGCATGCCCCGTTCTCGCTCCTCCCTGCCCGGACCGTGCGCCTCTCGCCCCCGCCTTTGCCGGCCGGAGTATATAAGCCGGCCAGGCGTCTGTGGCCAGGGCATCAGGGCTACCCCGCGGGGGCGGCAATGCCAGTGAGTGCCACGTCCGGGGCGGACAGAGACGGCAAGGAAGATGGGGAGCGCGCCGGGACGATCGTCAGCTACTTTCGCAGGTACGGGTCGTTGTGGCCGTGCTGCGGCGCTGTTGGGTCAGCCCCTGGCCCTCATGTATCGCTAGACGTTACAGCGGCCAGTGGCTACACTTATCGCGGGCAACGTGCAGCACAAAGTAATGATGATGATCTTGGACGGAGAGTACGATGACGTTACAGGTGGATGAGTTTTTCGGCACCGTCGGCGCCAGGCTCTCGCGGCGCCGCATCCTGGGAGGTGCCGCGGGGTTGAGCGCCGGCCTGCTCGCCGCCTGCGCCCCGGGACAGGGCGGGGGGGGTGAAGGGGCCCCGGCGGCCGGCGGCAAGGTGGTGGAGCTTCGCGCCCACGCCCGCGCCGGCGCCGAGAAGGACGGCTACCAGAAGAGCATCGACGCCTTTAACCAGCAGTTCAGCGGTAAGTACAAGGCCGTCTATGAGGGTCTGGGAGCGGACTACTACACTCCCCTGGAGACCAACCTGGCCGGCGGCACCGCCGGGGACATCCACTATGCCCACACCTCGAACATGAAGTACCAGGAGTACGCCGTCAAGAGCGTGGCCCTGGCCCTTGATCCCTACATCAGCAAGGATAAGAACTTCAAGCTGGACGCCTGGCCGGCCCGCGCCCAGGAGGCCATGAAGGCGGTGGACAGCAAGGTATTCGGCCTGCCAATCCGGGGCCAGGTAGCGTGGCTGTTCCTCTATTGGAACCGCGACATGCTCAACAAGAATGGTATCCCGGAGCCGACTCCAGATTGGACGCTGGACACCATGCTCCAGCACGCCCGCCGCCTGGCCCAGCCGGGGAACAGCGAGTTCGCCCCCGTAGGCTACTCCTGGGGGGGCTTCGAGCAGGCGGTGGCCAACGTGCGCCGCTTCGGAGGCGAGTTCTTCGAGCCTGGGAACGGGGCAGGCAAGAAGTGCGTCATGGACTCGGCCCAGTCGGTGCAGGCCATCAAGTGGTTCTATGACAACATCAAAGCCGGGCTGTTCGCCCCCCGCACCTGGGGCGCCACGGACTTTGCCCAGGGCAAGATGGCCTTCTACTTCGGGCGCCTGGCGGGCGAGCGGGGCACGGTGGCCAATGCGGTGCAGAACCAGTTCGAGTGGACGTTTGACGTCGTCCCTAAGGGCCCTACCGGCCGGCGCGGTGGCTTCCTCTCCGTGGACATGTCCCAGGTCAACACCGGTACCAAGGACAAGGACGCCGCCTGGGAGCTGCTCAAGTGGATGACCAATCGCGATAGCGGCGTGAACCTGGCCCTGCAGCCGGAAGGGTCGCTCACCCCTGGCTTCCGCAAAGACGTCTACTGCGACGACCGGCTGCTCAACGACCCTCGCTTCCCCAAGAGCGCGATGAAGGCCAACTGCGACAACATCGAGCAGCCGGACGGCTACTCCTTCCCCCACAACTTCCGCTTGACGCAGCCGGGGGCCATCCAGGCGGTGCTGAACAAGTACCTCAACGACATCGCCGACCAGAAGCAAGAGCCTACGCCGGCGATCATGAAGCAGATGACAGGCGAGATTCAGCAGATCCTGGACCAGCCGCGCCTCTAGCGGTGCTGGACGCCCCGCCTCGCGCGGGGGGCGCTCCTCCACGGCGGCCAGGGTAGCCCCACAGGCGGTGGTCTGCCTCTCCCTCACCGGCCGGGGATCGGGATTCAGGACGCTCCCGCGCAGCTGCAGGGCCACGGCCAGGCCGATAACCAGGCTCCGGTGACGTCGACGTCATCCAGTACAGGGGGCATAGCCCCAGACTCAGGCGACCGGCGCACCTGGTAGAATGCCCCCAGAGCATGGCCAAGAAGAGCCGGCGGTTGCCCGGTGGCAGGGTGCGCAAGTCCGGCTCTAGCACCCGCCGGCCTGATTCCGAAAAGGGTGCCGCTACGGCTGGGCGCGCCACCGGCGAGGCGTCGCCCGGCGAGGCGTCGCTGCTCCGCTCCGGGATGCCCTTACCCTCCCGGGCGACGGCCGTCCCCGGCGTCACCGGCTCAGCCCTGGAAGGGGACGAGGGGACGACGGAGCGAGTGATCCGGCCCCAAGGGCCCTTGCTGCGCCGCCGCGGGGCCGTAACGCCACGGACGGCGTCGGGGGGGAGTGGACAGCCGGGGGGGACACGCAGCGCATCGAGCACGATGGACGTGGTGGCCGCCGGCTATACCCACATCCGGCGTGACCTGGCGCGCATCCTGATCCTGGCGCTGGTGATGCTGGCCGTGATCGTTGGCCTGTCGTTCGTGCTGCGATGACCTTCGACCTCCTCATCCGAGGCGGTACGGTGATCGACGGGACCGGCCGTCCCGGCTACCCGGCCACCGTCGCGGTGGCCGGGGATCGGGTAGTCGCCGTCGGCACGGCGGCCGAGCTAGCCGGGGCCACGGCCGAGACGACGCTAGACGTGGTCGGGCGTTACGTCACGCCGGGCTTTATCGACATTCACACCCACTCGGACCGCTCCATCCTGCTTAACTCCAGGATGGAGAGCAAGGTGCGCCAGGGAGTCACCACGGAGGTGGGCGGGAACTGTGGCTCCGGCGTTGCCCCGGCGCTTGGCGAGGCGGCGGCAAAGCTCCAGCCGGATGCGGGATCCGAGCGCGGCAATCACCGGGCGGCGCCCGGGGGAGAGCAGATCCCCACCAGCTGGGCCACAATGGCCGCCTATCTCGACCACATCCAGGAGGCGGGGATCTGCGGCAACTACGCCACCTGGACCGGGCACGGCACGCTACGGGCGAGCACGGTGGGCTACGCCATGCGCCCGGCGACAGGCGCGGAGCTGGGGGAGATGCAACGCCTCTTGCGCCAGTCCCTGGAGGCCGGCGCCTTTGGGCTCTCCACCGGGCTGATCTACGTCCCCAGCGGCTACGCCGACGTTGCCGAGCTCGTCGCCCTCGCCGAGGTGGTACGGGAGTACGGCGGACTCTACGCCAGCCACATCCGCAACGAGGCCAGTTCCCTCGTGGACGCCGTCGGCGAAGCGATCGAGATCGGGCGCCAGGGGGGCGTCCCGGTGCAGATCGCCCACCACAAGGCCTCCGGCAAGGCCAACTGGGGGCGCGTGAATGACAGCCTGGCCCTGATGGACGGGGCGCGCCGGGTGGGCGTGGACGTCGCCTGCGACCAGTACCCCTACACCGCGTCCAGTACCGGGCTCTCGGCCGTCCTGCCGAAGTGGGCGCTGGAGGGAGGACGAGAGCAGCTCACCGCCCGGTTAGGCGATCCGGCCGTCCGGGAGCAGATGCGGGCAGAGATGGCCACCGCCCGGCCGGACTGGGGCGCCCTGGACGAGGAGTCCGGCTGGCACGACGTCCTGATCGCCCGCTGCCGCGGAGAACCGGCCCTGGAGGGACGCCGCCTGGACGAGATCGCCGCCGAGCGGGGCCAGAATCCCTTCGAGCTCTGCTTTGATCTCCTGATCCAGGAGGACGGGTACGTCGGCTGCGTGTTCTTCAGCATGTGCGAGGCGGACGTGCGCACCGTCTTGCGCTGGCCCCACACCATGATCGGCTCTGACGCCTCCTCGCTGGCCCCCTACGGCTCGTTGGGTGAGGGGAAGCCCCACCCGCGGGCCTACGGGACGTTCCCTCGCGTCCTCGGCCGGTACGTCCGCGATGAGGGGGTGCTGACCTGGGAAGAGGCGATACACAAGATGACCGGCCAGCCGGCGGCGCGGATGGGCTGGGGTGGGCGAGGGGAGCTGCGACCCGGCGCGTACGCCGACCTGGTGGTGTTCGATCCGGCGACGGTCGTTGATCGGGCGACCTTTGACGAGCCCCATCAGTACGCCGGTGGGATCGAGCACGTCCTGGTCAACGGGGTACCGGTGGTCGCCGGCGGTGAGCATACCGGGGCCCTGCCGGGACGCGTCCTGCGTCGCGGCGCTCCATAGCCCCGGTCCTTCAAGGCTCATGTTTCAGGTGTTCCACCCCTGAGGCGCCCCCGGCGGCGCTGCTCGCCCCCGCCCCGCGGCGTTCTCAGGACGGAGGACTGACCAGCGATGCGAGTGCTGATCACGGGGTCGAGCGGGCAGATTGGGACGAACCTGGCCCAGGCCTTGATCGAGCAGGGACACGGCGTCATCGGCCTGGACAACCGGCCCAATCCCTGGACGGACGCCTTTCCCACCTGCATCCTCGACCTGGCCCAGACCCTCCCGGCGCGTCGCGGCGCCCTGGGCGGGGCCGAGCTGGGCGCGGTGGACGCCCTCGTCCACCTGGCGGCCCACGCCAAGGTGCATGCCCTGGTGGAGCGCCCCCTGGGGGCACTGGAAAACCACCAGATGGTGACCAACGCCCTGGAGTTCGCCCGCGTCAACAACGTCCCCATCGTCCTGGCCAGCTCGCGTGAGGTGTACGGCAACCTGGCCGCCGGCCAGCCGGTGCCGGAGGGCGCCGCCGACTTCCGTCGGGCCCCCAGCCCCTACGCGGCGATGAAGCTGGCCGGCGAGTCCCTGGCGGCTGCCTACCGCCGCTGCTATGGATTGCCTTTCGCCGTGATCCGCTTCAGCAACGTCTACGGCCGCCACGATAACGACATGCAGCGCCTGGAGCGGGCCATCTGGATCTTCCGCCAGAACATCCTCGAAGGCCGTCCGGTCACCGTCTTCGGCGAGTCCAAGACCCTGGACTTCACCTACGTCGACGACGCCGTGGCCGGCCTGGCCAGCTGCCTGACTCGCCTCGTGGCCGGCGATCCTGGGGTTGTAGGGGAGACGTTCAACCTCGCCTACGGTCAGGGCCACCGTCTGGTGGACCTGGTAAGGCTGATCGCCGATACCCTCGCCCGGCGAGCGGAGATTCGCCTGGAAGCGGCCCGCCCGGGTGAAGTGACGTGGTACGTCGCCGACCTGACCAAGGCCCGCCGGGCGCTCGACTACCGGCCGCAGGTGGCAGTGGACGAGGGCATTCCCCGGGCCATGCGCTGGGCGGCGGAACACCCCGCCGGCCACCCGCCGGTGGGGAGTCAGTAGGCGGTATGCCGTACCCGGTATGCCCTGCCGGGGGAGCAGGGCGAGGTGTGGGCGGGCACGATCGCGGCCGGAGCAGCCCCCCGGGGGCCGGCAGCCAGGCCGGCCCTGCCCGCTTGAGCGGTGACCTGATGTCAGTGACCTGATGGCGGTGACATGAGCGCCCCCCTGCGGCTGACGCACCAGCCCCTTGACCTCTCCCTCCGGCAGCCCTGGACGATCTCCCGGGGGACGCGCCGCCTGGCCCAGAACGTCCTGGTGCGCCTCCACTGGCGCGAGCCAGGGGGGCGAGAGGTGGAGGGGCTCGGCGAGGCCGCGCCGTACGCCTATTACGGTGAGCTGCGGGAAACGGTGCAGGCCTGCCTGGACGCCTTTGCCGGCCTCCTCGGTGACGACCCCTTTGCCCTGGACGCCGTGCTCGACGCCCTGGAAGGCCGCCTGCGCCACAACCCCAGCGCCAAGGCGGCCGTAGACATGGCCCTCCACGACCTGGTAGGCAAGCTCACCGAGAGGCCTCTATGGCAGCTGTGGGGGCTCGACCCCGGCCGCGGCCCCCTGACGAGCTTCTCCATCGGGCTGGACGAGCCGGAGGTGATGGCAGAGAAGGCCCGCGCCGCGGCCGACTATCCCCTACTCAAGATCAAGGTAGGCACCGACCGAGATCTGGAGAACGTGCGGGCGGTGCGCGCGGCCGCCCCAGGCGCCCGCCTCGTGGTAGACGCCAACACCGCCTGGACGGCGCGCCAGGCGGTGCGCATGATCCGCGACCTGCAGCCGTTTGATCTCCTGTTCGTCGAGCAGCCGGTGGGGGCGCGCGACCTGGAGGGGCTACGCTTCGTGCGGGAACGCAGCGCGGTACCCATCATTGCCGACGAGAGCTGCGCCACGGCGGAGGACGTCCCGGCCCTGGCCAGCTGCGTCGATGGAGTCAACGTCAAGCTGATGAAGTGCGGGGGCCTGCGCGCCGCCCGGCGCCTGATCGAGGTGGCCCGGGCGCATCACCTCTCTGTGATGTGCGGCTGCTTGATCGAAAGCTCCCTCTCCATCACGGCGGCGAGCCACCTGCTTCCCTTGCTGGACTACGCCGACCTGGATGGCAACCTCCTCCTGGCGGCCGACCCCTTCCAGGGGGTGCTGTGCGACGCCGGTCGCCTCACCCTCCCCCGCGCCCCCGGCCTCGGCGTCACCTCCCGCTAGCGTTCGTCACCGGGAACCTCACTGGGCGCGTCGACCAGGACAGCTCCGCGGCAGTCCTTGGGCCGATCCCAGCCTGCGAGACCTCCCAAGCGACTTCAGCCCGCTGGCCGTTCCGCCTAGGGGCGGCGGAGGCGTAGTCCCGGGTGGGCCGAGGCAACAGAATACCCCTTCTCCGACGCGGGGGAGTAGGGTCAGAAGCGCCCGCTGAGCCAGGCATCGCTTCAGGGTATGCGCCGCGCCTACAGATGGAGGGGGGCTACTTCCCCAGGTCGTCAAGGTTGAGCTGATTGATAACGTCTCGGAAGGCGGCCAGCTGCTCTTCCTTGATGGCCTCTTCCTTGCGCTCGGACGCCTTTTTGGGCTCTTCCGGCTCGATAGCCCCTCGCTCCAGCACGGAATCCTCGGCGAAGATCGAGACGCCGAGACGCAGGGCCAGGGCGATGGCATCTGAAGGACGGGAGTCTACCTCTACGTGGCGCCCATCTACATCCAGGACGATGCGGGCGAAAAAGGTCTCCCCCACCAGGTCAGTGATCATGATGTGGGTGACGCGCCCACCCAGTGTCGTGATCATGGTGCTCAGGAGATCATGGGTCAGGGGCCGGGGGACTTCGTGGTTCTGCATCTTGATGGCGATGGCTTCCGCCTCCGGCACCCCGATGACGATCGGTAGATAGCGCTCCCGGTTCATCTCTTTGAGGACGACGATTCGGGGCGCCGCGTACAGGCTGACGCGTATGCTCTCCACCACCATCTCCGCCGGCATGGCTGCAATCCCCTGTTCTTTCCTGGTGCTGGTGCTACTGCCGTGAGCCCTGGCATGGCTGAGACGGAACCACCGGCCCGATCTTCCTCTCCCCGGACGTTCCCGCCGGACGACCCCCGACGCCTATTCTACAGCAGCCAGTAGGGACGCCGTGGCGGGCTCATACGTCCTTGATCCGTCGTTCGTTGGTCGTTCAGCGGCGCTTCATTCGTCCAGCTGAGAGGTCACGTGCATGCTGCCCGGCCGGGACCTCCCGGCCCCGGCGTCGTTCGGTGGCCCTTTATTCGTCCAGCTGAAAGGACTGGTGCAGGGCGCGAGCGGCCGGCGGGACGTGCGCTTCGTCGATCAGGCAGGTGATGCGTATCTCGCTGGTGGTGATGGAGACGATGTTGATCCCGGCGTCGGCAAGGGTGCCGAACATCTTCGCCGCGTAGCCGGGGTTGGCTGCCAATCCGGAGCCGACGACGCTGATCTTGGCCAGGCGGTCGGAGCTGCTTACCTCGCGGGCGCCCATCTCCTGGGCCACCGGGCGCAGCAGGCGGATGGCCTTGTCCAGATCGGCGCGGCCGACGGTAAAGGAGATGTCCGTCACGTTATCGTGGCTGACGTTCTGCACGATCACGTCCACATTGAGGGCGGCCTCTTCCAGGGGATGGAAAACGGCATAGGCGATCCCCGGGCGGTCAGGGACGCCGCCGATCGTGATCCGGCCGACGTCCAGGTCGTGGGCAATCGCCCGCACCCGCCGGCGTCCTTCCATTGGCATTTGGTCACCTCGCACGATGGTGGTGCCGGGGGCTTCGTGGAAGCTCGACCGTACCACGATAGGGACGCCGTAGGCCTCGCCCAGCTCCGTGGCCCGCGGATGGAGCACTTGTGACCCAGCCCGGGCCAGCTCTAGCATCTCCTCGTAGGAGATGACGTCCAGCTTACGCGCCTGGGGGACGAGTCGCGGGTCGGCCGTAAACACCCCGTCCACGTCCTTGAGGATCTCACAGCGGTCGGCCCGCAGGGCCACGGCCAGGGCAACGGCCGTCGTGTCCGACGCCCCTCGCCCCAGGACGGTGATGTCTAGGTCATCCGTCCACCCCTGGAAGCCGGCGACGATAGGGATCGCCCCGCGCTCCAGCTCCCGCCGGATACGCACCGGATCGATGTCCACGATCTGCGCCTTGGTGTGTAAGGCGTTGGTGCGGATGCCGGCCTGGAAGCCGGTCAGGGCGACGGCCTCGTACCCCATGGCGTGAAGGGACATGGAGGTCAAGGCCGCGGTGACGACTTCGCCCGTCGACCACAGCAGGGCCATCTCACGGTCGTTGGGGTCGGCCGTGACCTGCTTGGCCAGGGCGATCAGATCGTCCGTCGTGTCGCCCATGGCGGAGACGACGCCGACCACCCTCGTCCCCGACTCGTGCACGCCGGCGATGCGCCGGGCCACGTTCTTGATCAGGTCGGCGTTGGCTACGGACGAGCCGCCGTACTTCTGGACGATCAACCCGCCCATGCCGCGCAATGATAGCAACGCCCTCCTCCCGTCCGGTCGGGGGACACACTCGGGCGCTACACTCGGGGGACGGCGCGCCTCGCACGGGCGAGGCGCCGGCAGCATCACAGCGAAAGATCGAGGCAAGACCGTGCCCGTACTGGCCTTCAATGATCGACATCCGGACATCGCCGCCGACGTGTTTATCGCCGCCGGGGCCATGGTCATCGGCGACGTCACCATCGGGGCCGGGAGCAGCGTCTGGTACAACGCCGTGCTGCGGGGGGACATCGCCCCCATTCGCATCGGCCGGGGGAGCAACGTCCAGGATGGGGCGGTGCTGCATGTGGACGAGGGCGTGCCCTGTACTATTGGGGACAACGTGGTCATCGGCCACGGGGCGGTCATCCACAGTGCCGCCGTGCAAGACGGTGTGATGGTGGCGATGCAGGCCACCCTCCTCTCCGGCTCGGTGGTCGGCGCAGAGTCGATCGTGGGGGCAAACGCCCTGGTAGCGGAGGGCAAGGAGTTCCCCCCGCGCTCCTTGATCGTCGGCGTGCCGGGCAAGGTGCTGCGAGCCGTCAGCGAGGAGCAGCTGCAGGCGGTGCGGGAGAACGCCAGGCGCTACAGCGCCTACGCCCAGGCGCACAAGCGCGCCCTGAGCGACGCGTCCTGACGGCCGCCGGTCCCGACGGCCGCCCCCCGCCGGCCGGACCGGTCGACTGCCCTCCAAAGTGCCCCGACCATCGCCGCGGTTGCCGAGGGTGCGCCTGACGGGCGCGGCCCCGGCAGTTGCCTTGGGCGTGACACACTCGCTAGAGTTTGGTTAGCGTTCCATGTCCGTAGGGGCGCCACGGTGGACGAGAAGGGCCGTCTCTACGGCAGCGGGTGCGTTTCAGACCAGGACGGGAGACCGCGTGGGGCCGCTCAGGGCGATACAAAGGGGCGTAGGGCCGAACAAGGCCGTGGGGCCGCACTAGAAGCGGGCTGTGAGGCCGTACTGCCGTACTAGAGAAGGGAGGCGCAGATGGAGAGCGACCGAGCCGATGCGACGCACTCCGCGGGTGCCGGGCTGGCGCTGCAGGCCCCGACGCTGGCCTCTCCCGTCCCCGCGGCTCCACAGATCTCCGACGTAGAGCGCTTTCTGCCCCGGCTGAAGTTCGCCGGGGACGCGTTGACCTTTGACGACGTGCTCCTCGTCCCTGGTCGCAGCGATGTCTTGCCCGACGACGTGTCGACGGCGACGCAGCTCACCCGGCGCATCCACCTGACCATCCCGATCCTGTCCTCGCCGATGGACACGGTGACCGAAGCTCGCCTGGCCATCGCCCTGGCCCGCGAGGGAGGTCTGGGAGTGATCCACCGCAATCTCCCCGTCGACGGCCAGGCGGCCGAGGTGGACAAGGTCAAGCGGTCCGAGGCGGGGATGATCGTCGAGCCGGTGACCCTGCGCCCGACAGACCGGCTGGCCGACGCCGAGGCGGTCATGGAGCGGTACCACATCTCCGGCGTGCCGATCACCGAGGACGGCAAGCTGGTAGGCATCCTGACTAACCGGGACACCCGCTTCGAGACCGACCTCCGGCTACCTATCCACCAGTTGATGACCCGCGAGGGGCTGGTCACCGCCCCGGTGGGGATCGGCCTCGACGAGGCCAAGGAGATCTTGCGCCGGCACAAGATCGAGAAGCTCCCCATCGTCGACGAGGACGGCACCCTTAAGGGCCTGATCACGGTCAAGGACATCCAGAAGAAGGTCCAGTTCCCCAACGCCACCAAGGACGCCCGTGGCCGCTTGCGGGTGGGGGCGGCCATCGGCGTTGGCACGGAGGCGGAGCGCCGGACGGAGGCGCTGGTCGCCGCCGGGGCGGACGTGATCGTGGTGGACGTGGCCCACGGCCACGCCCAGGTGGTGGCCGACCTGGTGCGCTGGATCAAGGGACGCTTCGACGTGGACGTCGTCGCCGGCAACGTGGCCACGGGCGAGGCCACCCGCTTCTTGATCGAGGCCGGCGCGGACGCCATCCGAGTGGGGATCGGCCCGGGGAGCATCTGCACCACGCGCATTGTCACCGGGGTCGGGATGCCCCAGCTCACCGCCATCTATGAAGCGTCGCGAGCGGCAGAGCCGTACGGTATTCCCGTGATCGCGGATGGGGGCGTCCAGTATTCCGGGGACATCGCCAAGGCCATCGCCGCCGGGGCCAACGTGGTCATGCTTGGCTCCCTGCTGGCCGGGGTCGATGAGTCGCCGGGGGAGATCATCATCTTCCAAGGCGAGCACTTCAAGGAGTACCGGGGAATGGGGTCCCTAGGGGCGATGCAGCAGCGGGGCTACTCGCGCGACCGTTACGCCCAGGAGGGGATCTTTAAGACCGTGCCTGAGGGTATCGAGGGTCGCGTACCTTATAAGGGCAAGCTCCCCGACCTGGTCTATCAGCTGGTAGGGGGGCTCAAGTCGGGGATGAAGTACGTGGGGGCCGCGGACATCCCGGAGATGCAGCGCAAGGCCCAGTTCGTGCGCATCAGCGGCGCCGGTCTGCGGGAAAGCCACCCGCACGATATCGTTATCACGAAAGAAGCGCCCAACTACGCCATCCGGTAAGACTCGACTCTAAGGTCCTAGGTCTTATGTCCCGGGGGGCGCCTCCGTTGCCCGCGGCGCCCCGGGGCCGGTGGGGCCGCTGGGGACCTGGCCGGCCGGCCCATCTAGTCTCTCTTCGAGCCTGACCACGGCGGCCCAGGTGACGCCGTTGCCGGCGTTTCGGACGCGCTGCAGGGCAGAGCTGGCCTCTGCACCCGTGGCGAACCACTCGCTCGCCTCTGCGGTCCCGCGCCGGTAGATCAGGCCGAAAGGACGCTGCGGCGACGGAATACCTGGCCCCTCTCGCTCGGTGACCACCCCCTCGGGGATGCCCTCGTCCCCGCGCAGACCTGAGGGTTCAGGGCCGGGACCCGCGAGGTGTGTGTCGGCGCGCAAGACGCGCTGGTGGTAGAAGACAGTCACCCCGGAGACGGCGGCGACGGCCACGGCTCGGGCCAGGTTCGTCAGGGCACCTGACGTGGCCGCCTCGCCCAGGGTCAGGTCGAGGAGCTGCTTTGCGGCGGCTGCGCCGCTCCCGAGCAGGACGAGCACCCCGATCAACAGGGTAAGGTAGAGGTACAGCCGGCGGGCTAAAGCCACCGGCTCGGCCGCCGTCCAACGATGGCCGGCCGGGCCGGAGACGGGGCCCCAGTGCAGGAGCCAGACGGGCAATCCGACGACGACGAGCGTGGCATAAAAGCTGACTTGCTCCCGCCACCAGTCGGCGCGGTTGATCGTCCGCGGGGCGCTCGTCACGGCGTCGGCGAGCGTCCACAGCAGCCCGCCGGCCCCCGTGGCGAGGACGCCCAGGGCGATCAGGGCCACCAGGTAGGTGTAGAGGCGGCGCACGCCCGCCTGTCGGGGCAGCTCCGGCTGGGCACCGGCCTGGGCGGCTATGGCCCGGCGGTGGTAGACCCAGCTGAGGCCAAATACGAGCGAGACGCTCACCGGCCCGGCCATGGCCAGGGCCAGCGATCCCCCGACGCCCCCCGGCCGCGCCACGCCCAGCAGGCGCCCCAGACCATAGAACAGCATCTGGGCAGCGGCGCTCAGGGTCACGGCGACGGAGATCCCCAGGGCCAGGAACAGGTACACCGGTCGTAACAGCGAGAGGGCGTCCTCGGCATCAGCCCCTTGGGCGCTCCCGGGCCGGGCCGGCCCCCCGCCCCCGTCCCAACCGGTGGCCCAGCCGCTCCAGTGGCTCACCCACAGGGCCAGCCCCACCAGCGCCGTCGCCGCTGCCCCAGGGATGGCCCCTGGTCCAACGCGAATGGTCGTTTGTAGCGCCCCGCCGACGACGTTCTCCCAGGTCAGGCGGAGCAGTCCGGCGGCCCCGTTCAGCAGGAGCAAGAGCCCACCCAGGGCGAGCCCATACCTGTACCAGCGGCGCAAGGTAGCGGATCCTCCGGCCTCCCCTGCCAGGTGGCGATCCGTCACCGCCACGCGCCGGTGGTACGCCCAGACCAGGGCCGAGACCACGATCCAGGGGATGGGGGAGAGGAGGGCGCGGAGCGTGGGCGTGTCCACCCCGTCTCCTACGAGACTTCCGGTCAAGGCCCGCCCGGCCGTGGCCAGGAACCCGTGCGCGGACACCGCCCAGCGCACGGCCATCACCGCCAGCACGGCATAGAGATACAGACGGCGCAGGACGGCGCCCCGCTCCTCCGGCTCGCGCCGCAGGGCCCGGCCGGCCATCACCCAGTGCAGCAGCCACACTGGCAGCCCCACCAGGACGAGGGCGGCGTTCTGCGTCACCTGGGACCGAAATCCGGTGATCAACCCCGTCCCCGCCACGCTCGCCGGGGGCGCCAGGACGTCGATGACGACGCCCCCCAGCCCGCTCAGCCCGATAGTCAGCATGATCAGGCTGACAAAGGCGATGCCGTACTGGTACAGCCGGCGGACGACGATCATGACCGGGCCGCCGCTGTGGGGGTCGGGAGCGCCGTCACCGTCGCGCTGACGGTCGCCGGTGGGCTCGGGGCTGTCGCGGCCGGCACCGGCCCACGGGGGGATGAGATCAAGTAGGGTTCCGGGGGCACGGTGATACGCCACCCGCCGGCGGCGCGATCAAGCCGCACGGTGATGCTTTCGGTTCCACCCTGCGCGCCGAACAGCGAAGGGCCGCCGTAGGTCCGGCTGAGGTAGACGTAGGCGGTGTCGCCCTCGATTTCCACCCGCTCCGTGGCGATACGCCCCTGTCGTCCCGGCCTGTACGACGTCGCCCGCTGGATGAACTCTTCACGCGTCGTGTTGCCCTGGGCTGAGGCCGAGAGGAGCTCCCAGGCCCGCTCGGCCCGCCCACTCTCCAGGGCGGCGTAGTAGGCGCGGACGACCCCTTCCGGGCGTGAGAGATCCACCGTCCCCGCCCTGGGCTGCAGCAGCAAGACGCTCCCCAGGGCGGCCAGGATCAGCAGCACCGCCCCAATGGCCACTCCCCAGGTAAACCTGTCCACGAGGCTACTATACGCCCGTGCCGCGTTGAGGCGAAGCCCGCCTGGAAATCGCCGGAACGTTGACAGAGGCCGTGCCATACAACTTCCGTATGCTGGAGATCGGGCAGGTAGCGACGAAGGCCCTCCATCCTATGTGGACGGGCCAGCAATCCCCGGATCAGGTGATCGCCGCGGCCAGCGGGCAGTTCCAGGCCCTCCTCGACCAACCCCGGCCGAAGTAGGATATTGCCCCCGGCGGCACCGCCCCCCTATACTGACCGCATCATAGAACGGGCGTCCTACTGTGCGGCCGCCCGCGCCAGGCGCTGGGGGAGAGGCCAGGGCACTGGGCGCTGCGCGCACGTTATGGGGGTGAGGGGATAGCAGACCTATGCCGTTACTCGCGCCGGTGATCAAGGCCGCCCGGGCGCGGTCGGAGGAGATGAAGCGAGCCCTGGGCACGGCCGACGTCGCCGCCCGGCGGTCTGCGCTGGCCCCGCGCTGGTTACCCCTGCCGGCAATGCCGGGGCGCGCCGGCAGACGGGCCTGGGCCAGCCGCCTGGACCTCCCGCCGGACCTCCCCCTCCCTGTCCCCACGCTCCCCAACGGGCGACACATCCACGTCGCGGTAGACGGTACGAGCCACACCGTGCAGCTGAGCAACGGGGCGCACTTTATCCTCGCGGCCGCCGTCGCCTCGGGCCCGCCTCCGCCGGGGCAGCGCGACCGCGGCGACCTGGAGATCCTCCCGGCCCGCTACGACGACGCGCAGGCCGCCAGCGCCCGTGACCTGCTGATGCGCTCTCTGGAGGCGTTCGTCGCCAGCGAGGCGGCCGGGGCGCTCGTCCAGGAGGGCCTGGCACCAGAGGCCGTGCTGTGGGTAGATGGCTCCCTCTACGCCGACCTGTCGCACATGGCCGGGGCGCCGGGGCAGGTGCGTTGGGGGGGTGGTGTGGAGCGCGCCGGGACGCTGCTACGCACGACGGCCGCCCTGCTGCACCTGGCAGAGCGCCAGGGGCTGTGGCTCATCGGCATCGGCAAGACCCAGCGCGCCGGCTTTCTGGCCGACGCCCTGAGCGGGATGACCCCCCCGCCCCGCCGCGGGAGCGCCGGACGCACGTCTGATCGGCAGTCTCAAGCGGCCCCCGGGGGAGACGGCGAGCGCCTGGGGGACGGCGAGCTCCTGGCGGTGGCCCCGGCCGGCTGGAGCTGGCCCCTGGTGCTGGACGGGACGCGCTTCCCGCTCCTCTCATCTGCCGCCGCCGAGGCGCTCAAGGATTGCCCGGCAATCGTCTCCAGCTACCTGCGCCCCCATCCGGCGGACCTGCCCCTGCGGGTGGACGTCCCGGCCAGCGCCGTCGGGTTAGACGACCGACTCTTCTCCGGCCCCGGGCAGGCGTCCCGCCCGTGGCCGGCCTGGGTGCCCGACCCGGACGCGGTACGCCCGGTGATCGAGACTGCCCTGGCGGCCTACGGTGGAGTGCGGGCATACAATGCCCCGCTCTACGCCGTCGATCGCCTGGTGCGCCTCTCGCGGCGGGAGGTGGAGCTGCGCTACCTCCCCATCTGCGCTCGCGTGGCTGGTCTACCGTTGGATGCCCTCAGCGTCGACCGCGGGCGCCGGCGCTTCATCTCCTCCTGAGTCTGGATTTCGCACGTCTCAGATCGCGTGACACGAAAAAGGCGCTCCGGCCTCTCCGGGGCGCGGAACCCCTCTACCGCTCGTGCCAGGTTCTTTGGGTGACGCCGCGCCTTGACGCCTCGCCCCGACCCCCGAATAATGAACCGGTCCCCTTTGGGGGACGAGGAGGGAGATGGGCATGACAGGGGAACGATCCCGTCGGACACTGCTGGCGCAGAGCGGCCGGCTGGGAGTAGGGGCCGGCGCGCTGGCCGGTCTCGCCGCCTGCGGCGGCCAGGAGGCGGCGCCGGCCGGGAAGGTGCGCACCAGCGTGGCCACGGTGCGCTTTATGGCCCTCGGCGGGGGCGCGGCCCTGCAGTGGCAGGAGCAGCAATTCGCCAGGTTCAACGAGACGGCCGGGGCCACGGCCAAGGTGCAGCTGAAGAGTGAGCCGGAGGCGGATCAGACTAAGCTGTTCCAGAAGTTCCAGGCCACCACCGCCGCTGGCGACGCGCCGGACGTCACCCGTCTCAAAGAGGTGTGGGTGTTCGAAAGCGCCGCTCGGGGAGCGCTGCTCAAGCTGGACACCTACTTCAAGAACGATAAGGACCTCCCACTAGCAGACCTGATCCCCCGGTTCCAGGACTCCGTGAAGTACCGGGGGAGCTATTACGCCGTGGCGCGGGAGTGCAGCATCCTGATCCCCTTCTACAACAAGGAGTTGTTCACGGCCGCCGGCCTGGATCCGGACAAGCCCCCCACGACCTACGAGACCTTTCGCGACTACGCCCGGCGCCTCACCAAGCCGCATGCCGACCCGGCCCAAGGGCAATGGGGCTACGATGTCTACGAGTTCGGCACCCGTGAGATCATCATGTTCTGGTTCCTGGGCTTCGTGCGCCGCTTCGGGGGAGACTTCTGGAACAAGGACAAGACGGCGGTGGCCATCAACTCCCCGGCCGGCTATGAGGCCATGGAGTATCTGGTCAACATGATCCAGCGCGACCGCAGCACCGTGCCCCCCGGTGTGACCGTGCCCAACGGGCGCACCGGGGGGAAGATCGGAATGTGGGAGACCGGCACCTGGCAGATCCCGGTGTATCCCAAGCAGTTCCCCGACCTGAGCTTCGGCATCATGCTGTGGCCGAAGAAGGTGACGCACAACCAGAGCCCCTCCTGCGGCTCCAGCGCAATCCACAAGGACAGCAGGGACCCGGATGCCGCCTGGGAGTTCGTCAAGTGGTGGAACGCCCCCGAGCAGCAGATCGGCTTCTACCAGAACGCCGGGGGCAACTCCCCCTCCCGTCGCAGCGTCTTCGACGGACCCCCTTTCACCACCGACCCCTTGTGGAAGACCGCCCTCCCGGGATACACCTCGCCGGACGGCAAGGCCCGGCCGGCTTGCGAGCGCTACGACGAGCTGGCCACGTCCATGACGCCGCACCTCCTGGCCGGGTGGAAGGGGGAGAAGCCCCCGCGCCAGGCGGTAGACGACGCCGCCACTGCGGCCACCGAGTTCTGGAAGGCCATGGGGGGCAACGCCTCCAAAGCCGAGGGATAGCGCCAGGGGCGCAGGGGGCAGAGCATGAAGATCGAAGACGTCGAGGTTGCCTGGATCCAGCTGCCCCTCCCCGCCGGTCGGGGGCTGTCCGGCGGACCGATCACATCCAGCACAGACCTGGTTTGCCGCATCACCACCGCCGACGGCCTGCGCGGGATCGGCGAAGCGCGAGGGGCCCCCCTGCCGATCATGGCGGAGATCGTCGACCAGGGGCTGCGCCCCATGCTGCTCGGTGAGGACGCGGCCGCAACTCAGCACCTGTGGACAAAGGTGGAGGCCGGCCTGTTCGGTGAGGGCCACGAGACGCGCCCGGCCACCTGGGACCGGCGGGCCGTGTTGGGGGCCATGGCCGCCGTCGACCTGGCCCTGTGGGACGTTAGGGCCAAGGCAGCCGGACTCTCAGTCTGTCGCCTCCTGGGGGGCGTGCCCCATCCCATGCCGGCCTACTGCTCCAGCGGCTTCTACATGGAAGGGCAATCCCTGGAAGCGATGGCCCAGGAGGCCCTGGAGGAGCTAAACGCCCGTGGCTTCCGGGCCACCAAGATCCGTGTCGGGCGGGGAACGCCGGAGGACAGCGCCGCTCGCGTACGGGCCGTGCGGGACGTGGTGGGACCGGACGTCAAGATCATGGTCGATGCCAACCAGGCCTGGGATACCGGAGAGGCCATCGCCCACGCCCAGGCCATGGAGCCCTACGACCTGACCTGGCTCGAGGAGCCCCTCCCCTCTCCCGGCCGGCCCAGCCGGACGACGGGCCTGGTCAAGGACTGGGACGCCGAGACTGGACGGGTGGCCGCTCATACCGCCATCCCGCTGGCCTCGGGCGAGAACCACATCACGCTGGAAGAGTGCCGCGACCTGGCGGACAAGGGAAACGTCCGCTACATGCAGTTCGATTGCGTCAAGAACGGGGGCGTGACCGAGTTTGTCAAGGTGGCGGCGTACTGCGAGGCCAAGGGCGTCCTCCTGGCCCCACATCACGTCCCCCACTTCCACGTCCAGGTCGCGGCTCCCTTTCCGCATGCTTCCTGGGTGGAGGTGTTCGATAACGCCAAGCAGCACATCGCCTGGCCTGACCTGTTTCCCGGCTACCCTGAGGTGCGGGATGGACACATAGAGTGCCACGACCGGCCCGGCTGGGGGCTGGAGGTCAACGAACGTCTGCTCCGGGAGCGGGGTACTCTCATCCACTGGCGCACGTAAGCAGGCATGGCGCCCGCCGGCACCCAAGGGGCGCGCACCCAAGAAGAAGGCGGCGCGAACGGCCTTCGTCCACGGGCGCACTTGCTGGCCGGCACCTGGATCGCTAAACGTTCAATCGCCAGACCGAAGTCGTGGCCGCGGTGAGGAACCGATGCGGCGATCTGCGGGCCGGCGCCAGGCAGCAAGCCTCAGGCAGCAGACAGCCTGCCCCCGGCTCCGGAAGTAGCATGCTGACTGCGAACGTTGCCGGAGCGCCACCTTCACCACTCAGGCTGGCTAAAGCCGGGGGCCTCCGGGAGGGGGATGCAGCCGTCCACAAGCGTGCGTCCCTGGGGCAGGTAGCCGCTCTCCATGTAGATGGCGTTGGGCATGGCCGCCAGGAGGTGGAGATGGGCCCCGCCCCCATGAGAGGCATAGGCCACGCCAAAGGCGTTGGCCAGGGCGGCGATCTCCAGGCACTCCGTCGCCCCGCCGGCTCGGCGCAGGTCTGGTTGGACCACGTCCACGGCGCGCCGCTGGAACAGGTCGCGGAACTGACGGACGCCGAAGTCGTTCTCCCCGGAGGCGATGCGCATGTCCAGCTTATCGGCCAGCTCAGCCAGGCCGGCGTGGTCGTCGGCGCGCAGGGGCTCCTCGAACCAGAAGCAGCCCAGCTCCTGGTACACCCGGCCGCGGATGAGGGCCTCTGGCACTGAGAAGACCTGGTTGGCGTCTACCATTAGCTTCATCTCCGGCCCGATGGTCTGACGCACGGCCTGGATGCGGGCGACATCCTCTTCCAGCGTAGGGCTGCCGACCTTGACCTTGACCGCCTTGAAGCCCTGGCTGGCGGCCCGCTCGGCGATCGGCTTCAGCTCCTCCACCGAAAAGTTCAGCCAGCCGACCATAGCGTAGGCCGGCATGCGGTCGCGAGCCGCCCCCAGGAGGCGCCAGACCGGTTGGCGCAGGGCCTGCCCCACGAGATCCCACAGGGCCACGTCGATGGCCGAGATGCCCAGCAGGGACAGGCCGGTGGAGCCGTGGTAGTCGGTCAGCTGCCACAGCCGGTCGCGGATGCCACGAATCAAGAAGGGATCCTGGCCGATCACGGCCGGGGCTAGCTCCTGCTCGATGAGCTGCGCCAGCACCGCCGGGGCGGCTCGCAGCCGGCCAAAGCCGGTGGAAGACCGGCCGGTGACTCTGTCGGCCAGTCCATCCTGCGCCTCGATCTGCACGCGTACCGTCCCGCCTCCGTCCAGGGTCTGCAGGGCGTCGCGGATGGGGCGCTCCCGAGGCGGCGCCACCTCATACTGCACGTCCACGGCGGTAACCTTCACGTCCGGCTCCTCTCCTCGTTCCTAGCCCGGCCGGGCCATCCTGGCCTCGATGCGTCTCGGCGCCGCGGCCCCCATTGCCGGGAGGGACAGCATACGACGCCGGCGGTCGGGACTGCCTGCGGGGGCCGCCGGCGGCTCGGGAATCCCATGCCTCGCGCCGGAGGTAGAATGGCATAGGGGCACTCCTGGGTGTGGTGAGCGAAGCGGGGCAGTCGCTGCTGGTGGGGCGCCTCAGTCCGGACGCGGAGCTGGCACGGAACGCCGCCTTTGCCCTTTTCGTACGCGTCTATCTAGAGCAGCTCGGCCTGCTCCCGCGCCAGGCAGCGCTCCAGGGCTCGCCGGCGCCGCCGGGCCAAAGCGCCGCCCCCCCGGCCCGGCGCGAGCCTCCCATCCTGGAGGTAGCCGAGCTTCCCGGACTGATCGCGGCCATCACGGCGGAGAATCCTCACGTCCTGGCCTACTTCACCGACCCGGCTTGTCTGGAAGCGCTGGCGTCGCTCGATGCCACGGCAATGCGGGAGCTGCTGGGGTGGCTGCAGGCCCAGCACGTCGATCAGGAGGAGCCCCAGGTGGCCTATGAGCTGGGGATGCTTGCCCTGGGGGTAGAGCTCCCGGCCATTCTGGTGCGTGGCCTGCGCCGGGCGACCGTGGGGCCCGAGACGCGCGTCGCCGAGCTCCCGGACGGCTCCGGCTACCCCACCGTGTTCCTGTCTACCCTGCACCCCCACTGGCCCGCGGCCACGAGGGCCTGCCTCTTCGTCGCCGGGCGTGACGCCGAGCAGCTCGCCGGCTGGGCGATGCTCCTCCTGGCGCGCTCCCTCAGACCGCCCCCAGGGAGCATCCGGTGCGTCGCCGCCGGAGATCCGCTCCCGTCGCCGGAAGGGGGGTTTGACCTCACCCTGGTCTACAATCCAGTGCCCTGGCTGGCCGATCCCGGGGCCGGCCGCTCGGCGGTGCAGACGGACGAGATCGTCCTCCTGTAAGTTCTACGGCCGGGCGCTCAGCCCCCAGGGCCGGGCCCCTGTAGCCGTGCCGACTGCCGCTTGCCGGACGCCCCGGGGCGTCGATGGGTGGCGTTGCATACGCATCCACGGCGTACGATCTCCGCTGCGCGGGGCGCTCGCGCTTACGACCTGCATCGGACTGGCCTGGGGTTGGTGTAAGCTCAAGACGATGATCGAGAGTCCGGCGGACGGGGCGGCTGTGGAGCCGGCAACAGCACGCTCGCCGGGGACGCAGCCATCCCATCCGCCGGCGCATCCGGTGATCTCCGTCGTCGCTCCGGCCTGGAACGAAGCCCTGACGCTCCCCAAGTTCGTCGGGCAGTTGACCGGCGTGCTGGATGGCCTGGGCGAGCCTTGGGAGATCATTCTCGTCGACGACGGGAGCAGCGACGAGACACGCCACGTCATGCGCCGGCTCCACGAGCGAGATCCGAGAGTAAAGGCCCTGGTATTGTCACGCAACTTCGGCCACCAGGTGGCCATCACCGCTGGCCTGGACTACGCGCGGGGCGACGCCGTGGTGGTGATGGATTCTGACCTCCAGGATCCGCCCGAGGACGTCGCCCGGCTCGTCGAGCGTTGGCGCGAGGGATACCAGGTGGTCTACGCCCAGCGCACCGCCCGCGAGGGGGAGACGTGGTTCAAGAAGGCCACGGCGAGCCTGTTCTATCGCCTCATCCGGCGCATCTCCAACGTAGACATTCCCATAGATACGGGGGACTTTCGGCTGCTCGATCGGCGGGCGGCCGACGCCGTGCGGTCGATGCGCGAGCAGCACCGCTACGTCCGGGGCCTGGCGGCCTGGATCGGTTTCCGTTCTACCGCCGTGCCGTACAAGCGCCACGCTCGCAGCGCTGGGGAAACAAAGTACCCCCTACGCAGGATGGTCCGCTTCGCCGTGGATGGGATCACCAACTTCTCGTATCTGCCCCTCCAGCTGGCGACCTACGCCGGCTTCGTCGTCGCCGGGGTGAGCCTGCTAAGCATCCTGGCCGCCGTGGCGCTGCGCTTGTTTTTCGGCCACGCCCTCACCGGCCAGGCGACCACCCTGGTCAGCGTCCTTTTCCTGGGCGGTATCCAGCTTATCTTCCTGGGGATCATCGGGGAGTACCTGGGGCGCATCTACGACGAGGTCAAAGGGAGACCCCTGTACGTGGTGGACGAGAACCTCGGCGCCGGGGGGGAAGTCTCCAGCCGCCGGGATGGGCGACGACGTCCACGGCGTCCGCCTGAGGACTGTGATCTAGGACCTGGCACCTAAGCCCTGGGACTTGAGACGGCTGACCTGAAACTCCCGATGGATGACGTTCTGGAGCTCGCCGCCCAGCTGATCCGGGTGCCCACGCCCAACCCACCGGGGGAGGAGCGTCCACTGGCGGAGCTGCTGGCCGCCGCCCTCGTACGTCGAGGGCTGGAGGCGGAGGTGCTCCCCGTGGGGGGCGGCGGCCCGTTGCAGGCCAACGTTCTGGGCCGGCTGCGGGGGCGCGGCGGGGGCGCCAGCCTCATCTTCTGTGGCCATCTGGATACCGTCCCTCCGGGCGAGGGGGCCTGGTCACGCGACCCCTACTCCCCGGCGATTGACGGCGGGCGGCTCTATGGCCTCGGCGCCTCGGACATGAAGGGGGCCATCGCCGCCATGATTGTCGCCGCTGGCAGGCTGGCCGGCGAAGGGGCCCAGGGGCGGCCCCTGGCCGGCGACGTCCTGCTGGCCTTTACTTCTGGGGAGGAGACGCGCTCGCTCGGGGCGCGATCCCTGGCTGCGTCAGGATTCCTGAACGGGGCGGCGGGGCTGGTGATCGGGGAGCCGACGGGAAACCGGGTCGGCATTGCCGAGAAGGGCGGGATGTGGCTGGACGTCGTGCTGCACGGTCGCACCGCCCACGGCTCATTGCCGCACCTAGGGGCCAATGCCGTGGCCGGGATGGCCGAGGCCCTTGCCGCCCTGGAGACCACAGACGGCGCCCCGAGTGACACACCTGTCGGGGCCCTGCGCCGCTCGCTCGAGGCCCCGGAAGACCCCCTGCTGGGCCGGCCGACCCTGACGCCCACACGCGTCGGTGGTGGCGTGGCCAACAACGTCGTGCCCGATCGGGCCGTGGCCACGCTGGACATCCGTACCCTTCCCGGCCAGTCGCACGCCGCTATCCGAGAAGCCATCACCGGCGTCGTCGCCGGCGTCGCCCGGCGGCGCGGGCTGCGGGCCGAGTACGTCGACCGTGGTGAGCGGGTGGCCCTGGCGACGCCGGCGGGACACTCGCTGGTAGCGGCCTGCGCCCGCGCCGCCGAGGGGGCCCTGGGGCGTCCTGTTGAGCTCTGCGGCCTCACCGGGGCCACCGATGCCACCGAGCTGGTGCCCCCGTTGGGCCTCCCCTTCGTCATCTGCGGCCCCGGCGAGATGGCCCAGGCCCATCGTCCAGACGAGTTCTGCGACCTGCAGGCCCTGGTGGGCGCTGCCGAGATCTACGCCAGGCTGGCCCGTGCCCTCTGCGCCTGAGACCTTGCCGGCGATGCGCTCCCGCCAGAGGGAAATCGGCTAGTCCACCTGGGCGGAAGTTGCTCGGGAGGTCTCCCAGGTTGGGATCTGCCATCGGACGGCCGCGGAATGGGACTAGCCGCGTAGCGCCCCCAGGACGGCCGTAATCAAGTCGTCGATCTCGAAAGGCTTGTGCAGGTACGCTCGCGCGCCGACACGCCGGGCTTTCTCGGCGGCGCGCCCATCCGCGGTGATGACGATAACCGGGACCGTCTCGCCGTAAACTTCGCGCAGCCCGGCGACAACCCCTTCCCCGCTCAGCAACGGGAGCCCCATGTCCAGCACCACCACCGCCGGCAGACGGCGAACGGCCCTCTCCAGCGCTTCTCGCCCGTCCCCTGCCGTCACCACGGGGAGCCCCTCGTCCTCTAAGGCCCACTGGATCAGTTGACGCAGCTGCGGATCGTCGTCGACTACCAGCACTGGATTCGGCGCGGCGTCTCTCTCGGCACTGGTAAACAGCTCTGTGGCAGCCATGTCGAGGTCCGCGTGCAAGATGCGTGCCGGCTGATCGGGCGCCCGGCGCCGAGCCGCCGGCGGCCGCAGGGAGCCCCAAGGAGCGGCGCCGGAACAAATCCAGGCCAGACGTCTGATCGAGGCCCCGACCATGCCCCTGTAGGCAAGTCCCTTGTAGAGAAGTCAGATGCGGCAGGCGACCAGGGCGCACCCTGGTCGCGCCTAGACTTCTTCCTCGGCCCCGTCTTGCGCCCAGCGGGTGTGGAATGTGCCCGGCCGGTCGATGCGTCGGTAGGTGTGGGCCCCGAAGTAGTCGCGTAGCCCCTGGAGCAGGTTGGCCGGGCCCCGCTGGCGCCGATAGCCGTCGTAGTACGCCAGGGCGGAGGCAAAGGCCGGGACGGCAACGCCGTGCTCTATCGCCAGGCCGACCACCCGCCGCCAGGACGCCTGGCCCTGGGTCACGGCATCACGGAAGTACGGGGCCAGCAAGAGGTTCTGGAGCGCAGGGTCGGCGGTGTAGGCTTCCTTGATGCGGTCGAGGAAGCGGGCGCGGATGATGCAGCCCCCTCGCCAGATGGTGGAGATGGCCCCCAGGTCCAGGGGCCAGTCGTATTCGGCGGCCGCTGCCGTCATCTGCTGGAATCCCTGGGCGTAGGCCACCACCTTGGAGGCATAGAGGGCCTGCCGTACGGCCTCCACCAGGTCACTCGGGGGCGATGCCCGGTCGAAGCGCCTTCCCGCTGCAGGGAGCACGCCGGCGGCCTGCTCCCGCTCCGCCTTTCGCGCCGACAATGAGCGGGCGAAGACGGCCTCGGTGATCGCCGTCACCGGCACCCCCAGGTCCAGGGCCGACTGCGACGTCCACCGCCCGGTGCCCTTCTGCTCCGCCTCGTCCAGGATAACGTCCACCAGCGGCCGTCCGGTGGCCCCATCCGTCTTGCTCAGCACGGTGGCCGTGATCTCGATTAGGTAAGAGTTCAGCTCGCCGCGGTTCCACTCGGCAAAGATCTCCGCCAGCTCCCCGGCGCTCAAGCCAAGGGCCTGGCTGAGGAGGTCGTAGGCCTCGGCGATGAGTTGCATATCGGCGTACTCGATGCCGTTGTGCACCATTTTGACGTAGTGTCCGGCCCCATCGGGCCCGATGTAGGTGCAGCAGGGCACCCCGTCCACCTGGGCGGCGATGCGAGTCAAGATGGGTTCTACGTGGCGGTACGCCGGCTCGGAGCCCCCGGGCATGATGCTGGGGCCGTTTAGCGCCCCTTCCTCGCCCCCGGAGATCCCGGTGCCGATGAACCGGAAGCCGGCAGCCTCTACGTCGCGCGTGCGCCGGCGGCTGTCTGCAAAGTAGGAGTTGCCCCCATCGATGACGATGTCGCCGGGAGCCAGATGAGGCAAGAGCTCGGCGATGACCTGGTCGACCGCCGGCCCGGCCTTGACCATGAGCAGAATAGGTCGCGGCGGGCGAATGGCGCGCACGAATTCCTCGATCGTCCGCGTTGGGGTGATCGGCCCTTCCTGCCCGTAGGTGGCATGGAAGTGCTCGGTGCGCTCGGTCGTGCGGTTGTACACGGCCACTGGCGTTCCGTGCCGTGCCACGTTGCGTGCCAGGTTCTGGCCCATCACGGCCAGTCCCAGTACCCCGAAGTGGCTTTCCCCAGGCATGCCCTCCTCCTTCTCCCTGGCCGATGGTGTGGCCCGGCCGGCCGGCGCTCCTGCCATTGTGCCGCACGGCCGAACGGCGGCGACGTCCCGTGGCGCGCCTGGGGCGCGTGTAGTATTGAGCAACGGCGCCGCCGGCGCCTACACCTACCGCGTAAAGGACAGAGAAAGGCATGCCCACCTCGCATCTCGGGCGATCGCTCGTCTCCGGGGCGCTGGCCCTGGCCCTCCTCACGGCCATCCGCCAGGCGGGGCCGGCCGGCGCCGCTCCCGAGCCATGGCCAGCGTTCCTCGGCAACGCCCGCCATACCGGACTGGCAACCGTTAGCGGGCCGCGCCTGCTGACCCTGGCCTGGAACACCTACACGAGCGACAACGTCGATACCAGCCCCGTGATCGCCGGCGATGGGACGGTGTACCTGTCCTCTACCGGCGGGACGGTGCAAGCCCGTTTCACCGACGGCGGGGAGAAGTGGAGCTTCAATGCCGGGGCGCGCCTCTACGCCTCCCCCGTGCTAGGACTCGACGGCGAGGTGCTCATCGGGGACACGCGGGGGCGTTTCCGGGCCCTCGATGCGGATGATGGAGAGGTGCGCTGGACGGTCGGCAATCTCGGCTCCATCCGCGCCACGGCGGCCGTGAGTGACGACGGGACGGTCTTCGTCGGCACGGAAGGGGGACAATTGCTGGCCCTGGATAGCCGCGACGCCGGCAAGGAGAAGTACCGCGTCGCCGCGCGCGCCGGGATCGTCGCTGCGCCGGCAATCGCTGCCAACGGTGACGTCTACTGGGCGGCCCTAGACGGCGAGCTGAGGCGCATGAGCTCTCGCGGGGACATCGTCTGGTCGGTGGCGTTGGACGGGCAAATCCTGTCCTCTCCCTCCATCGGCGATGACGGGACGGTGTACGTCGGCGCCGGGACAAGCATCCTGGCCCTGTCTCCGGACAACGGGGCGGTGAAGTGGCGCGTCGGCCCCGGTGCCGGCGTGCCGACGACCCCGGTAATTGGGCCCGACGGCACCGTCTACGCCGGGGCAGAGAACGGCAAGCTGATCGCCGTGGCCCCGTCAGGTACGGTCAGGTGGGAGTACCAGACCGGAGCCCCCATCCTGGGATCGGCGGCCGTAGGGGCCGATGGGACGGTCTACGTCGGCTCCGGGGACGCCACGGTATATGCCCTGGCTCCCACGGGCCAGCGCCTCTCCACGTATCGAGCGCTGGACGCCGTCTATGGGAGCATCAGCATCGGGCCCAACGGCGTGGTCTACGCCGGCTCCCGTGACAACCGCCTCTACGCCCTGCGTGACGATGTTCGCAGCTTTTCCCCCTCCCCGGGAGATCGGTTCGGCGGGGACATCGTGCGCGATCCGGGCACCGGCCGGGTGTTCGTCATCGTGGACGGACAGCGCCGGTACATCCCAGATCCCACGACGCAGCTCCTGCTCGGGTTGACTACCCCGCTGCCACGTACCCTGAACAGCGCCGAGCTGGCACGCTACCCGGAGGGGGCGGCCCTCCCGGCCCTGGCCGAGGGGTCGCTGATCAGCGCCGCCAACGGCCCGATCTACGCCATACGGAATGGCCAGCGGGTATGGGTGCGCAGCCTGGCCGAGTTCGTCGAGCAAGGCTACCGCTGGGACGCCGTACAGGCGGTAGAGGAGCGCGTCCTACGCTCGCTGGGCCTGTCCCTCCAGGAAGGGATGTTCTTGAAAGGCACCGGCGAACGGGTATACCTCTACACCGGCGGGCAGCGGCGCTGGCTGGCCACCGGGCAGGCCCTGGCCGCTCGTGGCGACTGGTCGCAGGTGCACTTCGTGTCCGAGGCCACTCTGCGCCAGCTCCCTGAAGGGGAAGCCCTCTCCTGAGTCTCGTCACCGGGCTCCAGGACCCAACGCCCCGGGTCTTCAGGCGGCCGGTGCTGGCGCCGACCGATGCGCCGGCCACCTCCGGGTGCGCCCACGGAGTTATCCTGGTGGGTTGCTGGCCACGGGCCTGATGATTCCTGCTGCCGGGGCGGCGGCGCTTGCCCTGGGCGCAGTCAAGGGATGACTCAGGAGCGCGAGTCACGCCGCCGGCCCCGTCTCGGAGAGACCAAAGGCGGCGGGCGAGACTGCCGCTGCTAAGGCGTTCGACGGGCGCCGTAGCGCTCCTCGCTGAGCCGGGTGATCAGCTCGGAGGCCGCGGCGCGGGTGAGCCCCTCGGTGGGTATGGTGCGCCCGGCGCTGCGGGCAAGCTTGGCGATGGTCTCCAGCTGCGTCTGGGTAGGGGGGAGGGGTGGTGACTCGCCCTGGCGGGCCGGTGTCCCCCGCGCCGGGCTGCGACCGCCCGTGACGGAAGGTAGGCCGGGTCCGGCCGGTGTCTCGGGCACCGCCGGGCCGGGCGCGTCCATCCCGCCGGGGCCAGCGCCAGCCTCGGCCGGGGCGTGACGCCGGCCTGGATCCACCTGGGCGTGGCGCGCGCCGGGAAATGGGAGGATCTCCGCCGGGGGCTGCCCGCTGCCGGAACCACCGGCCGCCCCACTGCCGGCGGCGCCCAGCCGTGCCCCGGCGGGCAGCGGCCCGGTCGCTCCCGACCCGGCCACGCCTTCCTCTGCACCGCTGTCCGTGGCGCTCTCGGCCAGCTCCTCGATGGCCACCAGGCCGACGTTGACGGCGTCACGCAGGGCGCGGGCCTTGGCCCGCGTCTCGGCCATCCGGATCAAGGCGTTGGCCATCATTCGGTTCACGTTCCCCGCCTCGGCGTCGCCGATCCCGGTGAACGTCCCCTTCTCCGTAGTCACCTCGGCCAGACAGATGGCCACGTGCCCGTTCTCCGGGGTTGGGACTTGCAGGAGCTGCGTCTTGATTGCCCGTAGCCCCTGCTGATGGGCAACATCGAGCAGGCCTGCGTAGAGGACGTAATCCTTGCCGTGCCGGTTGATGACGAACTCGCGCTTCATAAGTCTGTAGCCATCATAGAACGGAAGTTCCACCGCGGTCAAGCGCCAGATAGCGGGGCACATCACACAGCGGCCGCGCCCTTGTGAGCGGCACCGCTCAGGGGCAGTCAACGGGGCCGAGACCCGGGAGTTGCGCGGCCCGTTCCGAATGTATATCTCTCCCGTGATGTATCGACCGAGTATAGTTGTTGTGCGGGGTGCACAAGGCGGTAGGGCAAGTTTCGGCGCATCTGCACGTATCGTGCGCCGGCCGTGCCCGGCTATCGTCCCCTGTAGGGGCACCGAAGCCGGTGCCGGGGGCCAGGGCCGGGCCGTGTGGCGGCACATGGCTTGCACCGGGACAGGCGGAGTGACGCTGCAGAAGATCGTTGTTGGAGATCGTTGTAAAGGAAGAGGGCTGACGCACCACTAACCGCGCCACAGGGCCCCGGCGAGCCGGAGCCGCGACCTACAACCTCATAGAAATTCTCTTACAAGAAGAAAAGGGCTGGTTTGCTACCTCGACTCTATTCGGTCGGGTACACCTGCCCTTTTGTTGTGCTCGGCGCAACGCGCAACGCACCTGTGCCCGGCGCGGGTGCGTCGCAGCAGGGGGCGGTCACAGCGGCGGCAACCCCGGAGACACTCAGGGCGACGGGGGCGATAGGAAGATGACGAGGTAACGATGATGGATCTGCGTACCCGGCTGGAGGCATACCGCCTAGAAGAGCAGCTGCTGAACTGGGAAGGCACCTTTGCCGACTACTTTGACCTGGTGGTGAAGCGTTCCCAGTCGGCTCGTCTCGCCCACGCCCGCATCTATGACATGATCACCTCGGCCGGAGTCGAGACGGGGCCGCGGGGCGAGAAACGCTATGCGTTCTTCGAGGACGAGATCTTCGGCCTGGACGACACGCTGGAACAGCTGGTGGAGTATTTCCACTCCGCCGCCCGGCGCCTGGAGGTGCGTAAGCGCATCCTGCTCTTCATGGGCCCCGTCGGGGGCGGGAAGTCCACCATCGTCAGCAAGCTCAAGCGGGGCCTGGAAGCGTATACGCGCAGCGACGAGGGGGCGGTGTACGCCATCAAAGGCTGCCCGATGCACGAGGAGCCCCTACACCTGATCCCCGACACCCTACGCCCGGAGGTGGAGAAGGAGTACGGGATCTACATCGAAGGCGATCTCTGCCCGGTGTGCCGGCAGATGCTCCGAGAGGACTACGGGGGCGTGGCCGAGAACGTCCCGGTGCAGCGGATCGCCTTTTCGGAGAAGAGCCGCGTCGGCATCGGCACCTTTTCCCCCTCCGACCCCAAGAGCCAGGACATCACCGAGCTGACCGGGTCGATCGACCTGTCGCGCATCGGCGAGTTCGGCGTGGAGAGCGACCCCCGGGCCTATCGCTTCGATGGCGAGCTGAACATCGCCAACCGGGGCTTGATGGAGTTCATCGAGATGCTCAAGTGCGACGAGAAGTTCCTTTACGGGCTCCTCACCCTGTCGCAGGAGCAGAACATCAAGACCGGGCGCTTCTCCATGATCTACGCCGATGAGTGCATTGTCTCGCACACCAACGAGGCGGAGTACAGTGCATTTGTCGGCAACCGCCGCTCCGAGGCCCTGCAGGACCGCATCATCCTGGTGCGCGTCCCCTACAACCTGCGCGTCTCGGACGAGATCCGCATCTACGAGAAGCTGATCCACCAGAGCGACCTGACCAACGTCCACATCGCCCCGCACACCCTGCGCATCGCCAGCGTCTTCGCCGTCCTCTCTCGGCTGGAAGAGCCGAAAAAGGCGGGTATGAGCCTGATGAAGAAGCTCAAGCTCTACGATGGCGAGGAAGTGGAGGACTTCACCTCCAAGGACGTCCGAGAGCTCAAGGACCAGGTCGTACGTGAGGGGATGGACGGCATCTCCCCGCGCTACGTCATCAACCGCCTGTCCGGCGCCCTGGTCAAGGACGGCACCAGCTGCATCAACCCCATCGACGCCTTGCGCGCCCTGCGTGACGGCCTGGAGCAGCACGCCGGGTTCAAGCGCGAAGACCGTGATCGGTACCTGAACCTCCTGGCCGAGGCGCGCAAAGAGTACGACGAGATGGCCAAGAAGGAGGTCCAAAAGGCCTTCGTCTACGCCTTCGAGGAGAGCGCCCGCACCCTGTTCAACAACTACCTGGACAACGTCGAGGCTTACTGCAACAAGCAGAAGATCAAAGATCCCATCACCGAGGAAGAGGTGGAGCCGGACGAGAAGCTGATGCGCTCCGTGGAAGAGCAGATCGGCGTCTCCGAGGTGGCCAAGAAGACGTTCCGCGAGGAGATCTTGATCCGCATCTCGTCGCTGGCCCGGCGGGGGCAGTCTCTGGACTACCGCTCGCACGAGCGCCTGCGGGAGGCCATCGAGAAGAAGATGTTCGCCGACCTGCGTGACGTGGTCAAGATCACCACCTCTACCAAGACCCCCGACGAAGAGCAGCTGCGGCGCATCAACGAGGTCGTCGATCGCTTGATCAAGGAGCAAGGCTACTGTGCCGTCTGCGCCAACGAGCTGCTCAAGTACGTCGGCACCCTCTTGAATCGCTGAGGCCGAGACTCCTCCCTCTCCCACCGCCGGACGGCGCGCCGTCCGGCGGTGGAACAGCGGATGGAGCCCTGGGCGCTGAGCACCAAGGACTTCAAGGATGAACCCCACCCTGTCTGTCTCCCAACACGACTGGTCGCTCCACCGTAAGGGGCCCATCGACCAGGCGCGGCACAATGCCAAGATCAAAGAGGCGATCAAGGACAACCTCCCGGAGATCATTGCCGAGGAGGCCATCATCACCTCCGACGGGAAGAAGATCGTCAAGGTGCCGGTTCGCTCCCTGGACTTGCCTCGCTTCCGGTTCGACCCCAAGAAGAGCAAGCACGCCGGGCAGGGCCAGGGCGACTCCAAGGTCGGCGACGTGATCGGCCAGGATGGGAAGGGGGACGCACCGGGCAAGGGCAAAAAGGCCGGCGACCAACCGGGCGTGGACTACTACGACGCCGAGGTGGAGCTGGACGAGCTCGCCGCCCTGGTCTTCGAGGATCTCGGCCTGCCCCATCTCCAACAGAAGCAGCAGGAAGAGATGGAGGTGGAAACGGTCCGCTTCAACGAGATTCGTAAGACCGGGATCATGTCCAACCTCGATAAGCGCCGCACTGTCCTTGAGAACATCAAGCGCAACGCCCTCACCGGCAGCGGGGCCAGGTTCGCCGGGATCATGAATGATGACCTGCGCTACAAGACCTGGCAGCCGGAGTTCCGCCGGGAGACAAACGCCGTGGTGATCGCCATGCGTGACGTGTCCGGCTCCATGGGCGAGTTCGAGAAGTACATCACCCGCAGCTTCTACTTCTGGATGGTGCGCTTCCTGCGCACGAAGTACCACAACGTCAAGATCGTCTTCATCACCCACCACACCGAGGCCAAGGAGGTCGATGAACAGGCGTTTTTCGACCTCGGAGAGTCGGGCGGGACACGCGTCTCTTCCGCCTATAAACTGGCCCTCGAGCTGATCGATAGCCGGTTCCCTCCCGACCGCTGGAACATCTACCCCTTTCACTTTTCCGACGGCGACAACTGGGGGGATGCGGACAACCAGCGCTGCGTTCACCTCGTGCGTCAGCTTATCGAGCGCTCTAACGTCTTCGGCTACGGCGAGATCCAGGAGTACAGCTACGGCTCGGCGACGACGCTGATGAATGCCTATTCGGGTCTCAAGGATCCCCGCTTCATCCCCGTGGTGATCCGCAGCAAGTCCGAGGTCTACCCGGCCTTGCGGAAGTTCTTCAGTATCCGCGGGACTGTCGCCTGAGTCCGTCACCCCCCCTTACCACGACCACGGGCCTTGGTGTTGTGCCGGAGGGGGCGAGGGAAGAAGAATGATGCAAGTAATGAAGCGCGAGCCGCACGTCGTGCAGCTCGAGTCGTGGATCAGGCGCATCTGGGACAAGGCCGTTGAGCTGGGGCTGGATCCATACCCGACGCACTTCGAGATCGTCCCGGCCACCATCATGTACGAGTTTGGCTCGTATGGACTCCCCGGTCGCTTTTCCCACTGGACGCACGGCCGAGCCTACCATCAGATGAAGACGATGTACGACTACGGTCTGTCCAAGATCTACGAGCTGGTCATCAACACCAATCCCTGTTACGCCTTTCTGATGGAGGCCAACACCCCGCTGGAGAACAAGCTTGTCGTGGCCCATGTCCTGGCCCACTGCGACTTTTTTCACCACAACGCCTACTTCAGGGGGACGAATCGACAAATGCTGGAGACCGCCTCGGTGAACGCCGAGCGCATCCGGCGCTACGAGTTCGATCACGGCACAACCGAGGTGGAGCGTTTCCTGGACGCCGTGCTGTCCATCGAGGAGCACGTCGATCCGGTGGAGCTCCCCCCGAGGCGAGAGGAGTCGGACAAGCGCAAGGGAGTCCCTCGCTCCACGCCCTATGACGACATCTTCAGCCTCGGCGGGGGCGTCAAGGACAATGCGCCGGTGGAGCGGGGCCGGCGGAAGATACCGGCGGAGCCCCAACGTGACTTGCTCGGCTTCCTCATTGAGCACGCCGCCGAGCTCGAGGACTGGCAGCGGGACATCATCGCCATTGTCCGCCAGGAGCGGCTCTACTTCGTGCCCCAGATGCGGACGAAGATCCTTAACGAGGGCTGGGCCAGCCTGTGGCACTCACGCATCTTGCGTGAGCTCGATCTCCCCAGCGACGAATACACCGAGTTCGCCCGCCTCCACTCCAGCGTGGCGGCGCCCTCCCGTCGCAGCCTCAATCCCTACTACGTGGGCATGAAGATGCTGGAGCTGGTGGAGCAGCGCTGGGACGCCCCTGTTCTCGAGGACCGGGAGCGCCTGGGGCTCAAGGGGGGAGAGGGGCGCGCCAAGCTCTTCGACATCCGCGAGCTGGAGAGCGACCTTTCCTTTATGCGTACCTATCTCACCCGCGACGTGGTGGAGGAGCTCGACCTCTATATCTACGAGTACGAGGGCGGGGAGTGGAAGATCGTGGAGAAGAACTGGGAAAAGGTGCGCGATCAGATCGTCCGCAGCCTGACCTCCTATGGTATTCCATACATCACCGTCGAGGACGGGGACTATAAGCGTAACCGGGAGCTCCGCCTCAAGCACCACTTCGAAGGCGATGAGCTGGACGCCCGCTATGCCGAGAAGACCCTCCATTACGTCCACCAGATCTGGAGGCGTACGGTGCACCTGGAGACCGTCGTGGACGACAAGCCGGTGCTGTTGAGCTACGACGGGATGCGCAACATCAAGGCCGCTCTCTAAGCGCGTCCGGGGGGCCTGTTGCCAAACTCTGGCCGGACCGGCCGAGGTCTGAGTAGGATGGTGGCTCCCTGTTCGAGGTGGGGCACGATGTTGGGCCGTAAGGAATTCACGCCGAAGCGCTTCTACGAGTTCTCGCTAGAAGCGCAGGTCCCGAGCGACCACTTGCTGCGGCGCATCGGGGCGGCGCTCGACCTCAGCTTTGTGCGGCGGCTGACGGCGCGGTTCTACAGCCACACCGGCCGGCCGGGGGTCGATCCGGTGGTGCTGTTCAAGCTGATGCTGCTCGGGTACCTCTACGGCATCACGTCGGAGCGGCGGCTGGCCGAGGAGGCGCGCCTGCACCTGGCCTTCCGCTGGTTCTTGGGGTACGACCTCGACGAGACGCCGCCGGACCACTCGATGCTGTCCAAGGCGCGGGCGCGCTTCGGCCTGCCCGTGTACCAGGCGGCCACCGAGGTGGTGCGCAGTGCGAGCGGGCCGGCCTGGTGCGGGGCGACGTCCTCTACGTGGACAGCACGCTGGTCAAGGCCAATGCCAGTCTTGGGTCGGCCGGCGCGCGGGCGCTGCTCACTCAGCTGCCGAGCGCGCCGGGTACGTCGCGACGGTGTGGCAGGAACTCCCGTCTCCGATCCCACGCCGCCAGCGCCCCTCCCGGCGAGGGGGAGCAGCCGGCGCCGGACTCGGCCGGTGGCCTCACGGCGGGCGCGCGGCGCGCGTCGCTGCACGTGGCCGGTCCGGAGGACGTGCCCAACGGGGACCAGGGGCCGGTGAACGCCTTGGTGACCAGTCGCACCGATCCCGACGCGGGGCTGGTCAAGCGCGAGGGGTCCCCTACGCCTTCTATTACAAGGCGCACGTCGGCGTGGACGGCGGGCGGGCGCGTCTCATCACCGCGCTGGACGTGACTCCGGGCGAGGTTGCCGACGAGCACCTGCGACCGGCTGCTCAAGGAGCATCGAGGCACGACCGGGCGTACGGTGGCCGAAGTGGTGGCGGATACCAAGTACGGGACCTACGCCAACTACGTGGCGCTGGAGCAGCAGGGCATCCGGGCGAGCATCCCGCCCCACAGCACCATGAGCGACCGGGGTGACTACTCTGCCGACCGCTTCGTGTACGAGTTCGCCGCCGATCGCTAATCGCTATCGGTGTCCCACCGGGCGAACCCTCACCCGCCAGGGCTCCTCGCGCACTGCCGGGGCGGCCGGTGGCCTGATCTACCGCGGGCGGCCGAAGGTCTGCGGGGCGTGCCCGGTCAAGGCGCAGTGCTGCGGCCCGGCGGCCGCCCGCACCCTCGTGCGCCCGGACGATGGGGGACTGCGCGACCGAGTCGTCGCCTATCTCCGCACGCCACCCGCCAAGCGCAGCCGGCGCCGCGCGCGTACTGGGTCGAGACGGCCAACGCCGAACTGAAGGACCGTCACGGGCTGCGGCGGGCGCGCAGTGTCGGGGGCGAGACAAGGTGCTGATCCAGGCGCTGGGCGCCGCCATCGCGTACGACGTCAAGAAGCTGGCCCAACGGCGCGCCCCCAGCCCGGCCATGGGGGTGCGCGTTGGGCCCCTCCCCCTTCTCAAGCGGGCCTGTCCCCGGTTCGAGCCTCCGGTCCCGGCCCAGCGCCGTTCCCGTCGCGTGCACGGGGCGCCGCGTACCCCGCACCGTGCTCCTCCTGACCACCATACCCGACTTTGGCAACAGGCCCCGGGGCGCACCTGCGGGCGCTGCTGATCTGGCGTAGCTCCTGGTGTATCTAGAAGGGACGACTCCATGGGTGGACAGCCCTCAGAGGGCCCTCCTGTCGCTGACAGCGCCCCGTATGCTTTAGGGAGTGTCTCAACCTGACATTTCGCGGCGCGCCCTCCAGCGCGTCGCGCTGGGCGCATCTATCTCAGCCTGGGGGGGTATGGTGTCTGGGTGTCGTTTTGGCACGTTTGCTGGTCAGGCGCCGGTGGCTCCGCCGGCGCCCAGCCCGACCCCCGCACCGCTGCTCAAACCCCCGCTGACGTACGTCGCCTTGGGGGCCTCGGACGCCGCCGGCGTGGGGGTGGAGGATCCCTCCCGGGATAGCTGGGTGGCCGTGCTGGGGCGGCGGCTGCCTCAGCCGACGCGGGTGATCAACCTGGGCATCCCCGGGATTAGGCTGCACGAGGCCGTGGAGATGGAGCTCCCGCCGGCGCTGGACGTCAGGCCAGACCTGGTCACCGTCTGGCTCGTCGTCAACGACGTCCTCGGAGGCGTGCCCCTGGATCGGTACCGCGCCTCCCTAGGACGTCTGCTGGGTGACCTGCGCTCCAGGACGGGGGCCCAGGTCGCGGTGGGCAACATCCCCAACGCCCCGGAGCAGTCCACCTACCTGGGAATCCCGCCGGCGGTGCGCCCCGGACTGACGGCCAGCTGGAACGAGGCCATCGCCGGCGTGGCGCAAGAGCACGGGGCGATCCTGGTCGATCTCTACCATCGCTGGCCCGTGGTGGCGCACCCAGAGTACGTCGGGCCGGATGGGCTCCATCCCACGGTGGTCGGCTACCGCACACTGGCGGAGACGTTCCTTCAGGTGCTGCGGGAACAGGGCATCGTCTGAGCGGCATGACCACGCTCCCGGCATCCCCCGACCACACGCGGAGGGTCCACACCGATGGCCTTGGGGACGACGGACTCGCCGGCCCCGGTCCTGCCCCGGGCAATGGCCAGACGTCACGCGACCTGATCGTGGACGCGCGGGCGGTGCGCAAGGTGTACCTCGGCGGTGACGTCCCCGTGGATGCCCTCCGCGGGGTGGACTTTGCCGTCCGCCGCGGGGAGATGGTGGCCATCATGGGGCCCAGCGGCTGCGGCAAGACCACCCTCTTGAATTGCCTTTCGGGGATCGATTCCATCGACGGCGGGGAGATCGTCATCGACGGGCGCCCGCTGCAGCGAATGTCCGACGGCGCCTTGACGCGCTACCGCGCCACCTCCATGGGCTTCGTCTTCCAGTCATTCAACCTCCTGCCGGTGCTCACGGCCGTGGAGAACGTGGAGTACCCTTTGCTGGTGGCCAACGTCGGGCCGCGTGAGGCCCGCTGGCGGGCCCTGGCCGCGCTGGCGGCCGTGGGGCTGGAGGACCGGGCGGGGCACCGTCCGGCCCGCCTCTCCGGCGGACAGCAGCAGCGCGTCGCCGTCGCCCGGGCGGTGGTCACCGATCCGGCCATCGTCTGGGCCGACGAGCCGACCGGAAACCTGGACAGCGCCTCGGCGGCTGACTTGATGGATCTCTTGCGCCGTCTCAACCAGGCCCGCGGGCAAACCTTCGTCATCGTGACACACGCCCGAGAGGTGGGCGAGCAGACCGACCGCATCATCCGCATGCGTGACGGCCTCGTCGAGCGCTGAGCGTCGAGCGCTGAGTGTGGACACATTTTTTGGCATCCCCACGGGGACGCTGGCGCTGGGGGCGCTGTTTGCCGCCGGGGCCGCCCTGGGGGTACTCGCGCTCCGCGCCTGGCGCTGGCCAGTGTTTCTTCGCCTGGGGCTGCGCCAGTTGCCCCGGCGCCCGGCGCAGACGGCGCTGATCGTCGCCGGGCTGATGCTTAGCACGGCGCTGGTCACGGCTTCGCTGGCCACGGGAGACACCATCACCCACGCTATCCGCGCGGCCGCCGTTACCGAGCTGGGCCGCCTCGACCAGGTGGTGACCTACTCTGCACCGGCCGGTTCGCAGCAAGGGGCGCCGCCGGGGGCTGGGGGAGACCCTTTCGCCAGCAGCACGTTCTTTCCGGGCGAGGTGTTCGCTCGGGTGGCGCGGGGCATCGAAGCAGACGCTGCCCTGCGCCTGGACGTGGAGGGCGCCACGCCGGCCATCTGGCTCGGCTGCACCGTGCTCGACCTGACCAGCCGGCAGACGGCGACGGCTTCGGTGCGGGGCCTGCCGCCGGAGTATCCGCCGGTGTTCGGTGCCCTCGTCGACCTCGAAGGGCGGGCGCTTTCCCTGGCTGCCCTGCAGCCCGGCGAGGTGGTGGTGAACGAGGCCGCGCGGGGGGCGCTGGCGGTGCAGCCGGGGGACGACCTCAGCTGCACGCTGGAGGGCGTGCCGGTGCGCTGGCGCGTGGCCGCCGTGGCGGCCGCCCGGGGGCTCGGCGCTGGAGCCGGGGTGTCCCTTTTTCTGCCCCTGGCGCAGTTGCAGCGTGTCCTGAGTTCGGAACCCACAGCCGGGGCAGTGGACGCCGTGAACCAGATCTGGATCGCCAACCGTGGCGACGCCATCTCCGGGGCGGCACGCAGCGAACGTGTGGTAGAGGCCATTCGTCCCCTGCTGGTGGATGCCGGCGCCTTGCAGGACGTGCGCCAGCTCCTGACGCGGGCAGATCTGCGGGCCGCGCTGGCGGCCCGCCGAGGTAGCCTTTCGGAGCGCACTCAGGGTCGTCTGGCCGAGCTCCTGGAGATCGCCGATCGCCCGCCGCCCCCGGCCACCGGGGACAGCAGGGGGGGCGCCTTGTCCCGGGAGGGGCGTGACCTCGACCGCTTGCTGCGCATCCAATCGCTGCGCGCTGCCCTGCTGGCCGGGGCGCGGGACACGCGCGACGCCGAGCTGGTGCGGACCCTGGGCACCGCCCTGCAGCGGGCCACCGGGTACCAGGTCCTGGCGGTGAAGCGCCAGGTGCTGGAGATCGCCGACCGGGCCGGGAACGTCATCACCACCATCTTTCTCCTGTTCTCACTGCTGTCCATCGCCGCCGGGCTGCTGCTGGTGTTCTTGATCTTCAGCCTGCTGGCCGCTGCGCGCCGATCGGAGCTGGGGATCGCGCGGGCGCTCGGCACGGGGCGGGGCCACCTGATTGCCATGTTCACCTTCGAGGGGGTGGCCTACGCCCTGCTGGCGGCCGCCGTGGGGGTGCCGGCGGGACTGGGCATCAGCCGCGTGCTCCTGGCCTTGCTTATCTGGGCGGTGGAGAGCGGGGCGTTCGGCTTTTCCGGCGTGGCCGCTCGGGTGGCGGATACGGTGACCTGGTACGCCGCGCCTCGCAGCGCCGCCCTGGCGGCCTCCCTGGGCCTGCTGCTGACCATCGTCACCGTGACCGTGGCCGCCTGGCAGGTGAGCCGGGTGACCATCGTCACGGCCATCCGTGATCTGCCGGATCCCCCATCCAGGCCCCACGGCGTCCTGGCCTGGGGCTGGACGGGCCTGTTCCCGGGCGGGGCGACCCTGATCGCCCTGGGCCTGCGCTGGGGGCAGACCTTTCCCTTCGCCGCCGGCGTGAGCCTGCTCCTGCTTGGCTGCGGCGTGGCCGTCTCCGTGGTGGGCGATCGGCTGCCGGCTCGGGGTGACTGGCGGAAAGGGGGAGCTCCGCGGCCGCGCTGGGGCGCGCGGGCGGGGGCCACCCTCGCCGGCATGGCGCTGGCCGCCTACTGGGCCCTGCCCTTTGACGCCCAGGAGCGCCTCGGGCTGCCCCGCCTGGCCAGCGGGATCGAGATCTTCGGCCTGGCCGGGGTGCTGATGGTGGTCGGGACGACCTGGGCGCTGAGCGCCAACGGCGACCTGGCGTTGCGCCTGGCCAGCTGGTCACTCACGGCCGCCGGCCGGCCGGCGCCGGCCCTGCGCCTGGCGGCGGCCCATCTCTTGCGCCAGCCTTTCCGCACCGGGGTGACGACGACGATGTTCGCCCTGGTGGTCTTCATGCTCACGGTGATGCAGGTGATCACGGCGGCGGCGGTGCACTTCCAGGCCGATGCGGTGATCAAGTACGGGGGCTGGGACTTGCGCGGGCACGTGACGGCCACGGCCGGGCAGGGCCCGGAAACGGGGCCGCCGGAGCGCCCCGTCCCTGTGGACGGGGCACCCGAGGGAGCGCCCTTGGCCGCCCCGGAGAGCCCGGCCGCCCCGGCGACGGCTCAGGCCCAGCCCCCGGCCACCCAGGCTGCCGCCGACCAGCACCTGGCAGAGACTGTGGTCGCAGCCATCGCCGACTCGGCCGACCTGCAACGTTACGTCGCGGCGGCCGGGGTGCGGACGGCGGCGTTCTTCGCCGTGACGCAGCTCAGCGCCCCTGCCCCCACCTGGGGTGGCTACGTCGTGGCGGCGATCGACGAGGGGTTCGCCCGAGGCAACCTGATTCCGTTGCAGACGCGGGCGCGGGGCTATGCCACCGATCAGGCGGTGTGGGAGGCCCTGGCCGCCGACCCTTCCCTGGCAGTGATCGACGCCAACGCCCTGCCCAGTCCGCAGCTGCGGGGCGGGATCAATCTCAGCACGTTATCCTTTACCCTGCAAGGCATTGACGACCGGCAAACGGCCATGGAGCCGGTGCCGGTGTGGATTGGCAACTCTAACGGTGGCGCGGCGCGCAAAGTCTCTATCGTGGGGGTCATCGACCGCCGCGTGGCGACGGCCTTTCGCGGGGTGTACGTCGCCCCGGAGGTGCTGCGAGGATTGGGGACGCCCCTACGCCCGGCCACGTCACGCCTCTTTTTCCGCCTGCAGCCGGGGGCCGACGTGAACGAGGCCCGCGCCGCCTTGGGAGCCGCGTTTTTCGCCCAGGGGCTGCAGACCGAGAGTTTGATGGAACGCTTCCAAAACGAGAGCGGGCCGCTGATCCTGGCCAGCCGGATGCTACAGCTCTTCGTCGGCCTGGGTCTGTTCGTCGGGGTCGCCGCCCTGGGTGTAATCAGCACCCGCGCCGCCGTGGAGCGCCGGCAGGAGATCGGCATCCTGCGGGCGATCGGCCTCAGCCGGCGGCGCGTTACCGTCAGCCTGCTCCTGGAGTCGGCCCTGGTCGTCGTCCTGGGGAGCGTGATCGGCATCACCCTGGGGCTGGTGCTATGCCGTAACGTCTTTGCGGTGCAGTTTTTCGACCGCTTTCAACAAGGGCTAAAGATGGTCGTCCCCTGGCAAGAGCTGCTCTTGACGGTGCTGCTCACCTGCGCCGCCGCCCTGGTGGCCACCTGGCTCCCGGCGCGGCAGGCATCGCGCATCCCGCCCATCGCCGCCATCAGAGAGGCCTAGCTCGCCGCCTCTCACCAGCAGGGCCAGGGCAGCGACGAGCAAGGCCAGGCCCAGCGCCGGGGGGGAGGCCAGCACCGGCCAATGGGCAAGGATCGGCGCGCCCGCCGTGGCCAGGGCCGGCACGGAAGTCCCGGCCAGGAGGTAGCCTGCCGTCCCCAGGGCCAGCCGGCCGGCCGCGCCTGGCCAACGCCAGAGCGATGGTGATGCCAGGGGCAGCAAGGCCAGCATGGCCGGTGCCAGGGAGTGGCGGGGCGTCGTGCCGGCCAGGAGCAGACCGACGATCATGGCCAGGACGGCGGCCGTGGCCGCGGTGCGGGGCGCCGCGAGGCGTAACGACCACATGACGCGACCGGTGAGCCAGGTGCCGATGGTCAGCGCCCCAAGGGTCAGGGCCAGCGCGGCCGGGGAAACCGGGGGGGCTATGGTGGCGGCCAGCGTCTCCGGGCCCAGAAAGAGGCGGGCGTGGAAGGCCCCCAGGGCGGCGTTCTGCAGATGGGGTGAGCCCCACAGGGCCCGTCCGGCCGGTCCCCACAGGGGAGGCCATGGGCCCCACCCGTCGACTGGGGGCGCGGTGATCGTCGACGCCGTCCCGCCGGTCGCAGACAAGTCCCAGGGCGGGAGGAACCAGGCAGCCGGCAGGGCGGCGCCGGCGGCAAGACATGCCCCCACGGTAACCAGTCCGGCGGCCGCGCTGCGCCACCTCCCCATCCCTGCCAGGGCCGGGAGCGCCGCCAGGGCCGGCGGGATGAGCACGCCGAGGGCGCCGAGGGCGGCGCCGGCCGGGAGGTGACGCCGGCGGACGAGCAGGGCCACGCCGGCCGCACCGAGGGCCAGGGCGGCGCCGGCACGAATGTCGATTGCCAGCTGCTCGCGCCAGGGGGCAAAGGCCAGCCAGGCGGCCCAGATGGCAACGGCGCCCAGGGCCGGCCCGCCCCACGCCCACACGCCGGCGGCGGCGGCGAGCGCGGCCAGCGCGAGATTGACGCCCAGCACCACCATGGTCTCGGTGGAAAGGGGGACGCCGGCCTGCAAGGGGCCGAAGACACCGTAGTTCGCCGCCAGCATTACGGTCACCGCCAGGAGCGGGTAGCCAGCGGCATAGCCGAGATGGGGGGCGTCGGGCGGCGGCACGCCGGACGACGGCACGCCGGACGGCAGGGGAGGGGCAGAGCCGGGTAGCGCGGGGGCGGCACGTTGCCACAGCGCCCCGACGAGGGACAGGGCCAGGAGGTAGACGACCACGCCGCGCCCGGCAAGCGCGCCGCCGGCCACGTGATGGTAGGCGCCGTCGTCCAGGTAGAGCATGGGGAGCAGCGGAACGCCAATGGCCAGCAAGACCAGGGCGCGCCCGCGCCCGGCGTGCCCACGCTCCCGTCCCAGGGAGGCAATGGTGGCGGCCAGCAGCCAGCCCAGGACGGCAACGGCGAGCCAGCGCAGGCTGGGAACGGGGCCGCTACGGCCAACCAGGATGGTGGCTGCCAGGGGGCCGGCGCAGCCCCAGCCGACCAGCCCAGCGGCGCTGGTGAGGATGGCGCCCATTCCTCCCGCACCGGGTATAGCCATCAATGCATTGGGGCTCCCTCTCCCGCTGGAGGGTGCCGCCGGCCGTTGAGGTGACCTGGCTGGGGAAGCGGGCGACATACTCTGGCCGGCTACCGGCCGTTATAGCCGCCAGAATGGGCGTCGCAGCGATTGTGCTGCTCGGCTTCACGCTGCGCCTGTGGCGCCTGGCTCACCTCGGCGATCTGGAGTTCGACGAGATCGTCAGCGTCCAGTATGCCACCCTCCCAGGGTCTACGCTCCTGCCGTTGCTCGCCGGGGCGCTGTTCGAGCACCCGCCGGCATTCTACCTGGCCCTCGGCTGGTGGCGATGGGTCTTCGGCCCCGGCGACACGGCGGCTCGCCTCTCCTCCATCCTTCCCGGCACGCTGACCATTCCCCTGACCTACGCCGTCGGCGCTCACCTCCGCGACCGGCGGACGGGTCTGATTGCGGCCCTCCTCGTCGCCGTTGCTCCCCTGCCCCTGTTCTACAGCCGGGAGGCGCGGATGTATGCCCTGGTGGCCGCCCTGGGCCTGGCGTCACTGTGGCTCTTTCTGCGCGGACTGCAGGGGCCATCTCCAGCCTCAGAGCTCCTGGGTCAGGGCACCGGCGGCTCGGCGGCAGACCAGGGGCGGGCAGACCAGGGGCGGGCAGACCAGGGGAGGCCACGGCCGGGCGTGTGGCTGGCCTATGGAGTGATCGGCGCGCTGACGGCGTACGTACACTACCTGGGGGCGCTGCAGATGGCCGGCCAGCTCCTGGTGGCGATCCTGTTGCGCCGCCGCCTTCCCCATGCCCTGCGCCCCGTGGTCATCACCTCGGCAGGGATCGTCCTGCTGGCCCTGCCATGGGTGCTGGCGGCCCGGGGGACGCGGGAGTCCCTCCCAGCCCTTGCCCTCCACAACGTGGCCGCCTTGCCGGGAGCGCTCTGGGCGGCCTGGCGCGACCTGGCGGCCGGGCCTGACTCCGCGGGCGTCCCCGCCATCGTGGGGGCGTTGACTCTCCTGGCCCTTGTGCTGGCCGGCTTTCCGCGCCGGCCCATACCAGGGACGATCGCCGGGGCGATGCTTGCCACCGGCCTGGCCGGACTGGTCTTCGTCATTGCCCTGGGCAAGCCGGTGCAGGCCCGTTACGTCATGCCCATCGCCCCGCTGGCGTTCATCCTCGCCGCCGGGGCTCTGCGCCGGGGGGGCGTCACGCTCGCCCTGGGGGGGCTGGGCCTCCTGCTGGGGTTCGCCCCCTTCTGGGCCCGCTATTACACCGGCTACGCCCGTGCCGACTACAGCAGCGTCACCCGGCGTATCGCCGCCCTGGAACGACCGGGTGATGGGGTACTGCTCACCGGCCCCTGGCAGGCCTGGTACTTCGATTACTACTACACCGGCTCGCTGGGCCACGAAGTCTTGCCCCGTGATGCCCCGCCGGCCCTCGACCCCGAGCGCGCGCGCACGCGCCTGGAAGCCCTGGTGGCTGAGAAGCGCCGGCTCTGGTTCGTGCAGGCCGGGCTGGCCCAGGCCGATCCAACGAACTTCGTCGAGCGGTGGCTGTTGCGTCATGCCTGGCCGGCGACGCGTGAGGCTCACCAGAATGCCGTGCTCTCCCACTACGCCCTGCAGGCCCCCCGAGTCACACGTCCGCTCCGCCCGGTGACCTATGGAGGTCGCCTGCGCCTCGTGGGTGGGTGGGTGGACGGCGAGGAGGTCCCGGCCGGGGACGTCGTCCGGCTGCTCCTGGAGCTGGAGCTGCTTCAGCCGGCCGGCGTCGACCTCAAGGGCTCGTTGCGATTGGTAGGGATCGACGGCCAGCGGGCCGCCGTGGACTTCGACCTGCTCGACCGGCGTGACGTGGGTGAACAGGGGACATCGGCATGGGGTGTGGGGCAACGCGTCCTTATCCGCCGTGGCATTTGGGTCCCGGCTTCGCTGGGGCCGCAGCCGTATAGCGTCCGCCTGGTGGTCTACGATCCCACGACGCTCTTGCCCCTCCTCCCCGGCGTGGGGGACGATGGGGCCACAGGGCAGGCGAGGGGAGAAGCAGTGGCACCGGAGGGACGTGCCGGGGACTTGCCGGGCGGCGGGGAGGCCCCCGTGGCCGACGTCTACGTCACGCAATCGCTGGCCGCGCTCCCGCCTGGGGCGGAGTCTCCATTTCGACCGATCGGCCGTCGATTCGGCGGGGGCGACGAGTTCGACGCCCTCGAGCTGGTCGGCGTGCGCGCTGCCCCGGCCAACCCCTCGGCCGAGCCGCTGACCTTCGACCTCCTGTGGCGCCTGGACGGGCTCTCCGGCACGGAGCACCGCAGCACGATTGCCGTCGTCGATACCAGTGGCCGGGTGTGGGCGGAAGAGACCCGTCCCCTCTTCGGCGGGACGTTCGCCATGCACGACTGGCGGGAGGGCGAGACGCTGGCCGAGCGCCGGGCCGTCGACCTTACTGCCTTCCCCCCGGGTGGCTACCGGATCCTGGTGGGGCTGGTGGATTCCCGGGGGCGGGCCCTGCCGGCCGGCGCCGGGCCGGACATGGTGGAGCTGGCCAGGTTCGAGCTCCCTTACCGCCGCCCGTTGGGCGAGCGCCTGGTGGGGCTGTGGCAACGCCTCACCGGGCGTCGCCGGCGGGACGTGCCCCTTCGGGCAAGCCTGGGACGAGGGCGCTGGAGCGGGGTGGCAACGCGTCACGGGGCGCCGCCGGGGCGGGAGCGCACGGCCAGGAGCGCCCATAGACTCATCCCCAGGAGCGTGATGGCCGACACCGTCCCGCCCAGGACGACGCTCCAGGGACGGTAGCGGAGGTCGACGCGATGTTCCCCGGGGGGCACCGGCACCGCCTGGAGCATCCCGTTCGCCCCGTAGAGGCGGACGGGGCGGCCGTCGACCCATGCCTGCCATCCGGGGCTCCACGTCTCGGAGATCACCAGCAAGCCCTCGTCGGGAGCATCCACCTCGATACGGCGGGTGTTGGCCGTCAGCCGCAGGACTCGCGCCGTTCCCGGTGCAGTAGACGGCCCCGGGGCGGGGGGCCGCGCCGGCCGGTCGGTCTGTTCTCCGTGGTCGGCTTGTCCCCCAGGGGGGAGCACCGGCGCCGCCGGGGACCGGCCGGGCAGCGCCTGGCCCAGGACGGCGATCTGTCCCGGGTCGATGTCCCCTCCCTTGAGGCGCTCCAGCTGTTCCGCCTGGCCGTCCACCACGACGTAGGCCCCGGTCCACCAGGCACGGGGGAGCGCCCTGGGGTTCTCCCAGATGTGCAGCGCCCCCTCACGGTGCGCCAGCCGGAATCGGGCCCCGAACGGGGTGTGGAACAGGATCCGATCCACGTTCCAGCGGGCGCGCGGGTGTACCGCCTGCAAGCGCAGCTCCCTCAGCTCCGGCTGGCCCAGGGGCTGAAGGTCGAAGCTGGCACGATAGACGTGCGCTTGCCCGCCGCCGGCGCGGGGGGTAGCGCGGGCGACTGGGGCCATGCGATGTTGTACGGATCCGGCCACCCCGGGGGCGTCGTAGAGCCACTCGGCGGTGTGCTCCCCGGCCCGTACGGGGATCGACCACTCCCGCCCATCTGACGCCACCAGGGTGATGGTCGCTACCCACTCCCCATCGAGAACGTCGACGGTGTCGCCCAGGCTGGAGAAGATATCGACGGCGGCCGTGGGTAACGGCTCGCGCACGGGGACGCTCGCCGTGCCGTCGGACATGGCCAGGGAGCGCCCGCCGCCGGCTACCGAGGGGAACGTCGGGGCATCGTCGGTAAGGAAGTAGCGCACGCCGAGGACGTCCAGGAGCCGCGAGCGGGGATCATAGATGCTCAGGGTGCGGGCATTGCGCCCCAGGTCGTTGATGGCCTGGAAAAAGATCCCGCTCTCCGCCAGCCGGATGGCCAGGTAGCCCTGGGCGCCCTCCAGCTGGGGGTACAGGGCGGGGATGTTTGGGGGGAGGTAGGCCAGCCGGCGGTTGTCTTGCAGCTTGGAGCCTTCCCCGGTGTCGGCCGTCCGGTACACGGCGCTGGCGAAGCGGAACGGTCCTCCAGGGGTGCGTTGCCCCTCATCCTGACGCGCCTGCAGCCAGCGCGCCGCCGGGGGGGCGGCGTACACCGGGCCGGGAGGGTAAAAGCGCCCATACAGGCGGGGGGCGCTGTAGGCCAGGAGGTCGAGGCCCACGACCGCAGCCAGGGCCAGCGCCGGCCAGCGCCACCGGCGGAGCAAGGCGGCTCCGCCCGCCGCCAGGGCCAGCCCGGTCTCCAGGCGCAGGGCCCCGGCGCCGGCCTCGGGAGGCATGCCCGGCGCCGTGGAGGACCCCAGCCAGGCCAGCCCGGCGAGGAGGACACTGACCGCGACCAGCGGGCGCAGGGGCGGCCTCCGGCAAGCCAGGGCGTCCAGGCCATAGCCGGCGAGGATGGCCAGGGCCAGCGACCACAGGAACAGGGTGCGGTGCGGCATATGCAGCGTGACGAACCCGGGTATCACCGCATAGGCCAGGCCCCACAGGGGCGTCCGGTCACCCAGGCACAGGGCCAGCGACACTCCCGCCGTCCCCAGGGTGAACCAGAGTTGAGGGCCGCGGGCGTACAGGGCGCCGGCCAGGGCCAGTCCCAGGACGGCACCCCCGGGGAAGGCCCCGCTGACCTCGGCGTCAGGGCCGGCAACGCCGAGGAGGTTGGCCAGGCTGATGCTCCCTGGGCCGGCGGACTCGGCCGGCGTGAAGCCCCCGCTGCGCTGTGAGGCGCCCAGCAGATCGAGGCTGGGGAGGAGCTGCGCCGCCCCCAGGCCCAGCCCGGCGGCGGCGAACAGCAGCGGCCCCCCCACCAGCAGGACCAGGGTGGCACCTTCACCGGCCCCGCCTGCCCCACGCCCTGCGCCGTCCGGCTCGAGCCCACGGCGTCGTGACTGCAGCCCTGAGACCTGAGACCTGAGACTGGAGACCTGTACCAGCTGAAAAAGGGTAACGGCGGCGGCGAACAGGCCGGTGACGTACCAGGTCTGAGGGTAACCGCGGAGGAGCTGGACGCCCCACAGCAGCCCGGCCACGGCGAACGGGGCCAGCCGCCGGGTCTCGAACCCGGCCTGCAGGGCCCAGAGTATGGCCGGCACCCAGGCCGCCGACTGCTGGAGATACGTCGCCACCTCCAACGGCGCGAAGTGCGGCGCCAGGGCGTAGGCCAGGCCGGCGGTGAGGCCCGCCGGCCGGCTCATTCCCAGGCGGCGGACGTACCCGTAGGTAAAGGCCCCGGCCAGGAAGTGGTGCAGGGGGATGCTGATGCGGGCCACGAGCGACGGTGGGAGAACCAGGAGGGGCAGGGTAGTAAGGGGGTACAGCGTCGCCGTCTGCGGATCGGCCAGGTGCGGCGTGCCGGCCACGAGCTGGCCATTCCATAAGGGCAGCTCCCCGGCCTGCAGCCAGCGATGGAGCACGGCCAGGTGAACGTACTCTTGCAGCCAGTAGTCGAAGTGATCGGGGAGCTTGCCCAGCAGGACGGTCTGGGGGACGAGGAGGACGGTCGCCACGACCAGCGCCAGCAGGCACAGGCGGTCGGCCCAGGGCGGGCGGAAGGGGTTCACGCTTCGCGGGGGACGGCGAAGCGGGTGATAACCAGGGCAGCCGCGAGACACAGCAGCCCGGCGGTGTAGAAGGCCAGGGCGGCCGGCCAGCGTTCCACCAAAGGCGAGAGCAGGCGCAGCAAGCGGCTGTCCTCCAGGCTGAGGAGAAAGTAGGCGCTCCCGGCCAGAGCCCCGCTGGCCACTCGGGCCCCGCGCCCCAGGGGGCGCCACACGCCCGGCAGGGCCAGGACGAAAAAGGCGATACACAGCCAGCTGGCGTAATGCTGCCAGGCCATGGGGGCCAGGAGCAGGGTGAGGGTCAGGCCGAGGGAGGCGTCCAGGAGCCAGTCGCGACGCCGGCCGGCGGCTGTGCCAGACCGGCGCAGCGCCAGATGGCCCACCAGGAGCAGCCCGAGAAGGTTCGCCGCTCCGTTCAGCGCCGATATGATCGCCAGCGTTGGCGCCGGCTCGCCGTTGCCCAGGGCCTCGCGCCCGACGAACATGCGGGCGTGCAGCGAGGGCAAGGGGATGTTCGTCCCGCGGACGGTCCCGGGGAGCATCGCCGGCAGTTCCACGCCCAGAAAGTGGCCCCAGGGCTCCCAGCCGGTAACGGGGAGGGTGGCCAGGGCCAGCGCTGCCCCGGTCACTCCGGCCATTGCCAGGGCCCGCCATCGCCCGTGGATCAGGTAGCACAGGGGGAGCCAGATGGAGAGCGGCTTCACCACCAGCGCCAGCCCCAGGGCCATCCCGGCCGCCCGCTGTCCCGTGCCGGCGGCCGCCGTGGTGGCGGAGGTGATGGAGAGGACAAACAAGAAGATGAGCAGCCCGTCCTGCTGGCCATAGCGGATGGCCTCCTGCCAGGGCCAGTACGTCCCCCCGAAGACCAGGGCGGCCGCCAGCCAGAAGGGGCGCTGCCCCGGCGGGGCCAGGCGCCACACCAGCAGGGCCATGGCCAGGAGCCACAACGCCTGATTACCGAGGAAGAACAAGAGACCGGCGGCGTCTTGCGGGAGACGGGCCAGGGGGCCAAACAGGAGGACGAGCGTCGCCGGCAGGAGATGCACGCGGTCGGCCCACACCGGGATGGCATCGTGGTAGGGGAGAATCCCCTGCTGTAGGTCGCGGGCCCCGCGGAGATTGACCAGCAGGTCGGACTGGCGCGGCAGCCACTGCAAGAACACGGCGGCGTTGAGGTAGATGGCCAGGGCGGCGCCGAGCGCAACGGGGGCGGCAGAGCCCCATCCACCCCCCTTTGTCCCTTCACCGGCAGGCGCCTCGCCGCCGGTCGCCACGCCGGCGTCCGGCCTCTGGCCGGGCAGCTCCCCGCCAGGCGACATCCGGCGAGCCAGCGTGGCGAGCCAGAAACCGGCCTGCGCCGTGGCAAATGCCACTGCCGTGTACGCCAGCAGGGACTCCCTGGCGGCGGGGTAGCCGACGGCGATGTGGTGCGACGCCTCGTCGCCGTACACCGCCAGGCCGGCGAGTGAGGACGGCAGCAAGGCCAGCGCCGGCCAGGCGGTGTCCTGCAGGCGCCGCCGGGGTGTCCCCACCACCGTACGGGCGGCCAGCACCCAGGCCCCGGCGGCAGCGCCACCGGCCAGGCCGGCGACGAAAAGCCACTGTGCGCTGGGCCACCACAGGGCGGAGCGACCGACGAGCAGCGTGGCCACGAATGGGCCAATCCCCAGGACGGCGAGGGCCGCCAGGGACAGCTGGGCTCCGGCCAGGAGGCGTCCCAGCCACCGGGCCCCCCGCCTGGGCGGCGCCAGGGACCCCGCCGGCCCGCCGTCGCCGGGGCCACCGGGCCGAGTCGGGCCCTCGGTGGCGACCATCGGTGCGCCGGAGGGGGTAGGGCGGGGCAGCGTGGGAGTGGCCATCCTCAGCCCTACGTCCTCGGCTCCAGGTCCTTGGTTCTCCGTCCTTCGCCCTCCCTACCTCTCGGCCTGCCTTGTCCGGACCGAGGGGCGGGGCATTACCCTCCTAATCGAGCCCTGCCGGCCGAGGGCCGCTGGAGGCAACGATGGACTGAGGATCACCAGCTTAGACGCGCCGAATGGCCCCATGGTACCGCTCCGCGGAGGCCCGGGTGCCGTCCGCCCCGGACGGGCAGGGCCGACCGGGGTGGGAGGGGGAAGGCACCCATGGGTACACTCACTCCGTGACGGCCGTCACCCGCCCCCTGGCGCGCCTCCTCTCCCCGCGCCAGTATGAGCGCTCTTCAGCGTACAACCGCCAGCTACTGCGCCATCTGGGTGGGGTCGTGCTGGACGTTGGCTGTGGGGCCTTTCACCGCAAGTTCCCCCTCCCGCACGGGGTGCGCTATTACGGCCTGGACATCTCCCCCCGCACGACACACGTGCGGGGAGATGGGCACCGGCTCCCTTTCGCCGACCGCAGCGTGGACTGGGTGCTGCTCGTCGCCGTGCTGGAGCACGTCGAAGACCCACGGCGCGTGCTAGCCGAGACGATGCGCGTGCTCAAGCCGGGTGGGCGAGTGTACGTCGCCGTCCCGTTCCTCCAAATGGAGCACGCCAGGGAGGACTACTGGAGGTGGACGGGGCAGGGACTCCCGCGCCTGCTGTGCGATGCCGGCCTGACCATTCTCGAGGGTGGTGCCAACGGGGGACCGTTCGTGGCCGTGGACTACCTCTTGTGGCACACCTTGCGCCAGGCCTGGGCACGCCGGCAGTGGGACGTCCTCCTCCCGGCGGCGCTGCTCAAGGTGCTGGCCCAGCCCCTGTCCCGCCTCGACCGGGCGGTGGGAGACCCCGCCTTCGCCACGTCCTTCCACTACCTGGCAGGCCGGACACAGGGCCATGACGCCGGGAGCACGGATCTGCGCTAGACGTTCTACGTTACACGTCTTCGTGCAGGCGCCCGTTTTCCACCAGCCAGCGGGCAAAGCGGGCGCGGGCGTCCGGGACGAAGCCGTCCATGTGACGCCCCAGGCCGGTATCCCCGGCCCGCCGATAGGCCAGGCGCAGGCGCAGGAGGTGGTATACGCCCCGGTTGGAGAACCCGGACTGCCAGAGATGCTGGATCGTCGACCAATCCTCGTCGCGCACCGAGGCGTCGAGAGCGACCTCGTTGTCCACTTCGGATGCCACAGGCGTTTCCACAGTCCCTCTCCTTTACATGCATCTACGTGTATATGCATCTACGTGCGATGCACTGACGTGCGGCCGGGCTCCCAATGGCCGCTGCACTGGAATCAACGCTTCCAGGGAGAGTTTTCGTACGGGGTGGCCCGGCTGCCGGGCCGATCCACCCGCCGCCGGAGACGTTGGGGCCTGTCAAGGACACATTACGGGCCGCACTCAGCTATTCTCTAGCAGGGAGACGTGTCGCTCACGTTGGTCCGGGGGGGCGCCGGCCTGGTGGAGCGGCGTCAAGGAGGGGAACGCTGAAAGTTCTGCTGGTGGACGACGACGCCGATCTCCTCGACCTGATGACCTACGCCCTGAGGCGGGAGGGCTTTACGGTCACCACGGCAATGGATGGCCAGCAGGCCCTCCAGCGCTGGGAGGCTGACCACCCGGACATCATCCTCCTGGACGGCAACCTCCCCAAGCTGGACGGCTTCGAGGTCTGCCGGCGCATCCGGCACGCCTCCAAGACGCCGATCATCATGCTCACTGCCCGTGACGAGGAGGAGGACGTCCTGCGGGGCCTCCAGGTGGGGGCGGACGACTACGTGACCAAGCCCTTCAGCGCCAAGCTCCTCACGGCGCGGATGCGCACCGTCCTGCGCCGTTACCAGGACGATGCCTACCGGCAGCCGGCGGCGCAGGTCAGCGTGGGGGATGTCGTCCTGGACTTGCAGTCGCACGAGGTGACCAAGGCCGGGGAGGCGGTGCAGCTGACCCCGCTGGAGTTCCGCATCCTCTACCTCCTGGCGATGAACGAGGGGCGGGTGGTGCCCTACTCCCGCCTGGTGGAGTACGCCTGGGGCTACTACGACGAAGGCAACTCCAGCCTGCTCAAGACCCACCTCAGCCACATCCGCCGCAAGCTGGGGCTGCCGGCGACTGGTCCCGGGAGCGTGAAGGCCATCCTGGGCGTGGGCTACAGCCTGGCCCGCATCTAGACGAACACCCGGGCGCCCTACGCTCCAGCGGGCGCCACTGGGGGGAGGCCGGGGGGTGCGGCGATCAACCTCCTGAAGAGCTGCTCATAGACCGCCGTCTGCCGGTCGAGGGTGAACAGCCCCTCCACCCGCCGCCGACCGGCCTCTCCCATCCTCCCCGCCCGCTGGCGATCCAGGAGCAGGTCGGCCAGGCGGTCGCCGAAGACCTGGGGCTGCCAGGGGTCGGCGATGTACCCGGTCTCGCCGTGCACCACGATCTCCGGCGTCGCGCCGTAGCACGTACCCACTACCGGAAGGCGGTGGGCCATGGCGCGGAGGTTCATGAGGTTAAACGGGTCGGGATAGACGGAGGGCGTGGCGCAGACGTCCGCCGCCCCAAAGGCCCGGCGGAGGGACTCGCCGTCGAGCCAGCCCGGGGCGTGCAGGGCATCCTGGGGGAAACCGACTGCATCCGCCAGGCGGCGGGCGTGGACTGAGTAAGCCGGCCGGTCGCCCAGGATGACCAGCTGGAGATCGACTCGCCGGCGGGCGCAGGCCACGGCGCGGATCAGCTGGTCCCCCCCCTTGGCGCCGGAGATGCGCCCCCCGAACAGCACCACCGGGCGCCCGTCCAGCCCATAGCGGGCGCGGAAGTCATGGCGCTCCCCGGCGGTGCTGGCGCATGGTGTGGGGTCGATGCCGTTGTAGATGACCTCCAGGGGGATCCCGGCGAAGCCATTCACTTCCATGGCCCGGCGCTGGGCCCGGCTGATGCAGGCCATGGTGGCCACATGGCGATGGACGATCTGCCGGACGGCGGCGTTGCGCCCGGGGACGCGCCGGATGTGGCGGCAGTGGGGGCAGGCTTGCGGTAAGGCCCGGAAGCCGGCGTCGCCCTGGGAGCAAAGAAACTTGGTCAAGCAGAATAACAGGTAGTCGTGCGCCGTAAGGACGAGGGGGACGCCCCCGGGGCGGGCGGCGGGGAGGGCGCCAAATGAGAGGCGCTCGTGGACGTTGTGGGCCTGTACCACGTCCGGACGGAAGCGTAGCGCCAGCCGGCGCACCTGGACGGCGGCCAGGGGGTGGAGCAGGCTGAGGTGCAGGCGCAAGGGGGGGAGCGCCGGCGCCCAGACGCGGTGCACGGGCAGCCTTCCCCAGTGAGCCGGGCCGGCCTCCCGGCGCCTGGCCGTGGCCGCGAGGACGAGCACCTCGTGACCCGCCTCTGCCAGGCGCCGGGAGAGCAGCTCGGCCACCTCCCCGGCGCCGCCGAGGTTGGAAGGGGGAAAAGAGTCCGACAGGACGAGGAGCCTCACCCGCGTCCTCGGCTCACCCGGCCGCTCCGCGGGGCCCAGCGCTGCCCTCGCTCAGGACCTTGGCCGGGGCGCCCGTGGCCGCCACGTTCTGGGATGCGGGGGCAGGGCGGGGGCCATAGGCGGACAGGCAGCGCTGGGCGACGTGCCCCCAGGTGAAGCGGGCCAGGACGTGTTCACGCCCCGCCTGGCCCAGGCGACGCGCCAGCGCCGGGTCGTCGAGGAGGCTTTCCACGGCCTCACCCGCGGCGGCGCTCGACCCCGGCGGGACAAGGCGCCCGGTCACCCCGTCGACGACCAGCTCGGGCATACCCCCGATGCGGCTGCAGACGACCGGGGTCTCGCAGGCCATGGCCTCCAGCAATGCCAGGCCCAAGATCTCGCTCTTGGGGTAGCGCTTGCCGTACAGGTCGACCTCTACCGAGGGGAGGACGAGGACGCTGGCCCGGCAGTATTCCCGGCGCAAGTCTTCCCCCAGCAGCGGGCCGAGAAAGTGGACGTCCCTGCCGGCTGCCAGGGTGCGCAGGTGACGGGCGTAGGCATCATGGTAAGGGGCGCCGGCCAGGCGCACCTCCGTGTCCGGCGCCACGCCCTCGATGATGTGGTGGACACCCTTGTATGGTATGAGGCGCCCGGCAAAGAGGACGCTGCGCCGGCGCGCTAGGGGCAAGGGGGCAAACCGCGCCGGGTCAACGCCCCCGTAGATCACCGTGATCCTGGGGGCGAAGCGGGCGAAGTCTCGGGCGTTGAAGTGGCTGACCAGGAGCAGCCCGGTGGCCCGTTCAAAGGTGCGCAGGCGGCGGTTCAGATTGCGGTCGCCACCGGCATGGTCGGTCAGGAAGACCGGCTTGCGCAGCAGGCGGGCGAACAGGACGCACTGGTCGGCGAGAAACGTGTGCATCTGGTGGCAGTGCACCACGTCGGCGCGGGCGATCTCCAGCAGGAGGGAGGGGGCTAGCGGGCTGAGGCCCTTGTGGCCCAGATAGCGCAGGGGCCGGTAGACCTGCACCGGCAGGCCGTCTACGTGCAGTGCTCGCGGAGCCCCGTAGGTGACCAGGCGCGTCTCGGTCACACCGGCCATGGCTCTGGCCAGCTCCAGGGGGTAGCGCTCACCACCCCCGACGACGCCCCCGGGGCCGAACGTCTGGGGGGAGACGTGGAGAACCTTCATGCCCCTTCAGGTGGTGTGCCACTGGCCGGCCGCGTGCCCTGGGCCGGGCGCGCGCTCCCCGCGCCACTCCAGAACCAGGGGGTGGCCAGGATGCTGAAGTACACCAGGTCCCCGGTGAGGTAGGCCGCCAGCTGGTAAGCGGCTGCCCCCAAGGCCCCCCAGCGTTGCACCATCAGGGCCCCCAGAGGCATCCACAGCAGCAAGAGCGGCAGCTTGACCAGGGCGTTGGTGGCCACCCGATTCATCATCAGGAAGATCGAGCCCAGGCTGACGGTGAACCCTTGCTTGGCCATCAGCAGACCGAGGATGACGACGAGCCAGGTCGAGGGGATATTCTGCGCCCCGTAGACCCACCGGAAGACGGGGAGCAAGAGGAAGAGAGCGGCGGCAAGAAGGCATGAGACGCCGCCCCAGACCAGCGAGGTGCGCCAGAAGAGGTGCCGCGCCGGTCCCGGGCCGTGGCGCCCCAGCTCCTGAGACAGGCGCACGGCAAAGGCGCGCGAGGCTGCCCCGTGAAAGGCCGCCAGGGCCGTAAACACCTTGCCGGCGATGCTGAGGTAGGCGACCTGCTCGGAGCCGGCCCAGCGCCCGAGAAACAGCACCGGCGACTGGGCGAAGAGCTGGCCGACGTTCTTGTCCGCCACGGCGAGGGCGCTGAAGCGGAAGTAACGCTTGTAGGGAACCTGCCAGGCGGCCCGCAGCAGGGCGCGGAAGTCTGGGAAGCCGTGGTGGCGGACGGCGACGCGCCGGTATTGGTACAGCCCATGGAGGGCGGCAATCAGCCCGCCCAGGGTGAGACCGGCAACCAGGCCCCCCACTCCCCAGCCGGCGACCATGGCCAGGATGCCGAGGCCCCGGCCGGCGATGGCGTCCACGTTTTCCACCAGGGCCAGCTCGCGCATGCGCCGCACGGACTGCAAAGCCGTGATGGCCAGGTTGTAGGCCACCGCCGGGAGGGCACCCAGGGAGACGATGCGCATCAGCTCGCCCAGGTCCGTGCGCTGGTACCACGCCTCGCTGAGCCGGGGACCGGCCAGGAGGGTGACGGCGGTGACGAGGACGGCGATTGCCGCCGACAGCTTGAGGTTGTACCCGGTGGCGGATGCTATGCCCTGACGGTCGCCGGCCGCGGCCGCCTGGGCGGTGGGGACGACGAGAAACTGGCCCAGTCCCAGGCTGCCCAGCAGGTTGACCGTCTGGTAGAGGGACAGCGCCAGGAGAAAGTCGCCGTAGCCCTGGGCGCCGAGGCCGCGAATGACCAGCGCGCTGAAGACGAAGCCATAGCCCTTGATGATGCTGTTGCTGGCCTGGAGCAGGGCGACGTCGCGGGTCAGCTGAGGGCGTAGCAGGGCCGCCAGGGCGCGGCGGGGGGACCACTTCGGAGGCCGGCGCCACGGCCGGCCGAACCCCGTCCCGGCTGGGGTGTGGGCCCCGCTCGGTGACCCACCGCCGGCTGATTCGCCGCCGGGGCCGGAGAGGGGTCCGCGCCGGGGGGCGTCCGCGGCCCCGGTCATGCGGTTGGCCTGCGGGATGGCCATCGCCACTTCCAGCTCGAGGCGCTGGAGCTCCACGTCCACTTGGTCATGGGGTTGACCCGCGGGATGGCCGGCGCCACGGCAGTGGGGCGGGCTTCACCCCTCGCGGCGGGGCCGCCCCGGCCTCACCTAACACGGCGCCGTACTCCTCCAGCACCAGACGGGCGGCGTCGTCCCAGGGGCGTACCCGTGCCCGTCCGGCCGCTCCCATGCGCCTCGCCAGGTCGGGGTCGTCCAGCAGGCGCAAAGCGGCCCCGGCGGCGCCCGCCGCATCGTCAGGCGCGACGAGGAAGCCGTTGACCCCATCGGCGACGGCATCTTCCGCACCGGAGCGCCGGGCCCCGATCACAGGGCGGCCACAGGCGTTGGCCTCCCAGTAAACCAGCCCGAAGCCCTCGAACTGTAAGCCGTCGTCCACCGGCAAGAGCCACATCGCCGCGCAGGCATGGTACAGGCGTACCAGCTCATCCTCCCCCACGCGCCCGAGAAACTGAACGGCGTCCTGCAGGCCCAGAGCGGCGATGCGCCCCTGCAGCTCTCGCAAGAAGACCGGGTCGTCCGTGCCACCGGCGATGCAGTACACCACGTCCGGCCGGGCGGCGTGGACGCGGGCAAAGGCCTCGATCGTGAGGTGGTAGCCCTTGCGCCGCTTGATTGGTCCCACGGACAAGAGGAACGGGGGCCCTTCCGCACCTCCCAGGCGGCGACCCTGGTGGGAGGCGCAGCCACCGGCCAGGGTTGCGGCGTCTAGCGGGAGATGGAAGCGTTCCAGGTCGACCCCTTCCGCCACCACCTGGGTTCTGGGCCCTTGGAAGCGTGGGGGGAGGAGCGAGCGCGTAAAGTGGCTCACCGGCAACAGACGCGCCGCCCGCCTGTAGGCCACCTCATACCAGGGGCGCTCTGCCCAGCGGGTGAATGGGCGTACGGCGTAGGTGCCGTGCAGGGTCACGAAGAGGGGCTTGCCCCCGGCGACGAGGGCCGCCGGAACGGCGTATGGCTCGGTGATGCAGTGCACCAGATCGCAGCCGGCCAGGGAGCGCCGGATGGCCAGGGCATTGGCGGCTACCAGGCGCGGCATACGGCGCGTCTGGGTGACAAACGAGGTGACGTCCCCATGGTCGGGGAGCGCCGAGAGATCCGGCACAGTGCAGAGATGCCTTGGCGAGAGCAGGGTGAACGCTAGGCCCTGCCGCCTCAGGGCACCAATCAGGCCGATGGCGTAGCGTCCCCAGCCGTAGGTCGGCGTCAGCCCGTCGGCGATCAGGAGGACGCGCATCCGTTGATCTAACGAGCGGGGGGCCTAGCGGCCCGCACCCGGGGACGAGCCTGCACCCTTGGCCACGCGCACGGCGGATACGGGGCGCGGTGACCTCGCACCGGCGAGCAAGGCCCATAGAGCCCAGAGCGACAGGGCCAGGGTAGCGCCCGCGGTGATCCCCAGCGCGCCCGGCCAGCCGGGCGGGGTGTAGGTGAAGCGCACCAGGTGCCGTCCGGCGGGCAGGGGCACCGCCCGGTAGGCGACGTTGGCCAGGTGTATCGTTGCCGGGGCGCCGGTGACGGTCGCCGTCCAGCCCGGGGCGTAGGCGTCCAGGAGCACGAGCAGCGCCCCGGCGTCTGATTCCGTCTCGACTTCCACCAGCCGCTCGTCGTAGCGGACGATGCGAGCCTCGAAGGGCCCTAGGCCATCCAGGCCCCCTGGCGAGACCCGGCCGGCTGGCGGGGCCGGGGGCGCCGGTCCGCCCGGCGCAGCCACGACGACCACCGCCGGCCCCCCGAGGCCTCCCGTCGAGCCGGCCGGCGCCGGAGGCTCCAGGAGGGCCTGCAGGGCGCCGGCGGCGTTTTCCGCGACCGTCCACTCGGTGGTGACAAAGGCCCGGGGGAGGGGCCGGATGAAGCGATAGGCGTTGAGGGGGGGCACTCCGTCTGCGCCGGGGACAGCCGCGCGCTCGTAGCGCACTGTGGTAGGCCAGGTCTCCGGACGCAGCCGGTCGCCGCTAAGGAGGGTGCCGGCCCCGGTCGCGCCCAGCAAACCCCAGCGCTCCCCCATCCGCTGGCGCCGCGTCTGCAGGGGCAAGGGGGACAGGCCGGTGGCGCTGGCGTCCCCGGCCGTGCCCGCCCGCTCGCTCCCCAGGGCACCGGCCAGGAGGGCCTGCTCGCGGGTCATCAAGTTTTCGTAGCCATCGACGAGCGGGACGGCGTAGCTCATACCCAGGTTGGGGGCCAGGAAGCGCTGCAGCAAGCGATAGGAGATGACGTCGGCATTTGCCCCCAGGGCCTCGGCGCGGCGTCGCGTCTCGAAGTCCGTCGCCAGGGGCAGCCAGGCTAGGACACGGGGCGTCAGAGCGGCGTCCTCCGCCGGCGCCGCCGCCTCCTGGGCCTGGCCGCCGGGCCGCTGGCCGGTGGATGGTCCCGCCGGCCGGCCTGCAACCCCGCTCAGGGCCCCCGCCCCCTGGACGACGACGCCGCCGGGGGATGCCTCACGCACCACGGCGGCCGGGATGGCCGGGAGTCGCACTTGCCCGTACAGAAGGAGGGGCAGGGCGCCGGCGGCCACGGCCATCGCCCTGGGGTGGGAGCCGTTTCGACCCCAGCGCCACCACCACAGCGCCCCGGCAAAGGCGCACAAGGGGATCAGGAGGCCCGGATGCAGGGGGTTTGTCGCCCGCAAGGCCTGCCGCCAGGCGGCGTCGACGCCTTCGACGTAGAAGCTGGTGGGATAGTCTCCTGACCGAGCCTGGGAGATGGCGCGCAGGCGGCCGGCGTTCAATACGTAGCGCTCGTTCAGGCGCAGCGCAGCTTGGAGAGCGCCGAAGCCGGCGGTAGTCAGCGCCAGCAACACCGCCCCCAGCCACCACCAGCGGCCCGGGCGGGCGGCGCTCCGGCGCCCGAGCGGGCCGCTGGCCTGATTCCCTTGATCCGCGTCTGATAAGCGGGCCGGCGTCCGGCGGGCCTGCGGTGCACGGGTCTCCGTCAGCCTCTCTAGCCCCCAGGGGGCCAGCATGGCCACGGCCAGCACCGTCCAGAGGAGGAACCGCGACGGCTCGCGAAAATAGGACAGCAGGGGCGTGCGCCCGATCATCCAGTACAGGGGGGTAGAGGTTCCCAGGGCCAGGATAGCGCCGGCACCCCCCAGGGCGAGGAGAAAGCGTCGCGCCCCCGGAGCGCCGGGCGCCGGCCCGCTCCCCGTCCGTTGGGCCCGGCGGCTGCGTAGCCCGGCGACGGCGAGGAGCAGGGGGAGCGGGCCCAGGTAGGCTGTCCAATGGGGTTCGAGGAGATTCAGCGGCAGGCGCAGTGAAGGGAAGGTCAGACCGGCCAGGAGGGCCAGGGGGCTGACAGAGCCCAGGGCCTGGGCTGAGGCGCTGAGGCCTCCGGCTCGCTCGGACGCCTCCACCAGCGAAAGGGTCGGCAGGTAGCGAACGGTGGCCACGGCGGCCCCTAGGGCCACGGCGCCGGCCACCGGGAGCAGCGACCAGATACGCCGGCTGGCGCCGGCCCACCAGAGGAGGTAGAGGGCCATCGGGGCCGTGGCCAGGATAGCCTGCTGGGGATGGCTCCCCAGCAGGCAGAGGGCCAGCACGGCGCCCAACGCCGGCGCGCCCAGGGGGTGGCCTCGTATATGGGCGCGGGCGCTCCACAACATGGCCGGCAAGGCCCAGTACGCGGCACCCTGGTTGATCAGGGGCGCCCCGCCCACGACCAGGAGGGACTGGCTGTAGATCAGGCCGGCGAGCACCGCACCTGAAGGTGAGGCGCCCCAGGAGCGGGCCAGGCCATAGGCCATCACGGACGCCAGGGCGACGTAGAGGGCGACGGCGGCGTAGTAGCCGGCGTGGGGGCCGAAGAGGATGAGGGGCAGCCAGTTAAGTGGCGAAAACCAGCCGTACTCGGTAAAGGCCAGCGGAAAGCCCCCCAATAGATAGGGGTTCCACAGGGGGACGTGCCCCCGGCGCAATCCCGCGCCGAGCCAGGCGTGGGCCGGACGGTAGGCCAGAAAGACGTCGGCGTTGGCCAGCTCGTCACCCAGGAGGATGAAGCGCCCGTACACCAGGAAGGGGAGCGCCGCCAGACACAGTGGGGCAAGCCAGCGGGGGCCGGGGCCGCGCCGCGGGGCCGCGCCCGTGTCTCCAGCGGCCCTCCGCCGCCCGGTCGCGATACGTCGCCAGAAGGCCACACCCGGTTAAACGGCAAAGGCCAGCCGCAGGGTAAACCGCGGGGCCGATGGGCGCAGCTCCAGACGGCGCCCGGCCGGAGGGCGCCGCGTCACCGGCCCGGGGCACTCCACGCGCACGTCCTGGGCAGCCGCCGGCAGAAGGTAGACGATGCGCGGGCCGGCCGAAACGCCGGGAGGGGAGCTCTCCTCCCGGGCCAGGCAATCGACCACCCGGACGTGGGCGCCGGCCAGGGTGATCTCGCGGGTGGCGATGATGCCGGCGGCCCAGGAGGGCACCGTCCCATCCGGGCGGGCGGGGCGGGCGATGAGGCGCAGCCAGGCGGCGGACGGATCCACCTCCACCTCCGGCTGCAGCGCCCAGTGCGTCGTGGCCGGATCGGACAGGGCCTGTCGTAGGGGACGCAAGTAGCCTCGCCACAGGCGAGCGGCCGCCGCCACAGGACGTCCCTGGGCGAGGAGGAGGCGGGCAACGAAGAGCCACTGGCGCCCCTCGCGACCCGGCGGGTCGCTGCGCCGGAAGCGCCAGAGGGCCGCCCGCCGGTCAGGGGTCTGTGGATAGAGGGTGAAGCTCCCCTCCACCTCCGGGGACTCGCGCTCCAAGCGCAAGCGGTTTCGCCCGCTGACCCGGTCGCCGGCGTACAGCAGCGTCCCTCCCCCAATGGCCCCGCCGAATTGCGAGTTGCGCGGCCCCTTGAGGGTGCGCACCAGGGCGACGGCTGCCGGCGACTCCAGGCGCACCACGCCGGCCTGCGGAAAGTGGAGCAGGCGGGACTCGCCTGCCGGTGGCGTGGAAACGCCTGGCCGGCGCCTTTCCTTCTCCGGCAGGTGTCCCAACCCGCGCCGGGCGCCCGCAGCTGGAGGATCGGCGCTGGCCGGATGCGTCGCCGGCCACCCCGGCGCTGGGCCGGGGAGCCAGGGAATCACCTGGGCTGTCCAGGCCAGGTCGGCGGTGTGAAAGGTGGGGCAGACGAAGTCGCGCCGTCCCGGCTCTCCGCCGGCCAGGATACTCCCGTCCGGCAGCTGGTGCATGACCAGCTGCCCCCAGGAGCGGCGGGCCAGGTCAAGCCAGTGGGATTCCCCATAGCGCTGCCACCCGCGCACCAGGGCGTAAACGTCAAAGGCGTTGCTCCCGGCCTCGGCCGGCCCGTCCCAGAACCAGCGCTTTCCCTCCAGGGCCAGGGGCTTGCGGCCATCCGGGGTGATCACGGCCGCGAGGAAGTCCAGGCCACGGCGCAGGGCGCCGTCGATGGCGGCACCGTCCAGAGATGGGAGGCAGTCCAGGATGTGGAAGAGAAAGGCCAGGCAGCGACTATGATAGTACACGGTCAGATCGGCCGCCCCGGGGTGCGCCCCCTGCCGCAAAGCCTGGGGCTGATATCCCCAGGAGCCGTCGGCCCGCTGTTCCTCCAGGGAGCGTGTCACGGCGCCGGCCACGGCAGCGCGCCAGTCCCCATGCGCCCAGAGCCGGCAGGCAGTGGCCAGCCCCATGGCCCCCCACAAGCGCTGGTTGGGGATCTCCTTATCCATCACGGTAGGGGACAGATACGTACCAGCATTGCCGATGACAGCTTCGGCCAGGGTGATCCGCTGCGCCGCCGGCAGCCCGGCGGCCCGGGGGTGCAGGAGCAGGCGGGCCAGGGCGTCGGTGCATTCCCCGGAGTCGATCACGGAGTTGGAGCAGTTGCGCCGGTCGAGCCGGCCGGGGAGATAGATCAGGGCGCCGTGCTCCGGGTCCGGTGCCAGGCGCCCGGCCACCTCCACCCCCCGTTGCACCGCCCGCGTCCAGTAGCCGGTCTCTCCGGTGGCGCCCAGCAGGGCCAGGTCGACGGGGATCGACCGGGCGAGCTTGCCGGTGTGCCGCACCCGATGGGCGGGGCAGGTCGGGTCGGGGCGGGTGAGATACCCGGCCGCGGCTACGAATGGGGCCAGCACCTCGGGCGACGCTGCGCCGGCAACGGCTCGGCGTCCCAATCCTCCACTCCCCACGGTCAGCAGACGGGTGACTACCGGCCCAGCGCCCGTCGCGTGCACCTGGGAGCGCCCGAGGCCAGGGGTGTCAGGACTTACGCAGGGTCAGGAAACGGATCTTCCCTGCCGGCACGAGCGCCCCATGCAATGGTCGACTGATCCGAGACAGCGCCCCCACCGGGTACTGCAGCACGGTGACGGCGTTGTGGAACGATCGCACCCGGTGTCGGGCCTCGTCGGCGGGCGGGAGGGGGAACACGCTGTGGCGGTGCTCCACGACGAAGCCGGACGCCGTGGCCAACCGGTCAACCTCGTCCGCCCACAGGGGAGTAAAGGGCCCCAGGCTGGGATCGGTGGCCAGGGCGTACTGGACGTCACGCCGCCCCAGGGCCAGCCGGGCGAGGCGCATGGCCTCGAAATACGAACCCCGGTTGATGTGCGCCAGCACCAGGGCCCCGCCGGGCTTGAGCACGCGAGCGGCTTCTCGCAGCAGGGTTGCCCGTCCTTCTGGTGGTAGCCCCTCCAGCCGGAAGACGCACGTCGCGGCGTCCACCGACCCATCCGGCAAGTCGATCGTCCCCCGGTATGGGTGGTAGGCTGCCGGGCGTGGGAGCCTGGCCCGCACGAAGCCGGCCACCTGCTGCCCCAGCTCCACGAAGTGCAGCTCCGCCTCCGGGAGCTCGCCAGCGATCGCCTCCAGGTACAACCCGGTGCACGGCAGGAGATCCAGGACCCGCCGCGCAGCCACCCGGCGCAGGGCGTGGCCGAGGTAGCCACGCACCGCCTCGTACTCCGACTTGATGGGCTTGTTGTACTTCGGGCCGGCTCGGATGCGGGCCTGCTGGTAGTCGGCGATCTGGTCGAGGCGCCAGTCCCGTGGATCCGGGGAAGAAGGCAAGGTCGGCTTGGGATGGTACTTCTGCCAGTGAACGAGGTGGGAGGGATCACGTCGCGCCGGGGCGCCGGGGGCCTCCGCCGGGTAGCCGAAGAGCGTGGTGGAGAGCACCTCCACGTCCTTGGGGAGCCCGAGCGTCTGGCGCAGCGTCTGCCGGTCGTGAATCGTGGCCTGCCAGAACCCACCGAGGCCGAGGGAGTGCGCCCGCAGGAGCATGTTCATCACCGCAGCCGAGGCGCTCTGGATGTTGGCGTACGACCCCTCGGAAAAGCGGGTGTTGTAGCAGATGAAGATACAGACCTGGGCCTTGTCGGCGAAGGGCACAGCCCCGGCCAGGGATTGCCGCGTCGCTGGATCGGTGACCACCACGAAGTCCCAGAGCTGCATGTTGCAGGCCGAAGGTGCCCACAGGGCACACTCCAGCAGCTCCTTGACTGTCTCCTCGGAGACCGGTTGATCCGTCCAGCGCCGGATGGTGCGCCGGGTGCGGATGGCCGTGGCCACGTCCAGGGGCGCGGCGTGTCCGTTCATCCCGCCCCTGGCCGCCGGAGTGTCGGTGGGCGACGGGGGACGCCCTTCAATGGCTGTCATGGGTGCTCGGAGGATACAACGGGCGCCGGGACGGCAGGTGGCGTCTGGCGGAGTCTGACGTCTCAGGTGGCCCGGGGCGCCGGCCTCCCGCGGTGACGCCGGCCGGTCTAGCGGCGCTGGCCGATGATGCGAGCCGGGACGCCGGCCGCCGTGGCATAGGGGGGAATGTCCCGCGTCACTACGGCGCGGACGCCGACGACGGCCCCATCGCCGATGGTCACTCCGGGGAGGACGACGACGTCGCTGTACAGCATGACGTCGTCACCGATGGTGATGGGGGCGGTGACGATGGGGGCGTCCAGGACGGGGACCTCGCGCCGGACGGTGTCATGGGCGTGGGTAAAAAGTTGATTGCGCCGCCCGACGTGGCTCCGCCGGCCGATGGTCACAGGGGCGCTGCAGTCGACGTGGGTATCCGAGAGGACGACCGAGCCGGCGCCGAGCGTGAAGCTGCCGGCCAGGATCTGTGACTCCCCACCCTGCCCTTGCGCCTCCCCGGCCGCCACTCGGCCGCGCCGGTCGAGCCCCGGCTCGTCGATCCCCAGGCGGACGCGGTCGCGGACCTCGGCGCCCGCCCCCAGCGCGAGGGCCAGGGCGCGGTGGAAGTAGACGCCCTGGTGGAGCACGGCACTGGGGTGGACGCCGGGGGCCCGCCGGCGCAGGGCCAGGGCCCGCAGGCGGCGCAGGGTGCGCCAGTACGGGGGCAGGCGGTGCAGGTCCGGCAGCGCCAGGAGGAGGCGACAGGCCACCAGGGAGAGGGTGTCTTTCATCTCTGGTTGTTCAGGGCCTGCCGGCCGGGGGCGGCACAGGGCCCGCTAGGGGCCCACTGCGCTGGGCCACGAACTGCGCGATCCCCCGTGCCCGGGCGTCCCAGGTGCGGCCGGCGACGTCTTGCCTCGCTCGCTCGGCCAGTCGCCGGCCCAGGGCGGGATCGTCGAGGATGACCTTCAGGCCGCGGGCCAGGGCGCTGGGGTCGTCCGGCGGGACGAGCGCGGCATTGTGACCGTCCACCAGCACCTCGCGCAGGGAAGGGAGGTCGGAGGCGACGATCGGCCGGCCGGCGGCCATGTACTCGAAGAGCTTGAGTGGGGAGGTGTAGCGCGCCGAGATGGCCAGGACGCCGGAGTTCGGCAGGGCCAGGACGTCGGCCGCGGCCAGCCAGAGGGGCACGTCGCTCGGCGGGACGTAGCCGGGGAGGCGCACCCGCGTCAAGCCCTCTCGGCTGACAAAGTCCCGGAAGGCGGCCACGTCCGCCGGGGTGCCACCGACGATGCAGACGACGGCGTCCGGGGGGAGATCGCGAGACGCCAGGGCGAGGGTGTGGGCCCCCTTCCAGCGGTAAAGATGCCCGGCATAGACCACCACGGGGGCGCCGGCCGGGAGGTCAAGGGCCGCCCGCGCCTGGTCGCGCTCGGGGAGTGCGCTGAAGCGGACCGGGTTAACCGCGTCCGGCGCCACCAAGACGTCTTCTGGCCGGGCGCCGAGGACGGTGAGCCCCTGGCCCAGCCCGGCGGAGATGGCGACGATGCCGCTGAGGAGAGGGAGGAGGCGCCGCAGGGCGGCGCAGGCGACACGCCCTTGCGGGAGGTCGTGTGCTTCCCAGAACAAGGGCAGACGGCGTGTCCGACTGCTGGCGGCCAGGGCCGCCAGCAGGGGCCAGTCTCGAGAGTAGACGGCGTCCACCGCTGCGCCCCGGGCATAGCCCGCCGCGGCGAGGGCAAAGCTGAGCGACTGGAGCCCAAAGGCCAGGGCCGGTATGGGGGGCCGATTCAGGGGAGGGCAGTCAATTGTGACCAGCTTGATCGCGTCCAGTGAAGGCAGGGCACGCGTCCTGGGAGCGTGGCGCAGGCCGTACAGGGGCATCGGATCGTGCTCCCCTATGCCCGGGAGATTGGCCCGCTGCGGGTGGGCCAGCTCCACGGCCACGCCGGCCCCGCCCAGGGCGTCGACCATCTGGAAGACCTGGAAGACGTGGGCTTTCTCGCTCGGCACGCGGATATTGGCCAGGTAGAGCCAGCGTTGTGCCTGTCCCCGCTCCCCGGCGGGAGCGGGGACAGGGTCTTTGCCGGCGCCGAGGCGTGGCTCGTCCCCCCCGGCTTCGCCGCTCAGGCCCTGCTGCTCCTCCCTTACGTGTAGAAAGGAGGGGGGCTGGGCGCCCTCTACCGGCAGCGGCGGCCCCCCGGCTTCGCCGCTCAGGCCCCGTTGCGCCCCCGCTGGGGGGGCAGGGCAGCCCTCTGCCGTCTGCTGCCACAAGGCGATCACCGCGGACACGGTGCGGTCAAGGGCAAAGCGCTCGCCGACGTGGGCCTGACCGGCGGCGCCCATCTGCGCCGCGCGCGCCGGGTGGGCCAGGACGTCGAGCAGGGCGGCGGCGAGGGCCTGCGGGTTCCGAATGGGGACGACGTGCCCGCTGATCCCGTCGAGCACGGTGTCGGCCGCCCCGGCGACGTCGGTGGTGACCACGGGCATGCCGGCCGCGCCGGCCTCGACGGCGACGAGGCTGGTGCCTTCGTAGAGCGAGGAGACGGCCAGGACATCCCCCCCGGCGTAGAGGCCGGGCATCTCCAGCCGGTCGACGCGCCCCAGGAAGCGCACGGCGTCGCCCAGTCCCAGCGCCAGGGCCAGGCGCTCCAGGTCGGGACGCAGCGGACCGTCGCCGGCGATGACAAAGCGCGTCCCCGGGCGGGCGCGTGTCACCTCCGCGGCGGCGCGCAGCAGGGTGGGGACGTCTTTCTGAGGGACGAGGCGCTTGGCGGCGAGGACGACGGCGTCCTCAGGGCGGAGGCCCTGGCGCACGCGGGGGTCGGGCCGGGCCTTGCGGAACCGCTCCAGGTCGACGGGCACGGGGGCGACGGCGATGCGCCCGTCTGGGATGCCCCAGCCGGCGAGCTTCGCCCGTTCACGGGTGGTGCCGACGCGCACCGTGGCTGCCCGGCGCAGTAGCCACTTGCCCAGGACGTTGAGCAGGCGGTGCTCCGGCCGTTCGGCGAGCCAGAAGGGATTGTCCAGGACGTCGAAGTGCAACTGGACGTTGAGGGGCTTGCCGTAGCGCCGGGCGACGACGTAGGCGGCCAGCCCGGTGGCGAACGGGTCCTGGGCGGAGATGACGTCGACCCCCCCGCTGCCAGGACCGGCAGGCCAGAAATCGACTCGCCTGCCCTTGGTCGGCGCCGGGGAGGCGCTACACAGCCGGGAGGCGATGCGGATGGCGTCGGGGACGAAGGTATAGCGGGAGACCGAGCGGGTGGCATAGGCCCAGGCGTTGTGCGCCAGGGGGATGGGGCCGGCCGGCGCGGCACGTTCACTCTTGACCACCACGTGCAGGGCTCTCAGATGGGCGGCGTAGCGCCGCTGGCGCTCCACGGGGTCGCCGAAGACGCCACCGCTCACCGGGACGGCGACTCCCGGCCGGCCCGCCGGCGGGTGGGCCCCGGCGATCTGGGAGTCCAGGCTGACGGCGAGGACGGAGAGCCGGCGGGAGGCCTCCATGTCACGCCTCGGCGCCGGCCAGGCCGGCCGGGCGCCCTGATTCACCGGCCACCTGGTGGAAGATCTCGGCCAGGCGCCGGGCGAAATGGGGCGTGGTCAAGGAAGTGAGGACCCTCTCCCGCCCGGCCGCGGCCAGGCGAGCGGCCCCCTCCCGGTCGGTCAGGAGGAAGTCGAGGGCGCCCTTGAGGGCCAGGGGATCGCCGGGAGACACGGTCAGGGCATGCTCGCCGGGAGTCACGTAGTTGCCCACCGAGGCGCGCCCGGAGATCACCGCCGGGCGACCCATGGCCAGGGCGTCGAGGAGCACCAGGGTACCAGAGCAGTCGGAGCCGGCCAGCGAGGCGTCGCCGTGCGTCGGGACGGCCACGACGTCCGCCCCGGCATATTCCTGGCGCAGGGCCGCCGGGGGGATGTCGTAGCGGACGCCTGCCTGTGGGGGCAGGTCCAGTCCCGCCAGGTTGCGCCGGCTGCACACCAGGCGCAGGGCAGCACCACGGGGCAGGGCCCGCAGCAGGGTGGCGTAGTCGCGCCCGGCGTCCCGGCCGGCGGCGAGCACGGTAGGTGACCGCTGCCCCCCCGGCGCGACGGCTTCGTGTCCTGAGCCCGGCGGGGCGCTGGCGCCGGTGGCGCCGCCGGGTGAGTCACGCCCCGGCCGAAAAAAGGCCCCGTCGGTGCCGGACAAGGCCAGGGGGAGCCGCGCCTCCGGCCAGTGATACAGGTCTTGGAGAAAGGCCTGCTGGTGCCGGGCGACGCACACTACCCGATCGGCCCTGCGGATGGCCAGGCGCAGCAGGGCGGTGGTGGGGTGTGGCCGGCGTAAGAGGTTGGTCAGGGTCATGTTCAGCCACACCAGCTTGGGGCGCCGCCGGCGCGGGATGGCGCGAGCGGCGAGCAGGAGGGGCCAACCCCCGGTGAGGAAGACGACGTCGTAGTTCGGAAAGAGGCGCAGGGTGCGGAGCTGGAGAAAGTCGGGCCCCAGGCGACCGGCCCGGCGGGCCAGGGCCCGGCCCAGGTGCGGGTAGTCCGGCTCATGCAAGCTGGGGGCAACGCCGGTAGCGCGCAGATGGTTATAGCCGAACAGGAGGGTGTCCGGCGCCTCCCCCCGGGCCGCCTGTTCCAGAAGGCCCCGCTTACGGGCGGTAAAGACGTAGAGGACGCGCAGGGGGGTGGCCACAGAATCTCCTCGATCACGGCATCAGGCATGCCGGCCGCGGACGCATTTACGCTACCCCGAGGAGCGCGGCGACGCGGCCGGCCCAGGCGTCCAGGCTGTGCTCCCGCTGGACGATGGCCCGGCCGGCCGCGCCCAGCTCGGCACGGCGCGCCGCCGTCCAGCCCAGGGCGCCGGCGAGGGCCGCGCCCATCTCCTCCGGGCAATCATCGGGGAGGGCGAGGGCGTCGGCCAGGCCCCCCAGGGCAGTACGGGATGAAGGTGCGGTGGAGATGACCGGAGTGCCACAGGCCATGGCTTCCAGGACGACCTTGTCTAAGCTGCCGGTGGCGCTGGTGTGAGCCAGCAGCCAGGCCCGGCGGTACTCCCCCGGCATCTCCACGTAGGGGACCTCGCCGGCGAACTCGACCTGCCCCGCGATCCCTAATCGAGCCGCCTGCCGGCGGAGGGTCTGGGCATGGGCGTGGTCGGAGGCGTACAGGGGCGGTCCCACGATGCGCAGCTCCCAGGCCCTATCCGGGAGGCGGGCCACGGCGTCCAGCAGGAGATCGTAGCGCTTGGCGGGGGACAGCCGCCCCACGGCGAGCAGGCGCCGCCGTCCATGGGGCACGCTGCCGTCCGGGGCATAGCGGCTGGTGTCGACCCCGTGCCCGGTGACGACGATCCGGCCCTCGACCCCTCCCCCGCTCAGCGGAAAGCTGTCCCGGGTTGGCGTCATGATCCGATCGGCCAGTTGCGCCGCCAGGCGCAGGGAATGGCTGATGCCCCCCTGGGCGTACCACAGGGCCATGGGGCGCCGGGCGGCGGCGGCGAAGGGGAAGGCCAGCACGGCGAAGCGGGGCACCATGTGCACGAAGACGGCCCCGGCCTGCGGGACGGTGGCGCCCATGGCCCGGGCCAGGCGCAGCCCTTGAGCGGCTCGGCCGGCCCCGCGCTCCTTGCCCAGCGACGTGACGCGCACGTTCGGTGGGGCCTGCACCCCCGGTGGGGCGGCTGCGGCGATGACGTCCACCCCGGCGCAGCGCCCGGCCAGGGCGGCCACCCAGTCCCGCGTCACGCCGAGGATGGTGCTCGCCGGGTCGTAACTCTGAGTGATGAAGACCAACCGCTTCATGGCCCACCTGTTGCCCCCTCACCTTTCCTTCCAGGAGCGTGTTGAACACCCCCGGGTGGGGAGGCAGCCACGGTAAGGGGAGAGAAGGGGCTGCCGGCTAGCTCTTCCAGGGTCGCCGCCGTGCGCTCCACCAGCTCGTCCCAGCGGTAGGCCAGGACGTCGCGCCAGGCCTGCTGAGCCAGCCGGGCAGCGAGATCGCCCCCGCCGAGGAGCGAGCCGACCGCCTCCTGGATCGCCGGGCCATCGTTCAGGGGCACGAGCAGGCCGTTCCTCCCGTGGTGGACAACCTCAGGATTGCCCCCCACCGCCGAAGCGACGACGGGGGCCCCGGCGGCCATGGCTTCCAGCAGGACGTGGGACAGACCCTCATAGCGGGTATTGAGGATAAAGACGTCGGCGGCGCGCAGGTAGCGTTGCACGTCCTGGTGCGGGACGCTGCCGGTGAAGTGGACGCGCCCGGCCACGCCGGCGCGCTGCGCCACCGCCGCCAGGCGCTCGCCCTCTGGGCCCCCGCCGACGATGGCCAGGGTCACGTCCGGCGCCAGGCTGGGCAGGAGGCGAATCAGGAAGTCGAGATTCTTCCAGGGGTAGAGGCGGGCAGAGGTGACCAGGAGCGGCCCGGTCAGGCCCAGGGCGGCGCGGACCTCGGCGCGGGCCTGGGCGCGCTGCCCCGGCGTGGAGACGGGCACCGTCAGGGCGTTGCGGATGACGCGCACGCGCCCCGGGGCCACCCCCCAGCCACGGACGATCCCCTTGAGGTACTCGCTGGGGACGATCAGGCGGCTGACCAGGCGGGCGTAGTTATGCACCAGCGACCTGACCGCCCGCAGTCGGGGGCCGTACCGGCGGTGCTGGAAGTCGTCTATGCCGTCGTCCGTGAGGCCCTTGCGGATGGCGTACTCCCAGGCGTTGTCGCCCACGATCTTCAACGCCACCGGCTTTCCAAGGAGCCGCCCGGCCAGCACGGCAACCATCTCCGGCCCGGCCAGTCCCTGGACGTAGAGGACGTCAGCCCGGCGGGCGGCGCCCAGGAGCGTCTTCCAGGCCACGGCCAGGCGTCGGGGCAGGGGTAGCCCGCGGGAGATGCGGGCCACGGGATAGGGCCAGGCGTCGTGGGGGTCGTCCAGGGGGAGCCGTAGCCCCGGCGGGGCGCCGCCGACGACGGAGATGGCGTGACCTCGGGCGGCCAGCTCCGAGGCGATCCGGGGGACGTACGTCGCCGGCCCGCCGATGTCCGGCGGAAACAGGTTGGAGACGATCAGGATGCGGGTCAAGGGGAGGCGCGAGTCGCTAAGACGTGTGGCGAGAACAACGTCGCCGTCTGGCCACTGCCGTCTCCCTCGAGCCTGCCGGTTGGGCGGTCACGTTGCTGAGGCCAGCGCGCTAAGGAGCCGGCGGGGTATAGCCGTTGGCAGCGGCCGCCAGGGCGGCGACCCCTTCGGGGCCCACCTCGGCGGCCCTGGGGCCCAGGACGACCTCCCCCGGGGCCGGCCCCCCACCGGGCAGCTTGCCGGTGGGGAGATCGCGCCGGCGCACTAGGCCCTCGGCGCGGCTAAAGAGGCGCCAGGCCGTGCTGTCCTTTTGCCACACGGCGTCGCACCCGGAGCACAGCGGGGCCTCTTTGTACCGCCCCTGCACTTGTAGGTCCCGCAGGCGCACCATGCCTTCCCCGTTCCAGATCTGGGCCAGGCTCTGAGTCTTGACGTCGCCGATGATCTGATCTCCGGAAAAGTCGGCGCAGCAGGACGCCACTCGACCGTCCCAGTAGATGGCCAGGCTTTTCCACAGCCAGTTGCAGGGATGATAGTTGGCCCCGTAGGGCTGGGCATCGACCACCCCGTTCTCCTGCATCACCCCGGCCCACCCGTGAGGCCAGATGGGATCCCACTCGTTCACCGGGAGCCCGGCGAACAGGGCCTTCATGTGGTCCGGGACGTCCGGGCCAGGTGACTCCGGGTCGTAGGGCAGGATGACCTGCATCACGGTGTAAGGCACCGGCCAGCCATTGGCCTGGTACTCCTTGACCAGGCGCAGGTAGCCACGGACGTTCTCCAGGGTGACTTCGTACTTGGCGCCCTTACGCATCTTCTCATAGGTGGCCTTGTCCGGGCCGTCGAAGGAGATGGTCACCTTGGCCGCCCCGTCCTCGATCAGCATGCGGGCCTGCTTTTCGCGCAGGACGGTGGCGTTGGTGTTGACGTGGAGGCGCACGCCTTTTGAGCGCCCGTAACGGAGGAGCTCCGGCATGTGCTTGTGCAGCAGGGGCTCGCCCCGAAAGAACAGGTTGACTTCCCGCACGTACCCGGCGGCCTGATCCACGATCCTGCGATACAGATCGAGGTCGATGTACCCGGTGTCCCCCTTCACGGCATCGATGGACTGGGGGCACATCGGGCAGCGCAAGTTGCAGATGCTGGTGGACTCCAGGTGCAGCTTGAGCGGCGGGTACGGTAATACCGTGCTGCCGCGCATCCAGTGGTAGAGGAACTGCAGCGTTTGGGGATGCATCACCGCCCGGTGGCGGCGCCAGTTGCGGACGAGCTTGACGGCCTGGTCAACGGTATTCACGTGCTGTCGTCTCTACGTCTGCTCAGGGTGGGACTCGACACTACGGCTCGGCGCGTCTGGGTCTGCTCACGGGGTGACGTCTCTTGATACTGACGTCTGTACACCCCGGGGTGTTCTACGCCTGCCGAGGATCGACGGCTTCTTCGACGAGCATCACCGGGATGCCCTCGCGGATGGGGTAACGCTTGGCACATCTCTGGTCCTGGCACACCAGCCAGGTACCGTCTTGCGCCACCGGAGACCTGCAGTCCGGGCAGGCCAGGATCTCCAGCAGCCCTGCGTCTAGCAGACCGGCGCTCCCCCCCGGCTCTGCCCCTGCCTCCTCGCCCCTGCTCCCAGCGCCGAGACTCACCTACCCTTGACCACAACGCGTCTCCTGGTATCCAGGTAGCTCCGCACATAGTCCTACTTGACCAGGCGGCGGATATGGTCGCACACCGCGCCGGCGACCTCGCCGGTGGTGGACGTGCCCCCGAGGTCCGGGGTGAGGGTCTGGCCGTCTCGAGTGACTCCCTCTATCGCCTGCATCAGCAGGGCAGCGGGCTCCTTCTGGCCCAGGAAGTCCAGCATCATCTGTCCGGCCCAGATGGTGCCCAGGGGGTTAGCGATCCCCTTGCCGGCAATGTCCGGGGCGGAGCCGTGCACCGGCTCGAAAAGAGACGGCTTGCGCCTCGTGGGATTGATGTTGGCCGAGGGGGGCATGCCCATGCTCCCCTGGATGGCCCCGCCCAGGTCGGTCAGGATGTCCGCAAAGAGGTTGGAGGCGACGACGACGTCCAAGGACTCGGGATGGGTGACGAACCGGGCGGCCATGGCGTCCACCAGGTACCTTTCGTTCCGGATCTGGGGGAACGACCCGGCCACCTCGGCGAACACCTCATCCCAGAACACGGCCGAGAACTGCATGGCGTTGGACTTGGTCACGCTCTGCACGCTGCTGCGCCCCTGGTCGAGGGCCAGGTCAAAGGCGTAGCGGATGATCCGCTCCGTGGCGTAGCGAGTGAAGATGATCTCCTGTACGGCCACCTCGTGGGCGGTGCCCCGGTGCACCCGCCCGCCGGCGCCGGAGTACTCCCCTTCCGTGTTCTCCCGGACGCAGACGAAGTCGATGTCCGCCGGCCCTTTGTCTACCAGGCGTCCGTGGAGGCCGGGGAGGAGGCGGACGGGACGGACGTTCGCGTACTGGTCAAAGGCCTTGCGGATGGGGAGCAGCAAGCCCCACAAGGAGACGTGATCGGGCACGCTGGGCCAGCCGACGGCGCCGAAGTAGATGGCTTGAAAGGGCTCCAGGATCTTTTGCCAGTCTTCAGGCATGTAGCTGCCCTGCTGGTGATAGCGGGCTGTCCCCCAGTCGAACCACTCGTAGTCCAGGGCGAAGCGCGCCGTCGTCTCGCCGAGCAGGTCGAGGACGCGCACGCCCTCGCGAATGACGTCCACGCCGATCCCGTCGCCGGGGATGACTGCCACCGGATACCGTGTAACCACCTTCTGCTCCTCAACCCTGCCCGCCGGCCCCTCGCGTCCCGCCGGCCAGCGCGATGGAAATGGTGAGTCCCGCCGCCAGGGCGCAACAAAGGGCGGCCAGGGCGGCGGGGAGCACCAGTCTGGTGGGGAAGTATGGCTGCTGGCGGGCCAGGTTGTCGCCCGCCTGGCGCAAGGCCTTGCCCCGAGTGCCCCCGGCGGCGAGGCGAAAGAGGAGGTTGCCTTCACGGGGGTCGCCGTTGACGGCGAGGTTCCCCAGTGGGGGGCGACCCGGGAAGTGGGCCAGCGTCCCCAGCCGGGCGCCGGGCCTGTCTTCCCCTTGCGGGTAGGCCAGGGTAACGCTGAGCTCGCGACCGGCCGAGTCGGGGACAGGATCGAAGCCGAAGGCCAGCCAGCGCTCGTCCGGTTGCCCCGGCCGGAAGCGCCAGGGGTTGCCCGGAGGGGCGTCGGCGGCCGGCCGGCGGGAAAGACGCAGCTCCTGCCCGGAGGGCCATTCCAGGACGCGCACCTCGATCTCCCCGGGGAGGTCGGCGTTTTCGGCGCTGATGATCAGGTCGATCGCCCGCAGCCGGTCGCGCCGGGGGGTGATCCGCTGGCTGAGCACCGTCCGGCCCGCAAACAGGAGGGGCTGGGTGGCGACGAACGGGGCGGCGTGATCCGGTACGGGGGCGGGTGTGTTCCACCACCGGACCCCCGCCTGGGCGGCGAGCGCTACCGCGCCCACCACGACGGCGACGACCATGGCGAAGGCCGGCCGAAAGGGCTGCCTATGCAGCTGCGGGGGAGTCGTTCGTGGCCCTCTAGACACGCCCTGGCCTGTCTGTACGGTGCCGCCCTGGATGCGCTACGGCTCTGGACTGCAAGAACGTACCGCCTGGAACATAGATGACAGGAGCGCCCTGGACGCGTGCGGGGCGAGGGGCTCGCCCCCGGCCCAGCAGAGAGGGCAGGTGGCGGGACGGGCAGCGGACGGGGGCTGTTCCTGCCATCGGCCGTTCATACAACACGGATGATGCCTGCGCTGCGCTGGCGCTCGACTTCATGGTGGGGATTGGGAATACTGCCTTTGATCGCCCTGGCGGTGCGCCTGGCCTACGTCGCGACGCTCCCACCGGAGATCGTGGTCACGTTCGAGGCCGACCCGCAGACCTACGATCAGATCGCCCGCAACGTGGTGGCCGGCAAGGGCTTTCGCGGGGCCTCGTTCTACTACCCGCCGGGAACGGAGCACCCTACGGCCTTCTGGGACGCCCTGTACCCCCTGGGCCTGGCCGGAGTGTACGCCCTGTGGGGACACAACGTCCCGGCCGTGCGGGTGGCCCAGGCGGCGCTCGGCGCCGTGACCGTGGCCGGGATGTACGTCCTGGGACGGCAAGTGGCCCGGCCGGCGGTGGGTCTGCTGGCCGCCGGGATCTCGGCGGTGTACCCGTTCTTCATTTATTACTCTGGACAGCTCTTGACCGAGACGCTGTTCATGACCTTGATCCTCGGGGTGTTCCTGGTGGGCTACCACGCCGTGACCCAGCGCAGCGCCCGGTGGTTCGCCGCCCTGGGGGCGATCGCCGGACTGGCGGCCCTGTGCCGGGCGGAGGTGTTCTACTTCGGGCCGCTGTTCGGCGCCTGGTGCGCCTGGCGGACGTCAAAGCTGCCCCTGCGCCGCCTGCGCCTGGCCGGCATTATCCTCCTGGCCATGCTGGCCGTGATGCTCCCCTGGGGCTGGCGCAATCAGGCGACGCATGGCGAGTTGATCCTGACCACCACCAAGCTGGGGTACAACCTGTACAAGTACTACCATCCGGCGATGTCCGCGGATCAGACGGTGCGGGTCGTCCCCATGCCGGACTTCGGGGACCGCTCGGAGCCCCAGCGGGAGGCCCTGCTACGAGCTGAGGGGATGGAGTTCATGTTCCGGGATCCCCCCCGCACGCTGTGGTTCATGGCCAACAAGCTCGCGCTGTTGTTCAAGCTCACGCCGTCCAACGAGGTGAATCGCCAGTACGCCCTGATCAGCCTGGCGAGCTACGGGCTGCTGCTCCCATTCATGGGGCTGGGGTTTCTGCTGGCCGCGCGGCAGGGCGGGCGCCTGGGGCCCATCCTGGCGTACATTCTGTTTAGTGTGGCCACGAAGGCTGCCATCTTCGCCGGCATCCGCCTACGCATGCAGATCGAGCCATTCCTGATCTTGCTCGCCTCGCTGGCCCTGTGCACGCTCGCCGCGCGCCTCCCCCTGCGGGAGCGGTGGACGCCCCGGCGCCCCGACGACCGTCCCCGTGGCTCGCTCGCCCAGTCGCCGGCCACGATGTTTTCCGGGGCACCGGCCCGCGGCGTGTCGGGGGAGCCGGCGCGACGGCGTTCGGCATGAAGCCAGCCCGTGCCGCCGGCCGGGCGCCCGGCGCTACCCTCTCCGCGGCCCCGGCCGCGGTGGCAGAGGCCGTCCCCACCGGCGTCCCTCCGGCGCCGGGACGGCGTATAACGGTAGGGCGCCGCCCGGCCGCGTGGACTTGGTCCCCGCTGGCGGGCATGCTGGTGGCGCTGGCCTGCGCCGCCGGCCTGCTGATAGGACAGCTGAATCCCTTTCTGGGGGATTATGGGGACGACGCCGAGTTTCTGATCCTGGGTCAGGGGCTGGCCACCGGCCAGGGCTACGCCTGGGTGAACAGCCCGGAGCGACCGGCCCACAACCGCTACCCGCCAGGGTATCCGGCCCTCCTGGCGATCACCATGGTCGCCTCCGGCACGGCAGGGCGTGTGGCTGAGGCCATCATCCCGGCCAAGCTGGTCACGGCGGCCACCTTGCTGGGGGCCGCCCTGCTCCTCTGGCCCCTGGCCCGGCGCCGCCTGCCCGCGCCCTGGGGGGTAGGGGCGGTCGCCCTGTTCGTCTTGAATCCATTTGCCATTCGCTTTGCCGGGCAGGTCATGTCTGACCTGCCCTACGTCCTGGCGCTGCTCGGCGCGCTGGTGTGGGCCGACCGCACGGCCACCCGCCGGGCGCCGGCCCTCTGGAGCTGGGCGGGGCTGGGAGCGCTCCTGGCGCTGGGGGCGTACGTCCGCTCGGTGGGACTGGCGGCCGCAGTGGGGGTACTGGCCTGGGCCTGGTGGTGGTCCTGGCGCCGCCGGCCGGCCGGCGGCGCTGCTCCGGCCCGCTGGGGGGGCGCCTCGGCCCGCCGGGGGGGGGCCCTGGCGGCGACGGCCGCCTTTCTGCTGTTGATGCTCCCCTGGTGGCTGCGCGACGCTGCCCTCGCCGGCAGCTGGCGCTATCTGGAGGAGCTGTTCGCCGCCCAGTACCTGGCCCCGGGGGCGGGGACGGCGACGTCGACTGATCTCCTGGAGCGGGCGGCGGGGAACGTCGCCTTTCTGGCAGGCAAGCCGGGGGTATTCGGCGCCGGCGGCACCCTGGTGGGGGTGATCGGGGCGATCGTCGTCGCCCTGGGCTACGCGCGGGTGCTGTGGCCGGCCGGCGGGGACGAGGCGCGGCCGGCTGGGGGCGGGGCGGCGGAGTGGGCCGCCGTCGCCCTGGTGATCGCCGTGCTGTTCTGGCCGATCAAGACCGGGCGCTACCTCCTCCCCGTCGTCCCCCTCCTGGGGGTCTACGCCGTGGCCGGTGCGCTGGCGCTGGCTTCCTGGCTCCCCCACCGGATGACCCGGTGGGAGGGGCGCCGCCGGGTATGGCGCGCCTGGGGAGGGCGTGCCGTGGGGGCAGGCGTGGCGCTGCTGGCCCTCTTCGAGGGGGCCTACGGCGCGCGGGAGGCGCAGGCCAACGTCTTTGCCCTGAGCGCTGGGGGCGGGCCGGCCGGCTACTACCGACGGCGCCCGGAATGGGCCCGCTACCTTGAAGCCGCGGACTGGCTGCGAGAGCATGCCGGGGCGCAGGACGTCGCCCTGGCCCGGCGTCACTTCATCCTTTACGTCTACAGCGGTCGCTACGCCGACAAGTACCGCTTCGAGACCTCGGACGCCGAGCTGGCCTATCTCCTGTCAGGCTCTGCCCGCAAGCTGGTCGTGGAAGACGCTTTTGAGGAGCTCAGGGGGGATTTTGCCCCCCTGCCGGAGGCCCTGCGCTCCCGGGGCGCCGGCCTCCGGCTACGCTTCCAGAGCGAGGCGCCGGTAGTGCGGATATGGGAACTGGTACGCCCGCCCCAGACGGCCGGCTAGGGCGGCGCGGCCGGTGAAAGTCACCTCCCTGGTGTGCGCCCTCCTGTGGTGCCTCTATGCCCTCACCGCCGGGGGTGGGGGCTACAGCGTGGATGGGACGTTCAGCTACGAGGTCGCCCGCAGCCTGGCGACCGATCCATCGCGGGAGTTCCTGGCCCGGAACCGAGACACGCTGACCCGCTGGGGCCCGGTGGTGCCGGCCCTGGGGGCGCCCTTTGCCTGGCTGGGGGCCCGCCTGGGGGAGCAGGCGCCGCGCCGCGACACGGTGCCAGTGGACGGCCGGGCGGTACGTCTCTACGACTGGCCCGCCATCGGCGCCCCTCTCAGCGGTGCCCCTCCCGAGCTGCGCCTACCGCTGACCACGGTGATGCCGGCCGTGGCCAGGCTGCACCTGGTGTCGTTCCTGTCCTTCTCGACGGCGTTGGAGGACGGGACGCCGGTGGCGGAGGTCCTGCTCTACGGGCAAGCGGGCGGGGACACTCCCTTGGCCCGGTCGATGCTGCGCGCCGGACGGGAGACGGCCGAGTGGGCCTACGATCTCCCGCTTGCGGAGCGCCCGCGGCATCGGCCGGCTCGCCTGGCCGGCTACTGGCCGGGCAACCCAGAGGGCAGCCTGTACGCCGCAACCGTGGCCCTGGAAGCGATAGCCATGCCCCAGGCCGGCGGCGAAGCGGGGGACGTCGCGCCGGGCGGGGAGACCGCCTCGCCGGTGGTCCCTCCCAGCGCGGGTAGCCCAGCCGCCGCGCCCGGGGAAGTGGTGTTTCGATACGTCGCCCCGGTCGGGCGCCTCCACGTGCGCTCGGCGCTCGTCGAGCTCGTCCCGGGTGCCGGCGAGGGGGTGCAGGTGGGTGGGGAGAGGGCCACGTCCGGGCCGGCCGGGCGCCTGGAGGCCCTGGTAGGGCCGGCGTCATGGTCGGATGCGGCGCAGACGGCCTTGTTCAGCCGCCTCGGCTTCTCGTTCCTGAACGGTCCGCTGATGGCCCTGACGGCGGCCTTGCTGGTTCCCCTGGCCAGGCTGCTCGGCTATCGGCGACGGGTCGCCGTCCTGCTGGCCCTGGGTTACGGCGTGGGGACGCTGGCCTGGCCCTATGCCAAGTACGACTTCGCCGAGCCGGGGGCCGGGGCGCTGGCGCTGGGGGCGACGGCGCTCGTCTTCGCCGCCGCCCCGGCCGCTGGAGGCGCCCGACCACGGAAGGCCCTGGCGCCCCTGGCGACTGCCGGCGGGCTAGCGGCCCTGGCGGCCGGGGCCAGGTACACGGCCGCCTGGTTCATCCCGCTGCTTGCCGTCCAGATCGCCCTATTGTGGCTGTGGCCGGCGCGCTCAGACCGCCGACGGGACCCCGCCGAGACGCCGGCTGCCGGGCCCCCCCCGCTGTCCCAGCAGCTCCGGGAAGGGCTGTGCGCTGTGGCCGTCTTTCTGGCCCTGCCTCTCCTGGCCGGCGCGGGGGCGCTGCTGGTCACCGGCCGGGCGCCGGCGCTATGGTCGGGGTGGCGGCAGGGCTTGGCCAGCGGGTGGCTGGACTTCTCGGTGTGGGAGGGGCTGTACGGGCTGCTCCTCAGCCCCGGAAAGGGCCTGTTCTACTATGCCCCTCCCCTCCTGCTCAGCGTCGCCGGGTTGCCCTACTTCCTGCGGCGCCACGGCGTGGCCGGGTTCGTCTTTGTCGCTGCGCCCCTGCTGTACCTCCTGGTGTACGGCAGCAAGGGGGTGTGGCATGGGGGCGGCTGGGGGCCGCGCTACCTCCTGGCGGCCCTGCCCCTGATGGCGGTCTGGTCGCTCCCGGTGCTGGAAACGCTCGCCCTGCCGAAGGGCCGGCGCGGAGTGACCTGGCTGCGCCGTGGGGCAGCGGGGTTGCTGGCCGCCGGCATCCTGGTGCAGGGCCTGGGCGTGGCCAAGCACCCCAACCGCTACACCGTGATGTTCCGCGACCACATTCTGCCCCAGCTCCCGGACTACGGCGTGGCGCTGGGTGGCCGGCGCGCCCTGGCCTACTGGCGCCACTTTGGTGGCCCCCAGGCCGACCGGCAGCTGGCTCGTCCGGCGCTCCATGCTGCAGCTTCTGAGGTCAAGACCGAGCCGGCGCCCGCACACCGCCCTGGATTGGCCGGCCGGCCGGACAGCGCTGCTGTCCTCGCTCTGGCTCCCGCTCCGGGACGCCCCCTGGAGCCGTCCCCGCAGGATCCCCCCCGCGGCCTGGGGTACGCCTTTGCCGAAGACGGAGCCCTTGCCCTGCGTCTTGACCTGCGATGGGAGGTCGAGCTGGCCTTGACGGTGTACGTCTGCGACTGGGATCACCGCGGGCGGCGCCAGCGCCTGGAGGTGATCGACGCCGGAGGAGTGCGGGAGCACACCCTGGGGGCGGACTTCTCCAGCTGCCAGTATCTGACCTGGCCGGTGGCCGCCGCCCCCGGACAGCCCCTGGAGATTCGGGCAGCGGCCCTGGCCGGGGACGTCCCCGTCCTGTCCGGCCTGTTCTTTGATCCCCCACTCTCCCTCTGGGCTGACCCTACCACTCTCCCGACCACCGCGGCGCCCTCCCGGCTGCAGCCCCCGCCAGGCCCACCGGCGTTGGGGGCAGAGCCGGGGCGCGACGAAGTGACCCGGGGGGACTGGCCGGGGCGCTACGGCGCGGACGGGCAGGTCTTGTTCGGCTGGCGCCGGGGCGGCGTCGACGTTGGATATCTCCCCGGCTACGTGGCCGCCTATGCCGGCGGCGAGCGAGTCTGGCTGGACACCGGCGAGGCCGAGCTGGCCGACACGGCCATGCTCTACGTCCCGGCCTTTAGCCCCCTGCCAGCCCACGCCTGGCTGCTGGGGAACGATCTCTTGAGGGCGGTCTTTCCCGGCCACGGGGCGCTGCTGCAGCGTGCCCTGGCTTCACCGCCCTGGCGGTACCTTGCCGGCCTGGAGCTCCATGCCCCGCACCCGGAGTACGGACTGGGCCTGGATCTATGGCAGGTGCTCCTCCGCACCCACTTCCGCTCGCATCCCAGGGTGATGGCCGGCGTCTGGGCGGTGACGGGGGCGCTGTTGGTCGGTCTGGCGCTCTGCGCCACAGGGCTGGCCCGCGAGCTGCGCGGTGACGCCCCAGGTCTCTCAGAGGCACCGCCTCACCGGCCGGCGACCGTCTCCCCACGGGCGGTGGAAGGGGGGGCATGAGCGTCCCGTCATTCGCCGGCCGGCCGGCCGCCCGCGGCCGGGCCGGCGGCGGGCCGGCCCTGGCCGGGCTCCTGTTCCTGTTCCTGCTGGGGGTCTATCTGACCACTGCCGGCGGCAAAGGCTACAGCGTCGACGGGGCCTTTGGCTACGAGATGGCCAAGACCATCTCCCTCGATCCGCAGCACACCTATTTCCGGCGCTTCAAGACCGCCTTTGCCCGCTGGGGGGCGCTGATGCCCTTGCTGGGCCAGCCGTTCGTGCTGGCCGGCAATGCCCTGGCCGGCCTGGCCCCGGAGCGCGACGACCTCTTTGTCGCCGGCCATCGCTTTCGTGTGGAGGAGTGGCCGGTCCTGGAGCCCGCCGGCCGGTCGAGCTACAGACCACCCCCCCCTCAGACCGATGGGCAGCCGGCGTTGGCCATCGCCCTGGTGTCGGCGCTGGCCAACGGCCTGGAGGTGGGCCAGGCGGGGGGTGGCGGTGGGGAGCGTCCACGTCTGGGGCGGTGGGAGGGAAGTGACTCTCCCGGTGCGCGCCGGGATGGAGACGGCGGAGTGGGCGCTGGACCGCCCGGACGTCGCCGGCCGGGTACAGCACGCTCGCCCGCCCCTGGCCGGGCATTGGATTGGGCAGCCGCGGGGGAACCTCTATTACGCCTATCTCGTCCTCCCTGAGCCAGTGGTGGTGGAGGGTTGGGAGCTGCGCCTCACGGGGGCCAGGGGACCGGCGCAGTGGCACGTACGTGCCGCCGCCTTCCAGACGGCGCCCTCCCCTGGGACGCCAGCCGAAGCCGGCGCCGCGCCCCGCTGGGTGGACGTCCACACGGGCGAGCGGTTCTGGTCGGCGCGCGAGACGCGGGATTTTTTCACCCGCCTGGTGTACTCCTCGCTGAACGCCTTTACCACGGCGGCCTCGGCCGTCCTCGTCTTCCTCCTCGCGCGGGGCTTTGGCTACCGGGCCGGCACGGGAGTGGTGGTTGCCCTGGGGTACGGCCTGGGGACGATGGCCTGGCCCTACGCCAAGCTGGACTTCTCAGAGCCGGCGGCCACCCTGTTTGTCCTGGCGGCGGTGTGGGCCCTGTACCGCGCCTTTCCCCCCTGCGGGTCAGGTTGCAGGTCTGCCGTCTGGGGTCGCGAGTCTCAGGTCTCAGGGGGCCGGTCTCAAGCCCCCTTGCCGGGAGCTGGCGAGCTGACGCACCATTCTCCCCTGGCTGGCGCCCTGCGAGCGTGCCGGGGCGGCCCCCGGCACCCGGTATGGTATGGCCTGCTGGCCGCGGGGGCGTTGCTGCTGGCCATCGCCGGAAAGTACACCGCTGCCTTGTTCGCCCTGGCCGTGACCGGGCAGTGGGCCTGCAGCAGCCGGTGGTGGGAGCCGGCGCGACGGGGGCCGGCCCTGCGCTTCCTCATCGCCCTGGTGTTGCCGGTGGGGGCGCTGGGAGCGCTCGCCGTCGGGCTGGCCCTGGCCTTTACGGGGAAGACGCCTATCGTGCTCACCTCGGGCACCGGCCGGCTGTGGGAAGACTGGCTGGCCCTCCCGCTGTGGACGGGGTTGCGGGGGCTGCTCCTGAGTCCCGGCAAGGGCCTGCCCCTATACTCCCCCTGGCTGCTCCTGGCCCTCCCGGGGACGGTGCTTTTTGCCCGCCGGCACCGCCTGGATAGCCTGATCGTCACGCTCTTCCCCGCCCTGGTGATCCTGCTCTATGGGATGAAGCTGGGCTGGCACGGCGGGAGCTGGGGGCCCCGCTATCTCCTGCCGGTCATCCCCTTGCTGTCCCTGGCGGCGGCCCCGGCGGTGGAGTGGTGTCTCCGGCGGGGGGGCCGGTGGGCGGCCGCCCTGGGCGCCCTGGCCGCCCTCTCAGCCGGCGTGCAGGTGCTGGCCATCGGCAAGGACCCGGAGCGATACCCGGCCATGGTGCGGGAGTTTGTCGTCCCGGCGCTGCCGGATCATGGGAGCCACCTCGGCGGGCGCGACTACTGGATAGCCAGGGGCGGTCCCGGCCTGGGGCGAGCCCTGGAGAGCGCCGGCGCCGGCGGGGGACGGCGCGGGCTGGGGTATCTGTGGGGCTACCCGGATGCCGATCTGCTGGTGGAGGTGCGCGAGCCCCGTCGCTTTACCTTGTCGCTCTACTTTGTGGATTGGGACCGCCAGGGGCGCCGGCAGACGGTCCAGGTGGAGGACGCCACCGGGACGCGCCTATGGGCGCTCGACCGTGACTTCGGCGATGGGGTATGGGCCTCCTGGGAGGCGATGGCCACGCCGGAGCGACCGCTGCGGGTGTCGCTCCAGCAGCGGGCTCGGGACACGGCGGTGGTATCGGCGGTCACATTCGACCCCCCGGCCGGGGCGACAGTGCAGGCCGGGCCAGCCCCAGGCCAGGGGGCGTCCTCGGCGGAGCCGCGGCTGGACTGGCGAACGCGAGGGGACTGGCGCGGATCATACGGCGCGGAAGGGTACGTCCTGTTCGCCTGGCACAGCTTCAACCTGGACGTCGCCAGCCTGCCGGGCTACGCCTCGGGCTACGAGCTGCGCCACGTGGGGGACAAGCCTGATCCGCGCATCCACGTGGAGATCTCCGAGGCTGACGTGCTCGATACCCCGCTCCTCTACGCCCTACCATTCAGTCCTTTGTTGGGCAATGCCTGGCTGCTGGCCGCCGACGTGGCGCAGCTCGTCTTTCCGGCCCGGCCAGACATCTCCCTGGCCGTGCTGGCCCGTCCTCCGTGGTCGTGGTTCGGCGTGGCCGCGCCGGCGCTTCCCCGGCCGCAGTACGGGCTGGGGCTGGACTTCTGGCCCACGCTTCTCTACACCAACTACGCCTCTCACCCATCTGTGCTGGGGGGCATGTGGGCCGTGCTCCTGGGAGTGGAGGCCCTGGCAATAGGGGCCGCCGCCGGATTGGCCCGGGGCCTGGCGCCGGCGTCGGCCGGTCGGCGCCGGGCGCTCCTGACTGCCGGCGCCCTTAGTCTCGTCCTGGTGGTCTACAACGTTCTGGTGGTGCGGGCGTGATCCGGCCGGGGTCACCCGCCCGGCTCGTCCCTCCTGGGAGGGAGAGTCCAGCCCCCAGTGGACGAGCCAGGCGGCGGGCTCCGTCCAGAGAAGACGTGGTGGCCATCGGCGGGCTGGTGGCCCTGGCCGCCTGGCAGCTCTGGCCGGCCGCCGGGCCCGGTCGCCTGCCCCAGAACCTGGACCTGATGCTGCAGTACGTCCCCAACGCCGCGTACGTCCAAAGGTCGCTCGCCGGCGCCCGGCTGCCCCTTTGGAATCCGTACCTCGGGGCGGGGATGCCCTTCGCCGCCGATCCCGGGGCAGGGGTGTGGTACCTCCCAAACTGGGCCCCGCTCCTCGCCCTACCCCTGGAGGGCGCCGTGCGGGTGATCCTGTGGGGTCACCTCCTGTGGGCAGCGCTTGGGATGTACCTGTACCTCCGCGCCGCCCTGGGCGCCGCCCCGGCCGCGGCCTGGATCGGGGCGGCGGCCTTTAGCTTGACCACGTGGCTGCCGGGCCTGGCCGGGATGCCGGTGGTGTTGACGGCGGTCTCGTGGCTGCCCTGGCTGCTCCTCCTCGGCGATCGGGCGACACAAGGGGAGGCGGGGGGCGAGCCGGCCAGGCGGCCGGCCGCGCGGCTGACGGCGCTGGCCCTGGCCGGGGCGCTCCAGGCGCTCGCCGGCTGGCCGGCCGGGGCCTACCTCTCGTGGCTGGTGCTGGGGCTGCTCGTCTTCCGGCGCCGCTGGGAGCGCCGGACGACCGTCGGCCTGCTCTACCTCGGCGTCGCCGCCGGCACGGCCGCGCTCCTGGCCGGCGTCCTGCTCGTGCCGGCGGCGGAGTTCGTCTGGGAGACCAACTACGCCGAGACCCGGCCCCTGGGGCGAGTCGACGCCGAGGGCTACCTGACGCTCCTGTCCTGGCTTCGTCCCGCCGGGGGCTCGGGCTCCCTGGAGAGCAGTCAGCTCTACCTGGGCATGACCCCGCTGATCCTGGCTCTGGTGGGGCTGACGTCCCTGCGCCGGCGGAACGTGGCCATCTTCGCCCTGCTGGCCCTGCTGGCCCTCCTGCTCGCCGCCGGGACGCATGGCCCGCTGTTTGCCCCGCTGTATCGCTGGCTCCCCGGCTTCCGCATCGTCTACCTCCCGGCCCGCCTGGGGATCGTGGCCGCCTTTGCCCTGGCGACGCTGGCCGCCCTGGGGGCGCAGCGCCTCCTGGCCGAGGCCTGGTCGCCCCGCCAGGCCGCCGGCGTGGCCGCCCTGGCCGGCGCCGCCGGCCTCCTGGTCCTGGGGCAGTTCTGGCACTCCGAGGGCTACGACGACTTCCGGCGCCTGCTGACCAACGTCGGGCGTTTGGCCGGTGGCCCATTTCTGACCCGGGAGCAGGAGCTGCACTACCTCCTGTTCGGTCTCCTGGCCCTGGGTGTGGTCGTGGGGGCGGCCCTGCCCCTGCGGGCATCCCTCGCCCCCCGGGGCTGGCTGGCCGGTGCCCTGCTGTCCCTGACGGCCTTTGACCTGGGTCTGGCGCAGCGCCAGGCATCACCCCCGGCCTTCGATCCGGTCTCCTGGTATGCGCCGGCCCGGGACGCGGCCGGCGTCTTGTACGGCGCCCGCTCCGGGGTGGACGTCCCCCTGCCTGAGCAGCGCCTGGCGGGGATGCAGTGGCATGGCACGGCCCACTTCTTGAGCGACTTCCCGCGTACGGCCAACCCGGCCCTCTTGCCGCCCAACCTGGCCCTGCTCGCCGGCGTGCGTGACGCGCAGGCTTACAACCCCTTGCTCTTACGCCGGGCGGTAGACTACTTTGCCCGCCTCAACCATGGGCGCACGGACGACCACTGGCTGTGGATCGAAGACTTCCGCTCCCCGCTCGTCGACGCCCTGGGGGTGCAGCTGATCCTGTCCGGCGCCCCCTACCGCTGGCAGAGTCGAGAATCCACCTCTGGGGGCGTGCCCCCCGATAGGTGGCGCCTGGCTCAACCCTTGCTGCCGGCCGGCGTTGCCCTCACCACTGATGGGGCCGAGACGCTCTTGTGGCGGGCGGGCCCCGAATCCCCTCCCCAGCCATGGCGGCTGTACGTCGTCTCCTACCTGGGGGAGGCCACGGCCCTGCCCCAGGGCGCCCCGGCCATCGAGCTGCAGCTGGACGGGACAGGCTACACGGCCGGCCCGGGCGAGACGGCGGGAGCGACGTCACGCACGGCGACGCTGCGGGCGGGGGTGGAGACGGCGGAGTGGGCCTACGAGCGCCCAGACGTGCGGGGGAAGGTACGCCACCAGCAAGCCCCGGTGGCCCAGGAGACGCGCCTCAGCGGGGCGGTCTCCGGGACCTACACCGTCTTCGAGTACCTGGCCACGGTCGACCTGGAGGCCTTCCGGGAGCTGCGGGAGGTGCGGGCGCGGGCCCTCGTCCCGGGCGTGCCGGGCTACATCCAGGGGTTGTACCTGGAACCCGTGTCCGACGGGCGCTTCACGTCTGGCGTACACACCTCCGGCGTGCCGGGGACGTTCAACAACAAGGCCCGGCCGCGGGCCTCCCTCGCCGGGGCCGGGCCGACCTGGGGCATCACCTGGCTGGACGACCGGCCGGAGCGCGTCGCCCTGCGCGTCCAGGCGCCCCGTCCCGGCACCCTGGTGCTGGCAGACAGCTATTATCCCGGGTGGACGGCCACGGTCGACAACGTCCCCGTCCCGGTGTCGGTGGTGGACGGGCTGTTCCGGGGCGTCCCCGTCGGCGCCGGATCGCACGACGTAGTGTTCGTCTACCGCCCCGTCTCGCTGCGCATCGGGGCCGGGCTCACCTTTGCCGGCCTGCTGGCCACCGGCGCTGCCGGGGCCACCGCGGCCGCCAGCCAGGCGCTGGCCAGGGCCCCCGCGCCAAAGACCAGCAGCGCGCCCACCAGGAAAGGGCCGAAGGGGCCGGGGGCGTAGAGCAAGTACAGGTCGAGGCCCCCCTGCCCGTCCAGGAGCCACAGCCGGAAGAGCCGGAAGTGGGCGGTGATGCCGGAAAAGAACGGCACCCAGGAGGTCTCGAGGTAGGTCACCCCTTGCGACCAGTGGTCTTGCCAGCCGCGGTTGAAGTCCACCAGCACCGCCAGGAGGTTGGTGCCGGCGCTCCACAGGAGCAAGCCACCCCCCAGAATGGCGACAAAGGGGTTGCGACCGGGCCGTGGGAGACGCTGCCAGAGGGCCGCCAGGGGCAGGGCCATGAAGGGCGCGACGGCGACAAAGTACCGCGGCCCCCACGTGGCAAAGGCGCACCATGTAGTAGTCAGGCCGCCGTAGTAGGCGATGGCCCCCAGGGACACGACGCCGCAGACCGTGGCGGGGGCCGGATCGTCCTCCCACATCCAGGCCACGCCCAGCACGCCGAGGGCCATCAAGGGGGTGTGCGGAATCAGGCCACACCCGGGGCTCAGGAGGATGCCGAACCAGCCGTACCAGGGCTTGCCCAGCAGCGAGGCCAACGTCCCTTCGTTCCCGTACCCGGCGTCCAGGGGGTTGCCGGTGCGCAGGACGTTCATGCCCAGGACGAGGGGGGCGGCCACGGCCCCCAGGCCGGCGGCGAAGAGGGCCACGGCGCGCAGGGCGGGTGGCGGTCTGCGGCCCAGCGCCCCGCACCAGACGGTGATGGGGAGCACGAAGAGGAGGGCCTCGTAGCGCGCCGCCACGGCGAGGCCGGCGCACAGCCCGGCCCCCACCAGCCAGCGCCCCGAGCGTCCCTCGGCCCCGCCCCGCCGGCCCACCGGCCCCAGCGCCGGACCGCCATCCCCGCGCGGCGCCGCGCGCGCCCGGAGGACGCACCAGAAGGCCCCCAGCAGGGCCAGCCCGGCCGGGGTCATGTTCAGCAGGGTCTTGCTGTAGGGCCAGGCCAGGCTGCCAAAGAGGTAGCCCCCGGCGGCGACGAGGGCCGCTCGGCGGTAGTAGTCGAGGTCACGGGCAACCCGATAGAGGAGGGCGGCCGTCGCCGCCGTCAGGAGGGGGTTGACCAGCAGCGGGACGAGGGGCAGGGCCCGGTTCTGGAAAGGAAACGCCTCCGCCGGCAGGCCGGGGCCCGGGCCGGTCAGGCGGGCCACGGCGTAGAAGGGGGCGGCGAGCAGGGCGGGGAGGATGCCGTACTTGGGGTAGACCCGCTCTAGCCGGTCACCATCGCGCTCGCCGGCCGGCACCACCCCCCCCAGGAGGTGGAGGGGATACGGCTCGTCGGCGTAGGCGGCCGGGGAGCCATGCTCGATCAACCCGGCGGCGGCCCCGTAGATCGTCCATTCGTCCGGTGTGTAGAGATGGCCCCCGCCCGAAGCCAGGAGCACCGCCAGCGACCCGACAAAGACCAGGGCCGGCACGCCGGTTCGCCGGGCCAGCCGGGTCAGCACCCCATGCCGGGCCTCCAGGAGACGCAGGCCGGCCAGGCCGACGCCGGCGACGGCCGGGACCACAATGGCCCCCAGGATGGCCAGGCGCAAACGGGCCCAGTTGGCAAAGTAATGGTTCCCCCCATCCCACAGGAGCAGGAGGAGCATGGTGCCCCAGGCCAGCCAGAGAGGCCGGGCGGCCCCCTCGGCCACCGCCCATGGGCGGCTGTCTCCGGCCCACCCGGCGGCCCCGGCCAGGCCGGCCAGGGCCAGCAGGGCCAGCAGCAAGGCCAGGGCCGCCGGCACGGCCCAGGCGAAGCTCGCCCCCGGGTAGCGCTGACCGGTGGCCACCGCCCCGGCGAGCCAGGCCAGCCCGGCGGCGGCGAGGACGATCCGGCCTGCCGGGCGCCCGGGAGCCGGTATCCGGCGCCCCGGCTGCCCCAGGGCCGGCTTGCGGGGGGCCGGGCCAGGCACTGCGGTCAGGCGGCGGCCGGGGAGCGGAGGCCCTCGACGAGGGCCAGGAGACGGGAGCGGAACACCGCCTCGCCGAAGCGGGCGCTGCGGGCGATGGCCCCGGCACGCAGCCGGGCGGCCAGGTCAGGGTTGCCGGCCACGGCCAGGGTGTAGCGCCGCCAGTCGGCGCCCGTTTGCCAGTGGAAGCCGGATCGCCCGTGCTCCACGATCTCCGGGATCCCCCCTTTGCCGATCACCACGGGGACGCAGCCACCGGCCATCGCCTCCACCACGGAGATCCCGAAGTGCTCGCACTTGATTGGGTTTCGCCACTCGCTCTCCCCGTAGCCGGTGGCGTGCCAGTAGATGCTGGCGCTCTCGTAGAGCCCCTGGAGCTCGGACGGCGAGGCGTCCACGTGAAAGTGCACCGGCAAGCCCTGGGCCAGGCGCCGGCACTCGGCCAGGTAGCGGTCGTGCCTCCCCTCGGCCATCGACCCCCCCACCAGGTGTAGCTCCCATCCGCTCAGCCCGTCACGCACCAGCCGGCGAAAGGTGCGGATCATGGCGTCGTGACGCTTAGCGTGGCTGCCCTGAAAAAACCGCCCCACGCCGAGGATCGTCGGGCGCCGCCGGGCATGAGGGGTGAACTGCTCTACGTCCACCGGGGGGTAGAGGATCTCTCCCCGCTTGCCCCAGTAGCGCCAGAGCCAGTCGTCGGTGAACTGAGAGATGGGGCAGATGACGCTGTAGGTGTCCAGATAGCCCATCGCCCGCTCGTCCGGCAGCCCGTGCAGGCGACGCCCCAGCTCCGGCGCCCAGCGCTCGAAAAGGAGCTCGTAGACGTGGTGGCGGGGGTGACGCACCATCACCCGGGCGACGGCGACGCCCACCTCGCGGTAGTCGTCGGGCTCCCCAGAGCGGCCCCCCACCTCGTATGGACGGAAGGTAGGGGACTCGATCCCTAGGGTCACCCGGCCGTCTCGGACGAGGCCGGCCGGAACGTCGACGTCGAGCGTGACGTAGTCTCCCGGCGTCGTCTCGATGGGGGCCCGCGCCACCACTTGCCCCTCGACGGAGATGGTGACCGGGACGGGCCCCCACCCCTGAGGGCGGAACGAGCCCAGGACGAGGCGCAAGGGGAGCGGGCCGGCAGGACGCCTCGACCCGGCTCGCCGAGCCCCGCCATGGGTAGGGGTTTGCAGGAGCACCTGCCCTCGTCCGGCCGTCCAGCGGTAGCGACTCCCCCCCAGCTCCTGGGGGCCGAAGAACCCTTCCCCATAGCCGGGACGTACAGCTGGCGGTGGATGTGCCCGGCCAGGCGCGCTTGAAACGCCCCAGGAATGTCTCGTCCAGCGGGAACGGGAACAAGACCAGGAGGATCGAGCGCGCGCGCGGGACGGGACGACGGACATAAAGGAAGCGTTGACCCACAGGTCGTAGGCGGCCGAGAGCCTCGCCGAGCCTGGTCGAAGGGGAGGAGGGGGTGGTGCGCACGCGGACACCCGCCAGGTCGAGGCCAAAGCGACCGGCCAGGGCGTCGACCGAGGCCGGGACGTGGGTGATCAGCTCCACGTCATGGCCGGCGCGGGCCAGGACCTCGGCAACCATCCCCATATGGCGCTCGCCCCGCCCATGGTGAGCAGGAACTGGTTGTAGATGCCGACTCTCGTCAGATCATCCAACGCTCGATCGCCGCGTCGGGCACGAGGCGCTGGCGCCGGATGCGCCGCCGTTCGTGGAGGATGCCGGGGAGCCTCGAGGAGCCAGCTGATGACCACGCGAGCCTGGCGCCGGGCCTGGGAGGCGTGCGGGCCCCGCTGGCGGCGGGTCACGGCCCAGTACAGGACGCCGGCGCAGGCTCCGGGCGAGCTGGGCGGTGTAGCGTCCCAGCTTCGCGGGCCGCCAGCGGGAAGGGGGGCGAGCTTGAGGGAGCATCAGGGGCCGGTTTCGCTCCACGTTGTAGACAAACATTGGCGACCACTCCCCGCTGGTGGCGGCGTGGTCGTGCTCGACCACCGCTCCGGGGACGTAGACGACCTTCCAGTCCCGCAGGCGCAGGCGCCAGGAGAGATCGAGGTCCTCGTAGTACATGAAGTAGCGGGGGTCGAGGCTGCCGGCGTCCTGGAGGGCCGCCGTACGCAGCAGGGCGCTGCCCGCAGAAAAAGAACACCTCCTCTAGGCGCTCGTACTGTCCTTGATCCGGCTCGTAGAGGATGCGCCCGTCGTGCACCAGGGTGCCCCGGTCACGCCCGCTCCCGTCCAATAGGAGCAGGCCACCGGCGTTCTGGATATGGCCGGCATGCGGACTGTCCGGCGGGAAGATGCACTTGGCGCTGGCGGCGCCCACCTGGGGATCGTCCTCGGCGGCGCCCACCAGGGCCTTGAGCCAGCCGGGTTGGACGCGCGTATCTGAGTTGAGCAGGACGACGTACGGCCCTGGGGAGAGGGGCGACGGCGGGCGCGTAGCCACGGGCAAAGCCCCAGTTTGCCGGGTTGCGCCAGGTCTTGATCCAGGGAAAGGCCTCGGCCGCGCCCTCCAGCGAGCCGTCGGTGGAGGCATTGTCCACCACTACCGCCTCCCAGCGGTCACGGGGGTAGTCCGTCCCCCCAGGGCGGCCAGGCAGCGGGGCAGGAGGCGCGCTCCGTTCCAGTTCAGCACCAGCACGGAGACGTACGGCGCTTCGGTTTGCCCCACCTCCCCCTCCCGGCGAGCGGTCATTCCAGCCAGATCTCATGCACGGCCACTCCCAGCTGGCGTCGATCGTCACTCGCCCCACCGGCGGCCGGCTCCATGGCGCCGTCGATCTCCAGGACGACCTCCACCTCGCGCGTCTCGTCGACCGGCTCCACGGGAAAGGTGAATGGCTCCAATGCCGGCACGGCCAGGCTGAAGCGTCCCGCCAGGCGTCCGCCGACGGACAGGCGCCCGGTGGCCGTCCCGGCGCCGTGCTGCGGCCGGCACATGGTGACGCCGACGGTGGACGTCCACTCGTCCTGGGTCAGGTAGGCCACGGCCGGTCGGCCGTCCAGCGGACGGGCGGGGGCCAGATCTTCCGGCGGGTACCAGCCGGCGCCGAGGAACTCGTCGTCACCTTCCCCCATGGTCAGGCGAGAGGGCGAGCGGCGCCAGCGGGCGTGGAAGCCGTCTGCCGGGCGGGCCTGGTCGGCCGGGACGCCCGGCCGGTAGCCCTGCGCCGGGCCCGGCATGGCTAAGGAGGCGCCGCTCTCCCCCTCCCGGGTCCGCGCCGCGCCGGCCGTCCAGGAGGGCGTCAGCACCAGGGCGCCGCCCTGCTCCTTGCGCGGCGGCCGGATGGCGAAGCGGGATGCCTGGGAGAGGCGGTGGGACGGCGCCACCGGGGGGCCGGCCCCGGCCGTCCAGACGGCGGCCGAAACGGTGTACTCGGCGGCGGCCAGGGGCAAGGGCCCCAGCCAGCAGGTGGCTTCCCCCTCACCCGGCGCCAGGTGGCCCCGCTGCCCCCAGGCCCCCGTGCTCGTCCCGCAGAGGTACAGACCGTCCGCGCGGTGGACGCCGACGCCGATGGTGACGTCCGCCACGCTGCGGGCGGCCCGGAAGCGCACCCGCACCCCTACGGGCTGTCCGCTGACGAAGTGCCGCTCGGGGCTTCCCCCTTCGTCTATCGTCTCCACCGCCAGGAGGGTGACGTCCCCCTGGGACCGGGCCAGCGGATCAGCCGGGCGCCCGGCCACGGCGATGGCCCCCCCGTGCGAGGCCCCGGTGGCCGTCAGGTACTCGGCGAGGACTTCCGGGGCAGCACCGCCGGCGCGCACGTGTCCCCCATCCAGCCAGATGGCTTCATCACAAAAGCGACGCACGGCGGCGGCATCATGGGTGACGAACAGGATGGTCTTCTGCCTGGCCTTGAAGGCCGCCAGGGCGGCGAAGCACTTCTGCCGGAAGGCGGCGTCCCCTACGGCCAGGACTTCGTCGATCACCAGGATATCTGGCTCCACGGAGACGGCGATGGCAAAGCCGAGGCGCATGTACATCCCCGAGGAGTAGTGCTTGACCGGGGTATCGATGAACTGTTCCAGCTCGGCAAAGGCGACGATCTGGTCGAAGCGCGCCGCCATCTCGCGCCGGGAGAAGCCCAGGAAGGCCCCGTTGAGGAACACGTTGTCGCGCCCAGACAGGTCCGGGTGGAAGCCGGCGGCCAGCTCCAGCAGGCCGAACACCCGGCCCTGGGCGACGATCTCCCCGCCGGTGGGGCGCATCGTCCCGGCCAGGAGCTTGAGTAGGGTGCTCTTCCCCGACCCGTTGCGCCCGACGATCCCCAGCGTGCGCCCGCGCTCCAGGCTGAACGAGACGTTCTGCAGGGCCCAGAATTCTTCCCGCGCCCCGTTGACGCGCCGGAGGCGCAGGAGATTCAGGGCCGCCTCTTGAAACGTCCGCGCCCGCTCGTGACGGATGATGAAGCGCTTGGAGACATCCGTGAAGCGCACCGCCTCCATGCCCGTGCTCAGACCTCTTCCGAAAAGGCCGGGGCGACGCGCCGGAACAGGTACCACCCCACCAGCAGGCAGACGACACCCAGCACGGCCGGGACGAGGGTGTGCCGGATGATGGGGTACTGGTACAGGAGGATGTAGCGGTAGTCGGTCACCAGCGTGGCCATGGGGTTCAAGGTGTAGACAAACCGCCAGACGTCCACGCCGAAGACCTGATTGGGGAGCAGCTCCAGCTCGTAAAAGATAGGGGTGAGGAAGAACCAGGCCGTAATGGCCACGTCCAGCACCAGCTCCGTGTCGCGGTAGAACACGTTCAGGGCCGCCAGCAGCAGGGCCAGCCCGGCGACGAGCAGGAGCTGCACGCCGATCAAGACCGGCAGGGCCAGCGTCCAGGGGCTCAGTCTTGCCCCCAGGAGGAGGGCCAGGGGGATGAAGACGGCCAGGCTGAGCAGGAAGTTCACCAGGTTGGCCAGCACCACGGCCAGGGGTAGGATCTCCCGCGGGAAGTACACCTTGTCGATCAGCTGGGCGTTGCCGGTAATGCTTCGAACCGCCCCGGAGAGCGAGCCGGCCAGGAAGTTCCAGGGCAGCAGCCCGGCCAGCACGAACAGGGGATAGCTCCGTACCGAGAGGGGACGCACCACCTGGAAGACGATGGCGAAGACGAGCATCATCAGCAGGGGGTTGAGGAACGACCAGGCAAACCCCAGCGCCGACCGCTTGTAGCGCACCGCCAGGTCGCGCTTGACCAGGTTCAGCAGGAGGTCGCGGTAGGCCCAGATCTCGCGAATGGGCGCGAACAGCCCCCCGGCCCGGCCCGACGGGCGGGACCCACCGGCGAGCGAGGAGGTGTGCACGCCCGACGCCATCCCGTGTACCTACGACCCGAACGGGGCGAGGGAGCTCCGGGTAGCGTCCTGGGCACCGGCCCTGGTAGCCGGCGGTTACCTCCGGGCACTGGGGACAGCGACGTCCACGGTGGCGGACGCTTAGGGCTCGGGGGGGGGCATGCCGCGCTGCATCAGGCGGGCACGGGCCACCTCGTCGGCGTCGGGTGGAGCGACCCCGGCGGGGGCTTCATCCTGCGCCATGGCCGACTGGATGGCCATCTTGAGGTGGTAGGCGATGTCTGGCGTGAACCACTCGTCGATCGTCTGGTCGAGCTGCTGCTCGCGCATCAGGCTGAACTGGCTTTCCAGCTCCTCGCGGGAGATCAGGCCACGGGCGATGAGCAGCTCGGCCAGGGCGCGGAACTGCACGTAGCTGGTGATGGCGTGTCCGGCCACGCTGATCATCATCCGCGCCACAGGTCCCATCTGCTCGAGCTCGGCGCCGCCCGGTGATCCATTCATGGTGCTGGGTCCCCGGTGGAATCTTACCCCAGGTGCCCCGCCGGTCTCCCCGTGGGGTAGACTGAGCGCCCTTGGAGCCACTGCTATCGGTCGTGGTGGTGACCTGGAATGGCCTCCATCACCTGCGCCAATCCTTGCCTGCGGTGCTGAGCCAGGGGCTGCCGGACGGGGCCCAGCTCGAGGTCCTGGTGGTGGACAACGCCTCGAGTGATGGCACGGCCGAGTACCTCGCCGCCCTGGCCGGGCGTGACGTCCGGGTGCGCCCGGTGCTCAACGCTCGGAATGAGGGCTTCGCCGCGCCAAACAACCACGCCTTTCGCCTGGCGCGGGGGGAGTTTGTGGTCACGCTCAATAACGACACCGTGCCGCAGCCGGGCTGGCTGGCGGCCCTGCTAGAGCCGGCGCGGGGCGCGGCGCACGTCGGGAGCGTGGCCAGCAAGATGGTCTTTGACCACGCCCCCGGGCTGATCCAGTCGGCCGGGATCAGCGTCGATCGGGCCGGCATCGCCTGGGACCGCCTCGTGGGGCAGCCGGTGGCGGCCAGCGAGGCGGCGCCGGTAGAGGTGTTCGGCGCCAGCGCCGGGGCGGCCCTGTACCGGCGGGCGATGTTGGAGGAGCTGGGGGGCTTCGACGCCAGGTTCTTCATGTACCTGGAAGACGTCGACCTGGCCTGGCGCGCCCGGCTGGCCGGCTGGCGGGCGGTGTACGTCCCGCAGGCAACGGTACGCCACGCCCATTCGGCCAGCGCCAAGGAGGGCTCGCCGCTGAAGAACTGGCACCTGGGACGGAACAAGGTGTGGCTGATCGCCAAGTGCTACCCGGCGCCGGGCCTGACGCGCTACTTCCCGGCGCTCCTGTTCTACGACGTGGCATCGCTCCCCTACACGATGGCCACCAGGCGGGACATCAGCCCCCTGCTGGGGCGCCTGGCGGCCCTCCGCGGCCTGGGCCCGATTCTGGACGAGCGCCGCCGGCTACACGCCCGCTTTCCCGGCGGCTGGGAGCGCACGGCGCCGTGGCTGGAGCCGCTGCGCCCCCCCCATGCCGTGTTCGCCCGCTATCGGCGCCTGCGCCGGGTGCTGGGCACAAGAAAGACGGCCACCGCCCCTGAGACGCACACGAGTCGAGAAACGGCCACGGATGTGGTTACATTGCCGGAGAGGCTGTAGGGGCGCCCGATGAGGCGAGCAATGAGGCGAGCCCCCCGTCCCCCAGCGGACTCGAAGGGCGTGGCTGACGGCACCGGGGGGGAAGACCAGGAGGCCCGGCCCCTGTCCGGCGTGGTGTCGGCGCTGGAAGCGCAGGCCAGCGATCCGGAACGGCTCAACCTGTACCTGGACGGGCGGTTCGCCTTTGGATTGACCGCCAGGGTAGCCGCCGACGCCGGGCTAACGACCGGGGCGTCCCTGACGCCGGACGACGTGGCCGGTCTCGTACGCCACGAGGCCGCCGAGCGGGCGATGCAACAGGCCCTTGTCCTCCTCTCCTACCGCCCTCGCTCGGAGCAGGAGATCCGCCTGGCCCTGGGACAGAAGGGCCATGCCCTGGAGACGGTGGAGGCCGTCGTGGCCCGCCTGCAGGGCTACCACTACCTGGACGACGAGGCCTTCGCCTTGTCCTGGGTGGAAAATCGGCAGCGCCTGCGCCCGCAGGGGGCTCGCCGCCTGCGGGCCGAGCTGCGCCAGAAGGGGGTGGGGCGCGAGGTGGTCGATCAAGCGATCAGCGACGCCGCCAGGGATGAGCGGGCCCTGGCCCTGCAGGCGGCGGAGAAAAAGGCCGCCGGGGTCGCCGCCGGCGACTACGCCGAGTTCGGGCGCAAGGTGGGGGGCTTCCTGATGCGCCGGGGCTTTGCCCCGGACGTGGTCTGGGACGTCGTGCGCCGGCTGTGGGCGATGCGCACGGGAGAGACGGCTCCGCCCCAGGATTGATCGCACCGCTGGGCTGATCCCACCCTGGGGGTGACCCCACCCCAGGACCGATGTCCTACGGCGTTGAGCCCAGCTACCCCTTCCGGCGTACGGTCCTGGCGTATGAATAACATGTTGCGCTTCTCACGCCGGTCGGCCGTCATCACGGCCGTGGCCGGCGGGCTCGCTCTCCACACCATCTCTCGACGCACGTCTGTTGCCGGTGCCCAGGGGAATCCAGCGCCGGCCATCACCGGACGCCTGCTGGCCGTAGGCATAGGCGGGGCCGGGGCGATCAGCGCGGTGGGGTACTTCCATCCCGGCGGGCCCATTCACGACAAGCCGGCGCTGGCCCGCTTCACGCAGCCCGGCGAGGTGCTGGATGCCGAACGCATCCTGGTGGCCAGCACCTCCAACTTCGGTGCCCCGGCGGCTATGGCCGACTGGCCGGAGGGGGCCATTCTCTCCCTTACGTCAAGCTCAGGGGACACCCTGGTCGTGCCCCAGGGCTTCGCCGCCGCCGGCGACCAGGCCAGGGCGCAGGACGGGCAGGTGCAGCTCTACACCGCCCAGAGCCCGGCCTTTGGCAACGGGCGGCACAGCCCAGGGGCTGTAACGGCAGCCCTCCCTGGGGTGAGCAACCCCCTGTCCATCTCTGTGAACAATGCCTTTGGCCGGCCCTGGATTGCCTCTGCACCGCTGGGCGCGTCCGGCGGGCTGGAGTCCGTGCTCGACCCCAGCGGCGCCCCGCTGGCCGGGGCGCCGAGCGCAATCGCCGGGGGCGTCTTCGCCTCAGACCTGACCAACCGCACCCCGGTGCAGGCCATTGTCGGGAGCCTGTCCGCCGGGGCAGTGGCTACTGCCTTGCTGGGGGCCTCCCCGGACGATAGCGGCCGGGCGGTGTTCGCCATTGCCGGCGCCGATGGGAGCATCACGCAGCTGCACGTGGAGCAGGGCCTGGACGGCCTGGCCCCGGCAGGCACGATTGGCGCCCTGGGAGCGATCGGCCCCCACGACCATGGTTCCAGCCTCCCGCCGGCCACCCGCGTCGGCATGGCCTTCAACTGGGTGCCCGACGCCATCCTCTACGTCACCGACCCCGCCGGCGATGCCCTGCTGGCCCTCACGCTGATCGACGACGGGCGTGTCTTCCGGGTGCTGAACAGCAGGCGCATCGAAGTCCCGGCCCTGAATGTCCCGGTGGACGTGGCCCCTGCGGTGCCGGAAGTGGTCAACCCGGCGTTTGCCAGCAACACCACCCTCGCCGGGGGCTCCGACCTGTATGTCGCCAACCGGGGCGACGGGACGATCCTGCGCCTGACGCAAGACGGCACGCCGGTGGCCGTGCGCCAGGTGGAGCTCCCCGGTATGGGGCGCCTCGGGGCCGGCCGGCTCAACGGAATCGCCGTCTCCCCGGACGCCCAGCGGATCTGGGTCACGGTCAGCGGGTCGATCCCCGGCTTTCCGGGGCTGGAGGGGGCGGTGATGGAAGTCCCGGCCTTCGCCGCGGGCCTGTGACTCGGGGCCCGGCACTACAACGTCCATTCCTAGGTCGAACTGCGCGCGCTAGGGTATCCGAGGGAGTGTCGGCCCCGTGCTAGCACCGTGCCGGCGCCCGGTGCTGTTGGGGGTGGTGGCCACGATCGTACTCCAGGTGACGTTCTGGGGGCCCTCCATCGGGGCGGCGAGGCGTCTGGCAGCCGAACCTCCCGCTTCGGATGCATCCCCGGGGAAACAGAGAAAGGCAGAGACTAGGGAACTCACAAAAATTGTAGAAAAGAGTCTATCT
>JAUJOR010000023.1 GCA_030447525.1 Chloroflexota bacterium | reverse complement strand
CGTGCGCGCGCCGCGGCGGAGGAGCGCGACGATGCGACCGCGCGTACTGCTGAAGAAGCGGTCGTCTAGCGGCACGATCAGCATGGCTACTCCTCGTAGAGCGTCCTCGCCTTTCCCAGGTAGCAACTTACTTGCCATGCCGCATTAATCACACAAGTACCTTGGCTTTGTGGTATATGTCTGGCACTGATCCTGTCAGCCCCCGGGCGGCGTCGCCACCACCTGCCGGCACGCGTCGAGGTCGGCAGGTGGTACGTGTGGCGCCGCGGCGGCGGCGGTGGCGACGCGAGCCGTGGCTCAGCCGTGGCTCGTCGTGGGAACGGTAACGAAGACGAATAGGGAGCGACATCGAAGTCATGGAAAGCAAGGCGAAACTGCTGGGCCACGCCATCCACCCCATGCTGATCGTCTTCCCGCTCGGCCTCCTGGTGATGTCGCTTGTCTTCGACGTCGTCCAGCTGCTTACGGGCAACACCGAGTTGTCGGTGGCGGCGTTCTGGGCCATCGCGGGCGGGATCCTCGGCGGCCTCGCGGCGGCGGTCTTCGGCTTCTGGGACTGGCTGGCCATTCCCAGTGGCACGCGAGCGAAGGCGGTGGGGCTGTGGCACGGCGGCGGCAATGTGATGGTGGTGGTGCTCTTCGCGCTCAGCTGGTGGCTGCGCTCCGGCAGCGCGGACCGTGTGCCGGGCACCGGGGCGTTCGTGCTCTCGCTCGTGGCGGTGGGCCTCGGCGCGGTGACGGGCTGGCTGGGCGGCGAGTTGGTCGAGCGGCTGGGCGTTGGCGTCGACCACGGGGCTCACCTCGACGCGCCCAACTCCCTGTCCGGCAAGCCAGCCGCCGGACGTTCGTAGTGCCGTCCCCAGGCAGCAGGCAGCGCGCGGGGGATGGGGCAGCGGTCGGTGGCGCGACGCCCGTCGGCGCGCTCGCCATGCCCTAGGCACCGGGCCCGGAAGGTCTCGCCGAGCAGTTCGCCTTCAAGATCGCCTCGGGCGTGTTCGGCCGGGACACCAGCCGCTACCTCCGGCCTGCGGGCATGGCCACCCACCTGACGTACGGCTCCTTGTGGGGCACGCTCTACGGGCTGCTCCAAGCGCGCTATCGACGGCAGCCCGCCTATTTCGGCGCGGCCTACGGCCTCGCGGTGTGGCTCGTTGGCCCGGCGGTGCTCGTGCCCACCATGAAGCTCATGCGACCACCTTGGGACGAGCCTCCGGTCCGGACGAGCATGATGGTGGCCGGGCACATCGTCTATGGCCTGGCCGTGGCCGCAGCGTTCGAGGTGCTGGAGCCGGAGGCGGCGTAGATGGTCGACCCCGAGGGATCTGAGGGCGGAGGGGCGGCGCAGGGGACGCATGCGGCGGGGCAGCCGGGCCGCCTGGCCGACTTCGTCTTCGCCACCGGGATCGAATGCAGCTCTCCGACCATCGGTGCCCCGAACGGGCGGTCGGTGCGCGTGGACGAGCTGGAGAAGACCTTCCACTATCACCACTGGCGCCAGGACCTGGCGCTCGTGCGCGGCCTCGGCCTGCGCTACCTGCGCTACGGGCCGCCGTACTACCGCGTCCACGCCGGGCCGGACGACTACGACTGGGCGTTCACCGACGCGGTGTTCGCGGAGATGCAGCGGCTGGGGATCGTGCCCATTGCCGATCTGTGCCACTTCGGCCTGCCCGACTGGGCGGGCGACTTCCAGAACCCCGACTGGCCGGCGCTGTTCGCCCGCTACGCCGGCGCCTTCGCGGCCCGCTTCCCCTGGGTGCGGTTCTACACGCCGGTCAACGAGATCTACGTCTGCGCCAAGCTCTCGACGCTGGAGGGTCTGTGGAACGAGCGCCGCAAGCAGGACGATCGCGCCTTCGTGACGGCGCTCAAGCACCTGTGCCGGGCGAACCTGCTGGCCATCCGTGAGGTCCTGCGGGCGCGGCCGGACGCTATCTTCATCCAAAGCGAAAGCGCCGAGTACTTCCACAGCGGAGGCAGCGACCCGGTCAGCCGGGCGCGAGCGGCGTTCGAGAACGAGCGGCGCTTCCTCTCCTTTGACCTGCTCTACTCGGTGCCGCCCGGCACGGAGCTGGGGCTCTACCTGCTCGACAACAGGCTCACGCGCGACGAGTACCGCTGGTTCATGGGCCACGGGCTCGGCGACCGGATGGTGATGGGCAACGACTTCTACGAGCGCAACGAGCAGATCGTGACGCCTGGCGGGCCGATCCGGCCGGCCGGGGAGGTCTTCGGCTGGGCGGTGATCACGCGCCAGTACTACGAGCGCTATCGCCGGCCGGTGATGCACACCGAGACGAACTGGATCGGCAGCTCGATCCAGAGCGTCGGCGACGCGCCGCGCTGGCTGTGGAAAGAGTTCTTCAATGTCCGCCAGCTGCGTGAGCAGGGCGTTCCGGTACTCGGTTTCACCTGGTACTCCCTGCTCGACCAGGTGGACTGGGACAGCGCGCTGGCGCTCGACCGCGAGGTCGTGAACCCAGTGGGGCTCTTCGACCTGCAGCGACGGCCCCACCTCGTCGCGGCGGCCTATCGGGAGCTGCTCCGGCAGTTCGGTGCGGAGTCGCTCCTGCCCAGGAGTTCGCGACATCGTCTGTGGCTGGTACGGTCCACGCCTCATGCCACTGTGTTCCTCGTGTGAGCGTCCCAGCACGAAGCGCCACGGCCGCGACGGCGCCGGGCGCCAGCGCTTCGTGTGTCGGCCCTGCCACCGCACGTTCACGGCGGCCTCGGTGTCGGCCTTCTCCGGCTACCGCTGGCCGCCGGAGGTGATCTTGATGGCGGTGCGCTGGTATCTCAGCCACCCACTGTCCGCCACCAGCGTCATGGTGTTGCTCGCTGAGCAGGGCATCGACGTGTCCCAGCGCACGGTCCTGCGCTGGGTCCAGACCTTGGGGCCGCTCCTGGCGGCGGCGGTCCGGAGACACCATCGGCGGCCCGGCCGGAACTGGTACGTCGACGAGGTGTTCTGCTTTCGGGACGGGGGCCAGGAGAAGCGCTCCTTGTATCGGGCCATCGACGAGCACGGCCAGGTCCTCGACGTCCTCTTCCGTGACCACCGGGACACCGCGTCGGCGGCGGCCTTCTTCCGCCGGACGCTGACCACCAGCGGCATCACCCCGACCACTCCCGACCACTGTCGTGAGCGACCACCACCAGCCCTCCAGCCAGGCGGTCCGTGAGGTCTTCCCAGAGGCCACGCAGACGCCACGCACGTGCGTACGGGGCTGCACCGGGCGCGAGGCGAGACCACCAAGTGCGTCGAGCGCCGCCACATCGCCACGCGCGACCGCCTCCGTTCCGCCCGTGGTCGCAAAACCTGGCCACCGGGCAGCGCTTCTTTGCGGGCTTCGAAGCCGTCCAGGCGCTCGGCCAGGGCCATATCCACCTGGAGCGGCTCGTCCCCGGCTACCAGTCTGCTGGGGCCACGCCCCAGCACCAGGCGCGGGCGGTGGTCACGGTCATCACCGTGCTCGGGGCACAGCTCCGCCGGGCGGTCTCACGACGGGCTGCGTCCCGAGCCTTGAGCCTGCATCCGCCCTGGGGCCTCCCCTCACGCCTCCCCAAGCCTTCAGCCACAGACAACGTCGCGAACTCCGGTCAAGGCCATGCTCCTCCCCTATAGCCTTCCCGCCCTATAGCCTTCCCGCCCTGTAGCCTACCCGGCGATCGGGTCACCGACCTCGGCGGAGCGGGCTCCGTGAGGGCCTTCGGCGCCCAGGTCGGGGGGCAGCTGGGGCTGGACGGGGGGCATCTTGGCCCAGGTATAGCGGGAGCGTTCGGAGAGGTGCGGCAGGTCCGCAGAGATGTGGCCCTCCGGGGAGGGAGGCGGCGTCGTCCAGTCTGCCGGGCGAGTCTGGATCCAGCGGGCATACTGGAGGTTCCCTGGACGGGCGCCGCTGGGGCCGGGCGGGGGCCGGCGGTTTGGCCGGGCGGGGTAGAGGCGGAAGCCATTCGGGCTCGTCTCGTCGAGCGATTCGGTGGCCCCGTCCTGGCGGTAGCGTTGCTGGAGGCGCTCGCGGAGGTGGCGGGCCTCGGCGACGTGCCGTTCGCCGCCGGTAGAGAGGAAGTCCTCTAGCTCGGCGTCAGCGCCACGGTAGTGGAAGAGGAGCTCTCGGTTTTGGGAGGCGTCATAGATGTACTTCCAGTCGTCGCCGATGGCGGTGTAGCTGGCCTGGTGGCCCTTGCCGACCTGGCCGATAAAGACATCCCGCGTGGCGGCGTTGTCCCTGGCTGTGGGAAGGAGGCTGAGGCCGTCGGGGCGGAGCCCATGCGGGGCGGGATCGAGGCCGGCGGCGTCGAGAAGCGTGGGCACAACGTCGGCAAGACCGGCGAGCTGGGTACGGACAGCGCCCTCGGGGAGCTCTGTGCCGGCGCCGGAGATGCCGACGGTGCCGATACCCCCGGCGGGCCAGGAGAGCAGGCCGGGGACACAGGCGGCCTGGTCGTAGAAGCGGGATTTCTGGAATGCCCAGTGGTCGCCCATCATCTCGCCGTGGTCGGCCGTGTAGATGATGATGGTGTTCTCGCGTAGGCCAAGGCGCTCGAGCTCGTCCAGGATCATGCCGATCCACGAGTCGATGAAGGAGATGGAGCTCATGTAGTAGCTCCACATGGTGGCCAGCGTGTCCACGTCCGGGTAGTGGCCCTGGCCGACTCCGGCGCGGGTGGCTGCAGGGAGCCAGGTGAACTCCTCCGTGCTGCGGATGGCGGCCGGGGCCATCCAGGGCTGGTACATGCGGTGCCAGGGCACGGGCGGCTCGTACGGCGGGTGGGGCTTCTGGAAGCTGGTCCAGCAGAAGAACGGCTGGTCGCCACGGTGCTGCTGGTGCTCTCGAAGAAAGGCGATGGTCTGGCGTCCGGTCCAGGCGGTAGTGTGATGGGTCTCCGGGAGCTGGCTGGGCTGGGGGGCGTGGTAAAGCTCGTGGCGAATGCCATGGGGCTCCTCCACGTGGCCGTAGCCGGCTGCGATCATGAACTGGAGGAACTCGTCCTCCTCGATCGTCCAGGGGATCTCCTCGGAGAGCCAGAGGCGGTGGAACCCATGGGGCTCGCGCACCGGGCGGAAGTGCATCTTGCCGACGGCCTGGCAGAAGTAGCCCGCGTCCGCGAGGCAGCGGGCGAGCGTGGGATGGTCGGCGGGGAGCACCTCGGCGTTGGAGTACATGCCGAGGCGGTGGGGGAGCATACCGGTCTGGAGGATGGCGCGCGCCGGGACGCAGACCGGGGACTCCGAGTAGAAGCGGGTGAAGCCGACGCCCTCGGAGGCGAGCCGACGCAGGTGCGGGGTCTGAACGGGGATGCGAGCCCCGGTGGCCTGGGTAACGAAGTCCAGGCAATCGCCGCGGTGCTGGTCGGACATGATCAGCAGGATGTTGGGGCGGTCGTTCCCGCCCCCTGGCCTCCTCCGCCCTCGCTGCGCCAATGCCCGATTGTTCGAGCGGCCGGAGCTCGAGGATCTTGGCGTCATTGTCGTGGTAGTCCTTATCATCGGACCAAGGGACATGAACGACCGAGGATCGGGGAGGGAGGGGGTTGGGCCGTCGCTCTCCGGTGTCACTCGACCACAGCTTGCCTGAAGCGGCCCTGATTATAGAGGAGGCCGGTGCCCTGGATGGCAGGCGGACGCTCTCCCGCTTTCCCGCCACCCCGATGACGGCTCCTCCCCCGGCGCTCCCGTGACGCCGCTGATGCGTCGGATACCACAGCGGCGCGCCCCGGAGACGGGGCCCCGTCCAGGCGAGGCGCAGGCGTGCCAGGGGGTCACCACGGGCCAGCGCACGGCGACCCTGGCGCAGTAGTAGACGGGGGGATGCACGCGGGTCACGCTCCCGCCGGCCCGCCGCCTCGACGAACTCCCTTTCGGGCACCCGCTGCGCCCCCGAGACGGCCACCGCATGCCTTGCGCACGGATCGCGGGGGGTCGTCACGGCGCCAGCCGCCGCCCAGACGCGCTGATGCACACTCGCCCGGCAAGGCAAGTCTGTGGCTCCTTGGATGCTGCACAAACGTGCAGTCCCGTGGTATCATCAGGGACACGGTTGCCCGAGGCCGCGGGCGACTGGGAAAGGAGGTCGGGGATGTGCGGCCGCTTCACCCTCACGGCCGAGCCGGGGGTCGTCGCCCGCCGCTTTGGCGCCCCGCCGACCCAGGGCGGGGGCACTAGCCCGCGCTACAACGTCGCCCCTACCCAGACAGTAGTCACCGTGACCGACGACGGTGCACGCCAGCTGAAGCGGATGCGCTGGGGCCTGGTACCTCGGTGGGCCAAGGACCCCACCATGGGGGCGAAGATGATCAACGCCCGGGCGGAGACGCTGGCCGAGAAGCCGGCCTTCCGGGAGGCCCTGAAGCGTCGTCGGGCGCTCATCCCCGCCGATGGCTTCTACGAGTGGGCAGCGGCTGCCCCTGGGGCCAAGACGAAGCAGCCGATGCACATCCGCCTCCGCTCTAGCGAGCCGTTCGCCTTCGCCGGCCTGTGGGACGAGTGGATGCCCCCCGAGGGCGGGGAGGCCCTGCGGACCTGCACGATCGTCACCACCGCACCCAACGAGCTGATGGCCACCTTCCATCACCGCATGCCGGTGATCCTCACTCCAGAGGCTGAGGCGGTGTGGCTTGATCCAGCGGTCCAGGATACAACGCGCCTCCTGGCGTTGCTCGTGCCCTATCCCGCCGCGCGTATGGAAGCCTTTCCGGTGAGCCGAGCGGTCAACGCCGTCGCCAACGACTCGCCGCAGTTGCTCCTGCCGCTGGATCTGCCGGAGTAACCCTGGTGCGCGGTGCAAGACCCGGCCCTGTTGGTAGGGTTGCCCTGTTGGTAGGGTTGCCGGCACTTGGGTAGGATGGCATTAGTTTCGATCCGTTCCGGGTGCAAGACTTGGCCCTGAGGGCAGGGTTGCCGGCACCTGGCCCACCGCACGCGTTGCCATGCCCGGCCCCGGTCCGGAGAGACCGGAGCGGCGCTGGGCTGCGCCGAGAGCATGCTGCCGATAGGGCTGTAGGGCTACCTACCGTCCAGGAGCCAGTCGTCAATTCGCGCCAGAGCGCTGGTGCGGATCGACTCTGGCGCGCCGCTGGCGCGAATCGAGCTGGCGGCAATGGTCGCCATGACCGTGTCGTCAAAGCCGAAGACGCGCCTCGAGCGCTCGTACTCATCCAGCAGGCCGCAGCCAAAGATGACCGGATCGTCCGCATTCAGGCTCACCGTCACGCCCGCCTGCAGCAGGGCTGGCAGCGGATGGTCCTCCAGCGACCGAGTCACGCCCAACTGGACGTTTGACGTCGGACACACATCCAGGCAGACGCGCTCATCAACCAATCGCCGGACGAGGGCCGGATCTTCGATCGATCTCACCCCGTGCTGGATGCGTCGCGCCCCGAGCGCGTCGAGCGCCGCGCGCACGCTCGCAGGACCAGCGTGCTCGCCGGCATGCGGTGCGCTGATCAGGCCCGCGGCACGAGCGATGGCGAATGCCTCAGCGAAGGGCGCCGCCGGTCCGTGCGCCTCGTCGTCGGCCAACCCAAAGCTCACCACACCGCGGCCGGCGTAGCGTGCCGCCAGGTGCGCCAGCGCCACCGCTTCAGCGGGGGGCCGCATTCGATTGGTAGACACCATGAAGCCGATGCCGACGCCTGTCTTGGCCTGCGCCTGGCGCGCGGCGTCCAGCAGCAGCTCGAGTACGGCCTCCTCATTAGCCAGGCCAAGCCGCTCGGCCTGCGCTTGCGTAAGCCATACGGCTGGCTCCAGCCACACTGTACCCTCGGCCGCGCCATCCTCGGCCATCTCGCGCACCAGGCGAACGTAGTCGTCCACCGTGTGCAGCGCAGTGAACACGACCCTGGCGGTACGCAGGAACGTCGCGAAGGTGCCGTCGCTGGCTTCAGCCGTCGGCAGCCCGTACCGCTCGGACAGCTCGCGCAGCATCGATGGCCGTTGCGCCGCCTCGAGGTGCAGGTGCAGATGCGCCTTGGGGAGGGCACGTACGCCGCGCCCGGCCACTTGCGGTGTCGGCACGTGTCCATTGTGGCACACACCAGTCTGCGACCGGGCTCCCCCTGATCCTTACGCAAGACCGGTTCTTGGTTCCACTCCTACTCGTACTACTCGCTAGCCCATTTCTTCGACCACGCCGTCGTGGAGCGGATCGGGGCTGAGCTCCTCGCGCAGCATAGATCGGGTCAAGCTATGACGTGACGGCAATCACGGCGTGGGGTAACGTGATGCTCGCGTTTCGCCCGGCCCGCGGGCGTCGATGGCCATAAGTACCGCCGGGCCGTCCGGGTGGTCCGGCCAGTCCCGCTGGTAGACGAAGCCGGCCTTCTCCCAGGCGCGGATCGCCCGGACGTTCGCCACTCCCGGGTCCACCGTCACGCGCCGCCAGCCGCGCTCCACCAACAAGTAGCGCACCAGCGCGCGGGCGGCGTCCGGCCCCAGCCCCCGCCCGCGGGCCGCCGGGATGAGGAACAGGTCGATCCCGCCGCAGGTGGCGTCGTCGGGACAATACTGGATGTAGCCCACCGGCTCGCCCGCGGCCTCGACGATGAACGGCTCGGTCGCCGGCCTATGGCCCCCGGTGTAGCCCTCGGCCACCACCTGCGCCGGCGATTTCGGCGCCCCGTCCCAGTGCGCGTAGACGCTGGGATCGGCGAACCAGGCGACGAGCAGGTCCACATCGGCATCCGCAGCCGGCCGGAGCGTGGTGTGCGCTCCGCGGATCTCGGGGCTGGTCATGCCTTGGGGCGCAAGGGGAGCGGACGAGGCGAGCGAGACACCGGTTGGAAGTGAGGCGGTAGAGTCCATTGTCGATGCCGGCTGAACCGCAGTATACGCAGGCCAGGGATGGGAGTCTCGGCCATGCCCGTGCCGGGCGTCCTTTGGGATCCTGCAAGGGCAGCGCGGGCGATCAGGGCGAGGACAGCCGGCCGCCGGGACGGATTCGGTTCCTCGGACACGCCACTGTGCTGATCGATCTCCATGGGACGAGGCTTCTGACCGATCCGCTGCTGCGTGGCCGAGTCTCGGCCCTGATGCGCCGCCCTTCCCTGGCAGGTGACGTCTCGACCGGTGCGGTCGACGCCGTCCTGATCTCGCACATGCACCATGACCACCTGGACGTGCCCTCGCTGCGGCAACTTGGACCGAACGTGCCGGTGCTGGCGCCGCGGCGTGCCGGGGCGTTCCTCCTGCGGCAGGGTTTCCGTAATGCCCGCGAGATGCATCCCGGGGCCGCCGTCGAGATCAACGGCGTGCGGGTCGTAGCGACGCCGGCCCGTCACAGCGGGTTCCGCGCGCCGTTCGGCCCCTTCGGGGGCTGCCTGGGCTTCGTCGTCGAGGGGAGCGCCCGCGTCTACTTTGCCGGCGACACCGACTTGTTCCCCGAGATGGCGGCGCTCGGCCCGGTGGACGTGGCCCTGCTGCCGGTCGCCGGCTGGGGACCGGGCCCTGGTCCCGGCCACATGGACGCGCTGCAGGCGGCGCGGGCGCTGCGCCTGATTCGGCCGCAGGTCGCCATCCCCATCCACTGGGGGACGTTCGCGCCGGCCGGGATGCATCTGCGCCATTGGTCGTACCTGGCTCGGCCGCCGCTCGACTTCCTGGAGCACGCGCGGGACCTGGCGCCCGACGTCGAGGTGCGGGTGCTCGAGCCGGGTACATCCTTCGACCTCGGCGTGCTGCGCGGCCGCGCCGCACGGGCCGGGGCATCGAGTGATGGCGGCTCCTTGCGTGGGGCGCCCGCCGGCGAGATCGAACCGGCATGACCGGCGTCCTGCGCCTCGTCGTTCGCGGGCTGGTGACCTGGACGATCGAGGTAGTTGCCCTGTACCTGATGCTGCGCTCCCTGCCCGGCGTGGTCGTCGTTGACTGGCGGGCGGCGGCGGCGGCCATCCTGGTCATCGGGCTACTGAACGCCCTCGTCCGGCCGGCCATCTTGCTGCTGGCCGGCAACCTGGGGGTGATCCCATTCCTGCTCCTCGCGCTGCCCCTCAACGCCGTCCTGGTGCTGATCGCGGCGCGCCTGGTGCCGGGCTTCGCGGTGGACGGGCTGGGGGCGGCGTTTGTGGTGACCGTTGGCCTGGCCGGGCTGAACGCCCTCTTCTCCGCCATGCTCAGCGTCAACGACGACGACTCCTTCTACCGCAACGTCGTCCGCCGGCTCGCCCGCCACCTGGCCCCAACCGAGGGCCTCGACCAGCCGGGCACGGTGATCGTCCAGATAGACGGGCTAGCCGAGCCGATCCTGCGCCGGGCGCTGGGCGAGGGGCGGATGCCCACCCTGGCCGGCTGGCTGGCATCAGGGAGCCACCGCCTCGTCGGCTGGGAGTGCGACCTCCCATCGATGACGACCAGCGCGCAGGCGGGCATCCTGCACGGCGACAACCGAGACATCCCGGCCTTCTACTGGTACGAGAAGGGCGCGCGGCGCCTGATGTCCTCGGCCAACCCCCGCGACCTCCACGGCGTCCAGCGGCGCCTCTCCAACGGGCAAGGGCTGCTCCAACAGAGCGGCACCAGCGTGACCAATCTCCTTAGCGGCGACGCCGAGCGGGCCATCATGACCGTTGGGACACTACTCGGCGACGATGACGCCCTGCGGGCCGAGCCCCGGGACTTCTATGGCTACCTCCTCAACCCGTACAACCTGTACCGCGGGCTGGCCGGCATGCTCGGCGAGGCAGTCCTGGAGTGCTGGCAGGCGCTCCGGCAGCAGATCAAGGATGTGCAGCCACGGATGCGGCGGCTGGGTCTGTTTACTCTGCAGCGCGGGGCGACCAACGTCGTCCTGCGGGACGCGACCACCTGGGCCGTGGTCGCGGCGATGTACCGCGGGAGCCGGATCATCTACTGCGACTACCTTGGCTACGACGAGGTGGCCCACTACGCCGGCCCGGAGACGCGTGACGCCGTGGCGACGCTGGCGAGCATCGACCGCCAGCTGCGGCAGCTGGCGCACGCCGCCCGCGAGGCCCCCCGCCCGTACCGCTTCGTGGTGTTGTCCAACCACGGCCAGACCACCGCGCTGCTGTTCGAGGCCGTCTACGGGAAGCGGCTCGACGCGGTCGTCCGCGAGCTGATCGACGCGGACGAAACCGTACTCCTGTCCGGCGGCAAGGGCGAGGGCTCCGGCTATCTCAGCGCCTTTCTCAACGAGGTGGCCGCGGGTCGCGGCCGGACGGCGCGAGGCGCGCGGCGCCTGATGGGGATGCGCGGGGGCCAGCAGTCCGTCGAGTTCCCGCGAGAGCGGCGGCGGCGGGAGCGAGCCGCCCAGGCCGAGGTGGTCGTGACCAGCTCCGGCAGCCTCGGGCACATCTACTTTGCCAACGTGCCCCACCGGCTGAGCCTGGAGCAGCTCGTCACCGCCTACCCCGGGCTGGTCGAGGCGCTGGTGGCGCACGAGGGCCTGGGGTTCGTGCTCCTCGACTCCGAGACCCGCGGCACGATCGTCCTGGGGAAGCGGGGCCTCCGCGAGCTCCAAGCTGGCGGCGGCGTGGAAGGGGAGGATCCGCTGAACGGGTTTAGCCCGCATACGGCCGAGTTCCTACGCCGGCTGGCGTCCTACGCCAACGCCGGCGACCTTATCGTCAATGGTGCCTACAACCCCTCGACCGGCCAGGTCATCGGTATCGACGACCTCATCGGGGCGCACGGCGGCGCCGGCGGCATGCAGACCCGGCCGTTCCTCGTCTACCCTTCGGTATGGACGGGGCGCGCGCCAGAGCTCGTCGGCGCCGTCGCCGTACACCGGTTCCTGCGCCGGCACGCCCTCGGCGAGGCGCCCCGCCCGGCCGCGGACGAGGAGGTCGGCCCTGCTACGGTGGCGGGCGGGGACGTTCCCGCGACTACAATCCCAGCGCAGCAGATGCACACGTCCACCAGGAGAGCGCATGACCACGAGCGGCACTGCTCAGGCTGACCAGAGGCAGACTCGCCCCAACATCCTGTTCCTCTGCACCGACCAGCACCGCTTTGACGTCCTCGGCGCCTACGGCAATCCCTACGCCCACACGCCCAACATAGACCGCCTCGCCGCTCAGGGCGTGCTCTTCGAGCACTGCTACACCCCCAACCCCGTCTGCGCCCCCAGCCGCGCCAGCATCCTCACCGGGCGCTACCCCCGCGCCCACGGCCTGTGGGCCAACGGCGTCCCGCTGCCCGCCGGCGAGCGCTTGTTCACCCGCACCCTGGCAGACGAGGGGTACGATTGCGGCCTGGTGGGCAAGCTGCACCTCGCCCCCTGCTTCGGCGGGCGCACCGAGCCACGCTATGACGATGGCTTCCGCGTATTCCGGTGGTCGCACGCTCCCAACCACGGATCGCCGGAGAATGCCTACCACTTGTGGCTCAAGGAGCATCATCCCACGCTCTACGAGCGCGCGGCGGGCGCGGGGCGCGGCCGGGCGCCCGGCACCTCGGGCACCACCCCCAGCGGCGGCCCGAGCTTTGACGACATGCCCGCGGAGGCGCACTACACCCATTGGGTCGCCCAGGAGACCATCGATTTCCTCGGTCGCACGCGACATCCACAGAAGCCGTTCTTCCTCTGGGCCAACTTCTTCGATCCCCACCACCCGTTCGTCGCACCCCAGGAATACAAGGACCGGTATGACGTCGCTACGCTCCCTGTTCCAATCGGACACGCCAGACACCAAGGGGAGTTGGACGGCAACCCGCCCATCCTGGCGGAGGCATCCCAGAAGAGCTACGCCGGCCACGCCCGCGGCTACGTCGAGCACACCCGCGACGAGATCAGGGAGATCGTGCGCACCTACTACGCCATGGTGACCTTCGTCGACAATGAAGTGGGACGCATCCTGGCGCAGCTCGACGCGCTGGGGCTGCGCCAGAACACCCTCATCGTGTTCACCTCGGACCACGGGGAGATGCTCGGTGACCACCGGCTGCTGCTCAAGGGCCCCATGATGTATGAGGGCGCCGTGCGCGTCCCCTTGATCCTCAATTGGCCTGGCCGCCTGCCGGCGGGCCGGCGCCGCGGCGGGTTCGTCAGCCTCGTAGACCTGTGCGCCACGGCCCTCGACGCCGCCGCCCTGCCCGATCTCCCTACCAGCCAGGGAGTCAGCCTCCTCCCCATTGCCCGAGGTGAGGCACCCGCCCGCGACGACGCCCTCTGCGAGTACCGTGACAGCGGCCACCCCTATGACCCGCCCGTCCACGTCACCATGCTCCGCACCGGCCACCACAAGCTCGTCGTCCACCACGGCCATCCGGCCACCGCCCGCCCGCGTACCGGCCAGCTCTTTGACCTCCAGGCCGACCCCCAGGAAGTCACCAACTTATGGCATGACCCGGCATCACGTGACCTCCGCGCGAAGCTGCAGGAGCGCCTCCTGGACGTCCTCATCGCCACCGAAGACCGCACCCAGCCACGAGAGGCCCACTGGTAGGGCGTGGCAGCCAGGCATCTGAACACGGGCTGGGAGGTCTCCCGCAGGGGCTGACACAACCGGCTACTACTGCAACGTCGGTTTCCAGATCCAAGTACGCAAACTGGGGTATCTGAGGGAGTGTTCACGGGTCAACACTCCCTCAAGCGCGCTCACCACCTCGGTGCCAAGCCCTCGACGTTGATGATGGCCATGAATGAGCAGCAGCCCGACCCAGGGGTAGGGTTCCTTGTCGTGCGGGACGAGCAGGCAAACCGTCCCAACGAGTGCGCCCGTGTCACGGAGGTGAATGGCCAAACAGCGCGAGTTCTCCCGGTTGGTCTCCTGCCATAGGTACATCTCGGCATCCGACAATTCATAGGCACGCCTCCCCGTGAACTGCTCAGATGCCTCGATGAAATCTTCGTTAGTATTGAAGACCTCCAAGAATTCCGCTGGCTGATCCGACTCACCCACCGGCGACAAGCGCAGTCGGGCAGTTTCGATCGTGTCCAGCACCGCGTCCGTCATTGACACACCTCTTGTTCGTACCACGAAGAGCTGCACCGTGCCGCGCCGGGAATGCCGCCGCCCAGACGGCCAGCCCCACGAAGTCGCCGCCCTGCTGACGCCAGCCCCCGTCCGGCGGGCGGCGAAGGGCCCACACTTCGCACGCCCCGGTCCCTCACGAGCGCCAGCTTCGTTGTGTCCTGTTGCCCGGCGCGGGTGCTGATGCCTTGGAAGGGCGGAACGTGAGCGAGTTTATCGAGATTCGCGACGCGCGCGAGAACAACCTCAAGGACGTTTCGCTCCGCATTCCGAAGCGGAAGATCACGATCTTCACGGGGGTATCGGGCTCGGGGAAGTCCTCCATCGTGTTCGACACCATCGCAACGGAAGCGCAGCGGCAGCTGTACGAAAACTTCAGCCTGTTCATCCGCAACCTGCTGCCGCGCTACCCGCAGCCGGAGGCAGACGCCATTGAGAACCTGGGCATGGCAGTGGTGGTCGACCAGAAGCGGCTCGGCGGGGGCTCGCATTCGACGGTGGGGACGATCACGGACATCTACACCGTGCTGCGGCTCCTGTACTCGCGCCTGAGGCAGCCGTACGTGGGCTACTCGAACGCGTTCTCGTTCAACGATCCGCAGGGCATGTGCCCGGAATACAATGGGCTGGGCAAGAAGCTGGGCGTGGCCTCAGATGACTTCCTGGACCTGTCGAAGTCGCTCAACGAGAGGGCGGTCCAGGTGCCGTTCTTCGCCTCCTCGGAGGTAGGGAGCTACGACGAGCCGAGCGTGGGGCTGCACCCGCGCGACGTGCATCGTCTGAATGAGCTGCTGCAGAAGCTGCGCGACAAGGGCAACACCGTGATCGTCGTGGAGCACGATCCAGACGTCATCAAGGTGGCGAACCACGTCGTTGACGTCGGCCCGCACGCCGGCAGCGCCGGCCGGCAAATCGTCTTCGAGGGTTCCTACGCCGACCTCTTGCAGGCCGACACCTTGACCGCCAGGTATCTGCAACGGACGCTGCCCATCAAGCAGGACGTGCGGCAGGCCCGGGTCCAGCTACCGATCAGAAATGCCGGCGTGAACAACCTCCAGGACGTCAGCGTGGACATCCCGGCAGGTGTTCTGACGGTGATCACGGGCGTGGCGGGGTCCGGCAAGAGCTCGCTGGTCAACGAGGTGTTCCTGCGCCAGCACCCGCAGGCGATCGTGATCGACCAATCGGCGGTGGGAACCTCGACCCGGTCGAACCCGGCCACCTACACCGGCGTCATGGACGATGTGCGGAGAGCGTTCCCGGCCGCCAACAAGGTGGACGCGGGGCTGTTCAGCTTCAACTCCAAGGGCGCGTGCGAGAGCTGCAAAGGGTCGGGCGTGATCTGCACGGATCTGGCATTCCTGGACGCGGTCAGGACGCCGTGCGAGACCTGCCAGGGGCGGCGCTTCAAAGACGAGGTGCTCGCGTTCACCTTGAACGGCAGGTCCATCAGCGACGTGCTGGCGCTGACGGTGGCGCAGGCGCTGGTCTTCTTCACCCAGCCGGAGATCGTCCGCAAGCTGCAGGCGATGAGCGATGTGGGCCTGGCGTACCTCGCGCTGGGCCAGCCGCTGAGCACGCTCTCGGGTGGGGAGTGCCAGCGGATCAAGCTGGCCAGCGAGCTCCACAAGCGGGGAAGCATCTACGTGTTGGACGAGCCGACAACGGGCCTGCACATGTCCGACATCACCCACCTGCTGGCGATCATGAACCGCCTGGTTGATGGCGGCAACACCGTAATCGTCATCGAGCACAACCTGGACGTCGTCCGCAATGCGGACTGGATCATCGACCTGGGCCCCGAAGGGGGCAGCAAGGGCGGTCAAGTGGTGTTTGCGGGCACGCCAGGGGAGATGCTGAACGCGACTCAGTCGCTGACGAGCCGGTATCTAAGAGGCGGAGCGGCGCTCTGAGCGAGACGTGACGCCCGCGCCGCAACAACCCTGGCCCAGATCTCGCTCCCCTGGAGGGGGTGATCGCACTCGCCCGGTAAGGGAGCGGATTCTTGCCACCTTAGCGGGCGAATGGCCTACGCTCTCCAGAGATCGTGGAGGACTGCGCCCCGGGCGTGGCGGGGCGGGCGCAGGCCCAGGGCGTGGGCGACGGTGGGGGCGAAGTCCTCCATGCGCATCAGGCCCTGGCGCTGGTAGTCGCGCTCGTAGCCGGCGCGGATGCCGGGGCCGGCGGCGATGAGGGTAGCCAGGTTGGTGAAGTACTTCGTCTCCATCGTGGGGATCTGCGAGCCGTGCTGGGCGCCTCTGCCCGTGCCGACGCTGCCCCCTTCGAGCGGCGGCCCCCAGCCGAAGCCGCGGTTGAAGGTGAAGACGACATCGCCGCAGGGGGCGGTCTGTGGATCTCCCCAGAAGCCGATCACGGCGGCGTCCTCCAACTTGAGGGCCAGGGCGACGACGCGCTTGTCGGTCAGGGGGTCGCGCCAGTCCAGCAGCGCGTCCAGCACGGCATCCTTGACCGCGTCCAGCTTCTCCGGCGGGACGGTGCCGAACGGCTCGCGACCCTGCAGGCTGACGTAGACCTCGGAGCCGCGGTCGGCCAGGATGTAGACCTGGGAGCGCTCTAGGTCGATCTTGCCGTCCGGCGTGCGGACGAGCAGGCCGGCCTCCTCCAGGCGCACCAGTGGGTGGCCAAAGCGGTGGGCCGGGGGCATCCCGTGATCTGAGAGGACGCAGACGAGGGTGTTCTCGTCGGCCAGCTCCAGGAACTGCTTGAGCACACGGTCGCCGGCGAGATACGTCTGGCGCTGGCACTCGATCATCCACTCGCCCACCTGGGGATCGTAGTTGGGACCTTCGGGGTCGGCGGGGTTGACGGTAGGGTGATTAATGTGGTCAAAGAGATGCCAGTGGGAGAAGTGCAGGTCCCAGCCGCCGTTCTGCATGACGTGCCTGGCGACGCGCACCTGCCACTCCCCCTGGTACTCGATGTCCTGCAGGAAGCAGCGCAGCTCGGCCTCGCCGGACGTGGGATTGATCGAGAAGGTGTCGAAGAACGGGCCGGCCGCGTCCATCAGCTGCCGGTCCAGCCCATCGGGGGTGGCCCACCCGCCGGCGGCGTAGACCTGAGAGGAAACGACGCGGACAAGACCGTTCGCGGCGTCGCTGCCCAGCAGATGGAAGCGCACCGTGCCCTGGGTGTTGCCGTTCACGCCGGAGCCGGCGCCCCAGTCACGCGTGACAAAGCTCGACCAGCGCCCTTCTTCCAGCGCTACCAGGCGGGTGGCGGCATCCTGGCGCTCACAGACGCTGATACGGCCAAAGGCGCCCCCCGTGCCCCGCTCGACGAGCAGCTGGAGGGAGGACTCGCCGCCGCGGAGCAGCGGGATGGGAAGCGTCGCGGCGAGCGCGCCCTCCGGCGCGTCCTGCCAGCCCCTTTCGGCGGCGGGGGCAAGGCGGCAGACGATGCTGCCGGGGACGATACCCGTCTCGGCGGTGTCCACGGTCGAGCCGCTGCGCCCGCCCTGGCGCACGCTCTCGACGGCGCCGCGCCGGCCGGCGCGGCCCCCCGCCGCGGCCTCCGCGCGGGTGGTGCAAGCGAACTGCACCGGGGCGGCCATGGGGAACTGCGAATCGTGAAAGCCGGAGGCGACAACGTAGCCGTGCTTGAGGCGCGAGGGCCAGGAGCCGGAAGGCCAGAAGTTGACCAGCGTCTTGAGCCCCGCCTGGTCGGCCACCTCCCAGATGGTCTCGGCGGTCATGGCGTCCGACTGCCAGGAGTCCAGCCGGTGCTCGGACCACGGATCGGCGCGCCGCCGCACGCTCCAGCCTCCCAGGCCGTGGGTGCCGGCGGGGGCGCCGGTGACCATGGTGGCCCAGTTGGTAGGCGTCCAGGCGGGGATGGTGGGCATGACACGGTTGACGCTGCCGCGCGCCATCAGCGCCGAGAAGGTGGGGAGGATGCCCTCGGCGGCGAACTTGCGCAGCAGCGGCAGGTTCATGCCATCCATGCCAATGTGCAGGACGCGCGTGACTGAGGGCTTCGCGGATGTGGTCATGACTCTCCTCTTGTTTGTCGGGTAGCTGGCACGTGCGTCGTGAGTCGGTGGCCCCTACGTCGGCCAACTACCTGGGCTGGATGGGTAGCCTGAGCCCCTTGAAGGGGTTCTCGCCCCCGCCGTAGTCAACCTGGCTCTGCAGCAGGCGGTTGAGCTCCTGGAGGCCCGAGGTGAGCGCCACTTCTCCCTTATAGATGCGCTGCATCTCTCTGCTATAGGTCGTCGCGTTCTCGGCAGCACCGAAGTGGCGCCAGCCGATTCCGTACGGCTTGCGGTAGACGTCCGCGAAGACGGTGGGGTGCTGGTAAGGGTTCTGCTCGGGCGGACGGAAGAATACGGGCTGCGCGTCCTTCTTGGCCGGGACGAGGATCTGCTCCTTGGCCAGGAACCCCTGGAACTCGCCGTCGGCCAGCCACTTCATGAACTGCCAGGCGTCCTCCGGGTATCTGGTCTTGGACCAGGCGGTGACCGGGTGCCCGGCGCTCCAGGCGGCGCCGGGTTTGCCGGCGATGCTCGGCACCGGCAGCACGTCCCAGGCGAAGGTGTCCTTGATCGCCGGACCCATGCGAGACCAGTCGTTCACCGACCGATAGTGGATGGCCGTCTTGCCGAGCACAAACGGCGAGCTGCCGCCGTTGTTCAGGCCGCGCCCGCCAAAGGGGGCCAGGAGCTCCTGGCGGTCCTCGTTGGCGAGGTTGATGCGGGTCTTGGTCGTCCAGTCCAGCATCTGCTGGTGCGCCTCGACGCTGATCGGTTTGTCGAGACGCCACGTCATGGTGTCGTAGTCATACGGCGTGTCGCCGCGCGTCCAGATGAACGGGGCGATGCTGTGGTAGCTGGTGTAGTCCCACTCCAGCCCCCGGACGCTGCGCGACTCGTCCGTCAGCCGGCGCGCCGCGTCCAGCATCTCCTCCAGCGTCCACTCGCCCTTGCGCGTGGCCCGCTCCCAAGGATCGGGCACGCCCCGCTCGTGGAAGAGCGTCTTGTTGTAGTAGATCGAGAAAGGCTCAGCCCAGTATGGGAGAGCGTACGTCTTGCTGCGCCAGCGCTCGATACCGGTGAGGGCCCATTCTCTCTCTAGATTCACCTTGTCGCGGGCGAGGTACTGGTCGAGCTGTAGCACGAAGCCTGCATCGTAGAAGCGCGCCACACCGTCGGCGAAGGCATCGTTCACATCAGGCGCGCTGTCGCTCGCGTACATGGCGGTGAGCTTGGTGTTGAGATCTTGCAGACTGGCTGCGCGCTCGACCTCGAAGGTGATCTTGTGGCGGCTGCCGTAGTCGTTCCACACCGGCGTGAAGCGGCTCATAGCGTCCCCACGCGCGCTCATGAAGCGCAGCGTGACCGGCTGGGTGCGCGGCATGGGCGTGGCCGCCGTCGAGCCCGGGCGCCCGGTGGCACCGGGCACGCAGGCTACTCCGGCCCCGCTGGCGACAAGCCCGGATGCCGGGAGAACCCCGCACCGCCGGCGGGTCACGCGCGCGACCCTTGCAGATAGATCCATTGCGGCGGTCGTATCTGGCTCAGTCACCTCTCCGATTCCCTGCTACAAGCTGAGTGCCGGCGCTTCCCGTGGGGCAGTTATTTCTATCTTAGAAGCAATTCTGCCATGCTAGCCCGGATGGGGCCACGAGTCAAGTCGGACAGGCAGACTAAGCGGGTGACGGAGCACTGACCGATGGAGAACAGGAGCCTGCGCGGCGGCGGGTTGAGCGAGCTGCGGGGGCACAACCGGGCCGCCGTGTTGCGGGCGTTGCTGGACGTCGGACCGCTGTCACGCACCAGGCTGGGGCAGGTGGTGGGGCTTCCCCCGTCAGTCCTCAGCTACATCAGCGCCGAACTGCTGGAAGCAGGGCTGATACGGGAACAGGACCGCACTGGGGCCGGCCCCCCGGAAGCCTCCGCTGGATCGGACGGGCGGCCGGCCGGCGAACGGCAGCGGCGCGGGAGACAACCGGTCCCGCTGACAATTGCCGGGCTCGAGGGGCGAGCCGCGCGCTGTGCCGTGAGCGTACACGTCGGCGCGACCCAGATCGATATGGGGCTGGTGGACTTGCGTGCGCGGCTGATGGCCCGGCGCACGCAGCCCATCGACCATGATGCATGGGGACCGTCACCCGGGGCGCTCGTGGACGAGGTTGCACGGCAGGTGGCGGAGCTGCTCGCGCAGCACCATGTGCCGCGGACCGCCGTGCTGGGCGCCGGCGTGGGCGTGGCAGGGTGGGTGGACAGCAGCAACGGAGTCGTGCGCCGTCAGGCGCAGCTGGGGTGGGCAGACGTGGCCCTGGCCGACCTCCTGGCGCAGGCGCTGGGCCTGCCGGTGGTGGTAGAAGACCACGTACGGGCGATGGCGGCGGCAGAGGCGTGGTTTGGCGAGGGGCGCCGCGCCGACACCGTGTCGTTCCTCTACGTGGGGGCGGTGATCGGGTGCAGCACCATCATTGGCCGGCAGGTACACCACGGGCACCACGCCGCGGCGGGGAACGTGGGCTCCCTCCCGGCCCAGCCGGCGGCCGGAGCAGCCATCATCCGAGCGGCGGTTACCGGGCACACCACCCGCCGGAGCGGCGCGCGCCGGGCGGAGGAGTCGGCCGTCTCGATTGAAGCCGCCGCCTCAGAGACGGCCCTCTTTGCGGCGGCAGGGCATGCGGCGCGTCACGGCCCAGACGGCGTGCTGGCGCGCTGGGTTGCGGACGGGACTGCCATTCCTGGGCGGCGGACGAGCGACGTGCTGGCGACGATGGCGGAACGGGAGTCTGACGCCCAAGCGAACGAGCTGCTGCGCTGGCGCGCAGCCGCGCTCGCCCCTCTGGTTGCCCACGTCCTTGCGATGTTCGATCCCCAACTCCTCGTCGTCGCGGGGGCGATCGTCTGGGACCCGGGACGGTACCAGCTGCGGCTCCTGCGCCAGGCGCTCCAGGCGTACGCACCGGAGTTCGCTGAACGCCTGCCGGAGATATCCCCCAGCGCCTTTGGTCGTGAGACGCTCCCCGTGAGCGCCGGCGCGCTGGTGCTACGCGAGGTCTATACTCCGCCGCTGGCGGGACACGTCTCCCGCCACGGGACAGCTCCGGCCAGCGCGGAGATCAGGCGTCGTGCCCTCACTCCCTTTGGTGGAGGAGCACAGAAGGTGGCCCTTCCTATGGGTGGCCCTTCAACAGGGATGCCATGACTGGCTGGGTGGCCCTTCAACAGGGACGCCATGACTCGCCAGCCCGGCGGCCCGAGCGCCGGCCGCCCCTGGAGGCGACGGCGCTGCGGTAGGTGTCGCCGCCGCCGGGGCTAGGGCGCCGCCAGGACCGCCCGGCGGGAGGACTCGCGGAGTGGGGCCAGCCGCCACCGGCCGTAGGCGACGAACGCCGCGATCAGGCCAATTACCGTCGCGAACACCGCACTCTCAGGCTGGCCGGCCATCAGCTGGTACACCGTTGCACAGGCCGCGACGAGCGCGAGACCGGCGGCGGCTAGCGGTGTGACGCCGGTCTGGATACGCAGGACTCCGGGGAGGATCAGGCCCAGGGCGCCGAGCACCTCTGCCACGCCGATGAACTTCAGGAACGAGTCCGACAGCGGGATGGGCAGCGCCAACATCTCCGGCGGTAAGAACAGCTTTGGCGCGCCGCTGGCGAGTCCAAAGAACAGGGCCAACAAGGCCTGGACGGTCCACAGTAGCACGTTGGTTCGCTTCGAGTTTTGCATCGTCTCTTTCCTGCTCGTTGCTTAAGGCTGGGCCGGCCTGGCCGGCGGGGTGGGGGCCTGCTGCGGCGGGCGTGTGTGCTGCACGATGCGGATGGCGTTGCCGAAGGGGTCGCGCAGGCCGCAGTCGATGCCGTAGGCGCGCTCGATGGGCTCCTGGGTGAACTCCACGCCCCTGGCCAGCAGGGCCTCGTAGGTCTTCCGGCAGTCGTCCGTGCTGAACCCGATCCATCCACCGCCGGCGCCCTTGGTGACCATCTCGCGCACCTGCTCCGCCGTGGCCGCATCCAGCGCCGGCGGACCCGGGACTTCCAGCAGGATCTCCCGGCCCGGCTCGCCGGGGACGGTGACGGTCAGCCAGCGCATGAAGCCGAGGTCCTGGTCAACCTTCACCTCCAGGCCCAGCTTGCCGACGTAGAAGTCGAGGGCCTGATCCTGGTCGAGCACGTAGAGCTGTGAGAGTGTGATTGCATTCAACATGAGCAGAGTCTAGTCGGGCTCCCTTACGGTTGCTTCTCCGAAACTGCTCGGTCTCGTCCAGGTCATGGCGAAGCACGTCGGCACGGCGTGTACGGCCGCGCGCTTGCGGTAGGCCGAGGGCGTTTCACCCACAATGTGGCGAAAGGTGCGGCTGAACGTCCCCAGGCTACCGAAGCCGACGTCCAGGCAGATGTCGGTCACGCTGCGGTCGGTTTCGCGCAGCAGGAACATGGCGCGCTCGACGCGCCGGCGCTGCAGGTAGCGGTGGGGGCTCTCGCCGAACGTGGCGCGGAAGGTGCGGATGAAGTGGGCCTCCGAGACGAGGGCAATGCGGGCCAGCGTGGGGATGTCCAGTGGCTGCGCGTAGGTGCGGTCCATGGCGTCGCGCGCGCGCAGCATCCGGCGGTTGGACTCCTCTACGGCCCGGCTCATGGCCTGATTACATCACAACGGTGGCGATTTCTTCGGGCCATCCGGGCGGCGCGAAGTCGGCCAGCCCACCCGGGAGGCGGCTCCAGACGGCGCCGAAAACGGCTAGGACCCGGCCACGGTGGCTTCGTGGGGTATCCCCCTGACAGCGGCACCCAGCAACATCACAGTGGCGAGCTACTAGCGGCGACAGCGCTTGTCCACCAAGACCGCAACGCCGTCCAGGAGGCGCTCCAGGCCGAACTCGAAGGTGCGCTCGGGGTCGTACGCTTCCTGGTAGTGCTCGCCGACGGCCGTTCCGACACGAGCGGCGAGCGGGTAGCGCCGGGGGTCGAACACCTTCTCCAGGGCGGGGAAAACGGCCGTCCACCACTGGTCGTCGGTCTGGCCGGTGCGCTCCGGAGCCCGGGCCGACTCCACCGCGCTCCCGGCGGACGCCCGCACGTAGCCCAGCACCAGGGTGAGCACCGAGTCCATCTCCACGTCGGTCAGGCCAATGCCCTCGACGGCGCGCAGCTCGTAGTCGTACTTGGCCATGACGTTGGGACCTAGTGGCGGCCTGCCGGGGAAGACCTGCAGGAGCCACGGGTGCCGCTGGAAGAGGCGATGGTTCTCGCGGGCGACTTGCTCCAGGCGCGGGCGCCAGCCGCCCGGGAGGTCGTCTGGCCGCTCGGTTTCGCCGCTGACCCGATCGACCATCACGTCGAGCAGCTCGGCCTTGCCGGGCACGTAGCGGTACAAGGACATGCTCCCGGCCCCCAGTCGATCGGCGACGCGGCGCATCGAAAGCCCGTCTAACCCCTCGGCGTCGGCGATCTCGATGGCGGCGCCCGCGATCTGGTCGACGGTCAGACCGGGCTTGGGGCCGCGCGTCCGGCGCTTGTGGATGCCCCATAGGAGCTCCATCGTGCGCGCCGGATCGCCACGGCCCGAGTACTCGATGGCCATTGACTCATCCCTGTTTTGCGTATATAGTACGCAATTTAAACAGCGTACATGATACTCAGATTTCTGACACGATGAACGCCATCATTGCCGAAGGCCTGGTCAAGATCTATCGCGCCAAGTCCGGGGACATCCGGGCGCTCGACGGCCTCGACCTTGCCGTCGAGGAAGGGAGCGTCCTTGGACTGCTGGGCCCCAACGGGGCCGGCAAGACCACCACCGTCCGTATCCTCGCCACCCTGCTGCGCCCGGACGCCGGGCGCGCCACCGTCGCCGGGTTCGACGTCGTCCGCGACGCCCATCGGGTGCGGACGGTGATCGGCCTCTCCGGCCAGTACGCCGCCGTCGACGAGAACCTCACGGCGCGGGAGAACCTGGTGATGTTCGGCCGCCTGTATCAGCTGCCGCACGCCGAGGCCCGTCGCCGGGCCGGCGAGCTCCTGGACCAGTTCGCCCTCGCGTCCGCTGCCGACCGCGTGGTCAAGACCTATTCCGGGGGCATGCGCCGCCGCCTGGACCTGGCCAGCGCCCTGGCCGGGCGCCCCAGGCTGCTCTTCCTCGACGAGCCCACCACGGGGCTCGACCCCCGCAGCCGCCTGGGCATGTGGGAGGTCATCCGCGAGCGCGTGCGCGAGGGCACCACCCTCCTGCTCACTACCCAGTACCTGGAAGAAGCCGACGCCCTGGCCCACGGCATCGCCGTCGTCGATGCGGGTCGCATCATCGCCCGCGGCACTGCCGACGAGCTCAAGGCCCAGGTCGGCGGCGAGCGCATCGAGGTGGTCGTGCGCGAACCCGCCGCCATCGCCCGCGCCGTGCAGGTGCTGAGCCGCCATGGAGACGGCGAGTGGGCCACCGACGCCCACACGCGCCGCCTCACCGTCCCCACCGCCGGCGGGGCGCAAGCCCTCGTCCGTATCGTCCGTGACCTGGACGAGGCCGCCATCGCCATCGACGACGTCGGCCTGCGCCGCCCCACCCTCGACGACGTCTTCCTCGCCCTTACCGGACACACCGCCGCCGCGACTGAAGACGGCAACGGTGCGGGTGACGGCATCAGCCGCGGCGATACCGCCGGCACCGGCGGCGGCGATGGCACTCCCCCGATCCCGATCCGGCGGGCCGTTGAACAGACCCCCAGAAAGGCTGAATGACTACATGACCGCCACACCACACGCCGCCACCAGCCCCACCGGCGGCATCCGCCAGGCCGTCTCGGACGGACTGATCATCACCTGGCGCAACCTCAAGCGCATCCCGCGCATCCCCGAGCTGGCCATCTTCGCCATCGTGCAGTCGATCATGTTCGTCCTGCTCTTCGCCTTTGTCTTCGGCGGCGCCATCCCCTTGCCGGACGGCGGCTCCTACCGCGAGTTCCTCATGCCGGGGATCTTTGCCCAGACTGTCACCTTCGCCGCCGCCACCACCGCCGTCGGCATGACCGACGACCTCAACAAGGGCATTATCGACCGCTTCCGCTCGCTACCTATGGCCCGCTCCGCCGTCCTGAGCGGACGCACCCTCTCAGACGTGGTCTACAACGGCGGCATCCTCGTCGTGCTGATGCTCTCCGGCCTCGCCGTCGGCTGGCGCGTTCACACCGGCCCCGTGGAGTTCGTCGGCGCCGTCGCCCTGCTGCTGCTCTTCACGTATGCCATGTCCTGGATTGGCGTCTGGGTGGGCCTCTCCGTCCCCAGCGTGGAGGTGGCCAACCAGGTTGGCTTCACCGTCCTCTTCCCCCTGACCTTCCTCTCCAACATCTTCGTGCCCACGCAGACCCTCCCCTGGTGGCTCCGTCCGGTTGCGGAATGGAACCCCGTCAGCGCGCTCACCGCCGCCACGCGGCAGCTGTGGGGGAACCCCAACCCCTTCGCCGCCGCGGGCTTCCCGGCCGAGCATCCCATCCTGCTCACCCTCATCTGGGTCGCCGTCTTGATCGCCATCTTCGCCCCCCTGGGCGTCCGGCGCTACCAGTCCATGAGCCGCTGACCCACCGACCAGCTGACCCACCGGCCAGAGCCGCCCATGTGCGGGAGGCGCGCGCGCCGGAGCACTGTGTCCGGCGCCGGCCCCGGCGCCGGCAGGCGTCTACCGAGTCCGGGGATGGAGACGGTGGAAGGGACGGGTGGAGGGGACGGGTGGAAGGGACGGGTGGAAGGGACGGCGTCCGGTCAAAGGCTCGCCGCCCCTTCGGCGGCGCGTGACGCGCGGGCGACGCGAGCGAGGGCATCGCGTAGCGTCGCCAGATCCTCATCACTGAGGTGCCGGCCGAAGTGATCGGCCACGATCTGCTGAACGATCGGGCGGGCCTGGTCCTGCAACCGGCGCCCGGCGGGTGTGAGCTGGACGTAGATAAACCTCTGGGAGACGGAGGACCACGCGACCGCCGCGCTCCCGGCCTTGGTGCCGGAGGTGCAACGGCTCCTGGAGCCAATGATGGCGGCTCCCTCGCAGCTGATCGGGAGCGGTGCTGTCGTGCTGACCGACATCACGAGGGCCTGAGGCGCGCCAGCGCCACGACCCGGACCGCTTGCCACCTGTGCCCCTGCGTACCTATGAGAAAGTCCTTCGTAGATGCGCCCTGTTGGCATCAGCAATCAAAGAAGCGCATGCAGAAGGAGTCACCGCCGTCCCAAAACCCGGGCGCGGAACGCCGGCGGACAAAGACGTCCCGCCGGGGATCACGTGCCTAAGGGAGCTGGATGGCGGTGTGGAAGAAACCCCGGCGGTGGATGCGTCGCCCTGGCATCTACTTGATGGGGTCGGCGCCGCCCTCGGCGAGGAGGCGGTCGAGCTCCCGGGCCGCTTCTTGCGTCGCCGCCGCCACCGAGGACTCCTCACGCATGAACTTGCCCACCGTGGCATTGATCGCCTGCCCCATCTCGCGGAACTTCGCCACGCGGGGCGTCGCCCGGCCCGTCTTCGCCGCCTGCTGAAAGGCCAGCCTTGTCTCTGGCGGCAGGCTCTTGTTGGTGGCCCAGAATGCGTCCGTATCCAGGCTCTTGCGCGCGGGCATCATCCACAGCTGGAGCTGCGCCTGGAACGCCTCCTTGGTAGTGAAGTGGCGGATTAGCTGCCAGGACGCGTCCGGGTGCTTGCCGGCCGCCACAATGGCCCACGCCGGGCCGCCGTGGAAGATCTGGGCCTGCTGCTTGCCCTTGACCATTGGCGCGACGCCGAACGCGTATGAGAGCGTCTTCAGGTATGTCTCGCCGCGGACGTGCCACTCATGCCAAAAGGCGATCTTGCCCGTGTTGAAGCTGGACGTGGGGGCCTGCTGCGCGGTCGGCGCCCGGCGCTGCGTCTCCTTGAGCCAGGTGAACGCCTCCTGCGCCGCCGGCGAGGCGATGGTAGATCGAGTGTAGCCGGCGTCGAAGAGGTCGGCGCCGTTCTGCCACAGGAAAGTGGTGAAGCGCGTCCAGTTCAGGCCGTTCTCGCCATTGGTGCCGAACTGGTCGGGTTGACCGTCGCCGTCCGTGTCGCGCCGCAGTCGATTGGCCAGATCCAGGTACGTCTCCCAGGTCCACTGCCCCTCTTTGTAGTACTCCAGCGGCGTCTTGATTCCCTGCCGCTGGAACAGCTCGAGGTTGTAATAGAAGTGTAGGAACGCCGAGTCGTGGGGGATGCCGTACTGCCGCCCTTTCCACGAGTATGCCTTGAGTCCCACGTCGAAGAAGTCGTTCTTGTCGAACGACTTGTCCGCGTTGAGGTACTTGCCGAGGTCACTGTAGAAGCCCCCGGCGGCGGTGGAATGGCTGTATTCCGGGTGAACCCCAACCACCGCCGGTGCCGTGTCGCTCGCGATCGCCGCCGGTAGCTTCGTGCCGTAGTAGTCGCCGAGTGGGAGCTGCAGGACGTTCACCGTGGCGTTGGGGGTGCGCTGGGTGAACCCCTCGCCGAAGGACACCATGGTGTCCTTGAAGAATGCATCCCAGTGCCAGATTTCTAGGGTCACCTTCTCCGTAGAGCCGGTCAAGGGGGACTCTCCCGGCCCGCCGGCCTGGGCGCATCCGGCGGCCCCCAGCGCCGTCAGTCCGGCAGCGGCGCCAAGCACCCGGCGTCGCGTAGTGCAACTGGTCGCGGTCATGCTATCTCTCCTCCATAGATAACGATCGTACGTTAGCACGTTCAAGATAGGGGGCGCAGATGCAAGCATGACCAGCGGAAGGCGGTGACGCTCCAGTACTGGTCGCGCATCTGGCGCGACACGACGAGTGGGTCAACCCGCATAGAAATGGCGCTCGCACCAGATCAGTTTATGGCCAGTCAAATGCAACGTGACCCACTAGGGGACTCGCGCGATTGAAGAGGACTGCTCTGAAGATGGCCCGCTCTCATGCCCGATGGTCGCGGCCGGCCGCGGGGCGCAACTGGTGAGAAAACGCTCTATCGTGCCACCGGCCGGGCGGTATGGCCGTGTTCCGAGTGCATGCCCTGCTGGTGCCCGGCCGGGTACACAAGACCCATAGGAAAAGACTCACCGGAAAGGAACGAGCGAATTGACCGCCACCACACCTTCGACCAACAGGGCGCAGCGCGCCCCGGACGTAGCCCACATCCAGGAAGACACCAATGAACCGCTGCAGGCCCAGGGGAAGCCCTTGCGCACGCCCACCTACGAGGTCTACGACCTGACGCACCGCCTGCGCCCCTTCCAGGAGCAGTACAAGCTGGAGGTGAAGGAGCGCGGCAACCGCACCAGGCACACCGGCGATATCCAGTCAGAGGTGTTCCTCTGGTCTCACGTGGGGACGCACTTCGAGGCGGCCCGCCACTTCTATAAAGAGGGGATCGATACCTCCGAGTTCTCCCTCGACCACGGCATCGGCCCCGCCGTCCGCGTCGACCTGCGCCACAAGAAGACGAACGAGCCGATCACGATTGAAGACTTCCAGCAAGGTACCGCGCAAGCCGGAGGCATCCGTGTGGGTGATCGGGTGTTCATGTGGCAGGGGCGCGAGCACCTCTACCGCACCAAGCACTCACATGACCGCCCCTATGTCTCCGAGGCAGCGGCCGAGTGGCTGATCCACGACCGCAAGATCAAGGCCCTGGGCACCGACTCGTCGGGCTTCGAGGTGCGCGGCGAGCGAGCATCCCAGCACCCCCTGCACCACCTGTTCTTCCTCCCGGGGAAGGAGGTGCCTATGATCGAGTGCCTGCGCGGGCTGGGTGCGCTGCCGCGCGACCGCTTCTTCTTCATCGGCATGCCGTTGCCGGTCAAGGACCTGGACGCCTCCCCCATCCGCGCCGTCGCCCTCGTCCCTACCGACGAGACGCTGGCCAGGCTGCTCGAACTCTAGCGGTGCCTCCGTCGCTACAACGTCCACAGGAAACCCGCGCCCGGTGCCAGGCAGTAGCCTGGTGCGAGGCAGTAGCCTGGTGCCGGGGAGTACCGGCACAGGGGATCGCCTCCGTGGACACGCCTCATCTCCGTCGCCCCTTCGCTCACGCCACCGGCAGCAGGCGGGAGCGCCTGACCAGGTGGGCTTGGCCAAGGGACGGCGCCCGAGCAACCCGGTAGACATCCGGGTTGCTCGGGCGGCGCTGGGCGACAGGGCCATCGAGGTGCGTTGGATCTGGTGAGCGGCGTCCGCGCTCCTAGCCGGATCGCAGCGCACGCACGACAGGGGTCTCCTGCCATGGAGACAGCCGCGCCGGCTCCAGGAGGCCCTGCTCGATGGGGGCGGGGTGGATCTGCTCGATGGGCGGCACCGGCCCGGTGAGCACCTGCTGCCAGCGCTCCGGTGCGGGGGCAGGGCCCTGTGTCACCAGCTTCAGGGCCAGCTGGCTGAGGGTGTCCCGTGCCCAGCTGAGGTGCGTGTCCTCCTCGTCTTCCACCTGGTCGACCACTTCCTGGAGGGCTTGCTTGACCGTCGGGTCGTCGACCTGCTGGGCCAGCTGCTGGAGCAGGTGCCAGTCGGCGTGGTCCTTCGTCTCCGCCAGCAGGACGTTTTCGAGATCGTTGGCCTCGAGCTCTTGCTGGCTCAGGCCGTCGACCACCAGGTCGCCCTGCAGCAGGCCGGCGGCCTTGACCTGCGCCAGCCGCGCCGTGGGGCTGACGTAGTTGGGGTCGCCGCCCAGGCGCTGAATCAGGTTCACCAGCACCTGGCGGTGGATCGCCGTCTCCTGGCCAAAGGCCTCGTAGCGCTGGGTGAGGGCCGGGTCGGTGCAACGGGAGGCCACCACGCGGTAGAGCTCCAGCCCCCCCTGCTCCACCATCAGGAACTCGCTCAGCTTGTCCAGCAATACCGGGAGCTGCATGCTACTTCACCTCCTGCGTCGCCGGGGTGGCCGCCCCGTCCCCCGCGACGGCGGCCGCCGTCGTGTCCGCGTCTACCTTGACGGCCACCTGCCGGGCGCGGTCGAGCAGCTCGTCCCCTGGGCGCTCCGCCGGGCGACGCTGCTGCAGCTGGCGCATGACCACCTCCTCGGAGGGGATGCCGCCGGCGTTGACGATCTGTTGGTAGCGATACGACGGCCAGTCCTTGGGGAGGCGGTCCTTCGGCGCCCAGCCGTAGGCGATCAAGCGCAGGTCTCGCTGCCGCTCCAGCACCCGCCGCACGTACTCCTTGTTCTCGGTGAACTTGAAGTCCACCGCCATGGTGTCTCCGAAGAGCTCCCGCGGGTCGACGCCCTGGTACTGCTTGAGCATCTCGCCCCATAGATGGAGGTGGGTCAGCTCCATGCCCAGGAACTCTTCCCAGATCTGCTTGATACGCGGGTCGGTCTCCTGGGCGTAGCAGTGGAAGTAGTTGTACACCTCCATCAGCTCGTGCATGACCTGTCGCTCCAGATACGTCTCGCTGGGGTCAAGGAGCGACTCGTAGAAGCTGACGTGGTGCTCCTCCACCTCCCCGATCTCCGCGTAGAGCTCGCGGGCCAGCCGGCTGCCGTACTCGAAGCCATGCTCTTTGTAGAACAGATAGGTCTGCTGCTCGGCCGAGAGGAGGGTCAGGGTGTGCAGCTTGCTCAGGGGCAGCGCTCGGTTCTTCTCATAGTGCTTGCGCAGCATGACCTCTGGGTCGTTGTGGTGATCGGCGGTCGGACGGCCGGGGATGATCTCCGTCTTGCCCTGCAGGATGCTGTCGGGGTCCTTCCCTTCCAGGTAGTCCAGCAACTCGCTGTAGCGGTAGAGGTGGTCAAAGTCCTCCAGCAAGCCGAAGTTGAAGGCCTCCCGCACGTAGGCGTCCGGCTCGTTGCGGGCCAGGTAAGCCGTGAGGTCGACGGCCACCTGCTCGTAGGCAATAGTGGTCTCCAGGACCGTCTGATCAGGCGGATTGAGCCAGTTGATGGTGGTCTGCTGCTGCTGCTCCACCATCCGCGTCTGCGCCAGCAGCCCCTTGATCGCGGGGTTGTCCGTGCAGCGGGCGAAGTGGTGCGAATAGTTCCAGCATTCGTTCTCGACGCCGTTCATCAGGATCACCCGCGCCCGGGTGTAGGCGTCGACGTCGCGCTTGTTGTAGGGCGCCTTGACCCGCTCCCTCCAGGAGCGGAACTGCTTGTCCAGCGGGATGCCCTTCTCCCGCCAGGGGTCGAGCGTGGTAGGGACGGTGGTCATGAGGCTCCTCTTTCTCGGTCGGCAAGGCAGCGCCCGGCGTCGGACCGGCCGAAGACCGGCCGCCCCAGGCAGGCAGAAAACGTGCCACACGCAAGGCGCTGCGCTAGACGGGGGCGGTGGCACTGGCGGGAGGGGAATAGCTCAGAGCTCAAGTGACAGCTCGTCCTCGACGTGGCCGTGCTCGTTGGTGACGCTCACCTGCGTGGAACGGAACCCACAGCTCAAGTAGAGCTGCGTCGCCGAGCGATTGCCTCGGACGACCCAGAGGGTCAGCCGGCGGGCCCCCCGCCCCCGGCCCCAGTCCGCGAGCGCGTCGAGCAGCCTCCTGGCCACCCCTTGCCTCCGGCGCTCCGGTGCCGTCCACATGGAGATCACCATGGGATCCCCGTCTGACTGGACGTGGGCACCGGCACAGCCGGCGAGCTGCCCGTCGCCGGTCTCGGCGACAAACATCATCTGGGTGTCGCCGGCAGCCAGGGCGGCGGCGCGCTCCTGCCATCGAGCCAGCGGCCACTGCACCTGATCCTCATAGCGACTGCCAAAGGCGTCTGGCGACTCGCGCAGGGCGCGGAGACGCAGATCCCGCCACTGGAGAAATTCAGACGCCCGGAGCGGTCGAACGTGGAGACTCATCCTGGGTGTCCGTTCCCCGAGGACAGGTGGTGAGCCTACTAGCCTGTGACCGCTAAGCTGGCAGGATCACCCAGCTGACTGCAGCCTCTCAGAAGACGAGTAACGGTGTAGTACAGCCTCACTACGGCGTCCCTTTGGAGCCACCCCGCACTCGCTGGACGCCCCGGGCGCCGGCGGCGGAGCGCCCCCAATTGGCCGTCTCAGTCAGCCGGTGACGCTCGTCGTTGTCGCCGCCTTCAAGAGTGGACCGGGCCAGCGGCGGCGTAGCGGTCGCCGTTGGCGCGCTAGGAGCGGAACGTCTCGTCGAGCTCGGACTGCACCTGCTGCTGCGCCTGCTGGAGCATCTCGCGCGCCGACTGCTCGCCCTTGATGACGCGCTGGAGCCCCTGGCCGACGGCGCCGGTGCCGATCGGCAGCACCACCGGCGCAGCGACCCTCTCGGCCTTGGCCGGCGCCTCCATGACGAAGGGCATGTTGCTCGCCGGGTCTACCTTGAGCTTCTGCGCGACGTCCCGGTTGTAGCCCACCCAGCCGATGATGTCCTGGATCAGCTGGTTGGCGTCTGGGGTGGTCAGGAACTCCATGTACCGCCAGGCGGCGTCCGGCCGCGGGGCGCCGGCGGGCAAAGTCACCGTCCAGGCGCCGCCCAGCTGCACCACCTTCTGCGCCTTCTCTCCGGGCGCCCAGCCGATGCCGAGCTTGAGGTGGGGCGCGTTCCTGAACAGCACGCCGGCCGAGACGTAGCCGCTCACCTTCATGGATTCGGCGCCCTGTGCGCTCGCCCCGTTCGGCGCGTTCCACTGCGGGTACTGCTTGCGGAACTCGGCAATGTGCTGGTCGCCGATCCGCTGCGTCAGGGAAGCGATGTACTCTACCGCCGCCACCAGCCCCGGCTGCACCAGCGTGATCTTCCGGTTCTTTGCGTCGTACCAGGTGACGCCGTACGCGTTGGCCCAGTAGCCGAGGAGGTTGTCGCCGGACTCGGCCAGCGGCTGCCAGCCCAGGCGTGCGATCGGCTGACCCAGGGCAGGCTCGTGGAGCTTCTCCGTGTACTGGCGCGCCTCGCCGAGCGTGGCCGGCCCTCGGTTCGGATCGAGCCCCTTCTCCTGAAAGTGCGCCTTGTTCCAGAACAGGAACGGCCCCGGGCCGTGCTCCCAGGCGGGGAGGCCGTACACCTTGCCGTTCCACGACGCCGCCTCCATCTGGGCGGGATAGAACTTGTCCTTGGGGGCGATCTTGCTACGCCCCAGGCGCTCCTCCAGCGACTGGATGGTGCTCGTACGCGCGAACTGGATGACGTTGCTGCCGGCGAGGGTGACCACGTCCGGGGACGTGCCGGCGGCGACGGCGCTGATCACCTTGTCCCAGCTGTTGGCGATGTGCGTCATCTCCACCGTGATCTCGGGCGCCACCTGCTCGGTGAACGCCTGGCTCACCTTGGTCTGCCCCTCGGTCTGGAACGGCGCGCCCCACGTCGTCCAGAACTGGATGGTAGCCGGCGCCCCGCCGGCCGCCGGCCTCGCGTCACCCCCGCCGTTCGCCGGGCCACCGCAGGCGGCCAACACCGCCGCGCCGGCCCCACCCAGCAGCCCCGCCCGCCGCCTCGTCATCCGGCTGTCCATCGTCGTCCCTCCTATGGTGTTGCGCCTGGTGTTGCGCCCGGCCGCCTCGCCGGCTGCGCTGTGCTCCCGGCCGGGGATGTGTTCCCGGCGGGGGACGCCGGCTCCAGCGGCAGCCCCGTCCCGTAGTTCAGGCGCGACGGGGCGTAGCCGTCGTCCCAGCCATGACGCTCCCCCATCCACCCACCGTCCCACGTGAGCCGGTGGGTGGATGGGTCGCGCCACGGGCGGCGCTCCCAGGCAGGGGAGCGGAACGGGTCGCGCACAGCGTACATCCAGTCGAGCAGCTCATCGTGCAGCGCGTCGCGGGTGGCGGCGTACGCCGGGTCGTCGATCCAATTGCGCAGCTCGTGCGGGTCGACCACGCGGTCGTACAGCTCGTCGGTGTCCAGGAGGTGCACCGCCAGCTTCTTGTCCCCCTTGACGATCGCCCGCATGGGGGTGAAGCCGCCCTGCCCATCTCCGGGCAGCTCGTAGCGGTGGAAGACGACGTAGACGCTGCGCGCCGGATCGTCCGCGCCCGCGTCACCCCGCAGCATCGGGGTCAGCGTGCCGCCCTCGAGCGCGGGTGGGATCTCCGCCTGGGCGAGGTCCAGGAGGGTGGGCAGCACGTCCGCATGGCTGGCGGCCGCGTCGATGCGCGCGCCGGCCCGCTGCTGCATCTGCCCGCGCGGCGGCCGCACGATCAGGGGCACGTTCGCCATTTCCTGGTACACCGTGGCCCCTTTGGAGTTGATCCCGTGACTGCCCATCATCTCCCCGTGGTCCGAGGTGAAGAGGATCCACGTGTCCTCCGGCGCGGAGCGGTCCACCGCCTCGATCACCCGCCCGATCTCCTGGTCCACAAAGCTGTTGCACCCGAAGTAGAGCGGCGTGATCTGGGCGTCTGCGCTGCGTTGCCGGCCCTGTCGCTCCAGCATGGCCGCCCACTCGCGCTGGTGCGCCGGCTTGCGCTGGAGGTCGTCGAACGCCGCCGGACCCAGGGGGTGCTTGTAGTCCAGGAAAGGCTCGACGTACCCCGGCGGACAGGTGAAGGGACCGTGTGGCTCGTCATAGGAGACCACCAGCAGGAAGGGTCGCTCGTCGCTCCCACCGGCGTCCTCCAGGAACCGGATGGCGCGGTCAGAGACGCGGTGCCCCCAGCACCAGTCTGCGGTCACGTTGTGCGCGCGCAGCGATTCGTAGCTGCGGAGTCCCTGGCGCCACAGGACGCGCTCCTCGCCACTGAGCGTCTCCAGGTGCCGGCGCCCGTCGTACCAGTAGGCATCGTCCCACCCAGTCCCACCCATCCGGGCAGCGGCCGCTGCCGAAGTAGTCATGGCCGTCCAAGTGCCACTTGCCGCTGTAGGCCGTACGGTACCCCAGGTCCCGGAAGCGCTGCCCCATGTGCGGGAAGCTGGTGCCCGGCGGCAGCCCGTTCACCCACGCGCCGCAGTTCTGCGGATAGCGCCCCGTGAACAGCCCGGCACGGGCCGGCGTGCACAGCGGCGACGTGGTGTACGCCCGGTCGAAGGTGATCCCCTGCCCCGCCAACCCGTCGATGCGCGGCGTGCGGAGCTGCGGATGCCCGTAGCAGCCCAGGACGTTGGTGGCCTAGGTGTCCGTCATGATCAGGACGAAGCTGGGGCGACGCGACGATCCTGGCCCAGGGGTACGGCGAACCATCACCGGCCGCAAATATACTCCATCCGGCGCGGCGCCTCAACGGCCGGCATGCATTGGACAGGGTCTGTTCATCAGCGGCTGCTCCTGGTGGCCGTCCGGCGCCCGCAGTCAGCCTGACCCTGGAGCGCAGCGCAGGGGAAGGATCCGTTCCTCCCGCCGAGCAGACGGCTGCTTCGCTGCGCTCAGCCGGACTCCAGGGGGACACCTGATCAAAAGGCCCGCATGCACCGCTCGTGCATCCAGGTGATAGACCCGTCGGCGCGGACGCAGGTCAGGACGTCGCCCTTCTTGCCCCTTGTGAACTGGAGGCGCATCGTACTCCATCGCACAGCCTACAATACACCAACCCTTGCTGGGCCCTGGCGGCGAGCCGGCGGGACTCCTGGAGGATCAACCCCAGGCCGGCGGCCTCGAGGGGCCGCCGGGGCTGCGGCGGTGAGCAAGGGTTGCCTGGGTGGGTCCAGCCGGGGCACATGTCCCCGGCATCGGCCATACTGCCCTGCACCGGACGTGAGCGCATCGACTCCCCAATCCTCGCCCAACTCGCCGGCCCCGCAAGGATTGCGGGCTGCCTTCGACGTGCTCGAGGGGCTCGTGGCCCAGGGGTACGTCCCGGGTGCCAGCGCCGCCGCCGGCACGGCCGACGGAACGCTCTTTCGGGCGCACTTTGGAGCCGCCGAGCTGACGCCGCAGCGGCGGCCCCTGCGGGAGGATGCCCTCTTCGACCTCGCCTCAGTCACCAAGACCGTCACCGCAACGCTGGCGTTGATCTTGGTCGAGCGCGGTCGGCTCCACCTCAACCAGCGCGTCGCTTCAATCCTGCCGCCCTTCGGCGCGCTGGGCAAGGACCAGGTAACGGTGCGCCACCTCTTGGCGCACACCTCCGGCCTCCCTTCCGGCCTCTCAGAATGGAATGACCTACACGCCCACGGCGAGGAGCGCCAGGCGCGCCGCCCGGTGTTCCAGTCGATCTGCCGGCTACCGCTGGCGCAGCCACCAGGGGCCGCCGTAATCTATAGCGACGTCGGCTACTTCACCCTTGGCGAGGTAGTCGCGGCCGCGGGTGGGGCGGCGCTCGACGTACTGGCCCGGCGCGAGCTGTTCGCCCCGCTGGGCATGGCCGAGGCGCAGTTCTGCCCGCCGGCCACGCTGCACCACCGCTGCGTCGCCACCGAGGTGGTCGCCGGCCGCGGCGGCACGATCGTCGGCCGGGTACACGACCGCACGGCCATGGCGCAGGGCGGCATCGCCGGCCACGCCGGGCTGTTCGCAACGTGCAGAGATCTAGAGCGCTTCTGCCGCTTCTGGCTGGGGGCAGGCCAGCGCGAGGGGCAGCGCGTGCTTTCCCCGGCCACCATCGCGGCGGCCACACGGGACCAGACCGGTCTCTTCGGGCCACACCCGCACCGCGGCTTAGGCTGGGTGCTGCAGCCAAACCCGCAGTGGCCGGGGGCTGACCTCTGCTCCCCGGCCGCGTACAGCCACACCGGGTTCACCGGCACATCGCTGGTGATCGACCCGCAGGCCGGCCGATTCGTCGTGCTGCTTACCAACCGCGTGCACCCGTCGCGCGACAACGGTAGCCAGGAGCGGGTGGGGGTAGTACGCGCCCGGTTCCACAACGCCGTCTGGGCGGCGGATCTAGGCCAGTACTCCGACGCCGGCGCTAGTGGTGCCGGCCATGATACGTGAAGGGAAGACATCAGCGCGTCTGGCCTGCGCCGCCCTCACGCCTGAGCCCTACGCTCCGCTCTTAACCGCTCCAAGACCCACATCCGGATCAGGGTGGTCGGGCCCACCCCCTTCTCCTCGGCGAGGCCGCGCAGCTGCTCCAGCGTCTTGAGGTCGAGCCGGATGGTCATGCCGTGGGACAGGTTCTTGGCCACCCGCACCGTCGCCGGCTTGAGTTCATCCAGGTAGTCGGTGATGTCGTGGGTGTCCCAAAATTCGGCCTCTTCTTCACGGCTGGCAAAGTGGGGAATGCGACGAGGCGTCTTCTCTCTCTCTGCGGTCATCCTTCACCACCCCCTTTCTGTGTCCGGTAATAGGACCGTTCTTTTCGGCTGGCTGGTCGGGCGGTCACCGGGTACCAGATGCCAGCGCCCCCTGGGTCCACATCCGGCTCAAGTACCACCGCCAAGGTCCTCCCCGCCTGGGTCGGCCCGATCAGCAGCAACCGCTCCTTGTAGCTCTGGAGGGCGACGAACTCACCGGTGCAAACCTCCTCCACCTCTTCTAGGGTCACGCCGTGACGCGCGACGTGCGCCACATTGTCCAAATCCCAGAGAAGGTGCTGTACATCGACCACAAACAGCGTTATTGTAACGCAATGCGCTACAACAGACAAGGCGGGAGACAGGGTGCGTCAACCGCGGCGGCGTTGGCCATTCCACCCCTGTTGCAATGATGGCCCGCCCTTCCCTACAATAGGGAAATAGTAGAGTAAGTTGCTTGACTAAATAGACTACGCCGCCGGATGATTGTGGCGCCGTAGATGAGGGGTAGTGGTCAAATGGCCTTGTTTCTCCTGGAGTTCCCGGCCACGGCAGGCCAGCGCGAGGAGCTGAAGCCGCTCTTCGACACGGTGGCGAGTGCCGTCCGGCAGGCCGGTGGCGCGTTCATCGAGGCGCAGGTGCCGAGCGATCTGCAGCGGGCCTATATCGTCGTCGAGCACGAGGATGAAGCTTCGTTGAAGGATGCCCTTGACCGCGGCGGCGCTCCCGTCGGCGGGATTGCTCAGGTCCGGCTGGTCGGCGCCACGCTGGACGAGGTGAAGGGCGCCCAGAGCGCTGCCGACTACCTCGTGGAGTGGGACTTCCCCGCCGGCCTGGCCATGGACGCTTACCTGGAGCGCAAGAAGGGCAAGGCGCCCCTGTACGCCCAGGTACCGGAGGTGCGCTTCCTGCGCACGTACGTCTGTGAGGACATGTCTAAGTGCCTGTGCTTCTACCAGGCGCAGGATGAGGGGGCCGTGCGCCGGGCGCGCGAGGTGGTCAGCACTCCCGTGACGCGCCTGAGTCGCCTGGCGGGCGCCGCCGCCCCGGCCGGAGTCGGCGGTGACGCGTCCTGACCTGCTGCTCGGGCCGGCAGAGCGCGAGCAGGTAGCCGCCTTCCTCGAGCCGCGGGTGGAATCGTCTGGCGCCGGCGATGCGTCGGACGGTGCCGTCCGGGAAGCCCTGCGGTTCCTCAACCGAGATGTGATGGGCGCGGGCGTAACGGCCTGCGGGCCGAAAGGCGACCTCATGCGCGTGGCCGAGACGATTGCCACGGCCGCCTGGTGCGACATGAGCGCGGCGTTCTCGCTGTGGTGCCACCGCATGGTCCTGGAGTATCTCTCCAGCGCCCCCCCTGGGTCGCCCCTTGAGGCATCGACACTCCCGGACGTGCTGGGCACCCGACTACTCGGCTCAACCGCCCTGGCGGGGGCCATGGCCCGCCACGTCGGTGGGGCACCCCTCTCCGTCGAGTGGCGGCCCCAGGGCGATGCCATCGTCCTGAATGGCCGGGTCAGCTGGGCCTCCAACCTGTTCCCCCCGGACTTCGTGATGGTGACGGCGGCGGCGAACGCCGACGACGGGCGGGAGCTCATCGTTGCCCTGGCCGGGGACACGCCCGGTGTCTGCATCGAGCCGTATCCGCGCCTGCTGGCGCTGCAAGCCACCGGCAGCTCCTCTGTCCTGCTACGCGACGTCCGCCTGCCGGCGAGCTGGGTCATCGCTGAGGACTTTGCATCGTTCATCACGCGGGTTCGCCCGACGTTCCTGCTCCTGCAGAGCAGCTTCTGCTGGGGGCTGGCGGCCCGCGCCCTCGCCGAGGCGCGCACCTGCCTCCGCGGGGTCAATGAAGTGTTCTGCGCCGACGTCGAGGCGCTGGAGGGGCGCTCGGCGGAGCTGGCAGGCGAGATCCGCGCGGGGCTCAGCCGGCCGGCCGTGGACACTCCCATCCGCCCCCTGGTGCAGCTGCGTCTGGACTGCGCTCACCTGGCCACGGCCGCCGTCGCCTTGGAGGCGAAAGCCACCGGCGGGAGAGGGTATGTGACGACCAGTCCAACGGCGCGGCGCTTGCGCGAGGCCGCCTTCCTCCCCGTGCAGGCGCCAACTGAAGGGCAGCTGCGGTGGGAACTCTCGCGCTCCGCGTAACCGGCGGCACGAAACGCTACCCCCGGGATGGCCTCGACGGGGCGGTCTTCGAGTCCCTCGATCTGGCCGTCGAGGCCGGCGAGGTGTTCGTCCTGCTTGGCCCCAGCGGGTGCGGGAAATCGACGCTGTTGCGCGTGCTGGCCGGGCTCGAGCCCCTGAGCGCCGGAAGGGTCGAGACGAACGGATACGGTGAAACAGGCCAGGAGGGGGGTCGAGTCGGCATCGTCTTCCAGGAGCCACGGCTGCTCCCCTGGCTGACGGTCTCGGAGAATGTCGGCCTGGGACTGCGTTACCGCGCCAACCGCGCGGCGCGAAGTCCCCAATCCGTCGAGGAGATCCTGCACGACTTCGGCCTCACACCGGTTGCCGGGGCCTACCCCAGCGAGCTGTCCGGTGGCCAGGCGCAGCGTGCCGGCCTGGCGCGGACGCTCGTCACTCGCCCCACCATCCTCCTGTTGGATGAGCCGTTCGGCGCGCTCGACCCGCGCACGCGAGCGACCCTGCAGGACTGGCTGTTGGACGTGGTGCAGGAGCGCCGGCTGACCGCCGTCCTGGTCACCCACGACGTCGAGGAGGCCCTTTACCTCGGCGACCGGGTGGGGCTGATGTCCTCTCACCCCGGGACGATCACCCACGTCTGGGAGACGGGCCACAGAGACCGACCGCCGGGCGAGGCGGACCGCCGGCGGCGCGATGACGCGCGGTTACCTTCCATCCGGCGCGAGATCCTGGCGCGCTACCAGAGCGAGGTGCCGGCCGGCAGCGCACCGTCAGATTGGGTCATCTGACGCTTGACTAAAGGATGTGAAGGAGCAGGTGTGGACATAACGAATCACGAGCTGGCGGGCAGGCGGCGAGACGTTCTGCGCACGATCGGGCTCTCCGGTGCGGCGGCCGCCGCCGGCTCCAGCATCCTGGCCGGGTGCGGCTCGGGGATGGCGCCGGGCGACGCCCGCCCGGGCGCGACGGCGGCGCCGGCAGGGCAGCTGGAGACCAGGGCGCTGCGGATCGGCTACCTCCCCATCACCGACGCCACGCCACTCCTCCTGGCCCATGCCCAGGGCCTCTACGCCGCCGAGGGGCTGGAAGCCAGCCGCCCCACGCTCTTCCGCGGCTGGTCGCAGCTGGCCGAGGCGTTCCAGGCCCGCCAGGTGGACGTCGTCCACATCCTTATGCCCACCGCCGTGTGGATGCGATTTGGCCAGAACTTCCCGGTCAAGCTGGTGGCCTGGAACCACACCGACGGGTCGGCGTTGACCGTCGCGAATACGGTCAAGTCGCTCGACGACGTGGCCGGCAAGACGGTGGGCATCCCGTTCTGGTACTCCATCCACAACCTCGTCCTGCAGCTCGTGCTACGCAAGGCGGGACTCAGGCCCTTGACCAGGGGGGAACCCTCGGCTGCCGACCGTACCGTCAAGCTGGCCGTGATGGCGCCGGCAGACATGCCCCCGGCGCTGGCCAATGGCTCCATTGCCGGGTACATCGTGGCCGATCCATTTAATGCCCTGGCCGAGGTGAGCGGGATAGGCAAGATCCTCCGCTTCACCGGCGACGCCTGGCTCAACCACGCCTGCTGCGTCGTGATCATGCACGAGGCGGACACCGCCAAGCGGCCCCAGTGGGCGCAGGCGGTGGTTACCGCGGTGGCGAAGGCCCAGGTCTTCGCCCGCGAGAACCGGAAGGAAACGGCCCGCGTCCTGACCAAAGAGGGCGGCGACTACCTCCCCCAGCCCCTACCGGTCATCGAGCGGGCGCTGGCCCACTACGACCGCGCCGAGTATGGCCTGTCCAAGGCGGTGGAGCACGCCGACTGGCCGAACAACCGCATCGACTTTCAACCCTTTCCCTTCCCCAGCTACACCGAGGAGCTGGTCAAGCTGCTCCAGGACACCGCCGTCGACGGCGATGTCGCCTTCCTCAAGACACTGGACCCGAAGCAGGCGCACGCCGCCCTCGTCGACGACCGCTTCGCGCGGGCGGCGATTACGGCGGCCGGTGGGGCCGCCAGGTTCGGCCTGCCGGAGGGCCTCAGCCGGATGGAGCGGATCGCCCCGTGAGCGCAGCCAGCCCGGCGCAGTCCGCCGCTGTGGTGCGGGCAAGCCGGCGCGGCCTGCCCCCCCGCCGGGGCCCTCACCCCCCCGACCTGCTGCTGCAGGTGACCGGGATAGCCATTGCCCTGGCCCTGTGGTGGGCATGTACGGCGCTGCTCATCCCGCCGACCAGCTTCCTGGCCCGCTTCGCGCCGGACAAGGCCCTCGCCGCCCTACTTCACCTGCTGGCCGGCGGGCAGCTCTGGCCCCACTTGCTGACCAGCTTCCGGCGCGTGGCCGTCGGGCTGGCCATCAGCGCAGCCATTGGTATTCCCCTGGGACTCGCCGTGGGGAGCCTCCCGGCCTTCGCCAAGCTCTCCGGGCCCATCTTTCAGCTGATCCGGATGGTCTCGCCACTCTCCTGGACGCCGCTGGCCGTCATCTTGCTCGGCGTGGGGGACGCCCCGGTCTACTTCCTGATCGCCATTGGGGGCGTCTGGCCGATCGTGCTGAACACGTCCGCCGGCGTCGCCGCCCTCGACCCCCGCTGGCTCACCGTCGGGCGCAGCCTGGGCGCGAACCGTTGGGAGCTCCTGGCGACGATCGTCTGGCCGGGGATCCGGCCCCACGTGCTCACCGGCCTGCGCCTCGCCGTCGGGTTGGCGTGGATCATCCTCGTGCCGGCGGAGATGCTGGGCGTCGACTCGGGGCTGGGCTACTTCGTCCTCAACACCCGCGATCGCCTGGCCTACTCCGACCTGATGGCCGCCATCCTGGTCATCGGGGCCTGCGGCTTCCTCGTCGACAGTGCCGCCCACTGGGCCTTTTCAGAGCGACGCCGGGCCTGGCCCGGCCGCTCCCGTCTTCCCTCTCCCCTCACCACCCAGCGCCCCACGCCCCCCGGACGCCCGGAGACGGGCGCACCCGGTGAGGCGCCGCATCTGCTGGACGCCCCATCGGGGACGTGATCTGTCCCCTACCCCATTCTGTGCCACCGACCAGAACCGGGTATTCGTGCCGATCGATTACCGAGCAGGGGCTTGCCGGCTGGGGTGAGTCCGGCGGGAAGGCAGCGGGCACGGCTCAGGGCCTGCCCGGCGCGCCCCTCGAGCTCCGAGGGGACCTGGTCGGGCTACATGGCGTCTCTACGTCTGGTCAGCGAACCGCCACCAGGCCAGCGTGCCGGCCATCCCCGCCGCTCCCGTGAGTGCCACCAGCAGGTAGCTGCCCGCCTCGACGTGCTGCGCGTCGGGACCCGCGACGCCACTGGAGAGGGCCGGCACCGACCAGGGGAAATAGGCGCCCCATCCGAGGGCGGCGATGACCTGGGAGAGGAAGATGGCCAGGAACATGGCCCCGATCGGCGGCAGGTAGCCACGGCCGGCGCTGGCCGCCCAGGCGAATGGGCTGACCAGCGCGATGGTAAGGGCGGCCGTGGCCCCAAGCCGGCCGGCGGCGTCTATCGCCAGCCCTATAGACCAGCCGGGGAGTCCGATGGCCGCCCCTATGCCCAGGCCCAGGGCGTAGACGAGCGCCGTCAGTGCGGCCGACCAGGACGCGATGACGACGAACTTGGCGCCAACGATGGCCCCACGCGAGGTGGGCAAGGCGAGCAGGTCCGTCACCGTGCGGTCACTGTACTCGCGCCCGAATACCCAGATGGCGACGAGCCCGAATACGATCGCGCCCCCGACGGCGACGGCCTGCGCCAGCAGCCCGAAGTACGCCGGCCAGTCGGCGGCGCCGCCCCTGATCTGCGCCTTGGTCGTGATCAGTCCAAAGCGGCGCGCCCACTGCGGATCTTTCAGTATCATCATGAACAATCCGCCCACAAGCGGGGCGAGCGAGATACCTAGCCCGGTCAGCCAGGGCATCTTGGAGCGGCCTGCCTTGAGCCCCTCCGTCCACAGGGCGGCAGCCATCCCTTTCACCGTCTGACTCCTTTCTCCGCCCCAACCAGGCGCAGGAAGTGCGTCTCCAGGTCCTCCTGCTCCACACCGAGCCGGGTCGGCGGCACGCCCGCCCCCACCAGGAGCCGCGCGACATCGTCCGGGCCGGCGACGGCGCGGGGGTCGGTCAGCTCGAGGGGCCCATCCTCGTCGGGGCCGACGGCGAACCCGGCGTTCGAGAGGGCGGCCCTGGCAGCCCGGCGATCCCGGGCATCCACCACCAGCCAGCGGCGCCGCCGCCCCTCGAGCGCCGCTGACTCAAGCTCCTCGATCAGCCGCCCATGGTGGATCACGCCGATGCGAGTGGCCAGGCGCGCCACCTCGCTGAGGATGTGGCTGGACATGAACACGGTCACGCCCCGCTCCTGGGCCAGGCCCAGCAGCAGCTCGCGAACCTCCACCACCCCCGCTGGATCCAGCCCGTTGGCCGGCTCGTCGAGGATGAGCAGCTCCGGCTCGTGCAGCAGCGCCTTCGCCAACCCCAGCCGCTGGGCGTTGCCCAGCGAGAGCGTGCCGGCGCGCCGGTCGGCGTACGGGTCAAGCGCCAGGCGTTCCATCGTGCGCTCGACTGCCTTTGAATCGGCGACCCGGCGCAGCCGCCGGATCACCTCGAGGTTCTGGCGCACCGTGAGCTCCGGATAGGCGTGAGGCGTTTCGACGAGATAGCCGACGCGTGACCACAGCCCCCCGGCGCCGGGGTGGGCTTGTACCCCGAGTATCCTGGCCACCCCAGCGGTCGGCCGGAGCATCCCCAGGAGCATCCGGATGGTGGTCGTCTTGCCCGCGCCATTGAGGCCGAGGAAGCCGTAGATCTCCCCTCGGCCCACCCGCAGGGAGAGACGATCCACCGCCATCCTATCGCCGTAGCCCTTGGTCAGGCCGGCAGTGGTGATAGCGTTATCCATCGGTCTGGCGCAGTCCACTCCGTAGCGCGGCGCGGGCCAGAACGTGGCGGCCCTAGAGGGTCCCGTGGAGATGGCACACAGATTGCCTGCTGGCAGCTCGTAGAAGGGAGTCGAGGGGCAATGCTCTGGATACTCGCGGCCGTGTTGGTGGTCGTCTGGCTGGGGGGCTGGTTCTTGTCCATCATTGGCGACGCCATCCACCTCGTCCTCGTCGTGGCGGTCGCTCTCGTGATCTTCAACTTCGTCCGCGCACGGATGGGTCGCGTGGCCTAGGCGTTGATCCGCAGCCGTGACCCTATGGTACGACTCGTGCTCTCGGCAGGGCGTCCTTAGACGCTCAGATGGACGGGAGTGAAGGGGAGGATGGCGCGTGGACCTGTCTTCGCCACTCGGCGCCGTGCCCCTTCAGCAGGGGGGACCCTCTGTCGAGGAGTGGCTGCGGTTGGGCACGCTCGTGCTCGCCCGCGTCGCCGAGGGCATTGGGGCGCTCGTGGTCGCCGCCGGGGTGGCCGGTGCGTTCGTCTCCTGGGTGGGGCTGCACCTCCTGGGCCGGAATCGGGGCGTCCCCACAGAGAGCATCCGGCTGGAGTTGGGCCGGACGCTCGGCCTGGCGCTGAAGTTCCTGCTCGCCGCCGACATCCGTGGCGCCCTCCTGGGATGCCATGGGCAAGCTGGCGGCGATCGCCACCATACGGACGCTCCTGAACTACTTTCCGGGGCGGGAGCTGGCCGGTGAGGGGCGCCGTCACGCGGTAGAGCCGGGCCCGGCACCGACCGGCTGCGCCACCACCGCGCGCTGCCCCATGTCCATGTCCTGGTGGCCCAGCTCGAGGACGACCCGCGCGCCCGCCACCGGCACGCCCCGAGCGTCCGTTAGCTGCACCTTGTAGCTGTTGGGACCCGCCCGGTTGGGGTCGACCCACAGGCTGACCTCGAGGTCACCGGCGCGCTGCGTCTCGCGCACCGGCCGCCCCTCTATCCCAGAGGAGGCCACCGGGGGGAGGCCGGTGAGGACGCCGGTGACCCACAGGACGAGCGCCGCCAGGATGACCTCCCCGGTCACGAGGCGGTGGAAGACCCGGCGCCCGGTAACGTCGTCGGGGGGCTCTCGCCCCGGGGCGCCGGACGCGGCGCCGGTGGTGGCGGCGGTCGTGGCGCGGGCGGCCCGCACGAAGCGGGGGTGCAGCACGAGGAGATTCACTGCCCCCAGGGCCAGGAGGGGCGCGATCAGCAAGAGCTTTCCCGAAAGGGCCGCTCCATAGGCCGTGTCCAGCAGCCCCTCCCAGCTGGGGACGTGGACGACGCCGGCGTACAGGCCGGTGACGGACAGCGCGACGACGGCGCCGCCGGCCAGCGCCGAGAAGCGCCGGACCGTCTGCGCCAGCACCGTCCGGCGCGCGGAGGCGTCCAGCACCAGCAGCGTCGGGGGCAACACGACGGCGAGCTGCAACAAACCGCCCACCCACAGGGCGGCGGCGAGCAGGTGCACCCAGTCGGCCGCCACGGCCAGGGCTACCTGGCCGGGTACGGCGCTGGCATGCCCGGAGGCGGAGAGCGCCAGCAGGAGCCCTGCCCCCAGCGCCACCCCCGCCCAGCGAGACCACCGCGCCTGGCGAGTGCGCCCCGGCGCAACGCCGGCCGCGGCCAGCGCACCCAACAGGGCCAGTACCAGGCCAAAGCGCGCCAGCCACAGCCACCCGTACTTCGTGCCGCTCAGCAGGCGCGTCACGGCCCGGCCCCCCAGCACCTCGCCCACTGTCTGGCCGGTGACGTCCGAAGCTTGCAGGAGCAGGCTGAGCAGGGTCAGGAGGACGAGCAGGACGGCCGCCGGCCAGGTGAGCCAGGCCGTCAGGCGGTCGGCGCGGGCCGTCGCCTGGCGCCGGGCAGCCCCGTGTGGCGCGGCTCCCTCCGGCGCGACGTTCAGGGCCGGCCACAGGACGAGCGGGCCAAAGGCAAGCCCGCCCACAACGGCAAAGGCCGCCAGAAATGTCCACCAGCGCGCCACGGCGCCCAGGGCGAACGGCGTCCCGGGGGCTGGGATGCCGGCCAGCGTCGAGGCCGTGCCGGGCGCCGGGGCGGCGACGCCGACGGAGAACGCGAATGCCCCGCGCACGACGTGACCATCGATGGACAGGGCGCGCCAGACAGCGGTATAGATCCCCGGGCCCAGTTCTTGGACGCTCGCCTCCAGGCTGCGCGGGTCGTCAATCGCGATCCGCGCGTCGCGCCGGTCGACTCGGGCGCGCCGGTCGGTGAACACCTCCAGGGCGAAGAACTCCCGCTCGATCGGCTCGCTAAAGGTCAGCCTGACGGCGGCCGGCGCATCCGGCAGCACGGCCCCTTCGGCCGGATCGGTGCGCACAAGCTCGGCGTGCGCCAGGGCCACCGGTGTCGCGCCCGGGGTCAGACCCAGGCCCAGCGCCGCCAGGCAGGCCAGGGCCAGGCGCAGCCACCCCGCCACCCCTGACGCCCAGGTGCGGGCTGTCCACGGGACAGGCGTTCCGGTGGGCCACGCCGGCGACCCACCGCCGGCGCCTGCCTTTCCGCTGCGCCTCTTCGCGCGGGGGTGCCGCATCGCCGGGCCCTCGCCCACCGCTGTCTAGGCCGCCCGGCCGGGGGCCGCACCGGGGCGCCCCGCGGTCTGCCCCGCGGTCTCCTCCACCCCGGGCGGCCGGGGGCGGCGGGCCAGGGCGGCGCCGGCCAGGGCCAGGGCCAGCACGGCGAGGGCGGTTGCCCCCAGGGCCACGAGCAGGGGCAGGTCCGAACCCCCACCGGCGCCGGCCGGGGCGCCTGGCGCCGCCCCGGTAGCAGTACTGCCTGATGCCACCCCGGCAGCGGGGGCGACCCCACCGGCCACCGCCCGGCCGTGCTCGTCGGTGGCGGGCTGGGGGGCCGCGCCGGCCCCCTGCTTGATCTCCACCACGGCGGCGGGGCGGGAGGCGTTCTCCGCCTCGACCCACTCCACCGTCTCGCCGCCCCCGTACGTCTGGTAGGCCTTGAAGCTCAGCTTCCCGGGCTGCGCCGGCGTCCGGGCGACGAAGTTGAAGTCCTGGTACTCGCCCGGCTCGATGCGCCCCCCACTCCAGGTGACGGAGCTGATCAGGCCCTGCGGATCGCGCTGCACCTCTCGCTGCCAGCCCGGCACCGGCTGGAAGCGGGACACCACCAGCCCGGCCGGGAAGTCCAGGTGCACCCGAATCGTGGGCTCGTCTTTCTCGGTCGGGACGCGGACGGTAAACGTCTGTTACACGCCCGGCTGCGCCTCGCGCGGCACCACGCCGACGTGTGCCCCCGCGCTCCCGGCCGAGGCCAGCAGGGCGAGGAGGGCCAGGATCAAGGCCAGGACCGGCCCCGGACGGCGGGCGCAATCCTTGGTCAAGCCTCCCAGGTAGCTCACGGTCATCTCTCGCTCCGTCTCACGCGCTCCTGCGCCCCATGCCACTCGTACTCTGTCTCACGCGCTCCCGCGCCCCATACACGTCACGACCAAGAGCATACGGAAGCCTGGGGGGCCGGGAGGGGCCTATAGCGGGTACCGGCGGACTATTTCGGAGCTATCTTTGGTGCTAGGTGGAGCTAGGCCGTCGGCGATGTACACGTCGGCGCCGTCGACGTTGAGGGCCATCAGGGTGTTGCCGTGGCGCCGGGGCTGCACTCTCGTGCACCTCAGTGGGCGTGCCCCGCGTGCGGGTCTTCGTGCCCCAGGCCATAGCGCCGTCGCGCGGCGCCCACATCCGCCAGGGGCTGCGCCGGAGCCCGGCCGAGCAGGCGCATGCCGTTGAGGATGACTACGATGCTGGCCCCGGTGTCCGCGGCGATGGCCAGCCAAAGACTGGCCATCCCCAAGGCGGCCAGCCCCAGGACGACGAGCTTCGTCAACAGGGCAAAGGCGATGTTGAACCGGATGGTGCGGGCGGCCCGGCGGGAGAGCTCCAGCACCCAGGGGAGGCGCGTAAGATCATCCGCCACCAGGGCGATGTCCGCCGTCTCCAACGCCGTGTCCGAGCCCCCTGCCCCCATGGCGATCCCTACGGTGGCGGCGGCCAGCGCCGGGGCGTCGTTCACGCCGTCCCCTACCATGGCCACCTGCCCGTGCTGACGCACAAGCTCGCGGATGGCGGCGAGCTTAGCCTCGGGGAGCAGCTCTGCCCGCACGTCCTGGGGCGCGATCCCTACCCGCGCGGCCGTGGCCGCGGCCGTGGTCACGTTGTCGCCGGACAGCAGCATGATGCGCCGCACGCCCATGCGGCGCAGGGCCTTCACCGTCGCGCCGGCCGTCGAGCGCAGCTCGTCGGCAATGGCGATCACCCCCACCACCCTGGGCGGCCTGCCGTCCGTCTCCCCCCGAGCGACCACCACCCCCGTGTGGCCGGCGCGAGCCACCTCGGCCAGCACCACGCCAGCCCCGTCCAGGGCGACCCCGCTGGCCTCCACCCACGCCGGTTTGCCGAGGGTGACCGGCGCCCCACCCACCGTGGCCCGGATGCCCCTGCCGGCGCTGGCCTGGAACCCCTCCACGGCCGGGAGGTCGTCCAGCTTCTCGCGCCGCGCGGCGCGGACGATGGCCTGGGCCAGCGGGTGCTCCGAGCGCGCCTCGGCGGCGGCGGCCAGGCGCAGCACGTCGGCCCGGGCCAGCCCATTCAACGGCACTACCTGCTGCACCTCCGGGACGCCACGCGTCAGGGTGCCGGTCTTGTCGAAAGCCACCGCGCGCAACGCCCCGGCCTTCTCTAGATAGGCCCCGCCCTTGATCAGCACCCCGTTACGCGAGGCGTTGCCGATGGCGGCCACCACGGACACCGGCGTAGAGATGACCAGGGCACAGGGACAGGCCACCAGGAGCAGCACCAACGCCCGGTCGAACCATGGCGCCAGGGGCTGGTTGAACAGCAGCGTGGGGACGATTACCAGCAAGACGGCCCCCATCACCACCGCCGGCGTGTAGACGCGGGCGAAACGCTCGACGAAGCGCTGCGAGGGGGCCTTCTCGCTCTGCGCCGTCTCTACCAGGTGGATGATCTTGGCCAGGGTGTTCTCGGTGAACGGCCTGCTGGTGCGTACCTCCAGGTAGCCGGTGGTGTTGATCGTCCCGGCGTACACCGTGTCCCCCGGCCCCTTGTCCACCGGCACCGACTCCCCGGTGATGGGGGCCTGGTCGACCGCCGACTCGCCCTGGGTGATGACGCCGTCCAGGGGGACACGATCACCCGGGCGCACGGCGACGATGGAGCCGGCCGGCACGCTCTCGACGCGTAGGGTGCGCTCACCTCCGCCGGCCCCCTTGACCTGCGCCGTCTCCGGGGCCATGGCCATCAAGGCCTGGATAGAGCGCCGCGTGCGACCGAGGGTATAGCTTTCCAGTGCCTCCCCCAGGGAGAAGAGGAACACTACGGTGGCCCCTTCCCCCCACTGGCCCAGGAGCATCGCCCCGGCTACGGCCACGGTGACCAGGAAGTTGATGTCCAGGGAGCGCTCCCGGACAACGCCCTGCAGCCCCTTAGGCACGATCTCCATGGCCCCGGCCAGGATGGCCAGCAGGAAGATGGCCGTGGTAGCGGTCTCCGGCCAGCCCAGCCACTCGCCCAGCATGCCCAGCCCAAGGCAGAGGCCCGAGAATAGGACCACGCCCGCCTCACGACCCATGCCCCCCCGCAGGCCAGGCCATCCCCGTACGGAACCCCCCGGCGCTGCACTGCGCTGGTGGGCTTCGTCGCGGGATGCGTCGCCGTGGACGGCGTCTTCGCAGCCCCCCACTGGGGCGTGTCCCCCGGCGGGCGCCGCGGCGCCGGCGGCGTGGTCGTGGGATGCATGGCCGTCTCCGGGATGCGCTGAGTGGCCATCTGTTGGGCCGGCAGACGCCGGGAGCACGGGCTGCGGCGTGGTAGCCATCAGGGGCGCACCCCATGTTCGCCCGGCCCAGTCTCGCCCGGTCCGGCGGGTCGTGGGGGCAGGGGTACGGCGGTCAGTCGCCCATGGGGCGGCGGGGAGACGCCGACCGGGTCGTCCAGGTGGGTCAGGGCAATGGCCAGGAGGGCTCGGATGCAGGCGTCCTCCAGGCTGTAGTAGACCACCCGCCCCACCTTGCGGTGGCGCACGATACGCAAGCTGCGCAAGACGCGGAGGTGCTGGGAGATGGCCGACTCAGAAATGCCGATCAGCGCCGCCAGGTCACAGACGCACAGCTCGCCGGAGAGGAGGGCGTGCAGGATCTTGGAGCGGCTGGCATCCCCGAGCGCCCGGAAGGTCTCGGCCAGGTCGGCGTAGTCGGCGTCGGTACGCAGCGTGACCTGGGCCTGGGCGATCGCCTCCGGGTGCAGCACTCGCACCGGGCAATCGTCCCCCACGGCCCCCACAGGGGCAGATCCCCCGTCGGCCGGCCTCCCGGCCCCCGGCAGTGTGGCAATGCGACGGACGTACGGTGGCATCGACCCTCCAATGATTTAGTAGCTGCGCAGATATTATCAGTCTGGGGTGCGGGCGACGCGGGTCTGCTAATATCCCCCCCGGGGGGATATAGAGGTGGGCACCACGAGGACCGCCGTCGAGGCACGGGCCGCCCCGGCGCGGCTCCTGGGGGGAGATCCGCCGGGGCCGGTTGCGGGGTACGGGTTGCGCGTTTGGGGACACTACCGTGAGACGCTGACCGGCTCGGATTTCCTCTTCGCCGCCCTGACGGGGGGGTTGACGCTGGCGTCGTGGGGCACCGCCCTGGCCGGTGGGCCGGCCAGGGCGGTCGCCGTTCTGGGCCTGGCCGGCGCCATGGCCGGTGGGCTCCCCATCGCCTGGGGGGCCATCCGGGGCCTGCTCAGACGCGAGCTGAACGTCGATGAGCTGGTCGCCGTCGCCATCGTCGCCGCCGTCGCCGTCGGGGAGTACTGGGGGGCGGCGCTGGTGGCGTTCATGATGCTCTTGGGCAAGGTGCTGGAGGACGTGACCGCCGCCCGCGCCGAGCAGGCCCTCGAGGGGCTGGGACGGCTGGTGCCGGCTGTGGCCCGCCTCAAGGACGTCACCGCCCCAGGAGGTGAGCGCGCCATAGCGGTGGAAGCGGTGCGCCCGGGAGACGTGGTAGTGGTGCGCCCGGGGGAGCGCCTGCCGGTAGACGGGGTGGTGGTTGCGGGTCGGGCGGCGGTGGAGGAGGGGGCCATCACCGGCGAGTCGCTCCCGGCGGACAAGGCGCCGGGAGATGAGGTCTTCGCCGGCACGCTGGCTTGCGGCGGCGCGCTGGAGGTGCGGACGGCCCGCACGGGCGAGGCCACCACCCTTGGGCGCATTGCTGCGCTGGTAAAGGAGGGGGAGGCCGAGCGCGCCCCCATCGTGCGCACCGCCGACCGCTGGGCCCGGTGGTTCACCCCCGCCGTGCTGGCGCTGGCCGGGGCCGTCTATCTCCTCACCGGTCAACTGCTCCCGGCGGTCACCGTCCTGGTCATCGCCTGCCCCTGCGCCCTCGTGCTGGCCACCCCCACTGCCGTCGTCGCCGGCGTTGCCCGCGGGGCGCGGCGCGGGATCCTGATCAAGGGCGGCGCCCGGCTGGAAGCCGCCGGCCGGGTGGACGCCGTCTGCCTGGACAAGACCGGCACGCTGACCCGTGGACAGCCGACCGTGCAGCGCGTCCTGGTGCTTGCCGGGGCCGCGGACGGCGCGCCGGCACCTCCGGAGGACACCGCGGTCGCATCTGTTCTACCTTCTGTTCTACCTTCTGTTCTACCTATGGAAGGGCGCGCGCTGCTCGCCTACGCGGCCGCAGCCGAGCGCCTGTCGGAGCACCCCTTGGCGCGGGCCGTCCTCGCCGCCGCCACGGGGCGCGGGATCGCCGTGCCCGCCGTCGACGCCACCGCATTCGAGGCTGTTCCCGGCCTGGGCGTGGCGGCGCGCGTCCCCCACCTCCCGCACCTGGCAACGGACGGACGCACGCCTACCGGCCATGGGGATAGGGCCACCACTCCGGTCGCCATCGAGACCCATGGGCAGTGGGTGCAGGTGCTCGTCGGACGGCCGGAGTTCCTCACCGAGCGTGGCGTGCCGTGGCCGGCCCAGGCAGACGCCGCCCTGACCGAGCTGGCGGCGGCAGGGCAGACGCCCCTTGCCGTGGCCCTGGCCGGCCGGGTCGCCGGGATCCTTGCCGTAGCCGACGCCCCCCGGGCGGAGGCGGCGAGCGCCGTCCGAGCGCTGCGCGCCGCGGGGGTACGCAAGGTCGTCCTCCTCACGGGCGACCGCGACGCCCCGGCGCAGGCCGTCGCCCACGCCGTGGGGATCGCGCCGCAGGAGGTGCACGCCGGCCTCCGGCCGCAGGAGAAGGTAGCGTGGGTACAGGGGCTACAGGCCCAGGGGCATCGCGTGGCCATGGTGGGCGACGGCGTCAACGACGCGCCCGCCCTGGCCGCCGCCGACGTGGCCATCGCCATGGGGGCGGCCGGTACCGACCTGGCCATGGCCACCGCGGATGTCGTGCTGATGACGGACGACCTGCGCCAGGCGGCCGCCGCCATCGTCCTGAGCCGGAAGACGCTGGGGACGATCCGGCAGAACCTCGCCTTTGCGGCCGTCTGGAACGTCGCCGCCGTGGCCGCGGCCGCAATGGGTGGCTTCGGGCCCGTTGCCGGCGCCCTCGTCCACAACCTAGGCTCGGTCGCCGTCGTGATCAACGCCGCCCGCCTGGCCAACGCCCGGCTCCCCGCGGACGGCCAGCCGGGGCGTTACCCGTCGCCGCACCGGACCGTCACGGTCACGGCGCGGACGTAGCGGGGCGGGTGGCGCGCGGACTCAGCGCCCGGTTCATACCCAGGCTATAGACCGCCAGCAAGGTCAGAGTAATGGTCAGCCCCGGGGCGACGGCCAGCCAGGGGGCGCTGTAGAGGTAGTCCTGGGCGCCGATGAGCAGGTTACCCCAGGTGGGCTCGGGGGGCTGGACGCCCAGGCCGAGGAAAGAGATGGTCGCCTCGGCCAGGATTGCCCGGCTGAGCTGGACGAGCCCGGTGACGAACAGGACTCCCCCCGTATTGGGCAGGACGTGGCGCAGGACGATCCGCCCGCCGCTCGCCCCGAGGGTGCGGGCCGCCTCGACGTACTCGGCGTGCAACAGGTCGCGGACGTTGCCCCGCAGGAGGCGGGCGACGGGCATCCAGCCGGTCAGGCCAATCAGGACGACCAGCTGCAGCGGCCCGGACTGGAAGAACGAGGTGAACAGGAGGATGGCGAACAGGCTAGGGAAAGCCAGGGCGAAGTCGACGAAACGCATCAGGGTGGCGTCCAGCGCCCCCCCGGCGTAGCCGGCGCCGGCCCCCAGCAGTGTGCCCAGCAGAACGGCCAGCGCCGCCCCGCCGGCGCCGATGCCCAGGGTGGCCTGCCCACCGACGAGGAGCCGGGCCAGGGCGTCACGCCCGTTCTCGTCCGTCCCCAGCGGGTGCGTGGGCGAAGGGGGCTGGAGCACCGCGCCAAGGTCAACGCGGTACGCCGGCAGGCCGGTTACCTCCGGCAGCACCAGGAGCAGGGTGACCGCGCCGCAGACGGCCAGGGCGCCCAGCGTGCGGCGCTCGAACCGGAACCGGTGGCGCCCGCGCCGGGCCACGGACACCTCCAGGGGCACGGGTAGCGACGCCGCCGGGGAAGGGGGCCGGCCGGCGGGGAGCGCCGGGGCGGACGTGATGTCAAGGCTCATCGTACGGTCCTCTAATGGGCTGTCAAGCGGTTCCGTGCAGGGGAACGGCACATCGCCTCAGGCGTCGTCCACCCGCGGATCGAGGGCGTGGTAGAGCAGGTCGGTCAGGAGGTTGGCCAGCACCACGGCCAGGCCCACCAGGAGCGTCACTACCAGCAGGACGGGATAATCCCGCTGGCCGACGCTGGTGACCGTGAGCCGGCCCAATCCGGGCCAGGCGAAGACGCTCTCGACCACCACGCTCCCCTCCACGATGTGGGGCAGATTGAGCCCGGCTACGGTGGCGATGGGGCTGGCGGCGTTGCGCAGGGCGTGCCCCCAGGCGACGCCGCGCTCGCCGACCCCCTTGGCGCGCGCCGTACGGGTGTAGTCCGCGGCCAGGGCATCGAGCATGGCCGCGCGGGTGTAGAGGGCCAGCGACGCACCGTGGGGTAGGGCCATGGTCAGCAGGGGGAGCAAGAGGTGGCGCCCGCGGGCGACGACGTCGTTCTCCTGCCCCACGGGGGCTATCCCGGCCGAGGGCAGCACCCGCAGCCAGGCGGCGAAGACGACGACGAGCAGAATACCCAGCCAGAAGCTGGGGGTGGCCACCACGGCCACGGCCGCGCTGCTCACCAGGCGGTCGGTCCACGTCCCGCGGCGCACGGCGGCGGCCACCCCCAGCCCCACCCCCCCCGGCCAGCGAGGCGAGGAAGGCCAGCCCGCCCAGCAGGAGGGTGTTCGGCAGACGCTCCGCCACTACAGCCCCTGCCGGCCGGCGGTGGAAGTAGGAGTAGCCCAACTCGCCGCGGGCCAGCGACCCGGCCCAATGCAGGAGCTGCTCCGGCAGGGGCCGGTCGAGCCCCAGCTGGCGGTTGAGCTGTGCCTCCAGCTGCGGGGTGTAGCGGTCAGGGCCGAGGAGCACCTGCGCCGGCCCGCCGGGGGCTGCCCGCACGGCGGCAAACGTCACCGTGGCCAGGATGACCAGCGTCAGCAGCACCTGGGCCAGACGCCGGAGCAAGAACCTGAGCACAACGTTTTCACCTCTCTCTCCAAGAGACACCTCATGGGCCCCTCGGGCGCACTTCAAGGGCAGCACACGCCAGGCAGCAGGCAGTAGCACACAGGAGCCCCCGGCCAGGAACCGAGATCGCCTGCTGACTGCTGCCTGCTGCCTACTCGCTCACGCCCCCAGCTTCCAATCCTTGACGTTCCAGAAGAAGTTCACCGGGTGGGGCTGCATGCCCGTGACATTGGCGGCGACGGCGTGCAGCTCGTTCTCGGTGTAGAGGAACAGGCGGGCGACGTCGCCGGCGAGATGCTCCTGGACCTCGAAGTAGGCCCGCTTGCGCACCTCGCGGTCGACGGTGCCAAAGGCCTGCTTGGAGAGCTCGTCCACGCGAGGGTTGCTGTAGCCGTAGAAGTTGCCACTGACCGCCAGGCCGCCCTGGTCCGGGTCGTACACCGGGTTCCAGACGCGGCTCAGGGCGTCGAACTCCTTGCGCGTGCGGCGGGCGCTGAAGACCCCCGCCTCGACGCGCTCGAGACGCATGACTACGCCGACGTCCTTGAGGTTTTGCTGGGCCACGACCAGCGCCTGGTCCAGGGTGCGGTCGTAGTTGTTGAGCATGACGCCGAAGGCCAGGCGCTGGCCGGCCTTCTGGCGCACGCCGTCCCCTCCCGGCCGCCAGCCGGCCTCGTCCAGCAGGGCCCTGGCCCTGGCCGGGTCGTGGGGGTGCTTGGGGACGTTGGGGTTATAGGCCCAGGAAACGGGAGAGACGTTGGCTTCCAGCACCTCCCCGTGGCCCAGGAGCACCTTGTCCACGATCCCCTGGCGGTCGATAGCCACCAGGGCCGCTTCGCGTACCCTCTGGTCTTGCCAGTAGGGGCGCTGGTAGTTGGGGACGATGTCAAAGAATCGAGGCGTCCGCGCCTCCACCACCTTGAGCGATCTGATCCCCTGCACGGCCGCCAGATCGCGGGGGGTGACCAGGGCGTACTGCAGCTTCCCTGAGCGGAGCTGGGTCAGGATCACGTTCTGGTCGGTGAGAATCTTGAACACCACCCGGCCGATGGCCGGCGCCCCACGATAGAAGTCCGGCACGGCCTCCATGACGATGGACTGCCCGGGCGTGTAGCCGGCCAGCTTGAAGGGGCCCGACCCTATCGGTCGCTTGTTGAACTCGTCCCGGCTGAGGTCTTTCCCTTCCAGCAGGTGCTTGGGCACGATCCCCCGCCCCCCACCCTCAGCCAGGAACTTGGGATTGAGGCCCTTGAGGGTGACGCGCACCGTGCGGAGATCGACCGCCTCCGTTTGGGCCACGTTGGTCAACCCCTCGTCCGAGGACTTAGTGGCCGGGTCGACGGCGGCGTCGAACGTGAACTTGACATCCTCCGCCGTTACCGGGTGCCCGTCGTGGAACCGGGCGCCCGGCGCCAGGGTAAAGGTGTTGACGAGGTTGTCCGGGCTGACCGTCCAGCTCTCGGCCAGCTTAGGGGCAACGCTCCCGTCGGGCATGAACTGCGTCAGGCTCTCGAACAGCAGCGTCTGGGGGACGTGCTCCGGGAAGTGGTGCGGCAGCGCGACCAGGGCGGAGAGGCTGGCCGGCTCCTCCAGGGAGCCAATGACGAGCTGGCCGGCCGGCGTCCTGGCCCCCGACGTGCCGGCCCCCCCGGAGGACGCAGGTGACCCGGGGCCTCCGGCCGGGACCGAGGTCGCCGGCCCGCAGCCCTGCAGGACGAGGGGCAGGGCGCCCATTGACCCGAGCACGAACCGCCGCGAGCATTCGCTGGACCGCCTCATAGGTACATCTCTCTCTTGTTCTTCTCTCAGGAACGACATACCCCCTGGGGGGATCCAGGCAAAAGAAAAGCCCCCCTTACGGGGGGCCGGCCGGTGCAGGGGAGCGCCGTTGGTGGCGCTCGCTCTTACGCGTTGACTGCTCATAGGCGGAGGGACTCGCGGGCGGAGGGACTAGCGGAGGGACGAACCGATCCTACCACCGGCTCGGCCGTCCCATGGGGAACGTATACCACAACAAAGTGCAATCAAGGGGGTAGGGCCGCTCCTTTCGACTACGGCGCCAGGTGCACACGGGAGGTAGTACAGGGCGCGGGGCTGGGCATGCAGCACCTCGATTACGCCCCGCCAGGGCGCCTGGCTGGAATTGCACGGGGAGCCACGACGCTCGCTCTACGAGAACACCGCCCCGCGCTCGGCCAGGAGCTTGGCGACCGAGGCCGGGATGAGCTCGCCGCGCTCCAGCTGGGCGCTGCGCTCCTGCTCGTAGTCCTGGATCGTACGCAGCGCCGCCAGCGCCTCCGGGGCATCGGCACGCGGCACCACCACGACGCCGTCGTCGTCTCCCACGATGATGTCGCCCGGCTGGACGACCTGACCGCCGCAGGCGACGGGGACGTTGAACTCGCCGGGGCCGTCTTTCTGCGGGCTGTTGGGCGTCACGGCGGCGGCGAATACCGCAAGCCCGGCGGCCACGATTCCGGGCACGTCGCGCACCGCCCCGTCGGTGACCATCCCGCCCAGGCTGCGGATCGCACCGACGCGGCTGGTGAGGTCGCCCCAGGTGGAGTGTTCCAGGTGACCGCCGGTGGCGATAATCAGCACGTCGCCGGGCCTGGCTACCTCCAGGGCCTTCCACACAATAAGGTTGTCCACCGGTCGTGCCTTGATGGTGAAGGCCACGCCGCACAGGGTCATTCCCGGACCCACCGGCTTGATCCGATAGCTCATCGCCGCCGACCGCCCCAGGGCGTCGCCCACGTTCCCCGTGGCCGCGCCCCGGAACCCCTCCACCAGTTGCCCATCCGGACGCTCGAAGTCCAGCTTCAGCCGGAATCCCAGTCCCGCCCCTGCCATAGCCCCCTCACTCCTCCCTTCTGCGGCCGTCTCAGACGACCCTGGCGTAATGCCCCTACCGTACGGTCCCTAGCGTACGGCTCCGGGACACCGCTGCGTCGCCCGGCCGACGCCGGCCAACATGCCATTCCGCACCACGGGCCGGGTCGCCCCCATCAGGCGGCGGCCCTGGTGGTGCGCTTGCGCATCGCTCGGGGGGTGGCTTTGTCCGGCAGCCGATTCACGTGAGCCGCCCGGCGATCGCGAATGTAGCGTTGGAGCGCTACGTCCAGCGGCGGGAGGAGCGCGCCCCGCTCGCTGCCCAGGGCACCGAAGCGGGGCTGTCCCCCGGTGCGCATCGCGGGGGGCTCCAGGCGGCTGGTGCTGACGCCGGCCAGGCCAGCGGCGAGGCCGGCGAGCTCATGCCACGTGACGGCCCCCACGTTGGCCAGGTGCCAGCGCCCGCACTCGCCGTCCACCAGCAGGTCGAGGCAGGCGTCCACCAGGTCCGGGATGTAGGTGGGCGAGACCAGCGCGTCGTCGACCACGGCCACGGGGCGCCCGGACGCCAGCCGGCGCAGCGTGGCAGAGACGAAGTTATGCTCGTCCCAAGGGCCGAAGAGGGGGCCGGTACGCACGACGAGCGCCGCCGGGAGCGTCGCCAGGACGCAGGTCTCCCCCTCGGCCTGGCGACGCCCGTAGACGCCTTGCGGGGCCACCGGATCACTCTCCACGTAGGGGGCATCTTTTCCGCCGTCGAAGACCAGGTCGGAAGAGAAGGTTAGGAGACGCACCCCGCGCCGGGCCGCGCCCGCGGCCAGCACGGCCGGGCTCTCCATACTGGCCCGGCGATCCCCGGTGGCCTCGCGCCCTTCGGGGGCCGGATGGCCGCAGCCGGCGGCGTGCACCAGCGCCCACGGCTCCAGCTCGGAGAGGATGCAGTCGACCGCCTCGGGATCGGCGATGTCCACGTCCTGTGATGCCAGGAGCCGGTGCTCCAGGCCCCGTACGGTGCACAGGCGCCCTAGAGCGTCTCCCAGCGCCCCAGCGGCGCCGGTGATGACGAGAGGGCGAGGCGGGCGTTTAGAACGCCGCCGACTGCGGGTTGAGGCGCCCCGTTGCCGGCTGGCGCCGTCCTCGGGGCGCCGCTGGGGCCGCACCGACGGGTAAAGCAGACGCTGCTCTGGCCGGCGCCACCAGCCGGGGGAGTCCAGCACCGGGTGGCTGGGCTCCCTGTCCGCCGCCAGTACCGAGAGCAAGCCCGCCAGGGCGGTCGCCCGCGGGCGCGCCCCCCGGAGGTCAAACGCCCCCGGCTCGTAGTGGCCCGCCGGACGGGTCACCAGGCTATCCCAGTCATACGCCCCAAACAGCGACCAGACCGTCACGGCCTGCACGTCCACCCCGGCGGCGCGCGCGTCCTGGGCGCCGTGCCAGACGTCTACAAGCCAGCGCATCTGCTCCTCGCGGGTGCTGCCCAGGTGGGCCTCGGTGATCGCCACCGGGACTTGGTAGCGCTCCCAGGCCTCCTGAAGCAGGGCCGCCGGTCCGGGCAGCCCATTGGCCAGGACACGCACCGCCTCCACGTCGGCGTAGCGGTGGCGCCCGTTCCCCCCGTGAAATGCCTGCGGGTAGCGCTCCAGGCGGTGGTCAAGGAACCGTCCGCTGGTGATGTAGTAGTTGATCCCCAGGACGTCCGAGGGGCAAGGGTGGTCAAGGAACCACTCCAGCTCCCCCGCGGGGATACCCAGCCGGATGAGGAACTGCCACATGCGGTGGCCGGGGCGCACCCGGCCGCAAAGCAGGTCCCACGTTAGCCAGCGGCGCTCGTTGTCGAAGTCGGCCTGGTAAGCCAGGGTGGGGGTGCTGTACGTCTTGCCCAGGTCGTCGGTCTGGACGAGCTGCGCCCGAGGGTTGACCTCCCGGATGGCCGCCATGGCCAGGGCCACCGCCCGGCACTCGGTCAGCAAGACGCGGACGAAGGTCAGGGCATCCTGGCCGTGGGGATACCAGTGGCCGTAGAGGCCGCTGAAGCGAGCGGTGGTCAAGGGCTCGTTGACCGGGGTGTAGCGATCTACCCAGGGATAGCGCTGGGCCACGGCTCGGGCATAGGCAGCCAGGTGGGCCGGAAAGGCCGGGTCAACCAGGCTGGTGTGGCGGGGGCCGCTGCCGTGGTGGACGAGCCCCACAATGGGACGAACACCCAGGGAGCGCAAGTGCCCCAGCCGCTCGTCGGCCCACGTCCAGTCCGCGCGCTCCAGGCCATCCGGGGCGGTGCGCTCCCACAGCACGGGGTAGCGCAACGTGCGGACGCCCAGCCCAGCCACGCGGTCGAGGTCGTCCAGGCGGTGGGCGTGGCCGGACGCTTCGATCTGATCGAGGTAGCTATCACCCACACGGTTGACGGTGCACTCTATCCCCGCCCACAGCTCCAGGGCCGGCGCCCCTGTTGGGGCAGCGCCCAAGGGGTGGCTCTGGGAGTGTCCGTTGTCACACTCACCCGCGGCGGGCATTCTATTACTGTTGCTAATGGAAGGCACGATCAGGGGTTCTCCTGTTTCTCCCGGGTTGATGGCTCTCCCGGGTAGACGGGCTACGAGAGACGCGGCCCTGCTGATTCGCCGGGCGCGACGGGATTGGTATGGCTCAGACAGGGTGCCAGAGCCCCTCGGCTTCATCTCTAGGACCCGGCCACGGTGCTTTTGCGGGGTATCCCCCTGACAGAGGCACCCGGCAATATCACGGTGGCGAGGTACTAGGGCCCATCATCCCTGCAGCACGTCTGCGATGGCCCCTGGCACAGCGCCAGAGGGAGAAGCCAAGACGCTGGAGGTTGGCAATCTTCGTGCCACCGGCTGCCACCCGGTGCCATCGGCTGCCACCCGGTGCCATCAGGGCACGCGGGGAGCCGGCCCCGTGGGCCGACCGCCCGGGTCAACTGGGCCAGGAGCCGCCGTCCACGTTGAGGCATTGCTGGGTGATGTAGCCGGCGTCGGCCGAGGCAAGAAAGGCGGCCACGCCGGCCACGTCCTCCGGCTGCTCGATGCGCCCCAGCGGGATGGTGGCCGTAAAGCGCCGTTTCGGCTCGCCCTCCGGTACGTTCAGCAGCCGGGCGAACTGCTTGTCTACTTCGACCCAGAACGGGGTGTCGACGATGCCGGGGGCAATGGCGTTCACGGTGATCTGGTGCTCGGCCAGGGCCAGGGCCATGGATTGCGTCATGCTGATCACGGCCGCTTTGCTGGCGCAGTACGCCAGGACGAGGGCCTCGCCGCGCCGCCCGGCCTGGGAGGCCAGGTTGATGATCCGGCCCCCACGACCCTGGGCGATCATCACCCGCGACGCCGCCTGGCTGCACCACAGCAGCCCCTTACAGTTCACGTCGAACATGAAGTCCCAGTCTTGCTCGGTCGTCTCCAGGAAGGGGATGATCTTGCCCACCCCGGCGTTGTTGACCAGGACGTCCAGTCCCCCGAATCGGCCGGTGGCGGCGTCAACCATTGCCTGCACCTGCTCCTGGCGACGCACGTCCACCGCCACGGCCAGCCCCCGGCCGCCGGCGCCCACGATCTCCTCCACCACCTGCTGCGCCCCTTCCTGGCGCAGGTCGGCAACCACCACGTCGGCGCCTTCCTGCGCCAGCCGCCAGGCGATCGCCCGGCCCATGCCCTGCGCCCCACCGGTCACGATCGCCACCTTCCCGTCCAGGTTCATGGCCTGCCCCTCTCCAACAGTCCGAGATAGCCTCGCAGCAGGTTGATACCACCCACGCGCCCCACGCGCCGCGGGCCGGTGCCTGGGCCCAGGAGCAGCACCGGGCGCTCCTGGGCCCGCCAGATCGGCGAGGGCATCACCGGCGTTAGCCTCGGTAGGGAGCCAGCGCGCGGGCGGCGAAGCGCAGCCCCGTACCCGGGGTCTGCGTGGGGCGGACGTGGCCATCCACTACCTCCTGCGGGGCCTCCAGGTATGGATCGAGGGCAAAGGCGTGCTTCTCCAGATACACCGGCCGGCGGCTGGCGCACAGCAGATGGGCGCTGAGCTCGTCGGCGTAGTGGCTGCTGGTGGGGAGCCCGGCGGCGTCGGCCAGCGCCAGGGCCTGCAGTGAGGCAGTGATGCCCCCGTTGGTGATGGGGTCGATCTGCACGATGTCGACGGCGCCCTCCTCCACGTAGCGCCGGAACTCGGACGGGGCGTGCAGGCTCTCGCCCACGGCGATCGGCAAGGATAGCGTCGTCGCCAGGCGGGCGTGGCCGGCGACATCCTCGGGGGCGGTGGGCTCCTCCAGCCAGTAAAGGCCAGCGCCCTCCAGACGCCGGCCACGCTCCAGGGCTTGGTCCACCGTCCAGGCCATGTTGGCGTCTACCATGAGATCCACCCGATCGCCGATCAGCCGGCGGACGGCGCCCACCCGTGCCTCGTCCTCGGCCGCGTCCGGCCGGCCCACCTTGACCTTCACCCCCGGGAAACCGCGCCGGAGAAAGCCTTCCACCTGCCCCAGCAGCTCCGGCAGGGGCTTTGGTAGGTCGACGCCGCTCCCGTAGGCGGGGATGAGGCGCGGGCTGCCCCCCAGGAGGGCGTAGAGGGGCTGGCCCTGCCGCAGCCCGCGCACGTCCCACAGGGCGATGTCCACGGCGGCAATCGCGAAGCTGGCTAGCCCGCCGCGCCCAACGAAGAGCAGCCGGCGCCACATCGTCTCCCACAGGGCCTCGACGTCTGCGGCGTCCTGCCCCACAAGCAGGGGCGCCAGGTCGTGCTCGATCAAGGCCAGCACGGCCCGCCCGCCGCGCCCGATGGTATAGGCATAGCCGTGACCGACCAGCCCATCGGCGCGCAACGCCACCGTCACCAGCTCTTCAGCGTCAATCTGGCCGTGGCCGGCGTCGCCGGATAGCGGCAACGGCAGGCGGTAGTAGGCCGCTTCGATCCCCTCGATCATCGCCCGGTCACCTCCCCTACTGGGTCACGCTGCATCTGACTGGCGGATGATCTGACCTGGTGAGAGGACACCATGTACTTGCGGTTTGACCCGCTGGAGGGCAGCAGCATGGCCACGTGGAGGCGTACGTCCCTCTATCGCTGGCGCCGCGAGCCACCCGGCCCTTTCGGCGCCCAGGGCGCTCACGCCCTTCCCAACGGATGCAGCCCCCCGCAGTCGGCGCGGGCGCACGCCACATGTCAGGGTCGCCGGCCACGGGCCAGGGTGCGTATCAGGGGAAAGGACACCGCGCCGGCGGCGAGGAGCGCGGCCGGGAGGGCCAGCGCGCGGGCCCAGACCACCCCCGTCAGCGCCCGCCCAACGACCGGGGCGATGGCGGCGACGGCGGCCCCCGCCAGCCCGTTTCCACCCGTCGCCGGTACGATCTCCTCGGGAGGGACGGTCCCCGCGTCCGGCGCCGGGCCAGGGACGTGCGCCTGGGCCACCGCGGCGTGGAGGAGGGCCTCACCTACGGGGTAGACGAGGCCTGGCCCGTTCCCCACGACGACGCGTAGCGCCCCGGGCAGCACCTCGAACCGCGCCGGGGTCGTCCCCACCACCTTGGAGTCCGCCACCACCGGCAGGGGCGTCTCGGTGCGCAACTCCAGGCGCTGGACGCGGGCGCGGTCGATGCGCTCGTCTTCGCCACTGGCCCCGGCCCTGAGGGCCAGCATACGGGCGGCCAGGCTGGCCTGGGTAAAGTCCCGGTAGATGGCCACGTCCAGCAGGCCGTCGTCCATGCGGGCGTGAGGCGCGACCGTCAGCCCCGGGCCCATCCGCGGGGCGTTGGCCACCTCCACCAGCATGGTGCTGGCTCGGCGCTCCACCTTATCGCCGTCCAGGAGCAGCCGGGCCGGGGTGGGGCTCATCCCCACCGCCGCCGGCAGAGATTGGGCAGCGGTATCCCAGGCCCCCTTCTTGGCCTCCTGCCCTGCGGGCATCAGGGCGGCGGTCACCCCGGCGGCGGCCATCTCCAGGAAGATCCGCGGCCCCTTGCGCCCCCTGGCATACACCCGGCCGACATCCACGCGGCGTACGGTTCCGGCGCCGACCAGGGCGCAGGCCTCGGCCGCGTCAAAAGGCAGTCCCAGGCAGCCGGCGACGTTGTTGTACGTCCCCAGGGGGATGATCCCCAACACCGTCTGTGTCCCCACCAGCCCGGCCGCTACGGCCTCGATCGTCCCATCGCCCCCGGCCGCCACCACCAGCGGGACGCCGGCCCGAGCGGCGCGCTGCGCCTCCTCGCGCGCCTGCCGCTTGCGCAGCTTGACCCGCACGTCCACGTCGATGCCGTGCCCAGCCAGGAGGTCGACCAGCCGGCGCACGTGCACGATGGAATCGTTGTTCGGCCCGGACTTGGTATTGATGATCAGCATGGCCCGCCGGCGCGGGGGGCCGCTCCTCCCCGCCGGCACGTCCCCTCGCCCGGCCGTGGCACGGCCATCCTGACCTGGGGGCCGGATGGCCGTGCTGTCCTGCGCCTCCGGGATAGGGGCGAGCTGACCGGCACGCCATTCCTCGTCGCGTTCAACGCGCGCCACCAGGCGGGAGACCCGCGCCGTGGCGCGGGCCAGCGCGTCGCTTCTGCTCCCGGCGCCACCCCCAGCCACACTGTCCCCGCCCGTGCCGCCCTGCCCCCGCCGCCCCTTGCGTGCCATCCCCTTGTCCTCCCACCACCTTTGCGCCCGCCTTGGCGTACGCCCCACACTCGCTAAAGCAAGTACCAGGCCGGGGCGCGGCGGGGCTGACTACCTGGCGCAGCGTAGACCACTCCACCGCTGGGTGCGGCTGCCTTCTGGGCCAGGTGTAGCCATCGGTGTAGCCATCAAGGCAGCGACCTGTAAGACGCTCCGAGCGCACCTGCTGAGCCCTTCGCCAGCGGTCGGTTGTCCCCGCCAAGGGGTGGTTTCGCCCCCGAACAGCCGGATGGAGCGGCACAGGAATTGCCTTGATCGTGCTGGCTTCGTGGGGCGCCGTCGGCACGGGCGTTTGGAGCGGTGGTGAGATGGGGAGATCCGCCACGGCTTGAGACCGGGCGCTGACAGGGTCGCTGTAGGGCGAAGATAACGAATACGGGTCATGAACACTCTGTTCGCCCGCGAACTACGATACGGTACGAAAGGAAAGCACTCATGACGCAGCAGCCTAACGTTGGCGGCTCGACCACACCCCCTCGGAGCGTTCCTCCGACGGCGCCGGGACAGGGCAGTGGCGGGACCTCCGGCGGGTCAGCGCCGGGGCTCTCCGACCAGGCGCAAGGCGCCGCGAGCCAGGTGGTCGACAAGACCCAGCAGACGGCGGGACGGGTGGCCGACCAAGCCAAGCAGCAAGCCACTTCCGTGCTCGCGAACCAGAAAGAGCGCGCCGTTGGCGGTCTGGGGGCGGTGGGTCAGGCCATCCGGCAGACGGGCCAGGAGCTCCGTAACCAGGATCAGGAAACGGCGGGGCGCTACGCCGATGTGCTGGCCCAGCAGGTCGAGCGCCTCTCCAGCTACTTGCGCACGAAGGACATCCCGGATCTGTTGGATGAGGTTGGGGAGTTGGCACGCCGCCAGCCCGCGGTCTTCCTCGGCGCGGCGATCACGTTGGGGGCGCTGGGCAGCCGGTTCCTGATGAGCTCTGCCGAACGCGCGGCGCGCCGTGAGCACGCCCTGCGCGCCATGTCCAGCCCGGTCGGCTCGGCCCCACCGGCCCCACCGGCCCCCAGCGGGGCAATGTCGACGCTCCCTGCCCCGGCGCCCCGCGCCCCCGCGCCTCCAACTCCGACGACGCCTGCCCCCATTGGGCCCCCCATTGGGGGCCAGCGCCCGGTAGTCGGTTCGGCCCCGGGCGACGCCCAGCGGGTACCTGGGGGCCCCTTGCCACCCGCCCCTGGCGTCGGCCGCCCGCTGCCCAGTCAGCCGGCAACCCCTCCGGCCGGCGCTCCCTCTACGTCCACCTCGTCCACATCCACGACCCCTGGAGCTCCTGGCACCCCCGCTGGGGGCACCCCCGGCGGGCCGTCGTGGACAGGGCCGGCCTGGGCGCCGGGCACCCCAGGAGCCCCAGGTGCAGGCACCCCCGGGGCGGGTACGCCTGGGGTACCTAGGCCATCCGGATCCAATCCCCCGGCGAGGCCGGGAGCAGGGGGCGCGTGATGCAGGCGCCCAGAGACGAGCGCTCGCTCGGCGAGCTCTTCGCGGAGCTGGCGCGGGAAACGGGGACTCTCGTCCGTCAGGAGGTTGAGCTCGCCAAGACCGAGATGACCCACAAGGCGTCTCGGGCGGGGCGCGATATCGGCTTCCTGGCCGTCGGGGGACTGGTCGCCTACGCGGGCATTCTCGCGCTTCTCGCCGCTGCAGTCCTCGGCCTCGTGGCGGCTGGACTCGACGCCTGGCTGGCAGCCTTGATCGTCGGGCTCATCGTCGCCGCCGCTGGCTATGCCCTCGTGCAACGGGGGCTCACCGCCCTGAAGCGCGAGGAGCTCGCGCCCCGGCAGACCGTAGAGACGCTAAAGGAGGATGCGCAGTGGGCGAAAGAGCAGGTCAAGTAGGACGCCCGGCGCCTGACGCGGGACGCGTCGAGGTCCGACGCGTGTTGGACACGTCGACGCCCATCAGGTCCTCCGGGGGGTCAGCCCCGCCGGACAAGGAAGAGATGGGGGAGACGACCGCCGCGCGGGACGAGATTGAGCAGACCCGGGCGGAGATGAGCGAGACGATCGACGCCATCCAGGGCAAGCTCGACCCCGAGGCGCTCACAGAACAGGCCAAAGACACCGCGCAGGAAGTGGCCGACCGTGTCATCACGCAGGCCAAGGAGGCGGTGCAGGAGGTGACAGACCACGCCATCCAGCAGGCCAAGGCAGCCGTTGGCGAGGTTACCGGACAAGCCCGGTCGGCGCTGCGGGAGGCGACCATCGGAAAGGTGGAGAACATGGCACGAAACGCGAGTGACACCGCCGGCAGCTTGCGGCACACCCTGGTAGCAACGATCAAGGCAAACCCCATCCCATCGGCGCTGGCCGGCCTGTCCCTCGGCTGGCTCTACTTGAACCGGACGAACGAGGCCTCCGGTGGGACTTCTGGCTCGCGGCCGGGATACCAGGGCTATCAGCAGTCTGGAAGCTACCGCGTCTCCAGCTCCGCCCCTCTCTCGTCAGGGAGCGGCGTCAGCGCGGTCTCCGAGCGCGCCCAGGACGCCGCCGGGCGGGTGGTTGACCGGGCACAGGACACCGCCGGACGGGTCGCGGACAGCGCCAGCCGCGTAGCCGGCCGGACTCAGCAACGTGTCGGGGATGCCGTGGACACGGTGCAGGACACGGCAAGCCAGGTTGCCGGCACGGTGCAGGAGTCTGCCGGGCAGGTACTGGAGTCGGTCCAGGGCACGGCAGGCCAGGTGGCCGGGTCGGTGCAAGAGACCGCCACCCGGGCGCAGGGCTTCTTGCGCCGGCAGCTTGAGGAAAATCCCCTGGCCGTAGGCGCGGCCGCCGTGGCGCTCGGCGCCACGCTGGGGGCGTCGCTGGGTACAACGCCCCAGGAAGACCGGCTCTTCGGTGAGGCCCGCGACCGTCTCCTGGGCCGCGCCCAGGAAGCCACGCAAGACACCATGCAGAAGGTGGAGCGCGTGGTGGATGAGGTCCAGAGCACGGCCAAGCGCGAGGCCAAAGAGCAGTCCCTGATCCCTTCGACTTAGGGTAGGGGGCCCCCGCGCAAACACGGGCCGCCAACCTAAATGGGCCGGTCTGCCGCGCCCGGTCCATGCCTCGGCGACCCGCCCCAGCCGCGGGGAACCGTCCACGAGCCTAGTGACACCCCCATGCCTCCGGCACTTCGACGGGGGTCGAGCCGCCAGCCTCGGCGGGTCGAAAAGCCGGGGGGGGCTCCGCTCCAACAGCTCCTCATACTACGCGACCGCCTCGAACGCGAGGGCAAGACTGATGGCTGATGTTCCTCGTTATCGATTCGGTCCCCTTGAGCGCCGGGGAGTTCTCGCCGGCTTGCGGGGCCCTCAGCTGGTCATCCTGGGACTCACGGGTTTCCTGGTGGTCGTTGCTCTGCGCGTGCTTCCGGCTGCATCCGGATTTGCGGTGGCGATGACAACCCTGCTGGTGGGAGTCGGCGGTGGCTTCGTGCCAGTTGGTGGCAGGACGTTGGACGAATGGGTGCCCGTCCTCGGCGGATGGGCAGGACGGACGGTCACGGGTAAGCGCAGGTTCATCTCGCGCGCTCCTCAGTCGGGGCAAACGATCAGCTTCGATGAGCAACCTAGTCTCCCGCAGCAGATGCGAGACATCGTCTTGTTGTCGCATGAGGTGCCTGGAGCAGGCCTCCGGATTGGGGTTCTGAAGGACCGTAGAGACGGCACCTACACGGGTGTGCTCGCCGCGCGCGGAAAATCTTTCGCCCTGC
>JAUJOR010000003.1:328550-334513 GCA_030447525.1 Chloroflexota bacterium | reverse complement strand
GATGGGGCTCTCCCCCGGCCGGTCGCTCACGACCACTACCGCGTCCAGCCGGTCGCGCACCTCGGGCGGCAGGCGGGTGCCGATGCCCGGGCGCTGCGGGGCGTGCAGGTACCCGTCGCGGATGTCCCACTTGGGATCGACGACGTCGCGGTACCAGCCCTGGTGGAAGGCGGGCACGAACTCCTGCAGCATGGCCTTGGGGGCGCTCATGCAGATCTGGGGGGATCGTCAGGTTACGGGAGGGGGCCGGGTAGGATGAGGCGATGAGCCTCGCCACGTCTGGAGCCGCCGCCGCGCCGCTGTACAAGCGGCATCGCTTCCCCGGGGAGATCATCAGCCACGCGGTGTGGCTGTACTACCGGTTCCGGCTCAGCTACCGGGACGTGGAAGAGCTGTTGGCCGAGCGGGGGGGCGTCGTGACCTACGAGACCATTCGCCAGTGGTGCCAGAAGTTCGGGCAGACCTTCGCGGGCCGACTCCGGCGGCGGCGCCGCCGACCGGGGGACAAGTGGCACATCGATGAAATGCAGCTCAAGATCAACGGACGCAAGCACTGGCTGTGGCGGGCGGTGGACCAGGACGGGATCGTGCTCGACATCCTGGTGCAGGAGCGGCGCAACCAGGAGGCAGCCGAGACCTTCCTCCGCCGCGTGGTCAACGGGCACGGGTACCAGCCGCGGGTCGTGATTACCGATAAGCTGGCCAGCTACCCGCCCGCCGTGCGGCGCGTGCTGCCGCAGACGGAGCACCGGCGGCACAAGGGCCTGAACAACCGCGCGGAGAACTCCCACCGCCCCACCCGCCGACGAGAGCGCGTGCTCCAGCGCTTCAAATCGCCGGCGCACGCCCAGCAGTTCCTCAGTCCCTTCGGCCCGATCTCCGACCACTTCCGCCCCCGCCGGCACCGCCTCCCCGCCGCCCAGTACCACCAGGTGCTGCAGACCCGCTTCGCCACGTGGCGGGAGGTCACGGGCCTTCCGGCCGCCGCGTGAGCACCGGCGGGCCGGAAGGCCACGCCCTCGACGGCCACTCGCCGCCACCAGCGGCGGTAAGTTGACAATGCCCCTTCGACGGCGGTGCCAGCCGAGTGCAGCGAGCCCCGCCAGATGGCCCTCGCTCTAGCGGGTGGCCACCGGCGGGCAGTCGGCCGAGCTTTCACGGGTGACGGCGACGAAGAACCGGTGGAAGCGGTCATCGCCGGTGAGCTCAGGGTGGAAGGCCGTGGCCAGCAGTGGCCCCCGCCGGGCGGCCACGATCGTCCCGTCCGGGAGGCGGGCCAGGACCTCGACTCCCTCGCCCACGGACTCGATCTGTGGGGCGCGGATGAACACGGCCGGGAACGGCGCCCCTCCCAGACGCGGCACGTCGAGCACCGTCTCGAAGCTCTGTACCTGTCGCCCGAAGGCGTTGCGTCGTACGGCGATGTCCAACACGCCCAGCAGCGGTTGCCCCGGTAGGGCGTCCCGCACGTCTTTGGCGAGCAGGATGGCGCCGGCGCACGTGCCCCACACCGGTAGCCCCTCTGCGATGCACTCCCGGAGGGGAGCGAGCAGGGCCCACTCGGCCAAGAGTTTGCCAATGGTAGTGCTCTCGCCACCCGGAATGATGAGTCCGTCCAGGTCGTCGAGCCGCGCCGGCAGACGCACCTCGACCGGCGTTGCCCCGACGCGACGCAGCGCGGCGACGTGTTCGGCGACGTCGCCCTGCAGCGCCAGCACGCCGATGCGGGGGGCTGACCCGACTGCGACCGGCGGCACCCCCACGTCCGCCGGCCCGTCCGCCGGCCCGCTGGGGGTGCCGTTCGCCACGGTCACCATCCCCGGGTGGCCAGGCGCTCCGCCGCCGGCATGGTGGCCACCTCCAGCCCGGGCATGGCCCCGCCGATACTCTTGCTCACCTCGGCGATAATCCCTGGGTCGCGGAAGTGCGTGGTGGCCTGGACGATGGCCTTGGCCCGCACGGCCGGGTTCTCGCTCTTGAAGATGCCGGAGCCGACGAAGACACCGTCCACTCCCAGCTGCATCAGCAGGGCGGCGTCGGCCGGCGTGGCGATCCCGCCGGCGGCGAAGTTGACCACCGGAAGCTGTCCCGTCTCGTGGATCTGCTTGAGGAGCTCGTACGGGGCGCCGAGGCGCTTGGCCTCGCTCATCAGCTCCTCCGGCGGCATGGTGCGCAGCTTCCGCACCTCGCCAAGCACGGCGCGAGCATGGCGCACGGCCTCGACGACGTTGCCGGTCCCGGCCTCCCCCTTGGTGCGCAGCATGGCCGCTCCCTCTCCGAGACGGCGCAGGGCCTCCCCGAGGTCGCGGCAGCCGCAGACGAAGGGCACCTTGAAGGCGTGCTTGTCGATGTGGTGCTCCTCGTCCGCCGGGGTCAGCACCTCCGACTCGTCGATGTAGTCCACGCCCAACGCCTCCAGCACCTGGGCCTCGACGAAGTGGCCGATACGTGCCTTGGCCATCACCGGGATGGTGACGGCCTCGATGATCCTGGCGATCAGCTCCGGGTCGCTCATGCGGGCCACGCCGCCCGCCGCGCGGATGTCCGACGGGACGCGCTCCAGGGCCATCACGGCCACCGCCCCGGCGTCCTCGGCGAGCCGGGCCTGCTCGGGTGTGACCACGTCCATGATCACCCCGCCCTTGAGCATCTGCGCCAGACCGCGCTTGATCAGCGCGGTGCTCTCCCGCCGCTCCGCCTGCTGCCCGTGGCCCGCCCCGTTCGTGCCCTGCGCCAGCTTCTCGTGCGTTGCCGTCTCGGTCATCGCTTCCCTCCCGGGCAAGCGTACGCACTCGTCTGGTATAGAACAAGAGCCACTTCATGCATCGATTGGTAGACCAATGATCTTCGCCGTGCCGACCGAGGGGCGGGGGCGGGGGCGGGGCGCACAGGCCCGACTGTACGCCGCCGTCCGGGCGGCCATTCTGGACGGGCGTCTCCAGGCCGGGGCGCGCCTGCCCGCCACGCGCGTCCTGGCCCAGGAGTCGGGGGTGGCACGGCAGACGGTCGTGCAGGTCTATGAGCGCCTGATCGACGAGGGCTACGCCACGGGTCGGGTGGGAGCCGGGACCTTCGTCTCGGTGGGGCTGCCGACGGCCTGCAGCGTGCCCCTGCCGGCGATCCCTCCGCCCCCGCCGCCGCCACCGGAACCGGTCGGTTCGGCGTGGGTCCGGCGTGCCCTGGCCGCCGGTCGGGAGACGTGGGAGTCGGACCGCCCCGCGTACGATTTCCGGCCGGGAGTACCGGACTGGGAGATCTTCCCCCACGTCCGCTGGCGCCGGCTGCTGGCCCGGCGTTGGCGCGAGGCCGGCTGTGCACCCGCCCTGGGGCGCTACGGCGATCCGGGCGGCTACCGGCCCCTGCGCGAGGCGCTGGCGGGGTACCTGGCCCGCGCCCGGGGCGTGCGCTGTACGCCAGAGCAGGTCGTCGTCGTCAGCGGGTCGCAGCAGGCCCTCGATCTGCTGGCACGCGTCTGCCTCGACCCGGGCGACGCGGCGGCGTTGGAAGAGCCGGGCTACCCGCCGGCGCGGGCGGTCCTCCAGGCGGCCGGCGCCCGCCTGGTCCCGTTGCCGGTGGACGCCGCCGGCTTGGTCGTCGGCGCGCTCCCGCCCGCGAACGAGGCGCCGCGGCTGGTCTACGTCACCCCCTCGCACCAGTACCCCACCGGGGTCACGCTCGCCCTGGCCCGCCGCCTCCAGTTGCTGGCGTGGGCCGCGGCGGCCGGCACGCTGGTGGTGGAGGACGACTACGACAGCGAGCTCCGCTACGCCGGGCCGCCCCTGCCGGCGCTGCAGGGCCTCGACGAGCGCGGGGGCGTCGCCTACGTCGGCAGTTGCTCTAGCGTCCTCTTTCCGCCCCTGCGCGTCGGCTGGATCGTCGCCCCACCGGCCCTGGTGGCGCCGCTGGTCGCGGCGAAGTGGTTGGCCGACCGGCAGACGCCGACGCTCGACCAGCAGGTGCTCGCCGACTTCATCAGCGGGGGGGACCTCGGCCGCCACCTACGGCGCGCCCGCACCCTCTACGGCGCGCGGCGCGCCGCCCTGGTGGCGGCCGTGGGACGCTCCCTCCCCAGCTGCCGCCTGGGCGGGGAGGCGGCGGGCCTGCAGACGCCCCTGCACCTCCCTCCCGGCACCGACGAGGGCGCCGTCGTCCTCGAGGCCAGCGTGCGCGGGGTCGGCGTCTACCCGCTCGGCCCCTGCTACGGGACGGGGCCGGCCGCGCCGGGGCTCCTCCTCGGCTACTGTGCCCTCGACGAGCCGGCGATCGACGAAGGCGTGCGACGTCTCGGTGAGGCGCTCGCCGTGGTGGCGGTGGTGGCGCGTGGCGCACGCCTGAGTTGACCCGATCACGGCCGGCTGGAGCTTACCGGAGTCGGCTACACGTGAAGAGGCCTCCCCGGCAGAAGGACTCGGGCAGCCATGCCGGGGCGTGGCTGTGGACAGCGAGGTCAGTCGCGATGCTCTGCGCCCCCTGTGGGAGGGCAAAACTCCATCCCGGTCACAGCAGCAGACGAGCCGCGGCTCGGTGCTGCCGGTCTTCCACAGGTCTTGAATGGCATTCGACACCGTGGCCGCGGCGCACTCTCTCCTGTGTCTCCGCTCCTGCGGGAGTCACCGGTTTCCGCAGCGCCCGTTGCGCGCTCCTCGCGGCGGGGCATATTCTCAACCCCGGTCATGCCCGCGCGCGCCCGGTCCCCTGCGCAAGCCAAGCCGCCGGCCGCGCCGGCCGCGCCGCCGCTGCCGAAGGCCGAGCTCCAGGAGTGGTACGAGCTCTGAGACACCGACGCGGCCACCCTGGTGGGGCTGTTCGATCAGGAAGATCCGGCCCTAGCCGTGGTGCGCGACGCGATCAGCCGCTACGGCCCACGGTCCAAGCGCGTGGCCACCTACGGGCTGTTGCGCTGGGCGGGCAAGCGCAAGGGCTCCCGTCGCGCGGCGCGGGCGACCCTGCTGGTGGAGGCGCCGGAGCTGGCCAGGCGGGCGCTCGCTGCCGTCCGGGAGGACCGTCCCCGGCCGCCGGCCGCGCGCAGCGGCGCGGGAGGACGGGCGTAATCCCTCGTGCTCGCCCGTGGCGTTCGCCGTGTTCCGGCGTGCCCGGTGGGCTTGTGGGAGGGCGAAACCCTGTCCACCTGGTGCAGTCGGTCGCGCGGCGCGCCGTGCAGCGCTGCACACGAGGGTCGCCACGGCGGGACGACCGTCGATCACGCCCCGACACGAGCGCGGCGGTGCGGGGTCGAGACGGTGTCGGACCCGCAGCGTCGCAGTGTTGCCTCGGGCACTGGAGGCAACCGCTCGTTACGTCGAGCAGCGGCCGGCACGCCGTGTCCTTGGCGCCTGCCTCCCCCGGAAGTCGCAGTAGGTCTCGTCGACGCGCCACTTCCTGCCCCTCTTCGGCGCGGCGGCGCGCCGAAGAGGGGCAGGAAGCGCTGCACCCACCGGTAGATCGCAGTCCGGTCGACCGCGAACCTGCGAACCCACGCTCGGCGAGCCACTCCGCCACGTCGGCGTCGCTCAGCCGGAAGCGGGCGTACCAGCGCACCGCCAGCGCAATGACGTCGTCGGGCAGCCGGTGCCAGGAGAAGGCGCTCGCCGAGCGGGCGGTGAACCGCCGTCCGCAGGCGCCACAGCGCCACCGCTGGCCCCCCAAGCGGGTGTGCCCGTCCCGCCTCGTCACTGTGTTGCCGCACCGCACACAGGCCATGGGCTGCCTCTCTTCCTCAGCGTCGGAGGCGCGTCAGTGTACGTGCCCACTCCGCGGCAACAGAACCTGTCTCGTCCGGGAGGTTGGGCCGACGGCCCAACCTCGCGACTGCGGTTGGTGGCGCGGGGGCGCCGTTCGGCTACGCGTCCACCTCGCCTTCCCCAGCGTCGAACAAGGGTAGCGTCGGGATCACCGGCGTCGGGATAGCCGGGATCACCGGCGTCGGGATAGCCGGGATCACCGGCGTCGGGATAGCCGGGATC
>JAUJOR010000003.1:308916-328450 GCA_030447525.1 Chloroflexota bacterium | reverse complement strand
ACCGGCGTGGGGATGGCGGGCGACCGGCGTGGGGATGGCGGGGCGCTCCAGTACCTGAGTGGACGTCGGCGTCGGCGGGACTGGCGTGGAGGTTGGCATCGGCGGGACTGGCGTGGAGGTTGGCGTCGGCGTGGGGACCGAGGGGGTCGCCGTGGACGTTGGCGTGCCGCCTTCGGGCGAGCCCCAGCCCCCGGCTGCACCGGCCCCGGCAGCGTACCGGGCGGGTTCTGATGCACGCGATCGCGCCGTCCCACGGCGTGGCGAGGAGCGGAAAGATGCTCGGCAGCGGGACGTCGTTGACGTTGACGCCGTCGCCAGCACGGGCGCGCGATGTAGTTGGGGCCGCCGATGACGCGCACGGCCACGTCGGTCACATCGTCCTTCGGGCGCGCCCATTGGCCAGGCGCGGGGTCACCGGCAGGATCGGGGACGCCCGGCGGGAGGCGCCGCCAAGTGCCGTCAGCGGTGTGGGCGGGACCTTGAGGTCACGCGGCGCAGCCGGAGAGCTGCGTGTCGGCAGGGGCGTACTTCAAGAGCAGGTTGACCAGGTCGGTGCGGTCGGTCTTGGCCGCCTCGACGCCGAAGACGAGCCTCGAGGGCGAGGGCCAAGCGGGGAGTGAGGTAGTAGTCGAGGAATTCGGCCTCGCTCTCGGGCGCCGGGCGTTCCAGCGGTCCTTGTCCACGGTGCCGATGATCGCCTCGTTGACCAGGGGATCTGCCAGGCGCTGCACCTGCACCCACGGCCCCGAGGTGGCCGGCCCTGGGGACCACCCAGAACGGTGGTGGTGCGCGCGGCTGGTGTTGGCGTAGCTCCCAGCTTGGGCTGAGCGGTCTCATCCGGGCCCTTCCCGTCGGACGTGAGCAGGCTGGCTGGCACCTCGAGGGCGATGGTGGGACGTTGAAGCCGGACAGCATGTCGACGCCGAAGGGGTTGCGAGCGTCGTCGACGTCCTCTGCTGCCGTCAGCAGGGGCGGGGTGCGACGGAAGTTAAGGGTGTCGAAGGTCGCCCCCAGGTCGATGTAGAACGGGTCGTCGCGCTGGCCGGCGAAGACCCGGATGCCGTTACCTAGCTCGTAGACGCCTTGGGCCGCCAGGGCGGGGTAGTCGGGCATCGTCTTGGGGCCGACGTTGGATGGGACGGCGATCAGGCCGTCGGCCAGCGTGGTGCGATCGCCGTTACGCACCATGGTGACCTTATACTTCTGGCGCAGGCCCAGCCCTCCGAGCCGGGGCCGTCTAGGGCCGTGATGGGGGAGTCCGGCCGGGGCACGTCTCCGATGTAGGCCACGGGCAGGCGCAAGTCCCTCACCACCCCACGGATCTCGGTGGTGAACTCGAACTCGAACCGGACATCCTCGGCCTCGCCGTCGGCGTTGTTGTCCACGTTGATGGCGTAGAGGACGGTCGGATCGAAGTTGTAGTAGTTGGGGCCGGCGCTGGGCTCCTCGCCAGGGATGACGTCCATGATTAGGGCCACCTTGTCCGCCTTGCCTGGCTCGTAGCTGCGGAACATGAAGAAGTCAGTGATGTCGGCCGCGGGGTCGAAGGAGATGAGCGGGGCCTCGCGATGGCTCGCCGCCGTACCGACCTGGGGTGCCGGCGAGAGCGCCACGGCGAGGGCGCCGGTGGCCGCCATCAGCGCGGGCTAACGCCGCCATCCCCCAGCGAGTCACTACGCGTTTGGCTGGCATGCCCACTTTCCTCTTTCATCTCTTCTCTCGTCGCTCGGTCGCTGAGCCGCCCCGACGGGCGTCGCTCACTGAAACCCGCTACCGCGTCTATACGCACGCCGTCGCCCGACGGGCGCTTCAGCAGGGGCCCCGGACGGTTGCGTTTTGGTTGCGGTGCGGTCGAGGGGTGGCGCCCGCGCGGTGGCGAAATGCCTCCAAACAGTAGGTGCAGGAAGGGCGTGAGGCGGTCATGCTTAGGGGGCATTGTCACGGAAAGGACTTGGCACGGCAGGGAGGTCGTGCCGTAGGACTCAGCGGGGCGTCAGTCCTCCACCCTCTACAAGCGCCACCGCTTCCCCTGGCGAGATCATCAGCCACGCTGTGTGGCTGTACTACCGGTTCCTGCTCAGTCGCGCCGACGGCTCGCCGTCACCATCCCGGGTGAAAATGGCTCTGGCTCCCGTGGGGGCTACGCTGTGGGGCGAAGGAGGTGCGCACCTTCGGCACGACGACCGAGGCGTTGCTCGCCCTGGGAGACTGGCTGGGCGCGGCGGCTGTACCCACGTGGCGCTGGAGTCGACGGGCGTGTACTGGAAGCCAGTGCATCACGTCCTCGAAGCCACGTGCGAGGTCCTCCTGGTCAACGCCCGCCATGTCAAAGCAACCCCAACAGACTACCCCTATTAGCAGCACGGTCTTTCGGGCGCGACGGTCGCGGTCACGGATCCCACCCATCCGCTCTACGGGCTGCGCCTGCTGGCTGAGGTCGCCAACAAGCCACAGCTCGGGCGGGCCTGTGTCGTCTGGCTGCAGCCGGGGGTCGCCCGCCTTGTCCCGCTGGCGGGCCACGGACCTGGGCGGCGGGCACCCCCGCCGCCGGACTGTCGCGTGTCGGTCGACGGCCTGCGTCGGCTGCTGGCGGTGGTAGCGTCCCTGGGAATCTGCTTCCCGGAGGACGGACATGGCCGTAGCGGAGTCCCCGCCATCCCTGCGCACCTGAGCAACTGGCACCTGAGCAGCCGGCAACTGCCCCTCCCTCTGGGGCCGCCCGTCCCCCTCGTGCCCCCGTGCCCCCCGCGCCGGCGCCGCCGGCGGTGGAGGTGGTAGTGCCCCAGCAGGTCTGGCCCCGCCTGGCCCCGCCCGCGCGGGCTCGCGTGCGCCAGACGTTCACCCGCGTCCTGCAGGAGGTGCAGGCAACCGGCTCGATGACCGCAACCGCGACCGCCGCGACGACCGCCCTGCTCCCGCCCAGCGCAGAGAAGATTACCGCGCGTCACCGTGAGCGCGCGGCCTACATCTCTATTCGCCAGTCGACGCCCCGGCAGGTCCAGCGCAACCGCGAGGGCCAGCGCAACCAGTACGCCCTGGTCGAGCGCGCCATCGCCCTGGGCTGGCGTCCCGAGCGCGTGCACGTCATCGACGCTGACCTGGGGCAGTCGGGCCAGGACAGCACCCGCCGCGGGTTCCGGGACCTGGTGGCAGAGGTCTCAAGGTCGTCGGCCTCGTCCTCGCCTACGAGGCCAGCCGCCTGGCGCGCCGCAACGCGGATTGGTACGCCCTGCTGGACCTGGCGACCGTCGTCGGCGTGCTCATCGCCGACGTGGACGGCGTCTACGACCCCCGCAGTTACAACGACCGCCTCCTGCTGGGGCTGCGCGGGATGCTCAGCGAGGCCGAGCTGCACCTCTTGCACCTGCGCCTGGAAGCGGGGCGCCGGCGCCAGGTCGAGCGTGGCACCTACCGCCAGCGTCTGCCCACCGGCTTGGTGCGCTTGCCCGATGGTCGCGTGGTGAAGGACCCCGACCAGCAGGTGCAGCGGGCGCTCGCCCTGGTCTTCGCCCGGTTCCGGGCGCTGGGCTCCTGCCAGAAGGTGCTGCGCGCCTTGCGCGACGAGGGCGTCCGCTTGCCCCGCGGGCAGACGGCCGGCCCCGCGGCCGGGGAGCTGCTCTGGAAGCCGCCCACGGAAGGGGCGGTCTATGAGGTGCTGCGTAACCCGGCCTACGCCGGCGCCTTTGTCTATGGCCGGCACACGCGCCAACACGCGCCGGGACCGCCCTCTGGGCCCGCCGCTCGCCGCGTGTACCGGCCGGTGGAAGCATGGCCCGTGGTGCGGCAAGACGCCTACCCGGCGTACCTGCCCTGGGAGGACTTCGTGGCGAACCAGGCGCGGCTCCGCGACAACGCCAGCAGCTTCGCCCGCCGGGCGCGGGCCACCCCACGCCCCGGCAGCGCCCTGCTGGCAGGGCTCGTTGCCTGCGGGCACTGCGGGCGGCAGCTGCACGTCGTCTACCGCGCCCAGCCCTGGTACCGGTGCGCCGCGCTCCAGAAAGTCTACGGCCGCACGGGCTGCCTGCACCTGGCCGGCCCTCCCATTGATGCCGCCGTCGTGGAGGCGTTCTTCGCGGCCCTGGCGCCGGCCGAGCTGGACCTCCTGGAGGAGGTCCTCGCCACACAGCAGGCCGACCACGCCCGGCTCGTCCAACACCACGTCGACCAGGTGACCCGGGCCGAGTACGAGGCCCGGCTGGCGCACAAGCAGTACCAGGCCGTCGACCCCGACCACCGCCTGGTCGCCGCCGAGCTGGAGCGGCGCTGGGAGGTGGCCCTGCAGGCCCTCGCCGCGGCGCGCGAAGCGGCCGAGCGCTTCGCCCAGGGCCCGCCGGCCTCGGCGTTGGACCCCACGCTCCGAGCGCAGCTGCAGGACGTCGGCCGCCACCTGCCCGCCCTGTGGGCCAGCGAGCGGCTCGAACCCTTACATAAGAAGGAGTTGCTGCGCAGCCTCATCCGCCGCGTCGTCCTCACCCGGCCAGAGCCGGCCACGCTGGAGGTCAAGATCGTCTGGGTCAGCGGCGCCGTCACCCCCCTCGTCCTGCAGCCACCGACCTACCGGACCATCGAGATGCGGGGCTACGCACACCTGGCCACCCAGATCCTGGCCTTGAGCCGCGTGGGCCTCCGGGACCAGGACATTGCCACCCGGCTCGCCGCCCAGGGCTACCGCTCGGCTCGGCAGCAGCCCATCACCAAGGACCTGGTGGGTAAGATCCGCCGGGCGCACGGCGTGGACGGGGTGCGGCAGCAGTTCCGCTCGCGGGACCGGATCGAGGGGCAGTGGACGGTCTATGGCCTGGCGCGGGCGCTGCACGTCCGGCGCACCTGGCTCTACAGCCGCATCGCCGCCGGCACCGTCCCCGCGCACCGGCACGCGGTCACCGGCCACTACCTCATCCCGGACGACCCCGCGCTGCTGGAGCGCCTCCGAGCGCAGCGGCCGGCCGGCCGCCGGGCCCCGTCCACCACGGAGCCGGAGGGGACGGGATGCGACCGTTAGGCCAGTCCTCGCTCTGGCTCCAGCGGGCCCGCCGCCCCGGCCGCGGGCTCAGGATCCCCGAGCGGCTCGACCCCCGCCGGCAAGACTTTGCCGACGTAGAAGCTCCGCGTGCGCTGGCGGTAGCTCCAGTAGAAGCCGTACCAGTAGGGGCCGTGGCCGGGACCGTGCGGTGGGCACTTCCGGCAGCCGGGCTTGCCGCAGCGCACGTACTGCTGCCGGTAGCTGACCCTGTCGGGCCGCCCGTTTGGCGCCGGGGCCCGGCGAGCCTTGCCCAGAGCCATACTCAATCATTACATAAGCAGCCAGCGCTGCACCACCTCATTGCGATGGCGGTCAGGCCCACCGCGCGTGAGACTACGGAGACTACGAGTCCAAGGAGGGCATTCTCTTGACATCGTCAAGCAGGTGCCCGGGCGGAAGACGGACGTGCGCGACTGCGAGTGGATCGCCGACCTGTTGCGCACGGCTTGCTGCGGGCCAGCTTCGTGCCGGAGCGCCCCAGCGCGAGCCTGCGGGAGCTGGACGCGGTATCGACCGCGCTCATCCGCGAGCGCACGGCCGAGGCCAACCGGCTGCAGAAGACGCTGGAGGGCGCGAACATCAAGCTGGCGTCGGTGGCCAGCGACATCCTGGGCGTGTCCGGCCGAGAGATGCTCGCGCGCTGGTGGCCGGCGAGACGGACGCGCACGGCCTGGCCGAGCTGGCGCAGGGGCGGGCCATGGGAGAAGCTGCCGCAGTTGGAGCGGGCGCTGGCGGGTCGGCGTCGGGACGCACCAGCGGTTCCTGGTGGCGCAGCAGTTGGCGCACATCGACTTCCTGGACGCCGCCGTCGAGCGCTCAGCGCCGGCTCCGCGAGCGCCTGCGCCCTTTCGAGGCGACCCTTGCTCGGCTGGACACCATCCCGGGGTGGCGCCGCACGGCGGAGGTCCTGGTGGCGGAGTGTGGGGACGGACCTGCGCCGCTTCCCCACGGCGAAGCATCTGGCCTCCTGGGCGGGGATGTGCCCCGGCCACCACGAGAGCGCCGGCAAGCGCACCAGTGCCAAGACCCGCAAAGGCAGTAGCTTGGCTGCGCGCGGCCTTAGTGAGGCGGGCCCAGGCCGCCGGGCGCGGGAAGAAGTCGCCCACCTCCCGCACCGCGCAGTTCCAGCGGCTGGTCGCCCGCCGTGGGAAGAAGCGCGCCGCGGTGGCGGTCGGACACACCATCCTCACCATGGCCTACCACCTGCTCACGCAGGGCACCACCTTCCACGACCTCGGCCCCACCTACTTCGATCAGCGCGACCGCCGGCGTATTGAGCGCGCTTGGTGGCCGCCTTGAGGCCCTCGGGCACAAGGTCAACCGTGGCCCACCGCGGATTTTCACAGCAGTCCCTCCTGGGGTGGGCAACTGACGCGGTCCCGTATAGGTACTCGTATAGGTAAACGGCGCGAAACGGCCCGCCTCGGGGACCCAAGGCGGGCCATCTCTATCTGGAGATCCTGGTCGGGGAGAGAGGATTTGAACCTCCGACCACCTGAACCCCATTCAGGTGCGCTACCAGGCTGCGCCACTCCCCGGATGCGTATCGCGCGCTCGGTACACGTCGCCCCGCGCGCCAGGCACGTTCATCCTAGCAGGACGCGCCACGTGCCGTGAGGCTACGATCCGCCGCTGCCGAGCAGTGTACCACAGAGTACAGTGGATTTCGCCCCTTGGTATACTTTCCAGGCACAGGAGTCTATGTATTATGGCAGCGAGAAAGAACGAAGCCGGTCTCGGTAAGACCGCTCGCTCGTCCACCGTGTTCGACCGGGAGGCAGGAAACAAGCCTTCCGGCCATACGTGCACGAGCTGCGCCAAGCCGATCATTATCCGCGAGCACTTGCCGGTCATGCAGATGCCCGGGCGCAAGATGATGCACTACCATCGGGCGTGCTATCAGACGGCGTAAGGGTCAAGTAGAGAGCAGGCGCTGCCGGTCGGTAGGCGCTGCGTCCCTGGAGGGCGGGTCCGTGACCCGCCCTTCGTGATTCCCGTCCCCGGGAGGCTGGTCCGCTGGGGTACGTAGGGGCGTCCCGCCAGTGAATGCCCCCTCCTGGCTGGTGCGAGTCCCGCCGGGGATCACACACCGGGGGCGTAGAGGGCCCACGAGTGCGGCCCTGGCGGGGGCCCGGCAGGCCCGCGACGGCGGTTAGCCGGGGAGGATCACGGCCTTGACGAAGCCGGGGGGGCGCTCGGCGGCGACGTCAAAGGCCCGCTGAAGCTGCGGCAGGGGGAAGTGGTGGGTTACCAGGCGCCGGAGGTCGAGGGCGCCGCGGGTGGCGAGGGCGAGACCACGGCGGGCGCCGTCTACCATGCGGTCCGGGGAGCGGAAGTGGCAGTTGGCGATGCGGAGGGCCTTCCAGTTCCACTCGTGGACCGGCACCTGGCGCCCGTGGCCCTGGTGGTAGCCGACGATCGCCAGGGTGCCCTCCGGCCGGAGCATGGAGGCGGCCATGGCCAGCATCGCTTCGCTCCCCGTGGCTTCGATTACTACGTCCACGCCGGTGCCTGCGGTGCCCTCCGCGACGCGGGCCTGGACGTCGCTCGGGTGGCAGGCGTCCGTGGCGCCCAGCTCCCGGGCCAGGGCGCGGGCATCCGGGCGCCGGGCGGCCACGAGGAGGTCCTGGGGGGCGAGGGGGTGGAGGAGCTGGACGAGCAAGAGGCCAAGAAAGCCGGCGCCAAGGACAACGATGCGGTCGTTCGGGGCAGGGGAGATGGCCCCCAGGGCGTTGACGGCGCAGGCCAGGGGCTCGGCCAGGGCGAGGTGCGGCGGGAGGCCCGGGGGCACGGGGAGGGTCACGGCTGCGTCTACGGTGGTGAGGTCGGCGTATCCGCCCCCGGCGATGGCGGCGGCGACGAGGTCCCCCTCCTGGGGACGATCCACGCCCGGTCCGCGGGCCGCGACGTGGCCCACTACTTCGTGGCCCAGGAGGGCGGGGTACTCCTGCCAGGGGTTATGCCCCAGGAAGAGATCCAGCTCGCTGGCGCACAGGCCACAGGCCGCCGTGCGTAGGAGGACCTGGCCGGGGCCGGGAGTGGGGATGGGGCGGGTCTCCGCCTGGACGCGCCCCGGGTTGGTCAGGAGCATGGCGCGCATGGGCAACACTATACGCAAGTTCAGCCTTCTGGCGAAGGGTGCTGAGTTGTGTAGGGTGTTGTCCACTGCAGCAGGCCGTAGCCGAGGGGTCAGCGGTTGCCCAGGGGGACGGGGAGGTGGCCGTCGGGACGTCTAGCTCGGGCAAGCAGGCCAGGGCCGGTAGCGAGGCGACCGTGGCTCGCACCAGGGGGCGCCTGCGGCGGCCGGCGTGTCGCAAAGGCACGCCCGTGACTCGCCCCCTCAGTCTACCGTTGTTACCACTAGCTCGCGGCCACTACCGGCCCGTAGCCCATCCGGTGGGTACCACTCTACCCCTGCATTGACCCTTGTTATATTTGGATTTCGGTGCGCTGCCGTCGAGTCGCCGCGGAAGTGGATGCGTACGTCGGTCTGGGCACAGATCAGCGTCGTGACCGGCATAACGGCTCATGGCCCGGCTGGGCGATCTTGCGCCCAGGGGAACGCCCTGAGCGCAGCACCCTCGGTGTGGGTAGAGCGGATATGGAAGGAGCGGGAGTGGCCGGCGCTAAGCGGGTCAAGGGTGCGCCTTCGCGGATCGCTCCCCTGATGCATCTACTGTATTTGCGTGAGGATTTCGCTATAGGTGGAAAGTAAACGCCGCGGAGTGAGTGGGGGAGCGTCGCACCCGGGGCGGCGAGCGGCCCGGCTGCTGGCCCTGGTTACGGTGGGCGCTCAGGTGGCCCTTGCCGTGGCCGCCTGCCGGCCGGGCGGGCCGGCGGGGGCCAATGCGGCGGCCGGCCCGGCCCCCGGGGCGCCGGCGGAAGGGGTCCCGGCCGCGGTAGGGGTGAGCGCGGGGGCCGTCCGCGCCGCGCCGGTGGAGGGTGTGCCCGCCGCCGGCGCGGCGGCCGGCGCCCTGCAGGGGGCGCAGACCCGTCTGCTAGACGGGAACTACCGGCGGGCGCTGGAAGATCTCGCCGGCGTCCAGGAGCGCTACCCCGGCACCGCCGAGGCGGCCGAGGCGGCCTTCCGGTACGGGGAGGCCGCCCTGGCCGACGAGCAGTTCGGCCTGGCCGAGGATTCCTTACGCCTCGCCCTGGCCATGTATCCCGATCATCCCCGCCGGCCGGTGGCCCTGCTGATGCTGGGACGGGCCCTGGAGGGGCGAGGCGACGGGCCGGCGGCGGCCGTCGTCTACCGGCAGTACGTCGGGTCCGATCTGCCGGGAGCCGGCCAGCCGGTGGACGTGATCCACGGACGTCTGGCCACCATCTACTTTGGCGAGGGGCGTGTAGCCGAGGGCTGGGCCGAGCTCAGCCAGGCGGCCGGCGCCGCCGAGAGCAGCGGCTCGGCCACGGCCAAAGCCCGCGTCTACGACGCCCTCGGACAGCGCTACATGGAGAGCGGCAACCGCGCCCAGGCCGTCGCCGCCTGGCAGGTGGCCCTGGACAGCGCCATCGCCGCCCGCCGTCCGGCGTGGGCCACGGCGGAGGCCGCCTGGCGCCTGGTGGGGGCCTACCAGGTCATGGGCCGGCGTGACCTGGCCGATGCCGTGCGCTGGCGCATTGTGGGGGAGTGGCCGCGCACCGCCAGCGCCCAGCAGGCGATGACTGACCTGGACGCTACGCTCGTCCCGGCGTCCCAGCGCGGCCTGATCGCCTACAGCAACCGGCGCTGGGCGCAGGCGATAGAGGCGTACACCACCTACCTGAATGCCGGCGCCCCGGAAGGGAACGCCGAAGGGGCCCGTTACTATCGCGCCGTGTCCCTCGCCCGCCAGGGCAACCCCGAAGCGCTGGGGGCGCTGGACAGTGTTGCCGATCTCCACCCGCAGAGCCCGTTGGCCCCCGAAGCCCTCTGGGAAGGGGGTAGCCTGCTCCTGCGCCAGGGAGACCGGCCGGCCGCCCTGGCCCGTTTCGAGCGCCTGGCCGTCGGTTACCCGACGTCACCGCGCCGCGGGCAGGCCCTCTACTGGCTGGGCAAGCTCCTGCCCGAGACGGGGGCCGTCGCCGCCGGGCACCGCTACATGGAAGGGGCCGCCGCCTCCGGTTACGAGGACTACTACACCTTCCGTGCCCGCAGCCTCTTGCACCGGCCCTCCCCTAGCCCCAAGTCGCTCGACGACCAGGCCCCCGTGGGCGACGCCGAGCGCGCCGCCTGGACGCAGTGGCTCGCCGCCCGCGGCCGCTCCCCGGAGTCCCAGGAGGAGCGGCGCGCCCAGCTGGACGGCGACCCCCGTTTTCGGCGCGGCACCATCCTTCTCGAAGCCGGCTTTCGCAAGGAGGCCGAGGAAGAGCTCCGTGAGCTGTTGGAGGCCTACGAGAACGATCCCGTGGCCCTGGAGCACGTTGCCGTCCACGTCCGCGCCCGCGGCTTGTACCCGTACTCTGTGGCCCTGGGGCACCAGCTGTTCGGGGCCCTCAATGCCATGGGCGAGACCTCCATCCTGGAGGCACCGCGGGTGGTGCAGAAGCTGATGCTCCCCCTGGCCTTCCTCGACCTGGTCTCTCAATCGGCACGCCAGAATGGCCTCGATCCCCTGCTCATGCTAGGGATGATGAAGCAAGAGAGCATGTTCGAGCCCCGAGCCGCCTCGTCGGCGAACGCCCGTGGACTGACCCAGTTCATCCTCCCCACGGCCAAGGCAGTGGCCGAGGAATTGCAATGGCCCAACTGGACGTGGGAGGACATGAATCGCCCCTACGTCTCGGTTCCCTTCGGTGCCCACTACCTCTCCGGCTTGGTGCGCAGCTTCCGAGGCAACTACCACTTCGCCCTGGCCGGCTACAACGGTGGACCGGGAAACGTGCTGCGCTGGGCCAAGGGGGATTGGAACCGCGACCTTGACCTCTTCGTTGAGGAGATCGCCTTTGCCGAGACCCGTGGCTACGTCAAGGCCGTCAGCGGCAACTACGAGCTGTACAAAGCCATTTACTATTAGGTAGAGCTCCAGACCGCGATGCACAAGAGCGAGGCCGACTTCAAGACATGGTCAGGCGCCCACGATTCCCATTAGTAGGATGAACTCCCCAGTAGGATGAACTCTCGACCCGCCGACCCATTGCTGGATTGGCCCCCGGCCCTCTCCATCGAGGAGGCATTGGAGCACGTGCGCCTCGCCCGCAGCTTCCTCGTGCGCATGCAGGAGGCGCGTGATGCCGGCCGCCTCCGGGGCGGTGAGCGGGCCTACTCGGCCGCGGCCAACAACCTGCGCCTGCGCGTCCACCGCGCCCTGGAGGTGGGGGCCAAGGAGCCGGACGTGCTGGGGGCGGCCGCCCGCGCCTATCGCTCGGCCCTCTGTGCCAAGTGCAGGCGCATCTACTACTCCAAGACCGACGATCCGCGCTTCTCTTGCCTGTGCGGGGAGTGCCTCTACCAGTAGCCGGACGGTGTACAGGCTGCTCAGGTCAGACGGGGGTATTGTCGGAGCGCCGGCGCCCCTGGGAGTCTTCCCCGTACGTAAGCCCTAACAGGGCTTCGCACATACGGGCGACACGCACCATGGCCTGGACATCGTGGACGCGCACGATGTGGGCCCCGCGGAAGATGGTGAAGGCCACGGCGGCCGCCGTCCCCTCGAGACGCTCCTGGGGCGGCAGGCCCAGGATGTTGCCGATAAAGTGCTTGCGTGAGACGGCCACCAACAGGGGATAGCCGAGCACGTGAAACTCCGGGAGCCGGCGCAGCAGCTCCAGGTCCTGGTACAGGAGCTTGCCGAACTCGATCCCCGGGTCGATCGCCAGGCGCTCCCGTCCAACCCCGGACGCAGCGGCTTGCTCGGTGCGCTGCTCCAGGAACTGGGCAATGTCACCCACCAGGGAGCGGTAGTGGAAGTCCGGGGGGAACTCCTTCGGCCGGCCCTTCATGTGCATGACGCATAGCCCGGCGTCGCCCCGCGCCACCGTGGGGGCCATCGCCGGGTCGCTGAGGCCGGTGATGTCGTTCACCATGGAGGCCCCGGCGTCCAGGGCGGCGCCTGCCGTCTCCGCTCGGTAGGTGTCAACGGCGATGGGGACGCCCGCCTGGCGGGCCAGGGCGCTGATGACCGGCGTCACGCGCCGGCTCTCCTCGGCGGCGCTGATCGGCGCCGCCCGCCCCCCGGCGCTGTCCCCGCCGACGTCCAGCAGGTCGGCCCCTTCAGCTGCCAGGCGCAGCCCGTGCTCGATGGCCCTCTCCGGGGCATCGAACCGGCCGCCATCGTAGAACGAGTCCGGCGTCACGTTGACGATCCCCATCACCGCCACGCGCCGGGAGAGCTCGAGGCGGTGCCGTCCCAGGTGCAGCTCGCCGGGCTGCCACTCCGCCTGCGCCAGGGCCCGCCGGATGGCGGCGCCCAGGGAGGCGGATGGCCCCGGCAGGGCCGAGACGTCGAGGCGCTCCGCCAGGGCCTCCAGCTGTACGGCGCTTCCCAAAAGGACGACGTCTATGACGTCAGAGCCCCCAAGGCGATCGAGAGGACCGGCGCTCGGTACCCCGTCCCCTGCCGGCTCGCCGGGCGCGTAGGGGCTCGGTCCCACGGCGGCGTCCCCGCCCAGGGCACGCAAGCGTGCGCGCAGCTCCAGGCCCACGCTGCGCCTCAGACGTTCCAGGCGTACGGCGCGTCCCGCAGCGTGACCGGCCATGCCCTGCGCGCCCTCTGCCGGCACCCCAAGCCGGCGCAGCTCCGCCGCCAGGGCGTCCCGAGACGGCGTCGCCAGCGCCCGCGCCCCCGTCAGCGCCCCGGCGGCGGGGGCCGCACCTCGCGCCTCAGACATGGGCCCGCGCCGCATGGGGTTTCCACCCGGTCCCGTAGCATTCTGCCCGGAGACGCAACGCCGTGTTGGCGCCGGGACTATCCACCGAAGGAGAAGTCCTTCGTCGCTGCGTCAGGGGCGCGCTGCGCCAAGGGGCGCGCTGGACCCGGTTCGTCACCCAGGAGCTGCCCCACACCAAACGCTCCATTGTGGCACGCCTTTCCAGATGCCGGGACCAGAGCGAGCCAACAGGCTGTTCCCCCGCAGCGCCTAAGGGTAGTCGATCCGCGGGTAGCGCTCGATCTCCACCGTGGCAGCCGAGAGGACGCTCCCCTTGATGGGCACCTCCGGCTTGCGCACCCGCACCCGGATGGCCTCCACGCCGGCGCAGGATTCGGCGATGCCCCGGGCGATCTCCTCGGCTAGCGCCTCGATAAGGTTCTTACTCGGTCCCTCCAGCACTCGCCTGGCGATGTGGTAGACCTGGGAGTAGTTGACGGTATCGTGGAGGCTGTCCGTGCGTCCGGGGCGCCGTAGATCTCGCTCCAGCTCCACGTCCACGATGAAGCGTTGGCCCAGCTCCTTTTCCGCCGCGTCCACCCCGTGCATCCCGTAGAAGATCATCCCCTCCAAGCGGATGCGATCGCCCCTCACGCCGTCCATCCTTCTGGTCAGTACTTCCTTCTGGTCTGTTCTTCTGCCCTCGGCTGCGTGTAGGGTACCCCGTGGCAAGGCCGCCCGGTGGCGAGGCCGCCCGGTGGCGAGGCCGCTCCTGGGCGGTAACCCGCCGTGACCCTTCCGCGTCTTGATATAAGGACCTACGGGGGCTCCGTGGGCCGGGCGCACGGTCCGTGACCTGCCCTGAGCCGGTGCCGCCATGCACTCCTGCCCAGCGAACCACGTTCGTCTCTACCGATGTTCGTCTCTACCGATAAAGGAAAGTCATGTCACTCCAGCGGGTCAAGGCGCCAGGTACGTTTGATTACGACGTGATCGTCGTCGGTGCAGGGCCGGCGGGGCTCACCGCCGGTCTTTATACTTCCCGGGCCAGGCTCAAGACCCTGGTGATCGATAAGCTCGTCCCCGGGGGACAGATCCTTAACACCCACTTGATCGAAGATTATCCCGGTTTCGAGAGCATCGAGGGGGCAGATCTCGCCGCTCGGATGCAGGCCCATGCCGAGAAGTTCGGCGCCGAGATCATCATGGATCAGGTTGTCGACGTACGCACCGAGGGTCCGCAAGACCAGGTCAAGGTGGTACGGACGATGGAGCGGGAATACCGCGCCAAGGCCGTCATCGTCACCGCCGGGGGCAGCCCGGTCAAGCTGGGTGTGCCCGGCGAGGAGCGCCTCAACGCCAGGGGGGTTTCCTACTGCGCCGTGTGCGACGGACCGTTCTTCAACAACCGCGTCCTGGCCGTCGTCGGCGGGGGTGACGCCGCCGTCGAGGAGGGGGTGTACCTGACCAAGTACGCCAGCAAGGTATACCTTATCCACCGACGGGGCCAGCTGCGGGCGCAGAAGATCCTTCAGGACCGGCTCTTCGCCAACCCCAAGGTGGAGGTGATCTGGGACTCCGTGGTCGATGAGATCCTGGGCGACGCCTCAGTCAAGGGCATCCGGCTGCGCAACGTCAAGACCGGCGAGGGGCGCACCCTGGACGTCGGGGGCGTCTTCATCTTCGTCGGCTTTACGCCCAACTCGGACATCCTGGAGCCCCTCAAGGGCCGGCTGGATCGGGAAGGGAGCGGCTACATCGTCACCAACATGTACATGGAAACCGGCGTACCGGGGATCTACGCCGCCGGGGACATCCGCGCTCAGCTGGCCCGCCAGGTGACCACGGCCGTGGGGGACGCCACCACGGCCGCCATCGCGGCCGAGAAGTACATCGAAGCCTTGAACGAGCAGCCGGAAGACCCGCAGCCGATCAAGGAGGCCGCCCAGGCCGCCGTCGCCGTCGCCGGCTACTCATAGGCCACCAGGTATCGGCATCAGAGCGGCCTTCTGTGCCCGTCGGGGCACCGCCCGTCGGGGCACCCGGCACCGAAGAAGCTCGAACGCCGTCCCGCCCGGCCGGTGGCACGATAGTGCGCGTGCTCAGCAGCGTTTTCTCACCAGCGTTTTCTCACCAGGCTTAGCGCCGTCTCAGTCGTCACCGTAGAGCAGGACGCGCCGGCGCAGGGTCTCGAAGGGGGTGGTGTCCCAGGAGGCGATGATCCCGGAGGCGTCTTCTCCGGCGTCGATCCGCTCCCGGAGGGCGGCGCTGCCGTAGAGGCGGTCGATCGCCAGGCGCCCCCTGGGATGCCCTGGCAGCCCCGTCGGGACGCGCCAGCCGAACTCAGCGGGCCAGAGGCGCCGCGCCGTCTCGATGACGTGCACCCCGGTGGCTACCGGCCGGAAGGCCTCTCGGTCGGTGACGTGGAGCTGCAGGCCACCACAACGGGCCCCCTGGTGCTTGCTGGTTACGGGTTGGAACCACAGGGGCCGGAAGCGCACGCCGGGGAGGCACCGCTCCTCCAACATCGCGGCCCAGCGGTAGGGCTCGATCCAGGGGGCGCCGACGATCTCGAACGGGCGAGTCGTGCCCCGCCCTTCCGAGAGGAGTGTCCCTTCCAGAAGGCAGGTGCCCGGATAGACGGTGGCGCTGTCCAGCGTGGGCAGGTTCGGCGAGGGGAGCACCCAGGGCAGCCCGGTGCCATCCCACCACGCCTCGCGCCGCCAGCCCGCCGCCGGGACAACGGTGAGATTGGCCCCGATCCCCTCCGCCTCATTCACCGCCCTGGCCAGCTCCCCCAGGGTCAGCCCGTGGCGCACCGGCTGCCCGCGGCGCCCGACGAAGGACTCGTATCCCGGCTGGAGCAAGGGTCCCTCTACCGCCAGCCCGCCGATGGGGTTAGGCCGGTCGAGGATCACCACTGGTCGCCCCCCGGTGGCCCCTGCCTCCAGGCACCCGGCCATCGTCACCGCGTAGGTGTAGAAGCGGACGCCGGCGTCTTGTAGATCCACCACCAGGACGTCCACGTCCGCCAGCATCTGTGCGGTGGGCCGCTTGTGCTCCCCGTAAAGGCTGCTCACCGGCAGGCCCGTAGGTGGGTCGATGCTGTCCGGCACGGCGCCACCCGCGACGTAGTCCCCCCGCACGCCGTGCTCGGGGCCAAAGAGACGAGTGAGGCGCCATAACCCTCCCCCGGCTGCCCCGGCTGCCCCGGCTGCCCCGGCTGCCCCGGCCTCCCACAGGCGATCGATGGCCAGGCGCAGGCCCCGGTCGACGGCGGCCGGATTGGTGACCAGCCCGATACGCCGGCCGCGCAGGGCGTCCGGGGGCTGCCCCAAAGCCACTTCCAGTCCGGTGATCGCTGCCATAGGCCCCCTCCGCCGCCCCCTGCACCGGGCCATGGTACCCCACGCCAAGGGGTAGGATGGCCCCTTGTTCGTTCCGGGCGCTCCGGGCGTTTCATCGCCGCCGCCCCCTACGTTGAGGCCACCCGGTTCCCGGGGCGCCTGGGCCCGCTGGTATGGTGAAGACGAGCGAGTAGTCGAGCAGTGTAGCCGAGCAGTGTAGCCGAGTAGTGTAGTATGAAAGACACGATCCCCGGGAGGCGCGTCCACCCCCCTGCGCTGCACCCGTCCGGTGGCGGGACGCCACCGTCCCACCTGGGCGCCTCCCCCGCCGGCCTGGCCGAAACCCCGCCGTCCGCTGAGTCGAGCGCCCCCCCGGCGCCCGCCGAGGCGCCCGCCGGCGCCGGTTGGACGTGGGCCCAGGCGCGGGACGCGGTGTGGACGGTGCTGGGCGTCCTCGGCCTCCTCTACGTGGTGTGGTCGCTGCTCCGGCTCCTCTCGTACGGGCTGATCGTGTTCGGCCTGGCCGCCGTGCTGGCCATCGTCATCCGGCCGCTGGTGGAGGGTATGCAACGGCGCTCCGGGCTGCCGATGGGGGCCGCGGCCTTGCTGGCGTATGTCTTCTTTGTGGGGCTGGCGGGGGTGCTCGGGGGCTGGGCGTTGACCCAACTGGGGACGCAGCTCACCGCCTTTGCCCAGGCCCTCCCGGCTTCGTACGCCGCCGTCCAGGAGCGCATCCCTGTGCTGGAAGCGAACGCCCGCTCGCTGGGGCTGTCCGTGGACGTAGAGGCGATGCGCGCCGGCCTGCTCGCCGATCTCCAGCGCACCGGACTGGCGACGCAGGGCCTGGCCTGGGCCACCGCCCTCGGCGGCGCCGTTATCACCGGCTTCCTGGCCCTCGTCCTCTCGTTCTACCTCGTGGTGGACGGGGAGCGCCTCGCCGTCGGATTGGTGGCCATCGCCCCGACGCGCTGGAGACCGTACCTGCTCTTCGCCGAGAAGACCCTCTTACGCATGGTCAGCGGCTACCTCCTCGGGCAGCTCACCGTGGGGGCGATCGTCGGCAGCTGTGTCTTCGCCCTCTGCACGCTCAGCGGCGTACGTTATAGCCTGGTGCTGGCCGTGCTGGCCTTTTTCAGCGAGCTCGTCCCCCTCCTCGGCCCCATCATCACCGGCAGCTCGATCGCCCTCGCCGGCCTGGTGGACTCCTTCTGGCTGGCGGTGGTGGGAACGTGTCTCTACTACCTGCTACGCACCTCCGTCGTCTACGTCCTGGGTCCGCGGATCGTCCAGCGCTACATCGGGCTGCACCCCATCGCCACCATCCTCGGCCTGGCCGTGGCGGTGCGCCTCTTCGGCGTCTGGGGCCTCCTCCTGACCTCGCCCGTGCTGGGCTTCGCCTCCGTGCTGGTGGCGGCCATCTACCGCCAGGCGCGCGGCCTGGAACCTCACAGCGCCCTGGTACCGCCCCGGTTCAGCCTGCCCCGCTTCCGCTAGCCCTTAGCCAGGGCTGTTGTGCAGCGTTGCCTGCGCCCCTGCCAGGGCCGCTGCGATCGCTTGACCAGGCGGTAGGCACCCGCCGCGTCTATGCTGCCCCTGATGCGGCGGGGGCCAGGCGACACGAGGCGCCACCGCACCCGTTACACTCTCTGGTGGGGCGTGCCCTTCCCGTGGGACGCCCACAGCGCTCGAGTCTTGCGGGATCAGGAGAGTGCTACCTGTGATCCGGCCCCCCGTCCGCCGGCTATTTGCCTATTTGGTCAGCGCCGCCCTGGCGCTCCAGCTCATTGCCCTCAGCCCGGCAACGCCGGCGCAGGCCCACGTCCCGGACTACCCCGTGCCCAATGGTCACTTCTTCACCCAGACCAGCGCCGCCGGCGGGGATTCATTGCTGGGCTTCACTATCTCCGACGCCGACGGCGTCCCGCTGTGGAACGAGTTCAAGCGCCTGGGGGGTATCCGTACCCTCGGCTATCCTGCCTCGCAGCGCTTCATCTGGAATGGGTGGGTGGCCCAGGCCGTCCAGCGAGGCATCCTGGTGTGGCACCCGGAGCGTAGCCGGGCTGAGCTGGCCAACGTGATGGATGATCTATCCGCCGCCGGGTACGACGAGTGGCTACGGGCGAGGCATGGCATCCCCGCCCCATTCGACGAGAACGAGGAGGCGGGGCTGGAGTTCGAAGCGGTCAAGGAGCGCCGCCTGCGGTTCCTGGACGGGAACGCCGCCGTCAAGCAGCGCTTCCTGGCCGAGCGTAACTGGCAAGAGCTCTATGGACTCCCCGTCGCCTTTGACGAGAGCGACCAGGCCTGGGTGCTACGCACCCAGCGCGTCTCCTTCCAGCACTGGAAGGTGGACGTACCCTGGGCGCGGAAGGGGACGGTGACCATCACCCACGGCGGGGACGTGGCCAAGGAGGCCGGCCTGCTACCGGCAGAGGCCGTGGCGCCGGAGACGCCCACCGTCTACCGCGCCGCCAGCCCGGAGAAGCCCAGTCGCATGCTCATCCCCAAGCTGCGCGTCGACGCCCCTATCGCCACGTTCAGCCTCAACGACCTAGACAAGGACGGCGCCTTACCGTCCCCCAAGCGCGCCGGCGACGTGGCCTGGTACGACTACTCCGGGCGCGCCGGTGAGGCGAACAATGCCGTGTTCGCCGGCCACGTGGACTGGAACGGGACGGCGGCCGTCTTCGCCCGGATCAAGGAGCTGATCAACGGCGACCAGGTGGTCATGGTCGGCGAGAACGGGACGCGCTTCATCTATGAGGTGCTGGGCTGCGACGACGTGGAGTGTCACCTCCCCGTGTCTACCACGCCGGACGTGGACGAGTTCGTCGGCTTCTCCGCCTTTTCCCACCTGACCATGATCACCTGTGAGGGAGAGTGGGACCGGATCAAGCGAGACTACTCCCACAGGCGCATCGTCCGCGCCCGCTTGGTCGGCATCACCAACGGCGCCGGGGCGCCCCAGGACCTGGTGGCCGAGCCCTTGCCCTACAACGGCTGGATCTTTAACGCTGACGCTCCCAGCAGCCACCGCCCTAACTGACGGGACCAACGCCTTCACGGGGCCAGGTCGACGGGCGCCAGTCAAAGACTGGAGCTGCAGCGAGGCAGCTCCGGCACCGTTCTAGCGCCGGGTGTACCGCCCCGCGCCGGGGCAATCGCCCGGCAAATGGCGCAACGGCTGGAGATGTCAGACCTGAGACTCCCCGCAGACCTGAGACTCCCCCCAGACCTGAGACTCCCCCCAGGGTCGCGCGTCATACGGTGCTGGGGAGATCATTGATGACCACGACCGACGCGCGGCCGGCCGTTCGCACGCCTGGGGACGGCTCGCCCCCCGATGAGGCCCTGCCTCCCGATGAGGCCCTGC
>JAUJOR010000003.1:0-308816 GCA_030447525.1 Chloroflexota bacterium | reverse complement strand
CTCCTGATGAGGCCCTGCCTCCTGATGAGGCCCTGCCTCCTGATGAGGCCCTGCCTCCTGATGAGGCCCTGCCGGTCACAACGAACGCCGGCGCGGAATACCTGGCCCTGGTGGACCAGCTGAACCGCTACGCCCGCGCCTACTACGTCCTTGATGCCCCCCTGGTACCGGATGCGGAGTACGATCGCCTCTACCACCGGCTGATCGACCTGGAGGCGGAGCACCCGGAGTGGATCGTCCCGGAAAGCCCCTCGCAGCGGGTTGGCGGGGCGCCCCTGCCGGCCTTCCGCAAGGCCCGTCACCCGGCACCCCTCTTCAGCCTGGCCAACGCTTTTGGGATGGAGGCGCTGGCGGCGTTTGACCGGCGGATCACGGCAGCCGACCCCACGCCTCTCGTCCCGCGCTACTACGTGGAGCCAAAGCTGGACGGCTTGACCATCGCCCTCCTCTACGTCGATGGCCGTCTGGTGCGGGCGGCGACGCGAGGTGACGGGGTCACCGGCGAGGAGGTGACCGCCCAGGTGGGCACGATCCGCAGCGTCCCCCGCTCCCTGGAGGGGGCGGGAGGGCGAGACGCCGACCCGGCCGACCCGGCCATACCTGCCTACCTCTACGTCCGCGGCGAGGTGACTCTCCCGCGGGCCGCCTTTGGGACCATGAACGCCCAGCGGGAGCGAGTCGGGGAGCCCCTGTACCAGAATCCGCGCAATGCCGCCGCCGGAAGCGTGCGGCAGCTCGACCCCCGGATCACCGCCTCCCGGCCCCTCCGCTTCACCGCCTACTCCGTGAACGTCCTGGCGCCGCCCCCTGCGGGGAGTGGCGCGTCCGAGAGCGGGGAGGAAGGTCTCGTCCCCGTGCCGGCAGCGGAAGGACCCTTCCCGACGCAGGCGTCTGTGGTCGCCGCTCTACGTGCCTGGGGATTTCGTACCAATCCCGCCAATAGGGAATGCGCCGACTTTGCGGCCGTCATGGCCGCCATCGAGGCCCTCCAGCCCCTGCGTCCTACCTGGGACGAAGAAACGGACGGCCTGGTGGTGAAGGTCAACGACCTCGTCCTCCACGAGCGCCTCGGCGTCGTCGGCAAAGATCCCAAGGGCGCCGTGGCCTATAAGCTGGCGGCCGGCGACGTGGCCGTGACGCGCCTGCGGGGGATCGACGTGCAGGTGGGTCGCACCGGGGCGTTGACCCCGGTGGCCGTGCTCGAGCCCGTCCGCATCGGTGGCGTCACCGTCACCAGCGCCACCCTGCACAACGCCGACCAGATCCGGGCCCTCGACCTGCACCTGGGCGATTGGGTGCGCCTGGAGCGCGCCGGTGGGGTCATCCCCGCCGTCCTGGGCGTCGATCGACCTGGCGATCGACGTGGCGCCGCGGGAAGCGGAGAGGCAGATGAGGAAACAGGCGGCGGGACGCGGCGCGATGGGACGGAGCTCCCCTGGTCGTTCCCCACCGCCTGCCCCGCCTGCGGCGGTCCGGTGGCCCGGGACGAGGCCGAGGCGGTCACGCGCTGCGCCAACGCCGTCTGCCCGGCACAGGTGGCGGGGCGCGTGCGTCACTACGTCGGGCGTGGCGCCGTGGACATCGGTGGGCTAGGGGCGAATTGGGTCGACCGCTTCCTGGCCACCGGCTTGATCGCCAGCGCGGCTGATCTCTACCACCTGACGCGTGAGCAGCTCCTCTCCCTGGAAGGCTCGGGCATGGGCGAGGTCCTGGCGGACAAGCTCCTGGGCGCGATCGACGCCAGCCGCCGGCGCACGCCGCTGGCCCGCTTTCTGTTCGGGCTGGGCATCCGCCACGTCGGCCTGGAGACGGCCCTGGCTATCGCCCCGCTCGTCGGATCGCTCGACGCCCTGCGCCAGGGCCTGCGCCAGGACGCCGCCGGTACCGTCACTCGCCTCCATAGGGACATTCTGGACACCAAGGGGCTGGGGCCGGCGGTGGCCGATTCCCTGGCCGACGCCCTGAGTAACCCCACCACCCTGGGGCTGCTGGACCGCTTCGCCGCCGGGGGGATGCGCCCCATCCCGGCGACGCCCCCTACCCGGACGGCCCCCCAGGGACCCCTGGCCGGCGCGGTGCTGGTCGTCACCGGGACGCTGAGCGAGCCACGCGAGGCGCTCGTGGCCAGGATCGAGCTGGCCGGCGGTAAGGTGACGGACACCGTCTCCGGGGCCACGAGCTACGTCGTCGCCGGGCTCAAGCCCGGGACCGCCAAGCTCAAAGGGGCGGCCAGGCACGGCGTCCGGGTGCTGGACGAGCCGGGCCTGCGGGCCTTGCTTGCCGGCGGGGACGCTCCCCTTGCCCCAACACCCCCGATGGCGCTCCCCATGCCCGGCGCAATGGGTGAGCCCCTGCCGGCGATAGTCGACGCCGTAGTCGACGAAGGATGACCCGGTCTGCCCGGCCGGGGCCGTAAGATACCACCAGATCGCGGTGTATACCTGGTAGTAGGGGCCGGCGCGGCGCCCCGGCGTCGTTGCTGAGGTGTTGACGGGCGAGCCAACAACTCCTAGGATCCCTGCACGCCTTGTAAACGTTGGCAATGGAGCGCTTAAAATGAACACGTACAACTCGCGCGGGAGCGTGCGGCAGCGGGCGCTACGGGTGGCCCGGCAGCGTGGTTGGATAGGGGAAGGTGGTGGCGGCATGGTGCTCCCACTTACGCTCGGCGTCATTGCCTTGGTAGTCACCCTGTGGATGGCCCTGACCATCACCGGGTTCCTGTTCTCGCTCATCCCCTGGGCCATCGTGGGCCTGATTACGGGTTGGGCGGCGTCAAGGCTCACCGGGGCGCGCCTGGGTACCGGCTGGACGATCCTGACGGGGATCGTCGGCTCGTGGCTCGGGGGGGCCATCTTCTCCGGGCTCCTGGGACTCTCCGTCGGCGGACTGTTCAACCCCCTGCACCTCGTCGCCTCCGTGGTTGGGGCGGCTATTCTGATCACCTTCGCCCGCGTCGTCGCCCGGCCGGCGCTCTCCAGCTCGGAGCGTCGCCGGCTGGGCCGGTCCTACTGACAGGGCCTACACCCTCCACGGTAGCGGCGGGAACGGGCGCCACGCTGCGGCCTCGTACCTCCTGCTACTGAGGGAGCCCCGGCGGGGCCGTCCCGTCCAGGTGTTGACGTCCGCCCCGGGCCCCCAGGAAGTGCCGGGGGCCCGGCTATTTGGCTCCCGAAACTCTAGGCACCCCTGCTCCCCTTCCCCCATAATGGCCCCGCCGGGCGCCCGGCGGGGCCGTGAGGGTCAGGAGGTGCTACGTCCCGGCCTTGGTGTCGCGGCCCTGACGTACAGGTGGGGTGAGGTGAGCGGTGGGGGGAGTAGGGTCAGGGAGATGAGCGCGTCCCACCCAGGAGACGCCGGCAGGAATGGCCCCCGGCCGGCGGGCGACATGGCCGGCTCGGGCGACATGGCCGGCTCGGGCGACATGGCCGGCGGGAACGGGGAGGTCCGAGACGGGGAGGACGCGGCCGGCCGGCCGGACGGGAGAGGTGCGGCCGGGGAAGCCGCCCTGGCGACCGTACGGCAAGAGGTGGTGGCCTTGCGCCACGTGTTCCTGGCCATTCAAGACGCCATGGAGGCGGCGCTCGCTCGCTTGGAGGGGCTGGAAGGGCAGCTCCCGAACGGCACGCCCCCGGCGTCGGGCGGGGTCCCTGGCAGCCTGCCGGGGCAGGGCCTGGCCGGAGGGGAACTGCCCGGGCGCCTATCTCGGTCGTCGCCGGCGTGGAAGCTATCTACTTGGTTGCCACACGTCGGCGCCGGGGCCGCTCCAGCGGGGGCGAGCAACGGGGCCGTCAGCGGCGAGACGCTCCGCGCCCGACGCGAGGCGCTCGGCATCTCTCAGGCCGCCGTGGCCCACGCCGCGCACTGCTCCCGCGGGCTGGTGGCCGAGGTAGAGCGCGGTAAGCGGCGCAGCGCGCACACCCTGGCCCACCTCGATACCGTGCTGGATCGCCTGGAGCAACAGCTGCGGCGGAACTGATGCCCGGGGGCGCCGCCGTGTCCCCGGGAGCCCGGCCGGGACGCCGGTCAACCCCCTGCCGGTGCCAGCCGGCATCAGCCGGTGTTGACAAGGAGCGACAGGCGTCGGTCGGTATCAGCCGGACTTGATCCCCAGGAGCACCGCGTCTGTCCGCACCAGGCGCACCTCGCCGTCCACCCGGCGCACCTCCAGGCCGGCCTGCCGGGAGCCGGTCCCCCCGTGCTCGGTCAGGCCATTGATCAGCTCGGCCAGGGCGACGCGTGATTCCGGGGACACGTTGGGGCTGGCCAGCCACTCCTGCGGACGCATCTCCCGCGCGCTGGGGCGCACCGCCCTCACCGGGCAGCCGGCAGCCGCCAGCATCTCCTGCAGGCGGGACTGGGTAAAGATCTGGACGTAGACGTGGCCGCGAAGGCGCTCCAGGCGGTCCTGGAGCTCGGCGGCTGCGGGATCCTCCGGGCAGATGAAGTCGGCGATCACCAGCCGGCCCCCCGGGCGCAGCGCCTCGACCATGGCCCCCAGGCCGGCGCCGGGATCGGAGAAGTGGTGCACGGCGAAGCGGCAGGTCACCACGTCGAAGCTCCCCGGCCGGAACGGGAGCTGCGTGGCGTGGGCGGCGATCAGGGCGGCGCCAGGCTGCGGGCCCGGGCCCGCCCCGCCCGGGCCCGCCCCGCCGGGCGCGCTGGGGCGCCGGGCGGCTTCGGCCAGCATGGCCGGGGTAAAGTCAACCCCCACCGCCAGGCCCCCCGGGCCCACCCGCCCGGCCAGGGCAAAGAGCACCAGACCTGTGCCGGTGGCCACGTCCAGCGCCCGTTCCCCAGGCCGGGGCGACGCCAGCTCCAGCATGGCCTGGAGGGACGCCTCGCTCCCGCCGGAGTACTGGGTAGCGCGGGCGGTAAAGTGCGCCCGTGTGGCCGCATCCGTCCCGGCGTGTTGGCCCCCCGTCATACGTTCCTCCCCTTTGTCTCACCCTTTGTCTCAGGTCACGGGTCACCGGTCTGGGGTCTCTAGATGGCGTGTCGCAGGTGTGGGGTCTGCGGTGGGGTAGGCGTCGCGCTCGGCAGCCGGGCAGGTCAAGGGGTGAGGGAAGGGCTGGTCACCTCAGACACTCGACCTGAGGCTTGGGACGATACCGGCTCCACCGGAAGGGCGGCACGCCAGGCAGCGAAGCCCCCTTGGAGGGCAGCCGCGTCAAACCCTAGGGAGCGCAGCTGACGCGCCGCACGGGCGCTCGTTGCCTCGCTCGGTCAGGTGCAGTATGCCACCGCCGATCTAGGGAAAGGCTGCGCCGTCCCCCACTGGGCGATGTCGTCGGGAAGGATGCGGACGCTGCCGGGTATCTGTATCTGGGTGGGGTCGCTCTCGTACTGCGAGCGGGTACGGACGTCGAGGACGAGGGGCGGATGGGGGGTGTCCAGCAGGCCGGCCAGTTCCTGTGGCGTCACCCGCGGCACCCCATCGCTCGCCCCGGCCCGGCCCCCAAAGAGACCGGAGGCCGTGCCCGCGCGCTCCTCCGGCAGGGTCGCCCGCGCCACGCTGCGGCCGTACCAGGCCGCCACCGGCGTGGCCGAGGCGCCGTGCGCCACCACCGAGGCGATCACCACTACCCCGACGATGGCCAGGAGGCGCTCGGCGTCCGGCACGTCCCCCAGGATCACCAGGAGCGCCAGGAGCAGGGAGCTCAAGCCCCGGGGCCCGAACCAAGCCACGAACGCCCGCGCCTGGGGGCTGAGAGAGACCCGCGCCAGCACCAGGCTGATGGCCAGCGGTCGCGCTAAGCCGATGGCCAGGGCGGCGAACAGCAAGGCCGGTCCCAAGGCGATGGTGTCCACCAGCGTGGACAGGACGGCGCCGAACAGGACGAAGGCCAGGAGCATGGCCACCTCAGACGTGACCTCTCCGTACTCGAAAAAGCAGCCGCATAGCTCGCGATTCAGGACGACAACCGCCACCCCGGCGGCGAACGCCGACAGAAAGCCATCGCCACCCACCGCCTGCCCCGCGGCGTAGGAAGCTAGCACCAGTCCGACGCCGAACAGGGCCTGGTACTCCCGGCGGATGGTCAGTCGGGCGTCGACGGCGCCAATCAGCCACGAGCCCAGACCGCCGATGGCGAACCCCACCGCCGGCCCCACCAGGAAGAGGCGGACAAGGAAGCCGGCCCAGTCACCGGCCCCCCGGTCCTGGCCCTGGGCGACGGCGATCAGCACCAGGACGATGGGCAGAATGACGACGTCGTTCGTCCCGGCCTCGATGCTCAGGACGTCCCGGATGGGGCGGGGGATACGCCGGTCACGCACCACGTCCCGCAAGACCACGGGATCGGTCGAGGCCAGGATCGCCCCCAGGAGGAGTGACGGCACCAGCGCCGTCCCCAGCAGGAGGGTGGCCGCCCCGGCAATGAGCGCTATCGTCAGCAGCGTCCCCGGTCCCAGGACCAGGGTAGGGATGACCCACGCCCGGGCCCCTTCGTCGAAGCGGAGCTTGACCGCATCCAGGAACATCACCAGGGCCAGGTTGAAGACGGCGATGGACTCCAGTGTCCGGTCGTGGGCGTCCACGTCGATCACGCCGGCCCCGCGGGGGCCCAGCAGCACCCCCAGCCCCAGGAAGATCATGGGGAAGGAAAGGGGGGCACGCTCCACCAGCGGCGAGGCCAGGCCGGAGACGGTCAGCACCACCGCAATCAGGCCGAACGCCGTCGAGAGATCAGGCATAGGCGACAGGATAAGTCTACGCCGCCGGCGCCCGTCGGTTCCCTTGCCACGCTTCCATGGAGGTGGTAGCCTACATGTCACCCATGTTACTCTCGTGTAAGAGTCTGGGCAAGACGGACGTGATCAAGGCGGCGAGAACGTGAGCAAGACGATGAACAGGAGGGGAACGATGAGGCGTCTGGAACACCGGGCGGTGGTCTCTGTTGCCGCGGGGGTGCCGGTGGTAGTGGAGCCGGTGGGGCGGGGGGGGCGCGTCCTGGACGTCTACTCGTCGTTGCTCCAGAACCGGGTGGTCTTCCTCGGGGCCATGGTGGACGGCGCCGTCGCCAACCTCGTCGTCGCCCAGCTCTTGCACTTGGAGCAGGAAGATCCGGGGCGCGACATCCAGCTCCTGATCAACAGTCCGGGCGGGGCGGTCGACGCCGGGTTAGCCATCTACGATACGATGCAGCTCATCCGGCCCCAGGTGGCGACGACCTGCGTCGGGATGGCCGCCAGCATGGCGGCCGTGATCCTCGCCGGCGGGGCCAAGGGGAAGCGGGCGGCCCTCCCCAGCTCCCGGGTCATGATTCACCAGGCGTCCGGGGGTATCCAGGGCACGGGGGCGGACGTAGACGTCCAGGCCCGCGAGCTCCTCCGCCTCAACGCCCGTGTCAAAGAGCTCCTCGCCGCCGACACCGGGCAATCCCTCGAGCGCATCACCCGCGACCTCAACCGCGACTACTGGATGAGCGCCCCCGAAGCGCGGGAGTATGGCCTGGTCGACCTGGTCGCCGGGCAGACCCCGGCCTCTCGGGCGGCCGACGTCGCCGAGGCGTCCGTCGAAGCCTCTGTCGCGGCGGCCGTCGACCCCCAGTTGTAGCCCATCATGTCTAGTGGCTGGTTTGCCACGATGGTGGCGCTTCCTGCTCCGGGAGCGACGGATCCTTTGCTCGGCTCAGCGCTGGCCCTGAGCCGAGCGGGGGAGCCTTCAGTTGCCCAGGTTGCGCCGAATGGGGCCGAACAGCTCCACGAGGCGCTCGCGGTCGGCCTCCGGGAGGGGGGGGCCCAGGATGGAGGCGACGTTGTCTTCCAGGTGCCGGACGTTGGCCGTCCCGGTCAGGACGCACGACACCCCCGGGTGCCCGGCGGCGAAGGCATAGGCCGCGGCCGGCACGGAGGGGATGGCGTCGTGGACGAGCCAGTCCAGCGGTCCCTGCTCCGGCAGGGCATCCAGAGGTAGCTCACCCCCGGCCTTCAGACTGGCGATCAGCGTTTCGAGCTGCTCGGGACGGGCGATGGCCCGGCGCACGGCGCACATGACCAGGATACCGACGTCCCGCCGCTGCGCTTCGGGGAGGACGTGCTCCTCGGGCATGGGCGTCAGGAGGTTGTAGCCCACCATCATGGCGTCGTAGAGGTCGTCCGCCAGACCGCGGGTGAGGGTCTCGTGGTGGTCGTCATTGGCGAAGGTCTCGGTCAGGCCCAGGAAGCGGAACTTGCCCTGGCTCTGGAGGCGCTGCGCCTGCGGCACGAAGCGGTCGCGCACCGCGTCGTACCAATTCGGCGGCACGCCGTGGAGCTGCAAGAGATCAACGTGGTCGGTCTGCAACCGGCTCAGGCTGCGCTCCACGGACTCGGCCATCTCCGCCTCGGTCTTCAGGCCTTCCTCGCCGGAGCGCTGGTTGTTCCGGTTGCGCACCGGGTTGAACTTGGTGCACAGGACGTAGCTTTCGCGCGGGACGCCCTGCAGGGCGCGGCCGAGGATGGCCTCGCTCTCTCGGTAGTCTGCCGCCGTGTCGATGAGGTTGATCCCCAGGTCGAGCGCCCGGCGCACGACGCGGGCGGCGTCCGCCTCGGCCACGCCGCTCCCCTGACCGAGCTGGCTGGGGCCACCGCTCCCCAGTCCCATCACCGACACGCGTAGGCCCGTGCGTCCGAACCGCCGATATTCCATAGCGCCCCTTCTTCCCCCGTCCCGGATGCCCCCGCATGGTACCGCGCCGGCCCCACCCGCTACAGCGGGGGCATAGGTCGAGGCGTGACGCAGGCAACCGGGCGTCACCGGCCCCGGTCTTGCCCGTCGCTCCTGGCGGTGGTTAGGATTCCTACTTGAAGAGGGCCAAAGGATGCCGTGGCCGGCCTGGTGCCCCAGATCAACCGCCTCCTCCAGCAGGCCGAGGTGGGGTAACCGAAGTCAGAAGGAGAGACCATGGCGCAGTCGAACGGATCAACTACGTCCCTGCCACCCGTGACGCTGTCAGACCTGATGCAGGCGCTGAGCGCAACGGAGGCGAACATCCGCTGGTGGGAGGGCGATGGCACGCTGCCCAAGGCTGAGCGCGACCCGGACGGGCGCCTGCTGTGGGACGTCAAGTCGCTACAGGAATGGGCCAAGTCCGAGACCGGGGCCAGGTTCCTCGCTCGCAGGGTGTAGCGCCGCTAAGTCTGGATTTCGCACGTCCCAGATCGCGTGGCGCCCAAAGGGCACTCCGGCCCATCTGGGGCGCGGAATCCAGGCTAAGGAAGAAGCCCCTCTCCTGAGAGAGGGGGGGAGAGGGGATTGGAGATGCTGCAACTCCCTGAGGCGCTGGTGCCACACGAGCCACAACCGGGTCAGGTGGCGCTGCGCTGGCTGGGCCAGGGGGGCTTCGCCTTCCGTAGTCCCGATGGCGTCGTGTGGTGTGTTGACCCGTACCTGTCCAGCTTTAGCGGCCGGGCCGGTTTCCAGCGCCTGGCCCCCACCCCGGTGGCGGCCGAGACCTTGATCGCCGACGCCGTGCTATGCACCCACGCCCACAGCGATCATACCGATCCTGAGTCCTTGCCCCAGATCGCCCGGGCGTCGCCCGGGGCGCGCTTCTACGCCGCCGCCGAAGGGGCGCAGAAGATGCGCCACCTCGGCATCGCCCCCGGTCGCATAGAGACCCTTAAGGTGGGCGACCGGGCCATCCCTGTACGGGGGACGGGGACTCAGACGACGGATGTCCTGGCCGACGTCGTCTTCGCCAGCCACTCCGGCGACGCCGTGGGCTTCGTCTTCCACGTCGGCGTCACCTCAGGGTCGGCCTCGCCGTCGGCGACCCCCTTCCGCGTCTACGTCACCGGCGACACCCTCCACGATCCTCAGTTGGTCTCGGAGACCACCCGTGGCGTCGACCTCCTCTGCGTTTGTATCAACGGGCGTGGGGGGAACATGACTCACGAGGAGGCCGCCGGCCTGGCCGGGGAGCTTGGCGCCACCAACGTCATCCCCATGCACTATGGCGTCATGCCCCACAACACCGTGGAGCCTCAGCTCTTCCTGGATGCCCTGGTGGCCCAGGGGGTGCGCAGCGCCCCCCGTGTCCTGGGTATCGGTGAGACGCTCGTCCTGGGCAGGTGAGCCGGGGACGAGCGAAGGACAAGTCTCTCCAGTACCAGGAACGGTCACGCTCGTGGCAAGCGGGGCCACAATTGATCTATGGAGAAGTCCTTCGTAGATGCCCCCGCTGCGTGCGGCTCGAGGAAGCACCCTGGACCCGCTTGGAGGCCGCGCCCGGCGAGGCCGCATCTGGCGCTGAGCGCCGACGCCTTAGCAGGCGGGACAGCGTCCGAGGATCTCCACCAGCATCCCCTCGGCTCTAAAGGCGTGCCGCCCGGCCACGGCCAGGAGCGCCCCCTCCAGGCGATCGTCGGCGATCTCCGTCACCCCATTGCAGGCGGCGCAGACCAGGTACTGGTGCAGGCGTGGTGGTCGCGCCGGGTCGCGGACGACGTAGCTCACGTGACTGCCGAGGGAGTAGAGACGGTCGAGCAGGCCCTGGGCTTCAAGCAGCTCGAGCGTGCGGAAGACCGTGGCTCGCCCGACGGACGGGGCCTCCATGGCCACGGCGGTGCAGAGCTGCCCGGCGGTGAACGGGCGGGCCTGGGAAGCCACGGCCCGGACGACGGCCGCCCGCGCCGGGGTGACTTGGAGCCCGGCCAGGCGCAGCCACTGGATCAGCGTGCCCCCGTCTGAAACCGGAACGCGACACTTCTGACAGTCGGCGCTGAGCCCCTGGCCCATGGCCTGATACTCGATGTCACCTGAGCGTGGTTGGGGCAAGTAAGCCTCGTCCTCCTGCGTGTCCCTACGCCTGGTTTCCGCCCCCCCGATAGGGCGGAGCGCCCTTTCCGTGCCACGCGCTCTGGGACGTGCGAAATCCAGACTAAGCGTACCCTGCCGTGCCCGTGCGGTGGCAAAGTCGGAGGCTCTCCCTCCGGGAGAGTCTCCTGGATGGCACCATCAGGCAGCCGTTGTCCCAGGGGTTGCCCCACCTGGGGCGGCTGACCCTCACCAGCGGCCCCCTGGGCTGGCCCGTTCACGTTCGCGCCGCCCTGGGTACCTCGGCCGGTCTCGGCCGGCGCCGTCAGCTGAGCCCGGCGCCGTCAGGCAAGGCGCTCACGGGCGCCTTCCCTGACGGCCCCCGCTGAACGGCTCGCTCGGAGATGGGCGGCCCTTCGTGATCGTGGATGCGGGCGTGGCTGGCATCCTGCTCGTGCTCGTGCTCGTGCTCGTGCTCGTGCTCGTGCTCGTGCCCGGCGTGAGCGTGGTCTTCGCGGTCGTGGGCGTGGCGCCTGTGCCCCGGTGGCCGACCCTGGACGTGCTCACCGGCATGGTCGTGAGCGTGGGCCTGGTCGTTGTGCCCGTGGTCGGTGTGGACGTGATCCTGGTGGTGGCCGGCGTGGATCTGCCCGTGCTCCAGGCTGTGGGCCTGTCCGGCGGCCAGAGCGGGGACGAACGCCGGCTGCTGCCCTGAGCGGCGCGATGCCAGCCACGTCCCCCCGGCAGCGCCCAGGGCCAGCAGGCCGGCGGCCCCTCCCCAGAGGGCCAGGGCCGGGGTGGCCGACGCCGGCGCGGTGACGGCGTCGGCCGAGAGCCACTCCAGCTGTCGCGCCGCCTGCACGGTCAACGCCACGCCGGCCAGGGCCACGACCCCGGCGCTGGCGACCGGCAAGGCTCGGGCGGCCGTGGCCGCCGGGGAAGACCAGCCGCCGAGGCGTTCCACCAGGGCCAGGCGTCCGGCCAAGCGTCCGGAGTAGACCATGGCCAGCCCGATGGCCGTGAGCGTTGCCGCCAGCCCGACGCTAAAGGCGATGATCAAGAGCAGCCCGAAGGCGACGCGCTGCAGGGCGATGGCCCCCAGCATCACCACCAGGGCCGAAGGGCAGGGCAGGAGCCCGCCGGAGATACCCAGGGCCAGAAGGCTCCGCCACGTCACCGGCGCCCCGGCCGGCCCCGGCATGGTGTGGTCGTGGCTGCCGAACCCGTGATCGTGCCTCCCGCCGCCGTGTGCCTCATGGGCGGGAACGTGCGTATGGTCGCCCGGCCCGTGGTCGTGCCCCTGCAAGGCCATGGCTGGTGATCGCGACCCTGGACGCCAAGACGTGAAGCCGGTGGCCAGGGGCCAGCGGGCCCGCACCAAAGCTACCCCCATGGCCAGCACCAGCAGACCGGAGACCAGGCTCATCCAGGGGTAGACGCGCTCCGGCACGACGTACTGCGCGGCCAGCAGCGTGGCCAGCCCGAGGGCGAAGACCCCCGCCGTGTGCACTACCGTCACCGTCAGACCGAGAAACAGGGCCTGCTTTGCCGTGCCCCGCGAGCCGACCAGGTAGGCCCCGACGATGGTCTTGCCGTGTCCGGGGGACAAGGCGTGCATCCCCCCCAGGACCATCGCCGTGAGCAGGGCCAGGGCGATCACCCCCGGGGTCAGGCTGACGGTGGTCAAGAGCTCGGCCAGCCCGCCCGTCGAGCGGGAGAGCGAGGCCCCCTCGGCGAGCTGCCCGGCGCCCCGCGCCTGGCCGGCCGGGGCAGCTTGTGTCTCCCCTGCCCTACCACTCCCTACCGCCGGCGCGGCCACGAAGCGCAGCTGACGCACGTTCAGGGGACTCATCAGCAAGTCGTCAGGGTAGGTACGCAGCTCGCCGCTGACATCCGTCGTCGGGACAGCCCCCCCGGCGGCGCCCACACCCCCTTGTGATTCAGCCCGCCAGCCGCCGGTGGCCTGTACCAGCATCTCCCGCCAGCCCACCCGATCAGGATCGTTGCCGTCGCGGTACTCGACGCGCACGCCGGCGCCGCCGGCGCGGGCGGCAAGAGCGGGGGCGCCCGGGGCGTCCAGCCAGGCGCTGATAAGCATCGTCTGCAGTCCCGCCTGTCCCGGTACCAGCTCCACGCTGTGGGTGCTGACGCGCAGGGGCACGCCCACGCCGTCGAGCGTCAGGGACAACTGCCCCATTGCCTGCGCCAGCGTCCTGGCCCCGTAGGCGTCCCGTTCCGCGTCGCTCACCCTGCCGTCGCCATTGGCGTCCAGGGAGGGCAGGGCCTGGAAGGTGGGGATCTCTGCCAGGTCGATGACGTAGCGCACGCGCCAGAGATCGGGCGAGAGCTCCAGGCGGCTGTAACGGTTGATGGTGAAGTTGCCCAGCGGGTGCGCGGCCGCCGTCGCCGCCGGCGCGACGATGGGGAGGAGAGCCAGCGCCAGGATGAGGACGATGCACCTGCCGATGCCCACGGGCTTCATGCCCCTTTCAGACCCTGGAGGAGGCGCTTGGCCTCCGGGGCGTAGCGCACCGAAAAGGCCGGGTTGTGCCGCAAGGCCTCTTCCAGGGCGGCGCGGGCCTCGGCCGGCTCGCCAGCGGCGGCCGCGACGGCCCCGGCGCGGTACAGCAGGTGCGGGTCCTTGCTCCCCAGGCGCAGGGCCTCCCGGGCGTACGGCAGGGCCTCCAGGGGCTGTCCGGCGCGGTAGAGCGTCCAGGCCAGCACGTCGGCGGCGTGGATGCTGGGCCGGCGGGCGTAGGTGGCGCGCGCTCGCTCCAGGGCCACGGCCAGGGCCGCAGCGTCCTTGGCCCGATCAGCTTCGAAGAGGGCCATCTCCAGATCTACGTCCATGCCATTGCCCTGCTGCAGCTGGGCGATTACCCGGACGAGATCGTCCTGCTGCGTCGCCCGCCGGGCGTCACCCGTGGCCCGATAGAGGTCGCCCAGGGCCATGGCGTACTCCGGCAGCGGGACGACTTCCAGGGCCCTGCTGTAGAGAGCTATCGCCCCGCGCAGGTCGCCGCGGGCGGCGGCAACTTTTCCCTGGCCCCCCAGGGCATGCACGTAGTTCGGGAGCATGAGCAGGGCTTGCTGGTACTGCAGCTCGGCCTGCTCTAGATCGCCGCTGATGAAGTAGAGATTGCCCAGCTGCACGCGTGTCCAGGCCGTGCTCTCCGTGCGTGGCGGACCGGCATCGGCCGCCTGCTTCATGGCCACGATGGCCCCGGGGAGGTCGCCGTGCAGCTCGCGGGCGTAAGAAACGCGGGACAGCGAGCTCAGGTCCGGGCGCCGGTCGACCATCTGCTGAAAGGCCTCTATCGCTTCGGGGTAGCGTCCGAGCTCGACGTTGGCGTCGCCAATCACGCCGAAGACGGCGTAGGAGTTTGGCGCCAGCTGCAGAGCCCGCTGGCCGGTGGCCAGCGCCTCGGCGAAGTCGTGGCGGGCCAGCTGCAGCGTCCCCATCCCCACCAGGGCAGGGACGTTGTCCGGCGCCAGCTCCAGGGCCTTAGTGAGCGCCCCCTCTGTCTTGGTGTAGTACGAAGGGTCACCCGTCTCGCGGGCCTTCTGTAAGTACAGGCCGCCAAGCTGGGCGTACACCGTGGCCGCCCGCGGGTCCTGGGGATTGTCCTTCAGCCAGGCCTGCAGTCGCTCCACCGTGGCGTCGATGGTCGACCAGCTCGGGGACTTCACGGCGGCGAAGGGCTGTGCCGGCGCTGTGCCGACGTTCCCCAGGCGCAGGCCCCCCGCCTGCTGGATCTGCTGCGCGAGCCAGGGCAGGCGCTGCGTCCCGGCCAGCACCAAGAGACAGGCCGACGTGGCCAGGGCGACAGCCGTCAATCGTCCCACACCCATACTCCTGCGTCGCGTCGTGAGCATCTTCGTTTCACCACCGTCCCCAGCGTCCCTGACGTCGCCGCCGTCCCCGACGTGGTTGATCAGGGAAGGACGTAGAGAAGCAGGGCAACGCAGAGGCACCGCTCCGCTCATAGAGTGGAACGGCGCCCCTGCGAGCCCACTTTGGGGCGATCGGCTAGTTGTCCCGGCAGATCAGCTTGATGGCCTCGGCGGACACGCTCGGGCTGGCCTGCAGAATGGCGTTGTTGCCGATCCCGGACGGGAAGGTGACGTACCCGCCGAGCGACATGTCCGCGTTCAGCTGGAAGACCCGGCCACTGGCGCAGCGGATAAAGCCGGGGGTAGCGGCGGTGTTGTAGTCGAAGCTACGGTGGGGGATGGCCAGGTAGGGGAACGTCCCCAGGAGGGGGGCCTCCGGATCGGGCCCGTCCACGCCATCGCCGAGCTGGCCGGCCAGCGGGTCGGGCGTGAACGTTTTATCCACCAGCGGGAACGTCGCCCCGGCCAGGGCCTGCAAGGCGATGTCCACCACGTCGTCCGTCAGCCGGCGGCCGTTGGGGAAGCCGGCGATGTCCCCGCCGACGACGCCCAGGCGGTTGCCCCCGCCGATCGCGGTGGGGGGAGTGGCCAGATTGAGGCGCATCATCTCGGCGGCCGTCGAGGCACCGGCGGGGACGTTCATCGGCGCCGTCGCCCCCGGGAGGCCCAGCACCGAGCCGGGCACACCGGTCAAGAAGATGGCTACCAGGTCGGCCCGCGGGGCCGTCGGCACCTTGATTCCGTACAGGGCGTTGAGCAGCCGGGAGAGCTCGGGGTCCTGCACCAGGGGCAGGGCGCCGGCGGCCACGTCCATGTCCGGGCTGATGGCGTTAAAGGCGTCCTTGACCCCCAGGGGGATGACCGCCTCGTTGACCAGGGGATTGCCCAGGCGGGACACCTGCACCCACTCGCCGGTCTCGCTCTCCGTCCCCGGCGTGGTGGGGTTGAGCACCCGCGTCTTCGGCCGGCTGGCCGTCTGCCAGGCCCCGATGACGGCGTTGGGGCTGTTGAGGGCGGTCACCGCCCCGCCGTCCGCCGTCAGCTGCGTGATCGGCACCTGCAGGACGATGCTCTGGACGTTCTTGCCCATCAGGACGTTGTTCCCACCACCCATGTTGCCCGGAAGCTTGCGGATGGTCAGCAGGTCGAACAGCGAGCTGATGTCCACGAAGAAGGGATCGGCCCGCTGGCCGGCGAAGACCTGCCCGCCGCTGCTGAGCTGCCGCACGGCGGACGAGGCCACCTCGGCGTAGTTCGGGGTGGACTTGGGCCCGATGTTGACCGGGGGCACCGGGAGGTCGACGGCGATGTCCCGGCGCCCTGAGCCGTCCACGCGGGTCACGGTGTAGAACTGGCGGACGTTCAGGTCAGGGTCGTCCAGGGAGGTCACCGGCCCCACGTTGTACAGGTGCGTGTTCCCATTCCGCACGTCTGTCCGGAAGCGGAACTCGTAGGTGATGTCCTGCCGGTTGTCGCCGTTGTTGTCGACGCGGATGGCGTAGAGGACGTTCTCATCGAAGCGGTAGAAGTTAGGGCCGGCGAAAGGGTCCTCGAAGGGGTAGTAGTTGGCCACAAACGTCACCGTCCCGTTGTTCTCGGGACTGGTGAACATGTACAAGTCGGTGGAGTCCGCCGCCGGATCCTGGGAGATCATGGGGGCCTCGCGGTGGCTGGAGGCGCTGACCTCCACCGTGGGCTGGCCCACCATCATCGAGAGCGAGGCCAGGGGCAGGACCACCGCCGCTGCCAGGCCGGCCAGCACTCGGCCGACCGTGGATTGTGCCATACGCTGCTCCTTCATCACGTGCGTATCTCGTCTCACTTACTTGTCGCCGCAGATGGACTGGATGGCTTCCGCGGAGACGGTGCCACTGGGTTGCAGGATGGCCGAGGTGCCGATAATCGCCGGATCAGGGACGTAGTTGCCCACCGACAGGTCGCCGTTCAGCCGGTACACCCGGTTGCTGGCGCAGCGGATGTACAGCTGCGGACCCTGACCGGCCACGGGGACGTCAAACCCGCTGTTCGGCGTCCCGACGTACGGGAAGGCCGGCAGGAGGGCCCCGTCCGGCCCGTCCACGCCGTCGCCCAGCTGGCTGGCCAGCGGGTCGGGCGTGAAGTCGCTGTGCAGCAAGGGGTAGGTCGCCCCGGCCAGGGCCCGCAGCTCAATGTCCACCACGTCGTCCGTCAGCCGGCGGCCATTGGGGAAGCCGGCGATGTCCCCGCCCAGCGCGCCGAGCCGGTTGCCGGCGCCGATGGCCGTGGGGGGCGTGGCCAGGTTCAGGCGCATCATCTCGGCGCCGGTTGAGGCACCGGCGGGGACGTTCATCGGCGCCGTCGCCCCCGGGAGGCCCAGCACCGAGCCGGGGATGCCGGTCAGGAACACGGCCACCAGGTCGTCACGCGGGGCGGGTGGGACGTTGACGTTGTAGAGCTGCCGGAGCAGCCGGGAGGGCTCGGGATCCTGCACCAGCGGTAGGGCGCCGGCGCCGATGTCTTGATCAGGGCGGATGGCGTTAAAGGCGTCCTTGACCGCCAGGGGGATGACCACCTCGTTGACCAGGGGGTTGCCGACGCGGGACACCTGCACCCACTCGCCGCTGTCCGTGGGGGCCGCGCCGGGGTTGAGCACCTGCGTCTTCTGCCGGCTGGCCGTCTGCCAGGCCCCGATGACGGCGTTGCTGTTCCCCAGGTCACCGGTGGTCACCGGCTGCCCGTTGGCCGTCAGCTGGGAGTTGGGCACCTGCAGGACGATGCTCTGGACGTTCTTGTTGTTCAGGGCGTTGATGCCGCCCCCTTCGTTGCCCGGGAGCTTGCGGATGGTCAGCAGGTCGAACAGGGCGGCCACGTCGACGAAGAAGGGGTCGGCCCGCTGGCCGGCGAAGACCTGTCCGCCGGAGCTGATTGGCCTGATGGCGGCCCCCGCTACCTCGGTGTAGTTCGGCGTGGACTTGGGCCCGATGTTGACCGGGGGCACCGGGAGGTCGGTGGCGATGTCCCGGCGCCCCGAGCCGTCGATGCGAGTGACGGTGTAGGTCTGATAGACGTTCAGGTCGGGGTCGTCCAGGGAGGTCACCGGCCCGGTGTTGTAGAGGAAGGTATTGGGATTACGGACGGTCGTCCGGAAGCGGAACTCGTAGGTGATGTCCGCGCGGTTGTCGCCGTTGTTGTCGACGTTGATGGCGTAGAGGACGTTGTCCCCGAAGCGGTAGAAGTTGGGGCCGGCGAAAGGGTCCTCGAAGGGGTAGTAGTTGGCCACAAACGTCACCGTCCCGTTGTTCTCAGGGCTGGTGAACATGTACAAGTCGGTGGAGTCCGCCGCCGGGTCGTTGGAGATCATGGGGGCCTCGCGGTGGCTGGAGGCGTCCGCCAGGGGGGCTGCCGGCCCGACGACCAGGGCGAGGGAAGCCAGGGGCAGGGTGAGCGCCGCTGCCAAACCGGCGATGAGGCCCCGGGCTTTCGTTCGTGCCATACGCGACTCCTTCTTTTCGTGCTCTCGTTCGCTCTGGTGTGTCTTCATCTCTATAGAAGGTCCCCTACGCTTCCCCAACAATGGATGTGCCGCCCAGCTGCGTGCGGCGGCGACAGGTTGACTAGCCACCAGGTGCATGTACGCCTGGATCGCGCGGCCGGTCGTATACCAGGCGCGGCCGTCCGGCAAGGGGCGCGAATATACGAAAAAATCCCGCTTGTCAACAGACTACGCTACGGACGATACACGCCGCTAGGCAACGGACTACCCTCACGTGGCGCTGGCCCTCAGTGGCGAGAAGGGGCCTGGTGCTGGGGAGACGGATCCTTCCCTTTCGCTCCGCTCGAGGGTCAGCGCTTGCCCTGAGCACCGCGAAGGGATGACGCCAGTCGCCGGTCCGGTTGCCTCTCGATGTGCCGACTGGTGGCACACTCGGGTCTGGTGTAGGGTAACCCCAGGTATCCACTCGCCTGAAGGGCCGGTGATCCCGGGTCGGGCCCAGGTACGGGGTCCAGGCAGGGAACGAGCCGTATGGTACGGTCAGTCCTTTCCGGCCGCTGGTGCCGGGGACGGTTGGGCGTCGGTGAGGCAGCCCAGCTGCGTCAGCCAGTCGCGCGTCTCGCCGAGGATCACGCGGGGGCATCCGCGCAGGTCATCCAGGGCGCGTGACCCGGTGAGGAACAGGGTCGCCCGCAGCTCGGCCAGGAACTCCTCGATCCAGGCGTCGACGGCGGCGTCGCCCCCCTCGAGGCTGGCCTGGAGGAGGGGGCGGGCAACTCCGACCAGGCATGCCCCGAGGGCGATGGCCTTGGCCGCGTCCAGGCCGGTGCGAATACCCCCCGTGGCGATGATGGGCAGGCCCGCGGGCCGGACGGCGGCGATGGAGACCGCCGTCGGGACGCCCCACTCGCGGAAGGTCTCCCCCAGGCGCGCGCCGAGCCGGTGCCCCTGCAGCTCCGCCCGCAGCCCCTCCACGGCGGCGAACGACGTGCCCCCGAGACCGCCGACGTCCAGGGCCTTGACCCCCGCCTCGGCTAGCGAACGGGCCGTCCGGCGGGACATCCCGGCGCCCGTCTCCTTGGCGATCAATGGCACGTCCACGCTCTCGGCCAGGGCGCGGATGGCCCCCAGCGTCCCCTCCGCCCGGCGGTCGCCCTCCGGCTGCACCGTCTCCTGGAGAAAGTTGAGGTGGACGGCCAGGGCGTCGGCGCGCAGCGTGGCCAGCAGCTCTCGGATCTCCCCCCCCGTCAGCGGCGGGACGTCGCCCTGGGCGATGAGCTGGGGCGCCCCGACGTTCCCGATCAACACCGTCGTCGGGGCGTGCTCGCGGGCCACGCCGTACGTCGAGGCCAGCGCGGGCCGGCGCGCCGCCGCCCGCTGACTCCCCACGCCCATGGCCAGCCCGTGGCGCTCGGCTGCCCGGGCGAGGCAGGCGTTCACTTCCCAGGCCGCGCCGTGCCCCCCGGTCATCCCGGCGATCAGCAGGGGGGCCCGCAGGCGCCATCCGAGGAGCTCGACCGAAAGATCGACGGCGTCGAGGTCGATCGCCGGCAGGGCTTCATGGACGAGGCGTACGTCCGCCCAGCCGGGGCCGGTGCGCGTCTCCACGTCACGCGTCGCCGTCAGGCGGAGATGCTCCCCTTTACGGCGCTGGACGGCGTCGCCGGGGCCGGCAGCGCCGTCACTACACCCGGGCCCTGCCGGTCTCCCCTTCACGCCGTCTTGAATCCTTGCGCCGGCCCCACCCCCCGGTGCTCGCCCGGCAGTGCTCGCCCCCCGGTGCTCGCCCGGCGAGGGTCCCCGGTCGGGGAGGCGCGGCGGGCGCGCGGCACGAGCCGGGCGAGGATGCGCTGCAGCTCGTCGTTCCACTGCTTCAGGCCGTCCTCGAAGCCCACCTCGCCCTTGTACCATGGCGTCCCCTTCTCCCCAAAGGCGGCCTCGAACTCGCTGCCTCGGAGGTTGGCCGGGACGACGTGGAGCATGGCGTTCTCGAAATTTTCCAAGTAGACCTTGAAGTTGGGATCGCCAAAGTACGGGTCGGTCATGATGTCCGGACGCACGTTGGCCTGGTTACCGCTCATAGTGTTGAAGGTGAGCGTCCCCTCGCGGCTGGTGATGTGCTTGATGAACTCCCAGCCCTGGTCGGGATACTTGCTGATGTTGCTGACGTTCCAGGTGCCCCCGCGGAGCTGCGAGGGGCGCTTGCCGTCCCGGCGCTTGGGGAAGAGGTGAGCCTTGAACTTGAGCAGGCCGTCCTTGTTGAGCCGGTTGATGGTGAACACTGAGAGCGACCCGGCGTGCTGGATGCCCAGCAAACCGTTGACGAACATCTGATCGAGGCTGCCTTCGTATCGCCCAGGAACGGCCAGCACCTTCTCTTTGTGCGCCAGGTCGTAGGCCCACTTCATGGCCTCCTTCGGCGCCGTGTCCAGGAGGGTGGACTTCTTGCCGTCGGGGCTGAGATTGTCGCCGTTAAAGGCCCGGGTGAGGACGGTCACGCCGGCGGAGCCGGGCAATGTGGTAGACATCCCGAAGCCGTTGTTGCGCTCCACGAACCGGCCCATCTTGACGGCGATCTCGTACAGCCGGCTCATCGTCCAGTCGGGGGAGTTCTGCTCCGGGAAGGTGACCCCCGCCTGCTGGGCCAGCTCGGTGTTGTAGAGCAGGCCGTCCTGCCCCGTCCAGCCCCAGCTGGGGAGGCCCCAGGTCTTCCCTTCCCACTTCTGGTACTCGATAAACGGCTTGTAGTACTGGTTCAGGTCGAACTTATCGCGGGCGATGTACTCGTCCACCGGCCTGATGATGCTCCGCTTTATCGCCTGGTACAGCTGCCAGTGGGACGGGTCCCAGGCGTGCACCTCCCCCAGCGTCCCCGCCTGGGCCATGGCCAGCATCTTGGGATAGGCGCTTTGCTGATTGCCCCTGTCCAGGGCAATGGCCCGGTACTCTACCTTGATCTGGGGATGCTTTTCCTGGAAGGTCTTGACCATCAGCTCCGGCCAGGAGCCGTCGCCCCCTCGGAAGGTGTCCCAGCCGATCTGCGCCGGGGGCAGGCTCCTCGACCCACCCGCTTGTCCCGCCTGCGGCGCCCCCGGTCCCGGCTGCGTCCCGGTGCCGCAGGCAACTGAGAACGCCGTCCCCACCCCGCCGGCCACGGCCGTCCCCAGCAATCGACGACGTGTCAGGTGCGAAACCGCCACCCTGTCTTGGCTCATCCCCTCATCCACCTTTCTGTGCCGGGCTCAGCGCCCCTGTGCCGGGCTCAGTCCCGCTGGGCTCCCTCGCCGTTCCCTGATGAAATACCGCCACACGCCGATCGGCGCTGCATGGGCAATGATGTGTTGGCGCCCCCTTAAGGCCATTATAGGGACGGGACAGGGGGACGCACAGTGGTGCCGGAGTAGCCTCAGGGCCTTTGCATCAGCGCCGCTCCTGGGGCACGGCCCGCGGCGCGGTCGTGCCGAGCCCGGCGAGGCACCCGGGACGCCGGTCCACGGACAGTGGGACGACTCGCTGATCCCTCGCTGCGCTCGGGATGACCCGGAACCACCCCCTACCCCTGATGAAAAGGCCCTGGAGTAGCCTGAGCTACAGGAGCTATGCGGCGCCGGACTTGGCGTTGTGAGTCCCGGGCGTTAACCGCGCCAGGCGGCCCACAACAGGGCCAGCCAGCCGGCGATAAAGGCCAGGCCCCCAAGAGGGGTAATGGCCCCCAGCCAGCGAATGCCGGTCAGGCTCAAGAGGTAGAGGCTGCCGGAGAAGATCACCGTCCCGGCGAGAAAGAGCCACCCGGCGGCGGTCGTCGCCCCTCCCGGCCAGCGCCCGGCGGCCAGGGCAGCCGCCAGCAGGGCCAGGACGTGGTAGAAGTGGTAGCGCACCCCTGTCTCAAAGGTGGCCAGCAGCTCTGGGGTCAGCCGCTCGCGCAGGGCGTGGGCGCCGAACGCCCCCAGGGCAACGGCGATCGCTCCGGACGCCGCTGCCAGAGAAAAGAAGAGCCGCTCCATATGCCCCGTTCAGAATGTATCGGCTGAGAATGTACCGGCTGACACAGAGACGGTACCATCTCCATGGAGCATGGGCGCGGCCATCGCCGTGGAGGGCGTGACCAAGCGCTACGGCGGGCGCGCCGTCGTCCAGGACCTGTCCTTCCAGGTACGTTGCGGCGAGGTCTTCGCCCTCCTGGGGCCCAATGGGGCGGGCAAGACGACGACGGTGGAGATGCTGGAAGGGTACCGCGCGCCCGACGGGGGGCGGGTGCGAGTCCTGGGCCTCGATCCCGTCCACCAGGGAGCGGCGCTGAAGCCACGCCTGGGGCTGATGCTCCAGCAGGGGGGCATCTACCCCCAGATCCGCCCCCTGGAGGCCCTGCGCCTGTTCGCCGCTTTCTACTCCCGCCCGGAAGACCCGCGGGCCCTGCTGGAGCAGGTGGGGCTGGAGAAGGCCGCCGGAGTGCGCTACCGCCGGCTCTCCGGGGGGCAGAAGCAGCGCCTGGCCCTCGCCCTGGCCCTCGTCGGGCGTCCGGAGCTGGTCTTTCTCGACGAGCCGACCGCAGGCATGGATCCCCAGGCGCGGCGGGTCACCTGGGGGATCATCCGGGGGCTGCAGCGGCGGGGGGTCACCGTCTTGCTCACGACGCACTCGATGGACGAGGCCGAGCACCTGGCCGGGCGCGTGGCCATCATCAACCGCGGCCGGCTCGTCGCCCTGGACACCCCGGCTGCCCTGGGGCAAGCCGGCCAGGGCGGCACAGGGCTCCGCTTCCGCGCCCCGTCCGGGCTGGACACGGGCGCCCTGGCCGGCGCCCTCGCCGATCTCACGGCGCCCCCCCCGGCCGTGCAAGAGCTCGAGCCGGGACACTACGCTGTGGCGGCCCCGCCGACGCCTACTCTCCTCGCCCGGCTAACCGCCTGGTTGAGCGCGCGTGACGTTCTCCTCACGGAGCTACGCGTTGGGGGCGGGACGCTGGAGGAGGTCTACCTCCGCCTCACGGGGGAGGATGGGGAGCTCGGCGGGAGGTGACGCCTGCCCCGGACGCGGATACGGACGCCGGTCGGATGGCCCCTTCGCCTTCGGCCGCTCCCCTGGCTATGCTCCGGGCCCAGACGGCCCTGGAGCTGCGCCTGACGCTGCGCCGGGGAGAGAGCGTGCTGGTCACGCTGGTCCTCCCGGTGCTGCTCCTGGTGTTCTTCAGCGCCGTGGCCGTTCGCGGCCCGTCCGCCGGCGGCGAGGCTGCCTTGCCGGGCCTGGGCGCCGCCCTGGGGCGTCGTCCGGTGGACACCCTCCTGCCGGGGGTGCTGGCCCTGGCGGTGATGTCCACGGGCATGGTCAGCCTGGGGATCGCCACGGCCTATGAGCGCCACTACGGCGTGCTCAAGCGTCTGGGGGGCTCCCCCCTGCCCCGGCCGGCGCTCCTGGGGGCCAAGATCCTTTCGGTGCTGGCGCTGGAGCTGGGGCAGGTCGTCCTGCTGCTGGGGGTGGCCGCCGTCCTGGGGTGGCGCCCGGAGGTCACGGCCCCCCGGCTGGCCCTGGCCGCCGGCGCCCTGCTCCTCGGGACGGCCGCCTTTGGCGGCCTGGGTCTGTGGATGGCCGGGTCCTGGCGAGCCGAAGCCACCCTGGCCGGGGCGAACGGCCTCTACCTCGTCCTCCTCCTCCTGGGAGGGGTGATCGTCCCGGTGGAGAGTCTCCCGGTCCCCTGGGGCTCCCTGGCGGCGCTCCTGCCCTCTGCGGCCCTGGCCGGGGTGCTGCGCTTTGCCCTCGACTGGAGACCTGGCCCGCAGAGCGCGCTCCTGGACTTCACGCTGCTGTGCCTCTGGGCGATCCTCGCCCCCCTCCTGGCGGCGCGTACCTTTCGCTGGGAGTAGGGAGTACCATACCTCCCTCACAGAGAGAGGGAGGTAGACGATGAACCGGGGCCCAGCCGCGCGAGGCGATGCGTAGCGGACAGAGCGTCTATGGCACCATGACCAGCCTGGTGCGCAACCCACGCACATCATCTCCACCTCTCAGTCCAAGGGGATCCCCGCCGGAGGGCACTGGCAGGTGGAGACCCAGGTGGAGCACTGGATGGGCCGAGGCTGCCGCTTCATCCTCTATAGATCCGATGCTCGGGCCTTGACCGAGGGGTATCGTAGCGCAGTGAACAAGTTCCGGGGCAGCGCGGTGTCGCAGCTGCGCCACACCCTGTAGGGCGGGTCGACGTTGCATTGGCGATTGACGATTGGAGTAGCAATTTGGTTCCTCGACGGGGCGTTGCGGCGGGCGGCATGAGAGCGGGCGGCATGAGGCTGGGGGGATGAGTCATCCGGGATCCACGATGCAGCGTCCAAAGCTGAGGTGGGGCGTGGTCAGCACCGCCCGCATCGGGCGCCAGCGCTTTATCCCCGGGGTGCGCGCCGGCACGCAAGGGGAAGTGGTGGCCATCGCCAGCCGCGAGCCGGGGCGGGCGCAGGTAGTGAGCGCAGAGCTGGGCATCCCCCGCGCCCACGGGACGTACGAGGGCTTGCTCTCCGATCCCGAGGTGGATGCCGTGTACATCGGGCTCCCCAACGGCATGCATGCGGAGTGGACCATTCGGGCGGCGGAGGCCGGGAAGCACGTCTTGTGCGAGAAGCCCCTGGCGCGGCGGGCCGCCGACGCCGCACGCATGACCGAGGCCTGCCGGCGCGCGGGCGTCATCCTGATGGAGGCCTTTATGTACCGCCTGCATCCGCAGCACGCTCGGGTGCAGGCGCTCCTACAGCAAGGGGTTATTGGCGCCCCGGCCTTCGTCCGTGCCTCTTTCTGCTTCAGTATGGATACTGGGCGGCGGGGCCAGGGAGGTGGGGAGACGAACCGGCTGGCCGGGGGGCGGGCCACCGTGGACGTCCGACTGCAAGCCGGCCTGGAGGGCGGCGCCCTGATGGACGTCGGCTGCTACGCCGTCAACGCCGCCCGCTACCTCTTCGGCGCCGAGCCGGTGGAGGTGTCCGCGCAGCAGCGCGTCGATCCGGAGTTCGGCGTAGACACTGCCTTCGCCGGTCTGCTCCGCTTCCCCGGGGATTGCCTGGCCTTGATCGACGGGAGCTTCGACGCCGCCGGCACCCAGCGCTACGAGATCGCCGGCGCCGCCGGGCTGATCCAGGTGGAGCGGGCCTATCTCCCCGGCGACGGCCCGGCCACGGTCCACGTCGTGACCAGTGGGCAGCAGCGCAGTGAAGAGATCTCCGGCGCTAATCAGTACGCCCTGGAAGCCGACCACTTTGCCCGCAGCGTGCGCAGCGGGCGGCTCCTCCCGCCGGCGGAGGACGGCCTGGCCCAAGCGGCCGTCGTGGAGGCCCTCTATCGCTCTGCCGACACCGGCCAGGCCGTGCGCCTGGCGTAAGAGGGCCGTCGGGGACGCCCTCTCGGCAGGCATGGGGCCGTAGAATGTCTGTATGCCGGGAATGCAGCTGCCGGTCTCCTTTTCCGCCCCCGCCTTTCTCTCCCTGCTGATCTTCCTGCCGGCGTTCTACGTCTTGGTGCGCCGACGGTACGGGGGGCTGCCGCGGGGGCCGTGGTCGGTGGCGCTGTGGCTCCGCCTGGGCGTTGCCCTCTTGCTCATCCTGGCCCTGGCGGGGCTGCGGCTCCCGGCTCCAGCCAAGGGCGTGGCCACTGTGTTCGTGCTCGACCAGTCCGAGAGCGTCCCAGCGGACATTCGGGAGGGGGCCAAGAACTGGGTCCGTGACGCCATCGGCCGGCGGGGCCCGGATGACCTGGTGGGGATCGTCACCTTTGGCGCCGCGCCCCGGGTGGAGCTGCCCCTGGGCCAGGCAACCGATCACGCTGAGTGGGGTGAGCCCGCGCCGGGCACGAGCACGAATGTCGGGGCCGCCCTGGAGCTGGCGGCCGAGCTGTTGCCGCCGGCCGGGTCGGGCGCCATCCGGCGTCTCGTCCTCCTCTCCGATGGGAACGAGACACGGGGCGACGCCCAGTTGGCCCTCCAGCGGCCGCAGCTCCGTGACGTGGAGGTGGCCGTCCTCTCCTTGCCCCAGCGCCTGCAAGACACGGCCATCACCAGCTTCGTGGCCCCTACGGCCGTGCGCGAGGGCGAGCTGGGGGAGCTGCGCCTGGCCGTCTCTTCCCCCACCGACCAGCAGGGGCGCCTGCGCGTCTGGGCCAACGACTATCTCATCGTCGAGCAGACGGTAGAGCTGCAGAACGGCACCAAAGAGCTCAGCGTCACCGCCGGAGACCTGGCCCAGGGGTTCTGGGCCTTTCGCGCCGACCTTTCGGTGGACGGCGACAGCCGCCCGGAAAACAACGTCAGCTGGGCCTACACCGTAGTCCGCGAGCCGGCCCGTGTCTTGCTCGTGGAGAACGTCCCCGGCGAGGCCTCCGCCGTGCGCGGGGCCCTGGCCGCGGCCAAGGTGGGGGTCGAGGTTGTCCGCCCGGCCGACGTGCCGGTGGAGCTGGAGCGCCTCGTCACCTACGAATCGATCATCCTGGCCAACGTCCCGTCCGGGGCCCTGGGGGGCGTGCGCATGGAGGCCCTGGAGCGCTACGTCGCCGAGCGAGGCAAAGGGCTGGTGGTCATCGGCGGTGACCAGACCTTTGGACTCGGGGAGTACGCCGACACCCCCCTGGAGGCCAGCCTCCCCGTCACCGTCCAGCCTCCCGACCGCGATCAAGTGGCCAGCCTGGCCCTGGTGGTAGTGATCGACCGCTCGGGGAGCATGGCCGCAACGGACACCGCCGACCGCCGGGCCACCCGCCTCGACCTGGCCAAGGAAGGGGCTATTCTGGCCATCGAGACCCTCAAAGAAGGCGACCAGGCCGGGGTGATCGCCTTTGACACCAGCGCGCATTGGATCGCCGACATCCAGCCCCTGAACGGCCCTAACGACGCCCGTGCCGTGGCCGCCCGCGTCTCCGGCATCCAGCTGGGGGGCGGGACGGACTTCTTGGACGGCTTGACCCTGGCCTACCGGGGCCTGCAGCAGTCTTCTGCCCGGGTCAAGCACGTCATCCTCTTGACCGACGGCGAGGCCCAGGAGGCCGGCATCCCGCAGCTCCTGGGGGCGATGCGCCGCGCCGGGATCACCGTCTCCACGCTCGGCGTGTCCAATGACATCTCCGGCAGCGGTCGGGCCGTGCTCGACCGCATCGCCCGGGCCGGCCAGGGGCGCTCCTACTTCACCAACACGCCGAACGACGTCCCTCGGATCATGACCCAGGAGGCCCGCCTCGCCGGGCGCAGCTTCAAAGAGGAGCACGATTTCAAGCCTCGCCTGACCACGGCGGCCCCGCCGGTGCGAGGATTGGTGCCCAGCGAGTTCCCTGACCTCCACGGCTACGTCCGCGTCTCACCCAAGCGCCCGGCCGAGGTCATCCTGTCCAGCGACCAGGGCGAGCCCCTACTCGCGGAGTGGCAGTACGGCCTGGGGCGAGCGCTGGTGTGGACGGCAGACGCCCAGGGACCCTGGTCGCGTGACTGGGTGGACACCGAGCCGTTCAAGCGCCTGTGGCCCCAGGCGGTGCGCTGGACGATGCCGGCGCCGACCAGCCCGGAGCTGCGCGTTTCCGTCCACGGGGACGGCGAGCGGGCCAGGGTGCGTGTCGAGTCGTTCACCCCTGATGGGGCCTTCCGTAACCTGGTGCAGACCACCGCCGAGATCTCCGCTCCCGACGGGAGCGGGCAGCGCCTACCGCTTCTACAGACGGCGCCCGGCCATTACCAGGGCGAGCTGGCCTTGTCCGGCCCCGGCGTCTACGCCCTGCGCGTCAGCCAGGTGGACGACAGTGGGACCGTCGTGGCGTCTGAGACCACCGGCTACGCCCTCCCCTATGCCCCTGAGTTTGCCGTCACCCCGGCCAACCGCATCCTCATGGAGCGCCTGGCGGCGGAGACCGGTGGCCCGCTCCTCAACCGCCCGGCGGAGGCGTGGCGACGGGACACGCGCCACTCCCTGCAGCCCCAAGAGGTGTGGAAGGAGGCGCTGGCGCTGGCCCTGATCCTGTTCGTCGCCGACGTCGCCATGCGGCGCCTGCGTCCCGGTGTGCAGGACGTGCGCGCCGCCGGCGCCCTGGTACTGCGTGGGGCGGGCCTGGTCCATCCCCGTCGCTGGCCCCGCCCGCGGCCGATCCTACACCCGCTCCAGGCTGGACGGCGCCGCTAGTCCCTAGACGTACCGGCGACCGCGTGTGGCGGCTGTGATCGGCGATCGAGGTCGCCATGATCAGTTAGCACGATCAGCTAGACAGCCCCTGAATTAGGGATGCCAGGTCGGTTTCCAGATCGAGATTCCCAAACCGGGGTATCCGAAGCAGCGTCGTTGCGGTGTTACCGGCTGTAGAGCTTGAGCTGGCGCTCGTGCAGGGCGTCCCCAACGTGTTTCTTGATGGCCTCAAAGGCCTCCATGTCCCACTCGGCGACGAAGCTGATCGCCGTACCCACCTTCCCCGCCCGACCCGTACGCCCGATGCGGTGGGTGTACTCCTCTGGCGTCTCCGGCAGGTCGTAGTTCAGGACGTGCGAGACATCCGAGATATCCAACCCCCGCGCGGCGACGTTCGTCGCCACCAGGAAACGCAGGCGCCCGGCGCGGAAATCGTCCAGCACGCGGTTGCGCTCTCCCTGGGGGAGGTCGCCGTGCAGGGCCCGCACGGCGTGGCCCTTGCGCAGCAAGGACGCTGCCAGCCGGTCGGCGGTGATCTTCATCCGCCGGAATACCAGCACGCGGTCATAGCCCGGCTCCGCCTGGATCAGCTCTTCCACGGCCGCCAGCTTGTCGCGCTCGGCGACCTGGACGTACTCCTGGCGGATCTGGGTGGGAATGCGCGCCGCGGCGGCGGTCGAGGCGCCGACGGTGCTGATCCACTCCGGCTCCTTGAGGTAGCGCCGCACAAGGCGGTGGACAAAGGCCGGGATGGTGGCGGAGAAGAGGGCCGTCTGCCGGCCCTCGGTGGGCATGCAGCGCAGGATGGCGTCGATCGCCTCGGCGAAGCCGATGTCTAGCATCTCATCGGCCTCGTCCAGCACGGCGATGCGCACGTCATCCAGCCTGAGGGTGCCCCGCCAGATGTGGTCCTGCACCCGGCCGGGCGTCCCCACCACCACGTGCACACCCCCGCTGGCCAGGGCACGGAGCTGGCGGTCCATCCCCTCCCCGCCGTATACCGGGAGCACGGAGACACCGCGGTGCGTCCCCAGGCGCTCCAGCTCCCCGGTCACCTGGCGGCACAACTCCCGCGTCGGCACCAGCACCACAGCCTGCACGGCGTTCTGCTGCGGGTCAACGCGCTCCACGATCGGCAGGCCAAAGGCTGCCGTCTTCCCGGTGCCGGTGTGGGCCTGTCCAACGCAGTCCTTGCCACTCAGGAGGTGGGGGATACAGAGGGCCTGCACCGGCGTCGGCTCGCGGTAGCCGGCCTCCCACACCGATCGCCGCGCGGAGGCGGAAAGGGGCAAACCACCGAAAAAGTCGGGCGCGCGCCACTCCTCTCCGCCGGCCTGGGCATCTGGCTCGAGCCCCTGCTTGACCCTTAGCTCTTGCCTGGTCTCTACCCTGACCTTCGTTCCTGTCTCTACGCTGCTGCCGAGACCTCCCGCCCTGAGACTTGAGACTTGAGACTTGGGCCCGCCGACTCCGGGCGCCGGAGCCACCGGCGACGCTGGAGTGCCCGCCCAGCGCGCCGGCATCGCCGGGCCGGTCGGCGGACTCAGGCGCCACGGCTGACCGGGGCGCCGGACGAGACACGACCAGGTACCCAGACGAGGGGGAGCGCCCGCAGCATCCCTTGCCGGGCCAGCCTTGGACGCCGCAGACCGGGCGGCGGTGCGTCCCTGCAGGGGGGCGACGGCCGCTTGATCGGTGACCGGCTGCTGGATCAGCGCCGCGCCGTTGACCCGGAAACGGCTGGGGGTGGGATGCCGGGGGAGGGACGATGACCCGGCCTGGGGCTCCGGGGGAGTGGAACGGGGACCGACAGGGGCGCGATCTGGGGAAGGGTTGGCCAGGCGCTCAGACGCCGTGTCTTCCGACCGGCTCCCGGCAGGTCGTTGCAGAACAGATACCACACATGCCTCCACGGCGGGCATCGTCTCTCACAAACGTCGACCAGGCTGCCCGCACGCCGAGCGCGGGGCAACAAAAAAGGGAGCGCCAATCAGCGCCCCCTTGGGTCCTGGTCTCAGACGTATCCGATTGTAGATGATCACACCCGCGCATTAATACCGTTGTTCACTGCTAAGTATAGCAGGCCGCACCCTGCGCCTCCATCTTCAAGGGAGTGAGCCCTACCGCGCTGGCCGCCATCGCCTTGCGCGCGTAGTCTTCCGGGACGTACCGGGCGCCGCGGGAAAAGCCGTCCAAGTACAGCCGCGCCCGCTCGTGGACACCGCGGGGCGTGCGGTATAAGACAACCAAGGGGGCGTTCCTCTGCAACCGGCGGCCGCCCGGCGCGTTGCGGCTACTGGAGGTCGCCGTCAGCACGTCTCTCGCGCCCCCGGCGTCCGGCGGGACGCTACCCCTCGGCCGGAGGGAGCTGGTCGCTGCCGTCTGGCCCGGTGAGGGGCAGTCGCGCGTCCGCCTGACCGGCCTGCTGGCTGAGCTGAACGATCCCCAGCGCCAGGTAGCCACCCGTCCCGACGGCCCGCTCCTGGTGGTCGCCGGCCCTGGGGCGGGGAAGACGCGCGCCATCGTCGCCCGCGTTGCCCACCTCCTCCTGGGGCGCGGTGTGCCCGCGGACGAGATCATGGCCATCACCTTCTCCCGGCGAGCGGCCGGTGAGCTGGAGGAGCGCCTGGCAGCGCTGATGGGCCCGGCCTCGGAGCCTTCCCTGCCGGCCGGGGAGGGAGATCGCCCGGCGCAGCGGCGGGTCGGGGGCGTTTCCCACCGTCCTGAGTCCCGAACCGCCCCGGCGGCGGGAGCGCCGAGCGCCGGGAGTGGCGCCGCCGTCGACGACGGACGGCGGGTATGGGCGGGCACGTTCCACGCCCTGGGAGCCCGTCTCCTCCGGCGGGGTGGAGCGGCCCACTTCGGCCGGCCACTGACCTTCACCATCTACGACCAGGATGACTCCGAGCGCATCCTGCGCCGCGTCCTGGCCTCCTTGGGTGTCCCCGACAACCGCGCCGGGCGACTGGCAGCGGTGGCGCGCCAGGCCATCTCGCTGGCCAAGCGCCAAGCCCTGGGAGATGGGGCGCAGCTACAGGAAGCGACCATTGGGGAGGGCGCCGAGGCGGTGCCCCTGCGTGACGTCCTCTCCCGCTATGACGCCGGCCTCCGCGAGGGGGCCGCCTTTGACTTCGACGATCTGGTGGGGAGCGCCACGGCCGCCCTTGATCTTGACCCGGCCCTGCGCGCCTGGGCGCAGGCCCGCGCCCGCCACCTCCTGGTCGACGAGTACCAGGACACCGACCCGGCGCAGGAGGCCCTCTTGCGCCGCCTGTCCCCGCCCGCTGCCCCTCGCCGCGCCGCGCCCGGCGGGCCGGCAGCCGGCGAGCCGGTCCCCGGGGTGCCCGGCGATCTGTGCGTCGTCGCCGACCCCCAGCAGAGCATCTACGCCTTCCGGGGGGGGGTGCCGGAGCAGGTGCACCGCTTCATTGACCACTGGCCGGGGGCGGGCCTGGTGCGGCTGGAGCAGAACTACCGCTCTACCAAGTCTCTTGTCGCCATCGCCCGCCGCCTGGTGGCCCCCTCTCCCGGGCCCCGGTCCTCCCCTGCAGCCGGCCTGCCGGGGGCCGATCTGGCCGCCGGTCGCTTCGCGCTGCGCCTGTGGACGGAGAATCCCCCCGGCGTCCCCGCTCGCCTGTGGATTGCGCCGCACCCGGACAAGGAGGCCGACGCCATCGCCCGGGACATCGCCGCCAGGCTGGCGGCCGGCTGGTCGCCGGAGGAGCTGGCCATCCTGGTGCGTACCCACGCCCAGGCCCGCCCCATCGAGGCCGCCCTGCTCCGCGCCAAGGTACCTTACGCCCTGTTCGGTGGCGTGCGGTTCTTTGGTCGCGAGGAGATTAAGGACGCCCTGGCCTACCTCCGCCTGGCCATCCTGTACGAAGACGCGGCCGCGTTCTGGCGCGTCGTCAACACCCCCCGCCGCGGGCTCGGCCCGGCCGCCCTGCTGACGATTGCCCGCCACGCCATCGCCGGCGCTCCTGGCGTGGCCAGCCCCTCCAGCGCCTCTGAACGGGGGCCCGTGGCCGCCTCCCGCCGCTGGGCGGCGACAGAGAGCGCTCCAGATGGTCTCTACGATCTCCTCGCCCACCTGGACGAGCTGACCGGCCTGGCGCGCAGCGGTTACGGCCCCGCTGCCCTGCTGGAGGCGGCTCTCGATCGCACCCACTACCGCGAGTATCTGCGGCGCGCGCACCCGGACGACGCCCCGACTCGCCTGGACGCCCTGGCGGAGCTCCTGCGCCTGGCCGGCACCTACGCCGACTCCCGACAGTTCCTGGACGACGCCGTCCTCAGCGGTGAAGACGACGACCCCGTGGCCCGTGGCCGCGGGCGCATCCGCCTCTCCACCGTCCACGCGGCCAAGGGCTTGGAGTTCCGCGCCATCTACGTCCCCGGCTGCGAGCAAGGCCTGTTCCCGCTGGGGGGCGCTCCCGGGGGCGCCAGGCGCCCGCCCCTCCCCCACTCCGCTGCCGCGTACCCCGCGCCGTCCCCGGGCGGCGGCGAGCCCTCCGCGGACCCCGAAGAGCGGCGCGTCTTCTACGTCGCCGTGACGCGGGCGAAGGAGCTCCTCACCCTCTCCTACTGCACCTTCCGGCGGGACGAGCGCACCCAGCCTTCCCCGTTCCTGGCCCAGATCGGGCGCGGCCTCCTCCGCCGCGCCAGGCTAGGGAGTGACGAACCCCCGCCGCCCCGCCGCCGGACGGCCTCCGGCCGGCCAGGCCCCGACGATGCCTCGTCCAACGCCGAGCCGTCCGCCGGCGATGGCCAGGCCGGGGAGTAACGCCGAGCGTTCCGCACCTGCCCCGGCGGGCGGAACGCCGCCGGGCGGCAGCCGTTTAGAGGAGGTGACGGAGGCCGCGACCGGGGCGGTGGCACCTGGTGTCCCGCTGGCCCGCCGGTCCCATAGGGGCGTTGATCGGCAGGGCCACATACCCGGCGCAGCCTGCGGCATCCCACCCATACATACCTAAGTACAGGAGGCCGGAGCATGCCCATTCAGATGCACAGCGCCCAAGACCTGTTTGCCTACCAGCTGTCATGCATGTACGTCTTCGAGCAGCAGAACGTGCAGACGTTAGAGCGCCTTTCCGAGGAGGTCACGAGCGAGGCAGCCCGGGGACCCATCCAGCACCACCTGGAGGAGACCCGCGAGCAAGTGGGGATGCTGGAGCAGTGCTTCCAGGCCCTGGACCAGGAGCCCCAGAAGGTGACCGTCCACGCCGCCCAGGGGCTCACGCAGGACCACGACGCCTTTGTCAAGCTGAAGCCTGACCCGGAGCTCCTGACGGTGTACGACCTGGAGGCGGCGGCGAAGGTGGAGCATCTGGAGGTGGCTGCCTACCGGGGGCTGGCCGACAAGGCCTCCACGATGGGGCAGAAGGAGGTGGCCCGGCTGCTGCGGGAGATCCTCAAGCAGGAAGAGGACGCCGTCCGCGAGCTCGAGGCGGCGGCCAAGGAGCTCGCGCGGCAGGCGATCAAGGAGCCGGCGCTGGCGAGCTAGACGACCGACCTCGCCGCCCATTGCCATCCCTATCGGGGGGACACCGAAGGGGCATCAAGGGGGCATCAAGGGGGGCTAAGCGGGCTGGCCGGGGGCCGTAGAATGACGGGCAGATGTCATTCCCCGGACTCCGGCCATCATGGTGGCGGTGGCTAGGGTGGACGGCTCTCACCGCCATCATCGCTTTCATCGCCCGCTGGGGGCGAGATGCCGTCGAGGCCCGCAGCCAGGGGCGTGTCCCCGCCTTCCCGGCGGCGCGCGATCCCGCCGCTGCCCGGGCGCAGCAACGCCTGGCCGACACCGTGCTGTGGCGGTGGGTGGAGACGCGCCTCGTCCGCCGTGCCGTCACGCCCTTCCGGGTGCGCCCGACCCTCCGCCCCCTGCGCGTCCTGAATCTCGACCACGGGCCCGGCGGGCTGGCCTGCAGCCTGGCCCAGCAGACGCCCCAGGACGCTCTGGTGGTGGCCCTCGACTCCCTCGCCGGTATGGCCGAGCTGGCCCAAGAGCGGGCCCGACGACGGGGGCTCCGGAGGAAGCTAACGGGGGGACCGTCCGGGGGCCGCGATCCCGCGCCGGAGCTGGGACCGGCCTTGCAGTTCGCCCGCGCGACGTCTGCCGGCCTCCCCTTCCGGGAGGCCGCCTTTGATCTGGTGGTCACCTCCGGGGCGATGCACCAGTGGCCCAACGCGGAGTCGGTCCTGGCCGAGATACGGCGGGTGCTGGCCCCCGAGGGCCGGTACCTTATCGCCGATTTCCGGCGCGACGTTTCCCTGCCCCTGTGGCTGGCCGTGCGCCTGGGGCAGGGGCTAGCCGTTCCGCCTGACCTGCGGGCCCTGGATGAGCCGAGCGCGTCCATCCGCGCCGCCTACGCCCCACAGGAGGCGGAGTGGCTGGCGGCGCGAGCGAGACTCCCTGATCTCCACGTCTCGGCGGGACCGGCATGGATTATGATCGAGCGTAGGGCAGCGTCGCCCATAACACCGCCCTCCACATCCCCTTCCATCGTCCGATCCACCGCCCGATCCACATAAGGAGAACCGCCAGTGTCGTCGGTTGCCCCCGCGGGTGCAACGTCCGCACCCACCCTGTCCGCTTCCGGCCCGGCGCCTAATCCCTGGGCGATGGCCCTGCGTCAGTTGGACGAGGCCGCCACCCGGCTGCAGGTTGATCCCGGCGTCCGGGCGCGTTTGAGCGCCTGCCAGCGAGAGCTGACGGTGAACTTCCCCGTCCGCATGGACGATGGCTCGCTCCGCGTCTTCACCGGCTACCGCGTGCAGCACAACCTGGCCCGCGGCCCGGCCAAGGGTGGGCTGCGCTACGCCCAACACGTCTCCCTCGACGAGGTGCGCGCCCTGGCGATGTGGATGACCTGGAAGTGCGCCCTCGTCGGGCTGCCGTACGGTGGGGCCAAGGGCGGGGTGATCTGTGACCCCAGGGCCCTGACCCCCGGCGAGCTGGAGCGTCTCACGCGCCGCTTCGCCACCGAGCTGGCCGTCCTGGTCAGTCCGGAAAAAGACATCCCGGCGCCAGACATCGGCACCGACGGGCAGGTGATGGCCTGGTTCATGGATACCTACTCGATGCATCGGGGGTACTCCCAGCCTGGAGTGGTCACCGGGAAGCCGGTGTCCATCGGGGGTTCAGAGGGGCGGCTGGAAGCCACCGGTCGTGGGGTGGCCTTTTGCGCCCGCCAGGCCGCCGAGCGCCGGCACATCCCCCTGGCCGGTGGCGCGGTGGTGATCCAGGGCTTTGGCAACGTCGGCGGGGTGGCGGCCCGCCTGCTGAACGAGATCGGCAGCCGGATCATTGCCGTAGGCGACGCGCAAGGGGGCGTCTACGATCCAGACGGCCTGGACGTACGCGCCCTGCGCCTCTACGCCCAGGAGCATGGGGGAGTCGCCGGCTTCCCCAGTGCGACGCCCATCTCCAACGCCGATCTCCTGGAGCTGGAGTGCGACGTCCTCGTCCCGGCGGCGATCGAGGGGCAGATCACGGCCGCGAACGCCGGCCGGCTGCGCTGCAAGCTGATCGCTGAAGGGGCCAATGGACCGACGACGCCGGATGCCGACCTCATCCTGGCCCAGCGCGGGATTACCGTCGTCCCGGACATCCTGTGCAACGCCGGCGGGGTGATCGTCTCGTACTTCGAGTGGGTGCAAGATCTCCAGCAGCTCTTCTGGGCCGAGGACGAGGTTAACGTGCGCCTGCGCCGGATCATGGGCCGTTCCTTTGACGCCATGTGGGAGCGGGCAGAGGCATCACAGCAAACGCTCCGACAGGCCGCGCTGGATATCGCCGTGGCCCGTGTTGCCGAGGCCATCAACGTCCGTGGCCTGTACCCCTGACGGGCCCAGGCCCCATGCCTCTGGCTCAGGTGACCTTCAGGTGACCTTCAGGTCACGTGGAGATCGCTGGGAGACCGGCCGGGGGGCGCGGCCTCTCTGCCCGCCGCCGGCGCCGCCGGCGCCGCAGGGACAGATGCCTCCCCTCGCACTGTTGCCGGGGCCCATCGTGCCAGCATCGCTCGATCGTGCCACAGCGCCCACAGCAGGCAGGCATACAACGGCACGTACTGCGCAAAGCTGATCCACAGGCGCCACTCGAACGTGTCGTACGTCAGGTACGGCAGGGTGGCGAGGCCGCTGAAGACGAGCCAGCCGAGCGCGGCCGGCGGCCCCAGGAACGGCAGCCGGCCGGTGGCCGCCAAAACCACCGCCAGCATCGGCAGCAGCCAGGTGAGATACCAGGTGTGCACCGTCGAGGCGCTGGCGATCGCCAGGGCCAGGACGGCGTAGGCCTGCCACCACAGCGGCCGGTCCCGCAGCGCGGGATGCAGCGCCACGCCGGCCACGCCGGCCAGCAGGAGGGCGAGACTGACGGGCTTGGCCAGCTCTGCGCCCAGCAGGGCGTGCAGCACGGCGTGGATGGAGTCGTTGTCTTTCCAGGAGCCGAGGTATGCGGTGATGCTGCCGAGCTGGCCTCCGCCGAGGACGAGGAAGGGAACCCACCCCAGGGCGAACACGCCGCCGGCGAGCAGGGCCGGAACCAGCCCCAGCTTGCGGGGCAGGAGCGCCGCCGGCGAGCAGGGCCGGAACCAGCCCCAGCTTGCGGGGCAGGAGCGGCAGGAGCAGCAGCGGGCTCACCTTAGCGAGTGCGGCCAGACCGACAAGCAGCGCCGGAGTCCAGCGCCGTCCCCCGGCGGCGAGCGCCAGCGCCAGGGTCATGGGCAACAACATCAATGAATCGTTGTGCCCACTGTGGGCAAACTCCACGGCGGTGGAGGGGTGCCAGGCGTACACCAGGACGTGCCCCGCGGGCGTCTCCGTGGCGCGCAGCAGCGCGAGCACAGCGGCTATCACGCCCACGTCCGCCAGGGTGGAAACCAGCTTCATCCCGTAAGGCGAGTGCGGCCAGAGGGCCGCGGCCAGCACGCCGCCGAGCTGCGCCAGGGGCGGATACGGCGAGGGGACGTCCCGGTTGTTGATGAACGGCCAGATGGTCTGGTCTCTGAGCGGTATGAGTGAGGGAGCGTTGGGAGGCAGGCGGTACGGACTTTGGCCGGCGAGCACCACTCGCCCCTCCCACACGTAGCGGAAGAGATCGTCTGAGAGCGTGGGGGCGGCGGGTAAGAGCATCAGGCGGTACGCCAGTGCCGCTCCTAGGACCGCCCACAGCGCCCGACCAGAGGCCAGATTGGGACGGCGCACTACCATCCAGACTGCCCCGACGTAGGCGACGAAGGCGAGGGTATACAGCCCCATAAAGGCGGAGAGGTGCTCCCGTAGGGGGCCGAGGCGTGCCGCGAGGAGCAGGCAGGCGCCGATGACAGTCCCCAGAGCCGCCAGCACCATTCAGGCTCTCTCCAGCTCGGCGCGGCACGCAGCGTAGACATCCTCTACCGGCAGGTGCGCCATGCAGGAGTCCGAAGTCAGCGTCTGGCAGCGGTCATCGACGTACTTGAACTGGCGCCAGCAGTCGCGGCAGCTGGCCGGCTTGGCGAACGGCGCAACCAGGGTGCTGCCCAGGGTGCGGTCGTACGGGCCGGTCACCTCAGGGTTGGTGGGGCCAAACAGGCCGACGTAGCGCGTGCCCACGGCCGCCGCGATGTGCAACAGCCCGGTGTCCACCCCTACTACCAGACTGCAGCGAGCCAGGAGCGCGGCCATGCGGTCCAGGGGGGCGCGGGCGGTGTGCACCCGGAAGCGGCAGCGCGTCGGGATGGCGGCGGCCGGGTCTTCCCCCGGCGGCAGGCACAGCAAGGGCACGCACCCGGCGGCCGCCAGGGCATCGGCCAGTCGAGCCCAGTGGCCGAGCGGCCAGCGCTTGAGCTGCATGTTGCTCGCGGGCACCAGCGCCACCACGGGTGGCCCGCCGGCGTTCCCCTGCCCATCTGGCAGGCCCGCCGCGCGCCTCCACGCAGCCGCCCATGAAACGGCCTCCGGACGCAGCGCCAGCGCCGGTAGGCGCTGCGCCGCGGGCAGCGCATCGCCGAGCTCGCGCTCCAGGCGCGCCGCGAGGTAGTCCAGCGTGTGAACGGCTCCCGGGCGGGAGGGCAGCTGGGGCGTCCAGTGGCGGTGGAAGTCGTAGCCTTGCTCCCACCAGTGGTGGAGGTTGAATGTGCGGCCGAAGGGACGCATCCGGCCCAGCTGCCAGCGCAGCAGCGGCCCCTCCAGCCAGGCCAGCAACGCCTGCGGCCACAGCCGGCCAAGGCCAATTGGCCCGGCGGTGCGCGGCCGTGGTGGACCGGCCGCCAGCCACGAGGGCGTCTTGACCGCTATCCCCGTCTCGTCTTGGGGAAGGAGCAGGGCTGAGCGCTGAGACGCGGCCACCGTAAGGTCCGCGTCCGGGAGGCGGTTGCGGACGAAGCGCAGCAGCGGGAGCATCATGACGAAGTCGCCGATGCCGTCGGCGAATGGAATGACCAGCACCGACTCCGGTGCGCGGCCGCCGTCCCGCAGTAGCGCCAGCCTTTTCCGATGCGGGCGCTCCCGCCGAGACCCGACCGCCTGTGCTGCCGTCACGCCGCCACCTGTACCACTGCGGGCAGCCGAGACGCTTCAGAAAGCGGCCCAGCGCCGGGAGCGCCCTCTACCAGCGTGCGGCATGCCAGGAGGAACGGCACGCAGACCAGACACAGTCCCAGTAACGTCAGCGCCGCCGACCAACGCGCCTGGCCAGGTGGCAGACCGTGGAAGTGGGGCCTACCCAGGAGCACACCCACCACGCCCAGCGTCTTGAGGTTGGTAGAGCCGCCTGCCAGGGTGAGCAGCGAGAGGAACAGCTCCACCGGCGGCAACGAGGCCATGCGGTCGCCTATCAGCTCGGGGACGGATGCCAGGCTAAACGCGGCGCGTAGCACCAGCATCGCCAGTGTCACGGCCAGGGCCGTCGTCACCTCAACCCAGGCGCCGCTGATCAGACGCCGGCCTCGCCGTGTGGGCGTGAACGCCGGCATGTTCATTTGCGATCTACGCTACCACTCCGGTACCAGTCGCCGACGCCCCTAGCTGGCGGTCCGCTGAGCGGAGCCAGCGGGGGGCCGCAGGTGCAGCGTTGGGGCACGATACTGCTATTCCCCCAGCTTGGCGAGCAAGAACGCAGCGAGGAACCCTGTAACAGTGATGAGGCCGATGAAGGACGGGGCTTTCTCGAATGCCTCCGGGATCATCGTCTCGGCGGGCATGGCCAGGATGCCACCCGCCCCCACGGCGCTACTTCAAGAGCCAGTTCAGGGTGCTGAACAGGGCCGCGCGGGCGGCGAGGCCGATGACAGTTGCCGGCGGGCCCCCATGAGTATACGCCTCTCCAACGGGATCCACCGAGAGCACGGCGACGCTGCGCCTGGACCTGCGCCACCTCTTCCAGCACCTGGGGATCAGCGCCTAAGGGCCTGCCGGGTGCGCCTTCGCTCATCGCTTATCTGGAGCACCTGCGAAGGACTTCCCTGGGGCCTGTTGCCAAACTCTGGCCGGACCGGCCGAGGTCTGAGTAGGATGGTGGCTCCCTGTTCGAGGTGGGGCACGATGTTGGGCCGTAAGGAATTCACGCCGAAGCGCTTCTACGAGTTCTCGCTAGAAGCGCAGGTCCCGAGCGACCACTTGCTGCGCGCATCGGGGCGCGCTCGACCTCAGCTTTGTGCGGCGGCTGACGGCGCGGTTCTACAGCCACACCGGCCGGCCGGGGTCGATCCGGTGGTGCTGTTCAAGCTGATGCTGCTCGGGTACCTCTACGGCATCACGTCGGAGCGGCGGCCCGAGGAGGCGCGCCTGCACCTGGCCTTCCGCTGGTTCTTGGGGTACGACCTCGACGAGACGCCGCCGGACCACTCGATGCTGTCCAAGGCGCGGGCGCGCTTCGGCCTGCCCGTGTACCAGGCGCTTTCACCGAGGTGGTGCGGCAGTGCGAGCGGGCCGGCCTGGTGCGGGGCGACGTCCTCTACGTGGACAGCACGCTGGTCAAGGCCAATGCCAGTCTTGGGTCGGCCGGCGCGCGGGCGCTGCTCACTCAGCTGCCGAGCGCGGCCGGGTACGTCGCGACGGTGTGGCAGGAGAATCCCGTCTCCGATCCCACGCCGCCAGCGGCCCCTCCCGGCGAGGGGGAGCAGCCGGCGCCGGACTCGGCCGGTGGCCTCACGGCGGGCGCGCGCGCGCGCGTCGCTGCACGTGGCCGGTCCGGAGGACGTGCCCAACGGGGACCAGGGGCCGGTGAACGCCTTGGTGACCAGTCGCACCGATCCCGACGCGGGGCTGGTCAAGCGCGAGGGGTCCCCTACGCCTTCTATTACAAGGCGCACGTCGGCGTGGACGGCGGGCGGGCGCGTCTCATCACCGCGCTGGACGTGACCCGGGCGAGGTTGCCGACGAGCACCTGCTGGACCGGCTGCTCAAGGAGCATCGAGGCACGACCGGGCGTACGGTGGCCGAAGTGGTGGCGGATACCAAGTACGGGACCTACGCCAACTACGTGGCGCTGGAGCAGCAGGGCATCCGGGCGAGCATCCCGCCCCACAGCACCATGAGCGACCGGGGTGACTACTCTGCCGACCGCTTCGTGTACGAGTTCGCGCCGATCGCTAATCGCTATCGGTGTCCCACCGGGCAGGCTCCTCACCCGCCAGGGCTCCTCGCGCACTGCCGGGGCGGGCCGGTGGCCTGATCTACCGCGGGCGGCCGAAGGTCTGCGGGGCGTGCCCGGTCAAGGCGCAGTGCTGCGCCCCGGCGGCCGCCCGCACCCTCGTGCGCCCGGACGATGGGGGACTGCGCGACCGAGTCGTCGCCTATCTCCGCACGCCACCCGCCAAGCGCAGCCGGCGCCGCCGCGCGTACTGGGTCGAGACGGCCAACGCCGAACTGAAGGACCGTCACGGGCTGCGGCGGGCGCAGTGTCGGGGGCGAGACAAGGTGCTGATCCAGGCGCTGGGCGCGCCATCGCGTACGACGTCAAGAAGCTGGCCCAACGGCGCGCCCCCAGCCCGGCCATGGGGGTGCGGCGTTGGGCCCCTCCCCCTTCTCAAGCGGGCCTGTCCCCGGTTCGAGCTCCGGTCCCGGCCCAGCGGCCGTTCCCGTCGCGTGCACGGGGCGCCGCGTACCCCGCACCGTGCTCCTCCTGACCACCATACCCGACTTTGGCAACAGGCCCCCTGAGCGTGCATAGACAACTCTTGTCGACCTATTGGATCCGAATCCCGCAAGCGTCTTGGGAGAGGGCAGGTGGGGGGAGAGGGCGCGCCCCCCGCCCCCGGGAGGATCAGGTCATCTGGAGGCGTGCAAGAGAGGTGATTGCGGGCGCCCCTTGCCCCTGGGTCGCTTGCCTCTGGGGGGAATTACGGGAAGCGACCCGACCACAAGAGGGCCAGCGTCCCCCCGGCGGCGAGGAGGACGGCCCCGGCGGCGGCAAAGGCGGCCGTCACCTCCTGAGGCTCCTGGACATACCCGATGCGCGAGCCGATGTCCTCGTAGACCGCCCGCAGGTCTTGCGCCGAGGGGGCGGCGAAGAACTGCCCTCCGGTGGCCTCGGCGATCTGACGCAGTGTGGTCTCGTCGGGCGGGACGGTCACCCGCCGCCCCTGCACCTCCAACGCCCCCCCGGGCGTGCCTAGGGCGATGGTGTACACGGGGATGCCGAGGGCCTGGGCCTGGCGCGCCGCTTGCAAGGGCTGGATGGCCCCTGCGGTGCTGGCGCCATCTGAGAGGAGCAGGATGGCCGCCGGGAGACGCTCTGACTCGTCTGCACCCGGCCCCCCCGCAGCCGCGGGGGTAGGGAAGGGCGTGGTGGCGGTCCGAGCCCTTGCAGAGGACCCTCTAGAGGGGGGCGGACGCTGGGGATCGGCGTCCGACGAGGGGGCCTCCTGCGTCAGCTCGAGCGCCCGCAGCAGTCCGTCGCCCATGGCCGTGCCACCGTCCGCTCGCAGCCGGTCGAGGGCCTCCCGCGCCGCGACGCGGTCGGTCGTCGGCCGGACGTGGATGCGGGCCGTGCTGGCAAACGAGACGACGGCGACGCGGAACTGCGTCGGGAGCTGGTCAAGAAAGGTCTTGCCGGCGCTGCGGGCGGCGTTCAGCCGGTTTGGCTGCACGTCGGTGGCCGCCATTGACCCGGATGTATCCATGACCATGACCACCGTGGCCTGTTCCTTGGGCACGGGGACGAGAGCCTGCGGGCGGGCCAGGCTTACCAGCAGGGCGCCCAGGGCCCCCATGTACAGGGCAGCCGGGAGGTGCCGGCGCCAGGCCGGCCGGTGGGGGACGAGGTTGGCCAGCAAATCCAGGTTGGTAAAGCGGACGGCGTAGCGCATTCGGCGGCGCTGCATGATCACGTACGCGGCGATGGCCACCGGGACGAGCAACAGGCCCCAGAGGAGCGCGGGCGCAAGAAAGGTCATCGTCGCTCAGCCTCCGTCTCTGGACGGCCGGGACGCGGTGCTGCCGGTAGGGGCCGAGACGGGCCCTTGCCGCTCCCCATCCGGGGCGGCCCCCTGGGCGATGACGGTAGTGCCCTGCCGGGCGCCGGCGTCCCCGTGGCGGAGAAAGGTCGCCAGCGGGCGCAGCCAGTCCCCCGCCGTCGTGAGGACGACGTGGCGGGCGCCGCTGGAGCGGAGATCGGCCGCCACCTCTTGCCGCTCGGCAGCGGCCCGGGCGGCGAAGCGCTGGCGCAGGCCTCGGTCCCTGGTGTCCACGTGGAGCTCGCGTCCGGTCTCGGGATCCACGAGCGACAGGGCGCCGACGTCGGGGAGCTCTTGCTCGCGGGGGTCGCGGATCTCCACGGCCAGGACGTCGTGCCGTCCGGCCAGGTGCAGCAGGGGCCGGCGCCAATCCCGGGGGCCACGGAAGTCAGAGACCACCACGATGAGGGCCCGCTGGCGAGCCAGGCCGGCGGCCCGGCGCAAGGACTGGCCGATGGATGTCGCCCCGGTCCCCTCTCCCGCTGGCTCCCGACGCAGGGTGGTCAGCAGGGGTAGCAGCCCCGCCTGCCCCTGGCGGGGTGGCAAGGCCAGCGGACGCCCGTCGCCGAAGGTGACCACCCCCAGGCGGTTGCCCCGCCGCGTGGCGAAGTGTCCCACGACCATGGCCACGCCCTCGGCGACGTCGGCCTTGCGCCGATCGGCGGTGCCGAAGGTCATCGACGGCGACGTGTCCAGCACCAGCCAGGTGACCAGCGACCGCTCGGCGACGTGGACGCGCACGTGCGGGGTGCGCGTGCGGGCGGTCACGTTCCAATCCATGCGCCGCACGTCGTCCCCGGGGACGTAGGGACGCACCTGCGCCAGCTCGGTGCCCAACCCGAGCGTGGTGGAGCGGTGCTCGCCGGCCAGGAGGCCGTCGATACGCCGGCGCACGGTGGTATCCAGCGCCCGCAGCAGCGTCGGGGGTGTCGGCCCTGGGCCCGGGCGGGCCGGCGAGGTGGCCGGCCGGAGCGAGGACGAGGCGATGCCTGCCCCTGTGCCCAGCGCGGCGCCGGGGGCGTCCCCATGACTGGCCCCCCCATGACCGTTCGGCTGTGCTCGCCACCGAGACCAGGATCTCAGGCCGCGACCGGGGTTGTTGCCCATGGCGTCCCCTCCTTGGCCAGGTCGATGCGCGGCGCGGGCACGGCCCCCAGCACGGTGTCCAGCAGGCGATCGGGCGTCACTCCCTCGGCGAGGGCTTCGTACGTCAGGACGAGGCGGTGGCGCAACACGTCCCTGGCCACCGTCTGGACGTCCTGGGGCAGGGCATAGCTCCGTCCCCGCAGCAGGGCCAGGGCGCGCGCGGCGTGGACGAGATTGATGGAGCCGCGCGGGCTGGCGCCGAAGGCGACGTACGGCCCGATGTCGGCGATCCCGTACTCGGCGGGCCGGCGCGTGGCCATGGTCAGGGCCACGGCGTACTCTGCCACCAGGCGGTCGACGTACACCTCCCCGGTGGCGCGCTGGTACTGCTCCAAGGACTGCGCCGTGAGCACCCGCTCGACGCGGGCCGCGTCCCCCAGCGATCGTTGGACGACGGCTACCTCCTCGCCAAAGTCGGGGTAGTCCACCAGCACCTTCATCATGAACCGGTCGACCTGGGCCTCCGGCAGGGGATACGTCCCCTCGGACTCGATGGGGTTCTGCGTGGCCAGGACGAGAAAGGGATCGGGGACGGCGTGGGTCGCCGTCCCGATGGTGACCTGGCGCTCCTGCATCACCTCCAGCAGGGCGCTCTGCACCTTGGCCGGGGCGCGGTTGATCTCGTCCGCCAGCAGGAAGTTGCAGAAGACGGGCCCCAGCTCGGTATCGAACGCCCCGCTGTCCGGTCGGTAGATGCGCGTCCCCACCACGTCAGATGGGACGAGGTCAGGGGTAAACTGGATACGCCGGAAGGTGCCTCCCAGGACGTCGGCCAGGGTCTTGACGGTCAGGGTCTTGGCCAGCCCCGGCACACCCTCGATCAGGATGTGCCCGCCGGCCAGCAGGGCGACGAAGACTCGCTCCAGCATGGCGTCCTGGCCGATGATGACGCGCTTCATCTCGAACAGGGCCGTCTCCAGGGATGCCCGGGCAGCCGCCGCGCCCCCCATGGCGGCGCCTCGCCGCCCCGCCGGGGTTTCCAGGGGCACCCCTGGAGGCGCCCCGGCAATGTCACGGTCCATGGCAGGGTCTGCTCCCACTGTGCTCACTCCTTCTTTTGTGCCCGAGTATGCTCGTGTGCCCGAGTATGCTCGTGTGCCCGAGTATGCTCGGGCCGGCGCGTGCGGTTCAGGCCGGTGCGGGCAGGGCCCCGGCGCCATCCCGGCAACGCCCGGCCCCTCCCATCGTCCACCGAGCGTCACCACCGGCGGCGTCCCTCTAACGGTAGACCGGGCGCCTCAGCCCCGCTTCAGACGGAGGTAAGGGAGGGCTAAGAAACTGGACCGACACGGTTCAATCTGCGGGCAGGAACAAGCCCCATGTGGCGCCGACCTGCAATGCTGTCGTCCACTGCGCCTCCCGTCCAACCGCGCCGCGCTTCGCCCGCGGCACCGCCCGGCGCGGCGCATGGCCGGCGGTGCCGGGTGGACCGGCCCTTGCTCGTCCACACCGTCCCCGCGACGAACAGGACAAGAGGACAGATGGCATCAGAGGTAACACGTAGGCAGATGGAGCGCTGGCTGCTTCGCAACGGATTTGCCTTGAAGGCCGGAGGGAAGACCAGCCACAGGCAGTTCCAAGGACACGGGGTAACGGTGACCCTGCCGGGTCATGGCCCGCCTGATCTCACCAAGAAACACATCGGAATGATCGTGAGGACGCTTGAGAAAGCCGGGTTCCACAGGGCTACTCTTCTTGATGATCTCAAGAAGTAGATCTAGTCTCTTCTGTTGTGGCTGGCGAAGCTTCCCACGCCTGCGGATCGGCGTACACTCTCGGCCTGACCGAGCCGGGAGCGGCGCGGGCCGGGGCATACCCGGCCGGAAGGTGGGAGGTGGGCGATGGAGCCAGCGGGGATAGAGGCCAGTCCGGAGGGGCTGCGCGCGCTCGTCGCCGAAACGCAACACCTCTGGGACCTGAAGGCGGCGGCGTGGGACGCGCGGATGGGCGAGGGCAACGCCTTCCAGCGCCTGCTGGTCGGCCCCGCCGCCGAGCGCCTGCTGGCCGTCCGGCCGGGCGAGGCCGTCCTCGACGTCGCCTGCGGCAACGGCGTGTTCGCCCGGCGCCTGGCGGCGCTGGGGGTGCGTGTCGTCGCCACCGATTTCAGCCGGCGGTTCCTGGAGCTGGCGCAGGCGCGTCCCACCGCGCACGCCGACCGGATCGAGTACCGCCTGGTGGATGCCACCGACGAGGCGCAGCTGGTGGCGCTGGGGGCAGGACGCTTCGACGCGGCGGTGTGCAACATGGCCCTGCAGGACATGCCCGCCATTGAGCCCTTGCTGCGCGCCCTCGGCCGGCTGCTGACGCCGGCGGGGCGGTTCGTGTTCACGCTCCCCCACCCGGCGTTCAACTCCCCCGGCGGGACGCGGCTGGCCCTGGAGGAAGACGACCGGGAGGGACAGCTCGTGGAGACGTACTCCGTCAAGGTGACCAACTACCTGGACGTGCCGGCCGTGAAGGGCGTGGGGATGCCCGGCGAGCCGGCACCGCACTACTACTTCCACCGGCCCCTGAGCCGCCTCTTCGGCGCCTGCTTCGCCGCCGGCTTCGTCCTGGACGGCCTGGAGGAGCCGGTCTTCGGCCCGGAGGACGAGGCGGGGCGGCCGCTGGGGTGGGCCAACTTCAAGACCGTCCCGCCGGTGCTGGCCGCCCGGGCGCAGCGACGTCCGTAGTCCTGCTTCGCCGGGCGCGCGGGAGCGTTCCCGTCGCGGGTGCGTCGCCTCGGTTCCGCGACCCAAGGCCCGGAGCGGTGAGCGTCACGGTCTCGGGTGACCGGTCGAGGCGGGCAAGTAGTATGTTGCCCCCGGCTGGCTCCTCCGCGGGGTCGCCGCGACGCGCCTTGGTAAGGCCTCTCACGCCGGCGCGTGGGCGTACTACTCTGGCCCGTCCGGCTGGACGGTAATACGGTGATGATGAGTCTGAGAGGCACGTCCGTCCGGTCGGACGGTGTCACGTGCCCCTCCTGGATTGGCGCAGCGTGTCCCGTCCCCCGGGGATGCCGTGCTGGTAGACGCGGTGCGTGATTTGACGAGCGCCCTGGCTAATGGATCGGTTCAGCTGAGCCAGAAGCGCCGGCCGTGTTGTGGGGACGGGACGGGCCGCGGACGAGCTTGCCAGGTGGGCTGGCGTGCATCTTGCATATACGTGGCTGCAGCAGACGGCGGAGGCGAACTGATGGCCGAGCGTCCAGGCATCTTCCCCACGTTCTTCATCTCGGGATTCGAGTGCTCCACCTTCGTCTGGAAGGACCGGGGCCGACGCGACCTGGTGGCTGAGACGCAGCACCGCGAGCGGGCTGAGGAGGACTACGACCTCTTGCGGCATCTCGGCATCGCCACGGCGCGGGAGGGCATCCCCTGGCCCATGGTGCAGCGGGGCGGCCGGTATGACTTCTCGCCCATCGACCCGATGATCGCGGCGATGAACCGGTGCCGGATCCTGCCGATATGGGACCTCTTTCACTACGGCTACCCCGACGAGGTCGACCCATTCGCCGAGGATTTCGCCGAGCAGTTCGCGCGCTACTGCCGGGCGGCCGCCGAGTACGTTGTCCCCAGGGTACGCGGGCCGCATTTCTTCACGCCGGTGAACGAGATCACCTTCTTCGCCTACACCGGGGGCGAGTGGGGCTGGGTGGCGCCCTTCCGCACGGTGCGGGAGGATCGCTTCCGCCTCCGCCTGGCGCTGTGCAAGGCCGCCATTGCGGGCGCGCGGGCGATCCGAGAGGTCGAGCCTCAGGCGCGGATGGTGAACATCGACCCTCTGGTCCAGGTCGTCCCGCCCCGCGACCGTCCGGACCTGGCCGAAGCGGCCCGCCGGGAGAGCGACGAGGACATGTTCCTGGCCTGGGATGTCCTGGGCGGCCTGCGCCACCCGGAGCTGGGCGGCGCGCCGGAGATCCTGGACATTGTGGGGGCGAACAACTACTCCTTCGGGCAGATGGAGTACCGCGAGCAGGGGCCGCACGCGGCGCTCCCACCCGACGACGATCGGATCGTGTCGCTCTGTGACCTGCTGAGAGCCGTCTGGGAGCGTTATCGCCGGCCGATGCTGATCGGTGAGACCAGCGGGATGAACGAAGGACGACCGGCCTGGTTGAAGGACTTGATGGAGGAGTCGCTGGCCGCCGTCGAGCAGGGTATGGACCTGCACGCCATCTGCCTGTTCCCGGCCGTGGACATGCCGGACTGGCACACCGGCGACTGGCTCCACAACGGCATCTGCGATCTGGTGGAAGAGGGCGGCGCGCTGACGCGGGTGCCGTACGAGCCGTATGTACAGGAGCTGCGTCGATGGCAGAAGCTGCTCAACCGAGTGACTGAGCTGGATGAGGACCCGTTCAGCGACCCGGTTGAGCTGGAGGATGTCGTCCAGGCGGCGCACCGTCTCCACACCCGTGCGGATAAGGACTGGTCCTGACCGCTCGACCCGACGAACCTGCCGTCCCAACCGCTCCCGCCCGAAGGGGCTGCGTTGCCCACGCCTCCGCTGCGGGCGCTCCGCCCGGCCGAGCAGGCCCGCTTCAAGGCCGACAATTTCTCCTATACGACTCTGGCCGCGGGCGAGGCGACGACCGTCGAGGTGTACGCCTTCGAGCCCGGCGCCGGGCTCCCGGGGCACCGCCACGAGGCGACGGAGCACGTCCTGACCGTCGTGGCCGGCACGGCGGGGGTGCGGGTCGGCCGCATCATCGCGATCCTGCAGGCGGGGGAGACGGCCCTCGTGCCCGCCGGTCCCTACCACGGTATCTTCAACGCCGGCCTGGGGCGCCTCGTCGTGCAGCAGGTCAGCGGCCCTAATCCCTGGGACGCCCGCTTCTCCGGCCCTCAGCCCAGCGAGCTGCGCCGCGGGTGAGGCGGCCAGGACAGGGGAGGCTAGAGCCAGTCCCGGCTCAGATCCATGATCCCCGGCTGGCGCGGCCACCACAGGTCGAAGTCGGTCGTGAGATCGATGGTGCGCCCGCTGCGGGCGGACTCGTAGGCCATCATCTGCTGCTCGGCAATGTGCAGCCCGATCTCGATCCCGCAGTGCAGGGGGGCCTGGCCCCGGACGGCCCGAACAAAGTGGGCCACGATCTCTCGCTCCACGTCGCTCGGCGGTAGCGGGACGGTGTAGCAGTTGGGGATGCCCAGATATTCCACCGGCGTCCCATCCGGCGGGGGCTGCAGGTCGGTCTTTATCACCAGGGGCTGACCGTAGCGCCCGAGAAAGATGGCCCCGCGGCGGCCGTGCAGCACCGTGCCGTTGGTCATGTAGGACCGCGCCCAGATGGAGTGCACCTGGGCCTGCTGCCCGGTAGAGTACTCCAGGAGGATGGACACGCTATCGTCCACTCCCGGCTCTACCCGTCCCCCGTCGCCGGTGATGCGGTGGGGGATGAGCCGGCCTACGAGGGCGGTAATGCGCCGGGCGGGGCCCATCAGCGCGGCCACGCGGGCGAGGGGATAGACCATGGTGTCCAGCATGGCCCCGCCTTCCGCTGCGGCGCTGTAGTACCAGTTGGCGCGGGGCGGGCCGGGGAACGAAAGCTCGGCCTCGATTCCGGTGATCTTCCCGATGTACTCCTCACGGGCGAAGTCCAGGGCCCGCACAAAGGCCGGGCTATCGACGTACGGCAAGGCCATGAAGGTCACACCCGGCACACCCGGCGCACCCGGCTCTCCGGCGCGCTGCCCTCCCGTGGGGGCCGGGGCGCGCTGGCGTACGGCCTCCGCCAGGGCCAGGGCGTGCTCCCAGCGGGTGGTCATGGGCTTCTCCACCAGGACGTGCTTGCCGGCGCGAACCGCGTCCGTGGCCATAGGGGCGTGGAGGGCGTGCGGGGTGGTGATGATCACCCCGTCTACCTCCGGATCGTCGAGCAGGCGCCGGTGGTCGGTGTACCAGCGAGGGCAGCCCCGCGCCTCGGCCTTGGAGCGGGCGCTGGCTTCGTGGGCGGCGCAGGTGGCCACGAAGCGCACGTTCCAGCCCCGCTCGTCGAGCCTGGCCGCTTGGTCGAAGAAGCGGGTGCTGATCTGGCCGCAGCCGATCATCCCCAGCCTGAGCTCGTCTGCCACGATGCCCTCCTCTAGCGGCGTGCGCGGTCTGTCGCCCCGCCTGATCGCCGTTTGGATCTCCGTACGCAATGGAATGTCGGGACTTGCTTGCCCGATGGGCCTGTGGGGGCGTGCCGCAGGGGAGTATACGCCCGGGGCCGGGCACGCTCGACGTACGTATCTATCTCGGATCGCTATCGAACCGAAATCACGGTGGGACCCACGTAGGTGCTCCGGGAGTCGCATGCCGGTTTGACCCCGGCTGCGCGTTAGGGGAGCATGCCGTCCCCGGTGGCCGGCCGGTAGGTCCGGCAAGCCGGCGCGGGACGTACGTATGATGTCTGACTGGCGGGACGGTAGCAGGCGCGGGGAGACGGTGGCCCCGCGGGCCGGCCGGTATGGCCAAGAGTGCCACTGGCCGCTACGTAGACGGCTACACCACCGGGTGCGGAGGCCTCCTGGGTCGTGATGCGCCATCAAGGCAGGGACCTATAGGTCATCTGTAGGTGATGCAGGGGAAGGGGATCGCAGGTCATGAGTGGGTGGAGGGACGTCGATCCGGCTGAGATCACCCCTGAGCACGTCTACCGCAACCGGCGGGCGTTCATGCGCGGGATCGGCGCCCTGGCCGTGGGCGCCGGTGGCGCCGCCTTGAGCGCTTGCGGTCCCATGCCCGGCGACGGCACGGGGGAGATGAGTCCCGTCTGGCCGGCGGCCGAGGGCGACGTGCCCCAGGAAACGCCTAACACCCTGGAACAGATCACTACCTACAACAACTACTACGAGTTCTCCACCGACAAGGAGGCCCCCGCCAGGCTGGCCAGGGGCTTCAAGACGGAGCCGTGGACGGTAACCGTGGGGGGGATGGTGAGCAAGCCGGCGACGTTCGCCATGGAAGAGCTCCTGCAGCGATTTCCCCAGGAGGAGCGGACGTACCGCCTGCGCTGCGTGGAGGGCTGGTCGATGGTGATCCCCTGGCTCGGCTTCCCCTTGCGGCAGCTCCTGGAGCAGGTGGAGCCGACCTCGCAGGCCAAGTTCGTCCGCTTCGAGGCGGTGAAGCGCCCGGAGGAGATGCCCGGTCAGAAGAGCCCGTTCTATGCCTGGCCGTACGTGGAAGGGCTACGCCTGGACGAGGCGATGAACGACCTGGCCCTGCTTGTGACCGGCCTGTACGGCAAGCCCCTGCCGGCGCAGAATGGGGCCCCCCTACGCCTGGCCCTCCCCTGGAAGTACGGCTTCAAGAGCATCAAGGGCATTGTCAAGATCGACCTGGTAGACAAGCAGCCGACGTCCCTGTGGATGGCGGCAGCCCCCAACGAGTACGGCTTCTACGCCAACGTCAACCCGGATGTCCCCCACCCGCGCTGGTCGCAGTCGACGGAACGGCGGATTGGCGAGGTGCGCCGGCGCCGCACCCTGCCCTTCAACGGCTACGCTCAGCAGGTAGCTGACCTCTACAAGGGGCTCGACCTGCGCCAGAACTACTGAGATGCTCTTGATGCGTCCATGCCTGTGCAGCGGCTAGCCACCGCCCCGCAACCGGTGCCCCTTGGGCGCGAGACGCTCCCCGCCCGGCGGGGGCAGTGGGCGCGCGCCCTGACCCACCTGGCCTCGCTCGTGCCTCTGGCCCTGCTCATCTGGGATGGGGCGCAGGGCCAGCTGACGGTCAACCCCATTCAAGAGATCACCCAACGCACCGGCAAGACGGCCCTGGCGCTCCTGGTGCTGTCCCTGGCCTGCACCCCGGCCAACCGGGTACTGGGGCTGCGTGTCGCCCTCTTACTGCGCCGCCCACTGGGGCTGTACGCCTTTCTGTATGCCTCGCTGCATCTGCTTACGTTCTTCGTGCTGGACTACGGGCTGGACGTCGAGTTGATCTGGGGGGCGGTGGCGGAGAAGCGCTACGTGCTGGCCGGCCTGGGGGCCTTCGTGCTCCTGGTGCCCCTGGCGCTAACGTCCACGCGGGGGTGGATGCGCCGGCTGGGCCGGCGCTGGAAACCGCTGCACCGTCTGGTCTACCTGGCGGCCTCCCTGGCGGTGCTGCACTACGTCTGGCTGGTCAAGGCCGACATCCGCGAGCCCCTGCTGTACGGCGCGGCCGTGGCTGTGCTGCTGGGGCTGCGCCTCCCGCCCGTCCGACGCGCCCTGGCGTCGCTGCGCCTGGCCCTGAGCGCCTCCTAAGGCCCTCTGCCCCCGCCCCGCGAGCCGCTAGACGCGCCGAAGTTCAAGGACTACAGCTGCCGCTCGTGTTCCTCAAGCGCCTGTAGCGCTCGATACTTGTGTAAGCCAGCACGTGGCCTATCTGCAATTCGGTGGAGGCGGCCCGGCTCGTTCCGCCGGATGTGTGCGCGACCCAGCGCAGGGTTAACGCGCGGCGAGTAGCCTGTGCCGTGTCCCTGGGCCGGCGCCGATGGTGGGGCCTGCCAGACGGGCGTTATCATGGGCGCCGTCGCCGTCGTCAAGGAGGGAATGGATGCCCCGGTCGCTGGTGTGTGAGTGGAACGCCCACATGTTTAGCCGGGACGTGGCGCGCTATCCTTTCCACCCCCAGGCGTCGTACCGCCCGGACACGTCGCGCCTGCCCAATGACCCCCTGGCCGTCTATCTCCAGCGCATGGCCGACGAGGGGATCGATCGGGCGGTGCTCGTCCATCCCGAGCCCTACGGGGACGACCACCGCCTGGTCCTGGACTGCCTGGCACGAGAGCCCGAGCGTCTGCGGGGCACCTGTCTGTTCTACCCCCAGGACCCGCAGGCCCCGGCAAAGCTGGCGGCGCTGGTGCAGCAGGAGCGGCGCATCGTCGCCGTACGCTTCCACGCCCATCGGGGCAAGGAGCAGTACCTGACCTCGCTAGCCGACCCGGGGGTGCGGGCCCTGTGGGAGGCGGCCGGGGAGCTGGGGCTGGTGGTGGAGCTGCACATTGGGCCGGACTACGCCGCCCAGGCGGGGGCGGCCATTCGCGCCTACCCGGCCGTCCCCGTCCTGATCGACCACCTGGCCGAGCCGAAGCTGGGGAACGCCGTGGAGTACGCCGATGTCCTTGGCCTGGCCCGTTTCCCCAACGTCTTTATGAAGCTCTCCGGGCTCAATCACTTCGCCAGCGACCCCCCGCTCTATCTCAGCGCCCGGCTCTTTACCCGCCTGGTGGTCGACCATTTCGGGCCCCAGCAGCTGGTGTGGGGGAGCGGTAGCCCGCAGATCGTCGACGCCCATCTGGAGCACCTGTCCGGCGCCGACCGGGACAAGGTCAAAGGCGGAAACCTGGCCGGCCTGCTCGGCTGGACGGCCGGCTAATTCGCTGCGCTGTGGCCTGATCCTGCCGCGCTTGCCGCGCTTGCGGGGACTCTGTGCTTCATCTCCGGGCTTCCAGCGCTCTCTCCCTGGTGGCCCGTGGAGGCGTCGTATACTCCCGGCCACTTCGATCGCCCACAGGAGATCACGGGATGGATAGGGAATGGAGGTCGCCACGCCTGGCGCGGGCTCTGGCCGGGGCGGGCCTGGCGATGGCCCTTTTTGGCGGCGTCGCCACAGCTCAGCAGGCGACGAGCGCCACGGCGGAGGTCAAGGATCTGAACGGCAGCACCATCGGGGTGGTGACGTTTGTCCCCGGCGTCGGCGTCGTGCAGGTCACCGGGCAGCTCCGGGGCCTGCCCCCCGGGTTGCACGGTACTCATCTCCACGAGGTAGGGCGCTGCGAGGCCCCCTTTGCCTCCGCCGGCGGGCACTGGAACCCTACCGGCCGCCAGCACGGGCTGGATAACCCCCAGGGGGCGCACGTCGGCGACCTGGCTGTGGGGACGCCCCTCGCGGAAGGCTCCAACCTGCGTGTCGGGGCCGATGGCACGGCGGCGCTGCGCGCCGTGGCCAGGGGGGCGACGCTGGCCGCCGGGCCGGCGGCCGTCCTGGACGGGGACGGAAATAGCCTGGTCATCCACGCCGGCCAGGACGACAACGTCACCGATCCGGCGGGCAACACCGGCGAGCGGATCGCCTGCGGCGTGATCGTCGCCCGGACCCAGGCGTTGCCCCGTACCGGAGGTGCCGGCGCCGCGCCCGTCCTGGCCGGGGGCGGGAGCGCCCTCCTGGCCTTGGCCGGCCTGGCCCTGCGGGGTCGTCGTCGCCTCTCGCTGCAGGGCCGCGTCTAGCTGAGCAGTCCGAGGCGCTGATCGACCTCGCGCTGGTAGCGATCGGCCGCGCCGGAGATGATCTCTTCGAGCGTTACCGGGCGCCCCAGGCGCCCGGCCTCGAAGGGGCCGTAGTTGAGGGCGACGTCGGCGCGCCCCTCTTCGCCGCTGACCTCCGGATCGGCGCCGCTGCGCACGCACTCTCCGAGCTCGTGGTACTCCAGGGCCAGGATGCGGGAGTCGGTGTCGTTGAACTCCAGGCGGTAGGTCCAGACGCGCTGGCCCCCGAACAGCTCGGCGGCAAGGGGGCTCAGCCGATAGCTGGGGGCGTGTTCCAGAATACGCTCGTCGTCGATGGTCGTCCCGTCATCCAGGTGCAGCTTGATGGGCCGGCCATTGCGGTCGCCGGGGCACTCCAGGGAGCCCTGAGAGCCGTAGACGTGCCTCGCGGACTGGCCCTGGCCGTGGCCGGCGTGATCGTTGATCCAGTGGGCCACGGCCCCGTTGGCGAAGGTGATGTGGGCGTAGAGGGCGTCTTCCCCGGTCGCTTCGATGGTGTCCGGGAGCGTCGCCGACCAGCGGGCGTAGAAGCCCCCGGGCCCGGCGGAGCCGGTGTTGCGCCGCACCTGCTCGTGCAGACGCGTCTCCCCGTACACGCTGCGCACCTCCCCCAGGTAGTAGCGCAAGATATCGGCGTGGTGGACGCCTTCGTCCAGGGTGATGGTGCCGGTGTGCTTCATGTGGCGCCAGGGGGTGATGAACAGCCGGTCGCCACCGCCGATGGTCGTCTCCAGCATCAAGCGCGGCGCGCCGATGGCCCCGTCGGCGATCAGGGCGCGGACGAGGCGGTTGATCGGGTCACGCCGGAAATTCTCGGCCACGGAAAGGGTCAGCCCCTTGCGTCGCGCCGTCTCGATAGCCAGGGTGCAGCCGCGGATGGTGACGGCCAGGGGCTTCTCACACAGGACGTGGAGACCGGCCTCCAGGCAGGCGGTGGCCACGGTGTGGTGAGAGCCGGTGTCCGTGGTGACGTCCGCCGCCCGGAGCTGGGGCATCTCCCGCACCATCGCTTCGAGGTCGGCGTAGACCCTGGGCCGGGCGCCGAGCAGCGTGGCTGCCTCGTCCGCCAGGAAGTTGGCGTTGTCCGCGTTGAGATCGCAGACGGCGGCCAGCTCCATGTTGCACATCGAGCTGGAGTACAGCCGGGCCATCCCCCGTAGGTGCCGGCGCCCCATGCCCCCGCAGCCGACGGCGGCGTACTGTACCCGCTCGCCCGTGGTCGCCATGGCATCCTCTCCCTTCCTGCCCTATGTGCCCCACGGCACCTGCCGTCCCCGTGCGCCCCGGCGTCCCGGAGGGCCCTGCCGTCCCATGGGGTGGGGCGACCGCGGTAGTGTATCGTCCTGCCGAGGAATCCCCACTACCAGGGAGAGGGAGAGGCGATGAAAGCGGCCGTGACCACGGCGCCCCGGCGTATGGAGATCCAGGAGCTTGCCGACCCGGTGCCCCGGCCGGGTGAGGCGCTGGTGCAGGTAGAGGTGGTGGGGATCTGCGGCTCAGACCTTCACTTCTACGAAGGGGAGAACCCCTATTCCAACTACCCCCAGACCCAGGGGCATGAGTTCTCCGGGCGGGTGGTCGCCCTGGGCACGCCGGGTGGCGGAGGGCAACCCTCCGGCGGGGCCGTGCGCGTCGGGCAGCGCGTCGCCGTCGAGCCCCTGGTGCCCTGTGGGGAGTGCTACCCCTGCCAGCGGGGGCGCCCTAACTGCTGCACCCGGCTCAAGGTGCTGGGGATCCACATCCCCGGGGCGTTCGCGGAGTACGTCGTCGTGCCGGTGGAAACGCTGTATCCGGCGGATGACCTCGACCCGGAGCTGACGTCGCTGGTGGAACCGATCTCCATTGGTATGCAGGTGGTCACCCGGGGGACGGTCACGGGGGAGGACACCGTGGCCGTCTTCGGGGCGGGGATGATCGGGCAGGCGGTGCTGGCCTGTGCCGCCGACCGCGGGGCGCGCGTCCTAGTGGTGGACAAGGTGGCCTCGCGCCTGGAGCTGGCCGGGCGCTTGGGGGCCGAGCGGGTGGTGGACGCCGCCCAGGACGATCCGGCGGCCGTGATTGCCGAGTGGACCGGGGGCGATGGGGCGGCCGTGGTCGTGGACGCTACCGGCGCGCCGGCGGTGATCCGCTCTGCGGTGGACGTCGTGGCCTACTCCGGGCGGATCGTCGTCGTGGGCATCTCCTTGCAAGAGGTCTCCCTCCCTATCTCCATGTTCACACGCAAGGAGCTGACCATCCTCGGCTCGCGCAACAACGCCGGCGTCTTCGGCCAGGCCGTCGACCTCGTGCGGCGCCGGGGAGAGGGCTTGCGTGTCCTGATCACCCAGCGCTACCCGCTGGCGCGGGCCCCGGAGGCCATCGAGTTCGCCCTGCACAATCCCGCCGTCGCGGAAAAGGTGCTCCTCAGCGTCCACGACGGCGCCGAGGCAGGATAGCCCCGGGGCGCCGGAGACGGGTCGCAGACCACCCGATGGGGAGGGAGTGAGGTGGCCCGGTTTCTGCACCGTGGCATGGTGGGAGATGATGCTGAACGCTGCCGCGCAGGTTTCCAGATCACAGGCTATCGCCCCGGACCAGGTTGAAGTCTCGTTGCCGTAGCAGCAAGCTATAGCGCGATCTGTAGATGACCAAGACGGAGTAGGGCCAGGTCATGCTCAGGAACTCGATCACGCTGGGGCGCATCGCCGGCATCCGCATCGGCGTCCACTACACCTGGATCTTCATCGCCCTGCTGGTGACGTGGTCGCTGGCCGGGGGCTACTTTCCGGCCAACTTCCGGGGCTGGGATACGCCGACGTACTGGCTGGCAGGGGTCGTCGCCGCCCTGTTCATGTTCGCCTCGGTGTTGATTCACGAGCTCGGTCACTCCCTGGTGGCCATCAACCGGGGCGTCGCCGTGCACAGCATCACCCTATTCATCTTCGGGGGCGTGGCCGCCCTCAAGAACGAGGTGGATGACGCCTGGGACGAGTTCCTTATCGCCGCCGCCGGGCCCCTGACGAGCTTCCTGCTCGCCGGCCTGTTCTGGAGTGGGGGCGCGCTCGCCCCGGCCACCTCCCCGGCGGGGGCGGTGGCCAGCTACCTGGCCACGCTCAACGCCTTTTTGGGGGGCTTCAATCTCCTCCCTGGGTTCCCCTTAGACGGGGGTCGCGTCCTGCGCTCCATTATCTGGGGCATCTCCGGCAGCCTGTACCGGGCAACGCAGGTCGCCACCTATGTGGGGCAGGGGATCGCCTTCTTGATGATCTTCTGGGGCCTATCCCAGGTGCTCAGCGGCGCCGTGCTCAACGGCCTGTGGATCGCCTTTATTGGCTGGTTCCTGAACGGGGCCGCCGAGCAGGCGCGGCAGAGCCAGGGGCTGCGGGAGAGTCTGGCGGGCGTCACCGTGGGGGAGCTGATGGATCCCCGGCCGCCGACGGCCAGTCCGTATCTAGCCGCCGAGGAGTTCGTCTACCAGTACGTCCTGCGCCAGGGACGCCGTGCCTTGCTCGTGGTCGACGACGGGCGCTTGTTGGGCCTGGTGAGCGTCACGGACGCCACGGCGCTCCCCCGGCCGGTGTGGGCCCATACGCCCATCCGGCAGATCATGACCCCTATACCGCTCAAGACGGTCACGCCGGCGACGGGGCTCAACACCGCGCTGCAGCTGCTCGTCGAAGGGGACTTCCACCAGTTGCCGGTGGTGCAGGACGTGCGTCTGGTAGGGATGATCAGCCGGGGGGATATCCTCCGCTTTCTGCGCTTCCGGGACGTGATAAAGGCCCCGGGCCAATCCGGCCGGCGGGTGTGGCGCGACCCCGAGCCCGTCTGACTAGCACACCTGGGCTGAAGTCTTTCAGTAGGTCTCCCAGGTTGGGGCCTGCAGAAGGACGTCCGCGGAACTGCACTAGCTCGTCCCTTCCACGCGCAGTGGATAGGGGGCGTGGCGCGGGCCGCCGCCCCAGCCGGGAAGGGTGGAGGCCCAGGCGATGACGGCCCGCGCCTCCGCCGGTGACACCTCTACGCGGTCGGCCGCGTCCGGCCGGGTGAGCTGCCGGATGGCTGCCGGCACGGCCTCCGGATTCGTCTCCAGCTGGCTCCAGAGGGCCTGCCACCAGGCCTCCGATCGGTTCCCGTAATCTACCCGAATCAGCGCTCGTTGCACGCTCGGCTCCTCTTGGGCTGGCTCGCGGTCTGTGGATCTACGAGCGCACGGCCGTCCCCGCGGTCACCGGCGTCCGTGGCGGCGCACAGCTGGATACTTGCCCGCGGTAAGAGGGTTCCTCGTTCGCCTCTGGTCTACCTGAGGTTGTGGCTTGCCCTGTCGCACGCGGTGGCGTGTTGCCCCCTGCTGGTTGCCGGGTAGGATGAGCCACCTTCTGGCTGGTACCCTCGCTGATCTATCGGAGGGGGCGGCGCCACGTGGCCCTCTGATGGCCCACGTTTCTGGGGATCGAGAAGGGCGATCAATGGGCGTTCTGGCAGACCTCCTTCACACCGTCCAGGGGGAGCCCCCATTGGTGGCGACGCACGCCGTCGTTGGCCGGCGCTTCACCGGGATCGCCGGCGCGGCGGCGGGCGCTGCTCAGCCGGCCACCGCGGGTGTTGCCTACACCGGCCAGGGCGAGGCCGACGCCGGCTTCAACGTCGCCCTGGCCACGGCGCCGGTCGCCGGCGCCGTCCTTGGCCGGCCACTCCTGGAGGTGGCCGGCTCGCTCTTGCGCCCCGTGGGCCACCGGCCGGTGGCCCACGGGCTGGACGCCGGGGCGGCGGCCCTTAACGCCCTGCTGGCGGCGCAGCTCCGGGAGAGTGGCCGCGCCCTGGGAGCGGAGAACGGGCTGGATCTGGTGCTCCGTTACAGCGCCGGCCGGCGCCTGGCTATGGTAGGTCACTTCCCGTATCTGGACCGCGCCCGGCTGGCCGCTGCCGAGTGCTGGGTCCTGGAGCTCCAACCGGAGGGTGACGACCTGCCGGCCACGGCCGCGCCGGAGATCCTCCCACAGGCGGACGTGGTGGGGATCACCGGCAGCACCCTGGCCAACGGGACGCTGGAGGGGACGCTGGCCCTCTGCCGGCGGGATGCTACTGTGGTCATGATCGGGCCTACTACCCCCCTGTCTCCGGTGCTCTTCGACTATGGTGTCTCCGTCCTCTGCGGCGTCCTGGTGGATGACCCGGCCCAGACCATGGCCGGCCTGGCGGACGAGACGGCCAAGCCCAGCCCCCGCCTCCCCGGGACGCGCGTCGTCAGCCTCGAGCGTGGCGCCTCCGCGGCCGGGGCGGGCGTCGACCGGCGTCGCTGACCGCCCCGGCGGGGCACGTCAGCCCCCTGTGGGCGCCGTGCCGGGCGCTGCCCTGGCAGGGGCCGGGCCGTTGGTGCAGTAGCGTGCGCGCCGAGCGAGGGAATCCTGCTGCACCGCGCCTGGCCCTGCTTGCCGTCTACGGCCTGCTGGTCCTGGCCGCGGGCGGGGTGCGTAACGCCTTGCGCCGTCGCCGGCCGTCCGGCGCGGGAGACGGCGTGGCTCACAGGGGCGTCCGGGGCGTGGGCGGCGCCCTGGCCCTCCCCATTGGACGCCTGGCCGCCGGCGCCCTGGCCCTGCTGGCCATGGTGACGATCATGCGCCTCACTGCCCCGGCAGTGCCGACCGCCCCGGTAAGCCCAGATGCCCCCCCCCTGCAGCCGACGGAGACGCTGGAGGGCACCGTCCTGTCCGTCGTGCCTGGGGCGGCCGTTGTCCAGCCGGCCGCCGGGGAGGCCGCCGGGGGCGAGCAAGGGACGGTCTTGCAGGTGCGCATTGTCGGTGGCTCGCAGCGGGGTCGCGAGGTGCGCGTCACCCTCCCGGCGGGTTCGCTCCCCACTTCCCCGAGCTCGGCGGCCGCCTACCGGCCGGGGGATCGTGTGGTGGTGACGTATCTCCCGCAGATGGAGGGGGCGGGGGCAACCACGCCATCCGTCCGGCCTGAGTCCCCTCCCCCCGGCTCGGCGGCGGGCAGTACGGCTGGGAGCCGGGGGGGCGCCCAGGAGGGCCCGGGTGCCACCGGCGAGGTGGCCGCCGGCGCATCGGAGACCGGCGAGGCGTTCCGGGTGGTCGACCACGTCCGCTGGCCGTGGCTCTTGTGGGGCATGGGGGCCTTTACCCTGGCCATCGCCGCCGTCGCGGGCTGGATGGGACTGCGCGCCCTGACCGGGCTCTCGCTGGCCGTCTGCGTCCTGTGGTGGTTTGTCGTCCCCCGGCTGCTGGCCGGGCAACCGCCGGTGCCGGTGGCCCTGGCCGGCTGCGCCTTGATCGCCATCCCGGCGTTGATGCTGACCCACGGGCCGAACCGCGAGGGCTTTGTGCCCCTTCTGGGGATCGGTGGCAGCCTGGCCGTGGTAGGGGTGCTGGCGGCCGCCGTCGTCCGGCTGGCCCGCCTCTCCGGCCTGGGGGCCTCGGAGGAGATCTCCCTGGTGTACGTCGGGACGCAGGGGGCGGTCGACCCGCAGGGGCTGCTCCTGGCAGGGATGCTCGTCGGGGTGGTCGGGGGCTTGGTGGACGTGACCGTCGGGCAGTCGGCCGCCGTGTTCGAGTTCCACGACGCCGATCCCAGGGCCCCGCGCCGGGAACTCTTCCGGCGGGGCATGAACGTCGGCCGGGCGCACGTCGCGGCCACGGTGCACACCCTGGTGCTGGCCTACGCCGGGGCGGCCCTCCCGGTGCTGATGCTCTTCGCCATGTACGCTTCAACCCTGGGGGATGTCTGGAACCGCGAGATGATCGTCGTCGAGGTCGTCCGCTCCCTGGCCGGGAGCATTGGCCTGGCGGCGGCTATGCCCCTGACCACCTGGCTGGCCTGCCTGGCTTGCCGCCCCGCTATTGACAGCACGCGCCTTGCAGCGTAGCATTTGCATTAAGTGGGGGACGTCCTGGTGAGTCCGAGATCTGCGACCGCGACGCCGTCCCGCCCCGGGCGCCCAAGGCGCCCGGGGCAGAAGGGTGGCGTCAACGAAAAGGGCGGCCCGTTGGTGGAGACGTCGTTCCGTGCCCAGGCCGGGGAGGCCCTGCGTGCGGAAGGGCACCGCCTGACCAAGCAGCGTGATGTCCTGCTGGACGTTATCGAGCGCAGCGACCGGCATCTCGATGCGGACAGCATCCACCGCCTGGCACGTGCCCGGGACGCCCGCGTCAGCCTCTCCACCGTCTACCGCACCCTCTCCCTGCTCAAGCGTCGCAACCTGATCGACGAGCTGCACTTGAGCGAGGAGCACCACCACTACGAGCCCAAGTCCACCAGCCAGCACTTTCACCTGGTTTGCAGCGACTGTGGGACGGTGGAGGAGTTCATTGGGGGGGCGGTGGAGGCGTTGCGGGACTCCCTGCGTCGCAACCGGGGCTTCGAGGTGACGTCGCTGCAGCTTGACGTAGTCGGGCGCTGTGGGCGCTGCCCCTCAGGGGCGACGCGGCCCCAGCGCTGAGACGCCGGCCGCCACATCCTCTTGCCCCGCACACAGAACTGCAGGCCAGGGGATGTGGCTCCTTCTCGCCACGCTCCACGTCAGCCGGCCCGCTGGCAAGGTCCTTTCCCCCCCAGGATGCCCCAGGACGGCGACGTTGCTATCCCGTGGGGGTAGTCACGGCCATGGTATGCGGGGCGCCATTGTTCCCCCTGGCGCCGACGGGGGCGGCCACTTCTCTTTGAGAGCCCAGCGCCTGTGGATGCTGGGACGTCTGTGGCAGCTCCAGCTGCGCCCGTACCAGGTGGGCGTAGGTCCCGTTGCGGGCGATCAGCTCGTCGTGGGTGCCCTGCTCGGCGACGCGCCCGCGCTCCAGGACGACGATGCGGTCGGCGTCGCGTACGGTGGAGAGGCGATGGGCGATGACCAGGGTGGTGCTGCCTTGCATCAGCTCGGCGATGGCCTGGCGCACGGCCCGCTCGTTGGCCGAGTCCAGGTGCGAGGTGGCCTCATCCAGGATCAGCACCGGGGCACGCTTGAGGAGGGCGCGGGCGATGGCCAGGCGCTGGCGCTGCCCGCCGGACAGGGCCACGCCCCGCTCGCCGGCCACGGTCTCGTAGCCGTCCGGGAGGGCGAGGATGAACTCGTGAGCGCAGGCCCGCTCGGCGGCGCCCTCCACCTCGGCGTCGGTCGCCTCCGGGTTGGCCAGGCGTAGATTCTCCCGGATGGACATATTGAAGAGATAGATGTCCTGGGACACCAGGGAGAAGCGGGTACGCAGATCGTCGAGCTGGAACTCGCGTAGGTCGTGCCCGCCGAGCAGGATGCGTCCTGCTTGGGGATCCCAGAAGCGCATCAGGAGGTGGGCCGCCGTGGACTTGCCCGCCCCGGAGCGCCCCACCAGGGCGATCGTCTGCCCCGCAGCGGCGGCGAAGGAGACGTCCACCAGGGCCGGTGGCTCACCGGCGCCATAGTTGAAGGAGACGTTCTCGAAGCGCACGGCCGGCTCTACGGCCGCTCCCGGCGCGACGCCCTGCCCGTCGCTGACGGCCGGTTGCGCGTCGTGAATGGCGAAGATGCGCCGGCCGGAGCCGAAGCTGTTGGCCAGCTCCTTGGCCACGCGGGCGATGTCCGCTACCGGGCTAAAGCAGGTAAAGGCCAGCATGGTGGCGATGGGGAGCTCCGACGCCGTCAGGGCCCCCTGCGTGACGAGGTAGGCGCCGGCGGTCAGCACGGCCAGGCCCCCGAAGGCCTGCAGGCCCTCGATCGTCCCGTGCTGGAAGCCGAGTTGCCGGCCGTAGCGTAGCTGCAGCCCCGTCAGGCTGCGGCTGTTGTGGACGATCTCGGACAGCCGCAAGGGGCCCTGAGAAAAGGCCAGCACCTCGCGCAGCCCTTGCACGCTGTCCGAGACGTGGGCGCTCACCTCGCCGAGCTGCTTACGCAGGCTGTTTCCCAGGCGCTCGGTGTGGCGCCCGATGTAGTTGGGGCTCAGCCCCACGGCCACGAGGAAGGGGAGGAGTACCACGGCCAGGGGCCAGCAGAGCAAGGCCAGGGCGGACAGGGCCACGCCGGGGACGAGCACGGCGACGAACAGGGGGGCGATGGCGTGGGCGAAAAAGCTCTCCACCGTCTCCACGTCCGAGGTGATGATGCTGGTCAGGTCGCCGCTGCGCCGGGTGAGGAGATAGGAGGGGGCTAGGGGGTCGAGCTTCTGGTACAGGGCGACACGCATCTCCCCCAGGAGCTTGTAGGCCATGTCGTGGGAGATCCAGGACTCGAACCAGGTAAAGCAGGCCATGGCCACGGCCAGGCCGATGACCGTAGGGATCAGCATGCCGTATGGGGCGCCGCCCGTCTCGCCGCGTCCGGCGGCGCTGGCCACGCGGCTGGCCAGGGTGGCGCTGGCCACCCCCAGGCCAATGGTCGTCCCCGCCTTGATCAGCCCGGAGGCCAGGGTGATGGTCAGCTCCACCCACTGCGGGCGCACCAGCCCCAGGAGACGTACTCCCGTCTGCCAGGCGCTGAGGGGCACTGGCTCCACCGGCCGGACGTACGGCGGGGGGGCCACTCGCCCGTCGCCCTCCCCGCCCCCGGCCACCGCGTGGCCGGGGGCGGGGACGCTCCCCGTAGCCGGGCCGGCCGGGCCGGTGAGGACGTGACTCGGCCCGCCCCCGGCCAGGGCGCCCATGGCCGCGACGTCCAGGTGGGCGATCTCGGCGTCGGTCGACGCCTGCGTCTGCGCCGCCACTAAGCGGGCGTATACCCCGTGGCGGGCCAGCAGCTCGGCGTGTGTCCCGGCCTCGGCGACACGCCCGCGCTCCAGGACGACGATGCGGTCGGCCCCGGCCACGGTGGACAGGCGATGGGCGATAACCAGGGTGGTGCGATGGCGGATCAAGCGCTCCAGAGCTTCCTGAATCAGGGACTCGTTCTCGCTGTCCACGTGCGAGGTCGCCTCGTCCAGGACGAGGATGGGGGCATCCTTGAGGATGGCGCGGGCGATGGCGATACGCTGGCGCTGGCCGCCGGAGAGCTTTTGCCCGCGCTCCCCGATGATGGTGTCGTAGCCATCGCGCAGGCCGAGGATGAACTCGTGGGCGTTGGCCGCCTGGGCCGCCGCCACCAGCTCCGCCTCGCCGGCGGCCGGGTTGCCGAGTCGGAGATTGTCCCTCACCGTGCCGTAGAACAGGTAGGTATCCTGGGCCACGACGGCAATCTGCCGGCGCAGCTCGTCCAGGGGAATCTCTCGCAGGTCACGGCCGCCCAGGAGGATGCGCCCCCGCTGGGGGTCGTAGAAGCGGAAGAGGAGGTTGACCACGGTGCTCTTCCCGGCACCGCTGGGGCCCACCAGCCCCAGGGACCGCCCGGCGGGGAGCTCAAACGAGACGCCGTCCAGGGCCGGTCGCTTCCCATCCTCGTAGGCGAAGGCCACGTCCTGGAACACGATGCTGGGCTCGATGCCGGCGCCGGCGGCGGAAGCAGCGACCGGTGCTGCGGCCCCGGCAGGCGCTCCCGCGGCAGGCGCTCCCGCAGCGCGATTGACGGGGCCGGAGACCTGAGACGCTCCTGCTGGGTCGCGGACGTCCGGCTGGTCGTCCAGCACCGAGAACATCCCCATCGCCGAGCTCATCGCCAGCAGTCCCTGGTGGTACAGCCCATTGAGCTCCCGCAGGGGACGGAAGACCTCCACGCCGAGAAAGAGGACGATCATCAGGGGCCGGATGTCCAGCTGGCCCTCGCTGACCCGCACCGCCCCCCAGCACAGGGTGACGGCGGCTCCCAGGGCCATGCAGAGGTTGGCCAGCCCCCCGGCGGCGATGTTCACTGCCAGCACCTTCATCGTTGCTCGGTACAGGCTGCGGGCCTTTTCGGCCAGCATGGCCCCGCGCGCCCCGCTGCGCCCGAACACCTTGAGCGTGGCCAATCCCTGGACGGAATCGACGAACTCCGCCGCCAGGGCGGAATAGGCCCCCCGGCGGGCCTGGCTCCCGCGGCGCGTCGCGGCCCGGAAAAAGGTGGGGGCGAACAGGGTCAGTAAGGCAAAGGTGAGTAAGATCAGCGCCGAGGGGAGGTCGAGGATGGCCATGAACGCGAAGATCCCCACCGGCGCCACGGCGGCGACGACGAGCTGCGGCAGGTAGCGCCCGAAGTAGGTGTCCAGCTGCTCCACCGCGTCCACCGTATTGAGCAGCACCTCTCCGGTGCGTCGCTTGGACACGTAGCTGGGCCCCAGCACCAGGAGGTGGCTGTAGAGCAGGGCGCGCAGCTTGACCTTCATCTTCGCCGCCGTCCCGTGGCTGGTGAGCTCCTGTCCCATGGTCAGCACGATGCGCAGCAGGGGCAGGAGCAGTACGGTGAGCAAGACGAGGAGGACTTCGGTCAACGGCCGACCCTGGAAGACCATGGCCACAGCGATGCCTTGCATGGTCAGGCGTGCCACGCCGGTCACGGTGGCTCCCAGGCCCAGGGCGGCCGCCAGCGCGATCCTCCCCCGCACCCCGTCCGGCCCGCCCGTCAGGGCGAACAGCCGCCGGTTGATCTCCCCCCCGGGACGCTGCGCTGCTGTACCCGCCACGCCCTGACTCCTCTCCGCGCTCCCGCCCCAGGCCCCGTGATACCGCAACTAATTGCAAATCAATCGCAACAGCTAGGGCGCATTGTACGCCTTCACGAACGTCGGCCACAAGCAGACGGCGCTCTGGCCGCCTCCATGCGCGGGCCGCAGCCATTGCCTTCCCTTGTGGTGGGCGTCTATGACGCCTCTATCGTGCCCCCTGCAACCCATGGCCACTCTCTAGAGATGAGACGGCCTGCCCTGCTCAGGCGGAAAGGGCACCCCTATGCCGAGGGTACCCTGTGAGGTCGCCTTCATGAGCATCACTTGCAACGCATGCAGCGAAACGTATGCAGGGATCAGTGCAGGGCGTGCCGTGCCGCTGCCCGGGGTTCCCTCGAGAAGGGGAACCTACAGTATGCCTTTGCTATGCTTTGCTCGCCGGCAGTCCAAGGGGCGGAAGTGGTGGAACGGCAGACACGCAAGTCTTAGGAACTTGTGCCCGTAAGGGCGTGGGGGTTCGAATCCCCCCTTCCGCACCAGAGAGGTACGGTCCCCGTTACGGGATGCGGCGGGGGCCCTACGGTGTCTCCTGACCTCATCTCTGACCGAATTGTCGGCAGGGGCGGCACAGCGACCGCTCATCACGATTCTGTTGCGGCTGCGTGGGCACGTATACTGACGCGCCCCCGAGTCCACGGCACGCAGGCCTACATCGATCGAGCCGACATTGACACCTTGGTGGCGGGCGGGAGGAGGTGCCGGCGTGCGGTGGTGCGTGGGTAGCTGGCGAGTGTATCGGTTACCACCACCGGCGGTGCCAGGTCTTCCCCCTCGAGCAGGTGGCGATCATCGCGCCGTGCCGCTCCGGCCACGGGGGCCGCTTTCCGCACCCGGTGGAGGGCGCACCGACGGCGGCCTGGTGCCGTAAATCGCCCCGCCGTGGGCCCAGCGCCGGACGACGCCGCGGTGACAGCGGCCCCGCTCGCGGAACCGTTCGCCGGGCGAAACGTCGATATGTCGAACGCTCGTTCGACGTCGTGGTAGAGGCCTTGGGGCCTTGCCAGGCCCCTACCATCAATAGCAGGAACACAGGCGGTTCGAGACTCCACCATGAAGACGCGATCCTCGCTCTCTCCGACGGCGGCCACAGCGCCCCCGCTGGCACCCCCGGCGCCACCGCTGCAGGAGGCGCCGGCCGCACGGGCGAATCCCGCGGCCACCGCATCGACGCGCTCCCTGATGGCCCCGATGGTGACGGTCATCGTGGGGACGTTCATGGTGGTGCTGGACAACACGGTGGTGAACGTGGCGCTGCCGCAGCTGGGCCGCGTCTTTGGCGCGGAGCTGAGCCTGCTGCAGTGGGTGATCACCGCCTACTTCCTGGCCCAGGCGGCGGTGATCCCGCTCTCCGGCTGGATGAGCGACCGCTTTGGCGCGAAGCGCATCTACCTGATCTCGCTGGTGTTATTCAGCCTGGGATCGGCACTGTGCGGGCTGGCCGTGAGCGCGGAGACGCTGGTGGCGGCGCGCGTGATGCAGGGGCTGGGCGGCGGCATGCTGATGCCCATCGGCATGGCCGTCCTGTTCCGCCTCACGCCGCCGGAGCGGCGCGGCTCCATCTTCGCGCTGTTCGGCATCCCCATCATGGTGGCGCCGGCGCTGGGCCCCGTGCTCGGTGGGTACCTAGTGGAGTTCGCCAGCTGGCGGTACATCTTCTGGCTGAACGTGCCGGTGGGCGCCGGCGCCCTGTTCATGGGGCTGCGCGCCCTGCCGGACCTCCCGGCGTCGCGGACAGTGGGCAAGCCGGACACGCTGGGCGTCCTGCTCGCGCCGCTGGCCTTCGCCTCGCTCTCCTTCGGCATCTCCGAATCCACGCACTACGGCTGGACGGGCGCGCCGACGCTGGGCGGGATCGTGATCGGGCTACTGGCGCTGGCCGCGTTCATCTGGCGTGAGCTGACCTTCGCCCATCCGTTGCTGGAGCTGCGCGTCTTCCGCAGCCGGGACTTCACCATGGCCATCGTGACGCAGTGGGCGGCGTTCGGCGCCATGTTCGGGAGCTTCTTCCTGGTCCCACTCTTCCTGCAGCAGGTGCGCGGCTACGGGTCCTTCGAGACCGGGCTGGTGACCATCCCGCAGGCCCTGGCGTCAATGGTCCTCATGCAGGTGGGCGGCCGGCTGTTCGACCGGATCGGCGCGCGGCCCCCGGTGCTGGTGGGGCTGGTGCTGGTGGCCGGGGCCATGCTGCTGTTGAGCAGGGTGACGGGCACGACGACCGGCCTGGACCTGGTCCCGGCGCTGATCCTGATGGGCGCCGGCATGGGGCTGATGATGATGTCCCTGAACACCCACCTGCTGAACGCCGCGCCGCGGGACCTGACCAGCCGCGTGACGGCGCTCAGCCAGTCCCTGAACAACGTGGTCAGCTCGCTGACGATTGCCACGTTCGCCACGATCCTGCAGTCCCGCATCCCCGTCCACGTGGCCGCGGCGGCGCAGGCGGTCGGCGGACGGCCAGGGCCGGAGGCGCTGGCGAGCGCGTCCGCGGCTGCCTTTGGCGACGTGTACCGCACGGCGCTGTGGGTAGTGGGGTTCGCCTGGCTGCTGGCGTGGACGCTGCGGCGCCTGCCGTCCCCGGCACCGCCGGCCTCTGGGCCCGGAGGACCGGGTGCGGCGCACGGAGGCGGTGGGACGCACAACGGGTCGCAGGCTGAGGTACGGCGCGAGCCGGTCCTTGTCGGGCATTAAGCCGCCGGGGGGCCAGGCCGGCCGCTACGTGTCGCCAGACCGCTGAACTGGTGTCACGGGCGGTGACCGCCGCCCCTGGCTGTGAAACGGGGCCAGCTCGCCGGCATCGGCAGCGATCGGGGTGGACGTCGACCCGTGACCTCCCGGCTGCGCCCCAGGATGTGGTGGGCCGAGCCGATCGTGTCCGGCCGAGGGATCTTCAACAGCAGCTCAGTCAGCGCACCCGACGGGGACTCGGCCGAGTACCGCAGCCGAAGCCGCCACCGCGCCCAGAGCGAGGCGTGGCCCGCGGCCGCGGCCTTGACAACGCGGCCGTGGCGAGGAAGTCCCGCATGTCCGCCGCCGAGGCTTCGGCGGCGAGGTCGTCCGTGTTACCGGCGGAGCCTTCGGGCGTTAGCGTAGGCCAGGCTGGGGGACGCTCCAGGAGCGTCACGGCCACCTCCGGCCCCTTGGATAGCGGTGTTCCACCGGTACGGTTCAGGAGCGGTGCACTCCCCAGAGAAGAACCGCGCGCCAGCCGGCGTTGATGGTCACAGCGTCAAGCTTGGTTCCATTGCTCCTCAGAGCCCAGCAGTGGGTACACAGCGCGCCGCGTCGGGCCCCCGAACTGGACAGCCCAGTCTCCTATCGCTTGCCCTGCGTTACACTCCACCAGAGGCCCCACTTCTATGGGCATGACGAGAATTCTTCGACTGCGGCTCCTCTAGCGGGGCCCGCCTGGCCGGCGCCTCGGGCGCGCACACCGGTCCCGGCGCAACGCGCGCCACCGGTTCGCGCCGCCGCTCGCGCCTGATGTCTCCACGCACCGGGTCCCGCGATCTGTGGCGCACGTACCGAAGTGCGCCGCCGCCCTGGTTCCCGCACGTCCCGCTGCGAAGGAGACCTCCCATGCGCCGCCGCATTGCGCTCTCCCAGAACTTCCTCCTGGATCCCCGCCTCATAGACGACCTGCTCGACCGCTCCACCATCGGTGCCGACGACCTCGTCTACGAGATCGGCCCTGGCGATGGCATCATCACCGAGCGCCTCACCCGGCGCTGCCTCTCCGTCACCGCCATAGAGAAGGACCCCCGCCTAGCCGCTGGGCTGCGCCGCCGGGTCGCCGCGCACCGCCATCCCAACGTCAGTCTGTACCTCGCAGACTTTCTCACGTTCCCGCTCCCCATCACCCCCTACAAGGTCTTCGCGAACCCACCGTTCAACGTCACCGCTGCCGTCATCGGCCGCCTGACCGCCGCCCCCACACCGCCCAGCGACACCTACCTCGTCGTGCAGCGCGAGGCCGCCGGGCGCTTTCTCGGAGCGCCGGAAGGGCCAGCCGAGACGCTCGCCGCCGCGCTCCTGAAGCCGTGGTTTGAGCCCACCATCGTCCACCGCTTCCGCCGCGCAGACTTTGCACCCGCGCCCCGCGTGGATGCCGTCATGCTGCGCCTCTGCAAGCGCGGCCCCCCGCTCATTGGGCCGCACCACGCCCAGGCCTACCGCGACCTCGTTACCGCCAGCTTCGTCGCCTGGCAGGCCACCGTGGGCCAAGCCATCACCAGCGTGCTTGGCGCCACCGAGAGCAGGACGCTTCGCGCCGCCCTGCCGGCCTCGCCGTCCATCACCCGCACCTTGACCAGCAAGCCCAGCAAGGTTCCGTTCAACGCCTGGCTCGAGCTGTTTCACGAGTTCGCCGCCGTCGCCGGCGCATCCACGTGGCGTCGGGTCGCCGGCGCCGAGCAGCGCCTGCGTCAGCAGCAGACCCGTCTCCAAAAGGTGCACCGCACGCGCGTCCGTCCCCCACCCGCCATGCATCATCGCCTGATGCCAGGTCCCCAGACGTTCCTCAGTGATCTGGCCAACTGGGCGGCGGACGAGACCGACGTCGCTGGCGTCGCCCTCATTGGCTCCCACGCACGCGGCGCCGCACGACCGGCTCGGAGCGGAGTAGGGGCATGGAGGCACAGGCACCGATGATCGGTGGCGGGGCCGGCGCTGCGGTCCCGGCCGCCGGGTGAGCGTTTGCCCCTGAACGCGCGGCAGCTGTACCGGCCCACGGGGGGCAGAGCGCGCGCCGAGCCCGGCCGGCCCACCGTTCACCGCAGCTCAGGTAGAGTGGCAGGGATGACCGCCCTGTTCGAGACTGGGCGCCTCCTCGTCCGCAAGGCGACTTTGTCCGATGTCGACGCCCTGCTCCGGTTCCTCGGCGATCCGGAGACCGTGCGCCTCTTCGGCGCGGGGGAGCCCTGGACGCGCTCGCAGGTGGAGCAGCTCGTCCGAGGCTACCCGGAGGGCGACCCGCGCCTGGTGTCAGCCGCCGGCCTCGCCCTGCTGAAGCCAGAGCTGGTGCCGGTGGGCTTCGGCGGCGTTGGCTACTACGTCGCCGAGGGCACCACCGCTGATCTCCTGTTCATCCTCGACAAGGCGTACTGGGGGCGGGGCCTGGCGACCGAACTGACGCGGGCGGCCCTCACCGCCGCCTTTGACCGCCCCGAGGTGACAACGATTTTCGCCACGGTGCACCCGGCCAACGCCCCGTCGATCCGGGTGCTGGAGAAGTGCCGGCTGACCCGCGAGCGCTTCTTGCCCGAACACAACCGGCTGTTGTACCGGATCGAGCGACCGACGAGCGCCACGGCGCAGTCCTGAGCGACCGCGCAGCCACCAGCGTGGACGACGCCGGGAGCGCCGGCCACTGTGCGAGGCGCCCTCAGCTGCCGATCTGCGACAGGTGCCTGTCACGTAGCGCTGGGGCGCAGTCGTAGAGGTCTATCTGGGCCGCGTGACGCACGTCCGCGCCCCTCACGGCCCATGGCGCAGGGACGCGACGATGCCGTAGAAGACGGCCGTGTTGGGGTTCGTCGCGTCCGGAGGCTCGGCGAACGCTCCGTAGATCTCCCACGTCCGGCCGCCCGCCGCGTAGACGATCATGACCGTGTGGGCGCCCTCGCCGTCCCCCGGCGGCGCGACCGTGATCGTGCCGGCATAGCGTCCCTCCCCGACGACGAAGGGCGCCCCCGCCGGTAGCTCCCCGGGGGCCGGGCGGAGGGTCACCTTGAGCCCCCCGGCCGGCACGGCGGCGGCGGGCGAGAACCCCGTCCAGCTGATGAGCGTCACGGTCTCGGGCGGCTGGTCGGGCCGCAACGGTGGGAAGAGCGTCCAGCTCGGCGGAACGCGCAGCGTGTAGCCGAGTCCGGCGCCCATGGACGGGTCGGATGGGGGGGGATAGACGTACCAGCGGCCTACCGCCTCCACGGCAGTCAGCACCCCGGCGGCCCCCGGCAGGGCGACGACCAGCGCCACGAACGTCACGCCGGCGGCCGGCCGCCACCAGGGGGCGACAAACCGGGCGACGAGCAGCCAGGCCACCGTCCCCATGCCGGCGGCGACGACCAGGATGGCGGCGCCCATGACGAGGTAGGGGCTGTCCTTGGAGGCGCGGGTGAACTCCGCGGCCGCGAGGAAGCCCCCCAGCCGGGCCATCGGCAAGGTCCCGGCGACGAGCAGGCCGGCCGCGACCACGGCGGCGACTCGGGCTCCTATGGTCGTGATGCTGCTATCCCGCGGTCGGGCGCGCCCCGTCCAGGACTTCCACCAACCATGAGGGGCTGAGCCCTGATGATGTACCATGATGATGACAACTGAACAGGCGCACTAGGGGTGCCGATACTGCTGAGAGGACGCCGCCGGGGCGGGCCAACCCTCAGAACCTGATCTGGGTAATGCCAGCGCAGGAAAGTGCGAGCGATACTGACCATGGGGCGCCACCCCCAGCCAGGTGCCGGGTGGGGGCGTATCCTTGCTCGCCGACGCGGCCGCGCCTGGGTGTACCAAGGAAAGGGGCCCATCATGGCGGCGGCGAGACAGCTCGATCGATTCTCCTGTCCGCTCCCCGCCGCCTCGCCGGGAGCGAAGCGGTGAGCGCTAAGGAGACCGCTGTGACCCCTCGAGCGCCAGCTACCGGCGCCCCCGGCCGCTGGGCCACGCCGGTGGCGCTGACCATCGCCGGGTCGGACTCCGGCGGCGGCGCCGGCATCCAGGCCGACCTCAAGACCTTCCAGGCCCTCGGCGTCTATGGCGCCAGCGTCATTACCGCCGTCACCGCCCAGAACACGCTCGGCGTGCGCGCCGTGCACGAGATCCCCACCGACGTGATCGCCCCGCAGATCGACGCGGTGGCGGAGGATCTCGGCGTCGACGGCGCCAAGACCGGTATGCTCTCCAGCGCGGCCATCGTCGCCACCGTGGGCGATCGCGTCCGGCGGTGGGGGCTGCAGCGGGTGCTGGTGGTCGACCCCGTGATGGTGGCCAAGAGTGGCGACCGGCTGCTCCGCGAGGACGCGGTGCAGGCGCTGATCCACGAGCTCCTCCCGCTGGCCGAGGTGCTCACCCCCAATCTGCCGGAGGCAGAGGTGCTGGTGGGCCGGACGATCGGCACTGAGGCCGAGGTGCGCCGGGCGGCGCGGGACATCCTGGAGCTCGGCCCGCGGGCGGTCATAATCAAGGGCGGCCACCGGTCTGGTGACGCGGTGGATCTCTTGTTCGACGGCAACCGCTTCCACGCCTTCTCCGCCCGCCGCGTGGAGACCCGCAACACCCACGGTACCGGCTGCACCTTCTCGGCTGCCATCGCCGCTGGGCTCGCGCGCGGCCTGGACGTGGTCGAGGCGGTCGGCGCGGCCAAGGCGTACCTCACCGCGGCTATCGAGCGCGCCGTGCCGCTCGGCCACGGGCACGGGCCGGTGGCGCACGACTGGCCGCTCAGCCGCGCCCCGCTGGAGAGGGAGGGGCGTGCTTGATCGACTCCGCTGACTTGCGGCTGGTGGAGGCGGTGCGAGTCGCGTTGCGCCAGCAGCGCCCCCTGGTCCACTGCCTGACCAACGCGGTGACGATCGGCGCGTCGCCGATGCCCTGGCGCCGTGGGTGCCCTCCCCGTCATGGCCAGCGCGCGGAAGAGGTGGTAGCATGGTGGCGCAGGCAGACGCCCTGGTGCTGAACCTCGGCACCCCCTCTGCCGAGCTGGGAAAACGCCTGCCTGGCCGGGCAGCGCGCGCCGGCGACGTGCCCATCGCGCTCGATCCGGTCGGCTGCAGGGCCACCAGATGGCGCACCGAGCAGTCCGCGCCCCTGGTGGCGGCCGTGACACCGGACATCGTGCGCGGGAACGTCCCGGAAGTGGCCGCCTGGCGGGGCTGCCAGCGCCGGGCACGGGCGTCCGGCTGCGTGGCGTGACGGCCGACGATGGAGCCCGGCGCACCCCGTTGAAGACCTCCAGGCGGCGGGCACGGCGCGCAGGCGTTCGCCGCCGCGCTCAGCCAGGCGCTGGCGGCGCGACCGTGGTCGTCACCAGCCGCGTGCAGGCGATCAGCGACGGGCGGGCGGATGGTCTTGCGGGCGGGTCCGACGTGCCGTCGAGGCCAGGCTCGTGGGCACCGGGGACGTGCTCACAGCCCCTGATCGCCGCCTGTCAGGGTCGAGGCAGATAGCGTGGCCAGCTGCCAGGTAGCCGTGGCCCTTCCGTTCCGGCCGCCGGGCGGGCAGTGGGGGCGCCTGGCGTCGGGGCCGGGCACGTTCTGGACGCGGTTCCTCGACGCCCTGGGCTCTATGCCTGTCCCCGGCGGGCCGAGTGGAAGGCTCCCGGGAGAACGCTTCGCAGCCCCCATATGATCGCAGCCCCCATATGATCGTAGCCCCCATATGATCGTAGCCCCCATATGATCGCAGCCCCCATATGATCGTAGCCCCCATATGCCCCATATGATGGAGTGGACTGCCGCCCAGGTGGGCGCCGCCGTGCGTCTCTACCTCCTGGCGGATACCGGCCTCGTCCTGCCCGGGCGCCTCCCCGCGGCCGTGGCGGCCGCCATCCGCGGCGGGGTGACCATGGTGCAGCTGCGCGCCAAGAGCGAGACGACGCTGCAGCAGCTCGAGCTGGCCCGGGCGCTGCGCGAGGTGTGCCGCGCCGGCGGCGTGCCCTTTGTGGTCAACGATCGGGTGGACGTCGCCCTGGCGGCCGATGCCGACGGGGCGCACGTCGGGCACATCGGCGAAGAGGACTTCCCCCCGCAGGACGCCCGGCGGCTGCTGGGACCGGGGGCCATCGTGGGGGTGTCCGTGGGCAGCCCGCAGGAGGCGCGCGTGGCCACGGCCAGCGGCGCCAGCTATGTCTCGGCCGGCCCGATGTTCCCGACCAGCACCAAGCCGAACGCCGGCCCCGCGGCCGGGGAGCCCTTGCTGCGGGCGGTGCGGGCGGCCACCCACCTGCCGCTCGTGGTCGTCGGGGGCATCACCGCCGAGCGGGCGCCGGCCCTGCGCGCCGCCGGCGCGGCCGGCGTGTGCGTGGGCGCGGCCATCCTACGCTCACCCGACCCGGAGGGCGCCGCCCGCGCGTTCCTCGTGAGCACGGGGGAGGGGAGCGGGCGATGAGCACGCCGTGGGGTCAGGCTCGAACGTGGGAGCGCGGGGAGACGCTGCCGACGGCACAACGGCTCGCCCTGGCCGCGGTCTTCGTGGCCCTGGGGGTGGTGCTATCGACACTCGCGATCCCGGTGGGGCCGGCCCGTGTCTTCCCGTTCCAGCACACCCTGAACGTGGTGGCGGGAGTCCTGCTCGGCCCATGGTACGCGGCCCTCACGGCCTTTGCCATCAGCGTGCTGCGCAACGGGTTGGGGACCGGCACCTTCCTTGCCTTCCCCGGCTCGATCTTCGGCGCATTCCTGGTCGGGTGGACATACCACCGCTGGCGGAGGACGGATGCCGTGGCCTTCCTGGAGCCGGTGGGCACGGCGATCATTGGCGCCCTGGTGGGCTATCTGCTGATTGCCCCGCTCGAGGGGCCCGCCTTGCTCCTTGGGTTCATCCGCGCCAACCCGCCCTCGCCTCAGCTCTACCTGGGCAGGTTTGCCGGCGCGCTGGCCCTGGTGGTCTCCTTCGCCGTGAGCAGCATCCCCGGCGCCGCCCTGGGCTACGTCGTGCTCCGCGCCCTCAGGCGGGCGGGCGTCGGCCTGGCCCCACGGCCGCGCGCGGAAGCGAGGCACTGAGGCGAGCGCCGCTCCCGCCGTCACCCTGCGCGGCGTCTCCTTCTGGTATCCGGGGGCGGCGCCATCGGAGCCGGCCCTGGAGGACCTGCAGCTTGCCCTGTGGCCGGACGAGCTGGCCGTTCTCTGCGGGGCCAGCGGCAGCGGCAAATCCACCCTGCTGCGGCTCCTGCTGGGGCTGGTGCCCCAGTTCTCCGGTGGCCGGCTGGCCGGCGAGCTGACGGTCCTGGGGCACGATCCCACCCGCATGCCCCCACGCGAGCTGGCCGCCGCCGGCGTGGGCCTGCTGTTCCAGAACCCGCTGGAAGGCTTCGTGGCCGAGCGCGTGGCCGGCGAGGTCGCCTTCGGCCCCGAGAACCTGGGCCTCCCCCCGGCCGAGGTGGAGGCCCGCGTCGCAGCGGGCCTCGACGCCGTGGGGCTGACCGGGTTCGGGGAGCGGCGCCTGCGCCACCTCTCCACGGGCCAGCAGCAGCGGGTAGCGCTCGCCGCCGCCCTGGCCCTCCGCCCGCGCCTCCTGCTCCTGGACGAGCCGACCGCCCACCTCGACGAGCCCACCGCCCGCGAGATCCTAGCCTTGCTGGCGCGGGTGCGCCGCGACTCCGGCGCTGCGGTGCTGCTGAGCGAGCACCGGCTGGGGATCGTCGCGCCGCTGGCGGATCGCACGCTCGTCCTCGCCGGTGGGCGCCTGCTGCGCGACGGCCACCCGCGCGACGTGTTCGCCGACCCGTCCCTGCCGTCCCACGGCATCCCGGTCCCCCGCGCCACACGGGTGGCGCTGTCCCTGCACCTCCCCCCACCGCTGCCCCTCACCCCCCAGGAGTTCGCCGCCAGGGTGGTGAGCCGGCGTGGGCCCCCTGACGTCCTCGACGTGGCTTGCCTCCCTGGGCGCAGCCAAGAATCCGCGCTTGCTCCCCTCCCCCCTCAGGGGGCTGGCCAGGGGAATGGCGTCGCCCTGCTCTGCGAAGACGTCTCCTTCGCCTACCCCGGAACCACCGTCCCGGCCGTCTCGTCGGTCGGCTTCGCCCTGCGCCATGGCGAGGTGGCCGCGCTCGTCGGGCCCAGCGGGGCCGGCAAGAGCACGGTGTCGCGACTCGCCCTCGGGCTCCTCAGGCCCACCTCCGGGCAGATAGCGCTCGATGGCCTGCCCACCCACCGTACACCCTTCAGCGCCCTCGCCCGAGTGGGCGGCCTGGTGCTGCAGAATCCGCTCCTCCAACTCCTGGCCGAGCGCGTCGACGACGAGCTGCTGCTGGGCCTGCGCCACCTCCCCCTGGCCCAGGGACGGTCGCGCGTGGAGCAGTTGCTGGAGACCTTCCGGCTGGGAGACCTGCGGGCCCGCCACCCGCTGTCGCTGAGTGAAGGGCAGCGTCGGCGGGTGGCGCTGGCCGCGGTCCTCGCCCGCCGCCCCACGGTGCTCGTGCTGGACGAGCCGACCCTGGGCCAGGACGAATCGCAGCGGGACGCGCTCGTCCGGCTGGTGCGTCGGGCGGCGGCCGGCGGCACGGCGGTGCTGGCCATCAGCCACGACCCCGAGTTCGTGAACGACGCCTGCGACCGCGTCCTGGTCTTACGGGCAGGCCGGCTGGCCGCCGACCTCCCCATGAGCCTGGCCTACACCGATCCGGCGCGCCTGGAAGCTGCCGGCGTCGGGCTGGCGGAGGTGCCCGCCGCCGCGCTCACCCTGTCCCGTCTGGGGCGCCCAACGCTGGCCCGCTACGCCCCCGAGCTGATGGCGGCCCTGGCGCCCTGATGACCCAGCTCGACCCGCGTTGCCAGATGGCGTGGCTGGCCGCCACCCTCCTCGTTGCGCTGGGGGGCGGCGAGGGAGGCCTGGCGACCGCCGCACTGCTGGCCGCTGTCACCATCCTCACGACGAGGACGACGCGGGGCTGGCTGCGGCTGTGCGCCGTCCTGCTCCCTCTGGTGCTGCTGGTGGCGCTCCTCGACACCCTGGCCGGTCACCCGGCGGCCGGGTTGCGCACGGGGGCGCGCCTCGTCGTCCTCGCCAGTATCGGCTACGCCTTCGCCCGCAGCGCCGACGGCGAAGCGCTGATCGCCGGCCTGCGCGCCATGCGCGTCCCCTATCCCATCGTATTCGTGCTCGTGGTGGGCGCGCGGTTCGTGCCTGCCACGGCCGCCGACCTCGCCCGCCTGCGCGACGCGGCCCGGCTGCGGGGTCTGCAGCTCGATGGCCCGCCCTGGCGGCAGCTCGCCGGTTGGCGTTTGCTCCTCGTGCCGCTGCTCGTCGGTACCGTGCGCCGCGGCCTGCAACTGGGCGAGGCGATGGAGGCCCGTGCCCTGGGCGCGCATCCCCACCGCACCGTCGGCCGCCGGCTGACCTGGCGCCGCCGAGACACCCTGGCCCTCGCCGTCGCGGTCATCTCTGTTGGGGTAATACTGACGTGGGAGCGGTGGACAGGACTCCACCATTCGTACGTCCGGTGGTAGCGTCTATGTAGCGGCTGGAGTAGCTCGTCGCGCAAAGGGCGCGTATGATGATGCAGGCCAAGGCGAGCGCAGGGCCTGGAGGGAACGAGCATGGAATGGGGAGGAAACGGACGCATCGCCGGACCCGGGCGGCGCAGCCGGCGTGGGGTGGTGACCATGCTGGCGGCGGGCGTCGGCGCAGTGGGGGTAGTCGCCTGCGGGCAGAGCGGCACACCCGGCGGGGTGGACAGCAGCGCGGCGCCGGCACGCAAGAACGTGACGCTGCGCCTGGTGGCGCGGCTGGCGCAGGAAGCGGACATGTGGCCGGTGCGCCTGCCACAGTTCATGGAGGCGCACTCCGGCGTGACCGTGGAGCCGGAGCTTCACACGGGCGACATCGTGGGCAAGATCTTCGCCCTGGTCGCGGCCGGGAGCATGGGCGACGTGGGGCACACCCACTACTCGGCGGCGCAGCCCCAGCGACTGGCCCTGCAGAAGGCGGTGAGGGAGCTGGATGCCTACGCCGCCAAGGACAAGCTGGACCTGAAGCAATGGTACCCGGCCGCGGTAGAAGCGGGGCGCGTGGACAGCAAGCTGATTGCCCTGCCCTTCAAGGGAAAGATGGGCACCATCGGCTTCTTCTACAACCAGACGCTCTTCGAGCAGGCCGGGCTCAAGGTGCCGGACGCGAACACCACGGTGACCGAGCTGGCGGAGACGGGGGCCAAGCTGACCCGGCCGGACGGCTCGCAGATCGGGCTGGCGGGGGTGCTGCCCAAGTCCGCGAGCCAGCTCATCTCCACCGTGCGGCGGTGGAACGCGGAGGTGTTCAGCCGGGACTGGATGAAGGTGACGCTGGACACGCAGCAGGCGCGGGACGCCTTCGGCTGGTACTACGATGCGTTCCACAAGCGCCAGTTCATGAACCCGGCCCTGCCGGTGCAGGACACGTTCAACGCCGGCAAGGCGGCCATGATGATCACGGTGGACATCTCGCAGGAGAAGTCCAAGACGACGGCGGCCGGCCAGCAGCAGGGCTTCAAATGGGGCGCCATGCTGGCGCCCAAGGGCCCCACCGGGCGGCGGGGCGGGTACTGGGTGCCGGACGGCATCCAGCTCTTCAGCACCAGCGCCGCCCCGGACGAGGGCTGGCAGCTGCTCAAGTGGCTCTCGGACAAGGACACGGGGCTGGCGCTGGCGATGCAGAAGTCGCCCGGCGTCTCCAACACGCCCGGCGCCCGGCCGGACGTGTACAACGACCCCGCCTTCCTCAACCACGAGGTCTTCCCGCGCTACCTCCAGGAGCTGGAGCGCGACGCGAACCAGATGAACGAGCCGTTCCAGGTGCCGGGTAACTTCAAGATCGACGAGTTCAACGGGGCGCTGGGGGCGCAGGTGGACAAGATCTGGAAGAACCAGGCGGAGCCGACGCTCTCCTTCATGCGAGCCCTCAACGACGAGCTGCAGAACGTGCTCAACCTGCCGCGATAACACCCGGCAGGGCGCATCCTTCCACCTTACGTTGCTGGTATTGACGCTGGGGTGGGGCTGGGTGGCGCTACCATCGCTTCAGCCTGAGCCTGCGTGATGTCTTCGACAACCCGCTGATGGGCCAGATGTTCGACGGCCAGATGGGCATCAAGGATGGCGTCCAGCAGATGCACGATCAGCTAAACGCCGCCATTGACCGCGGCTTCAAGTAAGGCATGGAGTAAGGTCCGGCCGCGTGAAGCTCGGCTTTATCACGGACCTGCACTTCCGGCAGGCCGTGGCGGGGACGTCACCCATCGGCAGGCGGGAGTGCCGCCGCGTCGGCGAGCTGCTCGATCGCTCCCTTGCAGAGCTGGCACGGGAGGCGGTGGACGTGGTCGTCTGCGCCGGCGATTGCGTCGACGACGCGGCGCAGCCGGGCGCGCTGGAAGACGTGGCCAGGCTCGCCGACCGCTTCGCTGCCTCGGGCCTGCCCTGCGTCGTGCTCCCGGGGAACCATGATCCGGCGCCCGACGTGTTCTATGGCATCGTCCCCCGGCCACCGCGCGTCCTCCGCCTGGGCGACTGCGAGCTGATCACGTTTGGGGACGATCTCTGCCTGCCGGGCGTGCAACGGTGCGTCCGATCGCCGGAAGCCCTGGCGCTGATGGAAGATCTCCTGAGCACACAGCCGCCAGACGTCGCGCTGACATTCCTCATCCAGCACTTCGTCGTCTACCCGGAGCACGTCGGTCCCGGCTATGACCACACCTACGCCAATCACGCCCAGATCCGCGCTATCCTGGAGCGCTCGCCCCGCCGGCTCGTCGTCTTGAGCGGTCACCAGCACCGCGGCTACCAGCTAGAGATCCACAAGAACGTTGCCTACTTCACCGGTCGCGCCCTTTGCGAGCGTCCCTTTCCCTACTACGTCCTCCACGCTGAAGGGGGGCGGGTCCGTGTTGAGGAGCGCTGGCTGGCGGCGCCGGAGTGACTATCCGGCCGCGAGGGGCGGTCGTCCCGTGCCCAGGGTGGCGGAGACGCTGGAGCTGCCCGGCTCAACCGGCGTGACGTCTGCGGCGTACGCCTGTGCGCCGCGCCCCGCGGGGCCGGCGAGGTCGAGCTGCCCCTTCCCGTACACCGCCTCGCGCGTGCCGTCCCGTTGCGGGTCGGCGTAGCGCACGAACCAGCCGTCCAGCTCCGCCTTCAGCTCCCGGCGGACGGCCCCTTGATCCGGGTCATCCGCACGGTTGGTGTGCTCCTGGGGATCATTTCGCAAGTCGTACAGCTCGTGTGGCCCGTAGGCGTAGCGGTGGACGTACTTCCACTCTCGCGTCCGCACCATCCTCACCGGCCCGTACTCGTCAAACACGTGCTGGGCCACCACATAGTCCTGCCCGCCTCGCCCATCTTGCCCCCGCAGCAGCGGGGCAAAGGAGCGTCCCGGCTGCCGGGACGCGGCGGGATTCTCCAGGCCGAGGTACTCGAGCAGGGTGGGGAGCCAGTCGTACTGGCTGAGGAGCGCGTCGCTCACCACACCGGCCGGGATGGTCCCCGGGTGGCTGACGATGGCGGGCACCTTGACGGAGGTGTCGTACATGTTCTGGGGGAAGGTGCCGTTGCCCTTTCCCCAGATGCCGTGATGGCCCAGGTTAAAGCCATTGTCCGAGAGGAAGAAGACGAGCGTGTCCTGTCGCAGGGCAAGCGTCTCCAGGCGGTCCAGGATGCGCCCCACGCTCGCGTCCATGGCCGTCACGGCGGCGAAGTAGCCCTTGCGCTGCTCCCGTGCCGCCGCCCCACTGGCGATGGGCGCCGTCCGGATCGCCCACGGATGGAGCGGCTCGTCCGGGCAGGAGTCGAAGGCGCAGTCGGCGTAGGAGTCGACGATCTCTCCAGGGTGGTTATCGACCCAGGGGCTGTGCGGCGCGGTGTAGTGCACGGAAAGGTAGAAGGGCGTCCGGCCGGTCCGCGCGGCCGGGGCGCAGGTGTCGAGATAGGCCAGCGCCTCGTCGGTGATGGCGTCCGTGACGTAGCCCGGCTGCTCGATCAGCTGCCCGTCGCGGATCATGGGGGCGTTGTAGTAGGGACCGCCGCCCGTCTGATGGGCGTACCAGTGGCTGAACCCCTGCTGCGGTCGCACGCTGTTCCCCAGGTGCCATTTGCCGGAGAGGCCGCAGCGGTAGCCGCTGCGCGCCAGCAGGTCGGTGTAGGCCGTCAGGCCGGCCAGGTACTCGATGGGGCGCTGCCGGCCGCCGTTGCCGTCCCGAATCCAGTCGTGCACGCCATGTGCGGAGGGGATGAGTCCCGTGAGCAGGGAGGCGCGCGCCGGCGAGCACACCGGCGAGGCACAAAAAAAGTCCGTGAAGCGGATGCCAGAAGCCGCCAGCCGGTCAAGGTGCGGCGTGCGGATCTCTGGCCGGTGCGTGGCGGCGGGCCGGCGGCCAAGATAGCCCGCGCACCCCAGGGCCCACGGTCCCTGATCGTCGGTCAGGATTACCACCACGTTGGGTCGCGACGGCCCCGCGATTGTCGCCTCGACGTTCGTGAGTGTCATTGCCTCGCCCCACCCCATCCTCTGCTACGCTCTGCTGCCACGAAGTACACCGGGCTGGCCCAGACGATCTCGCCGTCGGCCAGCTCCGCCGGCACATAGCAATGGCCCCCGGTGCCGGCGGAGACCTCTGCCTCAAGGGTCGCCTCAGTGCCGGCTCCATCCATGACCACGGGGTCCTCGCCATCGTGCACCAGCACGCGCCGCCGGATCGGCGACGGGGCATCCGCCCGCGCGCTCACTCTCGCCGTTGGGCCCCCGGAGGCGATCGGTACGGCGTCGCCCATCATGACGCGCCTGCCCTCTACCTCCACTTCAAGCATCAGCTCCACCTTCGCACCCGTCGCTGCCGATGGATGGAGGTGCCACCCCGCATTCTGGTTCAAGATCACGCCCTACCCAGCACACCCACACGGTGTCCCCCATCGCAGCCATCGCCGGCGGGAAGACAGCCCGGCCGGCGAGACATCCTCGGGAGTGGACCACGTCTGGCCGGCGCCCCTGGAACGCACCAGTCGCACCCGCTCTGCATCACCATCGAACGAGAGGTAGGCCATCAGCAGCTCGCATGGCGTACCCGCCGGCGCGGGGTTGGTGGCGAAGCCCGGGAGCTGAGCGCAACCAGCTCCCACGGTGGGGGCGGCGCTCGCGTGGGCCCGGGTGGCGGCTCCGGTCATGACATCATCTTGCTGCCCCTACCGTACCGCGCTCCTGATCCCCCTCGCCACCCTCCCGCAAGGGCTGGTCCGCCGGCCTGGGGAAACACGACAGCCCATCAGGAGGGACTCCTTGTAGGGTACTTGATGATGGCCAGACGCGTCCCCTTCCCACAGTGACGGAGGCCGACGTCCTGACGTGCATCTGCGACAACGGGTTGACCACGACCAACGCGAACCCCTTATGGCGTAGGGCCTTCGAGAGCGCCGCCGTCCGCGAAGGAGTTGGGGTTCGTGATGGCGGTTGCAGCGCTCACGCTGCTCCTTCCAAGGTGAGGAGCGTCCTTTTCGCCTCTGCCCCACCGATGTACTGGCCGATGGTGCCGTCACTGCGCACCACGCGGTGGCAGGGGACGATGACCGGCAGGGGGTTGGTCGCGCAGGCCGTCGCCGCGGCGCGCACCGCCTTGGGGTGCCCGGCGGCGGCGGCGACGGCCGCGTAGCTGGCGGTCTGGCCGTAGCCGATCTCGGGGAGGCGGGCCAGGATGGTGCGCCGGAAGCCGTGCGAGAGCTGCAAGTCCAGCGGGAGGTCGAACCGGCTGCGCCGACCGGCGAAGTACTCCTCGAGCTCCCGCGCGGCCCCATCCAGGCGGGCCGGGGCGCGCAGCACTCGCGGGCTGACGCGGTGCGCCAGCTGCTCCAGGACCCGCTCGTGGTCCTCGCGGGCGTAGGCCACACGGACCAGACCCTGCTCGGTCGCCGCCAGCAGCAGCGGGCCCACGGGGGTATCCATGGTGCGGTAGGCGACGTCGAGGAGCCCGGCCGCGCCCGCAGCCGCCGCGAGGCGGGCGTGCAGCTGGCGCTGGGCCGCTTCATCCACCTCGGGCAGCGCGGCGAACAGGTCGCCATCGCCGGTCCAGGTCGTACGGGCGGTCGTCATATCGCTGCTCCTTCCAGGTAGGTCTTGCGCAGGGCGGCGATGCCATCGGCGGCCGCCCGACGCGCCGCCGCCGGTGTCCCGCCCAGGATGTTGGCGACGTCGGCGTAGGGTAGGCCGGCCAGGTAGTGGTAGGCGACGGTCTGGCGTTGCCTGGCCGGGAGGGTCTTGAGCGCGGCCCACAGATCGGACTCCCAGCCGCCGGGGACGCCGCCCGTGCCCGCTCGCTCCGGCAGGTCGCCCATAGGGATGGCCCGCCGAGACTGGGCCCGCAGGTGGTCGATGGCCTTCCGGTGGGCGATCGTGACCAGCCACGCTTCGACGTTGCTGTCCGGTCGAAGGTCAGGGTAGGCATGCATCGCGGACAGGAACGTCTCCGACCAGGCGTCGTCGGCGTCGGCGGGGCCCAGCACCGCGCGGCAGACGCGCAGCACCATCGGCCCGTGCTTGGCCACGATCGCTTCGAAGGGTGGCTGGCTCATACTTGGTAGACGTCCCGGGTGGGCCGAATGTGAGGTCACCCGCGCCTCATCCACCGGCCGGCGGACCCTGCCATTGGGGGCGTGGCGTCTCCCCGCCGCCGGATCCATTCGTCCCCGGGGTATCCGGCGCGGGGCGTCCGCCTCCAGCACCGCGACCGCGACAGACCGGGCCTCCCCGGCGCCCTCCCTATCCGCCGGCGCCTCGACGATCGTCGAACTGACGCGCCGAAGGATTACAATCAGCTGGTCGGCCACGGGCGCTGCCGGTGCACTTGAGGTTGGCATGCCGCCACCATACCAGCCTCAACTACACCCTTTTCCCCCGGTCCTTGCCGGGCTCGTAGCGACGCGTCTCGCCCATGCCGCGGCGCTCCAGCCAGTAGCCTTCTGGACCGGCTTTGCGAGCCTCGACGATGGCATGCCCAACAAAATGACAGTCGAACAGGAGGGAGCGATCAGGATGCGCCCCGTGATGGTCGGCCACCAGGAGACGGTCGCCGACGGCGGCCGGGCGCGAGTGCGGGTGCGGATGCGCCCGCCCGCCCAGGCCCCTCTGCCCCATCCGAGCCAGGGGCAACACTCCGGACCCGAGCCTCCCGACGGGCGACAGCCGTCCGAGGAGGGGCATGGACCCGACGTGGAGTACCAGCGGCTGGTGGAGGAGGGCGTGCTGGACGAGCGACGCTTCGTGCGCGCCGTCTTCTCCGGCCGGCGCCGGGGGCACGCCGTCCCGTGGGAGCGGGTCGTCCTGCGTCCCGTCGAGATCAAGGGCCGGCCGCACGTCCAGTTCACCTACCACGGGGCGGCGCGCTCGGTCGACCGCAACCGGGCGGGGCCGGCGGTGCGGGAAGAGCTTGCGACGGCGCTCCGGCTGCCATTCCGGAGCTTCTTCGTGGAGCTGACGGACCGGGAGGTGCACGTCACCTTCAACAAGCGGGGGGAGGTGGCCGTCCACTCGGTCAAGAAGGCGACGCCGGTGCCGCGCGCCGTCACCCATGACCGGCAGAAGCGCCGGCCGCTGCCGGAGGGAGAGCCAGAGGCGTACCTCGTGGCCAGCGGGATCATGGCCCCCGACGGGCGGGTGAAGGCCGACAAGTACGACAAGTTCCGGCAGATCAACGAGTTCGTGAAGCTTCTCGACCAGGTGGTGACAAAGCAAGGAGGGCACGCCCTCCCAGAGTCCATCGTGGACTTCGGGTGCGGCAACGCCTACCTGACGTTCGCGGCCTACCACTACTTCCGTGACCTGCTCCGGCATCCGGTGGTGCTGTGCGGGGTGGACGTCAAGGGGGAGCTGCTCGAGGCCCACCGGGCCGAGGCGGCGGCGTTGGGGTGGGACGGGCTGACGTTCGCGGCGGACACCATCGCGACGTACGCCCCGCCGCGGGCCCCTGATCTCGTCCTGTCCCTCCACGCGTGTGATACCGCCACCGACGACGCCCTCGCGCGGGCGATCCAGTGGCGGAGCCGCTACGTGCTCAGCGTCCCGTGCTGCCAGCACGAGCTCCAGCGGCAGCTGCGCGACCGGGAGGATACGACGGCCCTGCGGCCGGTGTACCGCTACGGTATCCTGGCCGAGCGGCTGGGAGACGTCTTGACCGATACGCTACGGGCGCTGACGCTGCGCATCTGCGGCTACCGCTGCGACGTCGTCCAGTTCGTCACCTCCGAGCACACGGCCAAGAACGTCATGATCCGTGCCACTCGGACGGGCCGAACCGGGGACGCGGCGGTCGTGGACGAGTACCTGCGGCTGCGCGACTTCCTCGGCGTGACGCCGTACCTGGAGCGGCTCCTGGGGGGCGAGTTCGAGGCCGCTCTTGGCGCCGTGCGCCCGAACCCACGAATTCCCGGGCCCGACTGACGCAGACTGCAGCGCCTGGCCAGACGGGCCGGTAGGGGCATCTAACTCCCTCCCCATAAGCAGGCTGCCGCTAGCGGTTGCCGCCGGCGCGCCTTCCAACGTTCGCGGACCCGCTGCGGTGTCCCGGCGGGGCGCTTAATGGGTCTTTAACCCTCGCGTTACGCGTGGCGCCTACCGTTTGCTGCGGAAGGAGGCTCCATGCCGGTATCAGCGCTCCCGCCGTTTTCGCGGCGCGTGCCGCTCCCGTCGCCGGGGCGCCCGACGCGCCGCGCCCTATTCCGGAGCGCCGCCAGCGTGGGCCTGGCGCCAACGGTCCTGGCCGCGGCCTGCGGCGCGCCCGGCCCATCCGTCCCCGGCACTGACGGCAAGCCGGCCGCAGCCACGGCGGCGGCCCGGCTACTGTGGCAGGTGCGCGGCACCCCCACCTATCCCGAGCTGGTCAAGTGGGGGCTGGACCAGTTTCGGCAGCAGCACCCCCACGTGACGGTGGAGACCACCACCCAGAACGTGGGCGACGTGGAGAAGACGCTGACCATGATGGTGGCGGGCGATGGGCCGGACATCTTCCACGCCTGGGGGCACCGCATGTGGCAGTACGCCGCCAAGGGGCAGATGGTCAACCACAACGAGCTCGTCCGCGATCTCAAGAGGGCGGACGTGGACGACTTCGTGGACTTCCAGTGGAAGGGCCTCGTCATCCCCGGCACCAACTTCCGGTTCGGTATGCCCACGTACATCAATATGGTGGTGCTCTACTACAACCGCACCCTGTTCCAGAAGCGGGGCCACAAGGAGCCCACGGCAGACTGGACCCATGACGACTACGCCAGCATGCTCAAGCTCATGACTTTCCAGGACGGCGAGAAGAAGGTCTGGGGCGGCTGGGTACAGGCGGCTAACTTCGATCGTTTCCAGGCGCACGTCCTGATGTACGGCGGGCACGTCGTGGATCCCAGAGATACGAAGAAATCTGCCCTGCACGAGGCGCCGGCGCAGCAGGGGCTGGAGTGGCTGCGCGCCCGCTACTGGGAGGACCAGACGCTCGCCCCGCTGGAAGAGGCGCGACGCCCCGGGCAGCCGAGCCGTTTCGAGGCCTTCAGTGGCGGGCACATCGCCACGCTGGAGGACGGCATGCATGGCTTCCAGGGTGTGGTCAAGGCGATGGGTAACCAGGAGTGGAACATCGCGCATGTACCGAAAGGGCCGGCCCGCCGCGCCGTCCTCGGCACCACCGACTCCTGGGCGCTGTGGAAGAACACAAAGGCAAAGGACGCCGGCTGGGAGCTGCTCAAGTTCATTACCAGCCGCGAGTGGTACGAGCAGCAGGCGCGCATCGACGGTACGATCCCCTCGCGCAAGTCTGCGCTGGACTCCTGGGTAAAGGCGAACCAGGAGCAATGGCCGTCCACCCACACGGTCAACTACCGCGTGGTGACCGACGCCCTGACGACGCTGAACTACCCTACGGTGGACGAGATATTCCTCTGCCAGGCCGAGGCCCTCGGCGTGGTGCAGCCGGCGCTGGACGCGCTCTACAAGACCGGCACCAAGCCCGCCTCCGTCTTTGCGGAGGTGCGGACGCAGCTGGATGCGGCTGCGGGGAGCTGCGGCATCTCGTTCGCCTAGCCGCCGCTGTCCCTGCCGGCCGGGCGTTCACCAGGTCAAGCGCAGCCATGCCACGCCAGTAGCCGTGCCCCGCCCAGTCAGCACGCCGCCCCTGAAAGGATCCAGGCCCGTGGAATGGCGTAGCCCGCGCACCCGATACACCCGCCGATCGCTGAGCTGGTCGTCCAGCGTGGCCCTGGCCGGCGCGGCCCTCGCCGCCTGCGGCGCTCCTGGCGGAGAAGCCGGTCAGGCCCCCGCCAAGGCAGACTTGAGCCAGATCAACCGCAAGCTGATGGTCTGGGACCAGCCAGACCCGGGGCGCAGGGCGCAGCTGGACCGCTGGAGTCAGCTGCGCCCGAACCTGGCGGCCGAGGTGACGGATATCGGCTCCGCCGGCACCAGCCAGGCCGACATCTCCAAGTTCATCGCCTCCGTGGCCTCGGGCGACGTGGCCGACCTGGTGCGGTTCGACCGTTTCAACATCGGCTCTTACGTGTACCGCCAGGCATTCCTGCCCCTGGACCCCTACGTCAAGGCGGACAAGTTTGACCTGAAGCGCTTCGTCGAGACGGCGGTGCTGGAGGCGCAGGGTAGCACCGACAAGAAGCAGTACGGCATCCCCATCTCGATCGACAACCGCCCCTTCTTCTGGAACAAGGAGCACTTTCGCCAGATTGGGGTCGATCCGGAGAAGCCCCCCGCGACGTGGGACCAGCTCAAGGAATACGCGCTCAAGCTGAACCGCAGCAACGCCGGCGCCATCACGCGCCTGGGCTGGACCTACCGGCCGGGGCTCTCCGGGTCCTCCCTGATCTACCTCTACGGCTTCCTCAACGGCGCCGAGTTCCTGAGCGCCGATGGGCGCAAGGCGCAGCTCAACCACCCCAAGGTGATCGAGGCGGCGCAGTGGATCTACGATCTGCTCGAGGCCCAGGGCGGCGTCACGCGCCATGACGAGCTGCAGAAGACCTTCGGCGCCAATGAGAGCCATCCCCTGTTCGCCGAGCTGCTCTCGACGACCCACGACACGCAGACGGCGCTCGACCGCATCGCCCGCTACAAGCCGGACATGGACTTCGGCATCGGTCCCAATCCGGTGCGCAAGGCGGGCGACGCCGGCGCCACCTGGTCGGGCGGGCACGCCTGGATCGTGGCCAAGGGAGCCAAGAACCCGGAGCTCTCCTGGGAGCTGATCAAGGACCTGGTCAGCCAGGAGTCGATCGTCGCCGGCCAGGAAGTCGCGTCCCGGCAACGCCCCGCAGGACAGAAGTACGTCCCGCCGATGAGCGCCCAGCCGGCGGTGGACAAGGTGGTCTTCGAGCAGTTCAAGACCGGCGTCCCGGCCATCGACAAGGGCCTGGCCTTCGCGCTCGACTACATGAAGGTCAGCAAATTCCGGCCCATCACCGTCGCGGGCGCGGAGCTGTACGGCGGCGGCAATACCGCCTGGGACGACGTCATCTCCAAGAGAAAGGGCGTCAAGCAGGCCTTTGACGACGCCAACGCCACCGCCCAGGCGGCGCTGGATCAAGTGTTCGGCGCCAGCAGGTAGCGCCGGCAATAGAACATGTGTACTATACTGGGGCCGCCGTTAGACGCCAGCGCGGGGGCTACGCCCCGTCGCTACTCAACAGCTGCGCGGCTAGGGCGTGTCTGATGCATGCCTATCGCCACGATCCGCCTGAGTCGTGTCCCGGGTAAGCGGACGATGCACCAGACAGACCCAACAAGGACGGAAGGATAGGGAATCGTGAGGCCCAAAGCAGTTGATTTCGTCTCCTACAACGTCACCGACATGGCGCGCTCCGAGGCGTTTTACCGGGATGTGCTCGGCCTCGAGGTGGTCGTCCCGTGGGGCGGACCGGAACGCCGCTTCCCCGAGTTCGAGGCCGGGGGCACCACCATCAGCCTCACCCAGCTGCCCCAGCTGCCGATGCAGGCCATCGTCGCCCTGGCCGTGGAAGATGTCGGCGCCGCCGTCGAGGAGCTGCGCGGCCGGGACGTGAAGATCGTAATGGAGCCGCTGGAGACGGAGGTCTGCTTCATGGCCATCGTCACCGACCCAGACGACAACCAGATCCTGCTCCACCAGCGCAAAGACGGCACCGCGGGCTAGGGGAGTAGGACGTGAAGGGGAGTAGGGTGTGAAGGGGAGTAGGACGTGAGCCGTCCATCCATCACCCCAGAAGGGCGTTTTGCAGAGATCGTCGAGACGCTCGCCGGTCATCCAGACGTGACGCCTCCGGCGCAGGGAAAGCAGCCGAAGAACAGGTTCGGCGCACATGGATTGAAGATTCACAACCACATCTTCGCCATGCTCGTCGGCGGCAGGCTCGTAGTCAAGCTCCCGCGCCCGCGGGTGGATGCGCTCGTTGCCGCCGGGGAGGGGGAACGGTTTGACCCGGGTCACGGCCGCCTGATGAAGGAGTGGCTGGCCGTCGGACCCGCGTCTGGAGATGGATGGCTGCCACTGGCGAGAGAAGCGCTGGAGTTCGTGGCCGGGCGGCGCTGAGTGTGGGGTGTGGGTCAGCGCGCCGTCGGGCCCAGGCGCAGCTCCAGCCCATCGTAGGCGGGCTGCACCCCGTGGGGAGCGAGGAGCGCGGACGTCTCCTCGTGCGGTGGCGCGCCGTAAGGCTCGTCCGGATGCGCGCGGTCGGCCCACTGCCGGCAGCCGGGGGCGAAGTGGGTCGCCAGCTGGAGGCAGCGTTCGCTCGCCACGCCCCGCTCGCGCAGCTGTTGATGGTGCTCCACGCAGCGCGCGAAGTTCATGTGCCCGGCATCCGGGGGTAGGGGGCGCACGCCCATCGTCGCCTCGATCACGGACGCGTCCAGACGCGCCCCCCGGGCCGCCAGTCGCTGCAGCCCCGCCCAGGCGTGCGCCGGGAACGCACCCGTATCGGTGGCGTAAAGGACGGCCGCGCCGTCCCCCTCCACCACGTAGGTCAGCGCCTGCTGGCCCAATGCGTGGTGCGCCGGCAGGGCCGTCACCCGATAGGGGCCCATCTGCCACGTCTGTCCCGGCTCCACCGGGCGCAGCTCCACGCGCAGCTCCGCCGGGCTCCATTCCAGGGCCTGCAACGGCCGTAGCGTTGGCTCGGAGCCGTACACCTCCATCGTAGGGAGGTCCTGCTGCGCCCACTGCGCGCGCCGGTAGTCGAAGTTCTTGGGCAGCAGGTGATCGCCGTGGCCGTGCGTCAGGAGCAAGTACCGCACCCGGTGCAGGGCCAGCCGGTGCGCCAGCGTGGCGGCGAATAGGTCGGGGCCGAAGTCAATCAGCAGGTCGTCGTCGATCAGCAGGGCAGAGCGGCGGCGCAGGCTCTTCCCGCCCCGCGATCGGGCCGCGTCGCAGTTGTCGCAGGCACAGAACAAGGCCGGGTAGCCCTGCGACGCGCCGGTACCCAGGAACAGGAGTCGCATGATGTCATCTGGAGGGGCACGTTACGCGGAGCGGAGCGCCTCGTCCAGCTCCGCCTGCAGCCGGCGGCTGGTCTCCTGCAGCATGGCGCGGGCGGAGACTTGGCCCGCCGCCACCGCCCGCACGCCCTCGTTCACGGGGGCCGTCGAGATCGGCAGGCTCGACTCGCCGCGCACGCGCTGGGCGGCGGCCGGCGCCTGGAGGATGAATTGGAGGTTATCCACCTTGCCCGGCATGAGCAACCTGGCCACCTCGCGGTTAAAGCCCAGCCAGCCAATGGTATCGAAGATGATCTGGTTGGCGGCCGGCGAGACGACGAACTCGATAAAGCGATGGGCGGCGTCCGCTTGCGGCGCCCCCCCGGGCACGGAGATGTAGTGCCCGGCGCCGAAGGTGACGTACGGCTTGCCGGCCTTCGTCGGGGCCCATCCCACGGAGACGGGCACTGCCGGGGCGTTGTTGGCCAGCGTTCCGGCCGAGACGTAGGTGCTCACCTTCATCGCCTCCACCCCCTGCGCCATGCCGCTCTGGGCGCCGTTCCACTGCGGAAACTGCTGGCGGAAGGCCTGCACCGCCGACGGGTCGAGGCGCCGGTACAGGTCGGTGACGTACGTCACCGCCTCCAGCAGCGTCGGCTGGTCGAGCGTGATCTTGCGGTTCTGGGGATCGTACCAGCTGACCTCGAAGGCCGGGGCCCAGTAGCTCAGCACGTCACCGGCCGCCTCGGCCAGGGGATCGAAACCGAGCCGCACGATCCCTCCGTCGGGTGCGCGACGGGTCAGCTTTTCCGCGTGCAGGCGCGCCTGATCGAGCGTATCCGGGGCGCGGCGGGCGTCCAAGCCCCCCTCCTCGAACAGGGCCTGGTTCCAGAAGAGAAATGGCGATGGGCCGTTGTCGAAGGCGGGCAACCCGTAGACCTGGCCGGTCCAAGAAGCCGCCTGGAGCTGCGCCGGGAAGAAGACCTCCTTGCCCGCGGTCTTGCTGCGCGCCAGCAGCCCGTCCAGCGGCTGGACGACCTTGCGCAGTGCGAAGCGGCCGATCACGCCTTCGTTCAATGTCGTGACGTCCGGCGACGTCCCGCCCGACACGGCCGCGATGATCTTCTCGTACTGCGCCCCGTGGGGGGTCATCTCGACGGTGACCTCGGGGGCTCGCTCCTGGTACGCCGCGAGCAGCGACTTGAGCCCGTCCAGCTGGAACTGGGCCGTCCAGCGCGGCCAGAACTGGAGCGTCACCGGCTTGCGCTCCCCTGGAGGAGGAGAATCGGGCCCAGCGCCGGCCCTTGGATCGCACCCGGCCAGCGCCGCCCCGGCGAGCGCCGCGCCGCCGAGCAAGAGGCCACGGCGGGTTGGCGCGGAGGGAGTGGCCAGCATCGCGCAGTCTGGAAGGTGCCGCCGCGGCATGGCCATGCGTCTGAACCTCGTGAGCGATCCTTAGTCGCGCCGCCCCCGCGGCGCGCTGCCAGGAGCTACCGGCCTCACCCTGTGCAAGGTTCGCAGGACGATGTAACCCGCCGATTAAGGGCCGGCTACTGGCCCCTGCGTGGGCCACTACACTACTGGGGCGCATGCCCCCTGGCTGACCTGTGTATCGCCATATTAAGGCGGCGATCTATAAGCACCTGGCGGGTGCAGCGCCGTCCCGTGGCCGGCCGGGAGGCCATCACGACTGCCACTCGGCCGGCGCCGGCAGCGCCACCGCGTCATGACGCCGATCCCCGTTAACCGGGCGTTAGCTGCGGCGTTACGTCCCCCGGCGATCCTTTCCAGGCGTCGACCGGTGCGTGTCAGGTGCGCCCTGGCAGCCGTGCCGGGACGCAAGCGGGCGTGATCGCATCTGGAAGCCGGAAGAAGGAAAACCCCTATGGCCGAGCGCATCCTCGTTCCCGTCGCGATCTCCGCGGCCGGTGAGCCCAAGCTGAACGTCGCCATGGACCAGGCCCGGGCGCGGGGGGCCGAGCTGCTCGTGCTGCACGTCCTGCCGGATCGGGCCGTCCCGCCGGACGGCCGCGTTAGCGAGGAAGAGGCGCGGGCGCGGGCCTATGTCGGGACGCTGGTGGCGCGGACGCGCGCCGGCGGCGTCCCCACCCACCCGCTGGTGCGCGTGGGGCCGATCAGCGCCCGCGTCGTGGAGACGGCCCGCACCGAGCGCGTCTCCCTCATCATCATCGGGAGCGACGCCCGTGCGGGCGTCGCCCGCTTCCTGCCGCCGGCACGTGGCGGAAGCGCCGGGGCCATCGTGCGCCAGGCACCCTGCCCGGTGATGCTGGTACGTCCGGCGATGGAGCACGCTGCCCCGGCCCCGGCAGTGCGGTGCTTCGCCGCCGACGCCGCTCGCACGGGCGAGCTGGAGGCCCGCACACTGAGCGCGCGGACGGTCGAGCTGGCGCGCGTCATCGGCACCGCCGCCGACAGCCCCTCAGCGGGCGAGCTGGGCCGCGACTTCCGGCCCACCCGCCGCGACCCGGAGGGCGATGTCGCCTTTCGCGCGCTGGTCCGGTCCATGGGCCGCGGCGAGGCAGTGCCGCCGGTGGAGCTCTACAAGCTCAGCTATGGGTACTACGTCCGCAGCGGCCATCGTGTCCTGGCCGCCGCCAGGCACCTGGGGCAGGAGTGGATCGACGCCTCGGTCACGGAGTTCCTGCCCCTGGGCGACCACGTGGCCCGGCGGGTCTTCTCCGAGCGCGCCGTCTTTGAGCGGGCGACGGGACTGACTCGCATCGGCGCGGCCCTCCCCGGCAGCTACCCGCGGCTGGAGCAGTGGATCCACCGCTATGCCCGGCACTGGCAGATCGCCGACCAGCACCAGGCGGCAGCCCGCTGGTACGCTAGCGTCTTCCGGCCACTACAGCTGCGGCTGCGCGAGCTGCGCCTGGCGCACGCCTTTCCCGAAGCGCGCTCCGCCGACATCGCCCTGCGAGTGGCCGACCACGTCGAGCGCGCAACCGGCGCCGGCTCGCCGGGGGCGACGGACCTGGGATGGGAAGAGGCGATTGCCAGCTTCGTCACCGCCAGCCGCGAAGAGACGCCGGCGGCGTAGACCGGCGCCCGCCGTCACGTCCGGCGAAACGACTGTCATAGATCGACTTCAATTCGGCACGCTGACGAATCCGGTCGTCGCCGGCTGGCCCATCTGCACCCCGTAACTGGCGGCCATGGTGGCGCTGCGCCACCACTCTGTTGGCCCCGTGGCCCACGGGGCGTCGAAGTTGCATACCCCTCAATCCTGGTCGCGCCCCGCGAGGCGCGGCCGGTAGACTACAGTCGTCCGCTCCCGGCAGACCCTATCCCCGGCGATCTGCACCGACGTCGGCGCCGCGCGGCTGAACGAGCCTCCCATCGCCTTGGTGGCGTGGGACGTGGAGGGGCTCGGCGGGGTGGCTGCGCCGTTGCTGCTGGGGACAATGTCCGGCCGCTGGTTCCCGGGAGGGGCGGATGAAGCTGGCCAGGCAGCTCCTGGTGGGGCTTCGTGTCGGCGTATGCAAACGCACGGCGCGCCCCCTGCGGGCCAGCGGGCCGCCAGCTACGTCCAGGGGCCTGGTGGCTCTGCCCTCTGACCAGGGTCGAGAAAGGAACGGCGATGCGTTTTGGAGTCTCCGGTGGCCGCCTACCGGCCGACATGGACGAGATCACCCCCGACCTCTGCGCGGAGGTCCGGTCGCTCGGCTACAGCGGCCTCTTCTGCCGCTTCCGCAAGAACGACCCCTTCACGACCACCCGGGCGCAGTGCGAGCGGGCGCGCGCCGTGCTGGCCGAGGGCGGGCTCGAGCTGTACCAGGTCACGGGCTACTGGCAGTGCCTCATCCACCCGGACGAAAGCGCCCGCCGGGAGGCGGTGAGGATGGTACAAGCGGCGCTGAGGATCGCCGGCTGGCTCGGCGCGCGGGGCATCGATACCGGTCCGGGGAGCATGAGCCCGCGCGGCCCGTGGTTCCCACACCCGGGCAACTGGACGCCCGGGGCGCGCCGGCAGCTCATCCGCTCGTTGCGCGAGTGCGCGCCGGCGGCGGAAGAAAGCGGTGTGTATCTGAGCCTGGAGGCGCACCAGCTGGTGACGCTCAAGACGCCAGAGGTCACGCGTGACGTGCTCGACGCCGTCGACTCCCCGTATGTGCGCTGCGATCTCGACGCCGCCAACTGGATCACGTTGGAGACCGCGTTCGACACCGGCCCGGCAATCGACCACATGTTCGACGTGCTCGGCGAGCACATCGTCAGTGGCCACGCCAAGGACTCCATTATCCAGGACCGGCTGACCATCCACATCGATACCGGCTCCCCCGGCACCGGCACGCTGGACTTCGACACCTATCTGCGGCGTATGGACGCCCTCGACCCGTCGTACCCGCTGATCGTGGAGGGGGCCAGCTACGACGAGTGGCCGGCGGCGGCGCAGTTCCTCCACGGTACGGCCCAGAAGCTGGGGATCCACGTCTTCTGATCAACCCCACCACTCGACTCCACCGCGCTGGGATGGTCGATACGGACGGAAACGATTGTCGATGGCGCTGGCAACGGATCGGAAGCGGTGGTCGAGTATGGCCTTTCGGCGCAGCCACGTCTCGAACAGTACGCCTTCCTCGCCACGCCGCACGGAGCTCACGGCCGGTCCCCTTTCCACCACCGAACGGGCTCAGCCGTGTACGCGCCCTTCCAGACGCAACAGAACCTCTCCCGGCGCGTCAGTCGATCGCTTGAGAGTCCCAGGCCAGGTTGTCCCAGGCCAGGTTGTCCCAGGCCAGGTTGTCCCAGGCCAGGTTGTCCCAGGTCAGGTTGTTCCAGGTCAGGTTGTTCCAGGTCAGGTTGTTCCAACTGATGCCCAGGTAGTAGGGATCTTTCCAGACCAGGGGCTGGCCGTAGAGGATGGGGTACAGGGCACGGGCCAGCCCATCGGACGGCCGCAGCCCTCGGTTGGCGCCGGTCAGCGGGGGAGGGGTGGCGTTGACGGCGGCGTAGGCGTCCATCAAGCCGGCGCCGTCTGCCGAGGGATGGGGCACCTCGGAGCCACCGTCGCGGCCGTAGGGCTGCGTGTTGCCGGTGAGGATAGCCTTTACCTGATCGGGCTGCAGGGTCGGCTGGCGCTCGAGGAGGAGCCCGGCGGCGCCGGCCACGGCGGCGGTCGACATCGACGTGCCGCTCAGGCGGAAGTAGGTGGCGCCGTTGCCGGCCAGGACAAGGCGGTCGGGGAACAGCGTGTCCAGCGTGCTGCCGGGGACGCGCAGCGAGACAATCCGCCGTCCCAGGGCCACCACGTCGGGCTTGGGTGTCGAGGCCAACGGCGTGCCCCAGGAGGAGAACCAGGCGAGATCGTCGTCGCCGACGGCGACCGAGCCGTGATCATCCGTCGCCCCGACGGTGATGACGTAGGGATCGATACCCGGGGTGTCCACCGTGCCGTTGTTGGGACCGCGGTTGCCGGACGCCGCCACCACTACCAGACCGCGCTTCCAGGCGATCTCGACGGCAGCGGCCAGCGGGTCGAGGCGGTAGGGGGTGCTGGGTGGCGCGCCGAGGGAGAGATTGATGATGCGGATGTTGTACTGGACGCGGCGCGCCAGCACCCATTCGATGCCGCGGATGACGGATGAGACGCGTCCACTGCCGTTCTTGTCCAGCACCCGCACGTCGACCAGGTTCGCCCCCGGGGCGATCCCGACGTACTCGCCTCCCGAGCGCGTGCCGTCACCGGCCACGATTCCCGCCACGTGGGTGCCGTGGCCGCCGGGGTCAGGCCGGAGGGGATCGCGGGTGCCGGCAAAGCTGACGGCCGCCAGCAGGCGGGGCGTGGCCTGAGTCAGGTCAGGATCGGCGGCGATCCCGGAGTCGAGGACGGCCACCGTCACGCCTCTGCCGGTGGCCCCCTGGCGCCAGACCTGATCGGCCTTGACCACGCGCGGATAGGGTGCCGACAGCTGCTTGGCGCCGGCGACGGACGCCGGCGCCGGCCCGCGCTGGGGACGGACGGTGACGTCGGCGTGGACGTAGGCCAGGCCCGGGTCGAGGCTGATGACCTCGATGGCGGCGGCGGTGGCAAAGCCGGCCGCCCCGTTGATGAGCGCGAGGGCCCCCACCGGCCGGCCATAGAGCCGCAGGAGGGTCAAGGCCCGCTGGGCCAGCTGCTCGTTCGAGCGGCCCACGAATGGTGGTGGCAGGGGAGCCATCTCGATGATGACCGGCAACAGCTTGGTACGGTCGGCGCCCATCTGCTGCAGCAGGGCGGGATCGATCTTCTTGAGCGACAGTAGCTGGGCGGCCGCCGGACCGGGCGGATGGGGCGAGGCGAACGGCGTGAGCGCCGCGATCGTCAGGAGCAAGAGCATGCGCGTCAGGGACAGTCCGCGAGCTGAGTGCCTACGCCATGGACGCATTGTTGCCCTCCAATGGAGTTCCCATAGGGTGACGGCCCGGCGGGGCGGTGGCTGCTTCTGGCTTGCCGCGTGGCAAGGAGACGTAGAACGCGCTGCCGCTCCCCCACCCTGCAGACTCGGCCCAGATGCGGCCCCCATGGGCGGTGACGATCGCCTGACAGATGTAAAGGCCCAGGCCGGAACCCTCGATCTGGCGCACCCCCGTGGCGCGGTAGAAGCGGTCGAAGATGCGGGGCAGCTCGTCCGCTGCCAACCCGATGCCCTCGTCTCGCACACAGACCGTAGCGGTGCGGTCGTCGGCGTCAATCGTGACCTCCACCGTGCCATCCCGCGGGGAGTACTTCAGGGCATTGGTGATCAGGTTCTGGAACACCTGCTCGAGACGACGCGAGTCCCACATCCCCTCGACGCTCGGCGGGGCGCGCAGCACCAGCCGGCGGCCGCCGGTGGTCACTCGGGCGCCCTCAAGGACGGCGCTGGCAAGCAGGACCAGGTCGGCCGGCGCGGGCTCGATCGCCACCTGGCCCCCTTTCATGCGCGTCAGATCGAGGAGCAGGCGGAGCCACTCCTCCAGACGATCGGCCTGACCCTCGATGGTCATCAGGCCGCGGTCCAACAGCTCGCCGTTCAGCCCCCCGGCCGCGCCCTTGAGCCGGAGCAGCTCGGCGAACCCCTTGATCACCGTGAGTGGTGTCCTTAGGTCGTGGGAGGCGATGGAGAGCACCTCGTCCTTGAGGCGCTCGACCTCGCGCCTGCCGGTCACGTCACGGAAGACGATGACCCCCCCAGCGAGCGCCTCGACCGTCTCGTGCAGCGGGGCGCCGCTGAAACACAGCACCCGCTGCCCCTTCCCCTGCAGCTCCACCTCGACGTCGCGGAGCACTTCCCCCCGGCGGAGCGCCTCGATGATGGGGCGGAGCGCCTCAGCCACCGCTTGCCCCCCGAGGGGCCATTGACCCCACCGCTCGCGGTCCAGGGGCTGGCCCAGGATGATGCCATCGCTCTCAAGGCCGAGTAGCGTGCGGGCGGCCTCGTTGATCCGGACGATGGCCCCCGCGGCGTCGGTGATCACCAGGGCGTCGGCCATGCTGGCCAGGATGATCTCCAGCTCCGACACCCGCCGCCGGAGCTGGACGTCCAGGCGTGCCGAGTGACGGAGGTTCTCGATCGCCGCCGCCGCTTGGCCGGCGATCGCCTGCAGCATCAAGAGGTCGTCCTCGTCGTAGGCTTCCGGTTGATAGCTCTGCAGCGAGAGCACGCCCACTACCTTCTCGCCGGCCAGGAGCGGCACGGTGATGCCGGACTCGGGGAGTCCGCGACGGTCGGTGGCGTACTGCACCTGCACCCGAGGCTCGTCACGCGACCAGCGCCGGATCAGTCGCGGCCGACGCGTGCGGATGACCTCGCTGGTGAAGCCGGTGCCAAGGGGGAAAGACCCGCCGCTGAGCTCCACGCCGGAGTCCATCTGGCGTACGACCTCCACCGTCTGGCTCCCCTCGTCGTACAACCCCAGGATGAAGCCGGTGACGTCAAGGGCCTGGCTTGTCCCCTCGTACAGGGCCCGGAACAGGTCCTCGAGATCGAGCGCGCGGGAGGCCGTCTGGCTGATCGCGCTCAGCGCCGCCAGCCGCTCCCGTAGCCGTCCTACTTGTTCCCCCGATGTCGTCGTCTCTCTCGACGCTATAGGTCCTCCCGGCCCCATGTCAGCGCCTCTCCCTTCATGCTCGATCACGCCGAGCACGGCGGACGCATACCTAGCTCGCATTTTTCTAATAGCTGACCATCCTGCTAGCTGAACCTTACCGGACCGGACGCGCTATATGGGCCGGTCGGGGCACAGGTAGAGGGATTCCCAGCCTAGCGCCGCGCCAACCTCTCCTAGGCCAACCTGGACGAGCTCTTGCACCGCACGGGGGACGCCCTCCTGACCGCGAGGTCACCTTCACGGGGGCGCCGCTGCGGGGTCTGGGGTTTCAGCCCGGCGTTGGGGTTAGACCGTCTTGCTCTCCAGCCACTCGCGGCTGATCTCCAGCCCCAGCCCCGGGGCGTCCGTGGGGCGCACCCGGCCGTTGCGGATGGGGACGGTGCCGGGCAGGATGGTCATCTCCTCGAGCGGGACGCCGGGCGGGGCGACGCCCTCGGAGCGCTCGCCCATTGGGACGGCCGGCATGGCCATGGCCAGGTGCTGGCCCCAGGGGTAATTCATCCCGCCGTGGGTAATCACGGTCAGGCCGTGCGCCTCGGCCAGGTGGCAAATGCGCAGGCCGGCGCTGATCCCGCCGCACCAGGCCAGGTCGGGCTGCAGGATGTCCACCAGCCCTTGGCCGGCCGCCAGGGCGAATGGGTGGATGGTGTACCAGTGCTCGCCCGACGCCAGGATCGTGCCCGGCAGCCGCTGGCGGACGCGGGCGTAGCCCTCCATGTCCTCGGGCAGCAGGTAGTCCTCCAGCCACTTGATCCGGTAGGGCCGTAGCGCCTCGCTCAGGCGCACGGCGTGCTCGACGTTCAGGGAGATCCAGCCGTCGACCATCAGCTCAACGTCCGGCCCGATCTGCTGGCGTGTCCGCGCGACCAGCTCCTCGCTGCGCCGGATCCCCTCGATCCCCGCCTCGGGGCCCTGGCGCAGGAACAGCTTGACCGCCTTGAATCCCAGCTCCAGGAACCAGGCGATGCTGTGCTCGGTGCCGTAGGAAAGGTCGGTGTTGCTGGCGTAGCAGGGGATGCCGTCCTTCTGCGGCCCGCCCAGGAGCTCGTAGACCGGTCGCCGGAGGAGCTTCCCCTTGAGGTCCCAGAGAGCGATGTCTACCGCGCTCATGGCGTAGCTGGCCAGACCGGGCGTCCCGTAGGGGGCGGAGATGCGTCGCATCACGTCCCAGAGCTTCTCGGTGGCCACGCAGTCCTGGCCCACGAGCACCGGCGCGAAGTGCCCGTTGACGATCTCGCGGACCGGCCCGCCGTGGTTGGTGAAGCCGACCCCGAACGTCCCGTCCTCGGCCGTTACCACGACCGCCACCCGCCGCCACTGCGCCGACCAATCGGCGCGTCCGAACTCCGGATAGCGCTGCATCGGGCTGGCGAACCCCTCGGTCGCCTGCCGCGCCACTCGCGGCTCGGTCTTTGGCGGCAACGCGAGGTCCACCGTCGCCGCCCGGATGTCCTTGATCTTCACTGTGGCCTGTCCCTCCGCGGCGCTGACAGTAGCACAACGACGCCCCGGCCGCGCCCGAGGCGGAAAGGTGGACAGTGGACGAGCCGAGGACGATCGGGGCAGGGCATGCGTCAGGCACCAAGGTGGCGACGGATGGTGTCCAGCTGCCCGCGATCGCCGGGTCGAAGGCCGCTGAGGAGGGCGCCATGCGCGCCCGCACCGGCCACTATCCGGCACAGCGCCGCCAGCCCCTCCGCTACCGGCTGTTGACGGCGCGCTTGCTGGGGCAGAAGCCAACTCCCCAGCGCTGATAGGCCATGTCCGGCGGCGCGCCCCACACGTCCCGCAGGGCAAACTCCGGAAAGACCTCGCCCGCATGGTTCCACTTGGCGCGCGGCGCCGGCTACGTCGTGCTCTCCCCAGACGCCTACTGGCACGGCGACGGTGAGCCTCGCCAGCCTGACGCGGTACCAGAACCTGATCCGGCACGGCCAGCTGCGGCCCCACGGCAACTACTCAACCGCTGGCCGAGACCGAGGCCGTGGCCGTAGGCCCTTCTCGGGGCGCAAAGGGGCGCAATACGACGCCGGGTGGCGCTCGCTAAACTCCGCTGGGTACGTTGTGCCATAGTGGGTCAGGCACCGGTCACGACACAAGTACGACTGAGGAAGGACCGTAGTGGCGAACGTACGCGTCGCATTCGTCGGTGCAGGGGCGCTGGCCAGCCGGTACCACTACCCCTCGGTTGCCAGTCTGCCGGATGTGGAGATGGCGGCGATCGCCGAGCTGAATCCGGAGCGCGCCAGAGCGGCTGCCGAGAAGTACGCCGTCCCCAAGACGTACGCCGACTACAAGGAGATGCTCGCCGAGGTAGATCCGCAAGCGGTGTACGTCATCATGCCGCCGCAGTACCTGTTCGAGCCGGTCAACTTCGCCCTCAAGCAGGGCCGCAACGTCTTTATCGAGAAGCCATTCGGCATGACCACGGACCAGGCCCGTCACCTGGCGTACGTCGCTGAGACCAATGGCTGCACCACGCAGGTGGGCTTCCAGCGCCGCTTCATCCCCGCTATGACCGAGCTCAAGCGCCGAGTCGAAGAGCGGGGCCCCATTCACACCGTCTCCGTCAGCTTCCTAAAGCACACGCCAGACCTCAGCCGTCCCGCCGGCCTCTACGATGGCGCGATCGACCCGCTGCGGTGCGATGGCATCCACGCCGTGGACAACCTGCGCTGGCTCGCCGGCGGCGAAGTGGAGCGCGTCGCCGGCGACACCACGGTCCGCTACGTCCCCGGCACCATGGCCAATGCCGTCACCGCCTACGTCACCTTCTCCGGCGGCGCGGTGGGCCTGCTGCACTTCAGCTACGTCACCGGCCGGCGCATCTTCCGCGCCGAGATCCACGGCCAGAACGTCACGGCGTACGTGGACGCCGATAGAGACAGCTACATCGTGGCCGACGGGAAGGCGCCGGAGGTCTACGAGTCGAGCGAGTTTGGCAAGAGCCTGGGCGGGCAGGAGCACCACTGGCTGGGCTTCTGGCACGAGCACCGCGCCTTTATTGACTGCATACAGGAAGGCCGCCAGCCATCGTGCAACTTCACAGATGCAGTGAAGTCGATGGAGCTGGTCGATCGCATCTACCAGAATCGCTAACCACCGGCTCCGAGGACGGCGAGATCCTGCCGTCCTGGCGTAGAAACCGCAGTCTCGTCCCCGGCCCTCCATCTACAGGCGACGGAGGGGCCGGTCCACGATAGCCGGTCGACGAGAGATAGATGGAGACACCACTGAGTTGGGCGTGAGCGACCGCCTCAGGGTGGCTCGCACCGCGCGACGTCTTCAAGCCGGCTGCGGTCTTTGCGTTAGCCAGCACGTTCGCGGACGGAACACCGGCGACACAAGGGACTGAACGACCGCCCGGCCGCCGGGCCACCGCGGCACGCGCTCTGCCTGAATACTGTGTGGCCGGGCGGGACAGGCCCGAGCGGGGGCCGGAGCCCGGGCGAGGACGCCGGGTGCAACCACGGAGGGGGGAACACCATGGAAGACCGCGGGAGCTGGCGGATCCAACCGGGCCTGGAAGTGTACGACCGGGAGGGCCAGAAGCTAGGCACAGTGACCCACGTCTACGCGCCTGAGGACGCCGGCCCGGCCGGGGGGCAGAGCGGCGGCTACCTCGAGGTGGCGACGGGCCTGCTGGCCCGGCTGGGGCTGGCCAAGCCCCTGTTCGTGCCCCTGGAGGCCGTCCGCGACGTGACCGAAGGGGGAGTGTTCCTCGCCACCGAGCGGGCCGAGGCCGACCGCGCGGACTGGCACACCCGGCCGGGGAACCTGCAGGCTGCGGGGGCCGCGCCTGACGTTGCGGTCCCCGCGCCGGCCGCGGCCGGCGCGCCTGAGGACGTGGCCGCCCTGGAGGACTGGGCGGCGGCGGCGCCTCACTACCGGCGACGCTGGGAGGAGCGCCACGGGCAGCCGGGGGCGCGCTGGGAAGTCTACGAGCCGCGCTACCGCTTCGCCTGGGAGATGGCCCGCCACCCTGCCTACGCCGGGAAGGCCTGGCCCACTGTCGCTTCGGAGCTGGGGTCCCGCTGGGATGTCCTGCACCCGGATGTGGAGTGGGACACGGTGGCCGATGCCGTGCGCGATGCCTGGGAGCACGTTGCCGGGGCGGGCGGCGCCTCGTCCGCCTCTGCGACCTCCCCGTAACGGCGCACCGCTCCCGCCCCGGCGCGCCTGACGCGTGGCAAGGCCCAGGCCTTGCGCGAGCCGTCCCAATCTCTGGGGCTTGGTCTCCAGGGCTCTGGTGGCGCTACGGACCAGGCGTGGGGCAGTCTCCTGACCGAGGCGCAGACAACACAGCCGGCCTACCGTGAGGTCTTCGGCCATACTTAAGGGAGGACATACACTTGCATGTATGCCTGAGGAACAAGCGCCAGGGGATGACTACGCCGGTCTGCTGCCCCGTACGACGGAGGACCCATGGCAGCGGGTGGCATCGTGGGTGGCCTACGAACACCGCAGCCTGCGCCTGCGCGAAGATGAGGTCATCCGCCCCGACGGGGCACCGGGGCGGTACGCCTTCGTCGAGGTCGACCAGCCGGCAGTGACCGTCGCCGCGGTAGACGAGCACACCCGCCTCTACCTCGTCCGGCAATGGCGCTATCCCTGGCAGCGCGACTCTTGGGAGCTCCCCGGAGGCCTGGCCAATGCCGGCGAGGAGCCACTGGGGGCGGCGCAGCGCGAGTTGCGTGAGGAGACCGGCCTGACCGCCAAGCAGTGGGTCACCCTGGGGAGCTTCTACGTCAGCGCCAGCCTGGCCCTCCCGTTTCACGTCTTCCTGGCGCGTGACCTGGAGCAGGTCGACACCGACCGCGACCCTGAAGAGCACGACATGATCGTCCAAGCGGTGCCCTTGCGTATGGCGATCGACGCCGCCCTCAACGGCGGCATCGTGCACGCGGCCAGCATCAGCACGATCTTCAAGCTCTCCCACTTCCTGAAAGCCGAGTAGCCGGCCGGCCGATGTGCCTCGTCCAAGCAGCGACTAGGGCGGTGCCGCGACTCTCGTGGGGCGCTCCCAATGAACTTCCCCTGGAGGCGCCGGAGGGGGCGGAGAGGCCAGAGGCTCAGCGCGCCGTCGCCGCGGCGTCGATCCGGCCGGCGAGGGTCTCCCATGGTGGTGGCGTGAGCACCAGGAGGTCGGCGCGGCGGGCCTGTTCAGCGAGCCACCGCCCAATGAGCTACCGGGCCCGGACGAAGACGCCCAGCTCGACTGCGGTCATCGAGCTGGCCCCCCGGCCACGGGTCAGCGTGGTGGCCAACAGCGCCGCCTCGTCTGGCTCCACGACGAAGACGGCCCGGACCCGTACCGCGGATCGTCCACCGTGTACCTTAGCAACGGTGTGGCGGCTGGACGGTGTCTCGACGGCCCCTAGGCGTCGATCGCACCGCCAAAGACGACGACTAGAGATACTGTGGCGGCGGGACGGTGTCTTGATGGAAGGACTGACGGACGAGGAGCGAGCCCGCGGGGGCCTGGGCGTGGCGACCGGGCAGCCCGGCGGGGCTCGGCGCCCCTCGCGCGCCGCGATCGCCGGGATCGTCGTCCCCCCGCTGCTCCTTGCCGGGCTCGGCGTCACCCACCCGCAGGACCTCACCGCGGAGACGGCCAGGTGGTGGCGCGACCTTCACGTGCTCCTGCTCCCGGTCTTCCCGCTCCTGGGGGTGAACCTATGGTGGCTGCTGGCCGCCAGCCCCGGCCCGCTGCCCTGGCTCGGCCGCGCTGCTGCCTTTGTCTACGCTGCCTTCTACGGCGCCTTGGATGTCCTCGCCGGGATCGGCACCGGGCTGGTCGTCGTGCGGGCGACGGGAGAGGGCCGCCCCGAGGGAGCGATCGTCGTGCCCTGGCTCTTCGCCCAGGGGAACGCCCTGGCCGAGGTGGGGGTGTGGGCCTTCTTGCTCGCCTGCCTCGTCACCGCTGGGGTGCTGGTGGCACGCACCGGGCGCGTGGCGGCACCGGGCGCCCTGCTCCTCTGCGGGGCCGCGGTCGTCTTCCTGCGGAGTCACATCTACTTCCCCGTGGGCGTGGCGACGATGCTGGTGATGGCAATGGGGTTCGGGCTCCTGCAGTGGGCCCGCCTCCGGGCAGGGCCCTCGGGCTGACCGCGAGCCCTCGCCGGTGGCGAGCCATCGGGAGCACGGGCCTCTGGCTCCCAACGGGAGCAGACGGTGCTACTGCAAGGCGGAGGTGCAGAGGTGTCAGTATCGACGCTGCCCGAGGCGCGGCTGCTCTGCTTATCGCTCACGGGCGTGGCTCCTTCCGAGACGTCCACTGCGGAGACTTGGGGTGCCGCGCCGTCAGTCGGAATGCCGGAACGTCCGCGTTCCTTGGGTTCCGCATCGTCGGACGCCTTTCAGCGGGGGAAAGAACGTTCAACTCAGCGAGCGTGGTTCTCGCTTGGACGGATATTCTCACGGTCTCATCGATGGAGCGCACGGCGACAGACCGGGTTTCGGGCACTCGGCCGCTGGCGGTGAGCCTGCGGCCGATCGAGCTGCACGGCCATCGTCGGCGCGGCGGGCTTCCACGCGCTGTCGCCGCCGAGGAGCCCGTACGAACGCGCCACCGCCGGGGCCCGGAGCAGCCAGCGGCCAATGCATAGGGCCGGGAGTGGCACCGGCCTCAGCCGATCACCTATGAGCGCCGCGCGGGCGTCTCGCCGCGTGCGCGAGTGGCGCATCGAGGGTCGCCGTCCCCGGGTGCGCCGGGGCAACTCGACTGGAACTCAGGCAACGGTGCAGACGCGGACGCCGTCCCCGGGTGCGCCGGGGCAACTCAGCTCGATTGCAGCTCGCGGGTGAGTTGCTCGTTGAGCTCCTTGAGCGCCGGCGCCGGCACGTACCGCCCGAGCCAGTGTCGACCTCATGGCCCTGCCCCGGTCGCGGGGTCGGCCGGCGGGGGGGCAGGGCGCAGGCGGTAGCCCACACCCCAGACGGTCTCGATCGCGTCGCCCAGGGGACCCAGCTTCTTGCGCAGGCGCAGCACGGCGTTGTCCACCGATCGATCGCTCCCGACGTATTCCTGGCCCCACACCGTCTCCAGCAGGTAGCTGCGGCTGAAGGCCCGTCTGGGGCGCCGCAGGAGGAGGTGCAGCAGGGCAAACTCGTGCGGCGTCAGGTCGAGGGGCCGGCCGTCCAGGATGGCCGCGTGGCGCTCCGGGTCGAGGGCCAGCTGACCGTAGGCAACGGGGGCCTGGCGCAGGCGCCGGAGCACCTCCAGGCCGTCCAGTCCGGGGAGCATCCAGTCCAGCACTACCAGGTCCGGTCGATCACGGGCGTGGAGGTCGAGCGCCGTCCGGCCGTCGGCGGCCCGCAGCACGCGGTAGCCGGAGGCCTCCAGCTCGCGGGCGAGCACCCGGGCCAGGTCGGGCGTGTCCTCCACCAGCAAGACAGTTGGGTGGGGCCCGAACTCCGTCACGGGGAGATCGCCATTGAGGACTGATGCGCGAATAACCGCGCCACGTTGGGGACGTTCATCACTGGCACGATAGAGCGGCTATGGGGTCAGAGACCCTTTGCAGAAAGTGAAGCACAGTTCGCCTGCCGCCGCGTCCACGGGAGCCTCGTCCTCGACGGGGTCGTACAGGACAGGTCGAGCCCCGGCAGCCGGGTCGGCCGACTGGCGCGGGGCACCTCCAGCTGGCGTCTTCCTTCGCTCGGCGACCAGCCTGTGCCCTCATTGGCGGACGCCAGCGCGTGGCGGCGGCCGGATATCTACCGGTCCGCGGCTTCCCTGCGCCAGACGGTGCATGCGGTACGTCCCTGCATCAACGTACCCGCATTCCGCGAGGTTCTCGACCGTCGCGGGAGCACCTACGCCGCCTCGCTCTGCCCCCGGGACCCTTACGGAACGGGGTACGGCTCAAGCCTGGCTTCTTCGCCGGCCGCGTGGCTGGTCCGCCGCTCCCACGGGGAGGGGCCGCGCACCGGGCGCGGCGCGCGCTTGAGGATCTGCGGGTGCTGCACTGGTCTCGGGTAACCTACGGGATAGTTTTGCCGAGACGGCCACGCCGGCAGCCGCCCAATGGCGGGCGACTTCAGGTAGATCGTGTGCGTGGCGTAGCAGGCGTGGAGTGCGTCGGCCGGCAGCGTCAAGAGACCGCCTGGCTTACCACCCAGCGGTGTGCGGGCGGATGTCCCTGGCACGGCCCCCACGGCGCCCGCCCGCCGGGGGGCGGCTCATGGCTCTCCCCCTTCCAGGAGGGTCCGCCAGCGGTAGCGAGGCTCGTAGCCCAGAGTTTGCCGGGCGCGCTCGATGCTCACCCCGGGCGTCCCCGGCGCCAGGTGTGCCGCGCCCGCGGCGTGCTCCGGAAAGCGGTGCGCGAACGACTCGGCGAGCGACTCGGGAACCAGCGGGTCGGCGCCGCTGGCGTGGAACAGGTGCGCGCCGGTGAGGTCACCCGATAGGGCGCGCTCGAGGGCCAGGCGGATCAGCAGGGCGACGTCGCGTGCGTCCACGTAGGCAGCGAGCGGCCCGTCCACGGGAGGCCGATCTCCGGGGCGGGAGGCGCGCATGCGCGCCAGCAGGTCGGGCCAGCGCTCCGGCCCGATCACCGCGGTGGGGCGGATGACTACCGTGGTCAGGCCGTGCTCACGGCTCACGGCGCGGCAGGTTTCCTCGATGACCGCCTTGGATGTAGCGTAGGCGCTGCGGGGCGCAAGGGGGTGCGCTTCGTCCAGCGGCAGGTAGTGGGGCGCCTGGCGCAGGTACCAGTAGTCGCCCAGGGCCTGGATGCTGCTGGCCACAAGGGCGACACGTTGGCCGCAGGCCGCGGCCGCTTGGAGCACATGGTAGCTCCCCAGGACGTTGCTCCGGAACACGGTGATGTCGTCATGATTCGTCGTGGCGCGCGCCAGGTGCACCACCGCGTCTGCGCGCGCGTTTCGTAGCACCGCCATCACGCTGCCGCACTCGTCCACGCTCCCCAGCCGCAGCGTCACGCCGCGGGGGAACGGTGCCGGCGGCGGCGCCAGGTCGAGCACCGTCACCTCGTGGCCGTGGGCGGACAGCTCGGCCACGGTCGAGCGCCCGATGCGTCCGCCGCCCCCGGTGACGACGACTCTCATGGCCGCGGCCCCCAGGAGTGATGGAGGGTTGCGGCGCGGCGCCAGAGGCCGGTCACAGCCGGCGCTTCGCCTCGGCCTGCTGGAGCAGGGGGTCTACAGCGCGCTTGACCGCCAGGGCCACCTCGCGTGCCCCCTTCTCGCCCGACCAGAGCGGCGCCAGCTCGCTGGTCAAGGCGTCGTTAACCTCCGCCCAGTTGGTGGTCTGTGGATCTGGTCGCAGGAACGGGAGCCCATCGACGAAGGTCTTGATGTTCCTGGGCGCCTGACCGGTGTTGAGGTACTCCGGGCTATTGGCAAGGGACTTGCGCGCCGTGAGGTTTAGCCGGTCGCGCACGATCTCGATCATCAGCGCTTCGGGGCTCATGATGTACTTGAGCAGCGCCCAGGCCTCCTCCGGGTTCTTGGAACTCGCGGAGATGCCCTGGCCGACACCCCCGCCAGACGCCGAGTACTTCCCGTTCTTGCCCCGCGGCGTGTGGGTGACGTCCCACTCGAAACCCTGGATCTCGCGCTGGAACGTCCCCACGGTTGGCGGCGCCGCTTCGGTAATGCCGATGCGACCCAGCTGGAAGGTGGCGCCCTGCTGGGTGTCCGCCGGCTGGGCCCACACCCGGTGCTTGACGCGCAGGTCCTGGAGGAACTGGAGCGCCTCCACCGCCGCCGGCTCGTGGAGCGTGCACTCAGTGGCATCCTTGTTGAGCAGCTCGCCGCCGTTGCCGTGCACCCAGGGAGACCACTGACGGTACCCCGTCCCGCTGAGGAAGCCGAACTGGGCTGCACCCCCGCGGTCGCGCGTGAGCTTCTGCGCCGCATCCAGGAACCGCTCCCAGGTCCACGACTGGTCGGTGTAGTTGGTGGGGGGCTGGGCCAGGCCCTGCTCCTGGAACAGGGCCAGGTTGAAGAACATGCCGCGGGTGGGGCAGTCCTTGGGCATGGCGATCTGTTTGCCCTCCCACGCGAACTGGATCAGCCCTTGCTCCGCGAAATCGGAAAGGTCGTACTTGTCGCGCCGTATGAGGGTGGAGAGGTCGACAAAAAAGCCCCGCCTGAAGAACTGCAGGAAGAGCGAGGGTGGGAACCAGAAGACGTCCGGCGGCGTGCCGGCAGCGGTCATCGCCTGCACCTTGTCCGGGGTGCCGGTGTTGTCTAGCTCCGCCTTCAGGCCGGGATGCTTTTGCTCGAAGAGCCGGAACACCTCCAGCTTCTTCTCGCCCTCAGGCTGGGTGCCATTCTGCATCATCAGCAGCATCACCCCGCTCTTGAGCGTCGGCTGCGGCCCCGGCGCGCCACCCTGTACCCCGCCCTGGCCCCCTACCGCGCAAGCCGCCAGCGCGGCCGAGGTCGCCCCTGCGCCCGTCCCGGCAATCAGCCGGCGGCGCGTTGCCCTCGCCAGCCATCGTTTGTTTGGCTGCCTGCCCGTCATGCGAATGCCTCTCTGCTGCGGGCGACCGGCCTCGCGCCGCGTCCCCTCTGCAAGGCATCATTGACCACCACGTTGACCTTGACAATGCACGCGGCTGATAGAGATGTGTCTGCGCTTGACCAAGCCGTGAGCACGGGGCGCGTCCACGCCGGCGCACTGGCCTTTGCCTCCGGGAGCATGCGTGGCCCCCGCGACCATGCCCTCTACCAGCTGCTGCTCCCCCGCAGCGGTGGACTGGTAGTGCAGGTAGACGGGCAGCGCCACACGCTGTGGACGGGGGAGGTGGGCCTGCTGACCCCCGGCGGCCGCGTCGACCTGGGCGCGGCCGCGCCTGGACCCAGCGAGCACGCCTGGCTCGCCGCCCAGCGGCCATCACTCCCGAGACCGGCGCTGGAAGCGCTGCACCAGGTCCCGGGCGTGCTCCCGGCCTCACCTGCCATGGTCGCGCTATTCAACGCGGCCACGTCCCTGGAGCAGGGGGGGCCGGCGCCCCGGCTAGTCATCGAGCCCCTGGTCGCCAGCGCCCTCGCCGTCTACCTCCGGGATGCCGGCCGGCTGGGGCGCGACGCGGCCGGGCGCGAGCACCCGGCGATCGCCGCTGTGCGGGGGATCGTCCGGCAGCGCCTGGCCGAGCGCCTCACCCTGGCAGATCTGGCCGCCGCGGCCCATGTGGCCCCGGAGCACCTGGTGCGCCTGTTCCGCCGGCACACCGGCACCACGCCCTATCGCTACCTATGGGCCGAGCGCGTGCGCCTGGGCGTGCAGTTGCTCGAGCACTCGGGCGAGCCCGTGACCCACATCGCGCGGCGCTGCGGGTTCCGCTCGAGCTACCACTTTGCTCGGCTGGTCCGCGCCGCCACGGGCCTCTCGCCCACCCAGGTAAGGCAGCGCGGCTGGGACCCCCACGACGCCCCGGCCGCGCCCGGTGCCCCCCGTGCCAGCCCGCCAATCGATGAGAGTGGCGCGGGAGCCCGGTGACCTCCCCTATGGCGGCTGGAGGCACGCTGCTCGGACGCCGCCGTCATCCCCTGGTTGCCCCTGACGCCGGACGCGACATCCGGACGTGGGGCCACCGCTCAGCGACGCGTTGGGGGGACCCAGGTGGAGGTGCGAAGCGGGAGCTTGACTTCGGCGCCGCTCTCGGTGGAGAGGCGGATGGCCTCGATAAGCTCTATGCTCCGCCGTCCTTCCTCCCCCGTAACCAGCGGGTCACGCCCTTCGCGGATGGCGGCGAGGAAGTCCTGGAGCTGCCAGAAGTGGGCGATGGGGAAAGGCTTGAAGTGCTCGCGCCCTTCCTGGAGCTCCCGTTCGTAGAGGCGGCCCATCTCCTCTTCTTCGCCGGGAATGGTCCAGACGTCGTTCAGGCCGAAGCGCCCTTCCGGGTGCTCGGTGACGCTGACGGTGGCGCCCTTGTCGCCGGTTACGGTGATGCGGGCGCCGAGCTGCGGGTCGGTGGAGATGGAGACGGAGAGCACGCCGAGGGCGCCGTTGGCCCAGCGCAGGGCGGCCACGGCATTGTCCTCCGCCTCGATGTACGGGTGGGTGAGATTGGCCCACTTTCCATAGACCGTCTCCAGCTGGCCGGCGGGGGCCATCAGCCAGAGGAACATGTCCAGGGCGTGGACGGCCTGGTTGACCAGGGCAGCACCGTTCTCGCCGGCCCAGGTGCCGCGCCAGGGATCCCGGTAGTACGCCTGGCGGCGCGTCCACTTGAGGATGCAGTCCCCCAGGATGAGGCGATCCCCGAGCTTGCCGTCGTCAATCGCCTTGCGGGCGCGCTGCGCGCCGGGCCAGAAGCGACGCATGAAGATGACGCCGAAGCGCACATTCGCCTTGCGCGTCGCCTCGATGGCGCGATCCGCTTCGGCCAGGTCCATCGTCATCGGCTTCTCGACGATGGTGTGCTTGCCCCGCTCGGCGGCCATGAGCGTTGCGGGGACGTGGAACGGGGGGTTGGTGCAGACGGTGATGGCTTCCACGTCTGGGCGGTCGATGAGCCGGCGGGCGTCCGCGTACCAGCTGGGGAGCTCGAACTTCTCGGCCAGCCCTTTGGCCTTCTCTTCCACCAGGTCGGCGCAGCCGACGACGGTGCACTCCCCCGCTTGCTCGAGTCGCTTGAGCGCCGCCGCGTGCGACTGCGCGATGCCCCCGCAGCCGACGATGCCGATGCCGATGCGTCGCTTGGTGCCCGCTCCGTTCATGGTGTCTGTCTCACGGCCTGTGTTTTCCCGGCACCGAGGGGCTCGTGCGCGCGCACATCCGCCTCCTTTCGCTCATGTCGCTCATGGCACAGGAACACCAAGACGAGCCGGTGTCAGGGGATGTACAAGCCCCTCCGGGTGAAGGCGCCATGCGTTCACCAGGCTGTGGCAGTTATTCTGCATTATCCACGGTGTGCCCGGTCAGGGAACGCTCCATCGTCTCACCGGCCGGGCGGCACGGCGTTCCGATCTCATGCGCTGCGGGCGCCCCGCCGGGCACCAGGGACTGCCGTCAAATCGTCCACAAGAGGAGCTCGTTTGTGAAGCTCACCGGGCCGCGCGTCTTCAACTACTGGGTGCACTGGCGGAACTGGGTCTTCGTGCGTCTGGGCACCGACAAGGGGTTGCACGGCCTTCAAGTGGACACCCTTCAACGCGCGTGCCCTGCCGGGGGGACGAACAAGGGACGATCGCGCCCCTGGCCGAGCTGATGGGGGCGGGGCGTCAAGGCCCTATCGCCGCGTAGTGGGCACGTACGCCGGCCGGCGAGTTTCGGGGCAGAGAGGAAGCGCCACGGGGGAGGGTAACGACCATGGCGGCGCTGGCGGTGTCCGGGGACGACCTGTGCGTGCACCTGAACTGGCTGGAGAAGCTCGGTGCGCTTCGCGGGGACGTGCGTGTCCCGCGGGCCGCGATCCGCGCGGTGCGGGTCACTGACTCCCCCTTTGCCGAGCTGCGCGGCCTGCGCGCCCCGGGGACGGGGTTCCCGGGGGTGATCGCCCTGGGGACGCGCCGCGGGCGCAATGTGCGCGACTTCACCGCCGTCTACGTCGGCCAGCGGGCGGTAGTGGTCGAGCTCGCTGGCTCCTCGTTCCACCGGCTCATCGTCTGCACCGCGGATCCTGAACGGGATGCGGCCCAACTGCTCGCGGCGCTGCGGTGACCCTGAGCCGGACCCCGGCATGCCCCTGAGGCCGATCGCGTGACGGCGTCACCGATGGGCCAGCGGGGCCATTCTGCCCTCGACGGCGACCGCCTCCTGCGACGCTGCCTGGACGGGGTCTACCACCACCCGCCGTACGTCCCGCCCGGCGCATAACGTTGGTTCAACGCAATGCCGGTGTGGGAGCCGCCGGGCGCGCCTACTGGGGTCGGCGTGGCGGGCTTACGCCGGTTGACGTTTCCCCTCTCCCGCCGGGGGGGTCATGGCTGCTGGTACACCCGGGCTGAAGTCTCTGGGCAGGTCTCCGAGGTTGGGATCTGCCGCAGGACTTCCGCGGGACTGTGCTAGCATCTCCAGCAGCTCGCCGACGACGTGCTCGCGCTCCATAGGGTGTCGCAGCGGGCGATCGCCGTGGATCTGGTAGTGATTGCGCCGCCCCACCTTTTCGCGCGTCAAGTAGCCTGCTTCCAGCAGGTCGGCTACGATCCGCTGCGCCGCGCGGTAGGTGATCCCCACGGCGGTGGCCATGTCGCTGAAGCGTAGATCGGGGTTGCGCGCCAGGCACAACAACACGTGCGCGTGATTGGTCAGGAACGTCCACGTGTGCCCGGGCGACATCCATCCATGCTACCCGATTCATGCTTTGCAGTGCCCGCACCTTCGAGAGACCGCAGAAGTGGCCGCCATGAGGAACCGATATGCGGTCTGCAGCATCACATCGGGTACGCGAGCGGGCCAGGTGTCCTCCACCTGAACACCTGGCCCGCACTCGGGTCGGATGAGCCCGCGGCATAGTCACCGGCGGGGAGCCAGGGTCGTGGCCTGCCTCTTGCCATGGCGCCATCGATAGGGGCCCGGGGGCCAGAGCCCAGCGCCCCGACAACGGCCCACGTTTAGCGCTCCGTACGCTGGCGAGCACGGCGCTGAAAGCGTGTGACGGGGCGCGAGGCACCATGCAACGAGCTGTGGCAGCGTGTAACCAGGGGGCCAAGGTGGAACAGGGTACGGGCACTCCCGTTCCGGGGCGGCTGCAATCGCGTCCCCGGCCTGGTGCGCAACCAGGACAATCAGGGGTTCAGGATCTGCGTGGCGTGCAGCCATTGGGGCTGAGCGCGGGGCGGGATGGATTGCTGTACGTGCCGCGGGGCTATCGTGCGGGACGTGCTGCGCCCCTGGTATTGATGCTCCATGGGGCGGGAGGAAACGCCCAGCACGGCCTGGCGCCGCTCTTGCCTCGCGCCGAAGAGGCAGGCTTGCTCCTGCTCGCACCGGAGTCCCGAGAAGGGACGTGGGACGTCATCCGTGGCGCCTATGGGCCTGACGTAACCTTTATCGATCGGGCCCTGGCCCATATCTTTGCGCGCTATGCCCTGGATCCGGGGCGCATCGCCGTGGAAGGGTTCTCGGATGGGGCGTCGTACGCCCTGTCGCTGGGGCTGATCAATGGAGACCTGTTTACCCACGTGATGGCCTTCTCGCCGGGGTTCGCCGCCCCGTCCGCACCTCATGGGCGGCCCCATCTGTTCATCTCGCACGGGACACATGACGCCGTCTTGCGCATAGATGCCTGCAGCCGGCGGATCGTGCCTCGCCTGGAGCGGGCGGGCTATGACCTGCGCTACGTGGAGTTCGAAGGACCGCATATCGTCCCCACAGAGATCGTGGGGCAGGCGCTGACCTGGTTTGGGACGAGCTCGACGGACACCGCCCTGTACGTCTGAGGTTATGCCCGGCCGCGCGACTGGCGACCGGCTGCCAGCCTTAGGGGAAGGATCAGGCCCATCCGGCTCTGCGCCCTGCGCTGCACCAAGGCGATCATCTGCGCCTCCTGATGTAGAGAGCGGGGGGACGGAGGGGATGGAGGGTGCCGGAAGTGGAGGTCGCCTACGGCGCGCCGGCCTGATCCAGGGGCAGGATGAGCCGGAAGGTAGCGCCCTGGCCGGGTAGTGAATGGGCGGTAATGGAGCCCCCGTGGGCCGCCGCGATGCGGCTGGCGATATACAGGCCCAATCCGAGGCCGGAGGACTCTGGACCGGCGGCAAAGCGGTCGAACAAGCGAGGGAGCACCTCCGGCGCGATTCCCGGCCCCTGGTCCGTCACGGTGAGGACGGCCCATCCCCGGCCCTCCCGTTTCTCGGTCGATAGCACCAAGGTGACGGCGCCACCCACCGGCGAGTACCTGATGGCGTTGCTGACGACGTTTTCCAGGGCCTGGCGCAGCCGGTCGGGGTCGATCAGTGCCACCACCGGCTCGGTAGCCTGCACCCGTACCTCAACGCCCCCGCTGCTGAACACGCTTGCAATATCCTGAACCAGGACCACCAGGTCGGCCGCGCAAGGCGTCAGGGCAAAGGCACCGCGTTCCAGGCGCTCGGCATCCAGCAGGTCACCGACGAATCGGCGGAGGCGCTCCACAGACCTGGATGCCTCATCGGCGTGGGCGATGATCGTCTGCGGGTCGGCAAGGGCGCCCCGCCGCCGGATCAGGTCGATTCGCCCTTTGAGCGGGGCGATCAGGTTGTTCAGGTCGTGCGCCAGGACGCGGATCAGCTCCTCGGCGGCCATGCGCCGTCCCTCTTCGGCCGCGGCGGCCTGGCGCTGTTGGATCAACTCGGCTCGGTGGGCCGCGACGCCCACCCAGTGCGCCACCGCGGCACAGAACCTCGCGTCGTCGGCGGAGAACGCCTCCAGCGCGGCCGAGGCCACCATCAGCACCCCGCGGCGCGTGCCACCGATCTCTAGCGGTACGGAGATTTCAGAGCGGACCCCCAGGCCGTGGGTAAAGCCGCGCAATTCCTCCCGGTCGAGGTCGGCGCGACCTGTAGCGTAAGACGTCCCGGTCAGGAAGACCTCAACCACGCGTCCGCCGTTGGCGATGGGCAGCACCTCCATGCCAATCTCGTGCTCCCGGCGCCCCATAGGGGTGTCGCTTGTCCCCCTGGCGACGAGACGGTCAGCGTCCGGATCGTAAAGAAAGGCGTCTACCTTGTCGCTCCCGAGTGCCTCGGCTACCGACTGGCAGGCCTGATGCAGGGCGCTGTCGACGTCCAGGGCGTCGATCTCGAGGAGACACTCTAAGGTAGCCAGCAGGCGTACCTGGTCGCGTGCAATCACGGGTGCGTGAGTCTCGATGCCCATTACGTGGCCTTCCCGTGATCATGCAAGGAGGCATGCCCTCAGGGAGTCGCTGCATCCTATCAGGGATTCGTGTAGTTGACGAATGTGCCCCTGCCGGGCAGCAGAGAATTGATCGCCCGAGGGGTCCGACTTCCCTGCGTCGGGCCCCTCGGGCGGTTAGGCGCCGGTCACTTGATCGAGAGATTGCCGAACATCAGCACCTTACGCTCTAGATCGAAGAAGGCCCGGTCGCTGCGCCGCATCAAGCCGAGGAGCACCTGGGCGTCGTGCGCCGTCGGGCGCAGGATGTACTCGTCGGCCCCATTGTCTAACACCAGCTGAAAGGTAAAGGCCCCGTCCCCGCCGCGCTGTTGCTCCGTCCACGAAGCCTGGACGTGCGTCACCTGACGTACCCTGATCTGCCGCTCGGTCTGTTGCTCTGCTTGGTCCACGATACTCATCCTTTCGCCTTGCACCCTCAGCTTCGACCGCCTGAGTCTTGTAGCGGAGGCCAGGGCATTGGGTGGGACATCCACATAGGGCAACGGCGTGGAACGGGCCGGGATGCGCTGGCCGGGCTCGGTCGATCGACCCAGATCAGCCAGCGCATCGCAGACACCATGGGCCGTAATGCCCCGTCAGACGCTTCGGACGTCGTCGCGCCACCGGGCGGACGTCACGCGAGAGCCTTGACAGAACAGCAGGCCCACGCGCAAAGGCACACCCGGTGCCTGGCCTAACGCGCGCCCGTGGTACCCCCGGTGGTACCGCCAGTCGTACCCCCGGTGGTGCCGCCAGTGGTACCGCCAGTCGTACCCCCGGTGGTGCCGCCGGTCGTGCCGGTACCCCCGGTCGTACCCGTGCCCCCGGTAGTACCCGTACCTCCCGTCGTGCCGCCGGTGGTGCCGCCGGTCGTACCGGTACCTCCGGTGGTGCCGGTGCCCCCAGTGGTGCCACCAGTCGGGCGGATGGTGGCCGTACCCTGGGCCGACCCGCCGGCGCTGCCGGTGGTGGCCCCGGTGCCGGTACCGCTTTGCCCGGCCACGCCAACCGTGGTCGGCGTGCGCGCTGCGCCGGCGCCGGTGGTGCCCGTTGTGCCGCTGGTGCTACCGGTGGTGCCCGTTGTGCCGCTGGTGCTGCCGGTGGTGCCCGTTGTGCCGCTGGTGCCGGTGTCAGCCCCGCAGGCGCTGATGAGCACGGAAAAGATGCCACCGAGGCCTGTTACACCCGCCATACGACGATTCATGCTTCTCTCCTTACTGCTTTGGACTGCTTCGGCTGTGCAGACGCAACGCCTTCCTCGCCCTGCGCCGAGCTCGGCCGCCGGATGGCGTCCCGAGGCGACGTGTTTTGGCAACATCCGTGCCAAGAGTCGCCCTCGGCCCCTGCTCGAGACTGCCCCATTCACGGTAAGTCAGGAGGGGGTGTGGGAGTGACGCCCGCGCGGAACGTGCCAGTGCCAGCGGCGCTCCACCTGGCGGGCAGACGCGTGACGCCTGTCGAGCGCACCGGCAGCAGCTGCCCCATCTGCGTTTGCCCGCAATGGGACAGTGTCCCCTGCTCGTGAAGTGACCGCAGGAGCTCTGCCTGATGCCGGCGCGGGCCCCCCTGCCGAGGTAGGCGGAGGGCGCCGCAGGGGCTCAGTGACCGATCCGGCTCATGAGTGGCACGCATGTTGCCCAAGGGGAGCGGCCGGCGACGCCGGTGCATTGTTCAGCCTCACCAGCAACACAGGAAGGACCGTCCAGATGCCCATGCAAAGCCCGCAGGACCTCTTCATTCACGAACTGTCGTGTATGCACGCGTTCGAGCAGCAGAACGTGCAGATGCTTCAGCAAATGCTGCAGGAGGTCAAGGATCCCACTGCCCGGCAGCCAATCGAGCATCACCTGGAGGAGACGCGCGAGCAGGTTACTCTCCTGGAGCAGTGCTTCCAGTCCCTGGGGCAGCAGCCCCAGCAGGTGACCGTCGCTACGGCCCAGGGCATGAAGCAGGACCACGACACCTTCGTGAAGATGCAGCCGTCGCCCGAGCTCTTGACGATGTACAACCTCGGCGCGGCGTCGAAGACCGAGCACCTTGAAGTGGCTGCCTATCGCACCCTGATCAACATGGCTACGGTGATGGGGCAGAAAGAGATCGTGCGCACCCTCCGCCAGATTCTCAACCAGGAGGAGGATGCGGTGAACGAGCTCGAGGCGGCCAGCCGGCAGCTGGGCCGTCAGCAGATCCCACAGCTGATGAAGCAGGTAGCCTAGCCCGGTTCGCCGTCCCGGCACGCCTCCCGCCCGGGTGATCTGGGGTGCAGGTATGTCCGTGATGAAGTCAAGCGCCCGGGGCCTGCCCCGGGGCGCTTGACTGTCGGTCTGTGCACAAGAGGCTGAGGGGAGATCTTCCTTACGGCGTGCACCGGCCCGGCAGGGAGTTGCCATCACCTGGGGGCGTACTTATACACGGTCAAAGGGGGGAGATCAGCCTTCAGAGGCGCCCTGCAGACGATGCCCCCAGGTAGGGGCCCATACCGGAGGTACCGGAGGCGGTAACTGTCTGGCGCCCTTCTCGGCGCGGAGCGGAATCGCCGGCGCTACCCTGTGGAGGGCCCTCGCCGCCCGGCGTCCTCCCTGCGCCTCACGCGGCCTCGGCGCGCGCACCCATGAGCTGGTCAAAGAGGGTCAGGGCCTGGGCGGTCACTTGATCCATATTGTAGTACTTGTACGTTGCCAGCCGTCCCACGAAGTGCACGTTCGGGGTGTCGTCGGCTAGCTCTTTGTACTGGCGGTACAGGTCGGCATTCTCCGGCCGGGGCACGGGGTAGTACGGGTCACCCCCGTAGCGGGGGAACTCGTAGACGATACTCGTCTTGTGGTGCTCCTGCCCGGTGAGGTACTTGAACTCGGTGACCCTGTCATAGGGGGCGTCACCCGGGAAGTTGTCGTTGATCACGGCGGCTGGCTGGTACACGGGGACGTTGTGCGTCTCGTGCTTGAAATCGAGCGAGAGATACGGCAGCTTGCCGAAGCGGTAGTCAAAGTACTCGTCCACCGGCCCGGTGTAGATCATGTGGCGGAAAGGAAAGAGCCCCAAGATCTCCCGATAATCGGTGTTGAGCAGCACCTTGATGTTGGGATGTGCCAGCATACGCTCGAACATGCGGGTGTACCCGTGCAGGGGCATGGCCTGGAACTCGTCTGTGAAGTAGCGGTCGTCGGTGTTCGTTCGCGCCGGGACGCGTGCCGCCACCGAGGCGTCGAGCTCTGAGGGATCGAGGCCCCAGTGACGCCGAGTATATCGCTGGATGAACTTCTCGTATAGGTCGTAGCCAATCTTGCTCACCACGGCGTCCTCGGACGTTCGTACCTGCGCCACCGGTACCGCCAGGGACGCGAAATAGGCGGCGCACTCCTCCTCCGTGGCCAGATTGAGGCCGTACAGCATGTTCACCGTCGTACGGTTGATCGGCATGGGGTACAGCTTGCCGTTGACGTTGGCGAGCACGCGGTGCTCGTACGGCCGCCAGGCGGTGAACTGAGAAAGATAGTCGAAGACGCGCTCGGAGTTGGTGTGGAAGATGTGGGGTCCATAACGGTGGACGAGGACACCGGCGTCGTCAAAGTGGTCGTACGCGTTGCCGGCGATGTGGTTGCGACGGTCGCACAGGAGCACGGTCTTACCTGCCTGGCTGGCCAGGCGCTCCGCTAGGACGCTGCCGGCGAATCCGGCGCCCACCACCAGGTAGTCGAATCCCGCTCGCAGCGACAGGTAAGGTTGATGGCTGCCCTGGCTGGCCGGTGCCAGCTGGCCGGGCCTCAGCCCCGCCGGCGCCCTCCCGTTGACGGGGCTGCCTGCTGTGCCGTTCTGGCCGCCTGTAGAGGTGCCGGCCAAGTCGTCGCCCATCATGATGCCCTCCTCCTGTACGCCTCTTCGCACGTGGCTTGCCACGGCTTGCCCCCATGGGCCCACCGGTCGGTACGCCCGAGCGGCGCCCCACGCGCAGAAACGATGACTGGGGACGCCGGCCACGAGGCCACGTCGCCCGATCCACGAGCAGCCCGATAGGGGGCGTTGTGACCGCCACTCCTCTCTCGAGCCAGCGCCGGCAGTCGACAGTGCCGCCGGGAGCGGCCTCGTGCGCCGACGAGAGGGCCCCGCCCCCGCCCAGTGGGGGAATGGAAGAGGCGCTACTACTCTAGCACGGTGCGTGCCACGACACCTGCCGAGATCAAGGGGCACGGCCCCGGCGGACCGGGCGGACCGGGTGGCCACTGGTCTGGCCATCACGGCAGCAAAGGATGGCCCAGCTGGTGGCACATCAGTTGCATGAGCCCCCCTGACCCCGGTACCGGGGAGATAGTGCCTTGTCAGGGCCCGTACTTTGAGTGGTGCAGGGTGCAGATTACGCCAGGGGACCGACTCTTGATCGCTGGGTTGAGCACGAGTACCTGACCATGATGACCCTGGGCCCTAGGTACCGGGTTGGCGGGACGAGCGAGACCGCGCTGGCGAGGGACGAGATCTGCGGGCGCCGATGCATCCTGAGCCACGTCGAGCGATCCATAAGCCAGGGCGCACGCCAAGAAGGGATACATGATGAAGCGTACGATCGTGCTCGGCGCTGTCGTCGCCGGGCTCCTGCTAGCAGGCTGCGGGCGCGACGGCGCCCCCGGAGGTGACCCGGCCGGCGGCACAGGAGCGGCTCGCAGCGGCGGGGCCGGGCTGACCCCGGGGCCCGGCGCGCCGGCGTCAGGGACGGCGGGGAGCTCCACCGGCAGCGGACAATCTACCGGCGGGACGACGGGCGGCCAGGTGGTTGGTACCACCACCAACCCCGGAGGGTCGACCGTCGGCGGGACGACTGGGGGAGGCGGTGGGAACACGACGGGGGGCACTCCACCCGCTACCGTTCGCAGCGGGGCGAGTAGCACCCCCATATCCGTCTCCGGCGGATCTGGCGGTGGGGGTGGCAGCTCCGGTCCCGGGGGCTCCACGTCTAACAGCCGGACCCCCGCTCCCACTGGGGCGACACCTGCCGCCGGGGGCGCAACGCCGGCTGCCGGCCGCTAGGGGGCGCGGCCAGCAGAACGTTTCAGGTTCGATCGGAACTGGCCCAGGGGGGGAGGCGACGGTTGTTCCCGCCACCGTCCTAGACGGCGTGGCGCACAGGACACATGCGCCGCCGTTGTGGATCGGGGACGGGAAATGACCGCGGGCGTTAGCCTCGGCCCTTTCCCGTCCCCGCCGGTCGCCCTCACCGCGGACCCGGTTTAGCTAGGACCCCCTACCTTGAAGGTGTGCGCCTGGCCATGCTCGAGGTACCGCACCCGATCTTCCATCCCTGCTGCTATGACCTCACGTCGGAACTCCTCCAGCGGAGACTTGTAGACCGAGAAGTCGTTGTAATGGATAGGAATCACGGTCTTTGACGGGACGAGGCGCATCAGCTCTACACCCTGGGCGCCATCCATCGTGACCAGGATCAGGTTCAAGAGCCGTGTCCCGCCCAGGTGGGGGAGGATCACGTCGATGTCGGGGTAACGCTGCGGGATCTGCCTCAGGTCGTCGCGCACCAGCGTGTCGCCGGTGACGTAGAGGCGCAGGAGACGATTGCCGGTATGGGCCTCGAAGTCCAGCAGGCTGCCCATTACCGGCGGAAGGATAGCCCCCAGCGGGCCGTAGGCGTGAGATCCCGGCGCCGCGGTGACGGTGAGGCGGGTGTTCTGCTTGCTGAAGGTAGCGCTCTGCCACGTGCGTAGGCCTTGCGCCCTACCGAAGCCGTTGCGACGCAAGGTCGCGGCCCCATCAGACGTGGTCACAATAGGGACTGTCTTTGGCAGGTCACGCGCAGCCGCCCGATCAAAGTGATCGCCGTGCAGATGTGAGAGCACCACCGCATCCAGCGGAGGGAGGTCGGCCGGGAGAAGGGCCGGATCGATCAGGCGAGTCGAGCGCAGCCCGTACCCCAGCCTGGCGACCTCTCCCTTGCGAATGAAGGCCGGGTCGGTCAGGATGTTGAAGCCGCCGACCTGAATCAGGACCGTGGCCGCCCCGATAAAGCGGATCGATGCTTGCTTGGAGTCCAGGGCCTCGCCGCCCGCCGATTCAAGCCCCTGGAGTGCGCTGGAAGGAGACGTCATGGCTCTCTCACCTTTGGCCTAGCACCCCTTCGGCAGCTGCCTGGCGCAGAACGGCTTCTGCGTCTGGGTCGCCCTCCAGGGCCCGGCGTAGCTTCTGTTCCTGTTCCGGCTTGAGCTGTGGAGGCGCCGTCGGCACGTTTGGATCGACGACCGCCTCGAAGACAACCGGGCGGTTGGCCGCCAGAGCCTCGTCCCAGGCGGGGCCGACGGCGTCCGGCGAGTCGACGCGGATGCCCTTGAGCCCCAGCATCTCGGCGTAGCGCGCGTACGGAAAGTCTGGAACGTCCTGGGAAGGTGGGAACTTGGGATCCCCCTCCATGACCCGCTGCTCCCAGGTAACGTAGTTCAGGTCACGGTTGTTCATCACCAGAACGACCAGGCGCGGATCTTCCCAGCGTGGATGGAACTTGGCGGCGGTGATCAGGGCGTTGATGCCGTTCATCTGCATCGCCCCGTCGCCGGCGATAGCCACCACCAGGCGGTCGGGATAGGCGAACTTCGCGGCCAGGGCGTAAGGCACCGCCGAGCCCATGGTCGCCAGGGTCCCGGACAGGCTGGCTTTCATCCCCCGACGGATCTTGAGGTGACGGGCGTACCAGACCGTAGAGGAGCCGCTGTCCCCGGCCAGGATGGAGTTGTCCGGCAGGCGGGGTGAGAGCTCCCAGAACACGCGTTGCGGGTTGAGCGGGTTGGCAGGGTGCATCGCCCGCGCCTCGGCGCTGCGCCACCATTCGCTGACCTGGCCCTCGACCCACCGGCGCCAGGAACCGTTCCCTTGCAGGTGCGTCCCTGCCGGCCCCCCTTCACCACTCCCCGTCTTCGGCTGTAGCAAGGGAAGCAGGAGCCGCAGCGTCTGTGCGCTGTCGCCCACGAGCCCTACGGTCGCCGGGTAGCGCAGGCTGAGCATACCCCCGTCGATGTCGATCTGAACGGCCGGAACCTTGCCTTCCAGGGGCAAGAACTCGCTGTAGGGGAACCCCGTGCCTACCAGGAACAGCGTGTCGCACTGCTGCAGCATGGCGTTGCTCGCGGACGTCCCCAGCCAGCCGGCGCTGCCGGTCACGAAGGGCAGGTCGTCCGGGACGGCGGCCTTGCCCAGCAGGGCCTTGGCCACGCCCGCCCCCAGGCGCTCGGCAACGGCGATGACCTCGTCCGTCGCCTCGAGCGCCCCGGCGCCGACGAGCATAGCCACCTTCTGACCGGCGTTCAACACCTCAGCGGCCCGCCTCAGCTCGGCCTCCGCAGGGACAATTAGCGGCGCCACGTAGCCGATGCCGGAGTGAATCGCCCCGTGCTCGTGCGGCGGCTCCTCCGCCGCCGGCTCCTTTTGGAGATCGTGCGGCACGATCAGACAGGTGACGGTGCGTTCCGCCAGGGCCACCCGGATCGCTCGATCCAGCAGGTGGCGAATCTGCTCCGCGCTGGAGGCCATCTGGACGTAGGCCTTGGCCACGTCCTTAAACAAGGAGATCAGGTCAATCTCTTGCTGATAGCGACCCCCGATGGCGGTGCGGTCTTGCTGTCCCACGATGGCCACCACCGGCTGGTGGTCGAGGCTGGCGTCGTAGAGCCCGTTCAAGAGGTGCACGGCCCCCGGGCCGGAGGTGGCCAGGCAGACACCCACCTCCCCGGTGTACTTGGCGTGGGCGCCGGCCATCAAGGCGGCCAGCTCTTCGTGGGCCGGCTGAATGAACTCCGGTCGGTTCCCGGCCCGGTTGAGCGCCCCCAGGATGGTGTTGATCCCATCACCGGAGTACCCGTAGATGCGCCTGATGCCCCAGTCCGTCAGGCGCTGGACGATGAAGTCGGCGACGGTACGGCTGGTCACTCCTACAACCTCCCCGGCGCGCCCTGTCGCCCTTTCTCTACTCCGTCCGGTGCGGCACCAGCCCCGGCCTGCAAGTTATGTGCCAGTCTCTCGGGGCCCCTGCCACAGCCACATGGCACGCTACTTGCTAACGGTGTGCTGTCCCACGTCTAGCCTCCGCAGCAGGGCCCTGGTGCTGGTGGTAGCGCCGGGTGTCACCCCCACAGGGGTCGAGGCGCAGCCGCTATCGGAGGCTTGGACGTGGCGCTCATTACCACTTCATATCGCTCTTTAGGAGGTGTGCCGTCTATGTCCGTCACGCAACGTCCTCCGTTGCTGTGCTTTTCGCATCTGCGCTGGGACTTTGTCTGGCAGCGCCCGCAGCAGTTGATGTCACGCTTTGCCCGGGAGCGGCGGGTGTACTTTATCGAGGAGCCGGTGTTCCGGGCGCCGGCGGGGAGGCGCCGGACGGGGCGGTGCTGGAGGTGCGTCAAAGCGAGGGGGTGACGGTGGTGCAGCCGGTGTGTCGGCAGCCGGCGCTGGAGGAGGGTGGCGTCTGGAGGCGCTGTACGCCCGGCGGGTGGCCGAACTGGTAGCGGCCGAGGGGCTGACGGCGTACACCGCCTGGTTCTACTCCCCCATGTTCCTGCCGGCCCTGCAGCACCTGACGCCGGGGCTGGTGGTCTACGACGCCATGGACGAGCTGTCCCTGTTCCAGGATGCCCCGGCGGCGCTCCTGCCCCGGGAGCGCCAGGCTCCTGGCGCGGGCGGACGTGGTGTTCACCGGGGGGTCAGCCTGGGGCGGGCCAAGGCGCAGCGCCATCCCAACGTGCATCCCTTCCCCAGTGGGGTGGAGGTGGAGCACTACCGCCAGGCGCTGGCCCCCCAGACGGTGGTGCCGGCCCCGCTGGCCCGGCTCCCCCGCCCGCGGGCGGGCTTCTTCGGCGTCCTGGACGAGCGCCTCGACCTGGCGTTGCTGGCGGCCGTGGCGCGGCCCGGCGCAGGTGCAGTTCGTCTTGCTGGGGCCGGTGGCCAAGATCGACCCTGCCCGGCTCCCGCAGGGGCAACCTGCACTACCTGGGGCAGCAGGCGTACGGCGACCTGCCGGCCTACGTCAAGGGTTTGACGTGTGCCTGCTGCCCTTTGCCCGCACGGCGGCCACCCGGTTCATCAGCCCCACCAAGACCCTGGAGTACATGGCCGCCCACAAGCCCATCATCTCCACGCCGATTGCCGATGTGGTGGAGAGCTACGGGGCGGTGGTGCGCCTGGCCACCGGGGCCGCCGAGTTCGTCGCCGCCCTGGACGCGGCCCTCAACGAGTCCCCCCAGGCCCGTGCGGCCCGCCTGGCCACCGAGCGCCGCCTGCTAGCCCGCAGCACCTGGGACGCCATCGCCACCGCCATGGACGAGTGCATGGCGCGTGCTGAGGAGGCCAAGGAGCCGGCGCCCCAGGTGCGGCTCCTGCGGCCGGTGGCGGGAGCCAGGGAGACGGCCCGCACCTCGGCCGCGGTGGCGACGGCGGCTACGGCGACGTCGCGCTGAGTGACTGCTGGCTCGGTCCGGCGCCGCCGGCGGCACTCGCCCGGCGTCAGACCCAGGCAGCACTCCCGCTGACGCACCCTCTGATCACGGCCAGGTCACCCAGAGAGCCGCACGCTACCTGGATCCTTGGTCTACGTCTATGCCTGGTTAAGGCGGCTGGTTGGCTGCCTGGTTGATTGCCTGGTTGATTAATCGAGGGGCCGATCGGCGCCGAACAACAGGGCACGATCTAGCTCTCGCTGCAAGCGCCCGGCGTCCATCGCCAGGCGGTCGACTTGCCTTTGCAGCGCTACCACCTCAAACCGCACCACCCACACCGAGTATGGACGGCGCCGCCACTGGTCAAAGGCCTCCCAGCTAAAATCTTCCCGACGTACGGTGGTACTGGTAAAGGCCTCTGGGTGCTGGTAGAGCCATCGCCAGCCTTCAGCCTCGTAGTCGCTGTCCGGCATTGCCGACAGGGGCTGAAACTCCGGGTCGCCTCGTAGCCGGATGATGGCCAGCTGCCGTCCCCGCCGCTGTGGATCGCGGTCAAAGGCGTCCACCAGGAGCTGGTCGCGGAACTGCCTGGCCAGCCGGGGTGCCCACGTCTGGCGAGAGCATGATTTCATGCCGGCCAACAGCGCGGGGGCCGTCCAGCCGAAAAGCATGCGCACCACGATCCCCCTGCGTCCCGCCGTGAGTAGACACTATCGGACACGCCAATGCCAGGTCGCCCCGCTGGCCCCCACGGTGTACGTCGGCATGCCTCCGTGAGTAGACACTATCGGACACGCTCGCCGGCAGCAAGGGGTTTAGAGGAGGCTGAAGCGAGCGTGACCCGGGGTGGCATGAAGAGGCCTGAGCGAGAACAGGCCTGAGTACAGATGAAGACGCCCACGAAATACCGTAGGGGCGAGCTCAGTGAATGGGCTTCCCCCCGGTGACGCCGATGACTTCCCCGGTGATGTAGCGAGACTCCTGGGAGGCCAGGAAGACGTACACCGGCGCGAGCTCCACCGGTTGCGCCGGCCGGCCCATGGGCGACTGCTTCCCGAACTCAGACACGTGCTCTGGTGGCATGGTAGACGGGATCAGGGGCGTCCACACGGGCCCTGGCGCGACGACGTTGACCCGCACGCCCTGCTTGATCGCCTCCTCGGAAAGGGCCTTGCTGAATGTAACGATGGCCCCTTTGGTACTGGCGTAGGCCAGGAGCTGTGACGAGGGCTGGTACGCCTGGATGGAGGCGGTGTTGATGATCGTGGCGCCCGGCTTCATCTGGGGCAGGGCGGCCTTGCAAAGGTAGAACATGGCGTAGACGTTGGTGCGGAAGGTGTGGTCGAACTCCTCAGAGGGGACCTCGCTGATACGTTGATGGGTCATCTGGAAGGCGGCGTTGTTGACCAGGATGTCCAGGTGCCCGAACTCTGACATCGCCCGCTGCACGAGGTGCTGGCAGTGCCCTTCTTCGCCGATATCCCCGGCCACGGCCACCGCCCGGCGACCCGCCTCCTTCACGACGCGTACCGTCTCCTGGGCGTCCGGCTCCTCGTTGAGGTACGAGATCATGACGTCCGCCCCCTCACGGGCGAAGGCCAGGGCCACGGCCCGGCCAATCCCGCTGTCACCCCCGGTGATCAGCGCCGTCTTGCCCGTCAGGCGCCCGCTGCCGCGGTAGGACTCCGCCCCATAGTCCGGCCGGGGCTCCATCTCCGCCTCGCTCCCGGGCGGGCGCTGGGGCTGCTCGGGGAACTCCGGCTGAGGTCCGGCGGTCTTTGGATCTTGCTGCGCGGGCTGCGTGTTGCTGGCCATCCAGGGTCTCCTTCATGCCGTGGGATCGGGGAGCCGGGCCGGGCCCGGCCGGCGCGCCATGAGGCAACATCTGTGCCGCAGCCCCGGCGTCACGGGCGTCCAGACGTCCGGCCCCCACTCCTGCGCCTCCGGGGCGGTAGCGCCGTCTATGAGGCATGTCACCTTATTGCTTGCGCGTACCTTGGGGCGACCCGCCTGGCGTCCGTTGGCGCTCGTACACAAGTGCGGAGCCATCCCCGCCGGACGTAGCCACGCCGGTAGCAGCCCCCGGCATGCCGGCCGACACGTCGGCGCGCGGCGCATGGACCGAAGCTCTCAAGGGGTCGGCCGCTACACCCCTTCCATGCTATAGGTACTGTAGGTAAGGGGAGAGAGACCGCAGCGGCACTGATCTTGCGTCGGAGGGCGCGATGCAGACCACATCGTCAATTCGGCACGACTCTTACATGACCCGGCCCGGCGACGGGGCCTGGCGGTGGCTTGCCCGCCGCCTGCCGGCCCGCCTACGCTACTGGACGGTGATCGACGCCTGGAGCGCTACGAGCAGCGAGCGCTGCCCGCCGGTCCGGGCACCGGCCCTGACCGTCAGCGAGCTGGTCGATCTTATGGACGAGTAGGCTTATGGACGAGTAGGGCGCTGATGGACGTGTACGTCGGGACGTACACCGGGCCGGGCCGGGGAGAGGGGATCGGCGTCTTTCGCATGGACGCCGCCACGGGAGGGCTGACGCACCTCCAGACCGTCTCCGGCGTGGACAATCCGTCCTTTCTGGCCCTCCATCCTCGGGGTGCCTACCTCTATGCCGTCAACGAGTCTCCCGGCGGGGACGGCGGCCCGCCCCCCGGCGTCAGCGCCTTTGCCGTCCACCCCGCCACCGGCCGGCTGACGTTGCTCAACCGTCAGTCGTCGCATGGGACGGCACCCTGCTACGTCAGCCTGCACCCCCAGGGGGGGTACGCCTTTGTGGCCAACTACGGCGACGGTACCCTGGCCGTCTATCCAGTGCAATCCGACGGCCGCCTGGGGGAGGCCAGCGACGTTGTGCAGCACGCCGGCTCCGGTCCCCACCCGCGGCGCCAGCAGGGACCGCATGCCCACTCCGTGCGCACGGATCCCGCGGGGCGGTTCGTCCTGGCCTGCGATCTAGGGATAGATAAGATCCTGATCTACCGCCTGGACGTTGCTTCTGGACGTCTTTTCCCCCACCACCCGCCGTTCGCCGCGGCCCCCCCCGGTGCCGGGCCACGCCATATCGCCTTCCACCCCGGCGGGAGCTCTCTCTACGTCAACAACGAGATCGATTCTTCCTTGACCGTGTTTGCCTACGACGGGGCGCGGGGCACGCTCCAGGCCCGCCAGACCCTTTCCACCCTCCCGGCCGGCTTCTCCGGCCCCAATTCCACGGCGCAGGTGGCCGTGCACCGCTCCGGTAAGACCGTCTACGTCTCCAACCGCGGGCACGATAGCATCGCCGTCTTCGCCGTTGAGGGAGCCACGGGGGAGTTGACTCCCCTCGGCCACGTCCCGACTCAAGGGAAGACCCCCCGCAACTTCAACATCGACCCCGGCGGGAGGTTCCTCTACGCCGCCAACCAGAACAGCGATACCATTGTGGTGTTCCGCATCGACCCGGTGACGGGAGCGCTACGCACCACGGGGCAGGTGACGCAGACGCCGGCCCCGGTGTGTATCGTCTTCAGGGACGCCCTCAGCGACGTGTCCACCGCGTAGGGTCACTGGAGAGGGCACGCGGTTGCGCCGCCCGCCCTTGATCCACAACCGGGGCGTCGGCGACGTCCATCATGCCCCGGTCGCGGGCGAAGCGGGCGGCCGCGGCGTCGGCGGCTTCCCCGACCACCTCCAGGTCGTCTTCGTAAGCCAGCAGGCCGGCCATACCCTCCCGAAAGAGGGCGTGGTCGTCAACCAGCAAGACCCGCTGCACGTCCCCGCCCGTCCCGGGCGGCTGCGGGGGGCTCATCCGCGATTGCCCTTCCAAGGGGTTCCCTTCGGGCCTGTTGCCAAAGTCGGGTATGGTGGTCAGGAGGAGCACGGTGCGGGGTACGCGCGCCCCGTGCACGCGACGGGAACGGCGCTGGGCCGGGACCGGAGCTCGAACCGGGGACAGGCCCGCTTGAGAAGGGGAGGGGCCCAACGCCCACCCCCATGGCCGGGCTGGGGGCGCGCCGTTGGGCCAGCTTCTTGACGTCGTACGCGATGGCGGCGCCCAGCGCCTGGATCAGCACCTTGTCTCGCCCCCGACACTGCGCCGCGCAGCCCGTGACGGTCCTTCAGTTCGGCGTTGGCCGTCTCGACCCAGTACGCGCGGCGCGCCGGCTGCGCTTGGCGGGTGGCGTGCGGAGATAGGCGACGACTCGGTCGCGCAGTCCCCCATCGTCCGGGCGCACGAGGGTGCGGGCGGCCGCCGCAGCAGCACTGCGCCTTGACCGGGCACGCCCCGCAGACCTTCGGCCGCCCGCGGTAGATCAGGCCACCGGCCGCCCCGGCAGTGCGCGAGGAGCCCTGGCGGGTGAGGAGCTGCCCGGTGGGACACCGATAGCGATTAGCGATCGGCGACGAACTCGTACACGAAGCGGTCGGCAGAGTAGTCACCCCGGTCGCTCATGGTGCTGTGGGGCGGGATGCTCGCCCGGATGCCCTGCTGCTCCAGCGCCACGTAGTTGGCGTAGGTCCCGTACTTGGTATCCGCCACCACTTCGGCCACCGTACGCCCGGTCGTGCCTCGATGCTCCTTGAGCAGCCGGTCCAGCAGGTGCTCGTCGGCAACCTCGCCCGGAGTCACGTCCAGCGCGGTGATGAGACGCGCCCGCCCGCCGTCCACGCCGACGTGCGCCTTGTAATAGAAGGCGTAGGGGACCCCTCGCGCTTGACCAGCCCCGCGTCGGGATCGGTGCGACTGGTCACCAAGGCGTTCACCGGCCCCTGGTCCCCGTTGGGCACGTCCTCCGGACCGGCCACGTGCAGCGACGGGCGCGCCGCGCGCCCGCCGTGAGGCCACCGGCCGAGTCCGGCGCCGGCTGCTCCCCTCGCCGGGAGGGGCGCTGGCGGCGTGGGATCGGAGACGGGATTCTCCTGCCACACCGTCGCGACGTACCCGGCCGCGCTCGGCAGCGAGTGAGCAGCGCCCGCGCGCCGGCCGACCCAAGACTGGCATTGGCCTTGACCAGCGTGCTGTCCACGTAGAGGACGTCGCCCCGCACCAGGCCGGCCCGCTCGCACTGCCGCACCACCTCGGTGAAAGCCGCCTGGTACACGGGCAGGCCGAAGCGCGCCCGCGCCTTGGACAGCATCGAGTGGTCCGGCGGCGTCTCGTCGAGGTCGTACCCCAAGAACCAGCGGAAGGCCAGGTGCAGGCGCGCCTCCTCGGCCAGCCGCCGCTCCGACGTGATGCCGTAGAGGTACCCGAGCAGCATCAGCTTGAACAGCACCACCGGATCGACCCCCGGCCGGCCGGTGTGGCTGTAGAACCGCGCCGTCGGCCGCCGCACAAAGCTGAGGTCGAGCGCGCCCCGATGCGCGCAGCAAGTGGTCGCTCGGGACCTGCGCTTCTAGCGAGAACTCGTAGAAGCGCTTCGGCGTGAATTCCTTACGGCCCAACATCGTGCCCCACCTCGAACAGGGAGCCACCATCCTACTCAGACCTCGGCCGGTCCGGCCAGAGTTTGGCAACAGGCCCCTTCCAAGGGGTTGGTCCTCCGCTGGTGCCGGCGCAACGCCCCATCCAGGCGCCGCTGCACCGCCGCCCGGGGCATGGGGGACACAGGCGTGAACGGTAGTGCCCGTACCCGGCCGGCTGGTAATGCTCAGTGTCCCACCCAGGCTCTCGGCGCGCTCGCGCATGATGGGGAGCCCGAAGTGCTGCCGGCCCGGAGGGAGCGGGCCCAGGGGGTCAAAGCCTTGCCCGTCGTCCCGCACGGCCAGGTGCCAGCCCCCGGCATCCCGCCAGAATCGTACCTCCACATGGGAGGCCCGGGCGTGCTTGCGGACGTTGGCTAGGGCCTCCTGCGCGATGCGCATCAGCTGCAGCTCGGCGGCCGCGTCCAGATCGGCGCTTGGTCCATCGCATCCGTCGATCCCGGTGGCCGTGCAAGTCGCCGCCACCCCCGTGCCCTTTCACCATACGCTGCAGGGGCGGTCGGGGAGTCGGTGGAGGTCGCGCTTGGGGATCGACCGCTACTTTTGTAGCTTCAGCGTGTCCAGGGTGGGCTGGAAGTTGGCCCGCTGCTTGAGCCCGCTGACCGTGTCGAGGGGCGATCGGCCCCCGCGAGCCGGCATGGCGGCCCCTGGGAAGGACGAGGGGCCCGGGGGCCCCTTTGCCTGCCTCGGGGCCTCAGCCGGCCTCGGGTCGCTCCGCCGGGGCGCCTGCCAGGTCGAAGTCCACGCCGGCGGCGCCGTCCTCTGCCCGGGCCAGGTAGTAGAGGAGCATGGACAGGCGATTGACGTACGCCAGGGTGTGCGGGCTGACCGGGCCGGCCTCGTGCGCCAGCCGCACGAGGTGCCGTTCAGCGGTGCGCACGGAAGCCCGGGCGACGTCAAGCGGGGCGGAGGCGGGGCAGGCGCCGGGCAGGACAAACTTGGTCATGGCCAGGAAGGGGGCCTGCACCGTGGCCACGCAGCGATCCAGCCAGGCGACGTGCTCCGTCCCCAGGCGCGGCGCCTGGGGATGTTCCGGGGGCATGGCCAGCTCGGCCATGACCTGGTAGAGGTCGTGCTGGGCCTGGTGGACGAGGCGTCGGGTGCGCTCCTCCCCGGCGGCGCTCTTGGCCAGGCCCAGGGCTGAGCTGGCTTCGTCCAGCCGTCCGAGAGCCTCAATCAGAGGATCGTGCTTTGCCAGGCGCCGGCGCCCCAGGAGGTCGGTATACCCGGCGTCGCCGGCGGCGCTCCCGCGGCGGCCGGAACCGGCCTCACCCCCGGCCGAGGCGGTCACGGAGCGCTCCCCAGGGGCGAGGAGTATGCCGGGGAGGTGTCGGTCAAGCGCTCGGCGATCACGTCCGCCAGCTCCCCCGCCGTGCGCGGCGGCCGGACCGGCGTCCCCAGCAGGCCCCGGTCACGCAAGCGCAAGAACGTATCCAGCACGATGGGCACGGCCAGCCGGGCCTGGCGCAGCAGGGGTACGTCGCAGAAGACGTCCTCCGGCCGGCCGGCGCCGAGGAGCTCTCCGTGGCGTAGGACGATGACGTAGTCCGCCCAGGCCAGGGCCAGCTCGACGTCGTGTGTCGAGCACACGATCGTCCGGCCGCTGGCGTGCAGGCGGTCGAGCAGCCCCATCAGGCGGGCGGTCATCTCCGGGTCGAGACCGGCGGTGGGCTCGTCGGCGACGATCACCTCCGGCTCCATGGCCAGCACGCCGGCGATGGCCACGCGCTTCTTCTGGCCGTAGCTCAAGAGGTGCGTCGGCCGGTCGGCCAGCTCTTCGATCTGTGTGTCCCGGATCGCCGCCTCTACCTTGGCCCGCACCGCTTCCTCTGATAGCCCGAGGTTGAGCGGCCCGAAGGAGATATCCTGGCGGACGCTGGTGGCGAACAGCTGGCTATCCGGGTCCTGGAAGACCAGCCCTACCCGGCGGCGTAGCTCGTTCAATCCCCGGCGATCGTAGCGCACGGGTGCGCCGCCGAAGAGGAGGCGCCCCTGGGCGGGGCGTAGGATCCCGTTGAGGTGGAGAAACAGGGTCGACTTGCCCGACCCGTTGGCCCCCAGGATGGCGATGCGCCCCCCGCGGGGCAAGGCCAGGGAAAGGCTGCGTAGGGCCACCGTCCCGTCGGGGTAAGCAAAGGTGACCCCCTCTAGCGCCATGATCGAGTCGCTACCGACATCCCCTCCAGGGGGTATCGCCACGCCGTCATCCCGGCTGTCCCGGGGGGCTCCGGCGCCGGCGGCAGCCTCGGAGCGGTAGATCGCCGGCGGGGGGGCCGTGGCCGGCATCGCAGGATGCGCTCCGTTAGTCCCGCTCACGGCGCACCTCCGAAGTGAACCGTCAGGGCCAGCAGGAGCAGGAGGCCATCGGCCAGGGCGATCGACGCCAGGTGCCGCCGCGACCAGGCCGGCTGCGTCTGCAGGACGCGTAGCTCGCCGGTATAGCCACGGGCGCTCAGGGCGGTGAACAGGGCCGTGGCCCGGGCGTTGGCCCGCAGGTACAAATTAGAAGCCAGCAGGCCCACCGAGCGCAACCGCCGGCGCCAGGTGGTGTAGCCCAGGCGAGATTCCTGGGCCAGGTGCATCGCCTGGGCCGTCTCCAACAAGACAAAGATGAAGCGGTAGACGAGGAGCATCAGCTCGACGAACAGCGCCGGGACGTGCCACCGGCGCAGCTGGTCGGCGATGTCCACCATCGGCGTCGTCAAAGCCAGGAACAACGTCGCCCCGACCGAGGCCAGGGAGACGCTCAAGACCCGCCCCGCTTGAGCCAGGCTCTCCGCCGTCACACCGATGCGCCAGCGTCCCACCGGCAGCCCGACGATCTCCCCGGCGCCCTCGGCCGGGAGGCCCACGATGGCCAGCGTCAGCACGCCGACGACGATAAAGCCGAAGGGCAGGCGCAAGAAATGCCAAAAGGCGCGGGGGGGGATTCCGGCCAGGCGGGTGACCACCAGCGTAGACAGGGCCAGGGCCGGCAGGCACACCGCCGGCGAGCCCGATACCAGGCAGATGGCCACTGTGACCAGGGCGAACAGGATCTTCTCGGCCGGGTGCACCCAGCGGAGGCGGTTGGCGTAGGCGTAGGCGTCAATTGGAAAGGGGTTCACGTCGTCTGAGACCCGCCTTGGGCACGTCTCATGCCGTTCCAGCCGCCACCGTCCGCCGGCGGCCCAGGGCATAGCCGGCGAAGAAGCCCACGAGACCGAGGCAGACCCCCTGCAGCGCTGAGATAAGGGCCTGGATCTCCCCGAACTCCGTCTGCACGAAGAACAGCGCGCCGGCAGCGGCGATGGCCACGGCGACGACGACGCCGGCAATGCGCAGCTCACGTCCCTGGGAAGCGCCCCGCGACTGTTGCCGCCCGATCATCCATCCCATCGCGGCGGCGAGCACCGCCGTCCCCAGCAGGGCCTGCAGCCCGAAGAAGTATCGCTCCAGCTCCTCAGGGGCCAACAGAGACTGGAACCACGGCTCGTAATCGCCCCGCATCTCCTTGATCATGTCCACCGTCTGGGTGTCCGCCCCGCCCCACTCGGCGCCCTGCACGAACGCGAGAGGGACGACGACCAAGCCCACCGCCAGCACCGCCAGGAGCAGGTTACGCTGCCACAGCTTCATCTCTCAAGAGTCCTCGGTCGGCAATGCCCGGCGCTCAGTGCTGGCCGGCGGTGTCTCGCTCCCATCCTCCCGTCGGCCAGGCCAGGCGGCCGGGGGGCCACTGGTGTGACCATTATTCATCGCGCTCCTCAGCGCCCCCCGCCCAGGAAGTGTTCAGGGGAAGTGTTCAGACGGCCGTCCGGGCGACGCTGGCCGGGACGGCGCGCCCCGCGGCGCTGGCCACCACGCCCTGCTCCTCCAGCACCTCACGGTTGTACTGGCCCAGGAGGTTAAAGACGATCACCGTCAGGATGCCCTCGCTGATGGCCAGGGGGACCTGGGTGATGGCGAAGATGCCCAGGAACTTCACCAGGGACTCGAGGATACCCCCGTCCGGGGCGGGAAAGGCCAGCGCCAGCTGCACCGCCGTCGTGACGTAGGTCGCCAGGTCGGCCAGGGTAGCCGCCAGGAAGACCGACCAGCCAAGCCCCAGACCGCGCAAGGCCCGGAACAGCCCGTAGGCGACGAACGGCCCGACCACGGCCATGGAGAAGACGTTGGCGCCCAGGGTGGTCAGCCCGCCGTGGGCCAGCAGGATGGCCTGGAACAGCAGGACGATCGTCCCCAGCACGGCCATCGCCGTGGGCCCGAAGAGGATGGCCCCCAGGGCGACGCCGGTAGGGTGGGAGCAGCTCCCGGTGACGGAGGGGATCTTCAATGCCGAGAGGACAAAGGCGAAGGCCCCGGACATGCCCAGGGTGAGCTTGCTCTGGGGTGAAGCCTGTACCTGACGGGCAATAGAGCGCAGGCCCAGGGCGACGAAGGGGATGGCCATCACGAACCACAAGGCCGCCCACAGCGGGGGCAAGAACCCCTCGGCGATGTGCATCGCCAGCGCCGGCCGGGCGGCCCCGGCGAGCAGCCCCACGGCGGCCAGCGCCGTCATCAGGCGCCGACGCCCCGGCGACCATGGACGAAAGGCTTCCTGTTTCACGGTCTCTCTTCCCCTTGTGCCTTGCTCGCTCGTGCGCCGCTCACCGGTACGCCGCTCGCTCGTGCGCCGCTTCGGCGATGACCTGCTGCAGCTCCTCCACCACAACCCTGCGTGCCCGGTTCACCGCCCCGGCAACGGCGCCGGCGCCCAACCCTCCCGGCGTGGGCACCGTCCCCGCGGGACGCGGCGACGCCCCCACCGCGTGAACTGACAAAGATTTGCAATAACGCGAGATGGACTAATACTACTGAAAGGGAGAGGATGATGCAACAGCCAGACAGGACGCCAGCAGGGTCGTTTCATCAGCGGCTGCTCCTAGTGGCAGTGTGGCAGTCCGGCTCCCGGGGGACACCTGATCAGAAGGCCCTGAGGACGCCAGGTGGGCCGGGGTGGGAGTGGTCCAGGTGGTGGCGGGGGTAGAGCGCCGGGCCGCCACACGGGTCAGGGGGCCGGGCGCCGGGAGGGCTGGGCGCACGGTAACGACGGGGGCCCAGCGCCGCCCCCCGGCGGCCCCTCCCAGCGCCCTGCTGTGCTATACTTGAGCGCGTAGAGACTAATATCGCGTCACGACCGGGACTCACTGGTGAGGTGCCAGTTAGGAGTGCCGGTTATTGCCTTCTGTGTTACACTGGTCGTGCCGACTAGTGCGTCGCGCCCATAGCCGATCTTGCCATTGGCGCAGCCGCGTCCTTCCCGCGAGACCACACACCGTACGGCCCCCGGCCGTACCGGATATGTCCCCTTATTGCACTCCCCCAGGCGGTGATCTCCGGTGTCGCGCCGCCGGCGTGTACGCCGGTATGGCGCGGGGCCGTCCACAAAGAGGAGCTAGGTACTAGATGGTGGCAGAGTCAGTCCAGACGTCAACCCAGGGCGAGTGGCTCGTTGCGCCGGACGGCCAGGACGGCCGGAACGGCCAGAACGGCCACGACGGGCAGGGGTCGTCCGACCAGCGGGAGTGGTTCGGGCGGTCGCGGGAGCTGCTGGGGATGCCGCACCTGATCGAGGTGCAGCTGCGGAGCTTTGAGTGGTTCCGGCGCGAAGGGTTGCGGGAGCTGTTCGAGGATCTCAGCCCGATCGCCGACTTCACGGGCAAGAATCTGGAGCTGGAGCTCTCGGTGGGGGCGGAGCCGTTCGGGGTGCCCAAGTGGAGCCAGGACGAGTGCCGCGACCGGGACGTGACCTACGCGGCCCCCTTGTATTGCGAGGCACGCCTGCTAAACAAGCAGACGCAGGAGATCAAGGAGTCGCGCATCTTCATGGGCGACTTCCCGGTGATGACGGAGCACGGGACGTTCATCGTCAACGGGGCGGAGCGGGTGGTCGTCTCGCAGCTGGTGCGCAGCCCGGGGGTGTACTTTACGGCCGAGGAGGACGCGGCCACGGGGCGCAAGCTGTTCGCGGCCAAGCTGATCCCCAACCGCGGGGCATGGCTGGAGTTCGAGACCAGCGCCAAGGACCTCCTCACGGTCAAGGTCGACCGTAAGCGCAAGCTCCCGGTGACCACGTTGCTGCGGGCCCTGGCGCCGGAGTATGGGACGGACGAGGCCTTGCTGGCCTTGTTCGCGGACGAAGACACGGATACCGAGCGGCGCTTCATAGAGGCCACCATCGGCCTGGGGGGTGGGGCGCGGCGCGACCCGGCCCGTTCCCACGCCGAGGGGCTGCTGGAGGTGTACCGGCGCTTGCGCCCGGGAGACCCGGCCACGCCGGAGAACGCCCGCTCGCTGGTGCAAGCCCTGTTCTTCAACCCCCGGCGCTACGACCTGGGGCGGGTGGGGCGCTACAAGCTCAACAAGCGCCTGCGCGTCGTCGGACGCACCGAGCGCACCCTGACCCCCGACGACCTGGTGGCCATCGTGCGCCAGATGATCATCCTCAACCGCGACCAGGGGCGACCGGACGACATCGACCACCTGGGGAACCGGCGCATCCGTGCCGTGGGGGAGCTGATCCAGAACCAGTTCCGCATCGGCCTGCTGCGCATGGAGCGGGTGATCAAGGAGCGGATGACCATCCAGGACCCGGAAAGCGCTACCCCGGCCGCGCTGGTGAATATCCGGCCGGTGGTGGCGGCGATGAAGGAGTTCTTCGGGGGCTCGCAGCTGTCGCAGTTCATGGACCAGACCAACCCGCTGGCGGAGCTGACGCACAAGCGGCGCCTGTCGGCCCTGGGCCCCGGAGGCCTCTCCCGGGAGCGGGCCGGCTTCGACGTGCGCGACGTGCACGAGAGCCACTACGGGCGTATCTGCCCCGTGGAGACGCCGGAAGGGCCGAACATCGGCCTGATCGGCTCCCTGGCCACCTACGGGCGGATCAACGATTACGGCTTTATCGAGACCCCGTACCGCAAGGTGCGCCGTAGCGTGCGGGTGACGGCTGAGACCGATCTACAGTTCCTGGCCGGGCGGATGCTCACCGAGCAGTCCCTCAAGGCCCTGCCGGCACCGGACGCCACGGGCACAGGCACGGCGCTGGCCACGGTGGAGCCGGGGCAGCCGATCGGCGAGGGGGCGGCAATGGAGCTCGTCGCCCTGGCCAAGGCGCAGGGGGGGGAAGGCTTGGAGCTGGCCGTGCGTCCCTTTGTGACCGACGAGGTCAACTACCTCCCGGCAGACGAAGAGGAGAGCTACGTCGTCGGCCAGGCCAACACCCGCTACGACGAGCACAACAATCTGACCGAGACGCGCGTCGCGGCCCGCTTCCAGGGCGAATTCCAGTCCGCCCCCGCCGAGCGGGTCGACCTGATGGACGTCTCGCCCAAGCAGATCGTCTCCGTGGCCGCGGCCTTGATCCCCTTCCTGGAGCATGACGACGCCAACCGGGCCCTGATGGGGGCCAATATGCAGCGCCAGGCGGTGCCCTTGCTGCGGCCCCACGCCCCGCTGGTGGCCACCGGCGTAGAGGGCCAAGCAGCGCGCGACTCCGGCCAGGTGGTGCTGGCCCGGGCCGACGGCACGGTGGTGCGGGCGGCCGCCGCCGAGGTGGTGGTGCTGGAAGATGGGGGGGAGGAGCGGCGCTATCCGCTGCGCCGCTTCGTGCGCACCAACCAGGGGACGTGCCTGCATCAGCGCCCCATCGTGGCCAGCGGGCAGCGCATCGCCGCCGGGCAGGTGCTGGCGGACAGCCTATCCACGGACGGAGGGGAGCTGGCCCTGGGGCAGAACGTCCTGGGGGCCTTCATGTTCTGGGAGGGAGGCAACTTCGAGGACGCCATCCTGATCTCCGAGCGCCTGGTGCAGGAGGACGTGTTCACCAGCATCCACATCGAGAAGTACGAGGTGGAGGCGCGAGACACCAAGCTGGGCCCGGAGGAGATTACCCGCGACATCCCTAACGTGGGGGAGGACGCCCTCAAGGACCTGGACGATCAGGGGATCGTGTACGTGGGGGCGGAGGTGCGCGCCGGGGACATCCTGGTGGGCAAGATTACCCCCAAAGGGGAGACGGAGCTCACCGCGGAGGAGCGCCTACTGCGGGCCATCTTCGGCGAAAAGGCCCGCGAGGTCAAGGACACCTCCCTGCGTGTCCCCTCCGGGGAGTACGGCAAAGTGGTGGACGTCAAGCAGTTCTCGCGTGAGGCAGGGGACGAGCTCCCGCCCGGCGTGAACCAGATGGTGCGCGTCTCTATTGCCGTCAAGCGCAAGATCACCGAAGGGGACAAGATGGCCGGGCGCCACGGCAACAAGGGCGTCATCGCCAAGGTGCTCCCCGTGGAAGACATGCCCTACCTGGAAGATGGGACGCCGGTGGACATCATCCTCAGTCCCCTGGGCGCCCCCTCCCGGATGAACGTGGGCACTATCTTGGAGACCCACCTCGGCTGGGCGGCGGCCGCCCTGGGGATGAAGGTGGCTTCCCCGGTGTTCGACAGCGCCACCGAGGGGGAGATCGAAGGGCTCCTGGAGCGCGCCGGGCTGCCGCAGTCGGGGAAGGCCCGCCTCTACGACGGGCGCACCGGCGACGCCTTCGAGCAGGAGGTCTGCGTTGGCCACATCTACATGCTCAAGTTGGCGCACTTGGTAGAAGACAAGATTCACGCCCGGTCGACGGGGCCCTACTCGCTGATCACGCAGCAGCCTCTGGGGGGCAAGGCGCAGTTCGGCGGGCAGCGCTTCGGCGAGATGGAGGTGTGGGCCCTGGAGGCCTACGGCGCGGCCAACATCCTCCAGGAGCTCCTGACGGTGAAGTCCGACGACATCGTGGGGCGCGTGAAGACCTACGAGGCCATCGTCAAGGGCGAGCCGATCATGGAGCCGGGCGTGCCGGAGTCCTTCAAGGTGCTGGTGAAGGAGCTGCAGAGCCTGGGGCTGTCGGTGGAGGTGCTAAACGAGAACGAAGAGGAGATCCAGTTCGTCGAGGACGCCGGGGCAGACGCCCTGCCCGAGCTGGGCATCAATCTCGAAGGGCTGGAAGACCGAGATTAATCAGGTCCCGAGGGCTCACCCCTCAATCGGGGCCGGGACGGCGGCTCTGGTGGCGTTGCCGCTGGAGCTCCGCTCCCGGTCTGCTGACTGAGGACGAAGGACTGGGGACTACGGTCTGACTGGAAGGAATCCCATGCTGGAAGTCAACGACTTTAACGCCATCCGCATCTCCATCGCCTCTCCGGAGCAGGTCCGCTCCTGGTCCTACGGCGAGGTGACCAAGCCAGAGACGATCAACTACCGCACCCTCAAGCCGGAGAAGGACGGTCTCTTCTGCGAGCGCATCTTCGGTCCCACCAAGGACTGGGAGTGCTACTGCGGTACAAGCGGGTGCGCTTCAAGGGCATCGTCTGCGACAAGTGTGGCGTCGAGGTGGCACGGGCCAAGGTGCGCCGCGAGCGGATGGGACACATCGAGCCTGGCGTCGCCCGTAAGTCACATCTGGTACTTCAAGGGCACCCCCAGCCGGCTGGGGCTGCTGCTGGACATCTCCCCGTAATCTGGAGAAGATCCTGTACTTCGCAGCCTACATCGTCAGCAGCGTGGACGAAGGGGCGCGCAAGCAGGCCCTGGAGGGGGTCGACGAGGAGGTGGCGCGTCACGCCACCAGTCTCGAGGAGCGGACCTCGCAGCAGCAGCAGGAGATCGAGCAGCGCGTTGTGCGCGAGGACGAGCGTCTGGAAGGGGACAAGCAGGCTCGCATCGCCCGCCTGGCGGAGGAAGGGGTAGGCCTGGACGAGGCCGCCGATCGACGGGCGCAGATCGAGGTGGAGATCGAGCGGGAAAAGGAGCGAACCGAGGCGCGGCCAACGTCGAGATCGACGAGCCTGGCCCGCAAGATGAACGAGGAGATCGAGGCCAAGGAAGGCGAGCTGCAGGGCAAGCGCGAGATGATCGAGAAGCTCGCGCCATGCAGCTCCTGACCGATACCCAGTACCGTGACACCCTGGACACGGTGGGGCCAATCTTCCGCGCCGGCATGGGCGCCGAGGCCGTGCTGGAGATCATCCAGGGGCTGGACCTAGACGCCCTGGCCCAGCAGGCTCCGTCAAGATGTCCATTCCTCCTCCAGCCAGCGCAAGAAGGCCATCAAGCGCCTGCGCGTCGTGGAGGCCTTCCGGCGCTCCGGCAACAAGCCGGATTGGATGATCCTGACGGTGCTCCCCGTCTTGCCTCCGGACCTGCGCCCCATGGTGCAGCTGGACGGCGGGCGCTTCGCCACCAGCGACCTGAACGACCTCTACCGCCGGGTGATCAACCGCAACAACCGTCTCAAGCGCCTGCTGGAGCCTGGGGGCGCCGGAGATCATCATCCGTAACGAGAAGCGCATGCTCCAGGAGGCTGTGGACGCCCTGATCGACAACGGGCGCGGGGCGGGCCGTTGCCGGCTCAACCAATCACAAGCTCAAGAGCCTCTCGGACATGCTCCGTGGCAAGCAGGGGCGCTTCCGCCAGAACCTCCTGGGCAAGCGCGTGGACTACTCCGGCCGCTCCGTCATCGTCGTCGGCCCGGAGCTCAAGCTCCACCAGTGTGGCCTGCCCAAGAAGATGGCCCTGGAGCTGTTCAAGCCCTTCGTCATGCGTAAGCTGGTGGAGCGGGGCTACGCCCCCAACATCAAGAGCGCCAAGCGCGTCGTCGAGCGGGCCCGGCCGCAGGTGTGGGACGTCCTGGAGGAGGTGATCCAGGGCCACCCGGTGCTGCTCAACCGTGCCCCCACGCTCCACCGCCTGGGCATCCAGGCCTTCGACCCGGTGCTGGTAGAGGGGAGCGCCATCCAGATCCATCCTTTGGTCTGCACCGCCTTCAACGCCGACTTCGACGGCGACCAGATGGCGGTACACGTCCCCCTTTCGTTGGAGGCGCAGAACGAGGCGCGGGTGCTGATGCTCTCCAGCCACAACCTCCTCTCGCCGGCCAACGGCGAGCCCATCGTCGCCCCCACCAAGGACATGGTGGTGGGTATGTATTACCTGACCATCGTCAAGCCGGGCGCCAAGGGTGAGGGCAAGATCTTCTCCGGCTTCGACGAGGTGAGCCTGGCGCGCGAGGTGGGGGCGATCGATCTGCAGGCCACGATCAAGTTGCAGGTCAACGAAAAGGACTTTCCGGAGAGCTTTGTCCTGGCCGGGGACCACTCCTGGGGCGAGCTGTACGAGACCACCGTGGGGCGGGTGATCTTTAACGCCGCCCTCCCTCGTGAGCTGCGCTACGTCAACGATGTCCTGGATAAGGGCAAGCTCAAGAACGTCGTTGCGCGCTGCTTTTTCGCCCTGGGGCAGGAGCGCACGGCGGAGGTGGTCGACCAGATCAAATACCTGGGCTTCCACTACGCCACCGTCTCTGGCTTGACCATGGCCATCAGCGACATCTTCATCCCCCTGGAGAAGGCCAAGGTGCTGGCCGAGACCGATCGGGAGATCGAGGAGATCGAGCGCCAGTACCGCCGCGGCCTGATCACCGACCAGGAGCAGTACGACAAGAACGTGGAGGCCTGGAGTCACGCCATGACTCGGGTCGAGGAAGCGGTGCGTCAAGAGCTCGATCCCTTCGGGCCGGTGTACATGATGGCCCAGTCCGGCGCCGCCAAGGGGAGCTTCCAGCAGATCCGCCAGATCGCCGGGATGCGCGGCCTGATGGCCGATCCCTCGGGGCGGATCATCGAGCTCCCCATCCGCTCCAACTTCCGCGAGGGTCTGACCGTGCTGGAGTACTTCATCTCCACCCACGGGGCGCGCAAGGGCCTGGCCGACACGGCCCTGCGTACGGCCGATTCCGGCTATCTCACCCGGCGCCTGATCGACGTGGCGCAGGACGTGATCATCCGCGAGGACGACTGCGGGACGAACCAGGGGATCGTCGTCCGCCGGCCGGATGCCCGGCGGGTGGGCGAGAACCTGACCAACAGGCTCCTGGGGCGGAACGTGGCCGAAGACGTCGTCGATGCCACCACCGGCGAGATCGTCGTCCGCTTCAACGAGGAGATCGACGAGGCGGCCGTGGCCCGCATCGAGGAGTTGCGCCTCCCTCAGGTGCGCGTCCGCTCGCCGCTGACCTGCGAGTCCCGCTACGGGCTGTGCATCAAGTGCTACGGTCGCAACCTGGCCACGGCCGCCGCGGTGGAGGTTGGCCAGGCCGTGGGGATCGTCGCCGCGCAGTCAATCGGCGAGCCGGGGACGCAGCTGACGATGCGTACCTTCCACACCGGTGGCGTCGCCGGTGAGGACATCACCCAGGGCCTGCCCCGGGTGGAGGAGCTGTTCGAAGCCCGCGTCCCCAAGGGCGTGGCCATCATCAGCGCCATCGAGGGACGGGCGGAGGTGGAGCGGGGAGAGCCGACCAAGGTCCGCGTCATCTCCAGCCATGTCTATCAAGAGGAGCTGCACCTGCCGGACGGCTTCCAGCTGGTGGTCGACCTCGACTCTGAGGTAGGTGAGGGGACGATCATCGCCCGGCGGGGACCGGAAGGGGCTTCAGCCGAGGCCACCTCCACCCAGGAGTCCCTGGCGACGCTGCCGGAGGAGGACCGCTTCCTGGCCCCGGCCAGCGGGCGCATCTTCCAGGACGGCGACAAGCTGCTCTTGCGCTCCGAAGAGCGTGAGGACGCCGAGTACGTCATCCCCGCGGCCGCCCGCCTGCGGGTCGAGGATGGGCAGATCGTCGCCGCCGGTGAGCAGCTTACCGAGGGGGCGGTCAACCCGCAGGACATCCTCCAGATCCTGGGGCGCGAGGCGGTGCAGCAGTACCTGGTCGATCAGGTGCAGCAGGTGTATCGCAGCCAGGGCGTGTCCATCAACGACAAGCACATCGAGGTCATCTGCCGGCAGATGCTCCGTAAAGTACGCGTCGATACCCCCGGCGACACCGATCTCCTGGCCGGGGACATCGTCGATCGCTTCCACTACGAAGAGGTCAACCAGCGGGCCCTGGCCGAGGGGGGCGAGCCGGCGACGGCGCAGCCCGTCCTGCTGGGTGTGACCAAGGCATCGCTCTCCACGGACAGCTTCCTCGCGGCGGCCTCTTTCCAGGAGACCACCCGCGTCCTGACGCAGGCGGCCTCCGAAGGCCAGAAGGACCGCCTCCTGGGCCTCAAGGAGAACGTCATTATTGGCAAGCTGATCCCCGCCGGTACCGGCATGGTCACGCGCCTGGGGCGGGCGCGGCCGGCGCAGCCCGCCGCCGATGCCGCCGCGGGGGCCCAGGCCGTGGCCGCCGCTCTCGAGCCAGCGGCCCGCCCCGTGGTCGGCGCCCCGGCCGACCTGCCGGGGGGGGCGGCGGGCCGGGGGGGGGCGGGGGCCGCCGCCGGGGCCGCCGGCGCCGGGGGGGAGTAGGAGCCCCTGGAGTAGGAGCCCCTGGAGGGGGGGCGCGGAGAGTATCTGCGCCCTCCCCTCCAGCAACGCCTCTGCCTCTTAGGAGGCGAGGGGAGCAGAGGGTTGAGAGACCCTCTGCTATACTTAGATCTTGTGCGCGTGTGCCATGCGCATGTCCCTTGAGGGGGTCATGGGCATGGCACACACTAGTGTGTAAGACACCGTAAACCGTTAGTGCGGATGTAGAGGTCGCGGGTAGCGTGCCAACGATCAATCAGCTCATCAGGAACGGCCGGGAGCGGGCGCGCAAGAAGGTCAAAGCGCCTGCATTGCATTTCTCCTTTAACGCCTTGCGCGGGGAAACCACTCGCCAGCGCCCCTCCCCGCAGAAGAAGGGCGTGTGCGTGCAGGTGAAGACGATCAGCCCGAAGAAGCCAAACTCGGCGCTACGCAAGGTAGCGCGGGTGCGGCTCTCCAACGGCATGGAAGTCACGGCCTACATCCCGGGCGAGGGGCACACGCTACAAGAGCACTCCGTGGTGCTCATCCGCGGCGGGCGGGTCAAGGACCTCCCGGGTGTGCGCTATCACATCATCCGCGGCAAGCTGGATGCCACCGGGGTAAGGGACCGCAAGCAGGGTCGCTCCAAGTACGGCGCCAAGACCCCTAAAAGCTGAGGGGGTGGACACCTGGCGCGCCCTGCGCCTGGAGCGGGGGCGCGCCGGGTCGCCGGAGGGACGTTCTCTGGCCATGCTGGCGCCGGCGCTGCGCTGGCGGCGTCAAGCGACGTCGCACCGACAGCTTTGCTGTGCTGGCTTTGTACTGATAACGCTGCACTGGGTAACACTGGATAACGAGGGACGGAAAAGAGATGTCACGACGCGGTCAGGCACCGAAACGGCAGGTGGCGCCGGACAGCCGCTTTAATGACGTGAACGTCTCGCGCTTCATCAATCATCTCATGCTCGGTGGTAAGCGCTCCTTGGCGGAGCGGATCGTCTATGGGGCGATCGAGCTGGCGGAGGAGCGTAGCCGGCGCAACGGCTTCGAGGTCTTTGAGCAGGCATTACGCAACGCCACGCCGATGGTAGAGGTGCGTCCCCGCCGCGTCGGTGGTGCTACCTACCAGGTGCCGATGGAGATCCGCGCCGACCGTCGCAACTCCCTGGCCATGCGCTGGCTGATTCGGTCGGCACGGTCGCGCGGCGGGCGGAGCATGGTGGAGAAGCTGGCCGGCGAGCTGCAAGACACGGCCAGCGGGCAGAGCGCCACCACCCGGCGCAAGGACGAGACCTTCCGCATGGCGGAGGCGAATAAGGCCTTTGCCCATTATCGCTGGTAATCGCTCGCCCGTCTGGTAATCGCTAATCCCTCAGTCCTGAGAACGTACACGGCGGGATGGTAGCCGTGTCAAGGCCGCCTCAGGGGACTGAGCGCTGCGCACGTTGCACGTTAGGTAAGGACTACTCGTAAATGCCTCGCCTCTATAGCCTCGAACGCACGCGGAACATCGGCATCATCGCCCACATTGATGCCGGGAAGACGACGGTGACCGAGCGCGTCCTCTTCTACACCGGCCGGACGCATCGCATCGGCGAGGTGCACGAGGGCGCGGCCACGATGGACTGGATGCCGCAGGAGCGAGAGCGTGGGATCACCATCACGGCCGCGGCGACGACCTGCTTTTGGCAGGATCACCGCATTAACATCATTGATACCCCCGGCCACATCGACTTTACGGCTGAGGTAGAGCGCAGTCTGCGCGTCCTGGATGGGGGGATCGTCGTCTTCGACGGTGTGTCCGGAGTGGAGCCGCAGTCCGAGACGGTATGGCGCCAGGCGGACAAGTACCGCGTCCCGCGGATCTGCTTCGTAAATAAGATGGACCGCACCGGGGCGAACTTCTGGCAGTGCGTCGACCAGATCCGCGAGCGTCTAGGGGCCGTCCCCGCCGTTGTACAGCTGCCCATTGGATCTGAGCAGAGCTTCCAGGGGATCATCGACCTGTTTTCACAGCGGGCGTTCATCTATACCGATGACCTGGGGGCGACCAGCGAGGAGACGGAGATTCCGGCCCCTCTCCAAGCCGAGGCCGCGGCTCAGCGCGACCGCCTGTTCGAGGCCATCGCGGAGACGGATGAAGAGCTCACCCTCAAGTACCTGGAGGGGGAGACCCTCCCTGTGGAGGAGCTCAAGGCGGCCCTGCGTCACGCCACGCTCGTGGGGAAGCTGGTGCCGGTGTTCTGCGGCGCCGCTTTGCGCAACAAGGGCGTACAGCCCTTGCTGGATGGTGTTATCGACTACCTCCCCTCGCCTCAGGACGTGCCCCCGATCAGAGGGACGGTGCCGGTTACGGGTGAGGTCGAGGAACGTCCTGCCTGGGATGAGGCCCCCTTCGCTGCCCTGGCGTTCAAGATCGTTGCCGACCCCTTTGCCGGCAAGCTGACCTACTTCCGGGTCTATTCCGGCACGGCCAGCGCCGGATCGTACGTCTTGAACTCCACCAAGGGGGGGCGCGAGCGTCTCGGACGCCTGGTGCGGATGCACGCCAATGAGCGTGAGGACGTGGAAGAGGTGTACGCCGGGGAGATCGCGGCCGCTATCGGGCTCAAGGCCACGACTACCGGCGACACCCTGTGCGCCGAGAACAAGCCCATCCTGCTGGAGTCCATCAGCTTCCTGGAGCCGGTGATCAGCCAGGCGGTGGAGCCAAAGACGAAGAGCGACCAGGACAAGATGGGCGTGGCCCTGCAGCGCCTGGCGGAGGAAGATCCTACCTTCCGCGCCGAGACCAATCCGGACACCGGCCAGACGGTCATCTCCGGCATGGGGGAGCTGCACCTGGAGGTCATCGTCGACCGCATGCTGCGCGAGTTCCGGGTAGAAGCCAACATCGGCCGACCACAGGTGGCCTACAAGGAGACCGTCACCCGGCGCGTGCAGTCGGAGGGGCGCTTCGTCCGCCAGACCGGTGGCAAGGGTCAGTTTGGCCATTGCTGGCTGGACGTCGAGCCGTTGGAGCGTGGCGCGGGCTTCGAGTTCGTGAACAAGATCGTCGGCGGGGCCATCCCTCGGGAATACATCTCCGCCGTGGAGCAAGGCGTGCGCGCCGCCTTGCCCAATGCCGGCCGGGCGGGGTATCCGCTGGTAGACGTGCGCACGACGTTGTACGATGGGTCCTATCATGAGGTAGACTCTTCCGAGATGGCGTTCCAGATCGCCGGATCCATGGCCCTCAAGGCCGGGGTGGAGAAGGCGGGTCCGGTGCTCCTCGAGCCGATCATGCGGGTCGAGGTGGTGGTGCCGGAGGCCTTTATGGGGGACGTTATCGGAGATTTGAGTGCGCGGCGCGGTCGCATCGAGGGCATGGAAGCCCGGGCGAACGCGCAGGTCATCAAGGCCATGGTTCCGCTGGCCGAGATGTTCGGGTACGTCGGCCACTTGAGGTCGATCACCTCGGGACGGGGGACGTACTCGATGGAGTTCGCGCACTACGAACCAGTGACTGCCGCCGTAGCCGAGGAAGTGATGGCCAAGTCACGCCGTTAGGCGTGGTGCGGACACCCGTGGGGGCCGACGCGTCCCGCGGGCCGTCTGAGGTGCCGTCTCCTTTCTCCAAGCGGGGAGGTCGAGTGATCACTCGCCGGGCCAGCTGGCTCAGGAAGCCACGCTGGCCGATGCGGGCAGAATTCGGTCTCACCAAACCAAGAGTGCCGGAAAGGGAATAGCCGATCGGCCGTGGCCGCCAGAGGCCGCTGCCCGTTTGCGGACGGGCTGGGGGCGGCCGCGCCGTGGCCGATGTGCGTGTTTGGCGCCGCGGCGTGACGCCGCCCGGGATGTACCCCGGTCAGTCGCGCCGGGGGTGACGTCGTATCCGAAGCTTCGATCCGGGGAACGATCACGGACGATCTATCTAAGGATCAGGAGAGGAACAAAGAGATGGCCAAGCAGAGGTTCGAGCGGACGAAGCCGCACGTGAACGTGGGGACGATCGGGCACGTGGACCACGGGAAGACGACGCTGACGGCGGCGATCACGAAGGTGCTGGGGCTGCAGGGGCGGGCGAAGTACACGTCCTTTGCGGAGATCGACAAGGCGCCGGAGGAGCGGGAGCGGGGGATCACGATCGCGATTGCCCATGTGGAGTACGAGACGGAGGCGCGCACTACGCGCACGTGGACTGCCCGGGGCACGCGGACTACATCAAGAACATGATCACCGGGGCGGCGCAGATGGATGGGGCGATCCTGGTGGTGTCGGCGCCGGACGGGCCGATGCCCCAGACACGGGAGCACATCCTGCTGGCGCGGCAGGTGGAAGTGCCGAGCATGGTGGTGTTCTTGAACAAGGTCGACATGCTGGACGACGAGGAGCCTCCTGGAGCCTGGTGGAGCCTGGAGGTGCGGGAGCTGCTGAGCAAGTATGGGTTTCCAGGGGACGAGACGCCGGTGGTGCGGGGCTCGGCGCTGCGGGCCCTGGAGAGCGGGTCGGCCGATCCACAGGCCCCGGAGTACGCCGCCATCCTGGAGCCTGATGCAGGCGGTGGACCGCTACATCCCCACGCCGGAGCGGGCGGTGGCGCGCCCGTTCTTGATGCCGATCGAGGACGTGTTCGGGATCAAGGGGCGGGGGACGGTGGTGACGGGGCGGATCGAGCGGGGGTGATCAAGCCCGGGGAAGAGGTGGAGATCGTGGGGCTGGGGGGCCCGACGCGGCGGACGGTGGTCACGGGGGTGGAGATGTTCCGACGCCTGCTCGACCAGGGGGAGGCGGGGGACAATGTGGGCTGCCTGCTGCGGGGGATCGAGCGGGAGGACGTGGAGCGGGGGCAGGTGCTGGCCAAGCCGGGGGCCATCAAGCCCCACACCCGCTTTCGGGGCACGGTGTATGTCCTGACGACGGAGGAGGGGGGCGCCACAGCCCCTTCTTCAAGGGCTACCGGCCCCAGTTCTTCATCCGCACGACGGACGTGACGGGGGCGGTGGAGCCCCGGCGGGGGTGGAGATGGTCATGCCGGGGGACAACGTGAGCCTGGCGGTGGAGCTAAATCACCCCGGTGGCGATCGAGGAGGGCTTGCGCTTCGCCATCCGTGAGAGGGGGGCAAGACCGTCGGCGCCGGGGTCGTCACCGCCGTCGAGCAGTAGGCCGCGCACGCGAGGCGCGGACGAGAGGGGCGGACTAATCGATCGCTCGGGAGAGCAGGGAGCAAGAGAGTGGCCAGGCAGCGCATCCGTATTCGCATGAAGGCGTTCGACCATAAGATCCTGGACCAGTCGGCGCGGCAGATCGTCGAGACGGCCCAGCGCACCGGGGCGGACGTCTCCGGTCCGGTGCCTTTGCCGACGGAGAAGAACCGGTTCACCGTCATGCGCTCCCCGTTCATCGACAAAGACTCTCAGGAGCACTTCGAGATGCGGACCCACAACCGCCTGATCGACGTGCTGGAGCCGACGCCGAAGACGGTCGACGCGCTGATGCGGCTCAACCTGCCGGCCGGCGTCTCGGTCGAGATCAAGCTGTAGGAAAGCAGAGTCGATGGCTGCAGGGCTATTAGGACGCAAGGTAGGGATGACCTCGGTCTTCGATGAGGCCGGCCAGGTTGTACCGGTGACGGTTATTCAAGCGGGACCGTGCTGGGTGACCCAGCTCAAGACGCAGGATGCGGACGGCTACAACGCCGTTCAACTGGGGTTCGAGGAGAGCCGCCGGCTGAAGAGCGCGGAGCGGGGACATACCGCCAAGGCCGGGACGCCGATGTTGCGCCACCTGCGGGAGTGGCGGGTCGCCGATCCGGCGGATTTCCAGCTCGGGCAGCGCCTGGACGTGAGCATGTTCAACCCTGGCGAGCGGGTGGCCGTGGTCGGCACCTCGAAGGGGAAGGGTTTCCAGGGCGTGGTCAAGCGCCACGGGTTCGCCGGTGGCCCGAAGACCCACGGCCAGTCCGACCGCCACCGGGCGCCGGGGTCGATCGGCTCCGGTACCACCCCTGGTCGCGTGCTTAAGGGGCTGCGCATGGCCGGCCGCATGGGGAACGAGCGGGTGACGGTCAAGAACCTGGAAGTGGTACGCGCCGATCCGGCCCGTAACATCCTGCTGGTGCGGGGGGCCGTCCCCGGTCCCCGAGAGTCCCTGGTGATGGTCAGCAAGGGGACGCGCAATGGCTGACGTGCCGGACGTGCAGATGTACGATGCCACCGGCGCCCCGACTCAGACCGTCTCGTTGAACGAGGCCGTCTTCGGCGCCACGCCCAACCGCGCCCTGTTGCACCAGGCCGTTGTCCGCCAGCTGGCCAACGCCCGGCAGGGGACGCACGACACCCAGACCCGGGCCGAGGTCAGCCGGACGACCAAGAAGGTCTGGCGCCAGAAGGGGACCGGACGGGCGCGGCAGGGCTCGCGCAAGGCCCCGCACTGGCGTGGCGGTGGGGTGGTCTTCGGCCCCCACCCGCGCAGCTACCGGCAAGACTTGCCGAAGAAGATGCGCGCCGGGGCACTTCGCTCCGCCCTGGCGGCCAAGGCGGCCGCCGGGGAGGTGATCGTGCTGCAGGAGCTGCTGATGGATGCCCCGAGCACCAAGGGGCTGGCGCAGCTCTTGGGCCGGGTGTCCAAAGGACGCTCGCAGCTGCTGATACTGGATGCCCCCCAAAGGGCCCTTCAGCTCTCCGCCCGCAACCTGCCGCAGGTCAAGGTCATCACCACCGAGAACGTCAGCGTGGTGGATCTCCTGCGCTACGAGCATCTGGTGCTCAGCCTGGCGGCCCTGCGCCGTCTAGAGGAGCGCTATGCCCGCCCGCCCGCCGGAAGGGTGATGGCCAGCGCCGGAGCGCCCCACGAGCCGGTGGGACGGACGGCGTCAGCCGGGCAGACCTCAGAGGCGCCCAGCTCCCTCGTCCCGGACGACGCCGCTCCGACGGCCCCGGGGGTGGTGGTGGCTGTGGTGCAGCCGACAGCCGCGATCATGCTGGAGGGCCCGGGGGAGGGCCAGGCGACGCTGGAGGGCGCGGAAGACCGGCCAGGCGCGGCGGATGCGGTGCGCCCGGCCGTCTCGACTGGGCCGGCGGCGGGTGAGGCCGGGCGTTCGGACGGGGCCTAAGTGGCGAGCCGGAGGGAGGGATAAGGTCATGGCCGAGCTCAACGTCTGGGATGTGCTGCGCAAGCCCCGCGTCACTGAGAAGGGGACGCTCCTCGCGGAGCAGAACAAGTATGTCTTCGAGGTCCACCCGGAGGCGAACAAGATCCAGATCAAGCAGGCCGTGGAGCGGGCATGGCCTGAGGTCAAGGTGACGAAAGTCAACGTCATGATCATTCCCGGGAAGACGAAGCGCTGGCGTCGCCACCTGGCCCAGATGCCGGACTGGAAAAAGGCCATCGTCACGCTCCAGCCGGGCCAGCGTATCGAGTTCTTCGAGAGCTAACGGAAAGAAGGCCGAAGTCATGCCCGTACGCATCTACAAGCCCACTTCTCCTGGCCGCCGGGGGATGAGCGTGGCCTCGTTTGAGGAGATCACCACCGACCGGCCCTATAAGCCCCTGACGGAGCGGCTAAAGAAGCACGCCGGTCGCAATAACCAGGGGAGGATCACCACCCGCCACCGGGGTGGGGGGCACAAGCGCCTGTACCGCATCATCGATTGGAAGCGGGACAAGACCGGCGTCCCGGGCCGCGTGCAGACGGTGGAGTACGACCCCAATCGGTCGGCGCGTATTGCCCTAGTGGTGTACCGCGACGGGGCGAAGCGCTACATCCTTACCCCGGTGGGCGTGCGTGTCGGCGACGCCTTGATGGCCGGCCCGGACGCGGAGATCCGGCCGGGGAACTCCATGGCCCTGCGGCACATGCCGGTGGGGACGGTGATCCATAACATCGAGCTGTACCCCGGACGTGGAGGGCAGATGGTGCGTTCCGCCGGGGCATCGGCGCAGCTGATGGCCAAGGAAGGGGACTACGCCACCGTGCGGTTGCCCTCCGGCGAGCTTCGCCGGGTGCACGCCAACTGCGCGGCGACTGTCGGTCAGGTAGGAAACATCGACCATCAGAACGTGTCCCTGGGTAAGGCCGGGCGCTCGCGCTGGCTGGGCCGGCGCCCGACGGTGCGTGGCTCGGTCATGAACCCGCGTGACCATCCGCATGGCGGTGGCGAGGGCAAGGCCCCCATCGGCGGGCAGCCCCAGACGCCGTGGGGCCGGCCGGCCATGGGGCTACGGACGCGCAAGCGTAAGGCGAGCGATAAGTTCATCATCAGCCGGTCACGTGACCGGCGCCGCTAGAGCAAAGGGAGTACAAGGACGTGTCCCGTTCGGTCAAGAAGGGCCCGTACGTCGACGCCAAGCTGCTGGCGCGAATCGAGATCATGAACCGCCGCAGCGAGAAGCGGGTGTTGAAGACTTGGTCGCGTGACTCGACCATCTTTCCGCAGATGGTCGGTCATACCATCGGGGTACACGACGGCCGGCGACACGTCCCGATCTACGTCGCCGAGAATATGGTGGGGCATAAGCTCGGTGAGTTCGCTCCCACGCGTCACTTCCGGGGGCACAGTAAGAGCGAGCGCAGCACAGGGGCGCGCTAGGTTATCGTGGGCGCTCACGCCTGAGCGCTGACAGGAGCGTGACCTGGCCGTGTGTCTGCCGTAGAGACGACCGTCTTCAGGCCACGCCCAGCACCCGGCCTTTTTGGCACCTTGCACTTTTGGACGGAGAGAGAGCATGCAGGTTCGTGCGTCGGCCCAGGCAGTGCGAATGTCACCGCGTAAGGTACAGCTCGTCGTCGAGGCAGTCCGTGGGCGGCCGGCGGCCGAGGCCCTGGCAATGCTCCAGTTCGCCCCGCAGGCGGCTGCCCGAGCCGTGTTCAAGGTGATCCGCTCGGCAATCGCCAACGCAGAGAACAACTACAGCCTGAATCCGGCCGCTCTGGTAGTCGTGAGTGCCACTGCCGACCAGGGGCCTTCGTTCCCGCCCAAGTTCCGGCCCAAGGCGCGGGGCCAAGCCGGGGTCGTCAAGCGCCGGACGACGCACATCACCGTGGTGGTCGATGACACGCCGGCCGGCGGGGGTAGGGCCCGGCGTTCCGGCTCACGTGGCGTATCGCGCGCCGGCCGCTAAGGCCCCCGCCAGGGCTGGGGAGCGCGCGGAGTAGCGCCAGAAGTGAAGGGTTAGAGACGTGGGACAAAAGGTTCATCCGATTGGGTTTCGTGTGGGGGTGATCAAAGACTGGGAGAGTAAGTGGTACGCCGATGGCAAGGCGTACGGCCAGCTCCTGGGTGAAGACCTGGACATCCGTGGTCTGATCAAGCGGCGCCTGGCGAACGCCAGCGTCAGCCGGGCGGAGATCGAGCGCAGCCTTAATGAGGTCAAGCTGACCATCCACACGGCCAAGCCGGGCATCGTCATCGGCAAGCAGGGGGCGGCCGTCGAGGAGCTGCGCCGGCAGTTGGAGAGCCTCACCGGTAAGAAGGCGCGGGTCAACATCATGGAGATCCGCCAGCCGGAGCTCGATGCCCGGCTGGTGGCGCGCAACATCGCCGAGCAGCTGGAGCGCCGGGTGGCCTTCCGCCGGGCGATGAAGCAGGCCGTACAGCGCACCATGCGCATGGGGGCCAAGGGCATCAAGGTACGCGTCGCCGGGCGCCTGGGTGGCTCTGAGATGGCCCGCACGGACAAGGACGGTGAGGGAAAGGTGCCCCTGCAGACGCTACGGGCGGACGTCGACTTCGGGCAGTCCGAGGCGGCTACCACCTACGGGCGGATCGGCGTCAAGGTGTGGATCTATCGTGGGGACATTGCCCCCGGGCAGCGGGTGGTCGAATCCGGGGGCTTCGCCGAGCCGCGCTCGTCGCGCGGCGTCGGTGGCGGCGGGCCCCGGCGAGGTCCGCGGCCGGGCGGTCCCGGTGGGGCGGGCGGTTTTGGGGGCTCGGGAGGGGGGCCGCGCCCGGCCGGTGGCCCGCGCCCGGGGGGCCTGCCCGCCGGGGGCGCACCGCGTCCCGCACAGGGGGAAGGTGCAGGCCAGACGCCCGGTACGACAGGGCCGGGGAGCAGCCCGCCGGCGCCTGCCACCGGGGATACGTCAGCCGGTGCCCCGGAGGGTGGCCCGGCGGCGTCGGCACCGGGTGATGGCCCGGTGCCGGGCGCGGGAACGCAGGAGAGGAGCTGACGCCATGCTGATGCCAAAGCGCGTCAAGTACCGGCGCGTCCATCGCGGCGACCGCAGCGGTACGACAAACCGTGGCGCTGCGGTGGCGTTCGGTGAGTTTGGGCTCCAGGCGCTCGAGCCGGCCTGGATCGATAGCCGGCAGATCGAGGCCGCCCGCCGAGCCATCACCCACCATATGAAGCGCGGTGGCAAGGTCTGGATTCGCATCTTTCCGGATAAGTCGGTCACGGCCAAGCCGGCCGAAACGCGCATGGGGAGCGGTAAGGGGGCGCCCGACCATTGGGTGGCCGTCGTCCGCCCCGGTCGGGTGCTCTTCGAGGTATCCGGTGTGCGCGAGGACGTTGCGAAAGAGGCTTTGCGCCTGGCGTCGCACAAGCTTCCCATTGCCACGCAGTTCGTCACCAAGGAGACACCGGCTCAGATCGGGGCCTCTTTGCCGGGCAACGGGACGCAGGGGAGCGAGAGGACGGACTCTCCCGACGGGGCACCCGCCACGGCCGGTGGCGTGGCCACGAGCGCTGACAGCGGGGGGGCCCAGGTATGAAGGCCGCGGAGTTGCGCGGGATGTCGGACGCCGATCTCCAGAAGCGGCTCAACGACTCCCGCCAGGAGCTGTTCAACTTACGCTTCCAGCTGGCGACGCGCCGGCTGGAGAACACATCACGGATTCGGGTCGTCCGCAAGGACGTGGCCCGTATCCTCCAGATCATGAACGACCGGCGCCGGCTGGCCGCCGCCGGCTAGGCGTGCGTCGCGGGGTGCTGGGGGCTGCTGGCTGAAGCGATAGGGTTCTGCGGGCCCGCGGTCTTGCGGGCGCCTTGGGGCTAGGGCCCGGGACTTAGCACTCCAGGAGGGATTGGGAGCAGTGCGCGAGCGGAAGCGGGAGCTGGTGGGTCGCGTCGTCAGCGACAAAATGGAAAAGACAGTGGTCGTGTCCGTTCAGACGCTGCGCCGCCACCGGCTCTACCAACGAACGGTGCGCCGGTCTAAGAAGTACATGGCGCATAACGAGCGGAACGAGGCGCGCCTGGGCGACCTGGTGCGCATGCAAGAGTCGCGGCCGATCAGCCGACACAAGCATTGGAGAGTGCAGGAGATCCTGGAGGTCGCCGCCCGTCGGGGTAAGGCGGTGCCCCTGGCCGAGGTGGCGCCGGCCCCCGAGGTGCAGGAGGAGCTGGCGCTGGCCACCTCTGGGCCGGCCGGGCCGGCCGCTCCCGTGACTGCCGGGCAGGAGGGCGTGGCGCCATGATTCAACCCCAGACACGTCTACGCTGTGCCGACAACAGCGGTGCCAGGGAGCTGATGTGCATCCGTGTGATGGACGGCTCCAACAAGCGGTACGGTGGCGTCGGCGATGTGATCGTGGCCTCCGTCAAGGAAGCCACGCCGGGCGCTCCGGTGAAGAAAGGCGAGGTAGTCCGGGCCGTGATCGTGCGCACGGCCAAGGAGTACGGCCGGCCGGACGGCTCGTATATCCGCTTTGACGACAACGCCGCCGTGCTGCTCAATCCACAGGACAATCCTCGTGGTACACGCATCTTCGGGCCCGTCGCGCGTGAGCTGCGGGAAAAGAACTTCATGAAGATTGTCTCCCTGGCGCCGGAAGTGCTGTAGAAATCAGGATGTCCTACGTCTCAGGTCTGGGCTTGGACTGGGGATGTGCGACGCGAGACAAGAGACAAGGGGACAGGGTCATGGCCGCTAAGGTGCGTAAGAACGACACGGTGCAGGTGCTGGCCGGCCGCGAGCGCGGCAAGCAAGGGAAGGTGTCCCGCATCATCCCCAAGGAAGACCGCGTCGTGATCGAGGGAATCAACCTCCGCAAGCGCCACACCCGGCCTCGTGGGGCGGGCGAGCAGGGTGGCATCGTGGAGTTCCCGGCCCCGCTGCACATCTCCAACGTGGCGGTGGTCTGTCCGAAGTGCGGACGTGGGACACGGGTGGGCTTCCGCGTGCTGGCCGATGGACAGAAAGTACGCTACTGCAAGCGCGACGACGAGGTCATCGACGAGCCGGGGCGTTAGCCTGCCCCGTGCCGCGTGTCCCGTCCGCGGCTCTGGCGGGAGCGGTGGGCAGTGATCTGTAGCGCCACGGGCGCCACATCACAAACGGCCGGGGGCTGAGGACGAAGGACTGAGGACTGAAGAAATGGCCGATCGGAAGGGACAGCAATCCGGCAGTGGCGGGCGCGGCGACCAGGGGAGCCGTGCCGGCCAGGGGAGCCGTGGCGCTCAAGGCGGGCGCGGCGATCAAGCGGGGCGCGGCGGGCGTCCCCCGGCGGCCCCGGCACGGCAGGGGGCCGCGCCGTCCCGGCGCGAGCGCCAGGAGGAGCTCCCCCCGCCGCCGACGGGCCCCCGGCCGACGCCGCGCCTGCGCGAGCGCTACGACCGCGAGGTGCGGGATACGCTGATGCAGGAGCTGGGCTACGGCAACATCATGCAGGTGCCTAAGATCGAGAAGGTGGTGATTAACATCGGCATGGGGGAGGCCTTGAGCAATCCCCAGGCCATGGACAACGCCCTGCGCGATCTGGAGGCGATCGCCGGCCAGCGCCCGGTGGTCACCAAGGCCAAGCGATCGATCGCCGCCTTTAAGCTCCGCGAGGGCAACCCCATTGGCTGCATGGTCACCCTGCGGGGGGCCCGGATGTATGACTTCCTGGACAAGCTGTTCAACGTCGCCCTGGCTCGGGTGCGTGACTTTTCCGGTGTCTCGCCGGAGTCGTTTGACGGGCGTGGCAACTACAACCTGGGGATCCGCGAGCAACTGATCTTTCCGGAGATTGAGTACGACCGGGTCGACCGCGTGCGGGGCATGGACATCGCCATCGTCACCACGGCGCGGACGGATGACGAAGGGCGCCGGCTGCTCCAGCTGATGGGCATGCCGCTCCGCACCGAGGCCGAGGAGGCGCGACGCGCCTCGTAGATGAACGGCGACGCGCCGCTTTGAGGCCGGCCGGCGGAGAGCGAAGGGAAGTACGCAGCGTGACGCAGGTTTCAGAAAAGGGACGGTCATAAGTGGCCAAGACGTGCAAGATCGAGAAGTGGAAGCGTCCGCCCAAGTTCGAGGTGCAGTTCCACAACCGCTGTCGCCGCTGCGGCCGGCCGCGTGGGTACATGCGTAAATTTGCCCTGTGCCGGATCTGCTTCCGGGAGTTCGCCCTCCTGGGGCAGCTCCCGGGCATCACTAAGAGCAGCTGGTGAGACCAGGGGCGCCAAGGACAGCAGGAGGACACCGCGGATGATGACTGATCCGGTGGCGGATATGCTGACCCGCCTACGTAACGCGTCGCGGGCCAAGCACACCACCACCGTTATGCCGACCTCAAAGATCAAGCGCGAGATCGCCCGCATCCTCAAGGACGAGGGCTATATCCAGGATTTTGAGGTCGTAGATGGGACGCCGCAGCCGTCGCTGCGCCTGCATCTCAAGTACACGGACAACCGGACTCCCGCGTTCACCGGCCTGCGCCGGGTCAGCAAGCCCGGTCTGCGCGTCTACAAGGGCCGGCAGGAGATCCCGCGGGTGCTGGGCGGCCTGGGGACGGTGATCATCTCTACCCCCAGGGGGCTTATGACCGGCCGGGATGCCTGGCGCCAGAACATCGGTGGAGAGGTACTGGCCTTCGTCTGGTGACCTGGAGGTTGGGGCGTCCCCGGTCTCGGGTCTCGAGCCGGTGGTTGGAGCGGCGGTCTGAGGTATGGGACTTCAGCCCCCAGACTCTTGCGGAGGAGAAAAGCGATGTCGCGTATTGGTCGTATGCCGATCACCCTGCCCAGCGGCGTCGAGGTGACCATTGTCCCCAACGTGGTACACGTCAAAGGGCCTAAGGGGGAGCTGTCCCAGCAGGTGCCCAGCCGCATGATGGTGGCGATGCAAGATGGTCAGGTGGTAGTGACCCGTCCGGACGAGGAGAAGGAGAGCAAGGCCTTTCATGGCTTGACTCGCACTCTGATCGCCAACATGGTGGAGGGGGTCACCAACGGCTACCGCAAGACGCTGGAGATCAGTGGCGTGGGCTATCGCGCCGGGCGCGTCGGGAACCGGCTGACTCTGCAGGTGGGCTTCTCTCACCCGGTGGAGATCGTCCCGCCGGCCGGGGTCAGCTTCGAGGTGGAGAGCCCAACGCGCTTCCACGTCGTAGGGATCGACAAGGCCCTCGTCGGCGAGATCGCGGCCCGTGTGCGCCGTGTCCGGCCTCCCGAGCCGTACCTCGGCAAGGGCATCCGCTACGCCGACGAGCGCGTCCGGCGCAAGGCCGGTAAGGCCGGTAAGGTAGGGGCGAAGGGGCGCTAACGATGACGAAGAAGAGCCACAACCTGGCGCGCTTGAAGCGCCACCGGCGAATCCGCAACAAGGTTCAGGGCACCGCCGAGCGGCCCCGCTTGTGCGTCTTTCGGAGCCTGAAGCACATCTACGCCCAGGTCATCGATGACACCCAGGGGCGTACCCTGGTGACCGCGTCTACCCTCGACCCGGCGCTGCGCGGTGACCTGGCGGCCCTGCCAAAGACGCAAGAGGCGGAGCGCGTCGGCGCCCTGGTGGCCGAGCGCGCCCGGCAGGCCGGGGTGACCAAGGTGGTCTTCGACCGTGGGGGGTACCTTTACCACGGCCGCGTGCAGCGCCTAGCCGACGCCGCCCGCCAGGCCGGCCTGGTCTTCTAGAAGGGATTGCTATGCCAAGATTTGATACCAACCGGATGGATCTCAAAGAGCGGTTGGTGATGTTGAACCGTTGCGCCAAAGTGGTGAAAGGTGGCCGGCGCTTCAGCTACGCCGCCGTCATGGTGGTGGGCGATGGGCAGGGCCACGTCGGCGTGGGCATGGGCAAGGCCCGAGAAACTCCGGAGGCCATCCGCAAGGGGATCGAGCAGGCCAAAAAGAACCTGTTCGAGGTGCCCCTGACCGGGCGCACCATCCCCCACGGCGTGCGGGAGCGCTTCGGGGCCGCGGATGTCTTGCTCAAGCCGGCGGCCCCCGGTACGGGAGTGATCGCCGGCGGGGCGGTGCGTGCCGTTGTCGAAGCCGCCGGGATTCACGACGTGTTGAGCAAGTCCTTGGGCTCGGCCAATAAGGTGAATGTGGTCAAAGCGACAGAGATGGCCCTCAAGGCCCTGGTGACGCCGGAAACGGTGCAGCGCAAGCGGAGCCAGGTCACAGACGCGGCCGGCCTCGAGGGTGGGGCCGTGGCCCAAGCCGCGGCCGGGCTGACGCCGCAGCCAGGGACCGGGCCGGCCGGCGTGGGGAGCCTTTCCGCGGAGGGCGGGGCGCGAGCCCCGTCTCCGGGCGGCGAGCCCCCAGGGATGGAGGCGGCCCACGCCGGCCACGCCGGGAACACCCCACCAAACGGGGCGTGACGACCGCCTTCATGCCACGCGCCACAAGGGACAACTAAACGATGGCAGGAATGCTCCGTGTCACATACAAGAAGAGCTCCATCGGCTACAGCCAGCGCCAGAAAGACACCGTCCGCTCGCTGGGGCTGAAGCGCCTGGGGCAGACCGTAGAAGTGCCGGACAACCTGGCCATCCGCGGCATGGTGCAGCACGTGCAGCACCTTGTCCTGGTGGAGGCGGGGGACGGCGAGCAGCCCGCCGCGGACGTTGGGGCCGGTGGTGCGGGCGGTGTAGGGAGACAGCAATGAAGATGCATGAGCTCGCCCCCGCGCCGGGCTCGCGCCGTGACCGGCGGCGCCTGGGCCGTGGCCACGGCTCGGGGCGCGTCAAGACCTCCGGGCGGGGCACTAAGGGTCAGAACGCCCGATCTGGGGGCGGCACCAAGCCATGGTTCGAGGGCGGCCAGAACCCCTGGACGATGCGCATCCCGCACAAGCGGGGCTTTTCGCGCGCCCGGTTCAAGGTGGTGGCCCAGGTGGTCAACCTGCGTGACCTGGAAGGGACGTTCGCCAATGGGGACGTCGTCAATCTAGTGGCCCTGCGCCAGAGGGGCTTGATCCGTGACGTCTCCAAGAGACACCCGGTCAAGCTCCTAGGGGACGGCGGCCTGACCAAGCGCCTCACCATCGAAGTGCACCGCGCCTCCGCCGGAGCGCGCGCCGCCGTGGAGGAAGCGGGCGGTACACTTACAGTGCTGGAGGACATGGCTGGGCACCCGCCGGAGGCGCCCGCCGCCGCGCCCTCGGCAGGCCTCCCCGCGCTCTAGCAGCGGGCCTGATCACCCCGGGGCCTCACCTCGGAGAGTCTGAGATTGAAAAGTCTGATCTCAGACGAACGAGGCGTAGCCCCGGGCATCCGGACGTTGGACGTACGACTTGGCTACAGTCACTGACCGGCCGCGGCATCGATGAGTTTCGGCGCCTGTCAACTCCTGGGGCGCTGGCCACGGGCGTGGCGGTTCCTGGCGCTGGAGAGATGGATCCTGCGCGGCGCATGACAACTGACCCACCTGCGTTACGGTGCCGTAGATGCCGGCGGTGCCCCTCCAGCGGCGCAGCCAGGAGAATGGCCGATGATTGATGCAGCGCGCCGTGCGTTCCAGCTCCCTGATTTGCGCCGGAAGATCATCTTTACCTTTGCCATGCTGGCGGTCTACCGGCTGGCCGCCCACGTCCCCGTCCCGGGGGTGAACGCCGCCCGCCTGCGCGAGCTGGTGGAGAACAATCAGCTCCTCGGTCTCCTCTCGCTGTTCTCCGGAGGCTCGTTGGAGACCTTTTCCATCGCCGCCCTCGGCGTCTACCCGTACATCACCGCCTCCATCGTGATGCAGATCTTGTCCCCGGTGATCCCCGCCTTGAGCGAGCTGTCCAAGGAGGGTGAAGCCGGACGCACGCGACTGGCTCAGTACACCCGACTGCTGACTGTACCCCTGGCCATTCTCCAGGCCTACGCCCAGGCCACCCTTCTTTCGCGGGAAGGGATTATCTCCAATTTCAGCCTGTTCGATCGCACGACGTTCTTACCTACCCTCTCCATGGTTTTGACCCTGACGGTAGGGACGATGTTCCTGGTGTGGCTGGGGGAGCTGATCACGGAGAAGGGAGTGGGGAATGGGGTCTCCCTGATTATCTTTGGCGGCATCGTCGCCCGTCTCCCGGCCACCATCGCCCAGTCGTTCGTCGCCGGTGCCAACTGGCTCGGTCTGGCTGTGCTGGCGCTCCTGGGCCTGGGGATCGTCCTGGCCATCATCTACATGAACGAGGGCCAGCGGCGCATCGCGGTGCACTATGCCAAGCGCATTCGGGGCAACCGGGTGTACGGCGGGACGACGACCTACATCCCCCTGCGGGTCAACTCCGCGGGGATGATCCCCCTCATCTTCGCCATGTCCATCTTGCTGATCCCCGGAACGGCGGCTACCTATTTGCAGTCCTCAGATGTCTCCTGGGTGCGGACCACGGCCAACTTCATGGTGGGGTTATTTAGCACCAATGGGGTGTTCTACTGGCTGCTGTACTTCGTTATGGTGGTGGGTTTTACCTACATGTACACCGCCATCGTCTTCCAGCAGCAGAATCTCCCGGAGACGCTTCAGAAACAGGGAGGCTTCATCCCGGGCATCCGCGCCGGCCGGCCGACGGCGGACTACCTGAGCCGGGTGCTCAATCGCATTACCTTGTTGGGGGCCCTATTCCTGGGCTTGATCGCCGTGCTGCCGTTTGTCGCCGGCCGCTTGACAGGTATCCAGGTGCTGACCCTATCCAGTACGGGCATCTTGATCGTGGTCGGCGTCGTATTGGACACGATGAAGCAGCTCGAGGCGCAGTTGATGATGCGCCGCTATGAAGGGTTCATTAAGTGAGCAGGGTGGCGGGGGAAGGGGTGTGATCCTGCTGTTAATGGGCGCCCCTGGCTCTGGCAAAGGGACGCAGGGCCGGTTGCTCTCACGCCATTTCCAGATTCCCTACCTTGCCAGTGGCGACCTGCTGCGCCGGGCCATCGAGCAGCAGACGGCCCTGGGTACGCAGGTGCAATCCTACGTCGAGCGCGGCCTGTACGTCCCGGACCACCTGATGGTGCCGGCCGTGATGGCCGAGCTGGAGGGGATGTACCGCCAGGACAACGGCGGCGTCATCCTGGATGGATTCCCCCGCACGCGCGAGCAGGCCGTTGCCCTCGACGCGGCCCTGGCGGCGGCCAGGCGGGCGATCCAGCGCGTCCTGCACCTCTTCGTCCCCAAGGACGTGCTCATCGCCCGGCTGGCCAGCCGGTGGACGTGCAGCCACTGCGGGGCGACCTACAACGTGTTGACGAAACCCCCGGGGGCGGAGGGGATCTGCGATCTGTGCGGGCACAGCCTGTTCCAACGCGTCGACGATCAGCCGGACAAGGTGGAGCGCCGGCTGAGCGTTGATCTAGAGAAGGCCATCGCCGTGGGGGGCTACTATCACCAGCAAGGGCTGATGTGTCAGATCGACGGGAATCGCCCGGCAGGGGAGGTGACCGCCGATCTTATCGCCGCCGTGCGGGACTGCCAGGCGGTCTCCACCGCCTAGGGACATGGGGCGCGGACAGAGGCGTCGCCCGCCGAGCCCAACAAACGGAGCGTCATGGACGTAGAGCCGCAGGCCATCAGCGTCAAGTCGCGCGCCGAGCTGGAGAAGATGCGCGTCGCCAATCACATCGTCGCCCAAGCGCTGGAGGCGATGGTCATGGCCGTCCGGCCCGGCGTGACGACGGGTGAGCTGGACCGCATCGCCGCCGACGTCATCCAGGGCGCCGGGGGGCAGCCGTCCTTCAAGGGCTACCGGCCGTTCAAAGGTGTACCGCCATACCCGGCGACGATCTGCGCCTCGGTGAACGAGGAGCTCGTCCACGGCATCCCCGGCAAGCGCGCCCTGGAGGCCCGTGACGTGGTCAGCCTGGATGTAGGGGCCATCTGGGAGGGCTACCACGGCGACGCCGCCGTCACCGTACCGGTTGGCGACCCACAGGGGGACCTCTCGCCGCAGGCCCGCCGGCTCCTCGACGTGACGCAGGAGGCCCTGTACGCCGGGATCGCGGCCGCCCGGTCTGGGAACCGCCTGGGACACATCTCGGCCGCGGTTCAGGGAGTGATCGAGGGCGCCGGCTTCGCCGTGGCCGGCGGGGGGTACGGCGGCCACGGCATCGGCCGGCGCCTGCACGAGTCGCCCCACGTCCCCAACGAGGGCTTGCCCGGCCGGGGGCCCCTGCTGCGCACCGGGATGACCCTAGCGCTGGAGCCGATGGCCAACGCCGGCCAGGCAGAGACGCGCGTCTTGCGTGACCGCTGGACGGTGGTCACGGCCGACGGGTCGCTCTGTGCCCACTACGAGCATTCGATCTGTATCGCCGACGGCCCGGCGGAGATCCTGACCGAGCTGGCCCCCCGCGTCTACGAGCGCATTGGGGGCTGGGGCGCCCGCGTCGGCGAGACGGGACGGCGGGCCCAAGGGGCCGGGGCGTCGGACCGGGACTCCCGCCCGGGGGCTGATCAGGCACCGCTCCTGGCGGGGCGTTCCGGCTGAGGCCCGGCAGCAGGTGCCAGGGCATTGATGGCAGCCCAGGAGCCAGGCGGAGACGGTATGGTAGAATTGAGCGGTCAAGTCTGCCGCTCGCTGGCCAACGACCTGTTCGAGGTTCAGCTAGCGGACGGACGTCAGGTGCTTGCCCACGTCGCGCCGGCGGCGCGCTTGGCGGCGCTGCGTGTCGGCGCAGGGGACCGCGTGCAGGTGGCGCTGGCACGCTATGACCACACCCGTGGCCGCATCGTGGGCCGCGCGCCGGGGCCGGCCAGACCCGGCCGGTGATGCGGGAGGCGGAAGATGAAAGTGACGGCGTCGGTCAAGCCGCGCTGCGAGAAGTGCAGGGTCATCAAGCGGCGTGGGGTGATCATGGTGATCTGTGACGAGCCCAAGCACAGGCAGCGCCAGGGCTAGAGCTAGCGCCGGCCGCGCCCCCCGCCGGGACGTGGCCGGCAGCAGGATACCTGCGACCGTGATCCCGTGGATGCGCCCGGACGCGCTGGCTGTGGACTGCATGCGCTGAGAGCGCGTTGACCGAGAGCGTAGGACGTAAGACCGAGGATTGGGGAAGATGGCACGCATTGCCGGGGTGGACATCCCGCGGGAGAAGCATACCGAGATCGCCCTGACCTACATTTATGGTATCGGGCGCACGACGGCGCGCAAGGTGCTGCGCCGGACGCAGGTGGCGGCGCAGAAGCGAGTCAGCGCGCTGACCGACGACGAGGTCAACCGTCTGCGGGAGGTGGTGGAGCGCGAGCTAACGGTGGAGGGCGACCTGCGCCGGCAGGTGCGACAGAACATCCAGCGCCTGATCGACATCGGCTGCTACCGTGGCCTGCGCCACCGGCGCAGTCTCCCGGTGCGCGGCCAGCGCACGCGGACAAATGCCCGCACGCGACGCGGACCACGCCGCACCGTCGGCGTACGCAAGAAGGCCGCGGCGAAGAAGTAGCCCCGGGACCGGGGTGGGGTGGGGCCCGCTGGACGGCGTCCAGCTTGGTGAGCACACGCCGAGCACACGCCCCATCATGCCATCGGCCGGGCGCTACGGCGTTCCGATTGCGTGCGCTGCTATTTCCCCGCCGGGGGACAAGAGATTCAAGCGTTGCACGTCTTGCTTGCCGGGCGCGCTATGGACGCGCTATCATGCCTGTTCTATCGTGGGTCCGTGCGCCAGTGGGCGTACGGTCATAGCATCGCCGGAACGTACCGCCGGCCGGTGGGGGTAGGTGGCCACTTTTCGGGTTGCCCTTGATTTATTGCTTGCGCCTGGGGGCAGGCTGGCTGTGTTTCAAGCAGACGGGAGATAGGCGAGGAGTATGGCCGAGAGGAGGCGTGGCAACGTCCGCCAGCGGCGCCGGGAGCGGCGGGTGGTGCCACGGGGTTACGCCCATGTACAGGCGACCTTCAACAACACCGTCGTGACTATCACCGATCCGAACGGCAATCCTGTGGCCTGGGGTACGGCTGGGGCGAGCGGTTTCAAGGGCTCGCGCAAGAGCACCCCGTACGCCGCCGGGGTTACGGCGGAGACAGCGGCGCGCAAGGCGATGGAACACGGCATGCGTGCCGTGGAGGTGCTGGTGAAGGGGCCGGGTTCGGGGCGAGAGTCGGCTATACGTTCCCTTCAAGCTGCCGGTCTTTCGGTGGTGTCGATCACGGACGTCACGCCGGTGGCGCACAACGGACCACGACCGCCGAAGCGGCGCCGGGTCTGATCCGCTGCCCGGGCGCTCCGGCCGGGGAGTCTCCATCTCAGAAGGCAGTCTGGCCCCATGGGATGATAGCCAGAGACAGTATGGCCTGGACACAGTAGCGTACCGCCGTGTAACGGCCGGCCCTCAGGTTGTGTTTCCCCGCTGCGGCGCCGGGGGCGGCGGGCTGGAAGTGTTTGGAGCGGCAATTTGATCGTGTTTCGCGGGATGGCGGAGTAGGACATGGCACGGTACACCGGCCCGGTCTGCAAGCTGTGCAGGCGTGAGGGCATGAAGCTTTATCTGAAGGCGGAGAAGTGCATCACCAAGTGCACGTTTGAGCGACGTTCGTCGCCGCCGGGGATGCAATCGACCAACCGGCGCCGGCGTCCTACGGAGTACGCCTTGCAATGGCGCGAGAAGCAGAAGGTACGCCGGATCTACGGCGTGCTGGAAGCGCAGTTCCGCAGGCACTTCGAAGACGCCTCCCGCCGTCCCGGCTCGACCGGTGAGAATCTGTTGCAGGTGCTGGAGAGCCGGCTGGACAACGTGGTGTACCGGTTGGGATTGGGGGGCTCGCGACCCCAGGCCCGGCAGCTCGTCCGTCACGGCCACTTCGCCGTGAATGGGCGGCGGTGCAACATCCCCTCCGCCTTGGTCAAGGCAGGCGACGTGATCTCGGTGATGGAAGGCTCACGCGAGCTGGACGTCATCCGCGGCGCCGTCGAAGCGACCGGGCAGCGTCAGATCCCGGCGTGGCTGGCCTTCGATGTCTCCAATGTGGCGGCGCGGGTGAATGCCCTTCCTGGGAGGGGCGAGATTGAGACCCAGGCCAACGAGCAGTTGGTCGTGGAGTTCTACGCGAGATAGCGCGGTAAGGTGTGAGCGCGCTCCACCTCTTTGCCCCTGTGCCGTGGGGATTAAGGCCGGCAGATGCTTCGGCCGAATGCCGGCGGCACGGGAGGTCGGTTCTACCCGCCAGGGGTTCCCGTAGGGGACCCATGAGTGAGGGGGTCGGCTATCGGGGTGGGGCACGGTTTGCTGAGGAGGGCCGTACCCGGTGATCGAACCATCTAATCTGCCATCTGTCCGCCGCCTGGAGCCGGAGGAAGGGGAATCGGCCGACTCGAGCTACGGCGCCTTCGTCGTCGAGCCCTTGCCCCGCGGGTACGGCCACACCATTGGGAACGCCCTGCGCCGGGTGCTCCTTTCCTCACTCCCTGGCGCCGCGATCAGCTCGGTGCGCATCGACGGTGTGCACCATGAGTTCTCCACCATTCCGGACGTCAAAGAGGACGTCACGCAAATTGTCTTGAACATCAAGAAGTTGCGCCTGCGTTCTTACTCCGATGAGCCGGTCAAGGCGCAGCTGGACGTCCCTGGGCCGGGGACGGTGAGGGCGGCGGACATCCGCTGGCCGGATCAGATTGAGATCGTCAATCCCGAGCAGGTCATCGCCACGCTGGACACCGACACGGCCAGGCTGAGCATGGAGCTGACCGTCACCCAGGGTACCGGCTTTATCGAGGCTGAGGCGATCGAGGGGCAGCCCATCGGAGAGATCCCGGTAGACGCCATCTACACCCCCGTGCGGAAGGTGGAGTACCACGTCGGCGCCGCCCGCGTGGGCCAGAGCGTCAACCTCGACCGGCTGCAGCTCAACGTCTGGACGGACGGTACCCTCAGCGCCGAGGACGCCGTCGTCCGCAGCGCCCAGATCCTGGTCGACCAATTCAGGCTATTCACTCAGCTGTCTCCCGGTTTCCAGGAACCGGTGGAGGCCGCGGCACGACCGGCGGCTACGCCGGCGACGTTGCAGGTACCCCCAGAGCTGGCGGAAGTATCCGTCGATGACCTGGAGCTCTCCAACCGTACATTGAACTGCCTGAAGCGTAACAGCATCACGCGTGTTGGGCAGCTCGCCAGCATGACCGAGGATGATCTGCTGCACCTACGCAACTTCGGCGATAAGTCACTGCAAGAGCTGCGGGACAAGCTGGGGGAGCGGGGGGTGCGGATCGGACCCGGCGCCGGCGAGCCGGCCACGGCCGGCGTCTGAGCCCGATCTCCAGTCCCTGGAGCTCCAGTCCCTGCATCTACGGCCTCTCACCGCCGGCTGCCTGGTCGTCGAGCCTCCTGGCGGGCGAGCCTTCTGAAGTCACGCGGCAGCCTCGCGCCTGCCCGCCTACAAGGAGCATCACGATGCGGCACGGCTTAATCGGTCGTAAACTGAATCGGCCACCGGCCGAGCGGAGGCGCCTCTTGCGCAGCCTGATGGGCGCCCTCCTCCGGCACGACAAGATCACCACCACGGAGGCGCGGGCCAAAGAGTTGCGCCGGCACGTGGAGCGGCTCATCACCACCGCCCGGCGCGGCGACCTCCACTCCCGCCGCCTGTGTATGGCTACCCTCCCCGATCCGCCGGCGGTGGACCGGCTGTTTCACGTCGTCGCGCCGCGCTATCGGACACGCCCCGGTGGCTACACGCGTATCACCCGCGTCGGGCTACGCAAAGGGGACGGCGCTCGTATCGCCCAGATCGAGCTCCTCGATCGGGAGGTGGAGACGGCCCCGGCGTAGTGGTCTCAAGTCCGGACGCTCAGGTCTCGCGCCGAGGTTGCTCAACGGGGCGTCGCCCGCGGCCGGGCAGGCCAGGTTGCGGGCAGGCCAGGGTGCGAATGGCCAAGGAGGGGCGGCGCCGGCCCTGTGACCGGTGGCCAGGCGGCGGTAAACCCGGGGCTTTGTAAGCACGGCCATTACGTCTCCTCACCCCTGGCTCGGCAGGTCCCCGGTGCGGCAGATCGAGGCCGGGGGCGCCGCCTCTGGGCGCCAGGGATTACCGAGGTGTGACCTGGGACGTGAGACTTCTGGCCATCGTCGAGTACGACGGAACGGACTTCGCCGGCTTCCAGCTCCAGGCTCACGACGGTGTGTCCACCCGGACGGTACAGGCCGAGCTAGAGCAGGCGGTTGCCCCTCTGACCGGCCAGGGGACGCGCATCGCCGGCGCCGGACGCACCGATAGCGGCGTCCATGCCGCCGGCCAGGTGGTGCACCTGGACACCGAGGCATACCTGGCGCGCGACCTCCCCCGCTTTCTCCGCGCCTGGAATGCCCGCCTCCCGGACGACGTCCGCGTCCACGAGGTTCGGCCCGTCCCGGGGCACGTCCACGCCCGCTACTCGGCCATTAGCCGCACCTACTGCTACCGTATCGTCAACGCCCCCATCTGTCCCCCCCTCCTGCGGCGCTACTCCCATCATGTACGTACCCCACTGGCCCTGGCGGCCATGTCTGAGGGGGCGCGGCACCTGGTCGGCAGACACGACTTCGCCCCCTTTGCCGCCAGGGAGGGTCCCGGGAGCACCCGGCGCGAGGTGCTCCGGGTCAGGGTGACGGAGCAGTGGGCCGTCCGGCCCCTGATCTGGCATACTTTTCCCCAGTCGGTGGTGGAAGCGCCATCGCGTCTGGCCGGTCCGGCGGGATCGACCAATGCCCCCCGCCTGTTTGAGGGGACGCGCGTTGTGGCCGTGGAAATTGAGGCCAACGCCTTTTTGCGACACATGATGCGCCGAATCGTTGGCACGCTGGTGGAGGTCGGTCAGGGATCTCTCTCTACGGGGGAGGTGGCTGCCATCCTGGCCGGTGGGGAAAAGCACCGCGTCGGGCAGAGCGCCCCGGCGCGTGGCTTGTGCCTCCAGCACGTCCGGTACGACCTGGACGCTTACGACCTGGATACAGCGGATGCCCGGTCGCAGGGGACAGAATCGGAATGAGAACCTATTCGCCGAAAGCGGGCGATATCGAGCACAAGTGGTGGGTGGTGGACGCCGAGGGGCAGATCCTTGGACGCCTGGCCAGCGCCATAGCCAGCCGTTTACGCGGCAAGGACAAGCCCACGTTCGCCCCGCACATGGACGGGGGGGATTTCGTGGTGGTCATCAACGCCGCGAAGGTGCGCGTCACCGGTCGGAAGATGGAGCAGAAGCAGTACTACCGCCACTCTGGGTACCCCGGCGGCCTGCGCACCACCGTGCTGGCCAATGAGATGGAGAAGCACCCTGACCGGGTTATCGAGGCGGCGGTGCGGGGAATGCTCCCCAAGGGCGCCCTGGGCCACCAGATGATCAAGAAGCTGAAGGTCTACTCCCGGGGCGATCATCCTCACGCAGCCCAGCAGCCCCAGACCTGGACTCTCACTCCTGACATCATCGGCGGAAGCGAGGCGTAACGGGCGATGACCGCGACCAGCAGTCCTACCACCCCAGTCCAGCCCCAAGGGCGCTATTTTTACGGCCTCGGCCGACGCAAGTGCGCCATCGCCCAGGTGCGCCTGTTTCCCGGCGAGGGGCAGGTCATCGTCAACGGCAAGCCGGCGCGGGACTACTTCGGGCGCGAGACCCTCGACCTGATGGTGCAACAGCCCCTGCGCGCTGCGGAAGGGGGTGCCGCGTACAACGTCATCGCCAAGGTGATCGGCGGAGGCACCACCGGCCAGGCCGGCGCCGTGCGCCTGGGGATCGCCCGCGCCCTGGTCGTCGCCGACGAGGCCAACCGCACGCTCATGCGCACCAGGGGCCTGCTTACACGCGACGCCCGGGTCAAGGAGCGCAAGAAGCCGGGACTGCGCCGCGCCCGGCGCGCAAAGCAGTTCACCAAGAGGTAGCCGGATTGACGCCTCGCCGGCCTTCGGCCTGGCCGGCCGGCGATAGCCTGGGGCGCTCTATGGCCAAGGGAAGCCCTCAGGACGAAGCCCTCAGGACGAAGCCCTCAGGACGAAGCCCTCAGGATCCGGCTCCGAGCGCTGCAGGGGCGGTTGGAGCCGGGCAGGGGTCTCCCGCCGGGGGGAGGTCGGCCAGGCTGTTGAGGCCGAAGGCGCGCAGGAACTCGAAGGTAGTGCCGTAGAGGATCGGCCTGCCGACGGCATTGCGGCGCCCCACCTCCTCCACCAGGCCCCGGGTGACGAGGTTAGCCAGGACGCCGTCGGCGTTGACGCCACGCAGGGTCTCGATTTCCCCGCGTGTGACCGGTTGTCGATAGGCGACGATGGCCAGCGTCTCCAGGGCGGCGGGGGAGAGCCTGGCGGACATCTCCAGGCCCAGGAAGCGTTGCACCGCTGGCGCCGCCCGGGGATGGGTCACCAGCTGTAGGGCGTCACCGAGGCGCTGCAGTGTCAGGCCCCGCCCGGCGAAGTGGGCGGTCAGGACGGCAACCGCGCCCTCCACTGCGTCTGGCGACACCGCGAGGAGCTTGGCCAGCTCGCTGACGGTTACCGGGCGCTCGGCCACGAACAGCACGGCTTCGATCTGGGCCGCGACCGGGAGCTCAGGGCGTTCAGGAGAGTTGGGGGTATCCTTCACCGGCGCGACAACCAGATCTCGCCGAAGAGCTCGTCCTGCTCCAGGCGCACCGCCTGGGCCCGGCAGAGCTCAAGGGTAGCCAGAAAGGTGATGATCAGGTCGGCGCGCGAGGCGCAGCCGGCGGCCAGCCAGCTAAAGCCGACGCGCCCCTGCGATGCCACCGCCTGGCGCACCTGGGCGATCCGTTCGGCGAGGGTGACATGGGGGAGCGAGGCCGGCTGCGGGGCGGGGATGCGGCTGGCCAGGAGACGCTGCAGGGCAGCCGCCAGCTGCGCCGCGGCGGCCTGCTCCAGGCGTGGCGGGGGAGCCGCCGGGGGCAGCGGGGGCGGGGCCTGCCGGGCGTAGGCTCGCTCCCCCCGTTCCTGGCGCTCCCGCAAGCCGCTGGCCGCGTCCCGGTAGTGCCGGTACTCCGCCAGGCGCAGCTCCAGAGCCCCCTCGTCCAGCGACTCCTCCACCGCCGGCGGCTCCTGGCGGGGGAGCAGGGCGCGCGACTTCAGCACCAGGAGCTGCGCCGCCACCAGGAGGAACTCGGCCAGGCAGTCGAGGGGGGAAGCATCGCTCGGCAGGAGGCGCAGAACGTCGAGGTATTGTTCGGTCACGGCGGCCAGGGAGACGCGGGTGATCTCCAGCTCGCCATCGTCCAACAGGTGCAAGAGGAGCTCGAAGGGTCCCTCGAAGCCGGGGACCTGGATCGGCGCCGCCGGCAACGGGGCGAACGCCGTCTTGCCACCAGGCACCGGCTAAACCGAGCCGGCGAGGCGCAGGACGAGGGCCAGGAGCGCCCGGCGTGGCGGTCCGAGGAGCAGCCCCAGGAGATCGATGCGGATAATGCTCTGCGAGAAGAGCAAGATGAGGAGGATGCCGGGGCCGTACTGTCCCAGCCGGGAGAAGGGCTGGGCCAGGCGCCAGGGGAGCAAGCCGACGGCGACGCCGAAGCCGTCCAGCGGGGCCACCGGCAGGAGATTGAAGACGCACAGGCCGACGTTGAGTAGGATCAAGGTGACGATGAAGTCCATACCCAGCGCGGGCAGGGCTGCGCTATTGCCTGTCAGCAGTCGGATTGCGATGGCCGCCAGCAGGGCCAGTACGATGTTGGAGAAGGGCCCGGCGGCCGCGACCAGGGCCATCCCAACGCGGCCGTAGCGTAGATTCCGGGGGTCGACCGGTACCGGCCGGCCCCAGCCAATCCCCGGCGCCCCGCTAAATAGGGCCAGCAGGAGTAGGAGGGATCCGAAGGGATCGAGGTGGCGCAAGGGATTGAGGGTCAGTCTGCCGGCCTGCTGCGCCGTCGGGTCGCCCAGACTGCGGGCGGCCAGGGCATGGCTGAACTCGTGGATGGAGATGGCGACGATAAAGCCGGCGATGAGCACCAGGGCTGTGCGGGCGTCGATGTTGCCGATGGTCGTCGTCCCATGGTGTAGGGGCCACTGAGCGGTCGCCGGCTGTGCGCTGGTTCTTGACTGCTCAGAAGATGGCCAGGCTTCGTACGCGATGGTCGCGGCCGGCGGTCGCAGCTGGCAGCGGGGCGCACCTGGTGAGAAGATGCTCCATCGTGCCACCGGCCGGGGGGCGCGGCGGCTGGAGTTTCTTCGGTGCTGATGCCCCGCCGGGAACAGCAGACTCAACCGGCCGGGACAGTGCGCGCTTCCTGGGAGGCCGGCCGGCGCAGAGACAAGGGAGACCGTGTCCACACATGCTAGAGGCGACGCCGCCGGATGGGGTCGCTGCGCCCGGGCGTCGCCTCAGCCTGACCAGTCGATGGCGGGACTACTTTGGCGTGCTCGCCGGCTTCTTGCTCGCCGCTGCCTTTTTCTGGGTCTGCTTTTTCTGCGTCGCCTTCGGGCTCTTGTCGGGCATGATCCTGGGCTCCCTTTCTGAGTGGTATGGGCCCGTCGGCGGACGCCGTCGCAGCGTCCGACGGCGCCGCACTCGGGTAGTCAATACTAGCACCGGCGCGGTACAGCGGCCACGGGGTGGCCCGGCGAAAGGACAGCCAGGCCAGCCCACCGATTACGCCCAGCGTCGCCACAAGGGTCACCAACAGCCCCAGCCGGAATGAGCGCGGACGGTAGACGAACTCCACTGTGTGCCGGCCGGCCGGGACGTAGACGGCGCGGAACAGGAAGTTGGCGCGGTAGATCGGTGTCTCCTTGCCGTCCAGGTAGGCCTTCCAGCCGGGATAGGCCAGGTCGGCGAGGAACAGCATGGCGTTCTGGCGGGCAGCTGCATCGAGCAGGACGAGGTCATCCTCCATACGCAGGATGCGCACCGTGCCTGGCTCAGACGTGCTTTCCGTACCTTGCGGGAGGTTAGAGCGAATCGGCTGAACGCTACCCGGCGGAGGTGGGGGCGGGAGCTTGGAGACGTCGAACTGCTCCTCCAGGATCACCATCCGCTCGGGTTGGAAGTCGCCCATGGCCAGGCGGTGCAAGATCTCGTCACCCGGGCGCTCCACTACGGCGGAAGGGACGAGGTAGGCGCGGGGGAGATAATCCCGATTCTCGTAGAGGACCACCTCGCTATCGGCGTAGACGCGGATGAACTTCTCGTGTCCTCCCACCTGGACTTGCTCCAGGTCCTTGGTGGCGTCGTTGTAGGCGGCGATGCCATAGATCTCCACCTGGGCCGTAGGGTGGAGGAACTGCACCTCCAGCCGGCGCAGCCGGACGCTCCCTTCTAGGGGAAACTCGGCGTAGTAGTAATGGGCGGGATAGGGGGGCGCCGCCCCATCGCGCTGCTGCCAGGTACGTGCCACCTTGGGGAGCTGGTGAGGCACCTTGCCCCGCAGATCTGGACGCTCCCAGGCCCACTCCGCCGTGTGCACCCCGGCCAGCATCTGGAACACGTGCGCCTTGCCGCTGCTATCCGTCGCCGTCAGGCGTGCCAGCGGCGTCCCCTGTGCCAGGGTGCTCCCCCAGCGCACCGTGGAGACGACGCGGAGGGTATCGGCAAGGACATCCTCCAGGCGGTAGGCGCCGAATCCCGCCGGGTTGCGCCCCGTGCTGCTCAGCAATGGCCGGCGGGGGTCATACGAGGTCAGGTTGAACGATTGGGCGGGGACGAACTCGTTCTTCACCACGCGATAGCGGACGTTGAACAGATCCAGCAGCCGGTTGGGGGCATACTCCAGGCGAGCGACAAAGGCCTGGTGCCGCTCGGGCTCGAGCGAGCTGTAGCCGTTGGCTTCGGCGACGCGGAATCCCAGCAGCCGGTTCGGCTCGTCGCGCGTCCCCTTCTGGCTAAACACCCGGTAGAGGCCGGGATTGGCCTCCAGGTAGGCCGCCACTCCACTTGGGGCGGCCAGGGCGCTGAAGGGGGTGACGGGGTGAAAGCGCCAGCCGACGCCGATCAGGTCGACGGCGATCAACAGGACGAGGCTGACCTGCCACACGTTCCCCAGGACGCGGAGGCGGTCCCACAGGAAAAGCACGCTGGCCACGGCGAGCAAGATGACCAGCTGACGCAAGGTTGAGGGCTGTGTCACGTCCACGGCCGCCAGGACGAACTGGTAGAGCTGCTCGACCGACCAGCGCGGATCGAAGCCCCGGGCGCTCACCAGGCTGCGCTGCAGCCAGGCGATCGTCTCCGGCTTGTGCGTCTCCACATAGACGGCGCCCAGGGCAAGTGCCAGGGGGGCGATCATGGCCGCGAGGCCGCAGGCGAGGATGACCAGGCTCAGCCCCGCCTGGCGCACGGCGTCCCCCAGGGGCAACGACCGCTCCCGCTCCGGTGCCAGCTCACGGCGCAGGGCGTCTGCCCCCAGCGCGGCGAGCATCGCCAGGCTCAGGGTAAACAGGAAGATGAAGCGCCCGGGGGCTCGCAGCACAGAGAACCCCGGCAGGGCGCTGAGGAGGCGGTGGATCTCCCCCGGCGAGTGCTCCCCCAGGGCCACGGCGAGGGCAAAGGCCGCTAAGGCCAGAAAGAAGGGCATCAGCCAGTGGCGGGTCAGCAGGACGCCAATGACGGCCAGCAGCATGGGGGCCAGGCCGGCGTAGGCGAAGACCTCCCAACGGGACCACAAGCCCCAGTACTGTCCGTTGACCACAAAAAAGTCCGGCAGGAAGAGCGACAGGAGCTGTACCGGGGGTAGGGAATATTGCGAGGAGTAGGCGTAGTCCACGCCTACGCCGCGGAAAGAAAATGTCCCCAGCTCGTAGAGGGGCAGGAGCTGTACGGCAGCGAGCGCGGCCCCAGTGCCCCCGGCGATGGCCACGACCAGGCCCGCTTGTCTCAGGCGCCGCCCCAGATCGAGCGCCGCCCGCAGCGCTGCGAGGCCCGGCCGGCTTCCCGGAGAGCGCCCCTCGCCCCCCGCCGACGAGTCGCCCTCTATGCCCGCAGGGGGAGGTCGTTGGTAGACGTCCCGGCTCAGCGATGCGCCAAGGGGTGTTCTGGAGCCGCTCAGTCCCATGGGGCCGGCAAGGGCCCGGTAGCAGGCGTAGGCTGTAAAGGCCAGCGCCGACATGAGCACAACCTGGATGTGGAGGATCAAGCCTTGCAGGCCAAAGGCCACACCGGCCAGCAGGGCGAAGGCATAGCGCGGGCGTCCAGCGTGGCGCAGGGCCAGCTCGCCGAAAGCCAGCGCCAGGGGGAGCCAGGTAGCCGCCGTGCTGATGTTGGTGTGGTGCAGTTGGGCGATGGCGAAGCCCCCGAAGGCAAAGGTCAACGCCCCCACGATGGCGCCAAAGCGCCCCACGCCGATACACCGGCAGAAGAGATAGGTGAACACCGCGGCCTGGAAGAACCGCACCGGGCGCAGCCACAGGAACGCCGTCTCCACCGGCAAGACGAGCAGGGCCAGGAGGTGAAAGGGGTACAGCGTCCCCGCCTCGCCATCGGCGAAGATGGGGTAGCCTCCGAAGAGCTGGGGTGACCACAAGGGGAGCTGCCCGGCCTTGATCGCCTCCCCCAGACGGACGAACAGGGGAAAGTAGAAGATGCGGGTGTCGTTTTCGTAGGCGATCTGCCCCCGGGCAATAGCGTCCCAGAATAGGGATAGTGTCGCCAGGGCCAGGACGAGGACGGCGCCGCCGTCACGCAACAGAGGGGCACGCCGTGCGGCGCGCAGGGCCTCCCACAGCCTCGCCCGTCTCCCTGGGAGGGGCCCGGCCACGGCACCGCGGAGCTCCAGGGCCAGCGGCCCCTCGTGGGACGTGCCATTCGGTAGGGCCTCCTGAGGGCGAGTCGCAGACGATGCCGTCACCGCCCGAGCTCTCCATATGTAGTCAATGTAGCCAGCGAGGTAGTCAGCGCCGCCGGCTCGATCCCCGGTTGAGCCGGCTCAGCCGCCGGCCGGTGGGCGACGACGAAGGCCGACAGCCCCAGGGGCAGGTCGACGTGGGCCAGCAGCGCCCCCTCCAACCCCAGGACGAGGGAAAAGAGGGCGTTCACCGGCCCTGGCACCGGGCGCACATCCGAGTCGACGTCCATCTCGGACACCACCTCGGCGTCACCGTCAGCCGCTGGACGTGGTCCCCATGCGCCGAGCGGTAGAGGCCGGCGCCGAGGTCCGCCCCAGCGCTGGGCCAGGCGCGCCGTCGCCGCCAGGGGGAGGAGGAAGCTGTTGGCGTAGCTCGCCCGCTCCACCGCCAGCCCGGCGCGAGTCGCCTTGGCCCGCAGCTCCCGTACGGTGTAGCGTTGACGGGTGTGCACCGCCGCATCGTGACTGCTCAGCAGCTGATCGAGCGCCGGGACACGGACGAAGAGCGTCCCACCCGGGCAAAGCACCCGGCGCATCTCCCGCAGGGCGGCCACGTCGTCCTCGACGTCCAGGTGGTAGATGACGTCGAAGCTGGTCACCAGGTCGAACGTCTCGTCCGCGAACGGGAGTCGCGTCACGGACGCCTGGGCGACCCTAGACAGCCCCCGCCGGCGGCAGCGCTCTACGGCCAGGGGGGAAAGGTCGACGCCGTAGGGCTGCCCCGAGCGAGCCAGCCAGGCCAGGTTGCCCCCCGTTCCGCAGCCGGCGTCCAGGACGCGCCGCGCCGGCCGTGTGGGCAGGAAGTGCCCGTTGAGCACGCGCTCGGTAATCCGCCTCATCCCGACGTACCACCAGAGGTGGCCCTCCAGGCGGTACATGGCCTCATATTCCGTGGCGTTCATCGACCGGGGGGGGCCGGGCGCATCGTGCCCCGGCGGTAGAATTCCCGAATCACCGTCCCCACGCGCCTGACGTCCTCCAAGGGGAGCTCGGGATAGAGGGGCAGGGAAAGGATCTCCGCGCAGGCCCGTTCCGTCTCCGGCAACGATCCGGGGGCGAAGCCGAGATCGGCGTAGGCCGGCTGGCGGTGCACCGCCTGGGGATAGTGGATCTGGGTGCTGACCCCGTGGTCTTGTAGGTAGGCCCGCAGGTGGTCGCGCCCCTGGGCGCGGATCACGTAGAGGTGGTAGACGTGGCTCCCCCAGGGCAGCTCGGCCGGCAGGGTGATCTCCGCCGTATCCCCGAGCTCATCCCGGTAGAGGTTTGCCAGGCGGCGGCGGCGCTCGTTGCCCTCGTCCAGGTGGCGGAGCTTGACGCGCAGGATGGCGGCCTGCAGCTCGTCCAGGCGGGAGTTAGTGCCACGGATCTGGCTGACGTAGCGCTGTGATGGTGACCAGCCATACTGGCGCAGGAGGCGCACCCGCTCGGCCAGGCCGGCGTCTTCCGTTACCACCGCCCCGCCGTCGCCGTAGGCCCCTACGTTCTTGGTGGGGTAGAAGCTAAAGGCGGCGATCTGCCCCATCGTGCCACACATCTGCCCTTGGTAGCGCGCCCCGTGGGCCTGGGCCACGTCTTCGACGACGGCCAGCCCATGGCGCCTGGCGAAGTCCAGGATCGGTGTCATGGCCGCCGGGTGACCGTACAGGTGCACCGGGACGATGGCCCTGGTGCGGGTCGTCAGGCCGGCCTCCAGCCCGGCCGGGTCGAGGGTGTAGCTCACCGGATCGATGTCCACGAGCACCGGCCTCGCCCCGCTGCTCTCGATGGCCGCCGCCGTGGCCACCGCGGTGTGGGATACGGTGAGCACCTCGTCGCCGGCGCCGATCCCCAGGGCCCACAGCGCCAGGTGGATGGCATCCGTCCCCGAGCCTACCCCCACGGCGTGCCCCGTCCAGCCCCCGGCGGCCCCGGCGGCCCCGGCGGGCCTAGAGGCTGCCCCTTGCCGAGCGCCAGGCGCCGGTGGCTCGGCCTGAGAGGGGGCCGTCTCGGCCGGCGCTGCGCCCTGGCCGAGATAGGAGGCGAACTCCCGCTGGAACGCCTCCACCTGCTTGCCGAGGGTAAAGAAACTGTCCTCGAGCACTTCTCGGATGGCGCCGTCGATCTCCGCCTTGAGGGCCAGGTACTGGGGCTTGGTGAGGTAGAAGGGGATCAGTCGCGCCCCTCTCGTCGTCGGCGTCATGAGGGGGCGCTCGGCGGCAGATCATCGCCGGGGCGCACGATCTGCAGGGCGTCGATCTGCTGCTCGGCGACGTCGGCGGCGTTCCAGTAGCGGTCCCGGTGCTGGCGGTAAAAGGCGATTGTCCGGGACAGGCCCTCGGCCAGGCCGACGTGCGGCTCCCAGCCCAGCTCCCGGCGAATCTTCTCGTAGCTCAGGTAGACCTTACCCGGATCGATGGCCCGCCGCTCGGCGGGTAGCTCCATCAGCTCGATGCGCCCACCACCGGCTACCTGGATCAGGAGGTCGGCCAGCGAGCGGAGGCTCATCGCCTCGCCGCCCAGGTTGTAGACCTCACCATCCGCCTGCGGCTCGGCGGCCGCCAGGAGCAAGGCGCCCACGCAGTCGTCCACGTAGGTGAAGTCCCGAGTCTGGTTCCCCCCCATCACCAGCAGGGGCTCGCCGTCGATGATGCGCCGGATCCAGTAGTAGATGAAGGCGTAGCGCCCCTGGGTGTCCTTCATCATCTGCCGGGGGCCGTAGGTGTTGGTCAGGCGCAGGCAGACGGTGCGCAGCCCGTGCACCGCAGAGTACAGCCGGTGGTAGTGCTCGGCGGCGATGTTCGAGACGGCGTTGCAGTCGATCGGCTGCAGCGGGTGAGTCTCGTCGACCGGGAGGTGCAGGGGCTTGCCGTACACCTGGCGCGTGCTGGCGTAGAGCACCTTGGCGCCCGGGTTGTAGCGCCGGCAGGCTTCCAGCACGGTCAAGGGGCCCTCGGTGTTGATCCGCAGATCCGTCTGCGGGTCCTCCATGCTTTCCAGGTGACCAATCTGGCCGGCGAGGTTGAAGATGTAGTCCTGCCCTCGCACCAGGACTTGCATGGCGTGCGGGTCACGGACGTCACTGATATTGACGTGAACGCGGTCACGGATGTGATCGATGTTGTGGAGATTGCCTCCGTAGGCGGGGATCAGGGAGTCCACGATCGTCACCCGGGCACCGAGGGCCACCAGGCGATGGGCCAGGTTGCTGCCGATGAAGCCCAGGCCACCCGTGATCAGGCAGCGTTTCCCCGCAAAGGCGCGAGTCGTGCCGGCCATTACTTGGTGAACGGACGAGCCGCCCCCAGGGGCAAGGGCGCGGGCAAGGGGTCAGGGACGCCGCTGCCCCCTTGCACGCGTAGCCACCACCACAGCTTGGCCAGGCTGATGGCCACGGCCAGCAGCCGTCCCAGCCTAAAGAACTGGGAGACGCCGTAGGCGCGGTGGTAATGGTTCACCGGTACCTCCACCGTGCGAAAGCCGGCGTACTGCACCTTGCTCATCAGCTCCAGGGCGATCGTCCCGCTGTTCTGCGTCAAGGTCACCTCGGCAAACACGTGACGCTTGATGAGCCGGAAATCGCAGTCCACGTCATGCACCTTGAACTGGAAGACAAAGGCCATCAGATGGTGGTAGGTCCAGGAGATGAAGCGGCGGTGGATGGGGTCGCGACGGGTGATCTTGTTCCCCATCACCACGTCCACCTGGCGTCCGGCGGCCTCTTCCCGTTCCAAGGCGTCGTAGAGGACGCGCAGCTCGCGGACGTCGTACTGCCCGTCGCCGTCGGTGTAGAAGATGAGGTTGTAGCGACAGGCCCCGAACCCGGCCCGCAGCGCCCCGCCGTAGTCCAGGGCGCGATCGAAACGGATGATGCGCACGTTGCCCCGGTCCAGGGGGTCGACGCCGTGCACTCCGTAGAGGCGCTCGAGCTCGTCCAGCACGTCCCAGGCGTAGTCCGTGCTACCGTTCTCGATGACGATCACCTCGTAGTCCGAGGCCAGCTCCCGCAGCACCACCAGGGCCTCCATGACCATGGAGGCGATTGTGCCGGCGTCGTTGAAGCAGGGAAAGAAGGCAGAGATCTGGCGCTTCTGCAGCACGGGCCGGATTATAGCGCCTTCTACCGCACTTTGTAACCGGGTTGAAACCTCGGTTAAGGCAAGGTTAAGCCAACGTCGCCTCGGAGATGGCCTCCCCGAGGAGGTCGACCCCGGTGATGGCCTCCGCTTCGGTGATCACCAGGGGCGGAGCCAGGCGCAGGACGTTGCCGTAGAACCCGATGGGGGCGATCAGCAGGAGGCCCCGGCGGTAGGCCGCCTCTACGATGCGGTGGGTCATGGCGGCGTCCGGCTGGCGCGTCGCCTTGGCGGTAACGATCTCTATGCCGAAGACCAGGCCCAGCCCCCGCACGTCCCCGATGCACTCGTGGCGTGCTTGTAGCTCCTGCAGGCGGGCCATCATCTGGCCCCCCACGCGGGCGGCGTTTTCGGAGAGCCCCTCCTCGATGATGACGTTGACGTTCTCCAGCGCTACTCGAGAGCACAGGGCGTTCCCCCCGTGGGTGGAGCCGAGCGAGCCGGGCGTCAGGGAGTCCATGATCCGGCTCTCCCCTACGATGGCCGCCAGGGGCACCGAGCTGGAGATGCCCTTGCCCAGGCAAAGGATGTTGGGGGTGATCCCATAGTGCTGGAAGCCGAACAGCTTGCCGGTGCGCCCAAAGGACGCCTGCACCTCGTCGATGATCAACAGGATGTCCCGGCGCCGGCACCAGGCCTCCAGCTTGGGGAACCACCCCTCCGGGGCCATGATGGAGCCCGAGCCGCCCTGGTAGGTCTCCACGATGACGGCGGCGACGTTGTCCTCCGTCTCCGTCTCCACCAGCCAGTCCAGGTAGTCAGTGCCGTGCAGTCGGCAGTTGTCCGGCGTCTGCCCGAACGGGCAGCGGTAGCAGTACGGAAAGGGGGCGAAGACGATCCCGGGGAGGAAGGGACCGAACCCCTTCGTCCCGGCGGAGGAGCGCTTGCCCCCTAGAGACATGGCCCCGTAGGTGCGTCCGTGAAAGGCCCCGTGGAAGGCGATGATCTCGTAGCGCCCGGTGTATTTGCGGGCCAGCTTGATGGCCGCTTCGGTCGTCTCCGCGCCGGTGGTCAAGATCACAGCTTTGGATAAGTTTGGCGGGGTGATCTCCACCAGGCGCTGAGCCAGGCGGGGGCGCCATTCATTGACGAAGTCGTAGGTGTTCACCACCCGATCGGCCTGCTCGCGCATGGCGGCGACCAGCCGGGGATGGGAGTGCCCGGCGTTGACCACCAGCACCCCGGAAGTGAAGTCCAGGAAGACGTTCCCGTCGACATCCTCCAGCCAGACGCGCTCCCCCCGCGCCCAGACCATCGGCACCTGGTCGGACATCGCCTGCGGCTCGTACTCCTCCGAGAGGGCCAGCAGGCGCTGCGCCTGGGGCCCGGGGAGCTCCGTCACGATGCGCGGCCCGCGGAGCTCGCCGGTCAGCGTCGGGCTGGACAAGACCATCGCCAAAGTCCTTCCTGGCATTGTCCGAGGCGCCTTCCTGGCCATCAGGGTCAGAAGGGGAGGCCAAGGGTCACGGGGGGCCTGAGCGCCGCCGACGTGGGATTATAGTGGGCGCAGCGAGAGGCGCCCGCTGGGGCAGGGGCGTGGGGGTGCAGGTGATACTTGGGGGAGCAGAGAAGCACGCAGTAGGGGAGAGTCCGAGTGACGACACGAGCGCCCGAGCGGGCGACGCCGCCGTGGATCCGCCCTCACGTTACAGCGCTCCATCCCTACGTCCCCGGGGAGCAGCCTCAGGAGGAGGGCTGGGTCAAGCTCAATACCAACGAGAACCCGTACCTCCTGCCCCAGGTAGTCCAGGCGGTGGCTGAAGCCGCCGGCGACGCCTTGCAGTGCTATCCAGATCCGGTGTGCACGGCCCTGCGGGCGGGGCTGAGCGCCCGTTACGGCGTGCCCCCCGAGGCCATCCTGTGTGGCAACGGGTCGGACGAGTTGTTGACCCTGGCCGTCCGCGTCGTCGCCGGGGAGGGGGACCGCATTGCCTATCCCGATCCCAGCTATTCCCTCTACGAGACCCTGGCCCGCATTCAGAATGCCTTTCCTGTTCCGGTGCCCCTGGGGCCCAGCTGGGAGCTCCCGGTGGCGGACCTGGCGGCCGCCGGGGGGCGCTTGACGCTCGTCGCCAACCCTAATGCCCCGACGGGGACGCCTTATCAGCTCCAGGAGATCGAGACCCTGGCCGGGAGCGTTGAAGGGCTCTTGCTGGTGGATGAGGCCTACGTCGACTTTGGGGGCCAGACGGCCTTGCCCCTCCTGGCGCGCCACGAGAACGTGCTCGTCCTGCGCACCATGTCCAAGGCGTTTGGCCTGGCCGGGATGCGCCTGGGTTACGCCTTCGGTGCCCCGGCGACGATCACGGCGCTGCGCAAGGTGCAGGACAGCTATCCGGTGGATCGCCTGACGCAGGTGGCGGGGATGGTTGCCCTGGAGCGCTTCGATGAGGTGATGGCCAATGCCCAGGAGATCGCCCGGCGGCGTGACCGCTACGCCGGCATCCTGCGCCAGCGCTTCGGCTGGAAGGTGTGGCCCTCGGCGACGAACTTTCTCCTGGCGGAGCCGGCCTCCCGTGCCGCCTCCGAGGTCTTCGCGGCCCTCAAGGCCCGCCGCATCCTGGTGCGCCACTTCGCCAAGGCCCGCGTCGAGCGCTGCCTACGGATTAGCGTGGGGACGGAAGCGGAGATGGGGGCGCTTGTTGAGGCTCTTGAAGGCGTGCTAGCATAATGCGCCTTGGGCGCCCCTCGGCCTACAGGCCCGGGGGCGTCGTTTGACGTCTAGCGACTTGAGGGTGGCCCTGGTGACAACGGCGTCACCGTAGCTTCTTCCATCCACCGGCGGGGCCATGCGTCAACCGCGCGGCCAGCCGGCAGGATGGAGAGACCACCATAGGGGGTAGGGAGTGGATTTCGTCTGGATTGTGCCGGTGTCCGGGGTGCTGGCCGTGCTTGTGGCGGTCTACCTGGCTTGGGACGTGATGCGGCGTGACGTCGGCCCCACGTCCATGCAATCGGTCGCCGACACTATCTACGAGGGGGCGATGGCCTTCCTGAACCGACAGTACCGCACCATCGCCGTGCTGTCACTGGTCGCCGCCGTGGGCATCGCCGCCCTGTTGGGGATCATCCGCACCGCCCAGGCCGGGGCGGACGAGGGGCTTAACGTCGCCTGGCGCACGGCGGTGGCCTTCATCTTCGGGGCCATCTGCTCCGCCCTGGCCGGCTTTATCGGCATGCTCATCGCCGTGCGCGCAAATCTACGCACGGCGGCGGCGGCCCGCACCTCCGTCGGCGACGCCCTGATCATCGCCCTGCGGGGTGGGGCGGTGTCCGGCCTCCTGGTGGTGGCCCTGTCACTCCTGGGGGTGTACGGCCTCTTCGAGCTCTATGGTGGCGTGGGGGCACAAGCCAACGGCATCCCGGTGGCGCCCTCGCTGATCGTCGGCTTCGGCTTCGGCGCCAGCTTCGTCGCCCTGTTCGCTCAGCTCGGCGGGGGGATCTACACCAAGGCGGCCGACGTCGGGGCCGACTTGGTGGGCAAGGTGGAGGCCGGTATCCCTGAGGACGACCCGCGCAACCCGGCGGTGATCGCCGACCTGGTGGGCGACAACGTGGGGGACTGCGCCGGGCGCGGCGCCGACCTGTTCGAGTCCACGGCGGCCGAGAACATCGGGGCCATGATCCTCGGCGTGGCCATCTACGTGGCCACGCGCAACCCGGCCTGGATCTTCTTCCCCCTCATCGTACGCGCCTTCGGCTTGATCGCCTCTATCGTCGGCATCCTCGTCGTCCGCGGGGGTGGGATCATCAACAGCGACGGCGGGCGCAGCGCCCAGCGGGCCCTGGATCGGGGCTATTGGGTGACGGCGGGCTTGTGCACGGTGGGGATGTTTATCGCCAGCGTGTTCGTCCTGGGGAGCGTGTGGTTCTTCTGGTGCGGCGTCGTGGGCATCCTCACCAGCGTGGCCTTCGTCTACATCACCCAGTACTACACCTCGGGGTCGTGGCGCCCGGTGCAGGAGATCGCCAACGCCTCGCGCACCGGTCCGGCGACGAACATCATCGCCGGTATGGCTATCGGCTTCGAGAACACCGCCCTGCCCGCCCTGACGATCTCGCTGGCCCTGTTCGTCTCCTACGGCCTGGGCCTGCAGGCCGGTCCCAGCCTGCAGCTCCAGAATGGGGCGGCCGCTGGGATCTACGGCACGGCTATCGCCACCATGGGCATGCTGATGAGCGCCGGCTACATCCTGGCCATGGACACCTTCGGCCCCATCACGGACAACGCCGGGGGCATCGTGGAGATGAGCGACCAGCCGGAGGACGTGCGTCGCAACACGGACGCCCTGGACTCTGTGGGGAACACCACCAAGGCCCTGACCAAGGGCTACGCCATCGGCTCGGCGGCTCTGGCGGCCTTCCTCCTCTTCTCCGCCTTTCTGGACGAGGTGCGCCTGGTAATCGGGGCTCGTGACACGGCCGCCACGAGCACGGCCGGGAGCGGCCTGGCGGCCGGGCACCTGGCGGTGGACATCTCCAAGGTGGAGGTCTTTATCGGCGGCTTCCTGGGCGCCATGCTGGTATTCCTGTTCAGTTCCCTGGCTATCCGTGCCGTCGGCAAGGCTGCCGGGGCGATGATCGAGGAGGTGCGCCGGCAGTTCCGCACCGATCCCGGGATCATGGCCGGGACGTCTCGCCCGGATTACCGCCAGTGCGTGGACATCTCCACGCGCGCGGCCCTGCGAGAGATGGTCCTACCGGGCATCCTGGCCGTGGCCGCGCCTGTCGCCGTTGGCTTGATCCTGCGCTGGGAGGCGGCCGCTGCCTTCCTGATGGTGGGGACGATGGCCGGTATTCTCCTCGCCACCGTGCTCAACAACGGGGGCGGGGCCTGGGACAACGCCAAGAAGTTCATTGAATCCGGGCAGCTCAAGAGCCTGACCACCGGGAAGTCCCTGGGGAAGGGGACGCCGGAGCACGCCGCGGCCGTCGTCGGCGATACCGTGGGCGACCCCTTCAAGGACACCGCCGGGCCGTCCTTGCACGTCTTGATCAAGCTGCTGAGCACCATTACCCTGGTGCTGGCCCCGCTCTTCATTTAAGGCTCTGGGGGCCGGCGGGGCACCAGCAGCGAAGGAACGGCGGCGGCAGAGGGCGCTGATGACGGATACGCCACAGATTGAGGTGGTCGAGGGCGACATCACGGCGGTGCAGGGGTTCCTGGCCGGGGGTGATCGCTGTGGCCTGAAGCCCAGCGGGCGCAAGGACGTCGGCGCCATCCTGTCCGAGCGCCCGGCGATGGCCGCCGGGACGTTTACGACAAACAAGGTCAAAGCGGCCCCGGTGCTCCTGTGCCAGGAAGCGCTGGCCCGGGTCGGCGGGGGCGTGAGCCACGCCCGGGCCATTGTCTTCAACAGCGGTAATGCCAACGCCATGACCGGGGCCGCCGGCCTGGCTAATGCCCGGCGCATGCAGGCCGCCTTTGCCGAAGGGCCGGGGTCCCGCTACGGGGTGCGTCCGGAAGAGGTCTTTGTGGCCTCTACCGGGGTGATCGGCGTCCCGCTGGACATGGGGAAGCTGGTGCCCGGGATCCGCGCGCTGGCCCTCTCGCGAGAGGGAGGGACGGCCGCCGTCCAAGCCATGATGACCACCGACACGGTGCCCAAGACGGCGGCCGCCCGCTTCGCGGTGGCCGGAGCCAACGGGGGTGCGGTCACGGTTGCCGGGATGGCCAAGGGGGCGGCCATGATCGCCCCCCACATGGCCACCATGCTGGCCTTTGTCGGCACGGACGCCGCCGTGGAGGGGGCCTACCTACAAAAGGCCCTGCTGCACGCCGTGCAGGACAGCTTCAACATGATCATCATCGACGGTGATATGTCCACCAACGACACCACCCTCCTGCTTGCCAACGGGGCGGCCTGGGCCCCGGGGCGGGAGCCCCTGGATGGCTCGCAGCCGGAGTGCGTGCCGTTCGAGCAGGCCTTGGGCCACGTCTGCCTGGGGCTGGCCCAGGCCATGGCCCGCGACGGGGAGGGGGCCACCAAGTTTGTCGAGGTGCGCGTCGACGGGGCGGCGAGTGACGCCGACGCCCGCACAGTCGCCCGCGCCATCGCCGGATCTACCTTGCTCAAAGCGGCCGTGCTGGGGGCCGACCCCAACTGGGGGCGTATCGCCTGCGCCGCCGGGTACGCCGGGGCCGCCCTCGACCCCGACCGGCTGGAGGTCACCATCGGGCGCGTCCGGGTAGTGGAGGCCGGCCTGGCGACCGACTACGATCAGGGAGCGGCCGCGGCCGAGATGCAGGGTAAAGAGGTACGCCTGGGCGTCCATCTCCACCTCGGCGGCGGGTCGGCCACTGCCTGGGGCTGCGACCTCACCCCAGAGTACGTGCGCCTGAACAGCGACTACACCACGTGAACCGTTCCGCAGCACACCTGAGCCCCTCGGTGACGCCCCCGGCGCCCCCCCCATCGGGCATGCCCCTCAGTGGCTCGGTGGTCATCAAGCTCGGCGGGGCGGCCCTGCCCCATCGCCAGACGGTGCTGGAGGATCTGCGTCGGGTGCAGGGCGCTGGCTTCCGCCCTATCCTCGTCCACGGCGGTGGCCCGGTGATTAGCGAGTGGCTCCAGCGCCTGGGGAAGGAGCCGGTGTTTGTCAACGGGCTGCGCCAGACCGACGCCGAGACGCTCGAGGTCGCCGTCATGGTGCTTGCCGGCAAGGTGAACAAAGACCTCGTGGCCGTCCTGCAGGGGGGCGGCACCCCCGCCGTGGGCCTGAGCGGCGTAGATGGGGGCTTTATCCGCGCCCGGCGCCAGACTTCGCCGGATATCGGACTTGTCGGCGAGGTGGAGGGGATCGATCCCCGCCCGGTGGAGGTGCTGGCCGGCGCCGGCTACGTCCCGGTGGTCGCCCCGATCGCCCTGGGGCCGGAGGGGGCCCTGAACGTCAACGCCGACACCGTGGCCGGGGACATCGCCCGGGCCCTGGGTGCCGCCGGCCTTATCTTCTTGACCGACGTCGCGGGAGTGAAAGACAGGGCGGGTAATGTGCTGCCCGCCCTGGATCGAGCGCACGCCGATGCCTTGCAGCGCGAGGGGGTCATCTCCGGCGGGATGATCCCTAAGGTGGAAGCCTGCTTGCGCTGCCTCGACCGCGTGGCTCAGGCCACGATCCTGGACGGAGGTCAGCCCCACGCCATCGTGGAGCACCTCCTCCATGGACGTACCGCGGGCACCGTGTTCAAGGCCCCCGTGCCGTTCAGCTGAACGGCGCCGTGACCCGTTCGAGAGAACGGCCGTGCGAAAGGACGATCCCTGATGGGCACATCTACCGACCCTCCCGGCCCCTCGCCGGCTCCCTTCCGGCAAGACATCCCCTCACTGGAGGGCGAGATCTACATGCAGACCTTCGCCGCGCCCGGCGCGCCCCGCCAGAACCCTATTACCCTGGTGCGGGGCGAGGGGATGCGGGTGTGGGACGACCAGGGCCACGAGTACCTGGACTTCCTCGGGGGCATCGCCGTGAACGTCCTCGGCCACTGCCCGCCGGTCCTGGTCAAGGCCATCCAGGAGCAGGTCGCCACCCTGATCCATACCTCGAACCTCTATTACACCGTTCCGCAGCTGGAGCTGGGCAAGCTTCTGCTTGACCACTCCGTGCTGGACAAGGTCTTCTTCACCAACAGTGGTGCCGAGGCCAACGAGGCGGCCATCAAGCTGGCCCGCAAGTGGGGCAGACTGCACCGCAACGGGGCCTATGAGGTCATCACCGCCCTCAACTCTTTTCACGGGCGTACCCTGGCCACGGTGGCCGCCACCGGCAACCGGCACTACCAGGAGCCCTTCGACCCTATGCCGGCCGGGTTCACGCACGTCCCGTTCAACGACCTGGAGGCGATGCGCGCCGCCGTTACCGACCGCACGGCGGCGATCATGCTGGAGCCTATCCTGGGCGAGGCGGGCGTTATCCCGGCCACGCGGGACTACCTGCAGGGCGTCCGCCGGCTGTGTGACGAGCAAGGACTACTCCTCATCCTGGACGAGGTGCAGAGCGGGATGGGACGCACCGGGACGTTGTGGGCCTATGAGGGGTACGGCGTCGAGCCGGACATCATGACCCTGGCCAAGGGCCTTGCCGGCGGTCTCCCCATCGGGGCCTGCCTGGCCAAGGAGCACGCCGCCGTCTTCGTCCCCGGGGACCATGGGTCTACCTTCGCCGGCAATCCCCTGGTCTGCGCCGCCGGCCGGGCGGTGCTGCAGGAGATCCTGGACCAGGACCTGGCGGGCAACGCCCGCACCATGGGGGGGCGCATCGCAGCCGGCCTGCGCGAGCTGCAGTCCGAAGCGGACGCCGGTATCAAAGAAGTCCGCGCCGCCGGGTTGTGGACGGGAGTGGAGTTCGAGACGGAAAAGGCGACCGACGTCCTGAACCGCTGCCGCGAGGCCGGCGTGCTGGTCAACAAGACCTCTGGCAGCGCCATCCGCCTGGCCCCACCGCTTATCGTCACCGCCGAAGACTGCGATCAGTTTCTGGACGTCTTCGGCCGCTGCGTGACCCCTTGACCGCGGGCGAGCGGGCGCGGCCCCTGCTCAACACCATCCGGCGATCAGGCCGCCCCCCGGGCGGGCCAGGCGACGCCCGCTCCACCGGGGCTGCGGGGGGGCAGACAAGGCATAGAGACACCCGGTGATCAGGCTGCCCCCCGGCGGGCCTAGCGCCATCGACCTTGCTGCCCTCCCGAACCTGGGAGATATGGGCGCGCTGGGGACGATCACCGGGGCCAGCGTCGATCCTATCGTCTTCGACTACACCGCCAGTATCCGCTTCGACTGGAAGCTCTACCGCCACGACATCGCCGGGAGCATTGGCCACCTGCGCATGCTGGCCGAGGCCCTGCCGGGGATCATGCCCCCGGAGGACGCTGGGGTGGTGGAGGTGGGGCTGCTGGACGTCTGCGCCGAGATCGACGGGCAGCTCCACCGCCTCGTTCCCTGCGGCGAGGACATCCACAGCCACGTGGAGCTGCGCCTGCGGCAGCTCCTCGAGACGCGCCACCCCGGGAGGGGCGAGGAGCTGGGGCGGCGCCTGCACACGGCGCGGAGCCGGAACGACCAGGTGGCCACCGATCTGCGCTTGTGGTGCAAGGACGCCACCGTGGAGCTCGCCCGGGCCGCGCTCGACCTCCAGGCCGCCCTGCTCGACCGCGCCCGGCGCTGGCCAGAGGCCCCCTTTCCAGGCTATACGCACCTGCAGCCGGCGCAGCCGGTGCTCTTCGCCCACCATTTGCTGGCCTACGTGGAGATGCTCCAGCGCGACCTGGAACGCCTCCAGCGCGCCCATGGAGCGGCGGACGTCATGCCCCTCGGCTCGGCCGCCCTGGCCGGGACGACGTTCCCCATCCGGCGTGACGTTACGGCGCGGGAGCTGGGGTTTTCGTCCATCAGCGCCAACAGCATGGACGCCGTGTCTGACCGGGACTTTGCCGTCGAGCTGACGGCATCCGCTGCCCTCCTGATGGCCCACCTCTCGCGCCTGGCGGAGGACCTCGTCCTGTGGGCCAGCGATGAGTTCGGGCTCATCTCCCTCTCGGCACGCTGGGCCGAGGGGAGCAGCATCATGCCTCAGAAGCGCAACCCGGACGCGGCTGAGCTGACCCGCGCCAAGGCCGGGCGGGTGTACGGCCACCTGCAAGCCCTCTTGACGGCCATCAAAGGTGTCCCTATGACCTACGGGCGTGACCTCCAGGAGGACAAGGAGGCGCTGTTCGACGCCGCCGCCACCGCCCGCGGCGCCCTGCGCGCCCTGCGCGTCGCCGTCTCCTCCCTGGAGCTGCGCCCGGAGCGCGCCGCCGAGCGCGCCGCGGCCGGCTACGCCACGGCCACCGACCTGGCCGACCATCTGGTGAGGGCCGGCGTCCCCTTCCGCACCGCCTACGAGGTGGTCAAGGGCCTGGTGGCCGAGTGCAGCGCGGCCGGGCGCCCGCTGACCGCCCTCTCCCTCGACCAGCTCCAGAGCTATCACCCCGGGTTCGGCCCCGACGCCCTCGCCGCCGTCCACGTGGCACACTCCGTGGCCGCGCGCGACGTCCCCGGGGGGACGGCCCCCAGCCGCGTGTCCCAGGCCCTCGGCGACGCCGAGCGGCGCCACGCCGCTTGCCTTGCCGCCTGGGCCGCGCGCCCGACTCTGTGATGCGGGTAGATTGAACGGGCCGCCGGGGCGCCGCTCCCTGAAAGATGTGCCGCCCAAGCGGGATGAGGGGCCGGCGCAACGGGGATGATCTGGCCTGGACACCAAGCCGGTAGCCAGGTATCCATGACCGGCGACAGGTCCTCGGCGGCGACCGCACCAGGGGTGAGATTCACGTCAGCGGGAGATCGACCGGGAGGCGCCAGAGGGCGTTATCCTCCAGAACGGTGAGGCGCCAGGGGATTGCCCGGCGCTCTAGTAGCTCTATGCTGGGCACCCAGCGCAGCTTTCCCCCCTCTACATAGAACAGGTCATCCCCGGTTCCCCGGACGAGAGTCCCGTCTGCGACGGCGGGGAGGGGTGCCGGCCCTGCCAGGAGAGGGAGGGCGACGGCCGGCGCACCCGGGGAGAGGATGCGTGTGGCCTCCCCGGCAAGCTGGAGCTCGAGTAGCGGGGGCTCGTGTAGGGCCGCGTCCAGGTGCGGGCCAATCTCCAGCCATAGCCAGCGCCGGCCTGGCTCCCGGTTCCATGCGGACGCCAGCGGGGGCTCACGCCCGTCCGAGACGCGCTGCCGCGGCCTTTCCGCCGGCGTGAGATCGACCTGCCAGGAGCGGCCCCCTGGACCGGGATGCAGGTTGGTGAGCAGGGCATCCCCCCCGAGCCAGAGGGAGGGGGCATCGTGCAGCCGGGCCAGGGCGCTCCCGGCCGCAAGCCCGAAGTGGGTGTACCAGACGTCCAGGGACAGCGTCCCATCTACCGGGGAGACCTCGGAGGCGACGGTGAGCAGGGGCCACAAGGCCCCGGAAGGGGAGCGTTCGAGACCCTCCGCCGTGATGCCGTCGCCTTGCGCGACGACCAGCACGGCCACCGGACGCACCGTGGCCTGGGTAGGGCTGGCTTCGGCGGCGGGGGAGTCACTCGCCCCGGTCTCGGGCGAGGTGGGGGACACGGTCAGCTCTACCTCGATGGGCCAGCGCACGGCGGGGGTGGTGTACCAGGTCAGGCCGGGCGTCAGCGCCAGGTCACGATGCGACGTGTTCCCGTCCGGGTGGAAGAGGGCGATCCTGACGTGCGTCGGGGCGATCGCCTGCAGGCCGATGAGCAAGTGGCCGGTGGTGGCCCCGGCGGCGCTGGAGGGCCCCGATGGGGAGTCTCTCTCCCGGGTGACCGCGCCGGAAGGGATCGGGTCGTGGGGGCTGAGGGCGGGGGGAGACTCGGCCGGCAGGGCCGGGGCGCGACGCCGGCCGGGGAGCGACTCCCCGATCGGCAACACGGGGGGAGGCAGGGGCGAGCTTCTCGGTGGCACCGGGCGCTCCTGGCCGCCCTGGAGCAGGACGAGCCCCTGGCCGGTGGCCCGCAGCCGGAGGAGCGGGCCGGCCGCCGGGGCGGCCTGGGGCGCCCTTTCAGGCGCTGCATGGCCGTCGGCAGAGGAGTGGGGCGCGGCGGGGGGCGCCGCCTGAACGCCTGGGTGCGGTAGGTCTTCCAGGGTCAGCAGAGGGCGTCTCGCCGGCCCGTCGCCTTGTCGCCCGCCGCCTTGTCGCCCGCCGCTTTGTCGATAGAGGCGCAGCGTCCCGGCCGCGCCGGCAAGGTCGGCCGATATGCTCCCGTAGAGGCGCGGGTCCTCGCTCACGTCCAGGAGCAGGTAGTCGGTCGCTTGTGGCCAGACGGCGGCCCGCAGCTCGGCGCTGTGGCGCTGTACCAGCCCGTAGGGGGGCCGGTCCCCAAAGGCCAGCAGGTGAGTGACGACTCCCCGCCAGCGCCTTGCCAGGTAGCCGGCGCGGGCCGAGGCGGAGGGGAACCCCGCCCGGTGCAGGGTCAGCTCCCCGGTGGAGGCACGGGCAACCTCGGGGGTGAGCTGGCTGGAGACATAGACGCTGGCCCCCGGGGGCACGGCCCGCAGCAGGCTGCGGGCCTCGGCCATGGCCCCTTCAGGGAGCAGGCCCCCCCACGGGAGGAGGAGAAAGCGTAGGGAGTGCCACCAGACCAGCGCCAGGCTGAGGGCGAAGCCGGCCACGGCCACGCTGCATGCCCCTTGCCGCGGCATAGCCCGGCCGCCCCTCCGGGGGGCGCCGGGCGGCACGGGAGAGTCACCCTCCACCAGGGGGCGCCGCCCTGCCCATCTATGGACCAAACCTCCCAAGCGACATCGGGGAAGCGGTGCTCGAGGGAACACCCTGGGCCGGCTCAGGGCCATTCCCCCGGCGACGACGAGGCAGGGGACAAGGAACCACACGCTGGAAAGGAGCTTGAACTCGCCGTAGGGGAAGGGACGTACCCATCGCAGGTAGGCCCAGTAGAGGATGACGATGACGAGCGTCGCCGGCAGGTGCGGCCGTGCCCGTTGCCACCGCAGGGCGCCGGCGACCGCCAGGGCGGCGCCCGCCCCGGTCCCCAGCGCGGCCAGGGGCGCTATGGCGGTGGGCCAGGAAAGGAGGGGCCACCCGTCCAGGGCCGAGACGTCACGGTAGAGGTCAAGGGGGGCGGCGCCGAGCAGCTCCGCCGCCCCGGCAAAGGCGAAGACGTGTGTCGAGCGACCGCTCAGCTCGTCGGCCCGCAGCAGTCCGGCGGCGGCTCGCTCCTGAAGAAATGACAGCGCCGAGAGGTGGGACAGCAGGCCGGCCGCCGCGACGACCAGCCCGATCCCGAGGAGCCGTCTCACCGGCCGTCCGGCGTGGCGCCAGGCCGGCCGATCTGCCATCCGCCGCCCGGCGCCGGCCAGGGCCAGCGACCCGGCAGCCCCCCCGACGAGAGGGGCGCTGGCCAGGTACAGCGACCCGGCGGCCAGGGCGCCGAGTAGCCCCGCCGTCCACAAGGAGCGGGCGTCACGCCCCTCGATCCCTAGGCGCAGGGCCGCCAGCCCCGCCGGTACAGCCGCCAGGGCCGCCGTCTGCTGACCCCAGCCGAAGCTGGCCACGATCAAGGGGAGCGCCCCGCCGGCGTACAAGGCCGTGGCCAGGATGGCCGCCCCGGCCGGCAGGCGCAGAAAGCTGCGAGCAAAGACGTACACCCCGGACACCCCCAGAGCCAGGAGCAGAAAGTGGCTCGGCAGGGCGGTGGTAAAGGTGTCCAGCCCGGTAAGGGCGCTCAGCGAGGCGTGGACGTAGTGGTAGGCCAGCCCTACCGGCGTCGCCTCCAGGCCGCGCTGTGCCGGGACACTCCACCCAATGGGGGAGCGCAGCAGGGCGGCGATCACGTCCGCGAAGTGCTCCACGTCGGAGTCGGCCACCAGGACGGAGAGTGCGCCCTGGCGGATGTGCACGCCGGCCGCTACCAGGTAGACGAGCAGCCCCAGGAGCGCCGGGGGCCCGCCTTCTCGCCACAGCGGGCGCCAGCCGAGCCAGCGCCGCCAGGGGACGGCGCCCCAGCCTGCCCTCTCCGACCGTCGCCCGGAGGGGCGCCCTGCCAGGGCCACCCACGCGGCAATGATCGTCAGCCCGACCGCCCCCAGGAGGGGCGCCACAAGGCTGAATGGCCACATGGCATTGAGCGGGTAGCCGACGGCCACCAGCGTGGCCCAGCCAAGGTGCGGGGTCACCGCCACGGCGTAGGGGAGCCAGCGCCGAGGCAAGAGCAGCACGCTCGTGGCCACGCCCAGCAGGGCGAGATAGCCGTACCCCACCACGAAGAGCAGCAGGGCGGTGGCGGCGAGTGTCATGCCTTGCCTGCCCTCACGATGCCTGCAGCCCCGCGCCGGCAGGGGATGTCCGATGCGCTACGGTCCGGGTGTGGGACAATGACGCGATGGAGCGACCTGATGGGAGACTGATGGGAGACTGATGGGAAACTCAGTGACTGATCCGGCGGGAGGCCCATCGGTTGAAACGAACGCCCCCGGCGGCGAGGGACAACCTGCCCTGACCGTGCGCGACGCCCAGGCCCTGGTGGACACCTGGATGCGCGACCAGGGGTGGTCGTACTGGCAGCCCCTGGCGCAGCTCGCCCGGATGACGGAAGAGCTCGGCGAGCTGGCCCGCGTCGTGAACCATCTCTACGGCGAAAAGCCTAAGAAGCCGGACGAGCCGGAGCAGGACCTGGGCCTGGAGATGGCCGACCTCTTGTACACCATGATCTGCCTGGCCAACGCTCAGGGGATCGACCTGCAAGACGCCCTCGAGCGCACGCTGGCCAAGTACCGCGGGCGCGACGCCGACCGCTATCCGCGCGCCGATCCTGGTGGGGCGCTGACCACGAGCGCAGCGGCTCCCGGCCCTGGAGCGACGGATCCTTCCCCTTCGCTCCGCTCCAGCGTCAGCGCCGGCCCTGAGCCCGGCCAAGGGCTGACTCTCCCGTTCAGCCGTACCAGTTGACGCCGCCCGGCCGCGGGCGCTATTATTCGTGCCAGGTGGAAAGGAGGTGATGTTGAATGGGTAGTAGCTGCGCTAGCAGTAATATCCACCTCTCCCATTCGGCGGTACTAATTTTGAAGACACCTTTTGGAGGTCACCTCCGTTAGTTCCGCCGGATTGGCGAAACGCAGGCTGGCTGTTACTAGCTAGCGCCAAGAGCCCCTCCCGCTGTACGGCGGGAGGGGCTCTTCTTTATGGACCGGTGCGCCATTGCCGCATACCCTCCTGTTGCTGCCTATCCCCCTGCGCATCGCCAGAGAGCAGCAGAACAAGCCGGTTGACGAAACCGATAGGGGAGCTTCTTGCCGTAGGCCCTCTGGCGCCGCCCTCGGATCCCGGCGTGTTCGGCAATTACGCCGCAGGGCTGCCTGATGGGGAGGCGTCACCTTCGTAGTATGGGCCGAACGAGGCGGCGTCAAAGGCGACGTTGACCACCGCCACCCCCAGGACGCGGGCGTTCGCCGCCTCCAGCTGCGCCTTGGCCTTGCGCACCAGGTCGCGCTTTACCGTTCCGGCGCCGACGACGAGCACCACCCCGTCCGCTTTCGCGCTCAGCACGGCGGCATCGGCGAAGGGCACCAGGGGAGGGGAGTCGATCAGGACGATGTCGGCACGCTCGACGACGCGGCCGAGGATCTCTTCCATGCGCCCCGACGCCAGGAGCTCGACCGGGTTCGGCGGCCGCGGGCCGCTGGCGAGGAGGCGGAGGTTTTCCACGGCGGTTGACTGTAGGGGCAAGTCTGCCCCAGGAGTCTCAGCCGCGGAGAGGAAGAGGTTGGTCAGCCCGGGGGCGTTGCGCAGGTTGAAGATGGCGTGCTGCGACGGGCGGCGCAGGTCGCCATCCAGCACCACTACTCTCGTGCCCGCTTGCGCCATCACCACCGCAAGGTTGGCCACCGCGGTGGACTTCCCCTCGCCTGGCCCGGCGCTGACGCACAAGAGGCTTCGTAGGGGGCGAGCGGCGGCGGCGAAGTGGATATTAGTCCGGAGTGTCCGGTATGCCTCTGCTCCCGGCGAGCGCGGCTTCGTGACGGTCACCACGTCCGGCTGGCCGGCTGGGCCTGAGGCCATGGGCGAAGACTCCTTCTGCCGAGCGGTCGGGGCTGGGGGGTGCGCCGGCAAGACCGGCCGCTCGGGCAGCGACGGTGCGTCGGCGGCGAAGCTGTGAGATGCGTCGGCGAGTGGCGTTCGTAACCCGGTCCCGCGATCGGGGAGGGGGGCGCCGCTGGTCGAGGTACTCGAGGAGAAAGGCAGTGGCCACGCCAAGACCGGCCCCCAGGATACCGGCGCCGGCGGCGCTGCGCCGGGGACGCGGGCTCACCGCTGCGCCGGGTCGCTCGGCCAGGTCGAGCACCTGCACCTCGATGTCGCGCTTTTCCCGGCCGGCGTTCTCCGCCCGCAGCTTCTCCACGAACGCCGTCGCCGCTGCGTTGGCAATCGCCTGGGCCCGCCCCGGGTCGGAATCGTCTACCTCGATAGAGATGCGATACTCCGCCGGCGCGGCCACCGCCTTGATCTTCCCCAGCACCTGCTCAGGCCTGCCCGGGGGCTGCAGCTCTTGGGCGGCGAGAGCGGCAAAGCTCCGCGACTTGAGCTGCAAGGAATAGTTGTTCAGCAGGCGTTGCACCGCCTCCCCGGTAAAGAAGTCGACGATGCTGGGCGTCACCGAAAGGTGCGCCGTGGCGCGGAACATGGGGATCGCCTGGACGGAGTAGAAGTAGGCGGCGCCAGCGGCGAGCGCGCCGAAAAGGGCCGGCAGCCACCAGCGGTGCAATACGATGCGGGCGTAGGCGCGAAATTCCACTCCGGCTCGTCTTTCACTCGGTGGGACGCTGCCCTGCTCTGCTACGTCTCTGTGATGGGAGTCTCTTGTGCCGGCACGGCACCAGCAGGGTATGACATCGAAATGCCCTGTAGCCCGGCCGGTGGCACGATGGAGCGTGTCTTTACCAGGTACTTTGGGAGGAGCTCCGGACGGCGCCGGCGCTCAGGCCGTCCGCCAGCCCAGGGTCGCCCAGGCGGCCAGGGCCGTAACGGCGCCGGCGCTGACCAGCAAAGCCATGATCGTCGCCGGCTTGCGCCAGCCGCGGGGCAGGAGCCCGGCGAACGCCGCCGGCACCGAGCTCTTGATCGTGGCGCCCCCGGCGCCGCCCTCGGCCGGCACGGCGCCCAGGACGCGCCAGCCGAGGGTACGCTCTACGTCAGCCGCATCCTGGATATGGTCGTCCAGGTAATGGAGCAAGAAAGCCAGGGCAATCCCCACGACAGCGGCCACGGCGCTGTGGAGCAAGACGTCCATCAGGCGCCGCAGCAAACTCGGCGCCAGCGGGTCACGAGGGGGGTTCAGGACGTTGATCTGCACCGGCTGGCGATCGTCACGGCTGAAGTAGCGCCAGCCGTCGGTGCGCAAGACGTCGTTCGTCGCCTCGGCGATCTCGCGACTCAGCGCTTCGCTTCCCGTGGCAATGGTGACTTTCAGCGTGCGATGGGTGCGCTTCGTCTTGGAGACGGCCTCGACGACGTCCTTGACGCTGACGCTGCGACCGTAACGCGCCCGAATCTGGTCGACTACCTGGGAGGCGAAGAGCTCCGACTTGACCACCTCGCTTAGATCGTCGCTGATGTACTCCGAGTACAGCGTACGGTAGTACTCCGGAGAGTAGTACTCCGGGGCGTCCGGCGCGCCACGGGGGATGACGGCTAGGATCTGGACGGTGATGGAGGTGGAGTAGACCGGGGGCAAGACGAGGTTGAAGATCAGGCTGGCGACAAAGGTGATGGCGATCAAGGGCACGATCAGGTGGCGCCGGCGCCAGACGATCTGCCAGTACTCACGAAACTCCATCGCCGTTTCTTAACCCTAACCGATTCCGGACGAGGCCCCGCCGGCGGCGTCCGCTGCCCCGTCCGCTGCAGACCAGAGACGTCCTGCGCGGGCCTCTCGCACCCCGGCTGCGCCCCCGCCCCGCTATTTTGGCGCGGCCAGCATCGTCGTCCGATGCTCGGCGGCTTTGGCCTCTACAAACCGGCGTAGCTGAGTCTTGAACGTGCACACGTCGAAACGGGACGCGTGGCGGGCGATGGTCTCTGGATCCCAATCGGTAGCCCGGGCGCGCTGCAGGGCGTCGGCGAGGGCGGTGACTACCGGCTGACGGAACAAGATGCCGGTAACCCCATCCACGATGGTGTCCAGGGCCCCGCCGGCGCCGAAGGCTACCACCGGCCGGCCGGCGGCCATGGCCTCTACCGGGGCGATGCCGAAGTCGTCTTCTCCAGGGAAGATGAAGGCGCCGCAGTTGAGGAGGTACTCTCGCTTTGTCCGATCGTCCACCTTGCCGAGGAACTCGATGGTGGGGCCGGCCATGCCCTCCAGGCGGGCGCGATCCCGCCCTTCCCCGATCACCAGCAGACGGGCCTTGAGGAGGTTGCAGGCCTGGATGGCCAGGTCGATGCGCTTGTACGGGATCAGCCGTCCGGCGATAAGAAAGTAGTCTCCCCCGCTGGGGGGCTGCGGGGAGGCAAGGGTGGGATCGGCCGCCGGGCCGCCGGCCACGCCGCCCGACCGGCCGTCCGCATGGTAGGCGTAGGCAGCAGTGTGCACTGGAGGGTAGATCACCGTCGCCGGGCGCCGGTAGTACTTCTCGATCCGCCGCTTCACGCCCACGGAGATGGCGGCGAAGGCGTCCACCCGATTGGCTCCCGCCACGTCCCACAGGCGCAGGGCGGAAAGGATGGGATTGAGCATCCCCATCTGCCAGCCGGCGATGCGTTCCCCATTGACGTACTCCCGGAAGCTCCAGGCAAAGCGCATCGGCGTCAGGCAGTAGCAGATGTGGCAGGTCTCCGGGCGCGTCAGGACGTTCTTGGCCCAGCCGCTGCTCATGCTCAGTACGACGTCGTACTCGCGCAGGTCGAGGCTTTCGAAGGCAAAGGGGAAGATGGGCAAAAAGGCCTGGTGGTGGGTGTGCACCAGCGGAAGACGCTGCATGAAGCTGGTGCGGATGTCCATCTCCCGGAAGGCCGGATCCACCAGCTCCGGGGCGTAGATGGAGGTGTAGATGGGGGCATGGGGGAAGATCTCGTGCAGTACCAGCAGGACGCGCTCGGCGCCCCCCATCTGGTTAAGGTAGTCGTGGACGATGGCCAGTTTCATCGAAAGTACGTCGTCGTCGGCAGGACGCCACTGGCCACACGACGGCCGGCCAGGGGATGGCCGGCCCTGGCGCCGTAGGCCGGCCGACCGGCCCCCTCTTGTTGACAAAACGCCCCTACGGCGGCGCGGTTCCGCTTCCCGCTGCAAGGTGTGCTCACTGCCTGCTGCCAGCTACAAGGTGCCCACTAATATGCCCCCCGTCCGCTGAGCACGGCGGGGATGGTCTGGAGAATGATCTTGAGATCGAGCCCGATCGACCAGTTCTCGATGTAGTAGAGATCGAGCATCACCATCTCATCAAAAGGGAGATCGCTGCGACCGCTCACCTGCCATAGCCCGGTCAGGCCGGGGGTGACCTCCAGGCGGCGCCGGTGCGAGGCGTCGTACTGCTCCACTTCGCGCGGGATCGGGGCCCGCGGCCCGACCAGGCTAAAGTCCCCGATCAGGACGTTCCATAGCTGTAGCACCTCGTCCAGGCTGAACTTCCGAATGAAGCGCCCGACGCGCGTCCGGCGGGGGTCGTCCTTCATCTTGAAGATTGGGCCGCCGGCCTCATTGCGGTCGAGCAGGTCCTCCCGACGGCGCTCGGCGTCCACGTGCATCGAGCGCACCTTGTAGATGCGGAACACCCGCCCGCCGGCGCCGACCCGCTCCTGGGGGTAGAGGATCGGCCCCGGCGAGTCTAGCTTCACGGCGATGGCTACCAGGAGCATGGCCGGGGCGAGCAGGAGCAGGGCCGCACTGGAGACGGCGATGTCGATCAGACGCTTCAGGGCCAGGTTGACCCCCTTCAGGGCCGGCTCTCGCCGGCCGATAAGGGGAATGCCGGCCAGCTCGTCGACCTCCAGCGTCCCCAGCGTAAGATCGAAGGTGTCCGGCACGAGCCGAAACTCCACCCCGTTCTGCTCGCACAAGGCCACCATCTCCAGGATGCGCTGGTGCTCGGCCGAGGACAGGGCGATGACCACCTCGTCGATGTTGTGCTCGCCGAGGACACGGGGGAGGTCGGCCACCGCCCCGAGGCACTGGAAGCGACCGAACGGCGCCTGCTGCGCCCAAAACACGTCGTCACAGAACCCGGTCAGGGAATATCCCAGCCCGGGGCGACCGGCGATCTGCTGCATGACCATCTTGCCGATGTGCCCCGCCCCGACCACCAGGACGCGCGCCACGCCGATCCCCCGGCGGCGACGGCTGGCGATGACCCAACGCACCGCCAGGCGCATCGCGCTGAGCAGGATGACGATGGCTATCCAGGCGTAAAACAGCAACGCCCGCGACGTGACTCCCGGACGGAACAGGTAAAAGACCATCACCAGGACGGCCACCGCCAGAGTCGTCCCGGCGACGATGGTGCCCACCTCGTCTAGCCACTGGGTCGTCCGTTTCAGGCGGTACAGCCCGCGCCGGGCGAACACCGTCAGGGCCACGCCCACCAGCAGGGTCTCAGCCAGGTAGTAGGCGCTGAACTGGGCATCGAAGAACTCGCCGGTGTCCGCCGGAATGAGGCGCAGCTCGTAACGCAGCCAGAAGGCCACCACGAAGCCGACGTGAATCAAGATGGTGTCGGCGATGACGTAGGCCAGGCGGCTGCGTCGCCGGGCCTGAGCGCGGGCGCGCCGGCGGTCGTCGGGGTGGGGGGGCTCGCTCTTGAGAGCGCCGGCCGCCGGGGAAACGCCGGCCGGCGCCGGGACAGGCGACGTGACGCCGGGTGTCACCCGGCCACCTGCCTTGGTCCGTCTCGCCCGCTGTCAACCGGCCCTTGAGCGGGCGGTGCCGGATGGAAGCGTCCCGCAGCTGAGCGGTGGACGTGCCCCAGGTGACGCCGTCCCGCCTCGCCCCCATGCCCCCTGGATGCCGGCGCAGCGGCCCGGCGGTAGGCAGCGACGCAGGCCTGGGCAGTCCTTTGCCAGGTGAATTCCGCCGCCTGCCGGCGCCCGGCCTGGCGCATGGCCCCCGCCCGGCTCTGATCTTGTAGTATGGCCAGCATCGTCTCTGAGAGCGCCGCGACGTCGGTAGGATCGACGGTGGCGCCGGCGTTGCCGACCACTTCCGGTAGCGACGAGGTATTGGAGGTGACCACCGGCACGCCGCAGGCCATCGCTTCCAGGGCCGGAAGGCCGAACCCCTCGTATTGCGATGGGTATACAAACAGTTCTGCTGCATTGTACCAGAGGGGCTGCTCCGCCCGGTCGACGTAGCCGGGAACGACCACTCGATCCCCCAGGCCATGCCGCTCTATGGCCCGGAAGATGGCCTGGTAGTTCCATCCCTTCCCCCCGGCGAGGACGAGGCCGTGAGGCAGGCCGCGCTCGACCACAGCGGCGTACGCCTCTACCAGCTTGTCCACGTTCTTGCGCGGCTCCAGCGTGCCCAGGTAGAGCACAAACCGATCCGGGAGCCCCCGGCGGCGCCGAAACGCCGCCACGGCGTCCTTATCGGTGGCATCCGCCCCGGCATACGGCCGGAAGTCCGGGTCCACGGCCGGATAGACGACGTCCACACGAGAGGGCGGGATCTGAAAAATCGCTTCCACATCACGCTTCGTCGCGCCGGAGTCGGCCAGGATACGCTCTGCCCGTCGGGCGGAGTAGCGGGTGAGGCTGGTGAGGTATCGCTGTTTCAACGGATGAAATCGGTCCGGGAACTGCACGAACGTCAGGTCGTGGATGGTCAGCACCACCGGCGTCCGGCAGGCCACCGGCCGGACGTTGAGCGGGCAATGGAGGAGGTCGACGCCGTCCCGCAGGGCCAGGATGGGGAGCACCGTCTGCTCCCAGAGGATGCGCAGCACCGGTTGGGTCGTCGGCAAGGGCGTGGAGACGACGCTCAAGCGGGGCCCCTCCACCCCCGGCCAGCGGCGAATGTGCTGGTTGGTATAGAGCCGGTAACGCTCTGGCCCGGGCACGCCGGGGAGGTGTCGCACCAGCTGGCCGATATAGCGCGAGATTCCGGCGTTGCGGTAATCCTGGGTAATGAACAGTTTTTGGGCGTTGATCCCGATCAGCACGGGCCTATGATGCCCGTTCGCTACCCTTAGAGGCTAGAGCCACCGGCGAGAGACCAGGGCCAGCACCCGGCGCGCCAGGGTCGGAGGCGGGTACGGACGTAGTGCGCGGTGGGGCGTTGAAGAGGAAATGGCAATGGCGGCGACGTGGCCGGAGATCGACGAGCAGGTGGTGCTGGAGACGTTCCTGAGCCTGGTGCGCATCGACAGCCCCTCCGGCCAGGAGGGCGCCGTGGCCGATTTCCTGGATCCGCTGTTGCGTCGGCTGGGGTGCGAGACCTGGCGTGATGCCACCGGCAATCTTCTCGCCCGTCGTTCCGGCGGGGACGTGACGTCGAGTCGCCGGGGGGGCGAGGTCGCGCCTCAGACCGTCCCCGGACCGGCCGGCCGGCCCCTCCTCCTCAGCGCCCACATGGATACCGTGCAGCCCGGCTGCGGCGTACAGCCCTGCGTCTGCGGCGGGGTCGTCCGTTCAGACGGCAGTACCATCCTGGGAGCCGACGACAAGGCCGGTATCACGGCCATAGTAGAGGCCCTGCGCGCCGTTGCCGACGCCGGCCTGGAGTGCCGGCCGATAGAGCTGGCCTTCACCGTGCAGGAGGAGACGGGACTGACTGGCGCCAAGGGGCTGGATACGTCCTCCCTGCGCGCCCGCCGCGCGGTGGTGCTGGACAGCAACGGCCCGGTGGGGACGATCATCAACCGGGCCCCGGCGTCGGACGCGATCCACGCCGTAGTCTCAGGCAAGGCGGCCCACGCCGGGATTGCCCCGGAGCAAGGGATCAACGCCCTGCAGGCCGTGGCCCAGGCCCTGGCTCCAATGCGCCTGGGGCGCATCGACGCCGAGACGACGGCCAACTTCGGCGTTATCGCCGGGGGCACGGCCTCCAACGTCGTCCCCGACCGGGTCTCCCTCCAGGGTGAGGCCCGCAGCCGTGACGAGCAGAAGCTGGCCCGGCAGACGGGGCATATGGTGAGCTTGCTGCGTACCTCGGCCGAGCGGATGGGGGCCCGGGCCGAGGTCACCGTCACTCGCTCCTACGGCGCCATCAACGTCCCGGAGGGCTCCCCCCTCGTCCAGGAAGTGAGCGGGGCCATCCTGGCCTGTGGTCTCCAGCCCAGCCTGCAGCCGACCGGGGGCGGGAGCGACGCCAACATCTTGAACGCCGCCGGGATCGAGGCCGTCAACCTGGGCCTCGGCTACGCCAACCCGCACAGCGTCGACGAGCACATTGCTGTCCGCGACCTGGTCAAGATCACCGAGGTCGTACGCACCCTGATCAGCGCACGCTGACCACGCCGTATCGCCCTCTGCTGCCCGCACTCCAGGGGCACAGGTGGCGTCCGGCCGGCGCCCGACCGGTGGCGCCGGCGTGGGGCCGTGGGGGAGAGGGTTCTTGCAATCTGGAACCGGCCCGTGGTCAGCCCGTTAGGAGGTTCCAGAGGGGCGGTCCTGCACCCCAAACGGGAGCGGGGGGACCGTGTCCGGACGCTGAGGGCGAGGGACGTGCCGGACACTGGCGCAGGGGCCACGTGGACGCCCGCACGTTCGGGAGGTAAAGCAGCTAATGGTCACGCTGGCAGAGGCTCTGGAGCGGAAGGCAGCGCCTGGACACAGGGCGCGAGCCGTTCCGCAAGACGAACCCGCCGGCCAGGTGCGCGAGCCCCAGACGCCGGCGTCCTATGGTCCCCAAGATGCCCAGGACCTGCCCGGCGCGCCCGGCGCGCCGGAAGCCCGTTGGAAGGCGATTGATGCCTTTCTCGCCGCCAGGGGGGCGGAGAAGGGGAGCAGCGCCAATACCCTCGCCGCCTACCGCAACGATCTGCGCCAGCTGCGCGTCTTCCTGGACTCTCGGGGGATCGAGGGCTGGGAGGTGGAGCCGACCACGGTGCTCGACTTCATCGTCTCGCTCAAGGAGCAGGAGTACGCCCCGGCGTCCCTGGCCCGGAAGCTGGCGGCGGTGCGGGCCTTTTTCGCCCACCTCCATCGCACTGGCCAGCTGCCCATCAACCCGGCGGCGCGGATCGGCTCTCCCCGCGTGGGGCGTTCCAGGCCCAAGACGATGAGCCAGGCGGAGATCGTCGCCCTCCTCGCTGCCCCGGGGAGCCGCCAGACGCCGGAGGGCGTCCGCGACCGCGCCATGTTCGCCTTGCTCTACGCCACGGGAATGCGCGTCTCAGAGCTGGTCATGCTCGACCTGGCCGACGTCGACCCGGAGGCTCGAACGGTGCGCTGCGTCGGGCGCGGGGGCCGGCAGCGCGTCCTGTCCATCGACGAAGCCGCCGCCGAGGTAGTAGCCACCTACCAGGCGACGGCGCGAGAGGTGCTGGCCCGTGGCCGGGACGTCCAGGCCCTCTTCCTCAACCATCGGGGCGACCGGCTGACCCGCCAGGGCTTCTGGCTGGTGATGAAGTCCTACGCCGCCGTGGCCGGCATCACCGGCCCGCTGACGCCCCACACCCTGCGCCACTCCTTCGCGGCGCACCTCCTGGAGCAGGGGGCCCTGCTGCGGGAGGTGCAACAGAGGCTGGGGCATGCCAACATCTCCACCACGCAGATGTACCGGCAGGCGCCCCCGCTGGGCTTGCCTTAGTGCCGTATCAAGGCTCATGTGCAGCCTTCCGTACGCTGATGCGAGCGCTCTAGCTACACCATCGTGGAAGACGCTGTTCGAGCTATCCGGGCCAGGGACGTCCGACGGCCGCGGGTCGGCGTTGTCCTCGGCTCGGGTCTCGGCGCGCTCGCCGGGGCCCTGACGGAGGGGACGTCGTTCCCCTATGACGCCATTCCGGGGATGCCGCCGGCGACGGTGCCGGGGCACGCCGGGCGCTTGGTCATTGGCACCGTTGCCGGTACGCCCTGCGCCGCGCTCCAGGGGCGGGCGCACTTCTACGAAGGGTATGGCATGGGCGAGGTCACGTTCGGCGTGCGCCTCCTACGGGCGCTGGGTGTACAGACGCTCATCCTGACCAACGCCAGCGGCGGTCTCAACCCGGAGTTTCACCCCGGAGACTTGATGTTGATCCGCGACCACATCTTTCTCCCCGGCATGGCTGGCGTCCACCCCTTGCGGGGGGCGAACGACGAGCGCCTGGGCCCGCGCTTCCCGGCGATGGTGGGGGCCTACGACCCTGCGTTGCGCCACATCGCTCACGGGGTGGCCGCGGGGCTGTCCTTCGCCCTCCGGGAAGGCGTCTACGTGATGGTGTCCGGGCCGAGTTACGAGACCAGCGCCGAGCTGCGCTTCCTGCGTGCCGCCGGGGCCGATGCCGTGGGGATGAGCACGTGCCCCGAGGCCGTGGCCGCCCGGCATGCCGGCATGCGCCTGTTAGGGATCAGCCTGATCGCCAACCTGGCCCTGGCCGATCAGCCGGAGGTGCTGACCCACGAGACGGTGGTGGACGCCTCCCAGAAAAGCGCCGCCGCGATGGCCGCCCTCCTCGCCGGCGTCATCCCCTTGCTCTAGGCGCCGCTCCACCTATAGGGCAGTCCTTCAGAGATACATTTAGGGGCCGTTGCCCATCTCCGATAACGCTTCCTCGAACACCCAGCGCAGCGGGGGATTCCCCGGCACGTCGTCCAGGTGGCGCCGCAGCGTTCGAGACAGGCACAGGCGGCGCTGCGGACATATTCGCCCGGCGCAGGCCTCGTCCGTGCCCCCGAGGCGGATGCGCTCGGTGACGTCGTAGTTCAAGCACAGCCCCGGGCGCACGATATAGCCGGTGAGGAAGGCGTCGATCCCCCTTGCTTCTGCCGGCATCTGGCTCATCGCCGGTAGACGCCGACGTGGATGACGTTACCCTCCACCCGCACCGGGTAGGTCTGCAGGCAGTCCGCCAGAGGGGGGTCGACGGCGTTGCCCGTCTCCAGGTCAAATCTCCAGAGGTGCAGGGAGCAAGTCAGCGTCCCGTCCCCCTCGATGGCCCCCCATTTCAAGGGCCAGCGCTGATGTGGGCAGTAGGCGTCGAAGGCATAGAAGCGCCCGTCGACGTTGGCGATGGCCAGCTCGTAGCCACCGCGTGCCCGCAGGGCCTTGATTTGCCCCGGCTTGATGTCGGCGACCTTAGCCACCGGGATGTAGGCCGCTGCTTCCACGTTCATACTGTACCGAGGTTGTGCCGATGCGAGATAGGTAGAGGGCTAAGTCCGCCCCAAACAGGGGCTCTCTGTGCCGGCCGGTAGGCTGGTGCGCTGAGGAGCGGTAGTGCATCGAAGGGGCCACCGCGCAAACATGCCGACAGAGACTCAGGCCAGATAGGCCCCCTCGGCCGGGCTGGCGGCGACGCGCCCGTAGAGGGACAGGATGCCCCGCTCGTGGCGGGCCTTGGGGCGCGTCCAGCGCGACCGGCGCTCGGCCAGCAGGCTGTCCACCGCCGAGGAATCCAGCGGCCCGGCGGCCGTCCCCACCACGGCCAGCCGGCGCTGCGGGACGTTGATCTCGATCAGGTCGCCGTCCTCCAGCAGGGCGATAGGTCCACCGTCCAGGGCTTCTGGTGTGACGTGGCCGACGGCGGGGCCCTTGGCGGCTCCGGAGTAGCGCCCATCGGTGACCACGGCGCAGGTGGCGCTCAGTTCCTTGCTGGCGGCGATGATCGCCGTGGCGTAATACATCTCCGGCATGCCGTTGGCCCGCGGCCCTTCGTAGCGGATGACCACCACGTCTCCCGGCTTGACGTCTCGATTGATCAGCGCCTCTACCGCTCGGTCTTCGGTGTCGAAGACGCGGGCCGGGCCGACGTGCACGTGCATTTCCGGCGGCACCGAAAAGTGCTTGATCACCGCACCGCCGGGAGCCAGGTTGCCCCGCAGCACGGCGACGCCCCCCTCGGGACCGAAGGGGTCGCGCCGCGGCCGGATGATCTCCTCCACCTCCACCTTGACGTTGGCCAGAAAGCCACGCGTCTCGAAGAAGAACGTGCCGCGCTCGATCTGGGCCAGGTTTTCCCCCAGGGTCTGCCCGGTCACGGTCAGGCAGTCCAGGTGCAGGAGGTCTTGCACCTGGAGCATCACCGCCGGGACGCCCCCGGCGTACCAGAGGTACTCCACCGGGTAGCGCCCGGTGGTCTTGGCGTTGGCCAGGACGGGGACGCGCCGGTGGATGCGGTCGAAGTCGTCTATGGTGATGTCCACGCCCACCTCGCGGGCGATGGCTGGGAGGTGCAGCAGACTGTTTGTCGACCCGCCGACGGCGGCATGCAGGGTGATGGCGTTCTCGAACGCCTCGCGGGTAAGGATCTTGCTGGGGCGGATGTCCCCGGCCACCAGCTCCAGGATCTGCTTGCCGGCGGCCCGGGCGACGCGCATGTGCCGCGTCAGAGGGGAGGGGATCAGGGCGCTCCCCGGCAGGGCCAGGCCCAGGGCCTCGGAGAGCACCTGGCCGGTGCTGGCGCTGCCCATGAACTGGCAGGCGCCGCAGGTGGGGCAGGCCCCTTTCTGGTGCTTTTCCAGTTCGGCATGGGGCAGCTCGCCGCGCTCTACGGCCGCCCCCATGCCCCACAGGAGGTCGGAGGTGCTGTAGTTGGGGGCGTTGAGCTGCGTCCCCCCGGGGACGTGGATGGCCGGGAGGTCGCAGCGGGCGATGGCAATCAGGTGCGCCGGCACCGACTTATCGTTCCCGGAGATCAGGACGATGCCGTCATGGGGGTGGCCGAGGGCGTGGATCTCGATCATCGCCGCCTGCACATCGCGGGAGACCAGGGAGTAGCTCATCCCGGCGTGGGCCTGGGCGATACCGTCACAGATATCCGAGGTGTAGAAGACGCCCGGCTTGCCCCCGGCCTCGAATACCCCGTTGGACACCTCCTCGATCAAGGGGCGGAAGTGGAACGTTCCAGGGTGGCCCATGCCGTAGGCGCTCTCGACGAGGATCTGGGGCTTGCCCAGGTCTTCCTCCGTCCAGTTCATCCCCAGGCGCAGGGCATCCCCCTGGTGGTTGCTGCGGCGCAGTCGCTGGCTACGAAGCTCGGGCATGATGCCTCTCTCTCCCTCCGTCCTATGATCCCGCAGGGGCAGGACGGCGGGGCCACCCGGCCCGGGCGATACAGCCCCCGCCTCATTGCCTCCGGCAAGGGTTAGCCCCCGATGGCGGACATCTCCACTTTGCGTCGTGTCCCGACGGCGGGGGTATTTGAGGTGCGGATCTCCGAGTAGCGGTCGGCGCGCCGGCCCCACACGCCGGCCACGGCGGCCGCGATCTCATCATCAGTGGCCCCGCCGGTGGGGACACTGACGCCCTCGACGGCACCCTCTCCACCGCGGAGCAGGTGCCGCAGATCGTAGCCCGTCCCGGAGAAGAGGCAGGTGAAGAGCCGGCCATCCGCAGACAGCCGGGCGCGGGTGCACGTCCCACAGAAGGGCTGCGTCACGGAGGCGATGACCCCGATCTCCCCCCTGCCGTCACGGTAGCGCCAGCGCTCGGCCACCTCGCCAACGTAGTTGGCCTCTACCGGCTCCAGGGGCCACACCCGATCGATGGCGCGCACGATCTCCCCGGCCGAGACGACGTCCTCCATGCGCCAGCCGTTGGAGTTGCCGACGTCCATGTACTCGATGAAGCGCAGGATATGCCCGCTGTCTCGGAAGCGCCCGGCCATGGGGACAATGCTTGCTTCGTTGAGGCCCCGCTTCACCACCATGTCGATCTTGATCGGGTGCAGCCCGGCGGCCGCCGCCGCGTCGATCGCCCCCAGGATTGTCTCTACCGAGACGCCCACCTCGTTCATGGACTTGAACACGGTATCGTCCAGGGAGTCGAGGCTGATGGTGATGCGCCGCAGGCCGGCGTCTCGCAGGGCCAGGGCCTTCTCCGGGGTCAGGAGCGAGCCGTTGGTCGTCAGCGTCAGGTCGTCCAAACCGGGGAGGGCGGCCAGCATGGCCACCAGCACCTCGATCTGCCGCCGCAGCAGGGGCTCGCCCCCGGTGAGGCGGATCTTCTCCACCCCATGGGCGACGAAAATACGGGCCAGGCGGGTGATCTCCTCGAACGTCAGCAGCTCCGACCGGGGCATGAACTGGAAGCCAGGCCCGAAGATCTCCTTAGGCATGCAGTAGACGCAGCGGAAGTTGCAGCGGTCGGTCACCGAGATGCGCAGATCTCGCAATGGCCTGCCCAGCCGATCCGTGAGACGCATAATCTAATGATACGACGCGCGCCCCGGCCCTCCGGCTCGGGCCGCGGGGGCCGGTGAAGGCGGTTGGTTACGGCCGGGGCAGGCGGGCCAGCCGCTCCCCCGCCCGGCGTAGCGTCTCATGCTTCTTGGGGAAGCTGAAGCGCACCCGGTTCTGTCCCCCCGCCCCATGGGGGTAGAAAGACGTACCAGGGACGACCGCCACGCCGAGGGCCTCCACCAGGTGCCGGGCAAAGGCGACGTCGTCGGCAAAGCCGAACGGGGTGATGTCGGCCATGACGTAGTAGGCCCCCTCCGGCGGGGCGAAGCTGAAGCCGGCCCGGGCCAGGCCATGGAGCAAGAGCTGTCGCTTGTGGGTGTAGTCGGCCACCAGGTGACGGTAATAATCATCCGGGAGACCGAGGGCGACGGCCGCCGCCGCCTGCAGGGGTGCGGCCGCCCCCACCGTCAGGAAGTCATGTACCTTGCGGATGGCGTTGCTGATGCGCTCGGGAGCGATGGCCCAGCCGACGCGCCACCCGGTGACGCTGTAGCTCTTGCTGATCCCGCTGATGGTCACCGTCCGCTCCCGCATCCCCGGCAGGGTGGCCATCACCACGTGCTCGCCGTGGTAGACGATGTGCTCGTAGATCTCGTCCGTAATCGCCAGGGTGTCCCAGCGCTGGCACAGGTCGGCAATGGCACCCATCTCGGCGCGGGAAAAGACCTTGCCCGTGGGGTTATTGGGGGTATTGATAATGATCGCCGCCGTGCGCTCGTTAAAGGCGCCGGCCAGGGCGTCCAGGTCGAGCGCCCAGGGCTGACCGGACGGCCCCCCTTCGGGGCCTCGACTCCCCGCACCGGCCGGCGGGGCACCGCATTCCGTCACCGGGCCCGGGGCAGGGGGGCGCCGGCCGGTTGCCGTCCCGCTAGCCCACTCATCGCAGGTCAGGGGTGGCTCACACAGGGGGACGAATCGGGGCGTGGCCCCAGCCAGGACGCTATCCGGCCAGTAGTTCTCGTAGTAGGGGGTGAGGATGATCACCTCGTCACCGGGATTCGTCGTCGCCAGGAGGGTGGCCAGCATCGACTCCGTCGCCCCGCAGCAGACGGTGACCTCTCGCTCCGGGTCGACGGCAAGGTCATAGAAGCGGGCGTACTTGCGGGCGATGGCCTGCCGTACCTCCGGCGCGCCCCAGGTCACGGCGTACTGGTTGAGGTCGTCCTGGATGGCCTGGCAGGCGGCGTCCTTGAGCACCTGCGGGGCGGCAAAATCTGGAAAGCCCTGGGCCAGGTTGATGCCGTCCGTGGGGTGGTGCACCATGATCAGTCGCGTCATCTCGCGGATAACCGACTCGGTAAACCGCTCCGTCCGTGCGGCGACCCCCCTGGCCATACCGTCCCGGATTGTAGCGTCCGCCCCAACGCTCGGGGAACGGCCGCGTCCGCCGGCCGCTAGCCCGGCCACTGGGGGCGTACTACACTGTCTACCTCATGGTCAGCGTCACCATGCCCAGGCTGGGCGAGAGCGTCGTCGAGGGTACCGTCACCCGCTGGCTCAAGCGCGAGGGGGAGCGCGTCGAGGCGTACGAGCCCCTGGTGGAGGTGATCACGGACAAGGTGAACAGCGAGCTGCCGTCCCCCGCCGCCGGCGTGGTGGCGCGCATCAGCGTGCCGGAGGGACAGACGGTCAGAGTGGGGGCGGAGATGGCCGTCATCGAGCCCACCTCCCCGGCTTCCCTCCCTGCCTCAAGCCAGGGGAGCGAGCCCGGGGCCCCGGCGCGCCCGGAGACGCGGCCCCACCGATCCTCACCCCTGGTGCGGCGCCTGGCCCGGGAGCACGGCGTGGAGGTGAGCGCTATCCAGGGCACCGGCGCCGACGGGCGGGTGCGCAAAGAGGACCTGCTGGCCCACATCCAGACGCGCTCTGCACAGGCGCACTCTGGGCAAGCGCACTCTGGGCAGGCGCACTCTGGGCAGACGCGCCCGGGACAGGCGCGCCCGGGCCAGACTCGCCTGGGAGTGGCCCCGGACCCTCCGGGCGCCCCCCTTGCGGCGTCCGCCCCGAGCGGGCCGCTCCAGCCACGCCGGCCCCCTGAAGTCGACGGAGCGCCTCACCGGCCGGGGGAAGGGCCGCCCGCCGCGGGAACGGACGAGGAGCCGCTGCCCTTGACTGCGGTGCGTCGCGCCATTGCCGAGCACATGGTGCGCAGCGTGACGACGGCGCCCCACGCCTGGACCTACGTCGAGGCCGACGTCAATGGCCTGGTCAAGTGGCGCGAGGCGGTGCGCGCCCCGTTCCGCGCCCGGGAAGGCTTCGACCTGACGTATCTCCCCTTCGTCGCCAAGGCGGTAGTGGAGACGTTACGGGAGCATCCCATCCTGAACAGCACCTGGCGCGATGGGCAGGTGATACTCAAGAAGCGCATCCACCTCGGCGTGGCCATCGCTCTGGAGGACGGCCTCGTCGTCCCGGTCATCCGCGACGCCGATTCCAGGAGCGTCGCCGGGCTGGCCCGTGCCCTGGACGACCTGGTCACGCGAGCGAGAAAGGGGCAGCTGACGCCGGACGACGTCCGGGAGGGCACCTTCACGCTCAACAATACCGGCGCCCTGGGCTCCGTGCTCTCCATGCCCATCATCAACCAGCCCCAGGCGGCCATCTTGACCATGGAGGCCATCGTGAAGCGGGTGGTCGTTTTGCCGGACGACGCCATCGCCGTGCGCCCCCGCCTCAACCTCTGCCTCAGCTTTGATCATCGCGTCTGCGATGGGCTGCCGGTGGGGCGCTTTCTGCAGGGGCTGAAGGGCCGCCTCGAGGCTATGACCCCCGAGGATTCCCTCTCTTGAGCATCGAGGCTCTGGTGCCCCGCCGGGCACCGGCAGATGGGGGGGCCTGCTATGATGCAGACAGAGAGATGGCCCAGACCATAATCCCGGTAGAGTCCGTCCGGCTCCACCGGCGCCCCAGCCAGATCCCCATCGAAAAGAAGCCCAACTGGCTCAAGGTGCGGGCGGCCATGGGGCCCAACTACCTCGACCTGAAGGGGCTAACGCAGGACCTCAGCCTGCACACGATCTGTGAGGAGGCCCATTGCCCCAACATCTACGAGTGCTGGGAGAATCGGACGGCCACCTTCCTCATCCTGGGACGCATCTGCACGCGGGCCTGTCGCTTCTGCGCCGTGACCACCGGGCGCCCGACGGAGCTGGACCTGGAAGAGCCCGGCCGTGTGGCCGAGGCGGTCAAGCACCTCCGGCTGCGCCACGTGGTGGTGACCTCCGTCGCCCGTGACGACCTCACCGACGGCGGGGCCTGCGTCTTCGCCGACACCATCAGGGCCATCCGGGGGGAGGTGCCGGACTGCACCGTGGAGGTGCTCATCCCGGACCTGCAAGGGTCGGACGAGGGCTTGCGGGAGATCGTGGCCGCCGGTCCGGAGATCCTCAATCACAACATGGAGACGGTAGAGCGCCTGCAGCGCCAGGTACGGGCCAAGGCACGGTACGAGCGCTCGCTGTGGGTGCTGCGCCGGGCCAAGGAGCACAACCCCACGCTGCGGACGAAGAGCGGGATGATGCTCGGCGTTGGGGAGGAGTGGGACGAGATAGTGCAGACGATGCGCGACCTGCGCGCCGCCGGCGTGGACATCTTGACTCTAGGGCAGTACCTCCGCCCCAGCCTGACGCACCTCCCGGTGGAGCGCTTCGTGCCCCCCGAGGAGTTCGCCACGCTCAAGGCCGCGGGGCTGGAGCTGGGCTTTCGCCACGTCGAGTCCGGCCCCCTGGTGCGTAGCTCCTACCACGCCCACGCGCAGGCGGCGCAGCCCGTGGGCGCCGCCGGCTAGCCGGGACTCTCCGGGTGGCCCCCACGACGGCGCCCGGCATGGCCGGCCCCCTCTCCACGGCCGGGGCGTTGCAGCCTGGCTCGGCGCGTCCAGCCATCGAGCGCCTGTGGCTCCCCGCTCAACCCTACCAGGCCATCTGGGAATGGCAGCGCCAGCGGGCCGGCGCCGTGGCCCGAGGTGAGTCGTCGGAGGCGCTCGCATTTGTGGAGCACCGGCCGGTGTACACCATGGGCCGGCGCACGGATCCCGGTCATCTCCTAGGCAGCGAGGCGGAGCTGCGGGCCCTGGGCGCCGAGGTATGCTGGATCGATCGCGGGGGAGACGTCACCTGGCACGGTCCCGGCCAGCTGACCGGCTACCCTATCCTCGACCTTCATCGTGTGGGCCGCGACCTCCACGCCTACGTGTTCGCCCTGGAGGAGCTGGTCATCCAGGTGGCCGCGAGCTATGGGATCGCGGCGCGGCGGGCGCCGGGGATGCCCGGCGTCTGGGTAGGGGACGAGAAGCTGGCGGCCATCGGCATCAAGGTGGCCCGGGGCTGGGTCAGCTACCACGGCTTCGCCCTCAACGTCGATCCCGATCTGCGCTGGTTCGAGTGGATCGTCCCCTGTGGCCTGCATGGCCTGGGCGTGACCTCCCTGGCCCGGCTCCTGGGGCAGGCGGTGGCCATCGAGGAGGTCGCCGGGCGGCTGACCACCCTCTTCGCCCAGCGCTTCGGCCCGCTGCTGCCTTCCAGCGGCCTGGCCGCCCCAGGACGACGGCGAGAGATTCCGGCTCCGGTCGGTACGGTAGGTAGGTCATGATGAGCGCAGGGGCTCGCCACCTCTGCCCGGCCGAGACAAGAGGCAAGGAGAGGCCCCTACGGGGGCGTAAGGGGGGAGCGCTATGAACCTCAGCGGCGCCCAGATCATCGCCGAGTTCCTGGTCAAAGCGGGGGTGCCGTACGCCGCCGGAATCCCCGGGCACGGGATCTGGACGGTGCTGGATGCTTTGGTGGACTACGCTGATCGGCTGGAACCTGTCCAGGTGATGCACGAGCAGGCGGCCGTGCACCTGGCGGACGGCTACTACCGCGCCTGCGGGCGCCCCATGGCCGCCTTTACCTCTATCGGCCCCGGGGCGGCCAACACCGTTATGGCCGTGGCCACGGCCTACGTCGATTCCCAGGCCCTGCTGCTCCTCACCGGCAGCCCCCACACCTACATGCGCGGGCATACCGTGCTCCAGGAGATCGAGCGCGTCCAGTGGGCGTCCTTCCCCCGGGTGACGGAGCCGATCACGAAGCAGACCTGGCAACCCTCCCGCGTCGAGCAGCTCCCGTTTGTCCTGCAGCGGGCCTGGAGCCAGATGGTTACCGGCCGCCCGGGACCGGTGCACCTTGACCTGCCGATGGACGTCCAGGCCGACTCGGCGGACGTGGCGGTACAGGGGCCATCCCCCTACTTGCCGTCCGGTCGTCCCCGCCCGGACGTCTTTGCCACGCAGCGTGCCGCCCGCCGGCTGATGACCGCCCAGCGCCCGGTGATCGTCGCCGGTGGGGGGGTCATCCTGGCCGAGGCCGCCGCCGAGCTGGTGGCCCTGGCGGAGTACCTTGGAGCGCCGGTGGTCACCACCTGGATGGGCAAGGGGGCCATCCCGGAAGACCATGACCTCAACGGCTGGAGCGTCGGCGACACCGCCAGCACGAGTGGCAACGCCCTGGCCGCCGACGCCGACGTCCTCCTCGCCGTTGGCTGCCGTTTCACCGACTGGACGGCCAGCTCCTTCCGCAAGGGAGTCAGCTTCGCCATCCCGCCGACGGCCTTGATCCAGCTCGACGTCGAGGCGCGCGAGATCGGCAAGAACTATCCCGTAGAGATCGGGCTGGTGGCCGACGCCAAGGCCGGGCTGGCCGACCTCCTCACCGCCGCGCGCGACGTGGGACCTGCCCGCTACGACCGCGCCGGGGCGTACTTCCAGCGCATCCAGTCCTTGAAGGGCCAGTGGGAGGCCCTGTGCCGCCAGCGCCGTGAGAGCGACACCGTCCCCATGACGCAGTCGAGGGCGACGCGAGAGTTGCGCGCCGCCCTCGACCGCCGGGCGATCGTCGTCACCGGGGCGGGGATCGTCCAGGCGGTCATCCGCCAGGAGTTCCCCGTCTACGAGCCCCGCACGCATCTCACCAGCGGTGGCTTCTCTTCCATGGGCTTCACCGTCCCCGCGGCGATCGGCGCCAAGCTGGCCCAGCCCGACCGCCAGGTGGTGGCCGTGGCCGGCGACGGCGATTTCTTGCAGACGATGCAAGAGCTCGCCGTCGCCGCCATGCGTGACCTCCCCGTCCTCTTCGTCGTCTTCAACAACTACGGCTGGGGTTCGATCAAGGGGGGGCAGCTGGCGAACTTCGGGCGCAGCGTGGCCGTGGACTTCGTTCGCCGCGACCAGCCGTACTCCCCGCACTTCGCCAACATCGCCCGCGAGTTCGACATCCCCGGGTGGCGAGTCGAGGACCCCGCCCAGATAGCCCCGGCCGTCGGCAAGGCCCTGGACAGCGGTGGCCCAGCCCTGCTGGAGGTGATGGTGGCCCGCGATTTCCCAGAGGCGGGGGCGCACAAGGTGGGCTGGTGGGACGTCCCGGTGCCGGCCTACCATCCGGAGCAGCGGGCCCAGTACGAGGCTGGCCGGCGGGAGGAACAGGTCTGAGTGCCTCGTGACGTGGCGGCGCCCCAACCCTAAAGTCGCGGATCTACCGGCTCGCTCTCCAGGGCCAGCACGCCAAAGACGCACTCGTGGACGCGGTAGAGCGGCGCCCCCTCCACGAGGCGGTGCAGGCCCTCCATACCGAGCGCGAACTCGCGCAGCGCGAGCGATCGCTTGGCGGCAAGACTGCGCTGGCGCAGACGCTCCAGTTGCTCGGGCTCAGTGTATTCCGGGCCATAGATGATGCGCAGGTATTCCCGTCCCCGGCACTTGATGGCCGGTTGGAGCAGGCCGCGCCGGCCCCTGGCGACAACGTCCAGGGGCTTGACGACGATGCCTTCGCCGCCACGCAGGGTGAGGGCCTCCCACCAGGCGATGGCGTCCTGCATGGACGCGTCGTCGGCGAGTGACACTACCTTGTACGGCGTGGCCAGGAAGAGCTCCGGATCCACGGCGGCGAGCCGGGCCAGCGTCTCCATGTGCCACACGTGGTCTCGGCCAACGTGGACGGCGCCCTCGCTCGCCAGGAGGTGGAAGGGTGCCAGCTTGAGGTCGGCGAGGGAATGGACGGGCCAGCAGTAGCGCCGGTAGGCGGCGACAAAGCGCTCGGCGTCGACGAGCCGCGTCTGATACCGCGCCAGGAGGGCGGCGGCGCCACCATCAGCGCCGTCGTTGCTGCGGGCGGCTGCCTGGGCAAGCGCGTCGAGAGCCGTGGGGAGGGCCGCCCGCGCGGCCGCGCCGACCGCAGCGTACTGCTCCTGGAGCAGCGCCTGCGCCTTGACCGACCACGGCATCAGCTCGGCATCCAGACAGAGCCAGTCGGTCTCCAGCTCTCCCCAGAGGCCCGCCCGTTCCACCGCAGCGGCCACGCGCGTCAGGACGGCACGCTCAAGCGCTCGATCCTCGAAGAAGTGGCGGCCGGTACGCGTGTGGCAGATGCCGGCGGCCGTCCCGCCGTGGATATCATCACCGTCTACCTCCACGCCGAAGCGTCTGCGCGCCACGTCCGGCGTGCGGCACACGACCAGCACGGCGCGCGAGCCCATGTGCTTCTCCTCGCAGACTACCTGTGCCAGGCCCTCGCGGCGGTAGTAGGCGAGCGCCTCCGCCGGGTGCTCCAGCAGTCCCGGCTGCCGGCTGGTCTCGCCGGGCGACATGGTGGGCGGGAGGTAGATCAGCCACCGGGGATCGGCGGCGAAGCGGCTCATCACCTCCAGCGCCGCCGCCGACTGCTCCTCGCGGATAGTGACGGAATGGTGCAGCCGCGTCTCCACCACGTGACGGCCCAGCACGTCGCCAGCGTCCAGGAGCTGGGGATCGCGCGCCGGCGTCTCTGACGCCCCGGCGTCTGCGCCTGACCCAGCGGGCGTTGTGGTCGAGACCAGCGGGCGAGCCGGGGCGTAGTAGACCCGTGCCGCGGGAACGGAGACGAGCTCCTTCTCGGGGTAGCGCAAGGCGGTGAGCCGGCCGCCAAAGACGCAGCCGGTGTCGACGTCGATCGTGTTGTTGACCCACCGCGCCGCGGGGACCGGCGTGTGCCCGTAGACGACCATGGCCTTGTCGCGGTAGTCGGCGGCCCAATTGAGGCGCACGGGCAGGCCGAATTCGTCGATCTCGCCCGTGGTCTCGCCGTACAAGGCGAAGTCCCGTACGCGGCCGGTGGCGCGCCCCTGCATCTCCGCCTTCATGCCGGCGTGCGCCACCACCAGCCTGCCACCGTCGAGTACGTAATGGCTGGTCAGGCCGTCGATGAACGTGGCGACCTGCTCCTTAAAGGCGGGGGACTCGGGCTCGAGCTGCGCCAGCGTCTCCGCCAGGCCGTGCGTCAGCTGCACGTCGCGTCCGGCCAGCTTGCGGCGCAGCTTGTCGTCGTGGTTGCCTACCACGACAAGGGCCGTCCCCGCCGCCGCCATAGGCATCACCAGCCGCAGCACGTCGGGCGAGCGCGGGCCGCGGTCGACCAGGTCCCCGAGGAAGACGGCGCGGCGCCCTTCCGGCGGCTGCACGTCAAAGCCGGGATGGGCGTTCTCGCCGGCGGTCATTGCCACGCCGTAGCCGAGCGTCTGGAGGAGCGTCACCAGCTCGTCGAAGCAGCCATGGACGTCGCCGATGATGTCAAAGGGGCCGCCGAGATCGGTGCGGTTGCAGCGTAGGCGCTGCCGTTCCACAACCGCGGTCCCCGCCTCGTCCGGTGAGTGCAGGACGTGCACCTGCCGGAAGCCTTCGCCGGCCAGGCCGCGGAGCGAGCGGCGTAGGGCCATCGCCTGGCGCCGGATCACGTGCGCACCGAAGTCCCGATCGGGTCGCTGCCGGCTTCGCTCCTGGCACAGCTTCTCGGGCAGGTCGAAGACGATCGCCACCGGCTGCACGTAGTGGGCGCGGGCCAGCGCCACCAGCGGTCGCCGCGCCTCGGGCTGCACGTTGGTGGCGTCCACCACCGTCAGGCGCCCCCGCGCCAGGCGCTTGGCGGCGATGGCGTGCAGCACCTCGAAGGCGTCGCCGGTGGCGTCCAGGCTGTTCTCGTCGTCGCTGACCAGCGCGCGGCAGGCGTCCGACGAGAGCACCTCGGTGGGCAGGAAGTGCCGGCGCGCGAAGGTGGACTTGCCGGAGCTGGAGGCGCCGATAAGGACGACGAGCGACAGCTCGGGGATGGTCAGGCGCACCGGCTCGCGTGCGGCGCGCGGCGCCTCCCCTGTCGATGGGTCGGGCGCAACCGGCTCAGCCACGGCGGAAGACTCCCATCTGTGTTGGCGGGCCAAGCTCTGGATCGAGCGGGCCAATCGGCGCGACCTGCACGGTGTAGCTGTGGCGCGCCGCCACGTCGTGGGCCCACGCCTCGAACTCCGCCCGAGTCCACTCGAATTGGTGGTCGTGATGGCGGAAACGGCCGGCCGGCAGGTGCTCGAAGCGGGCGTTGTACTCCACGTTTGGCGTGGTGACGATGACGGTGGCCGGCCGTGCCTCGCCGAACAGGACGCGCTCGAAGGCGCGCAGCCGGGCCGGGTCGAGGTGCTCGATCACCTCGACCACAGTGGCGGCATCGTAGCCCTCGATGCGCCGGTCACGGTAGGTGAGTGTGCCCTGGAAGAGACGGAGGCGCTGCCCGTTCGACGCTGCCAGGCGCTCGACATCCAGGCGCTGCTCGGCAAGGGCGAGGGCGCGCGACGACACGTCCATCCCCGCCACCTCGCCGAAGGCGGGGTCGTTCAGCAGGGCCTGGACGAGCTTGCCCTCGCCGCAGCCCAGGTCGATGACGCGACGCGCGCCGGCGGCGTGGAGGGCGGCCATGACCGCCGCCTGCCGCTGCTCGTCGAGACCGAGGGGCCGCTCGACGGCCGCCTCTTCCCCTGCGTGGACCTCATCGGCCGCAGCCGGATCGGGTGTGTCCTCCTCCACCAGGCGCGCCAGGGCGGCACGCGTCAGGCGGGACTGGTGGCGCAGGTAGCGCCGGGCGATCTGCTCGCGCTGGGGGTGCATCGCCAGCCAGCCCGCGCCGTGGCGCAGCAGCTTCTGCACCTCGTCCTCTCCCACCCAGTAGTGCTTCTCGTCATCAAGCACCGGGACAAGCACGTAGAGATGTGTGAGCAGGCGCTGCAGCGGCGTGGTGGCGCGCAGGGTGACGGTAAAGTAGCGGCTCTGACCCCAGGCGGGGAACTGCTCGTCCAGCGGGTGGCCCTGCGCCGTCACGCCATAGCCGAGTGGCTCGAACAGGCGGCGCAGGAACCCCTCGCCGCCTCGGCAGGGGAGCACGGCCAGCGTCGCCTCAAACGGCAGCTCCTGCTCGACCAGCTCGGGGCGCTCCTTGCTCCGTCCCGAGAGGGCGCTGCCGTAGACCTGTGAGAGGGCAACGCTCAGGAACGAGGAGGCAACGTAGGGCCGGTCGTTGACGTACTGCGCGAGCGAGGCGCCGTCGCCCCCGGTGGGTCCGGCACCACGGCCGCGCACCAGGCCGACCGGATCCACGTCCAGCAACAGAGCCGCCGAGCAGCGCTCCGGGGTCGCCTCCGGGTAGAAGACGTGCGCCCGACCAAACGACAGTGGGAACGACTGCACCCGGGCCGGGTTCTTGTGCAGCAGATATCCCAGGTCCGTGGCCGGGCGATGGGTGGTGGCGATGGTGAGCAGCATCGTTCTCTCTTATGTATTGGACTGAGGAGCGTACGTCTGTATTGGTCTGAGGAGCGTACGTTGACCGCTCGCTTAGCGCAATACTGAAGCACCGCCTCTCGCCAGGATTGTCGTGCCGGTGACACTTACCGGGTCGACCCGACGCACATGGTAAGCCGACGCCCTCCGGGGGCAGGCTTTGCCCAACATGTGCCAGTAGCGCGTAAGTACAGCGCCAGCAGCGGCAACGCTAACCTGGGCGCAATCCACCGATTGGTGTCTCAGCGGACTTTTTGGGCAAAGCCCCGGGGGCACGGTTGGGGCCCCGACGTTCTACAATCAGTATGGCGCGTGGGGCGCCGCCGGTCCGCGGGAAGGGCAGAGCCCACCCAAGGCTGCCTCTGGCTACCGTGCCACAACCGACCTCCTTTCGGCCTGCGACGCGGACATTGGGCCACCAAGAAAGGTAGGTGTCCCGTGGGCCCACAGCCCGCACCACTCGCCCCGCCGTCGTTGCCCCCGCCCGTTCCGGTTACACCTCAGCCCTCGCCGCCGGCCGCCCGCGCGCTGCCGCCGCAGCCATCTCTGGAGCAGCTGAGGAAGCAAGCAAAGGAGCTGCTGGCCGCGGTGGTGCGTGGCGATTCGGCCGCCCAGGCGCGGCTGGAGCGCTGCTTCCCAGGGACGCCCGCCCCCTCCCAACGGCCGGCGGCACAGGCCGCCCGGGCGCTCACGCTGTCCCAGGCGCAGCTGGTCATCGCACGGGAGCATGGTTTCCCGAGCTGGACGCGCTTGCGTCAAGCGGTCGAGCTGGCGCCATTGCGGACCCTGCTCCAACGGGCCATCGAGCGGCCGATCGACTGGTCTGCGCGCCGACGCGCGATGGAGTCGCTGGCCGCCGCCGGCCCCTCCGGCATGCGCGTCGCGCTGGAGGCGTTGTCCGACCCGGACGCGCGCATCCGCGGGGCCGCGCTCGGCTTCATCGATCATCACGCCACCGACGCGTGCGTGCCCCAGCTCACGCACGTGGCGCTGCACGACCCTGACGCCGACGTCCGGCGCGGCGCGCTCCACGCCTTGATGTGCGAACGCTGCAAGCCGGAGCCACTCCAGCTGGACGTGCAGCCGCTGCTGATTCAGCTGTTCCGGGGTGACGCCAACCGGCGCGTTCGCTGGACCGCGGCGCAGGCGCTCGGTCATCGTGCAGATGACCCGATGGTGCAGGCAGCATTCCGGGAGGCGGCGCTCGAAGACTCAAGCGCACTGGTGCGGCGCGCTGCCGTAGGGGGGCTCCGAGGCCAAGACGTGTTGCCCCTGCTGGCGCACATCGCCGAACACGACCCAGATGCGCACGTGCGCGTCGCCGCCGCGCAGCGACTCGGTCACGCGCCCTACCTTCAGCTTGCCTGCGACGTGCTCCAGGCCGCCCTGCGCGGCGACCCGAGTCCGCAGGTGAAGCACGAGGCCCACCAGGCGCTCAAGCGCCTCAGTCCCGAGTACCGTCGACTCGCCGCCCAGCGCGCCCGCGAAGCCAATCTCGCCGGCGACCCCCTGCCGCCTCACCGATTGCGTCGCCGGGGATCTGGGCCGGTCCCGAAGATCGCGGGCGAGAGCCTGGCCGGCGGGCGGAGGTAGATGCTCCCTCGCGCCCCGCGTCAGGCGAGCGTGTGGGGATTGGCCTCGAAGGCGGCGATACCGGACGCGAGCAGGGCGTCGTCCACCGGCCGCTCCGGGTCCAGATACTCGCGCACCAGCGGCAGCACCAGGGAAGTCAGCTCGAGGAGCCCCGCCTGGCGAGGGTAGCCGGCCCCGCGCGCCCGGGTCGCGTCCCCGGCGTGGTCGCGGATAGGGACGCCGTACAGCGGGCTGAGGCACCCGCTGGGGCACAGGGACAGGTGCAGGGCCTCCTTGACGAGCACGAACGCGTCCCACCCGGGCGCGCCACGCCGCTCGAGGAGGCGGTGCCGCTCGGCAAGCGACCGGTAGCGCGGCAGGAAGTGCGCCCGCTCCATGAAGTGCCCCAGCTCGTGCACCACCACGTCGGCCGCCTCGGCCATGTCATCGCACTCCTGCACCTCCAGCGTGATCCGCCCGCCGTTGGCCCCGCCGGCGGAGCCGCTGCCCCGGCTCATCAGCAGCTCGATCCGTACACTCGGAGCTGCGGATGCAAGGTAGCGGCCCAGCTTCGCCACCGCCTCGGCAATCCCCGGCGCGCGCAGCGCCGGCTCCAGCCGCTCCCGGACGGTCTCGAGGCGTGGCCGATCGCGCTCCCACAGCAGGCGGAACCGCGGCCCGAGCGTCGCCATCGCCTGCCGGAGCGTCTGGAGATCTTCGCTCGTCACCAGCCGCGCCGCGCGGGCCCAGGCGTCAGCCTCGTCCTGGGCGGCGATGAACGCCCCCCACACGGCGCTCGGCCCACCTCCGTACCGCGGGAAGACCTCGCGAGCTGCGTCCAGCGCCTCTCGCTCAGCTGCGCTCAGCGGACCGGTCTCCTCGATCCAAGCGCAGTTGTAGTGCGGGCGCGCCGAGACGTTCCACGAGGCCAGGTTGTTGACCACATGGAAGCGGTTGGCGATCTCGGTGACGCCGATCGTCCAGCTGGTCCACTTGGGGGCATCCATCGCCTTCGCCTCCGATCCCGCGCCAGTGTACGGCCGGAATGGGGCGCCTGGAGGGCGCGTTACGCCACGTAGGCCCCGGTGGTGGATCGAGCCGGAGGACGCATTGCGCCAAGCATTCTGAGTCACGCCGTTCCTGCGAGCGGATCGTGGAGGGTGTGCCGTAGAGGACGAGCGCGACGCAGCGGCCGGGCGGCAGCGCCACGCCCACCTGACCGCACCAACAGCCGCAGTTTCTCGGAACCATTCACCTTCCTTGGCACGCCTGGGCCAGCGAATGTAAGCGTGGTGCTCCAAAAATAGCGCCTGTGGTGCCGCTTTCCCCCCGTCGGTGGTGGCCCGTAGGGCCATGGAGCAGTGCAGTGAAAAGAGACGCGCCCATCCGGGAGTCGGCCGGTGTCGGCCGCAGGTTCATGCGTCAGGGGTGACCGGCACGGTCAAGGTGTAGTTAGTCGTAGGCTACCCAGTGCCACTTCCCGTGGAGTCGCCTCGCGCGGTCGAAGCGCACGCCGGGGAGCGCCGCCTCCCCGCTTGCGGGACGGGAGCGTCGCCCTCAGATCGGTAGACGAAGCCGGTGAACTCGTGCTTCCCAAGCATGGTTTGCGAGCTACGTGTTCTACGTTGCACCTCTGAGCCGGTCAAGGCGGTGGGAGAGCTCGTCTTCGTAGAGCGATCGGGGGACCAGCCCCTCACCCTCGCCAAGCCCCTCCACATGGTCGACCGGCTCGGTGCCGCTCCCGCTCGGCACGGTCACTCCCGAGCACGGCCCGCTCGTGCCGATGACGTAGCCCCAGCCGAACTGCTGCGAGATCACCGCCACCGGCAGGCGCATGTGCCGGTACGGCCGTTCGCCGCGGACGTTCCAGAAGACGCTCTGGCTGATGGTCTGCCCGTGCTCGATATCGCCGTAGGGGCGGTACGCCGCCTCAAGGTACTCCCGGTCGAGAGAAGGACTGTCGACGAGGTTGGCGACGCTCAGCTGCATGTGGGAGTCGGCGGCGTGCAGCCCGTCTCGCAGGACGAGGCGGAGCAGCACGTTGCCACTCGTCTGGGGGCCGCGGAAGGAGACGTTGTGACGCGCGCCCGTGGCCGCGCACTCCACGACGAGGCAGTCGTTGCCACCCAGCGCGTACAGGTAGCCGTTGCCACCCCCGCCACGATACTGTGGCCGAGCGCGTGCGCAGCGCGCCACGGCCCTGCGCGCCTTCGCCCACGCCGGGGCGGAACTGGCTGCCCCCCCCAACCGCCGCTCGGCACAGGGGCCGCAGAGCTGCAGGGCCGCTACGTCGTAAGCGCAGGGTACAGGGGATCCTCCTCGATCGCTTCTGGCCAGCGCGTGCGCAGCGAGCCCGCCACGCGCACGCACCACGCGGCGAGCCTGTCGAGTGTGCCCGCGTGTCGCGCAGACGCGACGCACGTCTCGATGATCGAGACCAGCTGGCGCCGGCGCGAGCGCTCGGGCACCGGCGCCGCCCACCCGGGGGGCAGGAGGCGCCACGGCTCGCGGTCGGGGCCCGCCTCCACCCTTTGGAGTCGGACCAGCCTGAGGATGGTCCACGCCGCGCACGCCGCGGCCAGGGCGCGCTCGTAGCCGGGCGTGTCCCTCGCCCCAGGGCACGCGAGTTCCAGCTCGTCGCGGTACGCCCGCTCGGCCGCGTCGCCCACCTCCCGCGGCAGGCGCCACACCGGCCCACCCGTGGGGTAGGGGTAGCGCAGGACCGTGGCGTCGATGAGCGCGTGCCGGAAGCCCGCCGACTCGAAGTCGAAGAGGCGCACCCTCCCACCCACGACCTTGCAGTTGACGACGGACGGGTCTCCGCTGGACAGCGCCAGGTAGTCACCGGGCGCCGCCAGCGCGGCGGCGACCGCTTCCACGTCGTCATCGACGCCGTAGGGAGGGGGGAGCCCCAGCTGGTCGACGGCCGCGCGGACACCCTGCCAGCTGTGGACGACCGAGGCGCCGGCCTCCGGGTCAGCGCTGGCGACGGCGGCGGTCGGGCCCAGGGCCACGCGGCGCGCCTGGTAGTCCACCGCGCGCCCGGCCGTGTCGGCGTGCAGTCTTCCGAGGGCGCGCGCGAACGCGATCAGCCCCTCGCGCGCGGCTGCCCCGTCACTGCCGAGCAGGACGTCGAGCAGCGACGGGTGGGAACCCAGATCCTCGCTGACGAGGACTCCCGCCGCGGCATCTCCCACGATGAAGCGCGGGGCGACCGCGCTGCCGATCGCGGCCAGGAACTCGAGAGCCGCCTGCTCGTTGAGCAGGCGGGCCGGATCGGACCGGGCAGGATCGCTTCGCAGGACTCGGACGATGACAGTCGGCGGGACGTCTGGAGCATCTCCAGCGACCGGCGCCAGGGTGCAGCGCGACACCTGATGCGGCCGAAACCCCTCTACCCCGGTCACTCGGAGGGGCATGCCATAGCGCGCCGAGAGCAGGACCTCGATGATCCGCCGCAACTCGGGAGCCACAGTTGCACTGGCGTTCACGTCACCGCTTCACCCCGCCGCCCGCGGTCGTCGAAACGTCGTCTGGTCCACAAAGGTCCCCACGCGGCCCCATGCCCGGCGGCTCGCCCAAAACTGGCAGCTGCGCGCCGTCCGTACAGGTATCAGATGCAGGTCGGTAGAGATGGGACTGCGCGAGCTCGTGCGCCAGCGGCGCCTCACGTCGCTGGTGGACAGCTTCGCGACGCTCGACCTGGCCATGAGTGGCGTGGAGCTTCACGGCGGCACGCGGGCAGGCGCGTAGATGAGGGCGACGCTCACGACTGCTCGAACCGGAACGAATAGAGCTTCGCCGCGTGCGAGTGTAGGCCGAAGCGAAGCCGGAAGCTCCCCTGCGCCGGCAGCTCAGACATCGATTCGCCGTCCATCGAGATCGGCTCGCACGATACCGGTCCGTCGGCGCTGACCCGCACGCGCGCCGGCCCATCCGCAGCTCGACGCCGCGCAGCTCGGCGACGACGAGCAGGTCCGCGAATAGGACACGCCTTGGGGACGACGTGTCAAGCGTCACCTGGACCGGGCGCTCGGTGGGAACCTCTTCGGTCAGCGCGTACCCGGCGCGTGTCGCTTCGACCGGCGTGCTGAAGCCGAAGGCCGGCCCGAGCCAGCGGGCGCGGTACGTGTGGCGGCGGAGCGGATTGCGCCAGAAGCACCACGGCACGCCATGCTCGTCTTGGACGAGCGACGGCAGACCAAGAAACTCAAAGGCGGGGTAGAGCCGCCCGGTACAGGCGTCCTGCTCCATCCGATCGCGCATGATGACTTCGCGGGCGCGTGCCACGTACCCGCGTCGCCACGCTCCGTCCCCACCACGGTAAGCGTAGCCGACTGAGGCGCCACCACCCTCGCGCGCCGCCGGGTAGCCTTCCTCGGCCGTCCAGGAGTGACCGTTAGGCGGCCTTGGCGGGGCCTTGAGCGTATCGGTACGGAAGACGATCAGGTGCCCGCCATCCGGCAGCGTGACGTGCTGCGGCGCAGACGCCGGGCCGTGCGCCGCCAGCTCTTCCGAACCGTCGACAAGCCTGACCCAGATCTGCGAGTTGAGCTTGCCGTTTGGCAGCTCGACTCGCTTCTGGTACGCGGACGGAGGCTCCAGGCCGCTACTGGCCAGCGAGGATCTTGTCTCCTTCGCGCGTCGCTTCGAGCATCGCCTCGCGTGCCGAGAGCTCGCCGCGGAATGCCCGCGCGGCGCCCGCTTGAATGGCGGTCTGCCAGCGCTGGTACTTGCCGTGGAACGGGAGCGTCACCGCCTTCTCGGATGCTTCGATCGTCACCTTCTTGAGGTCCGGGTACTGCCCCAGCCACGCATCGCTCCTCGCCACGCTCTTGAGCGACGGGATCACACCGCGCCCGGATGTGGTGGCAAGTTTGAGCTGCACGTCCTTACTCGCCGTGAACTTGACCCACTGGAACGCCGCGTCTACCGCCCTGGACTGGCCGTAGACCATCTGCGGCTCGTCGTTGATCACCGGAAGGCTCTTGCCGGTCCTCGGCATCGTCTGGGGGTCGCCCTGGATCACGTCCGCGGCCGAGGCGGTGGGGAGCTGCACGAACACCGCGTCGGCATAGCTTGAGCCGGGGGCCGGCGTCACCACCTGCTCCTCGACCGTAACTTGCGGGTGTGCCTGCTGGAACTGGCCGATCAGCTCCTTCATCACCGTGCCACGCATCCCCGACGTCCACGTCGTCGTGAGCTTGATCGTCGCTGGACCGGTCACAACCGTTGCCGATGGCACGGTGGCGGACGCGTCGCAAGCGGCGGTGCCAAGCACGGCCGGCAGCGATGCGGCGAGCATCCATCTCCGTGTAGTCACCGCGCGGCGTCTCTCCTCCGGTCCTGATTCTACTCCGCTCTCGTCGCCTCGATGCGGCAGGCGCGCTTCGTGGTGGTGCTGTTGCCGCGCCGTGGGCGCGTACGCTGAGGTGCCTCCAAGGACGCCACGTCCTACAGTGTGCTGCCCCTTAACGTGTCAATCTCGGAGCATCTGCCCCCGCGCTAGCACTCGCAGCGGCGCCGGCTTCCCGCTCACCTGGAGCCAGTCGGGCAGCTCCGCGATCGGCCGAAAGCCGAAGTCGCGTAGCGCAGCCGTACGGTACCCCTCCGGACCGGCGGTGTAGGCGGCCACGCGGCCCTGATCCGGCCACGGCACGGCGTCCAGGAGCTTGCCGGCATCGCCGGCGCAACCTGGATGCACGTAGAGGTCGAGGAGCCAGCCCTCGCCGAAGGCAACGTTGTCCGGCTGGAGGACTGCCCAACCCACGGTGGCACCGTGCTCGCTCTCCAGCGCCAGGGGCGTGATCGGCGTCTGGCGCATGATGTCCCGCTGCAGGGCTTGAAAGGTGCCCTCCAAGCTCCCCTGCCCCTTGACGCGGAAGCTCCAGGAGCGGGGGAGCTCCTCGCCGGCCTGGACCGGTTGGTAGGTCAACAGGTTCAGCGGTCCCCAGTCGTCCCAGCGCGCCGGTCTGACGGAAGTGGCACCCGAGCGAAAGTACCGCGCCTCGACATCTGGCTGCGCCAGCCACTTCATGCGCCCCGACGTCCCGTCGATGCTCCGGAACCCGTTCCCGTGGTAGATGCGGTACGCATGCGTCTCGAAGCCGGTGCCCAGCGTGAGGGCCCGGAACCCGGCGCGTTGGGTGTCTGCCATCTGCACCGGCATCAGCTGGCCATAGGCGCCCTTCCGCCGGTGCTCCGGCGCGGTGTACACGTGCCCCAGGATGCCCGCGCCGCGCGCCCCGGCGACCATCACGTTGGTCACCAGCAGCCCGCCGATGGTGCCAACGTAGAAGCGCGTTTCCAGACCGTCCATTGGCCGCTCGAAGGCCGCGTCGAAGAAGTCCTTGGTCTCGCGTCCCTTGTGGCTCAGGAACGGCTTGATCTGCCGCGCCCAGGATGGATCGGGGCAGCGCACCACCCCTAGCTCCATCTGCTCGCCAGTCTTCAACGTCACACTGCCCAGATGGGTATACATCGTCCGCGAGTCTACCGACCAGAGGGTCCAGAATCCGGCTCTGCCAGTGGCGACCCCGTGGGCGCGGATGAGGCCGCCGAGCCGCTGAGCGGCGCTTCGGCAGCTGGCCGTGGATCAACTGCGAGCCCCGCGTCAGGTTCTCTCACGCCGGCCGGGCGACCTGCTCCTGGCGCTCAGCGACGTTTCCTCGTGGGTGCACGGAGTCATCTCTCAACCTCAGCCGAGTCTGATAACAAGCCTTCTGGGAGCCTGCTGACACCAGGCTCTCCGAAGCAGTTCGATTGTCATGCGGAAGACGCCTGAATGGCGGCAAGCCTGGTTGTTGTCTGTGGCGGCCCGCCGGCAACGGCGTCGTTGGAGACGAATCGCCCCTCACATGGGACCGCAATGGTGACGTGCTACGAGGCAGAGGTGGCGCCGAGGGCGTCGAGCGCCTGCGCCACGAAGATCGCGTGTCGCTGCCGTGCTGGAAGCATGGTTCTGTTTCTTCGCGTCTATGGCCACAGATGCCGCGACCTGGCCGCCCCAGAGGCGCGGGGTGGGGGCGTATCGTCCGACCGCCATTCAGGATCTGCAGGCAGCGGCGATGAAGAGCGTGCCGGCGGCGAGAAAGTGCCCGTCGCGGTCGGCCCGCTCCAGGGACGCGATCCACGCATCGGCTTCGACGGCGGAGATCGCATCGTCGGCGGTGGCGCGGGCCGCGCTGGCGCGCAGGATGCCCACCGCGTCGGCCTCGCCCAGGCGGGTGTGGACGGCCGTCATGGGCTGCACGGCGAGCACCTCGAGCCCGGCGGCGCGGAGTAGCCGAGGCAGGCCCCGCCCGACCCAGCCGCTGGGGAAGCGGTCGCAGCGGGCGTTCAGGATACGGCGGGTAAGGCCGCGGTCGGGCGCGTCGACGACGTACGTCTCCCAGTCCGGCTCGGCGAGCACCACCCGGCCCCCGGGCCTTACCAGCCGTGCCATCTCCGCCACCGCTGACGCCGGATCGGCCAGGTGCTGCAGGACACGATCGGCCCGGCAGCCGTCGAAACGAGCGTCCGGGAAGGGCAGCCGGGCGGTGTCGGCCGTCGCGAAGCGCGCCGTGCTCCCTTCGGCGACGGCGCGGCGCCGGGCCTCGGCGACCATCGCCTCGCCCGCGTCGATCCCGGTCGCCTGCCCGGACAGCCCGACGAGCCGGGCCAGCGCGCGCACCTCGTCGCCGGCGCCGCAGCCCACATCCAGGACGCGCTGCCCAGGGGCGACCCCGAGCAGTTCCAGCGTGCGGCGCTTGTAGCCCCTCGTCTGTTCCAGCCCATTGATCGCACTGAGGTGCCGGACGTAGTACCCAGGATCACCTGCGTCGCGTGGAGCCAGGCTGCGTGCAGCGGCGGCCATCGAGCGCACATCATAGGCGCCGGCCCCAAGGGGCGCCAGCAGCGCTCCTGGGCCGCTCCTGTTAGAGAGCGATGAAGCATCGTGGGCACAGCCTCCCTCGCCCTGGCGCACGTGGGGAGGCGACGCTGCTACGATGACCCGGTGGGCGTCCACCCCGCCACCCAGGGCTACCAGGTTGCTGCCACCTCTTACGAGCGGAGCCGGCCCGGCTATGCTCCTGAAGCCGTCGCGATGCTGGTGGAAGCGCTGCGCATCACGCCCGGCACGCGCGTGGTGGACGTCGGCGCCGGCACGGGCAAGCTGACCCGCCAGCTCCTGGGGACGGGGGCGAGGATCGTCACCGTGGAGCCTGTGGCGGCCATGCGCGAGCAGTTCCGCGCGGTGCTGCCGGACGTCGATGTCCTGCAGGGGAGCGCAGAGGCGCTGCCGCTGCCCGACGGGAGCGTGGACGTGGCCGTCGCGGGGCAGGTGAGCGCCACCATCCGGTTCGTGGGCTGGGGCGCGCTGCCGCTGAGCGCACTCGCCGGGGGGTTGCTGGGAGAGCGCCTGGGACTGCTCGGGGCGCATACGGTGGGGAAGTGCCTATCGCTGACCACCTGCCTCTGGCCCCTGCTGGTGATGCCCCGCGCCGCCGCGGCGGTGGCAGCGGCCTCCGAACCGCGTGGACACTGATGGGAAGCCAAGCATGCCCGGGCGCCTCCCACGCACCGGATCACGAACCACGCATACGGGCATCGATGCTCCGTTGCGGGGCGGGCAAAGTCCTTCCGGTCATCGCGCATGCGGCTTGACCGGTTCTCACACCCAGCGAACCACCGGAGCAACTCATAAATACGCCGCGGCCGCCGTCAAGCGGCCGCGGCGTATTTATGACCGACCCTCGGCTAGGTAGCGTCGAGCGCGTCCCGTCTGCGCTGCAGGAGGGCGCACTCGGCGGCGTTGCGGGTGAGGGCGATGGCGGCGTCGTAGGCTTCGGCTGCTTCGGAGCGGCGGCCCAGGCGGCGGAGGAGGTCGGCGCGGATGGCGTGGAAAAGGTGATAGGAGTGGAGGTCCAGGGCGTCTACGAGGGCCAGGGCGGCGGTGGGGCCCTCCACCTCGGCGACGGCGACAGCGCGGTTGAGGGCGACGATGGCCGTGGGGGCAACGGCGAGGAGTTGGTCGTAAAGCTGGAGGATCTGGCGCCAGTCTGTCTGCCCGGCGGTGGGGGCGTCGCTGTGGACGGCGTTGATGGCGGCCTGGAGCTGGTACGGGCCGGGGCGGTTGAGCCGGAGGCAGCGGCGGACGAGAGACTGGCCTTCGTGGATGAGGGGGCGCTCCCAGCGGGCGCGGTCCTGGTGGGCGAGGAGGACGAGCTGGCCGTCTGGATCGGTGCGCGCGGCGCGGCGGGCTTCCGTAAGGAGGATGAGGGCGAGGAGGCCGAGGACTTCCGGCTCGTCCGGCATGAGCTGGGCGAGGAGGCGGCTGAGGCGGATGGCCTCGGCGCAGAGGTCTTCGCGGATGAGCCGGTCCCCGGAACTGGCGGCGTAGCCCTCGTTGAAGATGAGGTAGACGACGGCGAGGACGGCGGGCAGGCGGGCGGGGAGCTCCGAGTCCGCGGGGACGCGGTAGGGGATGCGGGCATCGCGGATCTTGCCCTTGGCGCGGACGAGGCGCTGGGCCATGGTAGGCTCGGGGACAAGAAAGGCGCGGGCGATCTCGGCGGTGGTGAGGCCGCCCAGGAGGCGCAGGGTGAGGGCAACGCGCGCCTCGGGCGAGAGCGCGGGGTGGCAGCAGGTGAAGATCAAGCGCAGGCGGTCGTCGCGCACGGCGCCCTCCTCGGCTTCTGGGGAACCATGATGCAGCGTCTGGAGCAGGGCGGCCTGGGCGTGGCGGTCCTGGCGTGATGCCTCGCGCCGGAGTTGGTTGATGAGCCGGTTCCTGGCGGTGGTGATGATCCAGCCGCCCGGGCTTGGTGGGAGTCCCTCGGAGGGCCACCGCTGGAGGGCAACCGTGAAGGCGTCCTGGACCGCCTCCTCGGCGAGGTCGATGTCGCCGCAGATGCGGACGAGAATGGCGACGACGCGGCCGTACTCCTCGCGGAAGACACGCTCGATCTCCGGCTTGGGGAGCGCAGTCACGCCCACGCTCAGCTCGCGGCGTCGTCCTGGAAGGGGCGGACCTCGATGGGGAGGGGGAGCACGCGGGCCAGCTTCAACGCCCACGCGAGCGCGCCGTCGAGGTCCGGCGCGCGCACGATGATGAAGCCGCCGACGTGCTCCTTGCCTTCGGCGTAGGGGCCGTCGGTCATGAGGAGCTCGCCGTCCCCGCGGTGGCTGGGGTCCTGGAGGCGGACGACGGTGGCGGTGCTGGGTGGGTGCAGCCCGCCATTGAAGACCCAGGCGCCGGCGTCCTTGGCTTCCTGGATGAAGGCGTCCACGTCGCGCATGATGGGGTCCAGGAGCTCGGGCGGTGGGGGAGGGCCATCCGGTTGGTAGATGGTGAGCAGGTACTGCCTCATGGGCTGCTTCCTTTCCTATCCTATGGGCGGCCGGCGCGCGGCGCCGGGGCGGTGGCGGCGAGGAGCTGGCCGGTGCGGCTGCGGAAGAGGGCGTCCATGTTCTCTATGCCCTGCCAGTCCGCGACGAGCATGAAGAGGGTCGTGCCGTCCGGGCCGCCGAGGGCGCAGGCGAAGCAGGGGAGCTCGAGGGGGATGCGGTCCAGCACCTCGCCTCCCTCGCGGACACGGAGGGCGGCGGGGCTCCCATCGTGGACGACGGAGCACCAGATGGCGCCTTCGGCGTCCATGCAGATGCCGTCGCCGCCGACCTCGGCCCAGACGCGGCGGTTGGAGAGCGAGCCATCCGGGGCGATGTCGAATGCGGTGAGGCGGCCGGCGAAGGACTCGGCGACGACGAGCGTCTTGCCGTCCGGGGTGATGACCATGCCGTTGGGGAAGGCGACATCGGAAGCCAGCTGGCGGACGGCGCCTTCCGGGGTGACCAGGGCGATGATGCCGGGGCGGAAGTCTTCCTCGCCGAAGCGGAAGCAGATGCTGTTGACGTAGGCGTTGCCGCGGGAATCAACGACGATCTCGTTCCAGGGGCCGCTCGAGAGAGCGCTCAGATCGGCGTGGGTGATGAGAGAGCCATCGGGTTCGCGGCGCAGGAGGCGGGCCTCCTGGCCAGAGACGACGAGCAGGCGGCCGTCAGGGAGCCAGTCGATGCAGAAGGGGACGGTGGTGGGGACGCGGGCCACGACTTCGCTGATGCCCTTGGCGTCCACGGCGACGATCTCCTGGGCGCCCCAGTTGGCGAACCAGAGGCGGCTGTCGTGCCAGCGGGGGGATTCGCCGACGACGAGACCGGCGAGAAGGGGGTGCGGCTTGAGCCGTGAGGCGGCGGATGCGGTGGCTGACGAGGCTGCGGACATGGGGTGCTCCTTTCCACACACTAAACAAATGGACGTCACCGGAATCGACACCGGCCGAACGAGCGCCGCATTCCGATCGTCCTGGGCGAAGAGCGCTGCACGGGGATGGTCATGGGCGGACATGCGCCGACACGTGCTGGCGCAGCTCGGCGATGCGAGGCGTCCAGCGCGACCGAACCGGAGGGGCCGCGCCAGCCCAGCCGGAGCACGCAAGATCCGGGAGGCGTGGTGCTCCGAAAATAGCGCCTGTGGTGCCGCTTTCCCCCGTCGGTGGTGGCCCGTAGGGCCATGGAGCAGTGCGGTGAAAAGAGACGCGCCCATCCGGGAGTCGGCCGGTGTCGGCCGCAGGTTCATGCGTCAGGGGTGACCGGCACGGTCAAGGTGTAGTTCCGCGCACGACCTGCAGGCGCTCACCGTCTCCGCGCCGAGTCGTGGGGACGCGGGCCGCTCGTGCCACGCCCGGGGAGGCGATCCACCGGGGCGTCGGGCCTGGGCGTATCATGGACGTGTTGGCGCATGCCGCCGGAGATCCGAGAGCTCAAGGCCGCCCTCCGCCGCGCGGGCTTCAGCGAGCGGGCCGGGAAGGGGAGTCACACCATGTGGAGTCACCCGCTGCTGCCGGAGCGCCTCACGCCCTGCGGCGGCGACGGAGACGACGCCAAGCGCTACCAGGAACGGGACGTGCAGGAGGGGCTCGCGCGGGCGCGCGCGGCCGAGGGCCGCAAGGAGCAACGGGGAGCAGCGGGAGATGGCGGCAACAATTCAGCCGGCGCGGTACTCGGTGACGATGGAGTGGGATCCGGACGACGCGATCTTCGTGGTGACCGTGCCGGACCTCCCCGGCTGCCGCACGCATGGCCGCACCTACGAGGAGGCGGGACGGAACGCCCAGGACGCGATCGAGAGCTGGCTGGAGGCGGCCCGCGCAGACGGGCAAGCGGCGCCCCCGCCGCGGACGGCGAAGCCGGTGGCGGACGCTTGAGGGGGTAGTTGCTCATCTTGCGGCGGACCTGGCGCGGGTTCTGGCGGGGGCGGCGGGGCGGGAGGCGCTCGGCGGTGAGCTCGCCGAGGCGGAGTACCGGCTCTTCGACCGCTTCCGCGAGCTGGTGGCCGGCAAGACCGCGCTTCTCATCAGCCACCGCTTCTCCACGGTGCGGATGGCCGACCAGATTCTCGTGTTGGAGGGCGGGCGCATCGTCGAAGCGGGGAGGCACGATGAGCTGGTGGCACTCGGTAGGCGCTACGCCGAGCTCTATGAAATGCAGGCGGGACGCTACCGCTAGCAGCGCGCAGAACCACGCTTACGGACGGAGCGGAGTCGCTGGCGCGGTCCGAAGGTGATGCCGGTAGCGCGGCGCCAGCGGCTCGGCCCGGCTCGCGTTCGGTACAACGCTCGGTGTGAGGGAGCGCCGCGCGGGGAGCGACCGACTGCTGCTCTCGGATGCTCAGGAGTGGGAGGCGGTGTTCACAAGAGCGGCCTGCTTGACCCAGCGGCGCAGCGTCTGGTGGTGCACCCCAGGTCCTTGGCCACCTGGCCCAACGACCGCCCGTTGGCGTGCACCAGCTGCACGGCCTCAGCACGGAACGCCGGCGGATACGGCGGTCTCGTCCTCGCTCCCATCGGTCCGGACTCCCTTCTTTCGGAGCCTCTTGCCCCCTCGTGTGAGGGCGTCCACCAAGGCGGGGTTATTCCAGCCGCGATGTCGCGGCCCCGCGTGTTCACGCTGAGGAACGGGTGGCCCAGCGCCGCCACCGCCCGGCCGATCCGCAGGTACGAGGGGCAATAGAAGTTCTGGCCGCCACCGCGCACCCACACGACCGGGACCGGCTGCGGCCCACCGCCATTGGCGGAGCCGGCGGGACGGAACACGGCCCCGCTGTGCGTGACGCCGTCCTGTGTCCTGGCCACCGTCAGTTCCGCCGCAATCAACTCCCCCTGGTCGCTCTTCGCCACGGGCTCCTCCGGCGCGGTATGCGTTGCCCCATTGTGGCTGCTGGAGCGGTGGTGGCCGTCGCGCGGGCTATCGGACGGCGCTCAAGGTACCAGTGACTGTTGCTCGCCTCACCCGATCGACGCTTGGCAACCCTGGCGGCGTCTTCTTGCCGGTGGTCAGCCGGCGAAGCCGTCGCATCGAGTCACCCGTAGAGGGCGGCCGCGGCGCGGAGGTTGGCTGCCAGCCGGTCGCGCAGCGAGGCAGGCTCCAGCACCTCCACCTGGGGGCCGTGGCCCAGCAGCTCGTGGCAGGCGATGTCCTCGGTCTGCAGATCCACCGCCAGCGTGCACCGGCCATCGTCATCGGGCTCCGGCAGCGGCGCGCCGCCGGCAAAGATGCGTGCCAGGCGCCGGGCCACCTCAGGTGTGGCGCGCACCCGGGCCGCCAGCTTGGGGCGCGTGGCGCGGAACTCCACGCACGCCTCGGCCCAGAACGCCACCAGGTCGAACCCTGCCACACGCACGCTCGGCTCGTCCGTGAGCGCCACGTCCCGCATGCGGGAGATGCGGAACACGGCCGGTCGCTCGGGCGCCGGCGCCTCGGGAGGTCCCTCGTCCGTCGGCTGCTTCGGCATGCCGGGAGGCGAGTGTTGCACGGGGGCAGCGATGAGGTACCACGCGCCGTGCTTGACCACCAGCGCGTAGGGGTCCACCAGCCGCTGCGCGCTCTTGCCCGCCACGCCGGCCGCCTCGGCGCCGGGTCCCCACCGGGCGTAGGTGAAGCGCAGGCGCTGCTCGCGCCAGACGGCCTCCGCCACCGCGCGCAGGGCGGGCGGCGCGGGCGGGGGCGCTTCCCACCAGTCTGCCGGATCCACCAGCAGACGCTGGCGGGCGCGCTCGGCGGCGTGGCGCGTGGTCGTCGGGAGCGCCGCCGAGAGCTTGCGCAGCGCCGCGTCCAGCACCGGCCCCACCCCCAGGGCGTCCAGCGGTCCCACGGATCCCGGCGAGGTGCCCAGGAAGAGGGCGCGCGCCTCGTCCTGGTTGAGGGCCGTCAGGTCCACGCGGTAGCCGTCGGGCAGCGTTATGCCGCCGCCGCGACCGGACTCGGCCACCACTGGGATGCCGGCGGCGCTGAGCGCGTCCAGGTCCCGGTAGACCGTGCGCACCGAGACTTCTAGCCGACTGGCGATCTCCTGACCCGTCAATCGGCCGCGCGACTGGACGAGCAGCGCCAGTGCGATCAAGCGGTCGGCACGCATGGTCAGCCCTGGGGGCCAGGTTACCACGAATCACTGACAGAAGGTGTCAGGGATGAGGTGCCATTGTGGATGCGATGCGCGAGCTCCTCCTCCGCTACATCCGGCCGCAATGGCGCGCGGCGCTGGTCATGGCCACCCTGCTGCTGGCCAGCATCGGTCTCCAGCTGGCCGGGCCGCAGGTGGTGCGGTGCTTCATCGATCTGGCGCGCGCCGGCGCCGCCGAGGCCGCCCTGCTGCGCGCCGCGCTGCTGTACCTGCTCCTGTCGCTCGCCCAAGGTGGGGCGCACGTCCTCGCGGCGTACGCCAGCGAGCGTGTCGCCTGGACGGCGACGAACGCGCTGCGGGCCGACCTGACGGCGCACCTGTTGCGCCTGGACCTCACGTTTCACAAGGTGCGCACGCCCGGCGAGCTGATCGAGCGCGTGGACGGGGACGTGGGGGCGCTGGCCGGCTTCTTCTCGTCCTTTGTGGTGCGGCTGGCCGGCAGCGCACTGCTCCTCGCCGGGGTGCTCGGCGCAGTCGCCCTTGTCGACCTACGCCTTGGCCTCGCCTTCACGCTCTTTGCGCTCCTCGCCATCGCCCTGCTCGGCTGGGTCCGCCGGCGCGGCACGCCCCACTGGCAGGCGGACCGCGAGCGCAGCGCCGCGTTCTTCGGCTTCCTGGGCGAGGTGCTCGGCGCCACGGAGGACCTCCGCGCCAGCGGGGCGGTGCCGTACGTGCTGCGGCGCTTCTTCGCGCACCTGCGCGCCTGGCGGCCGGTGCGCCTCCGCGCCTCGCTGTGGAGCCAGAGCGTCATGACGGCGGCCATTGCATCGTTTGCCGTCCTGGACGCGCTGGCCTACGGCCTGGGCGGCGGACTGTACCGCGCCTAGGTGCTCACCCTTGGGGAGGTCTACCTGGTCCTGGCGTACGCCGCCATGCTGGCCTCGCCCATCGAGACGATCCGCACGCAGCTCCAGCAGTACCAGCACGCGGACGCGGCCATCGCCCGCATCCGCGAGCTGCTCGGCGCGCGCTCGACGCTGGCAGAGCCGCCCGAGCCGGTGGCGCTCCCAGCCGGGCCGCTCTCCGTGGAGTTCCGGAGCGTCACGTTTGCGTACGAGGCAGAGCCCGTCCTACACGACCTCTCGTTCGTGCTGGCGCCGGGCCGGACGCTGGGGCTGCTCGGCCACACCGGGAGCGGCAAGAGCACCTGCGCGCGGCTCCTCTTTCGGCTCTACGATCCCACTGCGGGCGCCGTCTGCCTGGGTGGCGTCGACCTGCGGCACGTCGATCCGCAAGCACTGCGTGGGCGCATCGGGCTGGTGACGCAGGACGTGCAGCTCTTCGATGCCACGCTGGGGGACAACGTCACGCTCTTCGATCCGGCCGTCTCGGACGCGCGCCTGCTGGCGCTGCTCGAGACGCTCGGCCTCGGGCCGTGGCTGGACCGGCTGCCGGGCGGGCTGGACGTCCAGATCTCGCCGGGGCAGCTCTCGGCGGGGGAGGCGCAGCTCGTCGCCCTGGCGCGGGTCTTCGTCAAGGACCCGGACCTGGTGATCCTGGACGAAGCCTCCAGCCGCCTGGATCCAGAGACGCAGGCGCTCCTGGAGCGGGCGCTCTACCGGCTGCTTGCCGGGAGGACGGCCATCGTGATCGCCCACCGCCTCTCCACCCTGGAGCGCGCGGACGACGTCCTGCTCCTCCGTCAGGGGCGCGCCGTGGAGTACGGGCCGCTCGCGGCGCTGGCCGCCGATCCGCGCTCCCACGTCGCCCGGCTCTGGCGCGCAGGTGCGGCCCGACAGGAACTGCTGGCATGACCGGCATGAACGGCGTGAGTCAGGTAGGTGGAGTTGGGCACCCGGCCAGCGGGCCGGCAGCGCTCCAGGAGGAGCGGCCGGTCTGGTGGTTCATGGGCCGCATCCTGACCTACCACCCGCTGCCGCAGCTGGCCAGCGGCCTGTGCTGGATCCTGTTCCACAGCTGGCCGCTGTTCCCGGGCCTGGTGGCCAAGGCGTTCTTCGACGCGCTGGAAGGGCGCACGTCTGACCGCCTCTTGGGACCTCTCGGCGCTACGGGTGTTGACCTGGCCGCCATCGTGGCGCTGGTCGTGGCCCTGGCCCTGGTGCGCGCCGGCTTTGTCTACGCCGACGTCTTCGCCGGCACTACCGCCGGCTTTCGCCTGCGGGGCCTGCTCCAGCGCAACCTCCTGGCGCGCATATTCGATCGCCCCGGCGCCGCCGCGCTCCCGGTCACGCCGGGCGAGGCCATCTCCACCTTCCGTGACGATGTCGAGACCATGTGGGGTGCCGGCTGGGCATGCGACGTGGTGGGCTTTGCCATCTTCGCCGGCGGGGGCGTCGCCATCCTGCTGTGGGTCGACCCGCGCGTCACGCTGCTCGTCTTCCTCCCCATCGTCGCCGTCATCGTGCTCGGGCACGTGGTGCGCACGAGGCTGGTGCGGCTGCGCGAGGAGAGTCGTGCCGCCACCGCCCGCGTCACCGGATCGCTTGGCGAGCTGTTTGGCGCGGTGCAGGCTATCCAGGTGGCGGGGGCGGAGGACCGCGTGGTGGCCCGGCTGCGCCGCCTGGGGGACGAGCGCCGGGACGCCATGCTGCGTGACCGGCTGCTCGGCCTCGCGCTGGACGCCACCTTCGGCAATACGGCCGGGCTCGGCGCCGGGCTGACGCTGCTCGTCGCGGCGAGGCAGATCCGCTCGGGCGAGTTCACCGTGGGCGAGTTCGCCCTCTTTGCCACCTATCTGATGCAGGTGGCGGAGATGACCGGCTTCCTCAGCTGGATCGTCGCCACCTACCAGCAGATGGGCGTCGCCTTCCGCCGCGCGCTGCGCCTGCTCCAGGGCGCACCGCCGGAGACGCTCGTCGCCCACCACCCGGTGCCGCTCGCCGGCCCTTTGCCGCCGGTGCCGTCGCTCGTCAAGCGACCCGCGGACCGCCTCGAGCGCCTGGAGGTGCGGGGACTGACGCTGCGCTTCCCGCAATCGGGCGGCGGCATCCAGGACGTCTCGCTCGTCCTGGAGCGCGGCTCGCTTACCGTCGTCACCGGGCGCATCGGCGCGGGCAAGTCCACGCTCCTGCGCGCGCTGCTCGGCTTGCTTGAGCCGCAGGCGGGCCACGTCCTCTGGAACGGCCTCGCCGTCGAACGACCGGACCACTTCTTCGTCCCGCCCCGGGCGGCGTACGTGCCGCAGGCGCCGGCGCTGCTCTCGGGCACCCTGCGGGAGAACGTGCTGCTCGGCCTCACACCCGAGGATCCCGGAGAGCTAGACGCCCGCCTGGAGCGCGCCGTGCGCAGCGCGGTCCTGGAGCGCGACCTGGCGGGGTTTCCGCTGGGCCTGGATATGCCCATTGGCACGCGGGGCGTGCGACTCTCCGGCGGCCAGGTGCAGCGCGTGGCCGCCGCGCGGGCGCTGGTCCGGGAACCCGAGCTGCTCGTGGTGGACGACCTCTCCTCCGCGCTCGACGTGGAGACGGAGCGGCGCCTCTGGCAGCGCCTCGCGCAGCGGCGCGGCGACCTCACCATCCTCGCCGTCTCGCACCGCCCCGCCGTGCTGCAGCTGGCGGATCAGGTGTTCATGCTGACCGCCGGCCGGGCCAGCCGGCGGCGACCGGCATGAGCGACTCACCAACGTGGGCTGTGTCCCAGTACCGCCGGGGCCGGTCCGGGTTCTCGCAGCCCGTCACCGGTGTGATGGCTGCGGTAGCACGCATGCTCAGCCAGCCGGCGCCGCGGCGGCGTTCGGCCGGCGGGAGTGAGCGTCCCCGCCGGTGTCAGGACATGAGGCAGACAACGGCTCTCGCGGCAGACGCGGCCATGGAGTCATTCCTACGCGCCACAGACGTACTGGACTGGAGGGAACCGGACGTCCTTGGGCTAGCCCGATCCCTCGCGGCCGGGCGACGTGACCCGTTCGACGTCAGCTGCCTCTGCTTCGAGTGGGTGCGAGACGAGATCCGCAGAAGTGCTCTGGGCAACGCCCGGCACGTGGCGCTCGGCTGCTGGTGAAGCGCAAGGCGGCGTGACCGAGGGAGTATGGGTTGATCCCGCCTTGGGAGAGTTGGCCAGTCGGCCGTCGACGCGGCTGCGCATACGCCGGTGCACATGCTGACGCCTGACTCAGTCTCGAGTGAATGCGGCATCTTGATGCCTGACCACCGGTGCATCATGATGTGTGCATGCGCACGACGCTCACGCTCGACGACGACGTCGCGGCCCAGCTGCGGGAAGAGGCGGAGCGCCAGCGACTGCCATTCAAGCAGGTGGTCAACACGGTGATCCGCCTGGGTCTGCGCGCCGGCGCGGCGGACGCCGTTTCGCACACCGGCGCGCGCCCTCGGGCTCAGGCCGGGGATCGACCCCGACAAGCTGGGACAGCTCGCCGACGACCTGGAGGCGCCCGCGTTCGTCGGCGTCGCGCGCCGCCGCCGTCGCCGCGGCCGGCGACCGGAGTGATCCTGCCCAGCGACTCGGACTTCGGCCGCTTCGCCGGTCTGGCCTGGAAGAAACCCTTGGGCGACACCACGCGCCGCTGAGCCGCGTCGCTCCCGTCCCTGGCTTGGCGGCTACTCTGGCTGGGCTTCGGCAGCAAACGCGAGGATGAGCGCGGCGAGTTCGGCGGGCGCTTCTTCCTCCACTCCGTGTGTCGTGGGGAACCATGTCAGGGGGAGCTGTGGGTGGCGCCGCGCGAACGCCTCGGCGCCAGAGGGCGGGTAGACGCCGCGCTCGGTGATCACCAGGTGAATCGGGCACGGCACGCGGTCGTAGACGTCCTCGTGCGGGCTGCCGCTGTCACCGTTAGCCATGCCGTCGACGCAGACGATCCCCGCACAGGGGAAACCTCGCGCGGCATACACCAGGGCAATCTTGACGCCCCAGGAGGCGCCAACGAGCAACGGGCGTTTGGCGCCGGACCAGTGGACGGCGGCGACCACGTCTGCAACGGTGGAGTCCCAGGTGCCCTCGCCGCCGCCCGGTGGCGGGTGTAAGTGCCGGCTGTCAAGTGGTTCTGGCTCGGTCTTGGTGTTCCACGTTTGCCTGGGCCTTGTCTGTCCGTCGCTGGTCGGTGAAGCTACATTACAAAGGGGCGTTGGTGGTGGACCTGGAGGCGTTCGTGCGCCAGATCGTCCGCGAGGCGTTCGGTGTGGACGCCACCGGCGTGGAGCACATGACCTTGGGGCACTCCAGCCAGGTGTACGACGTGGCGCTTCCCGACCGGAGCGTGGTCGTGCGGCTCAACCCCCATCCGCGCGTCTTTGCCGGCACCGAGCGCAACCTGGCGACGCTGCGGGCGCTGGGGCTGCCGGTACCGCACGTGCTCGCCTGCGATCTGTCGCTGGGTCGCTATCCGGTAGCGTTCGTCATCTTGAACAAGATCCCCGGACGCGACCTACGAGACGCCCTGCCGGAGATGACCCGCGAGGAGCTGGCCGTGCTGGCGCAGCAGATCGTCGGCTTCCAGCGCGCCGTCGGCGCGCTGCCGTTGGGCACGGGCTTTGGCTACGTCCCCGCCTCCCGAGCGGTGACAGAAGCGAGCGCAGCGGCTGCGTCCATCGCAGCGTCGGCGGCTTGGGTGAGGGCTTGCACGTAGGTGAGGTGGTGGAAGGCGGGGACCCACTCGTCGAAGAGCGTGTCGGACACGGCGACCACCAAGGCGGCGCGGATCCCGCGGACGCGCGCAACGGCGAAGATGGCGGCGGCTTCCATTTCCACGACGGCGACGCCGGCCTGGCGGTGGCGCCGGATAGCGCCGACGGTTTCCCGGTAGGGCGCGTCGATTGTCCACGAGCGCCCACGGACGGGCGAGGCGCCGCGCGCACGGGCGGTAGACTCGAGGAGCGCCGAGAGCTCGGGATCGGCGCGGACGATCTCGCCCGCGGGGAGGTAGTGGTGGGACGTGCCGTCCTCGCGCTCGGCGCCATCGACCACAACCGTCGTCCCCATGGGCAGGTGGCGCTGGAGGCTCCCGGCGGAGCCCACCACGAGCACGTTGCGCACGCCGCGGGCAATGGCCCCTTCCAGCGCCAGCGCCGCTGCCGGTGCGCCGACGCTGATGCGGGCGACGCGCACGGGCGCGTCACCCACCGCGCCGACTGCGCTCTCCCCGCGCAGGGAGACACCGGCGGGCTGCGACTGCTCCGCGGCGCGGCCCGGCGCCGGCGGAGAGGCGGCGGGTGAATCCGCCCCAGGACCCGCATCACCGGAGCCAGCGGCGCCGGCGCGCTCGAGGAGCCGGCGGTACGCTCCCCCCTGGAACGTGGCGACCATAGTGGACGGGAGGGCGAACTCTTCGGGGGTGAGCCCGCGCCGCTCCCCCTCCAGTTCCACCGCCCGCGCCGGTGTGACGAACGACTCCTCGGGATCGAACGGCCAGGTCATGTCATCACGCGGGGTGCGCCCAGACCTTTCCCTCTTCCATGTATACAGTATCTGTCTGGGCGGCGGCCGAGAGGGCCTCCGTCAGGCGCGCCGCCAATGGGCGGCTCAGCAGCCGGTGCGCTTCCTCGGCACCGCAGAACCGGCACGCGGTCAGATCGTCCGGCAGCAGCGCGATACGGCCCACGATGTCGGGGCATAGCGCTTCCCCATATTAGACGATGTGTACGCTCGCAGAACTCGCTCGGCGCGGCGGCGCCTCCTGCTTCTCGCGGCCGGCCGCGTCGCTGCCGTCGGCCCCGAACTCCGGCACGCCGAGGTGGCGCAGGTGCTCGTCGGAGAGCGGCAGCCCCTGAGCCCGGTAGGGGTGGGCCTCGTCGGTGCGGTCGTGGCTGACCCAGCGCCGCACCGTGGGTATCCTTCGTCCGATGGACTGTGGAACAGCCGATGTTGATCCCCTCGACGCCCCCCGGGTGACGCCGGAGCAACTCTTGGCGTCGATGCCGTTACGCGTCCGGGAAGCATTCCCTGATCCAGCGGCCTTCCCGCTGGTCGGTTGGACCGAGGAGACGCTCTGGCAGCTTGATCTCCCAGTCGAGGAGGTGCCCGACGAAACCTTCGCCTGGTTGCTGGACCTGCCGATTTGGCGGTGGCACGGTCGCCGCTTTCAGCTCTCCGTCAGGGACGTGGGTCGGCTCGGCGGGCGGCGATCTCCGCCGTGGTAGGCCCGTGACCACGGACCGCTCGTGGCTGTCCGTGACGATGCAGCGGGCGAAACATTACCGATGACGTGTCTCTGCGTGCCAGTCTTCCCTGCCCTGGCGCACAGAGTTCCCGGAATGTGCAAGTGACTCCGTACCTGGTGCGGTCCAACGGCGACATGGGCTTGTCGGGCCCATAGCGGCGTGCCTGGCTGGGTTATGAAGTCAATTTGCTCGCGATCTCCACGCACGCCACCGGAACGGAAACCCGGTTAGGGCGAGTGCGTGGTCTGTAGGAGGCGGGGCAGCCACTCGCCTCGCCGCCAGGCACGCAGCACTCCCGGAGGATCGGCGGCGTAGAGCTCCCAGCCGGCGCCGGCGGCGAGCAGGGACTGGGCGGCCAACTGGTCCCGGCGGAGCACCAGCACGTCGGTGTCGGCGTGCCGGCGGGTCTGTCGCCCGACGAAGAGGTCGATCGCCCAGCCCCCGGCCATCCACCACGGGAACGCGGCGCCGCGGAACATGCGGCTGACGTCGCTGGCGGACAGCGGTGACCACGCCCCGGCGGGATCGGCCGCCGGCGGGCCGTCGCCATTCACCTCTCTGATGGTCACGGCCGGGCGCGGGGTTGCTGGTCCGTGAGGCCAGTAGGGCCGCGCGCGACGAACCAGGTGTCGCACTCGCCGGCCGTGCTCACGCCGCCGTCCAGCACGGCGCGGTAGACGTCGATCCCGTGCACGTCTTCTCTCCCCAGATAGGTTTCCTTGACGCTGAGGATGGCCGCGCGCGTCTCGGAGTCCAGGCCCCGGCGCATCGGCTTCACCAAGCCGGATGATCTTTGACTGGCGTAGTCCTCGGCGAGCGGCCACATATCGATCTTCCACTCGGGGCCGTCATTGGCGGCCACGTCGCGGTAGCGGTGATGGAGGAACAGGCCGGCGTCGCGCCGGTCGAGATCGCTGGAGAACCGCACCTTCCTGACGCTCGACAGCACCCCGGGCCGGGAGACCACAACGAAGCCGGCGTCGACGGCACTACCGAAGCTGCCTTTAGCCCGGTGGTCCAGGGCGGCCGAGGTCGTCGAGGTCGAGACCGCGGAGCACGTCGCGGAAGGCGCCGAGCTGTTCCTCACCGATGCGCTCCTGGCCGCTCGGCTCGGCCCGCCCGGCGGGGGCGTCCGGTGCGCCGGACTCGGACCGCGGCGTGACGCCGGCCTGCTCCAGGACGGCTTCCTCGACCAGGATGGGGAGGCCGACGCGCACCGCGACGGCGATGGCATCGGACGAGCGCGAGTCCAGCTCGGCGTGCCGGCCCTGGACGTCGAGGACGAGGCGGGCGTGGAAGGCGCCATCAACGAGGGCGTGGATCACCGTGTGCGTCACCTGGGCGCCGCAGGTGGCGATGGCGCTGCAGAGCAGATCGTGCGTCATCGGCCGCGGGGGCGACGCGCCAGACAGGGCGGCGGCGATCCCCATGACCTCCAGGGGCCCGATGCCGATGACCAGGTAGCGCTCGCCGGTCGCTTCCTTGAGCAGGACCAGCGGATCCCCAGATCCGGCCGCTTGGCCCAGGGCGTGGATCACCATCTCGATCGCCACGTGCGTCACGCTCCTCTCGCCGGCATCTCCTGCAAGTAGACCGTACCACGAGTGTGGATTCCTGTAGCAGCTGGATTGAAAAATGTCGCTCATGGCGCATCCGCTCCCTGGGGTGCGGTGTGGATGCGCGGATCCCGCCGCAGGAGGTCAGCACGTGCGCCCTCCACTGTCGTAAGCATCTTCTTCTCCAGGCGCTCCAGGGGCATGCACGGGACTCGTGGGCGCCTCGTCCCATAGCGTATGCCGAGTCGATTCCCGTAGGGGTACTCCGGGTTGTCCGGCAGGACGCGGAAGAACGGCATGCCGTTGTAGACGTTCTCGCTGTACGTGCCTCCGGAGAGCGTCAGCCACCAGGTGCCGACGCCTGGTCCGAGGAAGGCGAAGCCGGTGTGGGGGGACAGGAATAAGTCTGCGCGCTCCTGGAGCGCGCGCTGGCCCCAGAAGCCAATGCGGATCGCCCACGCCCAGACGCCGGTAGCGCACCGCTCAGCGAGGTCTTGCGTAGCGAACGGCGGGCTCCATACTATGTCCCCGCGGGAGGACAGGTTATGGAGCCAGAGACGGGGGCCTGCGAGGCGATGGGACGGAGTCTAAAGGGCCTGAGCCGGCGAAAGTCCCTGGGGACGCTCGCCGCTCATGTGGTTATCCTGGCAGCCTGTGGCGCCCCTGGCGGTGGCGCCGCGCAGCCCGCATCGTCAGATGGCAAGCAAAAGGCAAAGGCGCCGGTCGCATTGCGCGTCCATACCCGAACCGGCACCGACCTGGACAAGTACTTCTTGCTGCGCAAGGCGGACTTCGAAGCCCAGCTGCCGCACGTGACGCTCGACCTGGATGTGATCAGCGGTTCACCACCGGAGTACATAACCAAGGTGCTGGTGGTGCATTCAGCCGGCGAGCTGGGAGACGCCGCCTGGGCCACGAGTCGCGCGGGGTATGTCAAGCAGCTGGCAAGCAAGAACGTCTTCCATGCCATCGAGCCGCTGGCCAAGACCGACAAGTTCGCCCTCACCGACTATTACCAGAACGCGCTGAACGAGGCGACATGGGAAGGGAAGCTCTACTCGCTGCCGCACATCACGGAGCCCGGCCAGGCAGGGCTGATGTGGAATCGCAACCTCTGGAGCAGCAGCGGACGGCCCGAGCCGTCGCTGGACTGGACGTACGATCTGCTGCGGGACACCGCCACAGAGCTGAGCAAGGGACCCAACGATCAGCGAGAGCAGTATGGATTCGCCGGCCAGTTTGGTTATCTCGCCTTCATGCCGCTGCTCCGCGCATTTGGCGGAGACCTCCTCGCCGCGGACGGCACGCGGTGCGTGCTGGACACGCCGCAGGCGCTCGCGGCGGTGCAGTGGCAGCACGACATGATCCGGCGTCAGTACGCCGCGCCCGCACCCGGGCAGGCGCCTCCCGGCGGACTCACCTTCGTGGGGGCCCGCGTGGTGATGCAGTCAATCTGGCCCATCGCCATTAAACAGACCCCCCGGCAACTGGCAGGGAGCTTCACGGTGGGGTCCACGTTGCTGCCGAAGGGCCCGACCGGGGTGCGCGGCACCATGGTGAACACGCACACCATGGGAGTTACACGCACTACCAAGCACGTAGACGAAGCCTGGGCGTGGGTGAAGTGGTCATGCGGGCGCGACTTCGCCGTCGACCGCGTCATCTCTGGGAACGGTGGCCCTGTTGGCCGTCCAGATGTCTGGCGCAACGAGCAGGTGCTCCGCGACATCCCGGAATGGAAGGACTGGGCCGAAGTCATGGACAAGGCCATGCCGAATCACATCCCGGCCAACCTGCGGGGCCAGGAAGTGGAAGAGGCCCTGGACAAGCACCTGGGCGGCGTCTGGCGCGGTGAGATCGGCCCGCCGGATGGCATCAAGCAGGCGGTCATAGCGATCAACGAGATCCTGCGCCAGCCGCGACTTTGACCGAGAGGGCCGCCCTCTTCACCGGGCAGTACCCGCACAACACCGGCGCCTGGGCCAATGGCCTGCCCCTTGGCCAGACGGTACGTCACATGGGCCAGCGCTTCCGTGATGCGGGCTACGGCACCGTCTACACCGGCAAGTGGCACCTCGACGGGCACGACTACTTTGGTACCGGCGAATGCCCCGACGGATGGGATCCGTGCCACTGGTTTGACTGGCGAGTGTTCCTCGCCTCACTCCCGGCGGCGGAGCGGAGCCTGATTCGCACGCCGGACATGACCATGGACTTCCTGCGGGAGCACGGCATCACGGCCCAGCGGACCTATGGCCACCATGTCTCCAACCGCGCCATCCTCCGTACCCAGCGCACCCCGCCCAAGGGGTGTCCCCTTCTTGCCGGCGGCTCCACTATGAGCCTGTGGCCGAGCGCCTCCCGCCCTGCTCAGAACCGCCGCAAGCGGTGCGCCGCAAGATGAGCGACTTCCCCCGCAAACGACTCCCGCCGGGCACCGTCCCCCGCCCCACCCCAACGACGCCTTCGGCAGCGCGCATCGCGCCGCCTTACGTTACTGGTATTGTGGCTAACCCTCGCGGCTCACCGCCTCGATCTGCGTCTGTACCTCGCGCAGCCCGATCGACGCCGGCTGCTCGGCGTTCCTGATCGGGGCAAATGCCTGTGCAAACGCGCTCTGGATGTCGCGCTGGCGGTGCAGCGTCTTGCCTGGCGACGCGAAGCCGGTGGCCATCGCTCCCTCCATCACCGAGCGCAGCTCCGCCCGCGACGGCGCCATCCCCGGGGTCTTGAGCGTCTCGTCGTACCAGCCGTCGTACAGCGCGCGATTCGCCGGGAACGTCCCTGCCCCCTCGGTGTAGCCCTGGGCCCGCTCGCCCGTGGCCAGGAACGCCACCAGCCGGTACGCCGCCTCCGCCGCCTTCGTGCCCTTCACCACGTGGAAGGCGTCGTTGAACAGCCCGGCCGTGTTCGCTGCCGTCGCGCCCAGCCCGTGCGCCAGTGGCGCGAGCCCCCACTTGAACGGCACTGCGCTCTCCTTAAAGTTGCGCAGCGACCACGCCCCCGCGGCCCAGAAGCCCAGCCGTCCCGTGTGCAGCGGCGTCGCCCACCCCGCGGCGAAGTCCCGCTGCTCTGCCGGCGTCGGCGCCACCCGGTGCCGGTGCATCAGGTCCACGTTTGCCTGCACCGCCTCCACCACCTTCGGCTGCGTGTAGTGCACCTGCGTGATCGTCCCCGTCTGGTAGGCGCTCGACTTCTCCGGGCCGCCCTGCGGGTTGAGCGGATCCGCCCCCCACAGCCAGATCGCCTGCGTCTCCATCTGCCCCTCCGGGTGCAGCACCCCCCACGTCGCCGTGCTGGCGTCGCCGCGCGTGATCAGCTGCTGCGCCACCTTGACTAGCGTCTCCAGGTTCCACCGCCGGTCCTTCCAGTCGGTCGGCGGCAGCGCCACCCCCCGCTCTTGCAGGAGGGAGTGGTTGACGAACAGCACCCACGGATTGTGCCCGACTGGCAGGCCCAGCAGCTTCCCCTCCCGTCGGACCGCCTCGAGCGCAGACGTCTCAAACGACTTGAGATCGAACTTGTCCCGATTGGCGTACGGCAGTAGGTCGTCCAGCCAGCCGTTCACCACGAACGTGCCGAATCCGCCCGCGTAGTTGCCCATCACGTCCGGCGGCGTCCCGCCCGCGAACATCGCCGTCGCCTTGGTGTTGTAGTCGCCCGACGTCGCCGCTCCCATGTCGATTGTCACGTTGGGCTCCTGCGCCGCGAACGCGGCCGCGCTCTTCTGGTGCCAGTCGCTCATCACCGGCCCCATGTCGGTCCGTGCCAGCCACGTCAGTGACACCGGCGTCTTTACCTGCCCGCCCTGCGCCGACCCGCCGCCGGCCCCCTGCCCCGGAGCGGCACACGCCGCCACGACTCCGAGCGCGCCCGCCAACCCACCACCCGCCACCACTGCGCGACGCGAGCGTCGCGTCCAGGCGTTCAGGACGATCATCTGTCGCTTCTCCGTGCTCCGTGTTCAGTTCTCTCGGCTCTCGCCTTACGAACCCATCAAGTCCTGGACCACCGGTTCCATCCCACAGCCCGCGGTGCGGGGACGGCGGCCAGCTCGGTCCCCGCACTGCCCGTGCGCCATACCCCCAGCGCCGGCCCCAGGCGCGCCCCCGCCCCCGCCGATGGGAGCGCGAGGTCGAGCGCGCGGCGGGCCGCCCCTATCACCACTACAACCTCCACCGGCGTGAGGAAGTGAGATCGTAGACTGGATGGGCGCGGGTCGGGCGCATTGACCATACTCACACCGCCCAGAACATGCCACCGCAACTCAGCGAGAGGTCCGCGCGACTCGCAACGGGCACTTCCTCGCCGCGGCCACGCTCTTCATCGCCGTTGCCCGCAGACCCCGAGCGGTGGTCAGACGATGCGCCCCCACCCAGCTCCTCCCGTGCGGCCTGATCCCGGCATTTGTAGGCAACGCAGGGAGGAATCAGAACCACACTTCTCCAAGGCAGACTAGCCGATGCGTCCCTCCGCGGGGGCGCCGGTAACGCGGGGACACCGCTGCCAGGCGTCCCGCGAGCGTGCCGAGCGCTGCCACCTGTGCGGGCAGATCGTCCCACCAGCCGAGGACGTCGTGCTGGATCTCCTGCAGGTCGCTGCGCCGTTGGGGCTCCGCAGTGTCTGGGGACAGGATTCTGCGCGCGTAGTACGCCAGCTCGAGCAATGGACGCCGGGGGGGCGCGTCCCAGGCGGGGCAGACCGGGGGCGCCAGGGTGACCGAGCCAGTGACGCTGGACTGGCAGCACCGCTGGGACGGGGTACGCGAGCCGCTCGCCGCCGCGCAGGTGGAGGCGTTCAAGAAGCTGCAGCCCCACGCCACCATCAACAATCAGATGGTGCTCACCTCCGCCCCCGGCAACGCCGGCGGCATGCCGGCGGACAAGATCATGGCCCAGATCACCGCCGGCACCCCGCCGGACGTGGTGATGCTGCAGTCCACACTGGTCGCCCAGTGGGCGGTGCAGGGCGCCGCCATGAAACTGGACGACCTGCTAAAGCGGGACAAGATCGCGCCCGAGACCATCCTCTACCCCGCCCTGGCCAAGATGGCGCAGACCAAAGGGAGCTACCACGGCCTGTCCCAGCTGACGCAGGGCGACTGGAGCTACCTGTACATGAACGTGGAGGCCCTCCAGGCCGTGGGCCTCGACCCGAGGAAGCCGCCCGCTAGCTGGGACGACCTGGCGACGCAGTCCACGCGGCTGACGCAAAAGAGCGGCGACTCCTTCAGCCGCATCGGGATGCCCACGCCGGCGCACGGCGGCCTGGGGTTCGCCAACTGGATGCTGCTCAATGACGGCCAGCTGCTCACCGACGACGGCGCCAAGGTGGCCTTCAACAGCGCACAGGGGGTGGAGACCCTGGAGTGGATGCGCGACTTCACCAACCGGGTCTACGGCAGCAAGGCCGCCGTGGACAGGTACGTGACGGAGGTGCAGAACGCCGCCACCTCAGGGCAGGGCACCAACGCCAACATCCCCCGCTACCAGGGGAAGATCGGGATGTGGACGGAGACGGTGGCCTTCTTCTTCATCATGCAGAACGAGGCCACCAAGTTCAACCCCAGCTTCCAGTACGGCGCCGCGCTCATCCCGCACAATACGAAGAACACACGCGCGAAGCCGCAGTACCTGGCAGACGTGGCCTGGCTGTACTTCATCCCCCAGGGGAGCAAGAAGACCGACGCCGCCTGGGAGTGGCTCAAGTTCCTCACGGTGGGTGAGGGCAACAAGCTATTCGTGCTGGCGCAGGGGCGGCCCTCCCCAGTGCAGAAATTCAACGACGACCCCGAGTTCCCGAAGGTAAACCCGCACTGGGACGTGGTCAAGGAGGCGCTCACGTCCGCGGTGGCGCTGCCCCAGACACCCGTGTGGGGCATGGTTAACGGCGCCATCGGCCGCGCCGTGGCCAGGGTGCTGAACGGCGAGTCGTCCGCCAAGGAGGCGCTCGGCCAGGCGGCCCAGGAGGGGCAGCAGGCGCTGGACGAGGTGCGCCGCTAGCCGCCGGGCGGGCCAGTCAAACGTGACTTCGCGTTGCGCCACGATCTTCCGGTCGTCCGGTTTCATGCCCAGTACCGGCCGCGCGTGCTCAGGCGGCAGGCGGTCCGAGCGGCGGCCGCCGGCCTGATCCAGCTCCGCCTGCCCTTTCTATACTTGTACCTAAGCCACGGTGGGACCTACTACGACAACGAGACTTTGTCGTCCCTTCGCTCAGCTCGAGGGCAGGGTCTGAGCGCAGCGAAGAATCCGTCGAGTTCTGCTGGAAGGCACGGATAGGTCGTTACACTCAGCATGACCTACCTACCGCACCGGCCGGCACCGGAATCTCTCGTTGTCGTACTACGTGGGTGCCCTGTGCCTCGTATACGGATCTCACCTTGGCTCTGCTGTAGGTGGCGCGGTCGAGCCCCTGCGCCACGACTCGGGCGCCACCATCGCCGCCGGCAGGCACCGGCACGCCGGGCTCACTCCCGGCGGGGCTGCCAGTGCGCTCGACAGGCGTCACGCGTCTGCCCGCCAGGTGGAGCGCCGCTGGCACTGGCACGTTCCACGCGGGCGCCACTCCCACACCCCCTCCTGTCTTACCGAGAATGGGACAGTCTCGACTTCAGCGTGCAGGAGGCGCTGGCCAACGGGGTGGCGCACCGCGACTGGGCGCTGGAGGGGGCCAAGGTGCGGCTGTTCCTGTTCGACGACCGCCTGGAGATCTGGAGCCCCGGGCGCTTGCCGCCGCCGATCACGCTGGAGCGGCTGGGCTACGACCAGTTCTCGCGCAACCGGCTGATGGCGCGCGTGCTGGTCGAGCGGGGCTACATCGAGCAGGTCGGGCTCGGCATCCGCCGCATGCGCCAGGAGATGGCGAGGCTGAGGCTGCCCGAACCGGAGTTCCGCGAGGACGGCTTCAGCTTCGTCATCACCTTCCGCAGCATCGCCCCGCGCGAGGGGGTCGCGCCCGTGACGGAACCGTTCCGGGCGCTGCTGGAGCGCGGCGAGACCAACGAGCGGCAGTATCGGGGACTGACGCATGCCCGTGAGCGTGGGACCATCGCGCGCCGGAGCGGACGGCGACGCGTGATCTTGCAGACTTGGTGGCGAAGGGCTTGCTCGAGGTAGCGGGCGGTCGGGGCTGGAGGACCGCCGGATCGCCTCCGCGAGTAGCTGCGCGACCGTCGGCTACACCCGCCAGGATGGCTGGCTCAGCGAGTTCGGACTCCATCCCTGGTGATGTCGCCGAGCTGGCAGGCCGAACGCCTGAGCAACGGGCCAGGATCGCGCCACCTTTAGCTCGATGGTGGCGCGTTGCTCCTGTTGGCCCGTGGTCCCGAATCCGGTCGGTGGCTGCGACGCTCCGCTCGGATGTCCCCCGTCACGCGCAATACGCTTGAGGCCGCCTCGGTCGTCCGTCGCGTTACGCTTACACCCCCACGCACGGGTCGTGGCTCAACCAGATCGAGCTGTGCTTCTCTATCCTCGTCTGCAAGCTGCTGCGCCGTGCGAGCTTCACGTCGGTCGATGACCTCCGCGACCGCATCCTGGCGTTCGTCGAGTACTTCAACCGCGCCATGGCCAAGCCGGTCCGCTGGACCTACACCGGCCGGCCCCTCGCCGCCTGACCTGACGAATGACTTCCGCGAGGTTGCATTAGTGGCTCAGCGTAGTGCTCGGCAAAGACGCGCGCGACCAGTTCGCCACGGCTCGAGGCGCCCACTTTTCCGAACACGGTCTTCACGTAGTCCCGCACCGTGTGTGGCGAAAGGCAGAGTCGGTCCGCGATCTGTGCGGTCGAGAGGCCCCGCGCGATCAGTCGCGTGATCTCCTGCTCACGCGGCCCAAGATCGTAGGCCTCGAGAATGATCGGTGCGCTCTCCGAACCTAGTGCCGGCTCGATGACGACCGCGGTGCTGCCTTCGACGTCGGGGCCGCCACGCAGTGGAAAGCCATGCACGAGCAGCCAGCGTCCGCTACGGCCCAGGACGCGTGCACGGGCTGCGCCGCGCTCGAAGCCACTGGCAATCGCGTGCGCCAGGCCAACCACGTTACGCACCGCGGTTGGAACCGGGACATCGCCAGCGTCGGGAGCGCCCAGGGTTGGCGTGAGCTCGGCCAGCCACGCCTCGGCGTGGTCGTTGACCGAAGTGAGCGCTCCGTCGCGGTCGAATACCAGCAGGCCCGGGCCCTCGGGCGAATCAGCAGCGGTCGCGTCGTGCAGCAGTACCGCGCGGCGGAACGCCTCGGCGATCGGAGCAGACAGGTCGCTGATCAGCTTCTCTTCCGCAGCGCTGAATGGCGGCTGATCCTCGGCGCGCCACAGCGAGACCATGCCCCAGGCGTGGCTGCCGCTGCGGAAGACGCCTCTGAGCTCGTCCCCGAAGCCCAGCGCCTGGTTCAGTTCCCGAAAGCGCTGACTGCGCATCGGGTGGCCGCCGGTGGTTCTGTACAGGGCTGCAACCGGGCGTTCGGCCCGCGCCAGGTCACGAAACAGATTGAAATCCTGCACCAGGAACTCGCGTTCCCAGAAGCGTGCGCATTGCTTGGCGTCATGGAGGTTCTCGACCCGCGCCGGCGCGGTCGCCAGCGTGGTCAGCGGATCACTGCCAGCCCAGAACGAGGCGCTGAACGGCACGAGCACCTGCAGCTGGCGCGCGATCTCGGAAAGCGCATCGGCATCCATCGCGCCGCTGCGCGTGAGATCGGTAATGCGGCCGCGGGCGCGCCGCGCGGCGGGTGTGGAGAGCGGGGCCCCCATCAACATGCGCCAAGTGTGCCCTGTGCCGCCGTTGCAAGCAATCCCCTCATTTGAGGGGAACTGGCCGTGAACAACCCCGAGGACGAGGGCTACCCGATCTGGTCGGCCCGGGCGGATCATGGCTGCGCGAACCGGCAGGTTAGGCGCTGGTTCAGCTCGCAAGTGCGGAGAACAGCTCATGCAGCGAAGTGACATGGATCGCTTGATCGAGGCCCACCTTCGGGCGGAGGCGGCCGGCGACACCGCCGCCTGCGTCGCGGTGTACACCGAAAACGTCGAACACGACGTCGTCGGCGCACCGCATGGTGCGCTCCAGGGCAAGGCCGCTGCCCAAGGTTTCTACGACCAGCTCGTGCGCGATATCTCGACCGAGGAGATGATCCCGACCCGGAGCTACTACGGCGACGATTTCTGCGTGGTCGAGCACCAGTGGACGGGCACCGTGCCCGGCACGTTCCTCGGCATTCCTGGACATGGCCGGCGCGTCACGTTCCGCATGCTGCACGTGTGGGAGTTCCAGGAAGGCCTCATAAGTCGAGAGAACGTGTGGCTTGACGGCGGGGCCATCGTTCAACAGCTCACGGCACCGAAGCCATAACCGGTGCAGGGCGTGCGTGTCACGCCACGCATTCTGACTGAGTCGGCACAGCCGGCGCGGGCACCGCGCCGCTTGGCCGTCTGGCTCGCCAGGCGTCAGTTCGGCGGCGAGGCGCTCAGCTACGCCGCCATGAGCCCCCTAACGGCTGCGCCGCCTCGGCCGGATGCACGCCTGAGATCCATCTCAAACAGTCTCTTAGCTCGCTAGGCTACTGCCGCCCGCGACCCGGCCGTCAGAGCGCCTTAGAGCGGTCAAGAACGCGCGTGAGGAATGGATGTAGCGGATCGGTGACGTCGGGGCCGAAGTGGTAAGCACGGAGATTGAGGCTGATCGTGATTGTCCTCGATTCAGCCTCGTAGTCGGCGGGCGCAGTACATCGGAGCACGCCTTCGGGCTGGATTCCTGGCGCATCAAGCCCCCCTCCGGCGACGCCGTCCGGGCGATCGACGGGCGCGCCAGAATCGGCGACACGGCCAGCGACTGGCGGCATGTCGGAACAGGACCTACGTGGTGCCATTTGTCAGGAAGTGCTTAGACTCCCTCAGGAACGGGACCTACGCGGTGCCAGACAGGGCCCTGTTCCTGCCGCCAGATTGAACGGCGTAGGTCCGGTCAGTAAGGAGAAGGCGCCGCTGTGGTGACGGCGTTGGGCGGTGCCGGGCACGAGCTTCGCGCCGCTACGGCACCAGAGCGGATCACGGGCACGAAGGGCCGGCCCGGTCAACGGGCTGTCAGGGTACGATGGGGGGCAGGATGGGACTTCGGATCGGCGTGCTGGGGGCGGGGAGCTTCGCCTCCTCCTTCATCCCCTTGTTCAAGGCGCATCCGCTGGTGGAGGAGGTGTGCATCGCGGAGGTCATGCCCCAGCGCCGCGCGGAGCAAGCGCAGCGCTTCGGCGTCCAGCGGACCTATGCCTCGCTCGACGACCTGTGCGAGAGCGACGTAGACGCGGTCGCCATCTTCACCCAGCGCTGGCTGCACGGCCCGCAGGCGGTGCAGGCCCTGCGCGCCCGCAAGCATGTCTACTGCGCGGTGCCCGCTGCCATCACGCTAGATGAGGTGGCGGCGCTGGTGGCGGCGGTGGAGCAGACCGGCTGCATCTACATGAGCGGCGAGACGAGCTACTACTATCCCGTGACGCTGTATTGCCGTGAGCGGTGGCGGCGGGGCGACTTCGGCCGGTTCGTCTACGCCGAGGCCGAGTACCTGCACGACATGTCGCACGGCTTCTACGACGCCTACCAGCATTCCGGGGGCGAAGACTGGAAGCGAACCGCCAGCTTCCCGCCAATGCTGTACGCCACCCACTCCACCAGCATGGTGCTCTCGGTCACCGGCGCGCGCCTGACCCACGTCTCCTGCATGGGGTACGTCGACCGCGAGGACGATGGTGTCTTCCAGGCCAGGGCCAGCCTGTGGGGCAACGACCTGAGCAACGAGACCGCGCTCTTCCGCACGTCGGACGGCGGTATGTGCCGGGTGAATGAGTTCCGCCGCGTGGGCCTCTCCGGCGGTGCGAGCGTGCGCATGAGCCTGTATGGCACGCGGGGCAGCTTCGAGGAGCAGACCAACGCACGCGTCTGGAACACGCTCTCGGTCAAGGAGCAGCAGGATGTGCGTGAGCTCCTGGAGTGCCGGGGAGTGCCCGTGCCCGAGGCCGAGCGGTCGAGGCTGCCGGTGCCATTGCAGGAGGACTTCTTCAAGGGCATTTCCGCCGTGCATGACGCCGCTCGGCTGCCGGTAACGTTCGCCGGGCTCCCCAACGGCCACTACGGCTCACATCAGTTCCTGGTCTGCGACTTCGTGGAGGCGGTCATCTCCGGCCAGCAGCCCACCAACAACGTCTGGGACGCGGCGCGCTACTGCGTGCCCGGCATCGTCGCCCATGACTCGGCCACGCGCGGCGGCCAGCTGCTGGAGGTGCCGGACTTCGGCAACGGCTAGGCCAGCCGGACGCCGGGCGTCCACGGCCGCCGCACGGCCGGCGTCGGCCCGACCGTGACGGCGTTCGAGGAGCACTTGGTGCGGCACCCGGGCGGCACGACCCGACCGGGGCCCTGGCGCGGCAGCGGCAGATCCCCACGGTGGTCGTCCCGGAGGCGGACGCCGCCAAGGCCGCCTTGATCGCCGGCGTGCAGGTCATCCCTGCGCCCACGCTGGCCGAGCTGACCCAGCACCTCAACGGCGAGCGCCCCATCGCCCCGTACGTCCCGGCGCCGGTGCCTGCCGGTCTTCGGCTCGGCGGCGCTCGGCCTCCTCGCGGGTCGTGGGGATCGGCCGCGTCCCGAGGCGACTACTCTACTGGCCGCATTGCGAGCGCGCCAGGCGGTTTCCTCCGGGTCTACTTGGCCCGGAGGGCGGCCGCGGGGATGGCGACGCGGCGGGTGATCTGGGCGTTGCTCTCCCAGTATGTTACCTTGCCGGTGATCCACGGGTCGTCCGGCGCGGGCTGGACGCGCCCGTCCGTGGCGATCGCGCGCGACGTGACGGCGTGCTCGCCGGGCGTGGGGCTGCCCCAGTCGTAGGACCAGAGGCGCCAGGTGAACTCCCCCTCGTCGGCCGGGTCGGACCGATCAATGGTGGCGGGTAGCCACGGCCCGCCGTCGAGCCGCACCTCTACCCGCGCAATGGGCGCGCCCCATGCCGCGCCGATGATCCGGTAGTGCGGTCCCGTCCCCGCACCCGTCCCCATTCCGGTGGGGGTGGTGGTGGTGACGTGCGCCGGCGCGGACTTGAGCAGCGACCTTCCCACCCAGGTCTCCGCCCAGACCGTCTCGCTGTCGCGCTGCTCCGCGCGCAGGGTGACGTAGTCGCGGGCCATGAAGCGGTTCTGCAGGCGGGTGTCGCGCACCTCGATGCGGGTGAGCCACTTCACGTTGGCGATGCCGTACCAGCCCGGCGCGATCAGCCGCACGGGCGCGCCGTGCTTGGCGGGCAGCGGCTCCCCGTTCATCTCGTAGCACAACAGCAGGGTGGGGTCGCTGGCGTCCGCCACCGACATGCTGCGGGCGAAGTGCTGCGTCACCTTCGTCTCCCGGATCTCCTCCTCGCCCGCGTCGGCGCCCCAGAAGACCACTTCGCTGCCCCGCGGGAGCACGCCCGCCTCGGCGAGCAGCGGCGCGAGGGGCGTGCCCGCCCAGCGCGCGGTGCCAATGGCGCCGTGTAGGAACGGCAGCCCGTGGTTGCCCGCGCACTCCAGCGTGAACGCCACCTCCTGCCGCGGGCGGGCGCGCAGCTCGTCCAGCGTGAGGGTCAGGGGCCGCTCGACGAGGCCCCCCACCTCCAGGCTCCATGCGTGGGCGTCCACCTGGGGCTGCCCGTAGTGCGCCACCGTGAAGAACTGCTCGATTGGCGTGAGGAAGGAGCGCAGTTCCTCCCAGCGGAGCAGCCCCCCGGCGATCTGGGGCACCGGATTGGGTGCCGGCTGGTCCAGCCAGGGCAGCACTTCCTCTCCAGTCCGTGTGGGGAATGCCTGGCCGGCCGCCTCCCCCAGGTCTGGGGGCCGCAGCCCGGGAAGCAGCGCCAGCCCGGCCGCTGCGGCCGCCTGGAGGAACACCGCCCTCCGGGTCCTCTCGTGCGTCTCTCGTGGCTCCATGAAGCGCCTCTCGTACTCCTCGGTGCGTCTGTCGCTCTGTGTTGTCTGCGCTCACGCTTGCTGGTGGCCGGCCAAGCCTCTGGTCCTGCCGTGGCGGTCGGTGGATCAGCGAGTGAACTGCATTCTGCGCCGCCGGGCACGCGCTGACCACGCGAACCCGCGGAGTTACCCGCGGAGTTGGCCCTCCGCCGCGGGCATCGCGGGATGCCGGCCGGCCGTGCGGAGGCGAGGGAGCCCCCCGCACCCCCGCACCCCCATACCGACGTTTCCGCGGCGTCGTGCCATAATGCCGGGGAGGCGCGCCGGGCACGACGCGGGCGCCGCTACCCGGTCACACTCCGGGTCCGAGGGAAACGCAGGTGCGTGACACCGGCAGGGACGCCGGCAGGAAGATTGGCACGAGCGTTGACGCTGCGGGCGACGCGGCGCCCCCGGCCTTTGGCGCACTGCTGCGCCGCCACCGCCTGGATGCGGGACTCACGCAGGAGGCCCTCGCCGAGCGCGCCGAGCTCGGCGTGCGTACCCTGCAGGGACTCGAGCGCGGCGAGAACCACCCCCAGGCGGAGACCGTCCGGCATCTGGTCCATGCGCTGGGCCTCAGTGGCGCGCCGCGCACGCGGTTCGAGGCGGCGGCGCAACCCACCCCGAGAAGGACCAGGCATGCCTCTCGGGCGCCCCCGCCGCGTGCGGCGTCCGGCCCGGCGCCGACCAACCTGCCTGCGCAGCTCACCAGCTTCGTCGGGCGCGACGCAGAGTTGCGCCGGGTTGAGCAGCTGCTCGCCGCGACTCGCCTGCTGACGCTCACCGGCCCCGGCGGAGTCGGGAAGACGCGGCTGGCCCAACAGGCAGCCGCCAGTCTGCTGGGCCAGTTCGAGGGCGGCGTCTACTTCGTGCCGCTCGCGTCGGTCACCGATCCGGAGCTGGTTCTCCCGGCCGTGGCCCGGACGCTGGGGGTGCCGGAGGGCACCGGGCGTTCGTTGCCGGCCGCCCTCAAGGCGGTCCTCGCCGCGCGGCCGGTGCTGCTCGTGCTCGACAATCTAGAACAGGTGCTCCCCGCCGCGCCCCTGGTGGCCGACCTGCTGGTCTGCTATGCGCACCTGCAGGTGCTCGCCACGAGCCGTGCCGTGCTGCGCCTCTCCGGCGAGCAAGAGTTCCCCGTGCCGCCGCTGGCGCTGCCGGTCCGGCAGGACGCGGTCTCGCCGGGGCAGGCGTCGCGCTGTGAGGCGGTCGTCCTGTTTGCGGAGCGGGCCAAGGCGGTGCGTCCGGATTTCGTGCTCACTTCCGAGAACGTCCAGACGGTCCTCGCGATCTGCTGGCGGCTGGACGGGCTGCCTCTGGCCATTGAGCTGGCGGCGGCGCTCATTCGCGTCCTGCCGCTGCCGGCGTTGCTCGACCGCCTGCAGCGCCGCCTGCCGCTGCTTACCGGCGGGCCACGTGACGCGCCCGCGCGGCAGCGCACGCTGCGGGACACCATCGCCTGGAGCCACGACCTCCTGGGTCCTGCCGAGCGGACGATCTTCCGCCGCGCGGCCGTCTTCCGCGGTTGCACGCTGGACGCCGTCGAGGCCGTCTGTTGCGCCAGTGCCGGAGGGCCCGGCACGTCGAGCACTGCCCTTCCGCCGGTGGCCGTCGATGCCTTGGTCGGCGTGACCGCGCTGGTGGAGCAGAGCCTGCTGGTGCGGGAGGAGACGGCCGACGGTGAGCCGCGGTACGTGATGCTGGAGACGCTGCAGGAGTTCGCCCTTGAGCGGCTGGCCGAGAGCGGCGAGAACGCGGCGGTCCGCCGGCGGCACGCGCTCTATTTCCTGCGGCTCGCCGAGGAGGCCGACCGCGCCATCCAGGAGCACGAGCAGGTGGCGGCGCTCGACCGCCTGGAGGGGGAGCACGACAACTGCCGCGAGGCGCTGCGGTGGTGCGCCGCGCAGGGGTACGCCGAGCCGGCCCTGCGCATGGCGGCGGCGCTGTGGTGGTTCTGGTCCGTCCGGGGCCACATCGGCGAGGGCCGCGACCACCTCACGTCCCTGCTGGATCGCTTCCCACTCCCGCCCGAAAGGACAGACCGATCCCGGGCACTGCTGCACGCCCGGGTGCTCAGGGCGGCGGGCCACCTGGCGTCGTTCCAGGCAGACCTCGAGGCGGCCCGGGCGCTGCTGGAGCAGGCCCTGCGCATCGCCGAGGGCGCGGACGATTCGGCCGGGGTCGCCGACGCGCTGCTGGGTCTGGCCTTCGTCGCCCGCCAGCGGGGAGACCGGCTCGCCGCCCGCCCGAGCCTGGTCCAGCAGCCGCTCGGAGTGGCCGCGGGCGGCGAGCCGGCTGAGATCTTCAATGCGCTCTACGTCCTCGGGAGCCTCGCCCACGACGAGGGCGACTACGGCCGCGCCCGGGAGCTCCTGGAGGAGGGACTTGCGCTGGAGCGCGTCGCGGCGCGGCAGGGGCACGCCATCACACCGCACGTCGTCGGCGACTACCATCTCTTGCTTGGCGTCGTGGCCCTGGACCGGGGCGACCACCTGCGGGCACGCGCCGAAGCGGAGCAGGCACTGGCGCTGTACGAGGCGGTGGGGGACCGGCGGCGGAGCGCGGTGGCCCACGTCACGCTCGGCGGCGTGGCCACGGCACAGGGAGACCACGCCGCCGCTTCCGCCCACCTGGGGAAGAGCCTGCGCGTCGCCTGGGAAGTGGGGGACCCGGGCGCCACGGCCGCGGCGCTTGAGTGGCTCGCCGTCCTCGCCTCCCGCCGGGGCGAGGCAGCACGCGCGCTGCGCCTGGCCGGCTCCGCGGCGGCCCTGCGCGAGAAGAGCGGTACCGGGTTGGCGCCGGCTGCGCAGCAGAGGATTGACACCTCGCTGAAGGGTGCGCGCGACGCGCTCGGGCCCCCGTCCGCCGCCGCGGCGCACGCGGCGGGACGCGCCCTTCGTGCCGAGGACGCAGTGGCAGAGGGGCTCGCGGTGTCCGACTGCGAATAACGCGGCCCCGTGCTTGGACACAGGAAGGAGTACGGTGAGCGCCGCGCGGAACGCGCGGCGCAGTGGTGCAGTGTGTCACTGAACGCCTGACCGCCCGCCCGCGAAGGAGGAACTTTCGATGCCGCGCTTCCTGGACATGCACACGGTTCCGGCCGGCACCACGGCTCAGGCCGTGGCCGAGGCGCACGCCAAGGACCTCGCCGTGCAGACAAAGTACGGTGTCCGCTTCCTGAAGTACTGGTACGACCCCGTCACGGGGAAGATCTTCTGCCTCTCCGAGGCCCCCAACCGTGAGGCCCACCTCGCCGTGCACCGCGAGGCGCACGGGGGCATGCCCGACGACATCTTCCAGGTCGAGGAACACGACTGAGCGCCGGCGCGGGAACCCGTGCCGCGGTCCGGGTGCCGGCGCTACCCGGTGCGGGGCACCACCAGCCGTGAATCGACTGGTGAGTCCTTCACCCGACGACTACTGCCGTCCCGACATCCGGCGCATCGAGGACGCCGCCTACGGCCGGCGCTGGATCGAGGTCGCGCGGGAGTCGCGCTTCGACCTGCGCCGGTCCCTAGTGCCGCAGCTCCCGCTCGAACTCCTCGGCCATCATTAGTGAAGAGCGACCGGGCGATGCCGGACGCAAGGACTATCCAAGGCAGCGGGCTGGCCACTGAGTTGGGGGGACGTGCGTCGAGAACCGGCAGACCTCGTGGAGAAGAACCTGATCGAGCCCAGCGGAGAGGGTGCGGGAGGAGCACCGCCTATCGGCTGCGCGAGACCAGTGCCTAATCGCGCCGTGATCGCGCCACCGGTGGCGCGATCCACGGCGCGATCGTGGCCCGTTTACGACGGCACGTAATCACGTGCGCCCCCGCCGCGACGGTGCACCCCAACTCGGCTCGCACCAGGAGATCGCCGGTCCAGACCGGAGACGCGAGTGGGTCGCACGTCGCGTGGGGCCGGTGACGGTTTGGACAGCCCGCCCAAGGCGCATCTCGCCACCGCCACCCTGGCGTCTTACGATAAGGCCGACTTCGCGGCATTATCCCGTCGGCGTCGGGCGGCGCAGGGCCATGCGCGAAGACAGAGGCCGACTCATGCAGGTAGCCCACAACTCCAGCCTGCTCATCCGCGTCGGCGCCTTCGCCGGAACCGTACGCCGGCCCGTCCAGCCGCGATGGCGGCGACGCACGCGTCCGCCCCGGCCCGCGCCGACTGCGTCAGCACCAACGAGCGCGATGCGCGGGGCAGCCTAGCGGTGCGCCGCCCCTCGAGGGGTGACGAGGCCCACCCACGCCCACGCGAGGCCGAACGGGCCCGCGAGCCACGCCCGCGCGTCTTCCGTGTTGAAGAAGAGCAGCAGCAGCGACGCGCCGAGCAGCACGGCCGCGGCCGGGCGCGGCACTGCGCCCGCTCGGAGGCCCGCCGCCGCGATAAGGGCAGACCCGCCCAGCAGCGCCGCGCCCGTCGCCGTCCACGGCACATCGGTACCCCCGGTCGCGGCGAGCTGCAGGCCCGAGGCCAAGAGTGCCCCGGTCACCATCACCCACAGGCCGATCGCCCCGAGCGTGCCCAGCTCGCGTCTTCCGCGGAGCAGCCCCACCGCCCCGGCCGCGACGAGCACGAGAGCGGCCGTGGCCAGGGGCAACAGGTCGTCCGCCCTGCGGTGAAGCCCCGCGGGGACCGCGGGGCGGATCGCGATGAGCGCCGCAACGGCGGCCAGCAGCACCCCGCCCGCGGCCGTCGCGCCGCCGCCCCACGTGATCCCGAGCGACCTGTACCGCATGCGTGCGAGTCCTCCTGTCGTGGCGTCACCACCGCAGGCCGCCGTTGGATGTGGCGGCTAGCGGGAGAAGTACGCGTCTGGGTACCTGCTTCTCCGCTCGGGCGGCCGTACCATTTCCGGTGGGGCCGCCGAGTCGCCGCGCCCACGGAGGAACGGGTGAACGTGGACGCATCCGCGGTCGGAGCAGTGTCGGCGTCGGCTGCGCCGCCGATGCGGTCGGCGCGTGCTGCGCGGTGGACGCGCGCGGCGGCGGTGCTCGCCGCGCTCGGCTACCTCGCGATCCTCCTCGGCGGGTGGGCGGCCAACGCGCCGCGGGGCCACGACGGGGTGCTCCGCCCGCCGCCGCACGAGCTGTTGCGCCGCGTGCCGTCGTTCGCGGTCCTGGAGGTCGAGCCGGGCAGCCCCGCCGACCGCGCCGGCCTGCGGCCGGGCGACGCGATCGCCGCGGTGGACGGGGTGCCCGTCCGGGACGGCGTCCACCAGCCCTACCACGACCGCCGGGCCGGCGACCGGGGCAGCCTGACCGTCCACCGGCGGGGCGACCCCGCGCGTGAGGAGCGGCTCGAGCTCGCGCTCGAGTCCCGGGTGCGCATCCGCGGGGTGGCGTTCGGGCTGGCCGTCGCGACCCTCGTCGGCGTCATGGTGATGGCGGTCGGCGCGGCCGTAGCGTTCCTGCGCCCCCACCTGCCCGCCGCCCGGTTGCTGCTGGTCTTCGCCGCCGGCCTTGCCCTCCAGGCGGCCTCCGATCTGTGGCACTGGGCGCAGGTGGAGGCCCAGCGTGGCGACGCGGTGGACGAGGTCGCGTCGGCGGCGATGGTACTGGGCAGCGTGGCGCTCTTGCAGCTCTTCGCCACCTTCCCCACCCCGAATGCCCTCGCGCGGCGCCTGGGGCGGGTCGGCCCGGCGCGGCTCGCCCCGCTCGGCCGGCTCGGCGGTGGCTTCCTCCTGCTGTACGCGCTCCCCCCCGCCCTGCTGCTGCTCTCCCTGGCGGGTATCCTGAGCGACGGCTGGACAGCGTTCACGCTCCTCCAGATGGCCCTGCTGCTCGGGGCGCTGGGCTGCCTGCTGTGGCGCTATCGGGGGCCTACCACCCCACTGGCGCGCGCGCAGCTCACCTGGATCGGCTGGGGCCTGGCCGTTGCGGTGGCGGCGACCGCCCTGCGCGCCGGCGCGGCGCTGCTGTTCGGGGACGTGCTGCCGGCCCTGTTCGACGTCGGACTGGCCGCGGCGTGGCTGCTGGTGCCGATCTCGCTCGGGCTGGCGGTGCTGCGCTACCGGCTGTTCGACGTGGACCGGGTGGTGCGGCGACGATCGCCTGGGGCGTGCTCGCGGCCCTGCTGCTGGCGGGATACGGCGCGCTCGCGGTCGCCGGCGGCGCCTCGCGGCGTCCTGTTCGGGCCGGAGGCGCCGCGGATCCCACCGTCGCGGTCGTGGCCGCCCTCGCGGTGGCGGCGGCGGCGCACCCGGTCCGGCTGCGCCTGATGAAGACGCTAGACCGGCACGTGTACCGCGACCGCTTCGCCCGGCGGCAGCTGCTGGATCGGGCGAGTGCCCTCCTGGGCGAGCCGCAGCCGTGCGGCGTGGTGATCCGGTTCCTGACCCAGGAAGTGCCCGCCCGCCTCGGCCTGGCCGGTGGGTGGTTCGGCCTGCCGAAGCACCGGCGGCGCTGCAAGAGGTCGAGCCCGCCCTCGCCGGGCCGCTGGTCTCCCTCGTGCCGGAGCGCTGGCCGACGCGCTCCGGGACGCGCGGGCGCCGATCGTCGTCGCCGCGCCCGAGGAGGCCTCGACGCCTACCGCGGGACCGGCGTGGTGCCGGCCGATGACCCGGCGGTGGCGCCGTGGGCGCCGCCGGCGCGCGCCTCCTCGTCCCGCTCCGGGCGTCAGGGGGGCCGGGGCGGGACGAGGACGCCCTGCTCGGCCTGTGGGCGGTCGGAGCCCCCGCTCCGGCGACCTCTTCGAGGGGAGGATCTGGAGGCGCTGGGGCGCGTGGCGGCGCTCGCCGCGCTCCAGCTCGACCGCGCCTCGCTGCGGGCCCGACCGGCCGGCGCCCGGCGCGGCGAATGGGGAGCACCGCGAGCCCGGGAGCCCCGGGCGCGGCGAGGACCCCTGGCGCGCTCACGCGGCGCGAACGGGAGGTGGCGCTGGTGGCGCGGGGGTTCACCAACCAGCAGATCGCCGAGGCGCTGGTGATCACCGAGCGCACCGCCGAGGGCCACGTGGAACGCCTGCGCGAGAAGCTGGGGGTGCGCTCGCGGGCCCAGGTGGCGCGCCTGGTACGCCGAGCGCATGGGCTCGGGCCGGCGCTGATCGCCGGCGCTGACCGGCGGTACGCGCGAAAGCAGGTACCGCCTTCGGGTGTTCTACCCGCGCGGTTCCGGGACCCCGCCCCCTACGCTGGTGTCGGCTTCGCAAAGGAGCTTCGCAAAGGAGGAGCAGTATGGCTGTGGAACGGCAGGTCTCGCGAACGGCGAGCGTGATGATGGGGGTCGGCGTGGCGGCGCTGCTGGGCGATGGAGTCGCCTCCGCGCAGCAACCCGGATCGGCGACGGCCGAGCTGCGGGACGCGTCCGACGCGGTCGTGGGGACGGCGACTTTCACGCAGGCGGCCGGCGGCGTGCAGATCACGGGCAGCGCGCGCGGGCTGACGCCCGGCCAGCACGGCTGGCACGTGCACGCGGTCGGCCGGTGCGACCCCCGACTTCACCAGCGCGGGCGTGCACTTCAACCCCACCGGCAGGCAGCACGGCCACTTCAACCCGCAGGGCCCGCACGTGGGCGACCTGGGCAACCTCACGGCCGCGCGGACGGGAGCGCCCGCCTCAGCGCGTTGGCGGCCGGCGCGACCCTCGCCGCCGGGCCCGCGTCGCTGTTCGACGCGGACGGCAGCTCCCTGGTCATCCACACCGGACCGGACGACGAGGTGACGGACCCCGCGGGCAACTCCGGCGGGCGCGTGGCGTGCGGCGTGGTCGTGGCCGGCGCCCAGGCCGCGCCGTCGGCGCTGCCACGCACCGGGGATGCTGGCGCATTCGGTCCCATGGTGGCCGCGGCGGCCGCAGGGCTGATGGGCGCCGGATACACGCTGCGCCGCTGGCGCCGGCGCGCGTAAAGGAATCGGGACAACACACCGGGCGGGGTCGCCGGCCCCGCCCCTGAGAGGACAGCCATGGCTACCGGATCGAACGCTCATCGCTGGGGCGGCGCCGCCGCCGTGCTCGGCGGCCTGCTCTTCATGGCCGCCGCCGGCCTGCTCAACACGCGGCCGGCGGGAATCGAGGGAGGGCCGCACCGGCAGGCGGAGGACCTGACCGCGATCACTGTCGTCGCGCTGCTGTTCATGGCGCTCGGGCTGATAGGCCTCGCCGCGCGCGACGGCGGCCGATCGGGGATGGTCGGCCGAATCGGGTACGTGCTCGCGGGGGGCGGGATGCTGCTGGCTCTGGGGGTGTCGCTCGGCATGGCTGCTGGGCTGCCACTGCCTTGGGAAAGTCTCATGCCGGCCTTCGTGGGGGTCGTGCTGGGCTCGGTCGTGATTGGTGCCGCGCTCCTGCGGACGGCGGTCGTGCCCTGGTGGGCCGCGCTCCTCCTGATCGGGTCGGCGGCCCTCCTGCCCGTCTTCAACACCGAAGACGCGCGGGCGTGGCTCGGCGTGCCGTACGGCGCCGCGTGGACCGTCCTGGGCTGCCTGCTCCTGGCAGACGCCCCAGGCAGGCGGGGGGCCATCCAGGCGGCCGCGGTGTAGGAGCGGGCGCGTGCTGGAAGCCGGCGCGACCCGGCGGTCCGCTGTGGAGCGGGGTGCGACCGCGGCCGAGGGCGGCCCGGCGTGGCCGGACCGGCTGGCCCGCTACGTCTTCGGCGTGCTGCTGATCGCCACTGCCCTGGGGATCCTGGGCGGCGCGCTCTCCGTGCTCGAGGGGCCGAGTAGCACGCCTGGGCCGAGCGTGCAGGACGACCCGTGCCCCGCCCCGCCGTGCTTCTTTGACGCCAGCGAGCTCGCCGGCATGCCGCCGAGTGCGGTCCCGAGCCTGCTGCAGCTGCTGGGTTACACCCTCGCCGTGGCGCTCGGCGTGCCCGGCCTGCCCGCCGCCGGCCGGGACCTGCTGCGCGGCAGGCCCGCGCTCGCGGCGGGGCGGCTGCTGGCGTTCTTCGGGCCGCTGCTGATCCTGGTGGGGACCGAGCTGGTCCCGCACCTGCTGGCCTGCGCGCTGCTGCCCTGGACCTGCGAGGACCACCCGCGGCACGGCTGGACCATCGTGGATCAGTGGCACCAGCTCGACCACGCGCTGGTCGGTGCCCTACCCCTAGTGGCGCTGTACGGCTTGGCCTTGCGCCGGTGGCACCCGGCGCTCGCGAACTTGGAACACCGAAAGGACGGATGATCCCATGGCAGCACGCACGGTCGACACCCGGGCCGCGACGCTCGGGCGGGGGTTTCCGCGGGCGATCGCGCTGCTCGGCGGGGCCGGCTTCGTGGCGCTCGGGCTCTGGGCGTTGGTCGCTCCGCGCGCGTTCTTCGGGGCGGTGGCCCGCTTCGAGCCGTACAACCAGCACTTCCTGCAGGACATCGGCGCGTTCCAGGTCGGATTGGGGGCGGTGCTCCTCCTCGCGGCCGCGGTCGCCCGCACGGATGCCCTGGCGGTCGCGCTCCTCGGCGTCGGGGTCGGTGCGGCTCTCCACACCCTGTCCCACCTGATCGGCCGTGACCTGGGCGGGAATCCGCAGACGGACATCCCGACCGTCGCGTTCATGACCCTGCTCCTGCTGGCGGCAGGCGTGGTCCGCTGGCGAGACGCGCGCCGGCCGGCGCGCTGATCCGCCCGCGGCCGGAGAAGGAGGAAAGCATGTCGTCCGGCGCCCTGGCGCGGGCAGCCGGGCCGGCGGCGGTCATGGGTGGGCTGCTGTGGATGGCGAAGGAGGCGATCGACCTCTTCAGCGCGCCGCCGTACCGGCGCGACCTCTCCGACGATCTCCTCTTCCCGGCGCCGCTGCTCTTCGGGGGGGGCGCCGGTGGGACCGTCCGCGCGGCTGGCGCGACGCTCCCGACGCCTGCGGGCGGCTGGCGGCCATGGGCGCTTTCGCGGCCTGGAACCTCCGCGTCGGCGGGGACGGACCATTCGGGCCGTGGACGGTCCTCGGGGTCGGCATGCTCGGGCTCTACGTCGGCACGCTGCTCCTGGGCTTCGCCGCGCCCAAGAGCCGGGCGCAACGCCGCTGGAGCGCCTTGTTGCTGGCAGTTGCCCTGCTGCCGCTCCTCCTGAGCGTGCCGGTGCTGCTCCCCAGCTGGTCGGGGCTTTTCTCCAACACCGCGGGACACCCGGGCTTCGGGTTCTCGCGGGTGGTCGGGAAGGCGCTGCTGCTGCTGATCGGCCTCAGCTGGGCCGTTCTTGGCTGCGTCGTCTGGTCGGAAGGCGCGAGTGGCCGGGCACGGGCCAACGGAGCAACGTCTTGAGCGAATGTGAGCAGGAAGTGGGGTGATCGCAATGACGGCGATGGCGTTCGGTCGGTGGGCTGGGCCGCCGGCGGTCGCCGGCGGCCTGCTGTGGGTCGTGCTGCGCCCGCTCGTGGCCACCACGTGGAAGAATCCCACCTTGGGCCTCACCTACGAGGACTACAACCGGCTGATGGTCGCCCCGCTGGCGCTCCTGCTGCTGGGCGCGCTCGCTCTCCACGCCCGTTACGCGACACGCACGTCTGGGTGGGCGCGGAGGGGACTTCTGGCAACCGTCCTGGGGTTCCCGCTCATGCTCCTTGGAGTCGTCCTTGAGTTCTACGTCGCCGGAGGGGTGAACACGGGCGACTGGGCCGGCTCCCTGGTCGGCTGGATGGTGTTCCTGCTCGGCCATGCCGCGAGCGCGGGCGGCCTGGTGGTCTTCGGCGTCGCGGCGCGGCGGGAGGCGCTGCTGGGACGCTGGAGCGGCCTGCCGCTCGCCACCGGAGTCGTCGGGCTGCTGTGGCCGTTCCTCGCAGAGGTGCGGATCGTCCTGAACGTGCTGATCCAGGTGCTGTTCGGCCTCGGGTGGATCGCCCTCGGGTACCTCCTCTGGTCCGAGCGGGACCAGCAGCACGCCGCGGAACCACGGGGCCGCCGGCCGAGCCGGGGCTGCCCAGAAGCGGGGTGAGCACGATGCTTTCGGCAACCTTGAGCCGCTGGGGCGGCCCGGCGGGTGTGGCGGCCGGCATCCTCTGGCTGCTGGTGTGGCTCCACCAGCTCCAGACCCACGGGCCCACGCAGGAGAACGAGAGGCGCATCCTCTTCGGGCTCACGTGGCTGGACTCAGCCAAGTTCCTGGTCGTGCCGCTGCTGCTCCTCCTCGTGGGGATCGCGGGTCTGGCCATGCGGCGGCGCCGCCCGGGGCTGCGGGGCCGGATCGGCTTCGTCGTCACGCTCGTCGGACTGGTGGGCCTCACCGTCGGGACGGCGCTCGAGTTCTGGTTCTTCCCGTGGGGCTCGTACGCCCTCGGCTTCGACGCACCGGGACCGCAGGTCGGGGGGCCGATCCAGGCCATCTCAACCCTCGTCTTCACCGCTGGCCTCATCGTCCTCAGCACCGGCCTCGTGCGGGCGAAGGCCATGCCCTGGTGGGCCGCGCCGGTAGTGGTGCTGGGAGGGCTCGCCACCTTCTTCCTCACCCCCGTCAGCTGGCTCCCGGGCTTGGCCTGGCTCCTGCTGGGGTTCGTGCTCTGGCGGGACAGGCGCGGCACGCTCCCGACGCGCCACGCAAGCCGGTTGAGCGAGCGTGAGGAGGGAACGGGGTGAGCACGGCGGCGCCGACGACCGCGGGCAGGTGGGCCGGGCCGGCTGCCATCTTGGGCGGGCTTCTGTGGGTGCCCTACGGGGCCTTCGAGATGCTGGAGCCGTGGCGCGCGGCCAAGGTCTACCGGGAGGACGTGGGCTACTCGGTGATCACCGACACGCCGCTCTTCGTCGCCTACAGCCTGCCGGGCGGCCTAGCGCTGCTCCTTACGTCGCTGGGGCTCCTGGGTGCGCTCGCCCTGCTGGGGCTGGGCGTTGGGCGTCTGAGCGGCGTCGGGCTCATCCTCACGTACGTCGCCGTCATGCTCGGCGTCCTCAGTTTGGGTGGGGTGATCGCCCTGTTCGATCCGGTGTTCACCGCCGGCCGGATCTTCGGGACGCTCGTGCTTGGGATCGCGACCTTCCTGGCGGGTGTCGTCGCCTACAGAGCGGGCGTGGCACGGGACCGGGCGGCGGGGCTGCTGGCCCTGGGTCTCTTAGGCATGTTCCTGCTGGGCGGAGAAACACAGGAGTGACAGATGAAGGTTGTGGTTGTGGGGGCAGGTCCGGCTGGCGCAGCCACGGCGCTGCTCCTGGCGCGCGGTGGTGTCGAGACCACCTTGCTCGAGCGCGAGATCTGCTTCGAGCGGACCTTCCGCGGAGAGGGGCTGATGCCGTCCGGGGCGGACGCCTTATTGCAGATGGGCTTAGGCCATCTGCTGGAGTCGATCCCCAGCCGCCGTGTCGAGTCGTGGAACATCTGGATGGATGGCGAAGAGGTGTTCGTCATCCCCGAGCCCACCGAAGAGCTCGGCGCACGCGCCATGCGGGTCGTCTCGCAGCCGGCGCTGCTGCGGGCGCTGGTGGAGCAGGCGGCGCGTTATCCCTCCTTTCGCTTCGAGCCGGGTGCCCGCGCCCGCGCCCTCCTGCGCGACGGGCCCCGTGTCGCCGGGGTCAGCGTAGAGCAGCGCGGGGAGACCCGCGAGCTCCCCGCCGACCTCGTGATCGCCTGCGACGGGCGTGGCTCGGCCGTGCGGCACATGGCCGGCCTGCCGTTGCGCCTGCTGCCGGAGCAGTACGACGTCTTGTGGTGCAAGCTGCCGACCCCGGCCGCGCTCGAAGGGCGCTGCGCCATCTTCATCATGGTCGCGGCCGGCAAGAACCCGGCGATCTGCTACCCCTCCTGGGAGGGCCGGCTGCAGTACGGGCTGGTCGTGCGCAAGGGCGCGGCCGTCCAGCCAGATGGCGGCGAGTGGGTCGAGGAGCTCGTGCAATCCGCGCCCACCTGGCTCGCCGAGCACGTGCGGGCTCACCGTGCCGTGATCGAGGGGCCCCGGCGGTTCAGTGTGCTCGTCGGCCGCGCCCCGACGTGGACGGCGCCTGGCCTGCTGCTGCTGGGCGATGCCGCGCACCCGATGTCGCCGGTCCGCGCCCAGGGCGTGAACCTGGCCCTGCGCGACGCCATCGTGGCGGCCAACCATCTGGTGCTCGCCCTCCGCAGGGGCGACCGGGCGCTGGTCGACGCGGCCGCCCGCGCGGTGCAGGCGGAGCGCGAGCCGGAGATCGTCCGCTCACAGGCCCTGCAGCGGGTCGAGGCAGCCGGCGAGGTGGAGGCGCGCAACGCCACCTGGCGCTACCGGCTGGCCCGGAGCCTCGCGCCGAAGATGGCCGGCTACCGGTGGGCGCAGAAGACGTGGCTGCGCCGGCAGCGGGGGCTGCGGCACGGGGTGACGGAGGTCAGGCGTGACCCTGCCGCTGGCTGGTGAGACGCGCACGAGCGCCTCCGCGGGCAACCTCCGCCGGGCGCACCGGCTGGCCCGCTACGCCTTGCGTGCTCCTGGTCGCAATGGCCCTGGGGTCCGGGGCGCCGTGCTCTCGGCGATCGAGGGGCCGAGCAGCACGCCCGAGTCGATCGTCCAGGACGACACGTGCCCGAATCCCCCGTGCTTCTTGGACGTCGATGAGCTCGCCAGTCTACCGCACAGTGCAATCCCCAGCCTGATGCAGCTGCTGGACTACACCTTGGCCGTCACGCTCGGCTTGCCCGGCCTGCTCGCCGCTTCCCTGGATCTGCGAGGACCACCCGAGGCACGGCTGGAGCATCAAGGAGCAGTGGCACCAGATCGGCCACGCGCTCGTCGGCGCCATGCCACTTACCGGACTGTACGGCTGGGCGCTTCGCCGGTGACACCCGCCTCTCGCTCAACTGCTCTGGCCAGCCCGCTGCACGTCTGCAGCAGACCTCTCAGTAACGAGTCCCTGTCCGCGCTCCTGAATCTCTATGTCCAGCGTGACCAGGGTGCTCCCGAACTCCTGCGCCGTCGCAACCACGATGGCATCCATCCCACGCAGTCCGGTCAAGCTCGCGGCTTCGGCAGGGCCCGTGGCACGTATGCGATCAAGCTCCACGAACTGCACGTTCGGGAGTGTCAGGAGATCGCGTTCGATCCGCGAGGCAAGGCGTCCTGATGCAGTACGCCGACGAATGGCGGCTACCACTTCTAGCAGCACAATGAGTGGCTCCACGGCACGGTGCAGCCCGCCGACGACGGCGCCGAGAAGAGCAAGGTACTGCTGGTGCTGCGTCTCTTGCCGCCTGAGCGCAGCGACGATCAGCGAAGAGTCCAGGGTAAGCAGCACGGAGACCGCGGCCTTCTACACTCCCCGTTGGGAACGAATTTCCTCGGCGGCTCCGAGACCTTCCCACTGCGCGGACACCTCTTCAGCAGCCGCCAGAAGGTCTTGCCACTCGGGCGCGGCGGACGGCTCCTGGACCGGCGACGGCTCTGACCTGCCCAGGATCACCTGGCGCTTGAGATCGGCCAACTCGGCGTAGAGTCGGTCGAGGCGTTCCTCCACGCTACGCGGATCCGTCGTCCTCGCTTCAGTGCCCATCGCCCCATGGGTATCTTACCGCGCTGAGCCACTGTGCTGGCGAACACGCTCGACATGTATCCCGCCGCTGCGCCGTGGATCTGCGGCCGGCGATGTCCAGCTGCCGGGCAGTTTCTTGAAGCTAGGACCGGGGAGGGATGCTCGCGCGGGTGCTGACGGGGGCTGCCGTGAGGCTGGACTGCTCGCCGGTGTCAGGGTTGACTACTCTCGACCACTTGGGGCTCCAACCTGCCCAATCAGCTATCGGGCCCAGCCAGAGCGCGCTACAACCCAGGAACTGCTGGCCGTGAGTGGATCACTCACTGCGACTGCCCGCACCATGATCACTGGCTGTGTCACGTGTGTCCCGGTCAGCCACAGGGGGGCCGCCAGTCGGTTGGCGCCCGGCCCGTGTAACGCTAGTGTAAGGGACGTAGCGCATCGTACACCACGAGGGAGGCCACGGCTGACGTGGCGTTGCGTGGGGAAGGGAGCCACGAGGGGGCATGCTGGCCAAGGTGCTCACGGGGGCGGCGGTGGGGCTGGAGTGCTCGCTGGTGGAGGTGGAGGTCGACCTGGCCCAGGGGCTGCCCAACTTCACCGTGGTGGGCCTGCCGGACGCCGCCGTGCAGGAGGCCCGCGAGCGAGTGCGCGCCGCCGTGCGCAACAGCGGGTACCCGTTCCCTCTCAAGCGGGTGACCGTCAACCTGGCCCCGGCGGAGGTGCGCAAGGAGGGGGCCGGCTACGACGTCCCCATCGCCGTGGGTGTCCTGACCGCCGCCGACCTGGCGCGGCCCCCCCGGGAGCCGACCATGTTCCTGGGCGAGCTCTCCCTGGATGGGGCGCTGCGCCACACCACCGGCATCCTGCCCATGGTGGCCCTGGCCCGGCAGCGGCAGATCCCCACGGTGGTCGTCCCGGCGGTGGACGCCGCCGAGGCCGCCCTGATCGCCGGCGTGCAGGTCATCCCCGCACCCACGCTGGCCGAGCTGACCCAGCACCTCAACGGCGAGCGCCCCATCGCCCCGTACGTCCCGGCGCCGGCTGCCGGGGCGCCAGACGCCCCGCCACCCGTCCTGCAAGATCTGGCGGACGTGCAAGGGCAGGAGCATGCCAAGCGGGCCCTGGAGGTGGCGGCCGCCGGCGGGCACAACCTCCTGCTGGTTGGAGTCCCCGGGGCGGGCAAGACCCTCCTGGCCCGCTGCCTGCCCTCGATCCTCCCGCCCCTGACGCTGGATGAGGCCCTGGAAGTGAGCAAGATCTACAGCATCTGCGGGCTGCTCAAGCCAGAAGAGCCCCTCGTGCGCCAGCGGCCTTTCCGCGCCCCCCACCACACCATCAGCCATGCCGGGCTGGTCGGTGGGGGCGCCCCGGCGCGTCCGGGGGAGCTCAGCCTGGCCCACCGGGGCGTCCTGTTCCTGGACGAGCTGGCGGAGTTCGGGCAGCACACCCTGGAGACGCTCCGCCAGCCCCTGGAGAGCGGGAGCGTGACCATCAGTCGGGCGTCCGGGGCGGTGACCTTTCCGGCCAAGGTGACCCTGGTGGGGGCGATGAACCCCTGCCCCTGCATTCGCAAATGCCATAGTGCCCGCTCACCCTGGCCGGGAACTCGTCATCACCGTGCCGCTGCCCGAGGACAGGGGGCGACAGGGCGACGGGCGGCCGAAGGTCCATCGCTTCCGCAGCCACTGGCTGGAGCTGAGGCGGCGCCTGCGCGACTTCCGTGCGCGCTACGGGCTGACGCAAGACGAGGTCGCGCACGTGGTCGGTGCCAACGACGGGACGGCGCTCGCGCAGTGGGAGAACGGGGTCACCGTCCCTGACGGCCTGCGTCGGGAGCGGCTGACCGAGCTGCTCGAGGGTCGGCTCTGGCCCGAGCTGCGCGCCTCGATCATCGCTGGGGAGGGGATGCCGGGCCGCTGGAACCAGGGCGCCCGCTGGTACCGCAGAGCGTCGCGCGAGCGAGCGCCCCGCGAGGGTGCCGGCGCGGTCGTGGCGGCCATCCTTGAGGACCTGCGCGCGGTGGGCTCACTGGATGCCCTGCGAGGACGCTACGAGGAACGGGATGGCGAGTGGGCGCACACCGTCGCCGACCAGCGTGGGCTCGGCGAGCGATGCCGTCCCGACATACGTCGCATCGAGGACGCTGCCTACGGCTTGCGCTGGCTCGAGGTCGAGCGGGGGTCGCGCTTCGACCTGCGCCGGTCGCTGGTGCCGCAGCTCCCGCTCGGGCTGCTCGGCGACCTCAACTGAGGGAGAATTGGGTGATGCCAGTCGCACAACGCATCCGACTCGGCGGGCTAGCCGCCGTGCTAGGCGGGGTGCTGTGGGTCGTGCTGCGGCCACTCGTGGGCACTACGTGGGACAACCCCACCTTCGGGCTCACCTACGAGGACTACAACCGCCTGATGGTCGCGCCACTATCGCTCCTGCTTGCGGGCACCTGGGGTCTGTGGGTCCGCTACGCGCCGAGTACCGGGCGGGCGGCGAGTGCGGGGCTGGCGCTGCTGGCGCTGGGGCTGGTCGTGAGTCTGGCCGGCGTGGTGATCGAGTTCTGGTGGGGCAGGGGACTGCGCGGTACCCGCGACCTCGCCATGGCTGGATGGGGTTTCTACCTGGTTGCTCTGTTGGGCCAGGCGATCGGGCTGGCACTGTTCGGCATCGCCGCGCTGCGGGCGCGTGTGCGGCCGCCCTGGCTGGGAACGGTGTCGCTGCTTGTGGCCGCCCTGCACGTCGTCTGGCTCCCGAGCACCGCCCTGCCCGGCGACGCTTGGTCCCTGCTGGACCAGATCCTTATCGGCCTCGGGTGGATAGCCCTCGTATACGGGGTCTGGCGGAACCGGAGCGCGCGGCATACCGCCCACGCGCAGAGCGGGGGGTTGGACGGACGTCCGCAGGAGACGACGTGATCGCGGTGATGCCGATGGCGTTAGGTCGGTGGGCCGGGCCGGCCGCCGTAGTGGGCGGGCTAACGGTGGGTAGCCCGGCGGGAGTACAGCCATGACGGAGCAGGTGGGCCGCTGGATCGGCCCGGCGGCCTTGCTGGCGGGGGTGCTTTGGGGCGTGCGTGGGGGGGTGCGGCTGGCCGGCCCCGCGTACTGGGCGCCGCAGTCGCCCCTCGACTACGCCGCTGTCGCCGCCTACAGCCTCGCGCTGCTGGCGCTGGTGCCCGTGGCGGTCGGCCTGCGCGCGCTCCAGGAGCCGCCGCCGGGGCGCTGGGGCCGCACGGGCCGCTGGGGCTCCCACCTGCTCGTCTGGGGCGCGGCGATGGCGGGCCTCGGCAATCTGGTGGAGGATGGCCTGGGCTTCCCGCCGGCCGGCCTGGTGTACGTGGCGGGTGCGCTCCTGCTACCGGTGGGGCTCCTGGTGCTGGGCATCGCCACCCTGCGGGCGGGGGTCCTGCCGCGCTGGACGGGGTGGGCCTTCCTCGCGGGGATGCTCGGGTTCCTATTCATCGAGTGGGGCGGCGCGTTCGTCCTCGGCGCCGCGTGCCTCGCGCTTGGTGCGCTCCTCTCGACCACCCGCTGGGGCGGGACGAGCCCCGGCCAGCTGCGGCAGACATCATGGCGCGCGTAGCCGTTCCGGCCTCGGTCGCGGGCGGCCTGCTGTGGGTGCCCTACGGGGCCTTCGAGCTCCTGGAGCCGTGGGGCGCGGACGTGGTCTACCGGCCGCTACTCCCTGGTGGTCGACGCGGCGCGGTTCGTCGTCTACAGCCTGCCCGGCGCTCTGGCGCTGCTGCTCACCTCCCTGGGATTGCTCGGGGTCTTCGCGCTCCTGGGGCCGCCCGCCGGTCGCGCCGGCGCCGGCGGCCGCATCCTGGCCTACGTCGCGCTGGCGCTCGCCGTCCTCAGCCTGGCGGGCGTGGCGGTGCTGTTGGACCCCCTGTTCACCGCCGGCCGTGCCTTCGGGTCGCTCGCGTTCGGCGTTGCCACCGTCCTGGCCGGTCTCGGCGCGCGCCGCGCAGGCGCGTCCCGGGGGTGGACGCTCGGACTGCTGGCGCTCGGCGTGGCGGGGCTCCTCCAGTTCGCGCTCTGGCCGCTGATGTTCGCGGTGCAGCTGGTGCCGCCGGCGGCCGGGGCCGGCCTCATCGGGTTGTTCGGCCTGGGCTGGGTGGCGCTCGGGTACGCCCTCGCCGTGAGCCCCACGGTGGCACGGCGATGAACGAGCAGCCCGGGCCGTCGTCCAAGCGCCGGGCGGGACGGCTCCGCGCGGCCGCGGTCGGCCTGCTGGCCGGCGCGGCCGTCGGTGTGGTCGCCGGCGTCGCGGCCCGGCTCGCCATGCGCCTGGTCGCCCTGGCGGGCGGCGTCCCGCCCGGCTTCAGCACGAGCGGGACGCTCACCGTCCTGCTCGTCGCGCTCAGCTACGGCGCGGCGGGGGGCGTCCTCTACATGCTCGCGCGGGAGCGCCTCCCCGGCGCCGGCGCCGGCCGCGGCCTGGTGTTCGGCCTGGTCGTGCTGGTGCTGTTCGGCCCCGCCTACTTCATCGCGGACCAGGAGGGCGAGCTGCACGTTTCCCCGGCCGTCGGCGTCCCCGCCTTCTCGGCGCTCTTCGTGCTGGGGGGCGTCGCCCTGGGTGCGGCGGCCGACGCGTTGGAGCGCCGGTGGGTCCGGCCGCCTCGGGCGGTCGGCGCCCTCGCGGTCGTCGTGGCGCTCGGATCGGCGCCGGCGCTCCTCGGGCGGTACGTCCTGGCCGGCCTGCGCCTGGCGGGCGTCCACCCAGGCCCGTGAGGCGGCGAACGGAGCGGCGATGATGCGTCCGGGACGATCGGCGGCGGCCGGTGGAGGAGGACGATGAACGAGCAGATCCGGCCGTCGTCCGCGCGCTGGTCGGCGGCGAGTGGCCTGGTGTTCGTGGCGATCTTCGCCGCCTAGCTGGCTCTGTACCAAGCGATGGAACCCGCCGGAGGCCAGCCGCGCCCCGGTGATGCGCAGATCGTGGCCGAGGTGCTCGCGGGCCAGGACCGGCTCCACGCGGCGCACTTCGTCGTCGGGCTGGCCGCGGCCGCTTGGCTCTGGTTCCTGGGCAGCCTACACGCCGCCCTCCGCCGCGCCGAGGGGGACACCAGCCCCTTCTCCACCGTGGCGCTTGCCGCTGGGATCGTGTTCGCGGTTCTGCTGCTCGTGGCGGGCGCGCTCCTGCCCGGTCTGGCGGACGTGCCGCGGCGGGGCGCGACGCTCGAGCCCCGTGTGGCCGGCGCGCTCTACGACCTGGCCGGCTCGGTCTTCAGTCTCGCCCCGTTCATGGCCGCCGCCCTGGTCGGCGCGAGCTCGCTCGTCATCCTGCGAACGAAGGCGCTGCCGGTGTGGCTCGGCTGGGGCGGGATCGCGGTCATCATCGTCCTGCTCGTCGGGGCCGCGAGCATCGACCTGACGCGCGAGGACCGGCTGTGGTTCGTGGGGATCCTCGGGATGCTGCTGTGGCTCGTCTGGGTCGCAGCCGTCAGCCTCGCCCTAATGTGGCTGCACCGTCCGTCGCTCGCAGGGCCAGGCGCACCGGCGGGGAATCAAGATGGGTGAGGAGAAACGGGGAATAGCCGACCGGAATAGCACGCCAAGGCGATCCGGTTTGGGCCACTCGGCGCCGCGATCCCAGGGCTGGCGCGTGCGTGCCGAGCAGGCGTACGGCGAGCTGGCCCCCGAGCCGTCGTGGACGCTGTCGGCCTCGGAGATCGGCGCCTACGCCTTCTGCCCGCAGGCGTGGTTCCTCCAGCGCTGCCGTCTCCCCGTCACCGCCGAGATCAAGGGGCGCCGACAGGCCGGGAGCAAGACGCACCAGGAGATCGGGCGGCAGACCGACCTGGTGCGGACGGCCGGCGCGCTCCAGACGGTGCTCCTGATCGCCATCGCCGTCGTGCTGCTGCTGCTCGGCGCTGTCGTGCTGAGGGGGCTGGGATGAGCGCCGAGCTGCTCCTGCTCGTGCTGCTGCTGGCCGTGGCCGCGTACGTCCTGCTGGCGCGGTGGACGCGAAGCCGCCGTCTGGCGATGGGGATCGGCGAGGGCACGATCGTGTCGGCGGACGACTCGGTGATCCGCGCGCCGACGCTGCGCTCCGAGCGGCTCGGGCTGGTCGGCCGCTGCGACCACCTGCTGCGGGTGGGGGACGCGTACGTACCGGTCGAGCAGAAGCCCAGTGCACGGCGACTCCAGCAGTCGCACATCCTCCAGGTGGGCGCGCTGTGTCTGCTGGTGCAGGACGTGTATGGCGCCCGCCCACCCTACGGCGTGATCGTGCTGGCCGACGGCTCGCAGCAGCGCGTCACTTTCTCGGAAGAGCTCGAGCGGGGCGTGGTGCGGACGATGGCCGAGATGCGGCGCATCCTCGCGACGGGCGAGCCGCCTGGCCCGCGGTGGGTGGGGGCCAAGTGCCGGGCCTGCGGCTACCACCCAGTCTGCTGGGACACCGAGAGCGCGGTCCAGACCGTAGGCGCCGCGCACGAGGCGCTGGGATGACCGCGCTGCAGGCCACCTCCCCGTGCGTCACCCACGCGGCACGGCGAGGGCCTGAGTGCCGGCCTGGGCCGCGCCTCTGGGGAGGAATACCGTGCCGACGACCGAGATTGACAGAGAGCGTGACGAGGTGGTGAGCACGCCCGGGAGTCAGGACCTGGCTCCGGCGGCATCGGCGCGCTGGCAGCGGGCGGCGGACCGGCTGGCGCGGTACGGCTGGGTCGTCCTGCTGGCGGCGGTCGTGGCTGCCCTTGTCGGAGGGATGGTCTCCGCGGCGACGTGGGAGCCCCCCGCCCCCGACGCAGAGGTGGCGGTGCCTGGACGGGACGCGTGCCCGGACCCGCCCTGCTTCGACGTCGGCGGCGAGGGGCTGCCGGGCCTCCGCGACCTCCTCATGACCATCCCGATCTTGGGCTACCTGCTGGCGGTGGTCCTCGGTCTGCCGAGCCTCCTCGCGGGTGTCTGGGACGCCCTCCGAGGTCGTTGGGCCGCGGGTGGCCGGCGACTGCTCGCGTTCGTGGGGCCGACGCTGCTCTTCGTCGGCACCGAAATCGTCCCGCACCTGTTGAACCCATGCTTCTGGGCGCTGACGCTGGGCGGCGTGCGGTTGCCCGAGCTCTACTGCGCCTACAGCCCGGAGTGGGGCGCGGACGTCACCGACCGGTGGCATCTCCTGGACCACGCGCTCGTCGGGGCGCTACCCCTGGCGGCCCTCTACTGGTGGGCGCTGCGCCGGTGGCGACTCGACATCGCGCCTGTCCGATTCCTCCGGTGGCCGGGCGCCTAACGGGGGGCTGCAAGATCCATCAGCCACCGGAGAGCAGTGACAGTGCTGCATCAGCTGGGCGCGAAGAGCGAAGTAATCGTGAAGTAATTGGGAAGTAACTGATGAGCATGAAGCTGAAGAAGTCCAACCAGCAGCAGCTCTGGGCGGAGGCGCAGCGGCGCTGCCGTCTGTCGGACGAGGCGGTACGGATGGCCAGAGAGCTGGCATCGGTCCGAGGAGCCTGATCAAGAACATCCCGGCGCCGACGCAGCCGTGGAAGGCGCCGGTCGAGGACTGGGTGCGCGACCTGTACGAGCAGCGCCAGCGCACGGCGGCGCGCAAGAAGCAAGGTGGGGCCGGCGGTGGGACGCCACCGGCCGAGGGGGAGCAGGGACCGAGGAGGAGCTGCGCGCGCTGATCGCCCACGGTGAGGGCCAGCGGACCGAGTTCAAGGCCGCCGAGGCCGACGCGGCCGACCTGGCGCGGGCCCTCGCGGCCCTGGCGAACAGCGGCGGCGGCACGCTTCTGCTCGGCGTCGGCGACGACGGCACCGTGCTCGGGCTGTGGTACGCCCAGCCATCCCACATCACCCGGAACATCCGCACGCTGCCCGACCTCGCCGCCTGGCGCCAGTTCGTGGTCAACCTCTCGCGCCACAACTGCGAGCCGGCGGTGCCGGTCGCGGTGGAGCACGTCGCCGTCGATGGGCGCGACGTGCTCGCGATGCACGTGCCCGACGGACAGGACAAGCCCTACCGCGCCAACGGTCGCGTCTACGTGCGGGTCGACAAGGACGTCCACGACGCGACGCGCGAAGAACTCGCGCGCCTAATGGTCGAGTCGGGCCGCGTGCAGCACGAGCGGCTGCCGGTGCCCGACGCGGAGCTGTCGGAGTTGGACGACGCGCTGGTGCGCGAGTACTTCGCCGGCGTGCGCCGTGTGCCGTACCCCGACGACCAAGACGAGCGCGCCCGGCTGCTGGTGAACCTGGGCTTCGCCACCCGGCACGGCGGCCGCGTCGTCCCGACTGTCGCCGGGCTGCTGCTGTTCGGCGCTCGGCCGCAGGATCGCCTCGAGGCGGCGACGCTCAAGTGCGCCTTCTTCCACGGGCAGCACCAGGGCACCCAATTGCGCGACCGGGCGGATGTGGTGGGGCCGCTGCACCGCGTGATCGACGAGGGCGCCGCCTTCGTCGCCCGTAACCGCCGGCTGGTGCCGCGGATGGAGGGCATCCGGCGGGTCGACGTGCCGGAGTACCCGGACTACAGCGTGCGCGAGGCGCTGGCCAACGCCCTGGCCCACCGCGACTGGTCGCTGGAAGGCGCCAAGGTGCGGCTATTCCTGTTTGATGATCGGCTGGAGATCTGGAGCCCCGGCCGGCTGCCACCGCCGATCACACTCGAACGGCTCGGCTACGACCAGTTCTCGCGCAACCGCCTGATCGCCCGCGTGCTCGTGGAGCGGGGCTACATCGAGGAGGTCGGCCTCGGCATCCGCCGCATGCGCGAGGAGATGGCGCGGCTGGAGCTGCCGGAGCCCGAGTTCCGGGAGGACGGCTTCAGCTTCGTCACCACCTTCCGCAGCATCGCCCCGCGCGAGGGAGTCGCGCCCGCGCCGGACCCGTTCCAGACCCTGCTGGAGCGCGGCGAGATCAACGATCGGCAGTACCGCGCCCTCCAGCACGCGCGTGAGCACGGGACCATCGCTCGCCGGGAGTACGTGGAGGTGACTGGGGCTGCGGAGCGTACCGCTACGCGTGATCTCAGCGACTTGGTGGCCAAGGGCTTGCTGGACATAGTGGGCGGACGCGGCTGGAGGACCGCGTATCGGCTCCGGCCGTAGCTTGCGGGACCATCGCGCCACGAACGGGCCATGACCGCGCCATCTTTGGCGCGATCATGGCCTGGGCAAACAAAAAGCCCGGCCCATACAGCCATGAAGGCGGCGTCTCGCCTCGATCGCGTCCGAGGCTTCAGCCGGCCAGCACCTCCCACAGCTCCCGCTTGGGGGGCAGACGCAGGTGGGGGGTCAACTCACGGAGCAGCGCACGGTAGGCTGGGCTGTCCTCGAACGCCTCAAGCGCCGCGCGGTCGTTCCAGTACGCGAGAAACGTGCTCTCGCCGGCGCAATTCACACAGCGCGCGAGGGTGGGCCCGACACAGGCGGGCTGCGACCGCAGAACGGGTAGCAGGCGCTCCCGCAGGAGCTCCGTCACGACCAACGAGCCGCCATCGGCGGCCCGCACCGTCACCAACCAGACGAACATCCCTCTCCTCCCATCATCCGTCCTCCTTGATCGCCGGTCGCGGCCACCGCTGCTTGGAGACCGCGGCGCCTACTCGCCACGGCGCCGTGGTCCTCGCGCCCGCCCCTCTGGACGGAGCAGGCGCGAGGAGTTGACCCGGATGCCGATGTCGGGGAGCGACTGCGCCGCCGCCGCGAGCACGGGCGGCAGGATGCCGACTGCCGCCAGCGCCAGGCCGACGAGGTTGTAGACGGCGGTGAAGCCGAGGTTGAGCTTCACCACGCCCATCGTCCGCCGCGCGATCCTGAACAGCTCCGGGATCAACGTCCAGTCCTCCCGCATCAGCGCGACGTGCGCCGCCTCGATCGCGACCGGGGTGCCCGCCACGCCCATGGCAATGCCGACGTCGGCCTGCGCCAGCGCCGGCGCGTCGTTCACGCCGTCGCCGACCATCACGACCGTGCGGCCTTGCGCCTGGTACTCCTTGACGATGGCGATCTTGTCTTCCGGCAGGAGGTTGGCGCGGTACGCCACCCCGAGCCGCTCGGCCAGCGCCGCGGTCACGCGCTCGTTGTCGCCGGTCAGCAGCTCGATGCGGCCGACGCCGAGTCGCCGCACCTCGGCCAGAGCCGCCGGGACGTCCGGTCGCAGGGTGTCGGCCGCCGCAAGCGCCCCGACCAGCTCGCCGTCGCGCGCGACGTACAGCAGGGTCTTGCCCCGCCGCTCGAGCTCGGCGGCGCCCTCCGCCGCGGCGCCTTCCCCGACGAGTCGCCGGCTGCCCACGGCGATGGTCGCTTGGCCCACGCGCGCTCGCACGCCCATGCCGGGGACCGCCTCGAACCGCTCCGGCTCCTCCAGGGCCAGCCCACGCGCCCCAGCGGCTTCCCGCACCGCCTGCGCGAGCGGGTGCTCCGAGTAGCGCTCGGCGGCCGCGGCCAGCGCCAGGACCTCATCCTGCGGCAGCCCATCGAGAGCGACCACGTCGGTGAGCTGCGGCCGGCCGAGCGTCAGCGTGCCGGTCTTGTCCAGCAGGAGCACGTCGGCCCGGGCCAGCGCCTCCAGGTACTTGCCGCCCTTGATCAGCAGGCCGCGCCTGGCGGCGGCGCCTATGGAGGCGATCACCGCGATGGGCGTGGCCAGCGCGAACGAGCAGGAACAGGCCACCATGAGCACGGCCGCCGTCGCGATCGTGTTGCGGCTGAGGACGAAGGTGAGCGCGGCGACCGTAGCCACGACCGGCAGGTAGTAGCCGGAGAACCGGTCGGCCAACCGCTGCACGTCGGCCCGGTGCGCCTCGGCCTCCTCCACCAGCTTGATCACGCGGCCGAAGGTGGAGTCCGCGCCGACCGCGGTAGCCCGCACGCGCAGCCCGCCCAGGCTGGCGAACGACGCCGCGAAGACGCGGGCGCCCGGCCCGGCCTCGACCGGCATCGACTCGCCGGTGATCGCCGACTGGTTCACCGTCGCCTGGCCGCCCACCACCTCGCCGTCCACGGGGATCTGGTCGCCCGGCCGCACGACCACGATCTCGCCGACCCGCACCGCCCCGACGGGCACCTCGGCCTCCTGCCCATCGCGCTCGACGCGGGCCACCTGGGGCGCCATCGCCGTGAGGTCCTTGACCGCGCGGCGCGCGCGCTCGCTGGTGAACTCCTCGACGTACTCGGCCAAGCGGATGAAGAAGACCACGAGCAGCGCCGCCGCCCACTGGCCGACGGAGACGGCGGCGAGGAGGCCGACCGTCATCAAGGTGCTCGACGTGACCCGGCGGCGGAGCGTGGCGCGCGCCACGCTCAGGAAGACGGGGTAGCCGCCGGCGAGGATCAGCGCCAGCCAGACCGGCCACGGCACCCGCTCGGTCAGCGCGTCGAAGAGGCCGAGCGCCTCGCCGATCACGGCCACGAACAGCACGATCCCGACCGCGACCCCCAGGACCGTCATCGCCGAGCGCGTGAAGCCGCCCAGGCCGGCCCTGGCGGCCGGCGCCGCGCTCGGCGTCCCGACGCGGTAGCCGGCGGCCTCAACCGCACGCTGGATCGCGGGGAGGTCGACCCGTGCCGGATCGAATCGGACGACCGCCTTCTCCGCGGCGGCCAGCACCTCCACCCGGCGCACGCCCGGCACCGCCGCGAGCGCCCGCTGGACGTCGTCCGCGCACGAGGCGCAGGTCATCCCCTCGACGGGAAGCTCCATGGCCTGCTCGCGGGCCGGCGCAGCGCAAGCGTCGCCGCAGGGAGCGCAGCCGTCAACGGCCACCGGGCTCGGCTTCACTTCCATGCTCATCGAAGTGTTCCTCCAAAAAAGGGGGAGCGGATGCTAGGCTCAGGCCGGCACGCCCTCCCGCTGCGTCAGCTGCGCGAGGAGTCGCGGCACACGCCGGTCGGCCAGGCGGTAGAAGACCATCTTGCCCTCGCGCCGGGAGTGGACCAGGTCCAGCTCGCGCAGCCGGCGCAGGTGGTGCGAGACGGTCGGGAGCGTCAGGCCGGTGACGTGGGCCAGGTCGCAGACGCACAGCTCCTCGCAGCGGTCGAGCGCGCCGAGGATGGTGCAGCGCGTCTCGTCGGCCAGCACCCGGAAGAGCGCGGCCGCGCCGGCGATGTCGCCCACCTCGCGCTTAAGCCGCGCGACCAGGTCGGCGTTGTAGCAGAAGAGCTCGCAGGCATCCTCTGCGGGCGCGCCCGGTCGGGCGATCGTGTCGGTCACTGTGCGGAACTCACTTTGATGCGCGTCGAAGTGAGTGTAGCTCAAGGCTGCCACTCCTGGATAGCTGAGCGCGTCCGGCCGCTCACGCGGGCCGGCCCATTCCGTGAGGTGTGGGCCGCGAGACCGGCTCACCGGGCTCGGGCGATGGTTCCCGGTTCTAGGTGAGCCGATCCCCGCGGCGTGCTTGGACTACGTGCCGAACAGGGCGAGCTGCCCCTCCGGCACCGGCTTCGGGCGCGGCTTCCGCCGCCGGACCATCTGGGCCAGTTGTTCGAGCGTCACGACCTTGCCGTTGGTCGCTGTGCTCGTCGGCGTGGAGATGGCCTCGTTGCCCGCGAACAGCGGCAGATCGCCGAGAGGCCCGAATTCGACGGGCGCCGGTCGCACCGGGAACGGGATTGGCTCCCGCGGCAGCTCGACCTCCTCGTCCCAGCCGCCCTCCACCAGCAGCTCGTCCGCCTCGTCCTCGCTCCGGCGGGCGTCGGCGAACAGCGCCTCGAGGGACTGCGCCCGACCATCGACGCCGGCTTCACCCCCGGCGAGCCGGCGAGCCAGCGCCAGGTACACGTCGCCGCCGTCGCCGTCGAGCGCGGCCAGACCCTCCTCGGGCAGCTCGCCCTCGACCATCAGCGAGGCGCGCGTCTTGGCCGCGATAAGCGCCAGCGCCTCGGCCTGCAGCGTGCCCTCGTACGTCAGAAACGTCACCTCGACCGGCTCGCGCTGCCCGATCCGCCAGCTGCGGCGGCTCGCCTGGCGCAGGACGTAGACCGAGTAGTCGATCTCCACCCAGACCACCGAGGGGAACTCCACGAGGTCCAGTCCCGTCTGGACGAGCCGCGGGTTCGTGACGAGCACGTCCACGCCCTCGCGCACGCGCGCGGCCACCCACTCCTCGCGGCGATCGGCGGGCACGGTGTCGGCTTTCAGCACCGCGACTCGGAACCCGGCCCGCTCGAGCACCGCGCGGAGGCGCGGCGTCACGTCGCGGAGGTTGGTGTGGGTCGCGAACGCCAGCACCCGCCGGCCGCGGTCGCGCTCGTGCCGCACCAGGTCGACCAGCGCCCGCTCCTTCGGATAGAGCCGGTCGTCGGCCAGGGCCGGCGCGTGGGCCAGGACCTCGTTCGTGCGCGGGTCGAGGACGGTCTCCTCGCGCGTGCACGCGTCGGGGTAGGCGAGCAGTGCCTGTAAGTAGGTGCCGAGCAGCCGCTTGGAGCCGGCCCGAAGCGCCTGCTGCACGGCCGCACGCAGGTCGGCCGCCAGCTTGCGGTAGCAGCGCGCCTGCGACGGCTCGTCGTCGGCCGTCCCTTCGTCGAGCGGCACCAGCAGCACCTTCTCCTCGTACGGCGGGAGGTTCTTCGCCACGTCGCGCAGCCGCAGGAAGACGGTGTTGCCGATCAGATGGAACAGGATCGGCGGCGTCACGCCGGGCTTCTCGACGACCCGCGTCGGGTAGGTGCGCCGTTTCGAGTAGCGCCCGTCGTCGAAGCGCTCGTCCGCGTCCTTCTTCGTGATGCGGGCGAGATAGCCGTAGCGGGCGACCCACTTGGCCTCGTCGCCGTGCTCGAACTCGGCCTTGATGGCGCCGAAGCGGTAGAGCAAGTGGAATAGGTTCGACGAATAGCCGCCCAGGAGCGTCCCGGTCAGGACGAGCGTCCTCGCGCACGCCTCGGCCAGCGCCGCCCCGGCCAAGCCCTGCCCGGAGCCCCTCGCCTTCATCTCATGAATCTCGTCGCCGATGAGCAGGTCGAAGTGCCCGCGCATGCGGCGCAGCACGTAGTCGGCGAGCGGCACCCGGCGCGGGCCGTCGCGGTCGGCCTGCCACAGCGCTTCGCCGCAGCCGTCGCAGCGGCGCTTCTTCTGCTCCAGGTCGGACCACTCCAGCGGCACGCCCTCGTCGTCGACGATCGGCGCGAAGCACGAGGGGCAGCAGTGGAGGCGGGCGACGGCGCCGCTCTCGTCGCGCGCCGGGCCGTCGGCCCCGCGCACGACCCGCGTCACCGCGGCCGGTCGCCAGCGGTAGCCGAGCTTGGCCTGCTCCCGCGAGCAGACCACGAACTGGATCGCGCCGCCCAGGTCGCGGGCGCGCTCGAGGTCCCGGATCGTGCGGACGATCGCGACGCGCGCCCCGGGCACGGTCCACTCGATCTCCCGCTTCCACTTGCGGACCAGGTGCGGCGGGCACATCAGGAACACACGCCGGCAGCCGGCGAGGTAGGCCGCCGCTGCGGCCACGGTCGACTTCCCCACGCCCATCTCCCCGACGACGATCGTCGCCCGCTGCCGCTGGAGCGATAGCGCGGTGGCGCGGATCGCGTCGGCCTGGGCGCCGAGAGGCTTCCTGAGGAGCCGGCGGAGGTCGAAGCCGCAGGACCGGCGCGTCTCGGCGTCGTACACGGGCGGGTAGGTCCGCACCACGGCGTCGGCAATCGCGTCGGCGAATGCGGTCAGAAACTCGGGAAGTCTCATGCGGCTTCAGCGTCCCGCTCGGGGGCCGCCTCCGCCCTGCCGCCTTGGTCGACCACCTCGACGGCGCCCGAGTCGAGATCGAGCACCACCACGGACGTGCGCAGCACCTCGATCTGCACGTCCGTGTGCTCGTCCTCGCTCTCGGCGCGCACCAGCTCCTTGCGGCTGCGGCCCTTCACCAGCACGCGGCGCCCACCCTGGCGGAGCACGACGTTGTTCAAGAGGCCGGCGGCGATCAGGAGCGCCAGGTGCCCCCGCCGCAACGGCATCAGCGGGCGGACCGGACGCTCGTCGGGCGGCCAGAGCTGCTCGGCGAAGGCGGGCTGCGCCCAGACCCCGCGCCGCCGCGCTTCCTGCGCCGCCAGGTGCGGGTCGAACGCGAGCGGCGCGAACAGGATCTCGGCCCGCGGGAGCGCCGGCACGACGACCGGCGGCGCGTCGGGCTCGTCGGGCAGCGGCGGCAGGTCGCCCGTGCTCCAGGCGTCGAGCCGCGCCTGCCCCGCCGGATCGGCGGTTGCCTGCGGCTTCTTGGTCGCGAGCAGGACCATCTGGCGGAAGGCGCCGTACTCGGGGTCGGGGAAGCGGTAGGCGCGGAAGCCGGCGTAGTGGGCCGCCAGGTAGCGCGCCGAGACGGCGAGGCGCACCTGCGGCACAATGAACGCGAGCACGCCGCCTGGGCAGAGCGCCCGCGACAGGCTGGTCAGGAACGCGTGCTCGAGGCGGCGCTTCTCGTCGTCGGCGCCGCTGGCTAGGCGAGCGCAGTTGCCTGTGCCCGCCCGCCTACAAAACCGGACATGAGGGTTTCCCCTCATCCGGCTCCTCGACAGTATTAGTCCGCAGCGCTTGAGTGGCGCGTGGTCAGGATGCGCGGTGAGGCCCGGCGCGGGCGGCCGACGGGACTATCCGCTGAGTTTCTTGTGTAGGTAATACACGGTGTGCCCAGGGGGATAGTTGTCGAGTCGTCCGTATTGTGTGTAGCCGAGGCGCTCATAGAAACCTAGAGCCTGGAAATCCCATGTGCTGAACCGAGCTGCGGTTGCGCCCTTTTCGCGCGCCTCCGTCTCGCCTCGTCCCATGAGTTCCGTGCCCAGGCCCCGGCCGCGCAAATCCTCGTCGACCCAGATGGCAACGATCTCAAACCACCCCCATATGACTCTGGCTACGAGGCCCGCGACGACGCGCTCTGCTCCGTTGAGAACGTAGATCTCCACGGGTTTGGCCTCGTCGTCTGGAACGTGAGCCTGATTGGATGTTTGGAGGCGCTTGACGATGTCCCCAGATCGGTCCTTATTGACGCTGCTCACGAAACTGTAAGCCGATGTCACTGCGGGTTCCGTCATGGGGTTAGATCGTGCCATCTGCACACCACCGATGCTAGCTGCGGAGTATTTTGGCCCTTGACACGGGTACCTCCGTCGACCGCTGCCGATACGAACCGTCGGCGGCCGTCTTCTGGTCGTGGCAATGTCCGTGAAGCAACTGCCAGTTGAAGTAGGCATCAATTCCTCCAAGGTGCTTGGGGGTGATGTGGTCGACCTCTGGCAGGTCTTCACTGGTGAAGCACAGTCCACAGCGGGCGCAGCGCCCCTGCTGTCGCTTGAGCAGCCTTGCCACTCGCGTCGGCAGCTCGGGGTGTGCTCCCGTCCGGCTCGCCCAGTAGGCCCAGTCGCCGTCGAAGGGGCTCTTGGTCCCCCTCACCTTCACGTGCCGCCGAATGGGAGTGTCGGCGTACCACGCCAGCACCAGCCCCTTCCTTGGCCCGAAGTTCCACATGCGTCCACGCCGGGTGTGCCAATAACGGTCGGCCACCCAGCGCTTCGACTTGTTGGGATGACGGCGTTCGGCCCAGCGCTTCAGCTTCAGGTAGACCAGGTGGTCCATCCTGCTGTACACGTCTTTGGCCACCTTGGTGGAGTAGTACTTCGCCCAGCCCACAACCTTGGGGTTGAGGTGCTCCACCAGCGCCTCGTGGAGGCTCTGGCGGTGGCGGCGTACCACGTCCGCGATGGCCGAGAGGTGTTGCTTCTGCGCGTCTGCGCTTGGCTTGATGAGGGTCTTGAATCCCAGTATGGCGCCGCGCGTGCCCCTGGCCGAGCGGTGTCGACCGACCGGGAACTGGCGCACGGTGAACCCCAGGAAGTCGAACCCCGCGCGCCCCTCGTGCTTGAGGAGCGTGTGGGCGACCCTGGTCTTGCTGGGCTTCAATTCCAGCCCCATGCCGGCTAACCACGTGTTGGCGATCTGGCGCACTTCCTCGATGACCGTCTTGTCGGGATGCAGGACCACGAAATCGTCCGCATACCGCACCACCAGGGGCTTCCAGTAGCGTTGGCCCTGGAAGCACTCGGGGAATGCGGCGCGGATGTGCGTTTCGAGTCCGTGCAGCGCGACGTTGGCGAGCAGCGGGGAGATGGCCCCACCTTGGGGTGTACCCTCGTCGGTGGGGAACAGGTCCGCACCATCCATGACGCCCGCTTTGAGCCATCCACGGATGACCCGTCGCAGCGCCGGGAAGGTGCGGAGTTTGTCCAGCAGTGCCTGGTGGTTGATGCGGTCGAAGCAGGCGGCGATATCCGCGTCCAGGGCGTATTTGGCCTTGGACTTGATGGCCTCGAATACCGCTTCGATGGCATCGTGGCAGGAGCGTCCTGGGCGGAACCCGTAGCTGTGTGGCTCGAAGCGAGTCTCCCACTCGGGTTCCAGCGCGAACCGTACGAGGGTCTGCGCCGCGCGGTCTCGCATCGTCGGGATACCCAGCGGGCGCTTTTCCGTCTTGCCGGGCTTGGGAATCCAGACCCGGCGGACGGGGCGCCCCGTGGCGGCCGGCGCAAGCGTCCGGGCAAGGGCGAGCCGCTGGTGTGGATAGAGGGCTTTTACCCCATCCACTCCGGCGGTCTTCTTGCCGCGGTTGTCCTGCGTGACCTTCCTGACGGCGAGACAGCGTGCCGCCCAGGACTTCATCAAGAGCCGTTGCAATCTGTGGACGGTCTTCGTATCGCCACGACCGGAGGCTCTGTAGATCCGCGTTTGCAGCTTGAAGGTCCGGCGCTGGAACTGCTTCCAGGGCAGATCCTTCCATTCATACACTGGCGTGAGCGACGGGGGCGGTGAAGCCACTGCTCCCGTCGTGTCCGTCGTGCTCATGACGTGTGAACTCCTACTGACAGCTCTACATTCCTACTGTCGTGGTCCACGTCTGCATATCCCTGGGCTTTCCCCAGGGCATTGGCTTCTTGGACCATCCTTCCGCCGCCCGCGCATGCGGGTGGCGCCTGCTCCGCCATCGACCATGCGGAGAGCGCGGGCGGGGTTACTCCGTTCCGGGTGTCCGTTTTATGCAGCGGTAGGGCCGCACTGTCCACCGGGCCGTCGGGGGTGAATGCCGGAGCGCCATACATCACTCCGGCCCCTGGCCAATCCCTTTTGGGTCCAGCCTGTCAGTCCGTTTGGCTGGGGCAAACCTTACGATGGTTCATGCGTGCGTTTGCCTGCGCGCGGCGCGGTCGAAGCCGCTGGCGCGCAGGGTCCTTTCAGACTTACTGCCCATAGCTGCCTGCTCCCGGTGCGCCCCTTCGGACTAGGGGCGGGTACCGGTTTTCTTCCCGCTTCACGGATTGAGGACCAGTCGCTACCGTGGGGAAGACGCATTTCGCCGTTCACCGCGGCGGTGGGGAATTGGAGGCTCCTGAGTCGGAACCTCCGCACCCCACATCGGACACCAAGTTGTCTGAGACGGGGTGAAACCGTCTCAGCCCCTTATCCCCCGGTGGCTAGGCCGCCGGTTTCGAGGGAACGGATCGCAGGTAGGGAGGGTTGAGCCACAAGAGCGAGAATGCGCTGTTGGCCAGGCGGATCGAGAACGCGCTGGTGGCGAGCACGTGGTCGAGCCGGGCGCGGCACTGCTCGGCGCGCTCCCGGTTGATCTCGACGCCGTAGCTCTCACCGCCGAGAGCCCGCGCGAGCGCCGCCGCGGGCTCGCCGGTGCCGGCGCAGGGGTCGAGGACGCGTACGACCCGCTTGGCGGCGCTGTTGGCGGGGGCCAGATGGCGGCACAGCGCCGCAACCACGCGCGGCGGCGTGGGGAAGAAGCCGGCTGAGGCCTGGCTCGCGAGTCGACTCATCCGTGTCCGACCCAGGAGTGAAGTTGAACGTAAGTCTGGTGGTGCATCGAAGCTCCTTTCGCTCTGGTCGGGCGGTGCCCGCTGACGGCGCGCCCCGCTGCCGCGCCGCGGCACGGTGGCGGAGGCCGCGATGACCGATCTCCTCGTCCCCGCCGCCGTCACGGTCGTGGCGCTGTTCGCCAGCGCGCTGGCCGCGGTGGCGGGCTTCGGCGGCGCCGTCGTGCTCCTGCCCGTGCTGGTGTGGGCGTTCGGCGTGCGCGAGGCGGTGCCGATCCTGACAGTGGTGCAGCTCGTCGGAAACGCCTCGCGCGTCGTCTTCAACCGCCGCGAGCTGGTCTGGCCGGTCGTCGGCTGGTTCGCGATCGGCGCCGTGCCGCTGGCGGTCGCCGGCAGCCTGATCTTCACGAGCGCGCCTGCGCCGGCGCTGAAGCGCGTCCTCGGCGCCTTCCTGCTGCTGACCGTCGCCTACCGGCACACCTCGCTCGGACGGCAGGCGCGGCTGGGCTTGCACGGCTTCGCCGGCCTCGGCGCCGTCTCGGGGTTCCTGTCGGCGCTCGTTGGGACGGTCGGGCCGCTGGCGGCGCCGTTCTTCCTCGCGTACGGCCTGGTGAAGGGGGCCTACATCGGGACCGAGGCGCTGACCGCGCTCACGATGCATGCGGTGAAGCTGGTCGTCTACGGTGGGGCCGCGCTCCTCACGGCGGGCTCGGTGGGGGTCGGCCTGGCGATCGGGGTCGTCATGGTGCTCGGCACCTATCTCGGAAAACGGCTCCTCGACCGAGTCCCCGAGCGCGTCTTCCCTCGCCTCGTGGAGGCGGTCCTGGTCGTCAGCGGCCTCCAGCTCCTCCTGTTCGGCTGAGAGGATGCGGGCGGGTCGTGAGTCTCGTATTTGCTCTCGACGACCTCGAAGCCGAGCGCCTCGGCCCGTCGAGGGCCGGCGCTCGGGTGGCTCGCCCAGAGCAGCTCGTACAGGGCGCGCGAGGGGTCGGCGCGCGCCCGCCGGTCCTCGTCGGCCGGCGGGCCCCACTCGCGCTCCCGCGCGGCGAGGGCGGCGCGGGTGAGCGCCGCGCGGTCGTGGACGCGCGCCTTCAGGTAGAGGACCACGTGCACGGCCTCACCCTCCGTCCACGCCCAGGGCGCCGGCCGCGACGACGGCCGACAGCTCGGCGGCGAGCGCCTCCGGCTGGGGCGCGCAGCGGTAGGCGAGGATGCCCTCGGCCTCGAGCGGGACGGCCTCGCCGGCGCGCAGCGCGCGCTGCCAGAGCCAGTCGCGCCACCCTGCGTGGAGCGGGAGGTCGACTCGCCGGTCGAGGAAGCGGACGTGGAGCAGCGGCGCCTCCTCGGTCGTCCGCGGCAGGAGCAGGAAGTCGTCGCGGCTCGCGGTGTGGCGGGCCGCTTCGGGCAGCAGCACGAGTTGGTGGCCCGACGCGCCCGGCAGGGCGGCGGAGAACGCCCGCCAGGTCCGCGGGCCCTCCGGCGCCAGCGCGCAGAAGTGGACCTGGCCCAGCGCCTCGCGGCTGAAGGTGGCGAGTTCGCCCTTGACGAGCCGCGCCCACAGGGCCCTGACCGCCTGCTGCGGTCCGAGCAGCGAGACGAACCACAGCCGCATCCGGCGCGCTGCCGGGTCGGGGTCGGCTTCCCAGGCGAACGCGTCCACCGTGGCGGTGAAACCGCCGGCCTGGAGGATCGGGAGGGCGGTGGCGCCGGGCTTGGCCCCGGCCGTGCCGCCCCCGTCGCCGCCGTCGCGCGGGGTGTCGGGGTTGACCATCGATCACCTCACAGAGAAAGGAAGAGGGGAGCCGACAGCGGCTCCCCTCGGTCGTCGGTCGCGCGGAGCGGCGGTCAGGCCGCGCGCGTCGGCGGGGCGATGGCGTTCACGTGCAGCCCGGCGATGGCGGCCACCGACTTGGGCTCGGCGGGGACGCAGGCGAGCGTCCCGTCGTCCATGTCGAAGTAGGTCGCCATCCAGCGGCACGTCCCCGCCAGGAGCTTTTCGACGTAGCTCGCCGCGAGCGCGGCGGCCACCTGGTTCACGGTCGGCCCCTGGTCGCCGGCGGCGACCGCCTCGGCGCAGTCGGGCATCGGCCGCGGCGCGGGCGGCGCTTCGAGCAGGTCGGGCCGCTGCAGGCTCGGCGCCGGCAGCGCCCGGCACAGTTCGATTGACGGGACGAACGCCCCGCGCAGGGCCTCCGGCCGCGTCGTGTTACCGAGCAGCACCTGGCCGCTGTTGGGGCCGTTGCCCGCATCGAGCCACCACACGGGTGGTGGGTGCGAGTAGGCGTAGGCCGACCCACGACCCTCGAGCGTCGCGGCGATCGCGCGGCGGGCCGCGCTGTTGTCGACGCACCCGAGCAGCAGGTTCAGCCGGCTGCGGGCGTCGCCGAAGACCTCCGCGTGTAGCGCGGCGTCGTAGGGCAGCACCGAGTAGCCGACCTCGTGCCCGAACCGGCGGGCGAGCCGCTCGGCCAGCACCTCGGCCTTGAACCGGCCCAGGTCGGCCTGGTCGAAGGCCTGGCGCGCGACGTTGTGGGGCTCCACGTGGTCGGGATCGACGAGGCAGAGCTGCGCGGCGCGGCCGAGCAAGAGGCGGCACACCGCCTCGGCGAGGAAGCCGCCGGTCCCGCCGCAGCCCACCAGCACGATCGTCGCCTCGCGCTCCCAGCGCACGAGCTGCGTCCCGTCGCCGGTCAAACTCGGGTCAATCCGGTACGCCATCGCCGTCACCCTGGCCGCCGCTGTCTGCGTCCGGTGGGTCGAAGTGGGTGTCGCGGAACCTGCCGCGGTCGCCCTCGAACACCGCCTCCCACGGGATCGGCATGAAGTAGCCGTAGACGCCCACCCGCAGGGCCACCTCCGGACGCTCGCCGCCCAGCCGGCCGATCACGCCGTACAGGCCGAAGCCCTGCTCGTCGGCATCGTCGGTCGGGCTGAAGCGCGCCGGGAAGACGCCGTGCGAGTGGATCTCGAGCAGCGCGTCGGCCGTGGGGCGGTAGAACACCCGCAGCCGCCCTGCGAGCTGCGCCGGCCGGAGCAGGCTGTACCCGTGGGCCGCGGCGGCGACGGCCAGGAGCAGCTCGCGCTCCGGCTGGGCGCGGGCGGCGGCGACGATCTGCTCCCACAGGCAGTGGGGCAGCCTGCCGCCGCGCAGGTCGACCAGCGCGTGCAGCGGTGGGAGCCCGCGGACGGTCGCGTGCGCGACCGGGACCCGCGCAGCCAGGCGGTCGTTCTCGGCGGCGACGTACAGGCCGTCGCCGCCCACGAGGTAGTCGTACGCCAGACCGCGCGGTGGTGGCGGCCCGTCGCGTGCGACCAGGTACTCGACGAGCGCCATCATCGGTCCCCGAGCCGCATCGCCGCTCCCACCCGCATGACCGGGATAAGGTCGTCGAGCGGGTAGGCGTCGGCGCCGTGGAGCTCGGCCCACAGCGCGCCGACGTCCTCCGGGTGGCGCCGCGACTTGCCCCGCGCCATGTCGCCCGTAGCGGAGAAGTACGAGCGGAAGAACTCCTCGGGCACGCGCGCCGGATCGGACGGGAACGCGTGCGAGCCCGTGCAGATCTTGCACGAGGGGAACACGTTGTAGGCCGGGCAGTGGTACAGGGCGTCGTCGGCGCTCTTCGGCCGCTCCTTGGCGGCGAAGACGTAGGGCGCCTGGCCGCGCGCGCGGCAGACGAACACGAGCCCAGGCATTGGCAGGCGCAGCTTGCGCGCGGGCGCGTCGTAGCGCTCGCGCAGCCGCACCGTCCAGACGCGCGGCTCGCGCCACACCGCCACGCGCTCGCCCTCGGCGGTGCTCGCCCACCACAGCGTCTCCGGCGGCAGCAGCCCGCTGCTCAGGTCGAGCCTGCGGGCGAGGGCGTGGGCGACGTCGGTGGCGGAGACGAGCTTGGTGCGCACCACGCCGCCGGCGTAGTCGTGCAGGACCAGACTCTCCTCGTGGAAGTCGAGGCGCAGCCGCAGCCGGTCCGCGCGGACGGCCGCTTCAGGCGGCAGCGTCCAGCGGTACGGCGACGGCCTCGGCCTCGTTCGGGTTGTCGTTCTCGGTGTGCGGGACTGCGACGAGTCCCTGCTCGGTGATCTCGCAGGCATAGAACCTCCGCATGCGTTCGTACTCCAGGTGGGCGTCGCGCCCGAGGGCCGCGTCGAGCAGGTGCGCGAACCGCGGGGCCGGGTCGGCCTCCAGCCAGCGCGCCAACTCGCCGGTGCGGTCGAGGAGGTCCCTCGCCACGTGCCACTCGTCGGCCAGCTCGAGCACGTTCTCGCGCGACCACTCGATATCGGCGACCGTCTCGTCGTCCACGTCGAGGAAGACGCTGCCGGTTTCCCCCCACAACCAGTCGGCGTACTCGGCCGCGGCGGCGTAGGGCGTGCCGTCGAGCCGCTCGTGCAGCTCGGCCGGGGTCAGGCCGCCTTCGGGCATTTCGGCCAGGAGCGCGCGCGGCACGTGCGCCTCGGCCGCGTCGAGCAGCGGGACCCGGCTGTCGTAGCCGGACATGTACGGCTGCGCGCACAGCGCGAACAGCAGCATCTCGCCGGCGGAGAGGTCGAGCTCGTGGAACCGGTCGAACGACCAGGCGTTCCGCACGAACGGGATGCCGCAGAGGACCTGATCGTACTCGTCGACGTCGTAGACGGGGAACAGCTCGGCCTCGACCCGATTGAGGAACGCCCAGACGCGGGCGCTCTCGCGGTCGCCGTTGGGGCCGGTGGCGGCGAGGATCTCGGCCTTCGCGTCGGGGAACACCTCCCGCACGACCTGGCGGAAGGCGATGTAGGCGTCGTGGCGCTCGAGGAGGTGGACGAGGGACAGCGGCGCGACGGGCGCCCGCCGCAGCGCCTCCCCGAGCGCCTCGAGGCTCGGGATCACCGCGCCGGCAGCTGGCGCAGCGCCTCCGCCGCCTGCTGGTTCTCCCGCGCGTAGGCGCGTGCCCCGGCGACCGCCAGGTTGATCTCGGGCTGGCGCTGCGCGGCGCGATCGACGTCGAGCTCGCCATCGGCGCCGAGCAGCTCCTGGGCCAGCTCGAAGATGCGCAGCCGCGTGGCCGCCACCCGGCGCAGGACGGCCGCCACGTAGCGCGGCCGGCCGCGGTGTCGCAGCCCCTTCGTGCCGATGCGCTTCGTGAAGGTCACGACGGTGTCCTCGCCGCGCCGCTCCTCGCGCGCCTCGGCGTTCGCCAACTCGGGGAAGAACTCGGCGAGCTGCTTGCGCACCTCGTCGACGGGCAACTTCGGGTCGGGGTCGGGGAACTCCCGCTGGTCGTAGACGAATAGCCGTGCCATGCTGGACCTCCTGTGACTGGGATCAGCCGAACAGCGTGAGCTGTCCCGGACCGGTCGGCTGGGCGGGCGTGGCCGCCGGCGGCTTGGTCGCGGTTGGCTGGGCCGATGCTGCCGGGGCACGGCTCGCTGCCGCTCGGGCGGTTCGTGCGGGGCGGACCGCGGGGTTGCGGGGCTGCTCCGCCCAGCGGGCCTGGGCCTCGGCCAGCAGGCCCGGCACCTCGTCGAGCGCGGCCTGCAGGTCGTCCACGTCGGCCGCCCGCAGCAGCGGGTCGCAGCCGTCGGCGCCGAGCGCGAGCACGGCCCGGTAGGCCGCGCCGTCGTCCGGTCTCAGCGTGACGACCAGCTTCAGGCCGCGACGTGCCGGCGGTGCGTCGGACTGGGCGGCGTCCGCCGCGCTCGGCTCGGCCGCCGGAGCCGGCGGAGCGGGTGCTTCGGCGGCGTCGAGCGCGGTTTCCGGGGTCTCGGCCCCGTCGGCGTTGGGGAGGCGGTCGTCTTCCATCGCAGTCGTCTCCGTGCACAGAGATCCGGGTGGGCGCCACCTATGCCGGCGGCGCCCGTCCCGGGTGAGTGTCGCGCTCAGGCCGCCCGCTGCCCCAGCGCCTGCTGCGCCTCGCGGCGGAGGAGCGCCGGGTCGTGCAGCGGCATCACGAGCCACAGGTCGGTCGCGTCGGCACGGCCGGCCTCGCGGATCACGACGGGCGTCTGGGGGCTGTTCCAGTGCAGCTCCAGCCGCTCGCCGGTCGCGGCGTCGAGGAGGTCGGCGAGCAGGCGCGTGTTCAGCGCCACCGCCTGCGGCTCCCCCTCGAGTGTGGCTGTGAGGTCGCTCTCGGCGTCGCCCGTCTCGGCGTCGCGGGCCTGCAGGTGCAGCCGGTCGGCCGTGGCGTCGAGCCGGACGGGGCGCGCCTCGCCGCTGCCGAACAGCCCGGCGACGCGCACCGCCTGGCGCAGCGCGGCCGTCTCGACGGTGACCCGCGTGCGGCAGTCCTGGGGGATCAGCCGGTCGATCTCGGGGAAGCGTCCCTCGATCAGCCGCGTGTACAGGACCGTCTCGCCCACGACGAGGGCGACGCCGCGCCCCTCCGGCCCCAGGACGAGCCGCGCCGCCTCGGCGTCGCCCAGCAGCCGCGCGAACTCGGCCGCGGCGCGGGCCGGTACCAGGAGCTCCGAGGCCGTCCCGTTCGCCTCGGGGATGCGCGCCCTTGCGAGGCGGAAGCCGTCGGCGGCGGCGAGCGTCAGGCCCTCGGCGCCGAAGTCGAACAGCACGCCCGACAGGACGGGCCGGCTCTCGTCGCGCGCCGTGGCGAAGGCCTCGCGCTCGACCCCGGTCCGCAGGCAACCAGCGTCGAGGTCCACCGACGAGCGCTCGTCGGTGGCGGGGAACGCCGGGAACTCCTCCGGGTCGGCTGTGGCGAAGTTGGCGACGTACGGACCGCAGGCGGCGCGCACGCGGTGGCGCGCCGCATCGAACGACAGCCGCACCGGCTCGGCCGGCAGCTGCGCGACGTACTCGCCGAGCAACCGGGCGGGGATCGCCGTGCGCCCCTCGCGCGCGATGTCGGCCGTGACGGCGGTGGTCATCGCCAGCTCGGTGTCGGTCGCGGTCAGGCGCAGGCGGCCCGGCTCGGCCGCCAGCAGCACCATCTGGAGGATGGGCAGGGTGGGTCGCGTCGGCGCGACCCGGGCGACGAGCCGCAGCGCGCGGCTCAGGGCGGATTGGTGGACCGTCAGCTCCATGGGGATTACCTCCGTCTTGACGTGGCCTGGTTCGATCGGCTGGTACGGCGCGGCTTCGTGGCACGCGCCGTCGGGGCGAGCCGCGCCCGCTCGGTCATGAGGTCGCGGACGGGAGGCGCCGCAGCACGATGCGGTAGATGGCGCCCTGCGGGGCGCTCACCTCGGTGATCGGCTGGGGTAAGAAGCGGTAGTCCTGCGGCGCGCGGCCCGTGGCGCGGTACAGGCCGCGGGCCAGCGCCTCTGTCTCCGCCGGCTTCTCCGCGCCGTACAGCAGCACGTCCTCGAGCGCCCCGCTGCGGGGGTCTTCGACGACGACCGTTCACAGCAGCACCCGTGGCTGTCGCCGGCGCGGGCTCATCGCAGGACGGCGGCAACGTGGGCGCGGTAGGCGGCGCGGGCACGGATGGCGCCGCGCGCGGCGGGGTGCGTCAGCCTGCGGTGGGGAACGCCGGCCCGGGCGAGGGCGCGGTGAGCGGCCCTCCCGAGCGCAACGATCTCGCGGCCGGTCTCAGCCAGCGCGCGCACCCGGGCGATAGCGTACTCGTCGATGGCCGGCGGGTCGGCGTCGGCGTAGGCGTTGAGGTACGTCTGCTGCGCGGGGTCGAGCCCCGCCGCCCGCAGCGCCGCGTGGAGCGTACGGGCGCACAGCCGCCCGTGCTCCCACTTCACGCCCATCTGGATGGCGCGACGGCTCCGTCGCTCGCCGACGAAAACGAACCGCGTGGTCCGTCCCCCGCCGGCCGGTGGGGAATCGCAGATCGGTTCCATGTGTCTCTGTTCGGGCCTCCTCGACTCGGTGTCGGGACGGCGAGGACGCCAGGGCTCATCGCCTGGCCGTCCTCGCCCGGCCGCGGGAGCGGCTGGGGCGCCGACCCACCGGCGCCGCGCGGGTGTGGCGGTCAGGCCGCGTCCGGTTGGGCGAACAGGTCGAGCTGCGTCGCCTCGATCCGCCGGCGCAGCTCCAGCCGCGCGTCCAGGTCCTCGAGGTCCGTCGGGACCTTGGGCGGGCCGGGAAAAGTCCACAGCCCCACGTACGCCGACAGGAGCGAGCGCAAGTTGCAGCTCATGAGGTCGAGCAACGGGAAGAAGCTGCGGGCGCCGGTGCGGGTGAGGCGGATCGTCCTTATGAGGCCGTCCTCCAGCACGGCCAGCACCTCAGCACGGGCGTCGTGCAGCCACCAGCTCCTGTCCACCCACACGCGGTCGAGCAGGCCGGCGCACCCCAGGCCGTTGACGACCACCGGGTTCGCCTGCCCCAGCGCCCAGATCTGGTTCTGGCCGAACGTGCGGCAGAGCACCTCGATGTAGCGGTGGCGCTCCGCGCGCGGGCAGGGACTCTGGTTGAGCCCACCAATCGCGACGAGCCGGGCACGGTCGCAGTACGCCCGCAGCACCAGATCCCGCGTGGCGAGGCGGGCGTTCGCCTCGACGGACAGCCCGCTCACCCAGGCTGGCATGACCTGCCAGACGGGGATCGTGATGTCCCCGAAGCCGTCGGCACACATGCGCTCGTAGCCCAGGCGGCTGCCGCGCTGGTCGCCGACGACGTCCTTCGCCATCACCCCGTCAGGTCGCAGCAGCTCGATGGCCTCGCAGTACGCGTCGTACGAGGACCACGCCGGTGCGCCGCCGGTGAACTCGCGGTACGCGGCGCTGTCCAAGTACAGCGGCAGCCGCCGGCTTTCGGGGGCGCACATCTCCCGGAACCCGGGGCGGTAGCGCATCCGCCGCGTCGTCCGGTCGCGACACGTCAGGTACGTGTAGTCCAGGAGGTAGCACGCCTTCTCGGAGGCGTGCAGGGCGGCCTGGTCACCCAGGCGCGCCTTGCTGATCGAGGCGCCGGGCTCCACGACGCGCGCGACGTGCGGGCGGAGGCTGCTGCCCCAGTTCCCCGCGATGCCCAGCAGCGGGTCGGCCGCGCGCATCAAGGGTCGCGTGTTGACGCCGGCGATGCCAAGTCTCATCGGCGGGCCTCCTTTCTCAGAGCTGGCACAGGTCCTCGCCGTCGCCGTTGTCGCGCCCCTCGTCACCGAGGGGCAGTGTGAGCTGGCCCCGGTCTTCGGGAGTGCGGAGGTCGACCTCGTCGAGCGGCACGCACGAGCGGTGCACGTAGCACTCGCCCTGCACCATCGGCAGACGGCGGATCGCGCGGTCGGCCACGGCCTCCTCCCACTCGTCCGGCCGGTGGAGCTTGATCTCGCGCCACAGCCGGTCGTCGTGGTACGGGCACGCAATGCAGGAGCTCTTCGGCACGCGCAGCCCGTGGTGCTCGAGCAGCCACTGCTCGCAGTCGCGCCGCGTCATGCCGAGCTCGCGCAGCGGCCAGCAGTTGGTGATCCACGGCTCGCGGCTGGGTTTGCAGCGCGTCGGCTTCTCGTCGGCTGAGATGCCGATCCACATCTCGACGTAGGGCGGCTGCGTGCGCCGGATGCCCCGCCGCCGGCCGACCAGCTCGCGGGTCTTCCGGATGATCGGCTCGATCTTGTACTCGCCCGTGCACTGGCGCTTGAGCTGGCTGGTCTTGCCGGTGAAGGTGCGGGCGAATAGCGGCATCACCACGAAGTTCGAGGCACCGCCAACGTGGCGGACGAACTTCGCCTGCTGCGCCGGGTTGGGGCAGGGGTTGTACTCGCGCGAGCCTTTCACGAAGACGGGCGGCGTCGCCATCCTCGGCAGCCGCCCGGCGACCACGCCGAGCGCGTCGTCGCGGATGTGCGCCGCGCCGCCGTCGCGCCGCTGCTTGCGCACGAGGTGGACGGGCAGCACGCCGTCCAGCTCGGCCGCCAGCCACTCGAGGTGGGCGTACGTCACGGCGCTCTCCCAGCCGGTGTCGGTGAAGATCGCCGCCTCGGGCAGCGGCAGGTCGCCCCGGGCGGCTATCAGCGCGAGCGCGGTCGACTGCACGCCGGCCCTGAGCGACAGGATGACGTGGCGGGCGGCGCCGTCAGCGTTCACGCGTCGTCCGCCGACGGGTGCGCCGCGCCGGCGCGCCGGCTGCCGGTGGGTCGGGGTGCCCGTGCAGCAAGGCCGCGATGCGGCGCGCCGCCTTCGCCACCTGGCTGCCATCGGTCCAGATGAAGTTCTCCGGCCAGCTCTCGTGCTCGTTGATGAGCGCGCGCGTTTCTGGCGACGCCGATCGCAGGTGGTCGTGCGCCGCGCCGACGGCATCCGCGAGCGCATCCATCGCCGCCGCGAGCGTCTCCCGCTCGCCGGCGCCGGCGGTGCCGCGGGCGACACTCGGGTTGGTCCGCGCGCTATCCGCCGCGTTCATCGCCGTGGGCCAAGCGCTCGCCGACCAGGTAGGCCCCGGCGCCGACGCGCAGCCCGGCGTCCTCGACGGCGCGCACCACCGCCGCCCGCAGGTGCTCCGCGCGCTGATGGCAGCGCCGGGACTCCTGGTCCGTGGGGTCGATCCACACGGAGCCGAGGTACTCGGAGAGCTGCACCATGGCGACCACCGGCGCCGGCCCGGCGCCGTCGTGGATCAGCCGGAGGTAGGTGGCGAGCAGCGTCAGGTGCGTGAGCGGCGCGCCGCTGGCGGCGGCGGTCTTGCGGAACGTGACGCGGACGACGGGCTCGAGGTTCGGCCCCCGCTCGCGCAGCTCATCGAGGAACTCGTCGTGGCTGCTGAAGAGCAACCGGACCGGCGGCACCGAGCTAGGCCGCTCGGCGATTGCGGGAGTGTCCATGGTTCCGCCTCCTCTGGAGGACAAGGTCGGAGGGCACGGACAAGATGTGCGCGCCCTCCGGTTCGTGGTGCTCCGCCCGTGCGGAGCCGGGGAGCGGGGCCGAGGCAGGCCCCGTCGGTCTGGCGTCTGGCAGTCGGCCGGTAGCCGCTGGCGGTCAGCTCGTGACGGCTGCGCCGGCGGGGGTGTCCTTCAGCGTCAGCACGCGCTGGTTGGCGCTGCCGGTCCACGCGCCGGCTCCGTGCGCCAGACCCGCCACGTAGGGGCCGTCGATGAGCATGTCGATCTCGTGGAGGACGGCCGCGATCGCCGGCTCCAGTTCGGCCCGGCGTCGGAGCGCCTCGTACGTGTAGCCGCTGTAGCACAGCACGTGGCGGCAGCCGCGCCGGCGCAGCGCGCGCACGAGCGCCAGCAGCCCGGCGGGCTGGGCGAAGGGCTCGCCGCCGAGGATGGTCACCCCGTCCCGCTCGTGGGCCGGGTCGAGCAGGGCAGCGGCGAGCCGCTCCACGGGCACGAGGCGACCGCCGGCCGCGTCCCAGCTGTCGGGAGTGATGCACCCGTGGCAGCGGAGCGGGCAGCCCTGGAGCTTGGCGACGCTCCGGCGACCCGGCCCTTCGATGAGGCTGTCGTGCCAGTAGCCGGCCAGCCGGACGCACGGCAGCGCGGCCAGCTCCTCGGGCGACGCGGGGGCCAGGGTGCGCACCTCCGGCGGCGCGGCGCAGGCGATCTCCCGTGCCGGTCCGGCCAGGCGTTCCAGCGCGTCACGCAGCTCGCTCGGCAACCGGCCGGTGTCCTCGACGAGCAGCGCGCCGGTGTTCCCATCCAGCGCGATCGCCACCTCGCGCGCCACAGGCGTCAGCTCCCCTGCTTGGGCTGCACCCGCGGGCGGGCCTGGGGCCGCACGTGGTACTCCGGCGTGTTGCGCTCGCGCGTCGGCGCGCCCAGCAGCTCCCTGGCCAGCTTGGCCACGTCCTCGCAGGCCGGGCCGGCGATCCCTTTGACGTGCAGCTCGAGCTGTCCCGTCGCGGGGTCGATCGTGAAGTCGATCTCGGGCACCCTTCCCTCCTTTCCTAGTAGCGGACGGTGATGCGCACGACGTTGCCCTCGACGGCGCGCCGGGCGGTGCCGTGCAGCCGGCGGCGCACCTCCTCCACGACGCGCTCGCTGTATGCGGTGCGGAGCTTGACGAGCAGTCGGCCGCCGTGGAGTGCCCGCTGGTCGTACTCGCTGACGATGGGCACGTACCCGGCCGGCGTGCGCGCGAAGCCCAGGTCGTTCGAGGCGCTGCCGAGGTGCCGCCGGCGGACGACGAGCTCGGCCGTCTCCGGCCGCCGGTCGCCCTGGTAGCCGTACAGCGGCAGCGCCTCCCCTTCCTCCACCTGGGTGTAGCCGAGGTCGGCCAGGGCGGCGAGCAGCAGCCGTCGGTCCTTCAGCACGAATTCGTCGAAGTGCATGTACTTGCTCACGATCGCCTCCTTCTAGAACTCCATCAGCCGCTCGCCCGCGGCGGCCGGCTGGCCCTTGACGGCGTCGATGGCCAGGTGCTCGCGCGCCCACTTGCGCAGCTCCTCGATCTCGTCCCGCTTCACCTCGCTCGTGGGACGGATGGCGCGCACGCGCCGCAGCACGTCGGCGGTGGTCAGCTCGCGCTCGCCGTCCATGAAGGCGTCCAGCAGCGCCGCCTTCACCGCCGCCTCGATCTCCGCGCCCGAGAAGCCGTCGGCGGCGTCCGCGAGCTGGTCGAGGTCGAACGCCTGCGGGTCGCGGCCCCGCTTGGCGACGTGGACGCGGAAGATGTCGCGCCGGTCCTCGGGCGTCGGCAGGTCGACGAAGACGATCTGGCCGAAGCGCCCCTGCCGGATCTGCTCGGGCGCGAGCTGTCGGACGTCGTTGGCGGTGGCAAACACGAACACCTCGCTCTGCTCCTGCATCCAGTTCAGCAGCCCGCCGATGGTGCGGGCCGTCTCGCCCGCGTCCGAGCGGGCCGAGGACTGCAGGCCACCCACGCCCTTCTCGAACTCGGAGAGGCCGAGCACCGCCTTCAGCGTGGTGGCGATCGCCAGCGCCCGCTTGATCGACATAGCGGCGCTGCCGATGACGCCGCCGCCTTCGCCCATCACAGCCCCCATGTCGAGGTCGAGCAGCGGGCGGCCGAAGATGCCGGCCGCGATTTTCTTGCACAGGTCCTTCCCGCAGCCGGGCAGCCCGACGAGCAGCACGCCCTTCGACGGCTCGACGCCGTAGGCGCGGGCGGCGGGGCTGAAGGTGACCGCCGCCTGCTGGAGGAGCGTGCGCAGGTTGGCGTAGCCGCCGAGATGGTCCACCGGCTCGGGGTGGCTGTAGGAGAGGGCGCCGCTGCGCCGGATCACCGCGCGCTTCTCGTCCAGGATCAGCGGCACCGCCTCCGGGCCGATGCCGCGGAAGGTGATCGCCGCCTTCGCGAGGGCATTCTCCACCTCGGTCTCGGTCAGGCCCAGCAGGGCTTGGGCGAGCTGCTCGCGCGTGCGGGCGTCGACCGCCAGCCGCACGTCGCGGTTCTCTTCCAGGCGCGCGAGCTGGAGACCCAGGATCGCCTCGACCTCGCGCTCGTCCGGCAGCGGCAGGTCGGCCGCCTTGACCTCCTTCTCGAGCTCGGGCAGGTCGGGGAACGACGGCCCGACGAAGAGGACGGTGACCGGCCGCGCCTTGATCGCCCACGCCAGCTCGCGCAGCCGGCGCACGACCAGCGGCTCGGGCTGGCCGAACGGGGCGAGGTAGGGGCCGTAGTCGCAGAGCACGTACAGCCCCTGCTCCGCCTGGGCGAGGTGGTCGAGCACCGACAGGGGATCCTGGGTGTCGGGGATCGGCCGCTCGATCGCGCCCGCGCCGGGGCCGCCCACCTGCCGGAGCCCCTGCGTCCGCGACCAGACGAACAGGCCCTTCTCGCGGTGGCGCTGGAGCTGCGCCACGGCGGCCATCAGCCGGCGGAAGCGCAGCTCCTCGAAGGTGGTGACGTTGATCAGCGGGTAGCGGGCGCGGATCAGGATGTCCAGCTCGCGCACCAGGGCGTCGAGGCCGGACGGGTTGGTCGAAGGCTGTGATCGGTCCATGCGTGACTCCTCAAGAGGTGACGGGGCCCGCCACGGGGCGAGCGGCGGCGGGTCCTCGTGCGTGGCGATTTGGGTGTGGGGGGCGTTAGAGCTCGAGCGCGCCCATCCGATGCGGCTCGGCGAGCGCGCGGGCGTCGGCGTAGCAGAGCGCGACGATGTCCCCCAGCACGCCGTCGATCGGGCCGGGGTCGCGCTTGCGCTTGGCGGCGGGCCGGCTGGCCAGCTGCTCCAGCTCGGCCAGCAGCGCCTCCAGCTCCTGGTCCGACTGCCACTGCATCAGACGGAACCAGCGGGCCAGGTCGCGCGCCTTCTTCGCCGACGCGCCGTGCAGCGTGCCGTGCTTCTGGAGTGAGGCGCGGAGCGCGCTGGCCGCCTCGAAGACGGCCAGGTGCAGTTGCTTCGCGCCCTCCTCGAGCGGCGACATGGCTTCCTGCATGCGGTCGCGCGCTGCCTCGACCTTGAGCTGGCGCAGGCGCTCCTTGACCTCTGCCTCGCGGCGGCGCTCCTCCTCCTCGGCCTGGAGACGGCGGCGGATGCGCTCCTCCTCGGCCCAGAACTCCTCCTGGACCAGGCGCTCGCGGGCGGCCTGGCGCCGCTGCTCGAGCCGGAGCTGCGCCTCGGACTCCTCCAGCCGGCGGCGCTCCTCGCGGGCCTTGCGCTGCTCGGCCAGCATCTCCGAGCCGAGCAGGATGACCCCGACCCGGTAGTGCAGCGCGAGCTTGTCCCGCAGGTCGTCCGGGCTCGGCATCGCGGCGAGGACGCCGCGCACGACGGCGTCCTGGAAGCCCTCCGGCGCGGCGTGCCCCGTCGCCTCGAGACGGCGGGCCGAGTCGGCGGCGAGGCGCAGGATGGTCTCCACCACCTCCTCCCGCACCGCGTCGTATTCCTCCAGGACGGCCGCCCGGGCCTCCTCTAGCGCCGCCTGCGCCGCGCGGAACTCCCGCTCGAACGCGTCGAAGGCCCGCCAGGGAATCCAGCGGTACGAGGGCGACTCGAACATGGTCTCGGTCAAGCGGAACCGGTACGAGTACTTGTGGAGGGCGGCGTGGGCACGCGCCGCCGGCCGGAGCAGCGGCAGCCGGTAACGGTCGGGGAGCAGCCCGCAGCGCGGCGGCCGGAACGCGAGGTCCGACTGGCGCGGCAGGGCGATGCCGAGCGCGTGCCAGTCCAGACGCCGGTCGAGCAGCCCGAAACCGCGGCCGTCGACGTTGACGAACAGGCCCTCGTCCTCGAGCACGGACAGGTCGAACGGAAGCCGCTCCACCTCGGCCGCCTGGACTCCGACCCGGCTGGCGGCGCGCCCGGCGCGCTCCGACGCGCGCCCGTTCGTTTCGGGCGCCTGCACGGTCGCGTGGGTGGGCATCTCAAGCATTGGCGGCACCCGTCGCGTTCGGGCCCGGCGACGGAGCGCGGCGCGTGCCCTTCGCCTCCGCGCCGCGCTGGGGCGCCACGCCCTGGCTCACGAGGTAGGCTTCCAGCACCTCGGCCACCACGCGGGTCATCGGCTCATTCCTGGCGCGGGCCAGTCGGTACAGCGGCGGGATGAGCCGCTCGGGGATCTTGGGGCTGTACATGTCTCGTCTCCTCTTGGGGACGAAGTCACGGGCCGGGCGCGAGCTCGTGCCGCGGCCCGTGCTGTCGCTGTACTGCGGTTGCGCGGAGTCGAGGAGCGGGCCTTCGGGCCCGCCGGGCGGTCAGCCCGCCGCGGGAGGGGGCGGCTCGCCCTCGCTGGGCTCTGCCGCGCTGGCATCCCGCGCCGCCACCTGCGGGCCGGGCGCGTAGAGCCCGCGCTCGCGAAGGCTGACGTGTCCCTGACGGCCGACGACGATGTGGTCCAGCAGCTCGATCCCGAGCAGCTCGCCGACCCGGCCGGCGTCGCGGGTGAGGCGGACATCCTCGGGCGACGGCGTCGGGTCGCCCGTGGGATGGTTGTGGGTGAACACCACCGACGCGGCGCCGCGGGCGACCGCCTCGCGGAAGCAGTCCGCCAGGCGGATGGCCGTGCTGTTGAGGCCGCCCTGGTAGACGAGCTGCGTGCCGATGATCCGGTTCTTGGTGTCGAGCAGGACGACGCGCAGCTGCTCCTGGGCCAGCTCGGACATCTCGGCGCCGAGGTACGTCGCCACGTCGGCCGGGCAGCGGACGACGCGCTCGTCGGCCGGCGCCCCGACCCGCCCGACCTCGTAGCGCGTGACCAGCTCGGCCAAGAGGCGCAGGTTCTCGCGCACGAGGTGGAGCAGGCAGGCGGCCTCGGGCGGCAGGAGGCTGAGCTGGCGCGTGTCGGCCGGGGAGGTCACGCCGCGCGGTCCTGGCGGGCCGGCGCGACGTCCCAGGCGACGGGTGCGCGGGAGCGCTCGCACAGCCGCCGATCGAGCTGCGAGCGGAACGTGCTGGCGCGGTCGGCGTCGTACAGCTCGTGCACCTGTCGCGCCAACTCGTCGAACGCGTCGCGGTCGTAGAACTGCCCGACGTAGGCCGCGAAGGTCTGGGCGAGCTGGGTCGGGGTCTTGGCGCACACGGCGATCTCCAGCTGCCGCGTCTGGGTGAGGGTGTCGTACAGCTTGTACATGGCGTACCTCCGAAAAGCGGGACGGCGGCGCCCCGGAAGACGCCGCCCCCGCGTGTGTGGGAGCTACGCGGCCTGGGGCGGGTCGGTGGGACCCAGCGCCAGGCGCCGGTAGACGGTCAGCCGCCGCAGGTGGGGCGGTTTCGGGCTCACGACGACCACGAGCTCCCGCCCGAGGGCGGAGCTGGTCGCGTGGCAGGGGCGCAGCGGGAGCCGGCAGACGAGCCGGCTCGGCAGCTGCGCGAGCAGGTGCCTAAAACGGGACATCGTCGGCCTGCGCGGGTCCGGCCTCGGCGCCTTCGTCGGCGGCCCCGGCGGCAGACGGCGCCTCCGGCCGCGAGTCGAGCGGGATGACCTCGTTGGCGACGACCTCGGCCGTGCGACGTTTCAGGCCGTCCCGTCCCTCCCAGGCGCGGTAGGTCAGGCGGCCGCCGACGAAGACCAGCCGCCCCTTGGCGAGGTACTCGTTCGCGAACTCGGCGGTCTTCTCCCAGCAGACCACGTTGTGCCAGTCCGTCTCCCGCTCGGCGCCGGGACGGGTGGGGCGGTCGGTGGCCAGGCTGAAGGTCGTGACTGCCTGACCCTCCTGCGTGTAGCGCATCTCGGGATCCCTCCCGAGTCGGCCGATCAAGAAGACCCTGTTCACTGCGAAAGCCATTCGCACACCTCCTGTCAGCGCGTGTGGGGCATCTGCTGGCGGCTCGGCGCCAGCCGGCGGGTGCCCGCGGCGGGCTGGAGCGGCACCCCGGCCAGCACGAGCGCGTCCGCGAGCCGATCCAGGAGGTCGGCGCTGATCGCCGCCTCCCGCGCGAGGATCGACAGGTCGGGGTCGTCGAGCAGCAGGGCGCGGCCGGCCTCGGCGGCCCAGGCCAGCGCCAGGCGCTCGTCGTCGTTCAGCTCGGCGACGTAGCCGCCGCCCGAGCCTCGGGTGCAGGAGTCGACGCGCACCGGAACCGTCCGGGTACCCGTCAGGCGGCGGCCGCCAGCCCGCCGGCGCCGCGCGGCGGCTCGCCGACCTCGCGGAGCAGCGCCCGGGCGAAGACCCGCTGGCCGTCCGGCCGCGGCGCCAGCTCGGCGACGTCCTTCACGCCGTCCGGCATGCGGACGCGCGTCGCCCGCTCTCATGGTCTACCGCGCCGCCTGGGAGTTCGATACGAAGGGCCCTTCTCTGCAAACGTTCAACTGGTTCGTGCGCGCCAAGCTCGCGATGGGTTCGGCTCTTCAGCGAGTCTCTGACAACGCGAAGATCGCCTGCGGGATGCATTCGCTCTTCCAGAACCAGGAGCTTGAGCGCATGATCCGGGACGCTGCTACCGGGCCTATAATGCCGCCCAACTCGGACGCCAGCGCTAACATGGTTGGTCTCCTCACGATGGGGCTCAATCCCATGGAGGCTCCTTCGTTGCGCGCTGAAGAGCCCGAGGAAGAGCCTGCGCTCTCCGGCGCTCCAGTCCAGAGCTGAGGAAGCGGGGGATTGGGATGCGGCTCAAAGGCAAGACCGCGATAATCACCGGCGCCGGCAGCGGCATAGGGGCGGCCACCGCGGAGCGCTTCGCGGCAGAGGGAGCACGGCTGGTGCTCAACGACCTGAACGCGGCCGACTTAACCCGCACGCTTACCACGATCGGCGGTAGCGGCCACGAGCGCGTGGGAGGAGACGTCTCCCAGGAGGCCACGGCGGAGCGGCTGGTGGCCACCGCGTGCAAACAGTTTGGCGGGATTGACGTACTCGTGAACAACGCTGGGATCCACTTCATCCGTGACATCACCGAAACATCCTCCGAGGATTGGGACGGGGTGATGGCGGTGAACCTTAAGAGCATGTTTCTTTGCAGCAAACACGCGATCCCCGAAATGGTCAAACAGGGTAGTGGCTCCATCGTCAACCTCGCTTCCATCTCCTCGTTTGTTGGCCAAGAGATGGAGGGTCAGAGCACCTACCTGTACAACGTTACCAAGGCGGGGGCGCAGCAGCTCGCGGTCTCTCTGGCGACCCGTTACGCCGCAGACGGCGTACGGGTGAACGCCGTGTGCCCGGGCGCCACCCGGACGGGGCAGATCAGGCACGAGAACCCGAACCGAAGCGGGGAAGCCGAGGCGGCGATCTGGGAGGGGGCGGGCGGCGTGACTCCGCTGGGCCGGGTTGCCAAGCCGTCCGAGATAGCCGCCGCTATCCTGTTCCTCGCCTCCGACGAATCCTCGTTCGTCACCGGCAGCTCCCTTGTCGTGGACGGTGGATACCTCGCTCGATGAATATCCAGTGGGGCCTCGGAGGTAAGGAGGAGCTTGCAGTTGCCAAGCACGACGCTGTCCTCGTAGGAAGCGCCGCCAAGGCGCTCGTCATGGCCGGAGCGATTCTGGCGAGAGTTGGCTGGAACGAGTGCATGTTGGAGCGCAACGATTGGTCCGGCGGGTCGACCGAGGCGGCGAAGATCACCGAACCCGGCGTCCGCCGGAACGTTTTCAGCGGCTGTCATCCACTCTTCATTGGATACCCGGGGGCGGGCCCCAGCAGCGTCTCAAGGACACTGGTAGCCGGGGACTTACTGAAGAGCCCGCTGGCTGGTGCGCA
>JAUJOR010000022.1:71581-72998 GCA_030447525.1 Chloroflexota bacterium | reverse complement strand
ACTTTTATCCCGGCATCTCCCCGGTCACTGTCCACTTCTATCCCGGAGCTTACAGCACCGAACAAGATCGAAAGGCCGTCCCGTCCGGCTGGGGGAACGATGGGGCGTGTGCTCACCAGTTGCGCCCCGCGGCCGGCCGCGACCATCGGGCTTGAAAACTGGCCATCTTCTAAAGGCTCTTCCAGTAGCTCTGGCCCGATCACTGCCAGGGGCAGCCGTCGGCCAATGGGGGCGCACAACCTTCCGAATGAGCCTTAAGGAGCGTACCGGACGCGTAGCGGCTATGCTAATGGGTCAGCTGTCGTGCTCGATGCGTTTGGGTACTGCGAAGACCGCGTCGGAGCCCGGAATCCCGGCGGCTGGTCATGCCTTCGCTCCGGCAGCAGGCACCGTCACGCTCGTGGCGCGCCACCCAGTAGTACGGAGCAGCAAGGGCGGAGGGACAGGGCGTGAGCAGACGGATTCGGGCGGCGCTGGTCGGCGCGGGGCGTCGTAGCTGGAGCGCCCACTTCCCGGCGCTGCGGTTCCTCAGGGACGAGGTAGAGATCGTCGCCCTGTGCGAGCTGGACGCCGAGCGGCGGGCGCGCGCCGCGGAGCTGTTCGACCTCCCTGAAGAGCTCTCGTTCGCCGATCTCGACGGCATGCTCCAGGACGTGCAACCGGAGTTGGTCTACGCCGTGATGTGGCCGCAGTACACGCGCCCGGTGGTGGAGCGCTGCTTTGCAGCCGGCGCCCACGTGTTCCTGGAGAAGCCCCCCGGCTGCACGCTGGCGGACGTGGAGGCGCTGGCCGCCGCCGCCCGATCCGCCGGCCGCCAGGGCTTCGTCGGCTTCCAACGCCGCTACGCACACGTAACCCGGGAGACGTTGCGCCGGATCCGCGAGCGCGGCCCGCTGACGTCGTGCGTCGGGGAGTTCCACAAGGACCTCATCGCCAGCGGTCCTCCCCCCTATGGGGTCACCACGCTGTGGGATGATGCGGTGCACGCCGTGGATTACGTGCGATTCCTGTGCGGGGGCCAGGCAACCGCGGTGCACGCCTACGTCGACCAGCACTTCACGGACTGGCCCAACAGCTTCAACGCCCTGCTGCGCTTCTCCACCGGGGCCACTGCGCTGCTGGCCGCCAACCGCAGCGCCGGCGGGCGCTTCATGCGCTTCGAGGCCCACGGGCGAGAGATCAGCGCCTACATGGACGACTTCCCGGCCACGGTTCGCTTCGTGGCCGACGACGGCGCCACAGACGAGACGCTCACCTCCGAGCAGCTGGCCGGATCAGACGTAAAGCAAGTCTCCGACGGCGTGGTGGAGATGCACCGCCATTACCTGGGCTGCATTCGGGAGGGCAGACCAGCGCCCCAGACCGCATCGCTTGAAGATGCCCTGGAGACGATGCGTCTGGTCAGGCGCATCGAGCA
>JAUJOR010000022.1:0-71481 GCA_030447525.1 Chloroflexota bacterium | reverse complement strand
GGGAGAGCTGAGCAGGGAGAGCTGAGCAGGGAGAGCTGAGCAGGGAGAGCTGAGCAGGGAGAGCTGAGCCCCCCTACCCGCCCCTGAGGCCCTACGGAGTGGCCCATTCCACGCCCTCGCCGGCGGGGTGCCGAGCCGGTTGGGGCCGCCGGGCGTCATGCAGGGGTAGGAACCGGGGGGGCAAGGGCACCGCCGGCCAGGGGTCGCCGGTCGACCGCAGCCAGGCATACAGCGCCCCTTGCAGCCGCTCCCGCTGGGGTCGAGCCGATGGGTCGTCTACCAGGTTCTTCAGCTCGCCGGGGTCGACGCGCAGGTCATAGAGCTCTACTAGAGCTCTACCGGCACGGCCCGCGGCTCCGGCGCCTGGAACGGCTCCCGGACGCCTGGCCCGCGCGAGAGCTCCACGTACTTCCAGTCCGCCGTCCGCCAGCCGCGCAGCGGGACGGGGTGTTCGCCCCAGTTGGTGGCATAGTACTCCAGGGCGATGCCATCGTGAATAGGGCCATCACCGCCCTCCACCAGTGGCCGGATGTCGTTGCCGTGCAGGCCCTCGGGGATGGCGGCGCCGCACCAACGTAGGATGGTCGGCAGGAGGCCGGCGTGGGTGACCAGTCGCGCGGTTTGGCGGGCCGGCGCAACCCCGCGACCCGGCGTGGGGGGCTTGATCAGGAGAGGGACGTTGACCAGCTCTTCGCACAGCCACTCTCCCTTGAACAGCACATGACTGCCCAGCATCTCGCCGTGATCGGAGGTGAAGATCAGCAGCGTGTCGTCAAACCGGCCGGAGCTGATCAGCGCCTCGAGCAGGATCCCCAGCAGGTGGTCGACGTAGCTCACCTGGCCGTAGTACGCCGCGCACATGCGACGCAGGTCGTCGTCCCCGAACTCCGCGGCCAGTCGCCGCCCCGGATGCCTGGTCTGCGCCAGGGCCGGGCCGGTCGGGTCGTGCCGTGTCGCCGGCAGGGGCATCGCTCCCGGGTCGTACATGCGATCGAACGGGCGCGGGCTGACGAACGGCTGGTGGGGCTCGTTGCAGGAGTACACCAGGCAGAACGTGGAAGCGTTCCAGTGGCTTCACGACCTGCGCTGGAAGGAGCGTCTCGCCGCCGGGACGAATGAAGAGCGCGGCGGTGCCGACGCGCGCACTTCGATCTATGCCACCGGCACAACCTCCATGATGCTCGACTCCACGGCCGCGCTGGGCAAGTGGAAGACCGACGCCCGCGTCGACTGGGCCATCGCCCCGATGCCCAGGGGGGCCTGCGGCCTGGGGGAGTGGTCGGCCATGGACGGCTACACCATCCCTGCGGGGACAAGGAACCCGGATGCCGCCTGGACCGTCCTGGACGCCCTTTCCAGCAAGGACGCGCACAAGATGCGCGCCGAGATCGCCTGGCTGGGCCCGGCCCGCAAGAGCCAGTTCACCGTCTGGGGCAAGCTCCTGCCGGAGCGCAACATGAAGTACGCCGTGCCGACAGACGGGGCGCGGCCGGATCCCAACACCCTCTGGCCCAGGGCGGCGGAGGTGGAGAAGGCCATTACCCCCCTCTTCACCAGGCTCTTTGACGAGAATGCCATCTCCGTCCCGGACGCCCTGAAGCAGATCGTCGATGCGATCAACGGCGTGCTCGGTGCCGCATCGGCGAAGTAGGCGCGATCCAGGAATGGGGGCTTGTCAGCGCCGGCCGGCGACAGGCGGAACCGGCCGCGGCGGGCGCGGCCGGACGCCCCACCTGCTTGTCCCCTTGTGTCTGCCGCGCGCACCTCGATCAGGTCGCACACCGCCACCACCTCCGCTTGCTCCTTGAGCCTGGAGAGGGCTGTGAAGTGGCGCTTGCTGATATTGCCCGTGCCGATGAACCCCAGCTTGATCATCAAGTGACCCCCGTGGCGAATGGTCTCTGCCAGCCCGGTGGCAGAGCAAGGTTGCTAGTACGTCTAAGCAGCCCTATTATTGCCCTTGACCGCGCTGGAAGCACGCACCCATGCGGGAGGAGGAGCACCTGAATGCCGCCCATCGTTTTTGACTGGCACGACGACCCCACGGGGACCTTCTTGGCGGCGCCGCAGATCCGCGCCCGCTTCACCCGTTACGAGCCCGGCCAGGGCTACCGCAACTACCACACCCACGAGGACGCCGGGCCGGCCGGCGCCTGGGAGACGTGGGTGGTGCTGGAGGGAGCTGTGGCGTTCGACTTCGACGGCACGGAGGTGATCGTTAGACGGGGCCAGGCGGTCACGGCCGCGCCGCACGAGAAGCACCGCGATCGCGGTGCCAGCGGCGAGCCGGCCATCGCCTACTTGTGTGTCACACCCCACACCCCGCCCACCCACACGCACTATGACGACGATGGGACACCGCGGGCTGCGCGCGCCGGGGTCAGCGACCCGAAGTGGCGCGGCGGGGCGCCCCTGGGGCAAGAGATCAGCGCCCCCATCTTCGCCGCCTGGGAGGCCGCCAGCGGGGCCGCCGCGAGCAGCGCCCCGGCCGCGAGCAGCGCCCCGGCCGCGAGCAGCGCCCCGGCCGCGAGCAGCGCCGAGGACCGTCCGGGGAGCAACGGCCACGCCGGGGAGGTGCGCGAATACCACGGCAACTACAACACGCCGGAGCGCAATGGAACGCCCTACCCCCAGGGGGCCCGCGGCAAGGTGCTGCTGGTCATCGGCGACGCGGCGGAGGTGACGGACACGCTCTACCCCTGGATGCGCTTGATGGAGGCGGGCTTCGAGTGCGTCGTGGCGGCGCCCGAGGTGCGCGAGTACCAGCTGGTGCTGCACGAGCGGCCGGAGGGCTGGCACATCACCCGCGAGACACCGGGCTACATGTTCAAGGCGGACATCGCGTTCAAGGACATCAGGCCGGAGGAGTACGCCGGCATCTTGATCTCCGGCGGGCGCGCCCCAGAGTACATCCGCTACGACCAGGATCTGCTCAACACCGTGCGCTGGTTCGTCGAGCAAGGCCGGCCCGTCGGCTCAGTGTGTCATGGCATCGAGGTGCTGGGCACGGCGGACGTGATCCGTGGCCGGCGCGTCACCTGTGTCCCCAAGTGCCAGTTCGACGCCGAGGTCTGCGGCGCCACCTACGTCGCGGCCCCGGTGGTGGTAGATGGCCCGATGGTAACGGCACGGGGGGCGCGCGATGGCTGGCTGTGGATGCGCGAGTTCCTCAAGGTGATGGACGAGGCGCAGGGTGCACCCGCCGGCAGCGCGGCGCGCAACCAGGCCCTGACCGCCGGGGCCCGCTAGGGCGGGGTTCTTCAATGCCGGTGTCGATCGTGCCCAGCTCAGACAGCACGTCCTTCCGGTAGTGCGGGTGAACACCTGGCAATTCACGAACACCTGGCAATACAGGAATGGAGCGCTAGTACTACTTCGTTAGCAGGCAGGGTAGACTTGGGCATGGTGCTGCAACCTGTGCAGGTCCCGCGGGCGGGACCGGAGCCGCTGCCGGAACTGGAGTCGTACCTGCGCCGTTTGCGTCGCTCTTCCGGCACCCGCAGAGCCGACCGACCTGGGAGAGCCTAGAGCGGTACGTGACGGGGCTGCTGACCGACTTGCCCCGCAAGAACTGCGACACCATCGCCGCGGCGGTGGCCGGCACCTCGACCGAACGCTTGCAGCACCTGCTGACCGACGCGGATTGGGACCCGCTGGCGCTGGACGAGGCGCGGGTGCGCCGGCTGGTGGCCCTGGGCCCGCCGGGGGCTGCTGGTGCTGGACGACACCGGGCTGCCGAAGAAGGGCACTGGGTCGGTGGGGGTGGCCCCGCAGTACTGCGCGCGTTGGGCAAGGTGGCCAACTGCCAGGTGGTGGTCAGCGCCGAGTACGTCGCGGACGTGCCGGAGACCAGCACCCCCTGCACTGGCCGGTCAGCGCCCGGCTGTTCCTGCCCGCGGAGTGGGTGGCCGCCGCGCCCGCCGGCGGCGGGCGCACGTCCCCGAGGCGGTGCACGGGCAGACCAAGCCCGAGCCTGGGCTGACCCTGGTCGACCGGGCGCGGACCTGGGGCGTGCCCTTCGCCTTCGTCGTCGCCGACGCCGGCTACGGGCAGGCCCCCCGCTTCCTGGCCGGGCTGGAGACCCGCGGCCTGCCCTACGCCTGCGGGGTCAAGCGCACCTTCGGCCTGCGGTTGCCCGACGAGGTCGCGGCGGCCGCCGCGCGCGCCCCGTCGCCGTACCGGGGCGCGGCCGGCCCCGGGTGCCCCGGCCGGCGCCCCTGTGGGACGCGGAGACCCTGCTGGCCGCCGTCCCCGACGAGGCGTGGGAGGCGGTCACCTGGCGGGAGGGACGAAGGGCGCGCTGACCAAGGAGTTCGTCGCCGTGCGCGTCCACCGCGCCACCGGCAACCCGGACGTCGGGACGAACGGGCGCAGCGTCGCCCACGGGCGGGTCACCACCGGCCCGGCGGGCTGGCTGCTGGGCGAGCGCCCCCTGCCCGGCCAGGAGGGCGACCCCAAGTGGTACTTCTTGTGGCTGCCGGGGTGGCCCCTGGAGACGCCCCTGGCGCGCCTGGTCACCTTGGCCCACGGCCGCTGGGTGGTCGAGCAGTTCTACGAGGACGCCAAGGGGGCGTGCGGGCTGGCCGACTACCAGGGCCGGCGCTGGGACGGGCTGCACCGCCACCTGGCCCTGGTCCTGCTCACCTACAGCTTCCTGGCCACCCAGCGCCACTTCGCCGCCCGGCCCACCCCCACCCGCCCGGCGCCCGCCGGCCTTCCCCCCCGCCGCGGCGCCGCCGCGCCCGCGGGGCCCCGCCCCCCGCCCCGGCTGCCGACGTTTCCGGCCATGCACCGCCGCGTCCTCCTCTGGCTCTTCGAAGACCTCGTCCGCTGGATCAAGGCTACCGATCCCATCCTCCCGTTTCCCACGCCGTACTATCGCCGCTGCTAACGAAGTAGTACTAGGGCGCGGCGGAAGACTGGCGGACGATCAGGTGGGGCTGGTAGACGCGCTGCAGGGGCGCGTCTGCCCCACCCCGGGCAGCGGCCGCAAGCCACTCCACCGCGGCGGCCACCATCTCCGCATCCGGCTTGCGCACGCTGCTCAGCGGTGGGTGGGCCACCGGGGCGTAGGGCGTGTCGTCGTAGCCCACCACGGCAACGTCATCTGGCACGCGCACGCCCGCGCGGTCGAGGGCGTGCAGCGCGCCCAGCGCCAGCGAGTCAATCAGGGCGAAGATGGCGTCCGGGCGCCACTCGGCGAGCAGGCGCGCCGTCGCCTCGGCCCCGTGCTGTGGATCCGGCGAGGCGGCGAACGCACAGCGTCCCTCGGGCCCAGTACCTCCCCTTGTACCTCCCTCGGCGCTGCGGGCGATCGCCTGTTGATAGCCCTGCAGGCGGTTTTGCTGCGCTCGGGAGCGTGGCTCGCCGTACGTCAGGGCGGCGATGCGCCGCCTGCCGGTATCGAGGAGGTGCTGCGTCGCGGCCGCTCCACCGGCCACGTTGTCCACGTCTACGTACGAGCGCCCCGAGAGCCGGCGCTGGAACGCCACCAGCGGCACCAGCAGCGTGCTCTCTTCCAGGAACGTTTCATCTGCCGGCGTCAGACCGGAGACGATAGCGCCGTGAAAGCGCGATCCAGCCAGCAGGCCGGGGTGCTCCGCCAGATACCCTGGCTCATACTCCTCCAGCACCAGCTGGGGGGTGCCGGCCAGCGTCCGCAGACTGGCGCTGGCGGCGTCCACGATGGCGGCGGCCATACCCAGCGTGCTGCCGGCTGGACGAAGCACGGCCAGCACCAGGTCGGGTGAGGCGCTGGCCCCCAGCTTGTGTCGCAGCCGGCGGGCGTTCAGATCGGGGATGTAGCCCAGGCGCCGCGCGGCCAGTAGCACCGCGTGGCGCGTCTTCTCAGAGATGCGCTGCTCGGCGCCCCGGTTATTGAGCACGTGCGACACTGTGGCGGTTGAAGTGCCGGCCAGGCGTGCGATGTCCTTGTGCGTCGGCCGCCTGGTCGCCTTCGGCCCCTCTATCCCGCCTGCGGAGAACACGTGCTGCGTAGTATCACACGGCGTGTCTCTCCAGCGGGCGCCGCGGGGAGTACAAGAGTACAAAGGAGAGTACAAGGGAACGTACAAGGGAACGTACAAAGGGGAGTAGGCTGGTGATGACGCCGACTGAGGAGCGCTTGGGGGGGCTGGCGAGAACAGGCTCCATCGTGCCACCGGCCGGGCGCTACGGCGTCCCGAGTTCGTGCCCTACTGGTGCCCCGCCGGGCACAATGGACTCAGCAGGCGAGAGATCAGTGGTCTAGACGAAAGCGATGCATGGGAGGGCCAGACAGATGAACAGAGCGACCGATCGGGTCACGCGCCGCGCGCTGGTACGGCTGGCGGGGGTCGGCGCCGCCCTCGGCAGCGCGGGGGCCCTCGCGGCCTGCCTCGCGCCGGCGGGCACCGGCGCACAGGGCGCCAGCAGGTCGGCCGGGCCGGCCACCATCCGCGTGATGCACCGCGGCTCCAGCCAGGCGCAGCTCGACGAGCTGGAGGCGGCCGTCAAGCTCTTCAACGAGAAGTTCGCCGCCCAGCAGTGGAAGGCGGTGGCCGAGTACCACAACAGCCAATCCGGCAACTACGACGAGAAGCTGGTCTCGCTCCTCGTGGGCGGGCAGCTCCCCGACTCCTTTTACGCCAACGCCGAGAACCTGGCCATCCTCGCCTCGCGCGGTGGGTATTACGATCTCTCCGCCATCGCCGCGAAGGACAAGGCGACGCAAGACTACTACCCTGAGCTGCTCGAGCTCTCCAAGTACAAGGGCAAGCTGCACGGGCTGCCCAAGGACTACTCGCCCCACGTCATCTGGGTCAACGAGACGGCGATGCAGCAGGCGGGCGTGCCACTACCCAAGGCGGGATGGACCTGGGAGGATCTGCTGGAAACCGCGCGGCGCTTCACACAGCGCGGTGGGGACGGCAAGTTCCAGCGCATCGGTCTCTTTAATCTCTCGGGCAACTGGTTCATCCCCGTCTGGCAGAACGGTGGCGAGCTGTTCGACAAGGACATCAGCCGGTCTTTGCTCGGCGAACAGGCCGCGGTAGACGCGCTGCAATGGGTGGGCGACTTGCACAGCAAGCACCGCGTGGCCGGCGTGAACGCGGATCTGACGGCCATGGGGGCGCAGAACATCGCCCAGGCATTTCAACAGGGCAACGTGGCCATGTGGTGGATGGGGCGCTGGAACCTGCCCGACTTACGGAAGATGACCGGGGTGACGTACGAGGCCTATCCCCTGCCCAAGGGGAAGAAGGAGGCCAACGTTTTCCTGCAGTCCGGCCCCACCGTGGGCGCGACCACCAAGCACCCGGAGGTGGTGTGGGAGTTTCTCAAGACCTGGACCGGCCCCGAAGGACAGACGATCAACATCGAGTCCGGTGTCTCCATCCCCACTGTGCGGGACAAGGCAACGGTGGAGAAGTACCTGGCCAAGGCGCCGCCGTCGCGTCAGAGCAACCAGGTCTTCCTGGACGCGATGAAGATCGGGCGTATCCAGCCCACCACCTCGGCCATCGGCTGGGGCGACTGGGGCACGGTGTGGAATGCCGAGCGGGACAAGCTGATCAATGGGGAGATCACGGCCAAGCAGTTCGCCGACGTCGTCGTCCCCAAGCTCGACGCCCTTATCAAGGAAAAGGCGGCCCAGCGCTAACGATGGCCGCGCGCCGTGCCTCCCCCAAGTGGACGTGATCGTCCAGGCCAGCTCAACGTCCTGATCTTCCTCTACGTCCGCTGGCGAGCAGCGGGGGCGGCACGGCAGGGGACCAGCCGGCCTCCCCGGTAAGGCCGGTCAGGTCGTCGTCACCCCATCGGCGGCGAGCATTTGTCGGGCCAGCGTGACGGCGCGACGGACATCCTCGTCACCAAGGGCATCAGTCCCGGCCACGGCGCCGCCGGGCCCATACGTCGCGGCCCCAGCCCAGGCGCGGACGGCGCGGGGCCCGTCGAGGGCGTAGAGGTGCAGGTGCCCCTGGCGCGCCAGCTCGGCCAGCCGGCGGGCCACGAGGTACTGAAGGGCTTCGCGCGCGGTCGACTCGCCGGCCGGGCGCAGATGTCGAACGGGGATCGCGAGCATAGAGTCAACGGTAGACATCCCACGAGGCCTCCCCCAGGCGGTGGCGCGAGCGGAACTCCCGACAGCACGCGCCCGGCCCGACTCGCCAGCGAGGCGCGCGCCCTGGCCCAACCCGGAGCGTGTCCGTCTGGCGCCGACGGCACCCCTCTCCCCGTTCCCCCTACCAGTGCCGTCCCGCGGACTGACGCGCTGCTCGTCTACCGGGCTGGCGGGGGCCCTGCGGGGACCCCCGCCAGCAGTATCCACTCCCCGCCGGGGGCCGTCAAGTAAGGCGCCCGGGACTGACTACGCCAGAGGGCATCGCCGCCGGCGAAAGAAAGCTACACCGTCGCCGGGGCGCTGCGCCCGACGAACCAGCCCATGGCGATACCCAGCACGCCCAGGACGAGATGGAAGAGGTTGTCGACGACGCTGTACCCGCTGGGGAGCAGACCGAAGAGGCTTGGATCTACAAAGCCCAGCAGGCCCACCAGCAGGTACAGCACCCCGACCCCGCCGACGACGTTACGGCGCAGCCCCGGGTCAACGTGGGCGAAGCCGACGTAGGTCAGCAGCCCGCCGGTAACCAGGTGAACGATGTCCTCTATGATGTCGATGTTCAAGGCACCGCCCAACGACTGGTCGCCCAGCAGCAGGCCCGCCACGCCGATCAAGATCACGATCACGCCCACCACCTGCGCGTACTGCCTGACCATATCCTTCTCCTTCCAAGCGCCGTCCCAAGCGCCGTCCCCAAAAAGCCACATCCGCCATGTCGTCGCGATTGCCCGGCCTAGCATGCCACGCCACTGCCCGGCGGCGGAAATCGCCGGCTCGTCCATTACGGCGAGCGCTCATCCGAGGTACTGCCTGTGCGCCCAGGTCGCTGGCCCCGCGTCTCCCCATCGCTGCACCGCCCCCGGTAGTCTACCCGGTGGGCGTCCAGAGCTACGCCTTGTGGCCGGAGGCGAGCGCGGCATCCCGAGCGCAGCGCGCCGCCGCCATGCGCTCGTCCATGGCGGCCGCGATGGCGTCCCACGAGCTGCGGGCCAGGATAGCCCGCTCCGCCACGGCGCGGGACGCGCGCTCCGCCGCCGTCTCGTCCAGCGCCTCCTGTACCTCACGGACGAACCCATTGGGGTTGGTGGCGAAGCGCACCACGCCACGGTAGGCGCCGACCACGTCCGCCACCGGGGTGGACACGATGGGCTTATGGGCGGCCATGTACTCCAGCGTCTTGGTGGGACTGATGAAACGGGTGGCCTCGTTGAGGGCGAAGGGCATGATGCACACGTCGAAGCCCTTGACGTAGCCTGGGAGGTCGTGGTAGGGCTTCTGCCCCAGGTAGTGCAGGTTCGGCCGCACGGGCAAGTCGGCGGCGGTCAGCTTCTTCACCGGCCCAAGCAGCACCAGGCTCCAGTCCGGCCGGGAGTCGGCAATCGCGGCGAGAAGCCCAAAGTCGAGGCGCTCGTCGAGCACACCAAAATACCCGATCCTCGGTCTACGAACAGCGCCCAAGTCATCCGGGACAACCGTCTCCGGCAGCAGGGCCTGACGGTAGTGCTCCACCTCCACGCCGCTGGGAAACGGGTGCACATTGTGGTGCAGCTTCGCCTTGGCCCGCCCCAGGCTCACCCCCCCGGTGAACACCACGTCGGCCAGCCGCAGCAGCGCTCGCTCGCGCTCCACCACCACCGGTAGCCCGTCCTTGAACAGGGACAGCTCGTCCATGGCATCGTAGACCACCAGCCCCGGGGTGAGCCGCTCGATCGACGGGAGGAACATGGGCGAGAAAAACCAGGCCGTGTAGTCGGCCAGCCCCTCGCGCGCCACCAGCTCGGGCAGCAGGCGGCGGTACATCGCCTCCAGGCGCCACCCCTCGTCCAGGGCCGGCTCGCGGCAGACGGGATGCACCACGCTCACCCCGCCACCGTCCCGTACCGACAGCACGCCGCCATCAGCCGGCTCGCCAGCGCCGGCATCGTAGACGGGCTCCTCCACGAAGTACACCCGCCGGTCCCGGGCGAAGCGGGACATCAGCTGCTGCGGGCGTTGCCAGACGAAGTCCCAGCGCAGATGACAGAAGCACAGCAGCGGCGCCCGTTCCACACCCCTCCCTCCGCGCCCCCTGCTTCCTGCCCATAGCGTGTGCTGCCCACGGCGTGTGCTGCCCACGGCATTGCCGGCGCTCCAGGGAGGCGTAGATCGCTATCCGCAGGATCCGTGCCGGTTGCCAGACCGCCCCACACGCGATGAGCCGGGAAAGGGTGTGAGCCGGGCACCTCACCCGGCGGCACCGCTCGTCGGCTCGCCGTGTGCGCGGGATACCGGGCGCGGGCGCCTGCGTCCGACGTGGGCGTAACTCCCAGGGGCACAGTCACCTGCTTATCTGGCTGAGGCGTGACGGCACGCCCCTTGCAGGGCTGCGTCCGCCGGGCTGACGTTCGGGAGGGCGGGGAGTACGGCCCGAGGACCGGCAAAGTCGAAGCAGCTGGGGGCCTCGAGCGAGAGGTAGCGCGTCTCCTCCAACGCGGCCAGTCAACAATCTGTCCCGGAGGTTTACTGATGATCCCCAAGGCGCAGGCACCGAGCGGCTCCGTCGTCGTCATCACCGGCGCATCCAGCGGGATCGGCCGTGCGGCCGCCGTTGCCTTTGCCCAAGGGGGGGCGCGGGTGGTCGTCGCCGCCCGGCGTAGCGAGCCCCTGCGAACGCTCGTGGGGGAGATCGAGCAGGCCGGCGGGCAGGCGCTGGCCGTGCCGGTTGACGTCACCGACGAAGGGGAGGTGCGGGCGCTGGCGGAACGGGCGGTCCAGCACTTCGGGCACCTGGACGTGTGGGTCAACAACGCGGCCGTAACGGTCTACGGCCGCTTCCAGGACACGCCGCCGGACGCCTTTCGGCGGGTGGTGGAGACGGACTTCTTCGGCTACGTCCACGGCGCCCGGGCCGCCCTGCCGCACTTCCAGCGCCAGGGTAGGGGGGTGCTGATCAACAACGCTTCGGTGCACGGCGTGGGCGGATCCCCGTATATCACTCCCTACGTGGCCAGCAAGTTTGCCGTTCGCGGCTTCTCCGAAGCCCTGCGTCAGGAGCTGCGGGGGACAGGCATCAGCATCTGCACCATCCTGCCCGCCGCCATCGACACCCCCTTGTTCCAGCACGCGGCGAACTACACCGGAAGGGCGCTGAAGCCATTGAACCCGACCTACGACGCGGTAGACGTGGCGAAGGCCATGGTCCGCTGCGCCGAGCGGCCCCGCCGCGAGGTCTTCGTCGGCAACGCCGGGCGGATGCTGGCCCTGCTGCACACCGTGGCCCCGGCGGTCTACGAGCGTGTGATGGCTCGTCAGGTAGAAAGAGACGAGTTCCAGCAGGCGCCGGCCCCGCAGACCACCGGCAACCTCTTCGCGCCCGTGTCAGAGGGCGCCGACGTCAGCGGGGGCTGGAAGGCCCCGACCGCCGGGCAAGACGGTCCGGTACGTCGCGGGCTGGCGCTTGGCAAAGCTGCGCTCGTGCCGGCGCTACGGCTCGCCCAGCGACGCCAGCGCAGGGACGAGCGGTAAGCCTGAACGATGTTGGGACGTCGCCGCCGCTCGGCCATGGTGCCCCTTTGTCAGTCTGTGCTGATTACCTGGGTGGACACCAGCCAGGTCAGGATACGCTCGCGCAGGTCGCGCTCCACCCCCACATAGTCCGGATGCCCTACCAGGTTGCGCTGCTCGCGCGGGTCCTCCTGGAGGTCAAAGAGCTGGAAGCCCCGTCCGCGCGCATCTACCACATACTTGTGGCGCATGGTGCGCACCATGATCTCGCGCTTGAGCTCGGAGAAGACGGCGTCCCGCTCCGGCGCTCCTGATCCGACGTGCGCGCCCGGCACCCCCGGTTCCCCTGTAGCCCCCGTTCCCCTGGCCAGGGGCAGCAGCGATCGGGCGAAGGCGCGCTGCGAGGGAGGCGCTCCGGCCGCGGCCACGACGGTGGCGAAGAGATCCAGCTGCTCCACCAGGGCATCTACCCGGCGCCCCATCGCAGTCGAAGATCACGAGCTGGAACGGCCCCGTCACGGCACCGGCGTGCCTCCCATACCTTTCAGAACTCCCCGGACGCGCATCCCGTCGCCGCGTGACAATGCCAGATGAACCATTAGCCAGGATGAGACCGAGGGAGGCGGGCGATTCACCGCCGGCGCAGGGACCCTGAAGGCGATGCCTGCCTCGCTGTGCCCACTGGCAAGCGCCGCTCCGATCCATCTCCGTGGCCACGGTACCAAGGCACGACCGGGTCACGGCCCGGCGTCGTAGGTCGTAGATGGAGTCAGTGCATTGGGGGCACCACCACCATGACGACGACACCGTATACCTACCGGAACCAGAAAGGCGTGACCTACTACCTGCTTGGCAAGGAGGTCGTCCTGCAGAACGGGCGACCGCAGCCGCTCTACTACTTCTCCCGGGCACCCAAGCGCGGGGAGGCCCTGGGGGCGATGCCGGCCGGCTACTACGTCGAGGAGCACCCGCGGACGGGACTCCCCCTGGTCAAGAAGGCCTGAACGCCGGCGACGTTGGTACGGCAACGAGGGTTTCCAGATCACCGGCTTTCACCCGTACCAGGTGGAAGCCGCGTTGCCGTGTCAGGCCACCAGGAAGCGATAGGCAAAGCCGATGGCGCCCCCGCCCAGCAGGAGCCAGGCGCTGTTTACCTTCCAGCGCACCAGAATGGCCAGCGCCACCACGGCAAGGAGGGCGGTGAGCAGGTCTACGATCGCCGCGCGGCCAAGCTCCAGCGTGACCGCCGCCATGAGCCCGAGGGCGGCGGCGTTCACACCATCCAGCAGCAGACCGGTCAGCGGCCACCGGCGCAGGCGGGGCACCAGCGGCCCGGAGAGGGCGACGAAGACGAATGACGGCAGGAAGATGCCCAGCGTCGCCAGCAAGGCGGCCGTCACCCCGGCGGCGACGTCCTGCCCGCCATTTCCAGCCTCACTGCCGATCAGGTAGCCGACGAACGTGGCCGTGGTGAAGACCGGTCCCGGTGTGAACTGCCCCACCGACACCGCGTCCAGGAGCTGCCGGTCGGTCAGCCACCCCAGCCGGTCAACAAAGTCGCCCCGCAGGAACGCCAGCAGGACGTAGCCACTTCCATACAGCACCGCCCCGATCTTGAGGAACGTCAGGAACAGGGTAGTGAGGCTAAACGGAGTGGCGAGGGACGCTGCGGCCGCGGCACCCGTCACCGCCGCGCCCACCGGCAGGCCCGCGGCGCCCGCGGGCGGCGCGACGGCGAGCGCCGCTCCCGGCCGGCCCCCAAACCGCTTTCGGGCCAGCTGCACCACCAGCGCCAGCAGTCCGCCGCCAAACAGGAGGAGCAGCTCGTTGACCCCTAGCAGATAGAGGACGAGCACGCCGGCCGCGACGGCGATGAGTTCCGGCCCCTTGAGGGCGGTGCGCGCCAGGCCGTAGAGCGCCTGAGCCACGATGGCGATGATCACCGGCTTGATCCCGTAGAGCAGGGACTGCGCCTGGGGTAGCGTCCCGTAGGCGACGTATGCCCAGGCCAGCGCCAGCACGATGGCCATGGCGGGCAAGATGAACAGCGACCCGGCCACCAGCAGCCCGGGCCATCCGGCACGCACGTACCCGAGATGGATGGCCAGCTCGGTGGAGTTGGGACCGGGGATCAGGTTGGTCGCGCCCAGGAGGTCGAGGAAGCGCTCGTCCGAAATCCAGCGCCGGCGCTGCACCAGCTCCTGGCGCATCATCGCAATGTGGGCCGCCGGGCCACCAAAGGCGATGCAGCCTAGCTTGAGGAACACCGCCGCCACCTCGCCGAGGGGGCCGCGCGACGTGTGCGTCCCCGGTGGCCCGGCCGGCTCCGACGTCTCTTGCTCCCGGCGGGGGGCCGCTGGCCCGCTCGTCGTCCCGGCCGTATCCGCCGTCATCCAAAGCTCCACCGTTCCGTGTTGTCTGCACCGTTGGCTGCGTGCCCCGCTCGATGTGGACGTCCGCGCTGAACCGCGCCGCCGGGCGGGGGATTATGCGGTGCCGGGCGCCGCTCCCTGCGCCGGCAGCGCCGGACGGGGGGCGCGCAGCCGGGCCAGGGCCAGGGCGACACAGGCGATAGGGGCCAGCTCGGCCATCTCGCCGGAGGTGAGGGCCGCCTCGGCCTGTTCCAGGGACAGGATACGGATCGTGGCCTCCTCCAGGTCGCCGGCGTCCGGGGCCTGCACTGCCCGAGCGCCCTGGGCGAGAAACAAGTGCGCCATGCCGAAGCCCCGGTTGCCATCCGGACGGTAGCCGCCGAGGTAGACCCACTCGGACGCCGTGTACCCCGTCTCCTCCAGCAGCTCGCGCCGCGCCCCCTGATCGGGAGTCTCGCCCGGCTCCAGGTATCCCGCCGGGAGCTGCAGGGCCACCCGATCCGGGCCGTACTTGTACTGGCGCAGGAACAGGACGTGCCCCTGCGGCGTCACGGCGAACACAGTGGCGTATTCGCGACTCTCGATCCGTAGGAAGCCCTCGACCTCCCGGCCGTCCGGGAGCTCCACGTCGTCGGCGAAGACGCGTAGCCACGGGGGACGATCCAGGAGCAGCGTCGCCCGGCGGCGCCGCCAGCTCCCGGCATGCGGCACGGCCTCGGGCATAGTCGGCTCCTCCGGCTGCCTGGACGTCACGGGCACCTCCCGGCCACTGGGATCCTCTCGATCAGGGGCTGTGATGGGCTGAAGTGGGACTGCAGCCGCCTTAGCCACAACGGCCGGCCGGCCGGCTCATCACCATCACGGATAGATGACATAACAAATCGCATTGCCGTATACTAGAACTAATGTTCCATAAGGTCCAGGGAAGACGGGCGCGGGAGGTCTGCGCCGGAGGCGCCGGACGAGGCCACGGTGCAAGGGGCCGTCCTGGGCAGGCGGTCCCCAGGGGAACGGCAGGCTGACCACGGGCGCTGCGGGGAACACACCGTCCCGCCGGGCACTGGGCACCGAGCAACTGCGGCCTGAGCACCGAGGACTGGGCACCGAGGACTGGGCACCGAGGACTGAGCGACGACCGGTGAGGATGTTGGGAAGTGGAACCATCGACGATGCTGTTGGACGGCCTGGATGCCCCCTCCGACGCCCCGGATGAGCTGGACGCCGGCGCCGTCCTCGACCCCCTGGCGGCATCCAGCTCACCCCTGGATGAAGGGCTGCTGGAGCGCTTCGCCCTCCCCTTCAGCCCCCGGCTGAGCGTGCAACCCCGCCCCTACCAGCGGGACGCCCTGCGAAACTGGCTGGCCAACAACGGGCGGGGCGTTGTCGTTCTCCCTACCGGGGCGGGCAAGACGGTGGTGGCCTTCATGGCCCTGGAGCAGGTGCCGGTGCGCACCCTGGTGGTGGTGCCGACGATTGACCTCTTGCGGCAGTGGCGTGCGGGGCTGGTGTCCAAGGCGGGCGTCCCGGAAGACGAGGTGGGCGTGGTCGGTGGGGGTGAGCGCACGCCGCGGGCGCTCACCGTGATGACCTACGACTCGGCGGCCATGCCCCGGCGTGACCTCTCCGCCTTTGGCCTGCTGATCGTGGACGAGGTGCACCACCTCCCGGCGCCGACGTATCGGGCGATCGCCACCAGGGCGGCCGCCCCCTGGCGCCTGGGCCTGAGCGCCACACCGGAGCGCGCCGATGGGGCGCACCTGGAGCTGTCCGAGCTGGTGGGGCCGGAGGTCTACCGCCGGCTGCCGGCCGACCTGGCGCGCGAGGGGCACATCGCCGGCTACCGCGAGAAACGCATCTTCGTCGACCTCTCGCCGGAGGAACGCTACCGCTACGACGCCCTGATGGCGGAGTTCAAGTGGTTCGTCGCCACGCGGCGCAGCCAGCTGATGCGGGGCAGCTTCTTTGAGCAGCTGATCCAGCGTAGCGCGGTGGACCCGGCCGCCCGCCGGGCGCTGCGGGCCCACCACCAGGCGCGCTTGATCGCCCTGAATGCCGAAGGGAAGATCGCGCAGGTGGAGGCCCTGCTCCACCAGCACCGCGAGGCCAAGGCCATCGTCTTCTCCGAGTACACGGCCATGGTGAGCACCCTCAGCCGGCGCCTGGGGCTGCCGGCGATCACCTACCGTACCGAGCCCGACGAGCGACGCCAGATCCTCGATCGCTTCCGCGGCGGACACTACAGCAAGCTCGTCACCGGTCGCGTGCTGAATGAAGGGGTGGACGTCCCCGACGCCAACGTAGCCATCGTGGTCAGCGGCAGCTCGGCGACCCGCGAATACATCCAGCGGCTGGGGCGCGTGCTACGACCCAAGCCACGAGAAGCGGTGCTCTACGAGATCATCAGCCGGGGCACCAGTGAAGGGCGCGCCGCTCGGGCGCGCCGTCCCAGGGCTGCGTGACAGGCGATGGCCTTTCCGCTCAAGGACGTGCGCTACACCACCCGCCGCCAGCGAGGCGACGACGGCGCGGGCACCGTTGCCGAGACGAAGGCCCTGTACCCCCGCCTCTTCCGCGACCGCTCGATCCTCCCCAAGGTAACCATCGCCGTGGAGTACTTCGAGTCCCTGGTGGGGCGAGAGCGCCAGGACTTCGACCCCGAGGTGCTGGTGCAGTTCTTCGGCGACCACAAGCTGGCGCGGTGCATCGTCGGTGCGATGGCCACGAGCTACCGCTACCGCAGCCCGCAGTTCGCGGAGATCACCTCCCGAACGGCGCTCCGGCGCCTGCTGCGCGCCGGAGTGGACGGCCCAAAAAGCCTGCGCGCCCACCTCTACCAGCGCCTCAATCGCGCGGCGGACGGCTTCATGCGCCAGGGCGAGCGACGGCCCCTGTACGGGAGCATGGAGGAAGGCTTCGGGCTCCCTGCCGGCCAGGTCGAGCGCCTCCTGTACCTGGACGCCGGCGAGCACGCCATCCTCACTCCCATCGGCGGCCGGCCCCAGCCGGCGGACGTCGTCGCCCAGTACAACTTCGGCGTCCTGGAGACGCTGCTGCGTCACGCCGAGTCGATCGAGCTGACCCTGGCAGACGTGGCGAACGGCGGCCCGGGGGACTCCCCGGCAACCTCCGGCATCCAGGCCCTGTGCGCCGCCAACGAGGTAGATGCCACCCTGACCGCAGCGGGGGCGGGAAGGCTACGTCTTTGCCTTGCCGGCCGGCGTGACGCCCTGGGGGGCCTGGGGCGCCACGGGCGGCGCGTCGCCCGCACAGTGGTGCAGCTCCTGGAACGGGCCCTCCCGTCGACGGTGGAAGGCGTGGCCACGGTCTCCTTGCGTGACCGTCGCGCGACGCTCCGCCTCACCCCGGAGGCGCTCGACGTCCTGGGTGGGGCCGCTGCGGGGTTGGACTCCCTCCACGAGTCCGCGTCCTATCGAGCCGGCCCGGCGCCGAGCGCGGGGTGGGACGAGCTCCCCGGCTGGGACGTTGCCACGGTGGCGGCGGGGATCCAGGCGGCGCGGGGGGCCGGACGCGCCCCCACCGGCGGGCCCCCCGGGTGGACCTGGGGGTTGCGCCGCCTGCCGGAGGCCCAGGCGTGGGCCGCCGGGATCATCGTCCCCGACGTGCGGCTGGTGTGTGGGGCGCGGGGGGTGCGAGTCTGCGCCGTGCGCTCGGCCCGCCATGGGGCCCGTCTCGCCGCCATCGCCCCTTACGCCACCTCCGGCGAGCCGCTCCTCTACACCGGCCACCCCCTGGCCGTGGAGCCCCTGGTGGACGCCGGACAAGGCGTCGTAGCCACGCCGGTCTTCGATCTGCGCCCCGTCATCCAGGCACTCGCCGGGGAAGGGCTGCTGGGGCTAGACGCCCCCGGGGGCGGCGAGGGGACCGCCAGCGCGCCGCCTGCCGTTCAGCCAGGGTCACCGCGCAGAGGGCGCGACGCGAGCCCCAGGGCCGTGCCGGGCGACCCGAGACGTCAGTCTGCCACCGCGCCGGCGGCGCGCAGGGCCAGCAGCGCCTCGTAGTTCTGCTCCCCGCGGGCGCGCAGGGCACTGAGCCAGTCGTCCTCCAGGGGACGCAAGGCGTCGACGATGGTGTGGGCAACGGCCAGGTTGCGGAACCATTTGCGGTCAGAGGGGACGATGTGCCACGGGGCCCGCTGCGTGGCGCACCTGGCCAGGGCATCCTCGTAGGCTTGCATGTAGGCCGGCCAGCGGGCGCGCTCCTTGTAGTCCGTGGCGCTCAGCTTCCAGCGCTTGTCTATGTCCACCTCGCGATCCCGGAGGCGTTGCCCCTGCTCCTCCTCGCTGATGTGCAGGAAGAACTTGAGCACGATCGTCCCGCTCTCCGTGAGGAGCTCCTCGAAGCGGTTGATCATCTCGTATCGTCCCTGCCACACCGGCTCGGGGACGAGGCTACGGACGCGGACGATGAGGACGTCCTCGTAGTGCGAGCGGTTGAAGATGCCGAAGATCCCCTTTTCCGGGGTCGCGGCGTGGACGCGCCAGAGAAAGTCGTGACTCAGCTCCAGGGCCGTGGGGGCCTTGAAATACGTCACCCGGCACCCCTGGGGATTCACGCTGTCCATGACGTGCTTGATCGTCCCATCCTTCCCACTGGTGTCCATGCCCTGGAGGACGATCAGCACCGCGTTGTGGGCGGCGGCGTAGCACAGCTCCTGCAGCCGGCCCAGCTCGCGCTGCAACCCTTCCATCAGCGGCACGGCGTCCTCCTTTTGCAACCCCGCCGCGTGGCGCGGGTCGAGGTCCCCGAGCCGGACCGGCGCTCCGGCGTTGAGCTTCCAGACGTACCCCATACTGGTCTTGCCTTGTCCGCTTCCTTTGTGCAAGCTCGGTGAGTGCGCCAGGCCCCCAGGGGGCCTGGCGCGCCAGACGGGTGTACCACATGCGTTCACTCCATACCCCGGCGACCCTTTGCCGATCAACTCCCAATTCAGGCTACGTTGCCGGCGAAGTCTGCCGGCCGGCCACCGTGGTCCCGTGATCTCCCTGCGGGTCAGAAGACCCCTCCAGAGTCACCTCAGCGGTAGGGGGAGCGTTCTTTGACCGGTTTTTGGCGGTGGGCCCAAAATCCCTTGACTCGCGGCAAGGGCTGGCTTAGAGTGTGGCCTCCCGGAGGCAAGCGAGCACCACCTCCGGGAGTGGCCCCCAGGCAACGGGCCACGACCTGCCGGGGATCGCAAGGGACCCGGCAGCGCTCGGCGAGTGGACGACAGCCACCCGCCGGGAAGCTCGAACCGGCGCAAGGCTCAAGGCGTCGACTGTCTGACGGCGCACGGCTCGGGCGCAGATCAGGACCTGAGAGGCGCGAGGTTTCTCAGGGTCCTCTGTTTTCTTGCCGGCCTCTTCCCCGGGCCTCGTCTCCGAGCACGCTACCCTCACAGGGGGCGCGCGCTGCCCCCTGCCGGCGCCGGACTTCCGCCGTCTGCCGGAGACAGAGGAGAATCGTCCATGACCGCGGCGCCGGCGGGGGCCATGCCCTGATCCTGGACGCCCATCCCCCCGTACTAAGGAGGAGAAACGACCATGACTGGGGCGCCGAAACGGACCATGCAGCCGGAAGACCTGTTGGCCATCAAGACGGTGGCCGACGTCCAGCGGCCCCCGACGGACGGCGCGTCGCCTACGTCCTGAACGAGATCGACGCCGAGCACGACGCCGTCCGCTCCAGCATCTGGGTGGTCGACGTTGCGCCGGACGGGTCACCAGACGGGACGCCGGGGACTCCTTCCGGTGGGGGAGCGGGCGATGCAGGCCGCGCCCCCGGCGCTTCACGCGCGGGCGCAGCGGGACACCGGGCCACGCTGGTCGCCGGACGGACGCCGGCTGGCCTTCTTGTCCGACCGCGACGGCGAGCCGGCGCAGCTCTACGTCATGCCCGCAGATGGGGGAGAGGCACGCAAGCTGACGGCCCTCGACCGCGGGGCCGGCCCCGCCGTGTGGTCTCCCGACGGGGGACGGATCGTCTTCGCCGCTCGCGTGCTCAAGGAGCCCCCGCCGGGGGACGGGGAGGCCCGCCGGCGTTGGGAGCAGCGTCCCCGGGTAATCACCGCGGCCCAGTACAAGTCCGACGGACAGGGCTACACCTTTGATGCCGTCACCCAGCTCTTCGTCGTCTCCGCCCAGGCCGACTTGGCCGACGACGGCCCCGCGCCGGCATTCAAGGCGACGGAGGGCCAGGCGACGGAGGGCCAGGCGACGGAGGGCGCCGAGCCCCAGCAGATCACCTTCGGCGACGGGGACGACCGGGCGCCGGCCTGGTCGCCGGACGGCCGGCGTATCGCCTTTGGGCGCAACCGCAGCGGTAGGGCCGACTACAACCTCTCAGACGTCTGGGTGGTGGACGCCGATGGCGCGAACCCGTGGCGCCTGACGCAGGGGGTAGGACGGGCCACCTCCCCATCGTGGTCGCCAGACGGCACCGCCATCGCCCTCTACGGGACGGACACCCAGGAGCCCGGCTTTGGCGAGACGGCGGTGCGAGTCTGGACGGTAGCCCTGGAAAGGGAGGGAAGCGGCGCCGGGGTGGCCACCGCCGGGGCGCGCCGGTTGGCGCCGGGGGACGACCGTGCCGCCGTCCTCCTGTCGCCCCCACAGGTCACCCCGGCCCCCGTGTGGTCATCCGATGGCCGGGACCTGACCTTCGTCGTCTCGCAGGCCGGGAATACCATGGTCGTCCGCGCCGCCCTCGACGATGCCGTGATGCGGACGATCGTGGGGGGCGAGCGCCGGGTCACGAGCCACAGCGCCGTCCCACAGGCAGGGGGCGAGGGGAGCGCTGCAGCGTCCGTGCCGGCGACGGCCGGGAGGATGGCCTATGCAGTCTCCACGCCCCAGAGCCCGGGGGACGTCTACCTCTGCGCCTGGGATGGGTCGGGGGAACGGCGACTGACCGCAGTCAACGATGCCCTGCTCGCCGGGCTGCTCCTGCCGCGCATTGAGCGGCGCCGCTTTCCCAGCCCCCATGCCCTCCCCCCGCCGCCGGGCGGGGCCGAGAACGCCAGCGTGGCCCTCCCAACGGCCCCGCCGGGCGAAGGCACCGCCCTGCCCGGAGCCGGCGAGATTGACGGCTGGCTGGTGCATCCGATCCCCGCTGAAGGAGCGGGCGCGGGCTCCCCGGCTCCCGCCCCGGCGCCCCTGCTGGTGCACATCCATGGCGGGCCGCACAGCTTCGTCGGCAATACCTTCCTCTTCGAAGCCTTCTATGCCTACACCTTGGCCGGGGAGGGGTGGGCCGTGCTGGCCCTCAACCCCAGCGGGTCGGGGAGCTACGGCAAGGAGTTCGCCCACCGCATCCGGGGACGCTGGGGGGAGCACGACCTCCCGGAACAGCTCGCGGCCGTCGACGCCCTTGTCGCCGCCGGGATCGCCGACGGCGGCCGGCTGGCCGTGGCCGGCTACTCCTACGGGGGCTACATGACCTCGTGGACGGTGACGCACAGCAACCGCTTCAAGGCCGCCGTGGTCGGGGCGCCGGTGACGAACCTGGAGTCGTTCGCCGGGACGTCCGACATCGGCCCCTGGTTCGGCCCCTGGGAGATGCAGCAACGTCTGGAGGCGGGCCGCGAGACGTTCCGCCGCCTCTCGCCGGTGTCCTACGTGGAGCGGGTGCGCACACCAACGCTGATCCTCCACGGCGAGGCGGACGACCGCTGCCCCATCGGCCAGGGGGAAGAGTTCTTCGCCGGGCTGGTCGCCGCCGGGCGGGTGCCGGTGGAGTTCGTGCGCTACCCCGGCGGGAGCCATCCTTTCACCAGCACCGGACGCCCGAGCCATCGCGTGGACTACATGCGCCGGGTAGTGGAGTGGGTCAGGCGATTCACCCTCACCCCCACTCCCTGAAGGAATCCGCTCCTCACCTGGCCAGGCTTTGACGGCTGGGCCGCTCCAGCAGCGGTGCCGGTCCACGCCCGGACGCAGGGCCGGTAGAGCACGCCCGGACGCAGGGCACGCAGCGTTAAACGGGCCCCCCTGGCGCGGTAACAAGGCGGACGTATGGTCTGGCTCGCTCCGCCGGCGTACCGCTGCACCGGGACCAGTCAACGCTTTGGCGGCGGGAATAGACAACAGGCGAGGAGGAGAACGCGCGATGGAGTGCGACGAGGGACCGACAGCAAGAGAACGGGCCGTGACCGGCGATGACCACCCGCAGCCCGGCGCCGTCCAGCGCCGGGCGCTCGCCGGCCTGGCAGGGCTGGCAGGGCTGGCCGCCGGGGCGGTCGGCGGACTGGCCGGGGTCCCCGGTGCGGCGGCCGCCGCCGCCCCGGCGGACATCCACCGGCCGGCGGCAGTGCCCGACCGCGTCATCCTGACGTGGCGGGGCGACCCGGCGCGGGCGCAGGCGGTGACCTGGCGAACGGACGCCAACGTCAAGAGCGGCCAGGGGCAGATCGTGGTGGCCGACGCCACTCCAACCTTCAAGGCACGGGCGGCCACAGTCAACGGCCAGACCACCACCCTGCAGACGAACCTTGGCTACGTCTCCAACTATCACACGGTGCACTTCGAGAACCTTACCCCCAAGACCAAGTATCTCTAACGCGTGGGGAGCGGCGAGGACTGGAGCGAGTGGTTCCAGTTCGTTACGGCGTCGGATAAGCCCGAGCCGTTCTCCTTCATCTACCTCGGGGACGCGCAGAACAACATCCTGGAGCTGTGGTCGCGGGTCATCCGCCAGGCGCAGAACGACCTGCCCCGGGCGCGGTTCATCGTCCACGCCGGAGATCTGGTCAACACCGGTGACCTCGACCAAGAGTGGGGCGAGTGGTTCGAGGGCGCGGAGTGGGTGAACGGCATGGTGCCGAGCGTCCCCATGCCAGGGAACCACGAGTACGCCCTGCAACGCCCCCCACGGGCCCTAACGCCGTACTGGAACGCGCAGTTCGCCCTGCCCCAGGATGGCCCGGAGGGCCTGAAGGGCACCGTCTATTCCCTGGACTACCAGGGCGTGCGCGTCATCTCCCTCAACTCCAACTACGCCAACGGGGTAGACCTCGACGTGCAGGCGCAGTGGCTCGAGGGCATGCTCAAGAACAACCCCAACCGCTGGACGTTCGTCGCCTTCCACCACCCGGTGTTCTCCAGCACGCCCGGGCGGGACAACAAGCCCGTGCGCGACAAGTGGCTGCCCCTTCTCGAGCAGTACGGCGTGGACATGGTGCTCCAGGGGCACGACCATACCTACTCCCGGGGGCGCGTTAGCGCCCTGCCGGCTCGCGTCGCCCTGCACATGCCCATCGGGGGCACCGTCTTCGTCGTTTCGGTCTCGGGGCCGAAGATGTACCCGCTGTCGACCGCCAACTGGGAGCAGAACGGGGCCATCGCGCAACGCACCGCCCAGAACACGCAGCTGTACCAGTTGCTCCACGTCGATGGGGACGCGGGGCGCGGCGTCCTGCGCTACGAGGCCCGCACCGCCACGGGCGACCTCTATGACGGGTTCGAGCTGCGCAAGCTCGACAACGGGCAGAAGCTGCTCCGCGAGCTGCGCCCGGACGGACGCGAGGGAGACACCCTCGAGCTGGCCCCCGCCCGCTGAATTCCACTAACCGTCAATTGCGCTGGCATCCCAGCCTCGTGCACTACGCGGGTCCACGGTACACCCTCAAGCATTGCTCTGATGTGAACGGGCTACGAAGGGCTGCTCCATAGGTCTGTAGAGTGAACCGGCAGGAGCGACTCTGGAACATAGAGCGCCCCCCGGGAGGCCGGCCTTCCGGGGGGCGCTCGGCGCCATCTCCGGCGTCATGGCGCCGCTGCCCCGGCCTTCGAGTGAAGTCTTAGTCCAGCGCCCAGATCTCCGACGGCTGTGGCGGGAACAAGGCCTCCAGCAGGACGCGGGCCGGCTCGGCGCCCACAAAACAGTCCCCAAAGGCGTGCTCCAGCTCGTCGAGGCTGCGGTGGCCGAAGAGGAGCTGCAGGAAGGTCAGGTCCGGGAGCGAGGCGCCGGCCTCCCCACGCTCGGGCCGCGCCCAGCGCTCTACGGCCATGATGCGGCCCCCCTCCAGCGCCAGGTGCACCCCGTCACGGTAGAAATTGAGACGTAGCTGGCCGGTAAAGCCCCTGGCTACGGACGCCTCCAGGCGACTCTCCAGCACCGGTGCAACGTGGCGCAGGAATCGCGGCAGATCGGGGACGCGCACGTAGTGGACAGATGGCCGCCGGGCGTGCGGAAAACGGATCGGCGCCGCCCGGTATACGGGGTGGTTGGCGCCCAAGGAAAAGGAGTACCTCTCGAAGCGGGCGCCGGGCATCGCCCGCTCCCCCGCCTCGCCCGCCTGGGCCAGGTAGCGGAGCACCGTAGGCGTGACCTGAATCCAGGAAGCTTCCGGCGCCAGCTCGTAGGCCACAACGCTGACCGTGGCACCGCTCACCGGCCGGTGCGCCAGGAAGCCCAGAGGCGCGCCAGGAGTCGTCCCGCCGCCGAGCGCCGGCTGGATCACCATCAGCTCACGCCGGGCGCTGCTCCTCTCGCCGCGCCCGCTGAGCTCATAGCGCCACGTTGGGGCATCGCGCACGCAGGCCAGGAGCGCGCGCCGGCGGCCCCCCTCATAGAGGGTGGCGATGACGGGAAGATCGGCCGCCGTCGCCGGGCGGAGCCGGTAAGGCTCTTCCCCATCCGCGCCCAGCGCGGGGACGGAGTCCCGGTACCCGTGCCTGGTGGTGTACAGCTGCAGGGCCATCTCGTACCCAAACTGGCGATAGTACCAGGGGATGCCGGTGATGGCCTGCATCAGCTCGCCCCGCTCCGCGCTCCAGCGGTGGACGACCTCCATCTGGCGCCGTATCAAGCCCCGCCGCCGGTACTCCGGGAGCGTCCCTACCAGCTCCGGGCGCCCCACGGCCAGCTCGACGCCTCCGTAGGACCAGCGTTGAGAGATCAGGTTCAAGGAGGACACGATTGCGCCGGTCTGCCTGTCCTCCACCACCGTGAAGTCGCCCGGACCGCAGGTAGGATGCCTGCCGGACATCAGGTCACGCACCCACAACGCCGTCCCCTCGTCAAGCCGGCCCCCGGAGCCGTGGACGCGGGCGTTAAAGGCGGCCAACGCTTCGCTGTCCGCCCCCGTCGCCGTACGGAGCACCAGTCCATCCCCTAGCTCCGCGATCGCTGTCCCCTCTAGCGCAGCCATCGAATCTAGTGGAGGTGTAGATCTAGAAGGGGAGCTTCCCCTTGAGGATCTGGCGCTCTACCAGGCCCTTGACCAGGTCAGTCTGCCCGGACTTGCCCTCCGGCTCGGCCGGCTGGGGGCGCTTGAATACCAGCCAGCGGGCGGTGTCCAGGCGCAGGCGCATCTCCTGCAGGGCGGGGCTGCCGGGACGCGGCTCCCGTGTCGTCGGGGCGTCCAACTCGGCCACCGCCGACAGGGGGAGGGCAGAGACGAGCTCCCAGCCATCGTCGCCCAGGCGGCGCAGGGTCTCGAAAAAGGCGTCGGCGGCCAGTCCCGGCCACGGCTGCCGGTGGCTAAAGACGACGCTCACCCCGCCGTCGGTGGACTCCAGTCGGGCGTACTCCCACTTAATCATGTCCTTCTTGGCCAGGGGGGAGCTCCCCCTCCCTTTCCGCCCCCCGCCGGCACATCAGGGCGGGGGCCTGCCCACGAGATCATCAGGGAATCACTCCGACGCCGGGGCGGGCGGCGGGGTGGAGCCGGCCGGCGGGCCGATCCAGACGGTCTTGATGTTGACCAGCTCGCGAATGCCGAAAGTGGACAGCTCGCGGCCGTAGCCGCTGCGCTTGACCCCCCCGAAGGGCAGGCGCGGGTCAGAGGCGACCATACCGTTGATGAATACCTGGCCCGAGTCTACTTGCCGGGCCAGGCGCTGTCCCCTCTCTACGTCCCGCGTCCAGATGCTGGACCCCAGCCCGTATGGGGAGTCGTTCGCCAGGGCGATGGCCTCGTCCTCGTCCCGCACGCGGACGACGGCGGCCACCGGGCCGAAGGTCTCTTCCCGGAAGGAGACCATCTCCGGGCGCACCTCCATCAGGACGGTGGGGGCAAAGAAGTAGCCCCGGCGGGACAGGCGCTCGCCCCCCAGGGCGACGCGGGCCCCCTGCTCCACGGAGCCCCGCACCTGGCGCTCCAGGGAATCTCGCAGGTCGTTGCGCGCCAGGGGGCCGACGTTGGTCGCGCGCTCCAGCGGATCGCCGACGCGCAGGGCCCGCACCTCGTCCAGGAAGCGGGCCTCGAACTCCTCGGCGACGGAGTCTACGACCAGGAAGCGCTTGGCGGCGATGCAGCTCTGACCGTTGTTCTGGTTGCGGGCCAGCGCCGCCGTCTTGGCGGCGACACCCAGGTCGGCGTCGGCGAGGACGATGTACGGGTCCGAGCCCCCGAGCTCCAGCACCGTCTTCTTCAACACCCGCCCGGCGGCGGCCGCCACCTGGCTCCCCGTGTCGTCCGAGCCGGTCAGCGTCACCAGGCGCACGCGCCGGTCCTCGATGATGCGCTCGACCCGCCGGCCGGAGACGAGCAGGGTGCGGAAAAGACCCTCGGGGAAGCCGGCCTCGAGCATCACCTGCTCGATGGCCAGGGCACACTGGGGGACGTTGGAGGCGTGCTTGAGCACCAGGGCGTTGCCGGCCATCACCGCCGGGGCGATGGGCCGAAACACCTGCCAGTAGGGGAAGTTCCAGGGCATGATGGCCAGGATGACCCCCACGGGGCTGTAGCTGACGTAGCTCTCGGCGGCATTGGTGGGGATGGGCTCGTCGGCCAGAAAGGACGCGGCGTGCTCGGCATAGTAGTCACACCCCGTCGCCGACTTCTCCACTTCGGCCTCGGCCTGCGCGATCGGCTTGCCCATCTCCAGCGTGGCCAGTCGGGCCAGCGCGTCGCGGTGGTCGCGCAGGTAGCGGGCGGCGTTGCGCAGCTTCTCCGCGCGCACGGCGAACGAGGTCGTCCGCCAATGCTCGAACGCCGCCTGGGCCTGGGCCAGGGCGCGGTCGACCTGCCCGTCGCTCATCTCCTCGTACGTGGCCAGGACTTCTTCCGTCGCCGGGTTGACTGATTCGATGGGCATGGACGCGCTCCTCACCAGTAAGTCGGCAGTATGCAGCCGGCAGTCCGTCCGTCACGCTCTCGGACAGGGGCAAGGGCGTTCTGCCGACCGGCGGCTCCCTACCAGTCTATCGCTTAGCCACGGCTACGCCATGGCGGGACCCCCGTGGGTGCACCGTGCCTCGAATGCCGGTCTCACCCCGGCTCTAGGGTGTAGCAGATCGCGCCCGCCGCCTACTCTATAGGTATGAATTGACATATGTACGGAATTACCTATAGAATCTGTGGCGGGGCGGGAAAGATCGGCCCCCCCGGGGGTGTATATCGCCCTAGAGAAGTCGGGCCGGGAGCGCGCCGGGCGCTCACGGGATGCGTAGGGGAGGTCGTCCGATGGGACGCAGCACACACGGGACGGGCAGCACAAGGATGGCGGGACGTGACCTGGCGGTGGCAGGGGGTGACGCCGGCCAACGATCGTGCCACGGCTGGCCGGTGGCCGCCACGATCTTGCTGGTAGTGGGGATCGGGCACCTGGCCGGCGCCGTGGCGGCGGGGGGTGCGTCCTTCCTCTTCCCCTGGCTCATCCTCCCCCTGGCGTTGTGGTTCGTCGCCGGCGGCGGGTACGGCCGGCTCCGCCGCACTGCGGGCCCCGCCGGGCGCGGGACGTCCAAGGATGGGGAGACTCCCTCGGGCAGGGTAGTGGATCGGGAGCAGCGCCTGGAGGCCGAGCTGGCCGGGGCGCGGCGCGAGGTAAAGGAGCTCCAGGAGCAGCTCCGCTGGCACACTCGCCTCCTGGCCGCCCAGGGCCAGGGCCGGGACGATGCCGGCCAGGGGGGCGCAACGGAGGGTCACCGCTCGTAGATGGCCCCGGTGATGTAGAGCACGCCCACCCACAGGCCACGGGCGTGGCGATGGAACAGGAGTCCAAAGCCCAGCGTGGCCACGACGATAGCGGCGATCACCACGGCCATCTCACGGCCGCTGAACAGCGCGCCGTAGATGGCCCCGGCCACGCCGACAACTGAGCTGGCGACCATGTTGATGGCCATGCCCCCGGTGACCTCCCCGGGGTCACGCTCGAACACGACGCCGCAGTTGGGGCAGCGCTCGTGCAGGGCGAGGAGCGAGCGGGACATGCGGCCCCGCCGGCACACGGGGCAGATGAGGAGCAGCCCGTAAAGCAGGGCCTGTAGCGATCGGAACAGCCCCATCACCGCGTTCGCCCCTGCGCCGGTCCCACGCCCCTGTCCTCTTCCCTCGCCGGCCAATCTCTCCCCCCCGCCCGCGTGGGAGCAGTCTGGAGGATCGGAGCATGCTATCGAATTGGCAGCGATCTTCCAGAAAGCGCTCCCATTGCACCAGGGCCCGATCTCTCCGCCAACCGCAGGGCCTTGCCGAGCGCCGGCCTCCCTCGGGCGCCGCCGGCCGGCGAGAGGGATTGTCCGCCGCCGCCGCACACGCTACGAAGGGGTGGCGTAGAAGAGGACGCTGAAATAGTGCAAGGCGCTGCCGGCCAGGACAAAGACGTGCCACACGGCATGACCGTAGGCGAATCGGGCCAGGAAGAAGACGATGCCGAAGGAGTAACACAGGCCACCGGCGAGAAGGAGGAGGAGGCCGTTCACGTCGATGATGCTGGCGAAGGGCCGGATCACGAAGACGATCAGCCAGCCCATTAAGAGGTAAAAGGGGATCGAGACCAGGTCTGAGCGGATGCGTAAGGCGGTCTTGGAGATGATGCCGGTGATCCCCAGGCCCCATACGGCGCACAGCACAGTGATGCCGGTGGCCCCCTTCAAGACCGTCAGCATGAACGGAGTATAGGTGCCGGCGATTAGGAGATAGATACAAGAGTGATCCGCCATCAAGTAGAAGCGCTTGAGGCGGTGGGAGGTTACCGCATGGTGCAGGGTGGATGAGGTATAGACGCCCAGCAAAGACAGGCCGTAGACACACACTGCCACGGTGTGCCACACATCGTTGAACCGCAGTGACCGGTAGGTGAGGACGCACAAGCCTATGAGGCTCAGGACGATGCCAACGCCGTGAGTCAGCGAGTTGGCAATCTCTTCGCGGCTAAGCGTTCGGAACATTCATCCGCCTGTGTGAACCTTTCAGTCGCGCCCGATCAAGGGCCGGTCAAGCGTACCTCGGCGCACCTCGGCGTACCTCGGCGCGCCGCTGCACACCGTACAGACCTTACCAGGCTGCCCGTGCGTCATGGGGAGGGGGCGTTCCCCGTAACGGTCCCCCGCCGGCGGCCCTCCCCCCTGATGGGCTTACTGGGCGACGATGCACCTGCGCGGGAGTCCTTGGTAGACGCTCCAGGTGCCAGATGCGCCAAGGAGCGCCCTGGACCCGCTCAGGCAGGCGGAATAGGACTACAAGCTCTCCCGGTACAGGGCGACGATCTCGTCCGCCGTGGCCGGGCGGGGGTTGTTGGCCGGGCTGCCACTGTCGAGGGCATCGGCGGCCATCTGGTAGACAACGGCCTCCAGGCGGTCGGGGGTGACGCCGAGCTGCCGCAGGGAGGGGACGTCCAGGTCGGCGCACAGCCGGGAGACGGCCCCGGCAGCGGCTGCCGCCCCCTCCTGAGGCGGCGCCCCAGCCGGCACGACGCCCAGGGCAGCGGCCACGTCACGGAAGCGCTCTGGGGCGGCCGGGGCGGTGAAGCGGCAGACCGGGGCCAGCAGGACGGCATTAGCCAGCCCGTGCGGCACCCCGAAGTGGGCCCCCAGGGGGCGGGCCAGGCCGTGCACTAGGGCCACCGAGGCGTTACAGAAGGCGATCCCCGCTTCCAACGCCGCCAGTGACATGGCGGCGCGGGCGGGCCGATCGTCCGGCTGGCGGTACGCCCGGCGCAGCGAAGCCCCAATACGCCGGATGGCCGAGACGGCGAACAGGTCGCTCAAGGGCTGGGCATGCCGAGAGATGTAGGCCTCCAGGGCGTGGGTCAGGGCGTCTATGCCGGTGGCCACCGTCACTTTGGGGGGCAGCGCCAGGGTCAGAGCTGGGTCGGCCACGGCGACGTCGGGGAGGAGCCGCCAGCTACTGACAAGCATCTTGCGCTCGCGCGCCTCATCGGTGATGGCGACGTAGCGGGTCACCTCGCTCCCAGTACCGGCAGTGGTGGTGATGCAGACGAGCGGGGCGCGCCCCCCAGGGATCTTGTCGGCCCCTTCGTAGGCGCGGAGCGGACCGGGATTGGCGGCCAGAACGGCGACGGCCTTGGCCGCGTCCATGGGGCTCCCACCCCCCAGGCCGATGACCACCTCCGCACCCCCGGCCCGAAACGCGGCCAGGGCCTCCTCGACCATGCGCACCGTCGGCTCCGCCGTGATCTGAGCGTGCACCAGCGACTCGACGCCGATGTCGCGCAGCCTCGCCAGCACTCGCCCGGCCCCTGGGGTATCGGCCACCCCCGGGTCGGTGACGACGAACGCCCGCCGCTGACCGCTGGCGCGCAACAAGGCGCCGACGTCCAGGGCGCAGTCGTCGCCGGTCAACACCACCGGCGGGACGCGGAATTCGCGCGCTGCTGTGGCCATCATGGGCGCTCACCTTACACCAGCCCGGCGCAACCCGCCGGCCGGGGCAGGTCCCCGCGGCCCCCGGAGGCCCCTACAGCGCGCCGGTACAATCCCTGGCGTCCTTCCGGAGTGGTGAGATGCCGAGCCAGATCAGGGGGCGCGAGCCATACAGGGGACGCGAGTTACGCTGGATGCGACGGTTACGGCGTGCCAGGTACCCAGGTGCCAAGGAAAAAGAACGATGCTACAGCGCACGAGGCGGCAGACGCTGGTCGGGGGGGGCGTTGGGGCATGGGCCGCGGCCGTAGGCTGCGGTCAAGGGGACGCCCGGAACGAAGGGGAGGCAGCACCTCGCCCTGGGGCTGCGCCGGCGACGATCAGCTTCTCACACTGGGGAACAGAGAGCGGACTGGGGCAGATGAACCGGGAAGCAGCCCGTCAGTTCATGACCGAGTACCCCAACATCAAGGTAGACCTCATCTTCAAGCCCACAGACTACCTAACCCATCTCAAGACGATGTTTGCCGGGGACAGCGCCCCGGACGTGTTCGACATCAGCACGCCAGACCTCCCTCAGTGGGCCAAGGATGGCACCATGCGCGAAGCGGACGGCTACGTCCGGCGTGACCAGGGCAAGGGCTTTGACTGGAACGACCTGTGGCCACGCCACCGTGACGCCGGCAAGTACAAGGGGAAGATCCTGGGTGTGCTGGCCCGCGTCTCCCCCCACGTCCTTTACTACAACCCCAGCCTCTTCCAGCGTGCCGGGATAAAGCCCCCGGACGACAAGTGGGGCTGGGGTGAGTTCCTGGAGGCGGCGCGCAAACTGACCGGGCAGCCGGGGGCGGGCGGGAAAATCGACGCCTGGGGCTACACCATCAACAACACCGCCCATTGGATCTGGCGCAACGGGGGCGACTACATCGTTCCCCGCGGGGATGGGAAGTGGCAGCCGACCATGAGCGCCCCACCCACGACCGAGGCCGTGCAGTACCTGGCTGACTTGCGCCACAAGCACCGCGTCGCGGCCACCACGGAGGACCTGGGGAACCCCGGGACGCGCCCTTATGCCACCTGGTTCCAAGAGGGACAGGTGGCGATGCACGACGACCTCGTAGCTCGCGTCCCGGACTACCGATCCAACCCCAGGATGACCTTCGACCGCTTCGATGTCGCCCACCTCCCCAAGCTAGGCGGCCCACGCTCGACCAACATGGACCGCGTGGTGCGCCCGATCTCGACCCAGTCGAAGCACCCGGAGGAAGGGTGGCTGTGGGTCAAGTTCCTGCTGCAGCGTCCGGCCATCACTGCCGTCTCCATGCCGGCGGTGATGTCCTGGGTCAAGTCGAACGAGTTCCTGCGTCCTGACCTACCCCCTCGTAATATGAAGGTGTTCCTCGAGGCCCTGGAGTATGCCCGCACCGTGCCAGAGCACTCGCGCTGGGGTGAGCTGAACACGGTGATCGGCAAGGCCCTCAACGAGGCCTATAACGGCAAGCAGTCCGCCAAGCTGGCCTGCGAGCAGGCCCAGCGCGAGGTATCAGGGCTGCTGCAGCAGTGGGGCGAGTTGGCCTAGCACTGCATTAGGCCTTTCCACAGCGTCCCGCCTCCTGCCGGAGCGCTGCACCGGCATCTTGCCCGTGCCCCGAGTGCGTCCACGGCGCTCCTCCCCCCGTCGCTCATCTGGAGGACCGCTGGAGCGCCGGCAGGTGGCTTGCCTTGCTGAAGGTCTAGGGGCGTCCAGGGCATCCCCTCAAGCAGCGCCCCACTGCTATGGCTACAAAGGACTGCCTCAGAGGTTGAGGCGCAGCCGGTAGCGACGCGCCACTGTCCTCAAGCGTATGATGACCGCTGCGTGACAGACGGCAAATCGCCAGAACTACAGAGGCTTGTAGACAGGAAGGATGATGTATCAGGATTTTACGTCTACATTGACACATCAATTCATAGTCGAATCAGCGCCAGAACAGCGACGGCACATAGCTTGCAGCATAGGTGCCTCCCTGAGGGCCTTTCACAAGTCGGGACCGGCCACCGTGTGACCGGCCCTGCCTGCGACCGCTGGGGGGTAATGACACCCAATGGAGGCCCCGCCGGCGGGAGCCGCCGGTCACAGACCTGGAACGTGGACCTGGAGGGGCGTGTGAAGAGGACCCTATCAACCGGACCCGGCGCGCGGTGGGCGCGCATGCTCGTCGTCACCTGCTGCCTGCTGGCCCTGGGGCCGCTGCTCTTGCCACGTGCGGCCACGGCCGCCCCGGCCGGGTGCACCGTCACCGGTGAGGCCTACGGCGTGAACGCCACCGCCGGAGCGCTGTTGAACGCGCGGACGGCCCGGGTGGTGCTCCCCCCAGGGGGCACGAATACCGTCGCCAGCGTGGCAGCCCTGCCGCTAGCCACGAGCGGCACCATCACCGCCAGCACGGCGGATATTTCCACCACCAGCCAGGCCATCGCCACCAGCTCAGCCACGTTGGAGAACGTCAATCTCCTAACTGGCTTGATTACAGCGACGTCCGTACGCTCCGAGGCCACCAGCACCAGCGATGGCCAGACGGCGTCCAGCTCGCCCGCCGGCACCACCTTCACCAACCTGATTGTCAATGGGGTGGCGCAGTCCGGCACGACGGCCAACGTCGACGTCCCGCTGGTGGGCCTGGGCTTTGTGCGCATCAACGAGCAAATCCCCACCGGTAACGGCACCACCACCACGGGGTTGACCGTGAACGCCCTGCACGTCTTCCTCACCACGGCTGCCTTTGGCCTGCCCGCCGGCGCAGAGATCATCATCGCCTCGGCCAGCAGCGGGGCATCTTGCACCGCGCCCCTGCCCACGGCGACTGCTATAGGCGGAACAGCGGGCGCCGATACGCCGTCCCCCGCTCCGGCTCAGGACCCCGCCGCAGGCGGCGGGAGCACCAACCGGCCGCCAGACGCCCGCCCCGATACCGTCACCACCCGCGCCGGCACGCCGGTCACGCTCAACGTCCTGGCCAACGACTCCGATCCCGACGGCGACCGGCTGGAGGTGGTCTTCTTCGGCCAAGGCAGCAACGGGACGGTGAGCTGCACCCGGGCGGGCGAGTGCACCTACACCCCCAACCAGGGATTTGTGGGCACGGATAGCTTCCCCTACGCCGCCGGGGATCCCAGCGGCGACACTCGCACCGTGCGAGTGACGGTGCTCGTCGAGCCGGCCCCGGAGGCCACGGCCACGGCCGTTCCGACGCGTACGCCGGCCCCGGCGGCCACGGCTACGGCCGCCCCCCCCGCCCAGGCGCCGGGAGGCGCACCGGCGCCGAGCGGCTCCCCGTCCGGCGAGATCGGCGGGGTGATCACCGACGCCCCCTCGGGCGCGCCACTCCCCGGAGCCAGCGTTACGGTCACCGACGCGTCCGGCACGGTGGTGGCCACGCTGACGGCTGATCCAGGGGGGAGCTACGCCACGGGGTCACTCCCTCCCGGGACGTACACCGTGCGGGCAACCGCTCCGGGGTATGAGCCGGGTAGCCGCTCCATCACCGTCGCCGGGCCGGAGGCGGCGCGGGCCGACCTGGGCCTGCAACCGCAACTGCAAGGGTCGATCAACGGTGCGGTCAGCGACGCCGCTACCGGACGCCCTGTGCCCGGCGCCACCGTGGCCATCGTCAACGGGGCGGGCGACCAGGTGTTCGGCTCGAGCACGGACGGAGCCGGGGAGTACGCCACGGGATCGCTGCCCGCGGGATCCTACACCGTGCGGGCGAGCGCCGCTGAGTACACCGCAGCGGAGGTCGTCAGCGTCGTCGCCGGCGCCCAGGCCAGCCGGGCCGATGTGGCCCTACAGCCATTGGGGGCGACGATCGGCGGGGCGGTGGTGGACGCCGCCGGCGGGCCGATCGTCGGCGCGCAGGTAAGCGTGACAGACGCGGCCGGTAACCTGGTGGCGTCGCTGACGTCGGACGCCCGCGGGGCGTTCACCACCCCGGCGCTGGCGCCGGGGACGTACGCCGTGCGGGCGTCCTCGCCGGGGTACCTGGCGGCCCTTGGCACCGTCGCCACGGCTCCCGGCCAGGTGGCACAGCTCAACCTCTTGCTCCGTGCCGGGCCGGCACTCCCCAGGACCGGGCGTGGGCCGGCCGGGGGCATGGGCGCCACCGCCCCCGGCCTCCTGAGCCTCGCCGGCATGGCCGTCCTGTCGCTCGTCGCACTCTTCGGTGCCCGTGCCGGCCGGCGCCGGCTTCTACAGCAGCGCGGACAGCAGCGCTAAGGATGGCCCCGCGCGGCCCTGGGGTGGGCGGGACCTACTGCCCCGGGCGCCCGGCGAGGGCGCCGAAGATCAGCGCGGCCACGAGAGCGGTGACGGCGACGACGACGGCCACCGCTCTCGCTGCCGGTCGACCGCGCCGCAGAGGCGCCCAGTCCCCACCGAAGGATCGATGACCCGGCGGATGGCCCGGCGCCCGATCGTCCAGGGACTCGCCTGCCAGGGCCTTTGGGTCGACGCGGTCGAGATGCTGCAAGTCTGCGCGCAGATCGGCCACCGTCTGGTACCGCTCGGCCGGATCGCGGCGCAGCGCCTTGGCCACCACCGCTTCCAGCGCCGGCGGCACCTGCCGGTTGCGCGCCCGCAAGGGCGCCGGCCGGGACTGGACGTGCTGGGCCATCACCGCCAGGGCGTTGTCCCCCCGGTAAGGGGGCACGCCGGAGAGGAGCTCGTACAGCATCGCCCCCAGGGCGTAGACGTCGGTGCGGGCGTCCCCTCGCTGCCCCTGGACCTGCTCGGGAGCCATGTAGTCCGGCGTGCCCAGGGCAGGGGAGAGGGAGGCCGTGGTGATCCTCCGCCCCCCTTGCAGCAAGGCCGCTCCAAAGTCCAGCAGCTTGACCTGGCCTTCTCGCGTGACCATGACGTTGTCCGGCTTAAGGTCACGGTGGATGATTCCCCGCGCGTGGCAGTACTCCAGCGCGTCACAGAGCTGCACCGCCAGGTCAACCGCTTCCTCTACCTGTAGGGGCTGGCCGGAGTAGAGATGCTCGCGGAGGAGGCTACCCTCGATCCACTCCAGCACGGCGTAGGGTACGCCGCCGCTCTGGCCGGTGGCGACCAGGCGCTGGATGTGCGGGTGGTCGAGGGCCCGCGCGATCTCCATCTCCCGGGCATAGCGCGCCCGCGTCCCGGGATCGTCTAGCAGGCTGTCGAACGGTACCTTGAGGACGACGGGGTGTCCCCCGGCATCCCGCGCCTGGTACACGACGCCCATGCCACCTTGCCCGACCCGGCGCACGATGGTATAGGCGTCGACCTGCTGTCCCGGCTCCAGGCGCATCCCGGCTGATTGTAAGGCCCGGCCATGACCCACACGCGGTCTCTAGAAAGCCGGGGTCGCCGTTGCCCCCACCGGCATGGTATCCGTCTCCACCTCGGCGGCGACGCCGTGGTCGGTCAGGTCGAGCCCCTGGATCTCTTCGCGCACGGTCGCCCGCACGGGCATAAAGGCAGCCGCCACCTTGACAAAGCCCCAGGACGTGCCAAAGACGAACAGGGTAGAGATCAGGACGCCTACAGTCTGGAGCAGCAGCCAGGTCGCCGCCGCCCCCCCCCCGCCGTAGAGCAGGCCGGCCTGGGTCAGACCGCCGATCCCGGCGACGTCCGGGTTGGCGAAGATGGGGACGACGATAGAGCCGATCAGGCCGTTGACGCCGTGCACCGGGAAGCCCCCCACCGGGTCGTCCACGCGGTAGAGGTACTTTTCCATGGCCTTCATCGCCAGCACCGTCACCACCCCGGCCAGCACCCCCAGGATGGTCGCCCCTACGACGTCGACGTAGCCGGCGTTGGGGGTAATCATCACCAGCCCGCCGAGGATGCCGGAGATGGCCACGATGGGATCCCAGCGCCCGTCGAGCCGGCGGGCCATGAGCAAGGCGACCACCCCGCCGAGCGCCGCCGCCAGGTTGGTGGAGACGGCGGCCAGGGCGCTCTGGACGTTCAGATCGAGGCTGCTCCCGGGATTGAAGCCGAACCAGCCGAACCACAGCAGGGCCGTGCCGATCACTGCCAGGGGGATGCTGTAGCCGTAGCGCTCGGCCCCTTCACGCTCCAGGTGGGACGCCTCGGCGCCATCACTCGCCGTCGCCAGGCCGCCCCCCGCGCGCAGCTGCATCGTGTGCCGGCGCTTGATCGAGGCCCCTAGGGCCAGGGTGATGGCCAGCCCGGCGACCCCCGCCTGCACGTGGACGACGACGCCACCGGCAAAGTCGCGCACGCCCAGGCCCGGGAGCAGACCGGTGACTGTCCCCAGCGTGCCCAGGATGCCGTTGGGGCTCCACACCCAGTGGGCCAGTAAAGGCCAGACGATCAGCGAGACGAACAGGCAGTAGGCCATCCAGGCGCCGAACTTCATACGCTCCGGCACCCCGGCCCCGATCAAGGCCAGCGTCACGGCGGCGAACATGGTCTGAAACAGGAGGTACACCGGCAGTGGCGTCCCGCTGGCCGGGGCGCCGCTGGCGTCCAGGGCCACGGGCCACAGGGTGTTGAAGCCGTTCCCTACGGCGAAGTCGGTAGGCTGGCCGATGAGTCCCCCCAGGCTGTTGGGGTTGAAGGCCATGGAGAAGCCCACCAGGACGAAGACCACGCTCATGATCCCTACGGCCGTCAAGCTCTTCATCAAGGCGTGGATCACGTTCTTACGACGGGTCAGCCCGGCCTCCAACAGGCCAATTGACGGCACCATGATGAACACCAGGAACGAAGACAGCAGGATCCAGCCGGTGGCCGGTAGATTAAGCGGGATCTGACTCGCAGAGTCCCATGCGCTGGGCATTTGCACCCCCATCACTTCAGTCCTCCCTCTGAAGGACATGGTATGTGATCAGCCGGCAGAGTCATATGTGCACAACGCCCGGACCTCAGCGCCCCCCGCCTGTGCGATGTGCACAGTCTTGTACGGCGTGCGCCGTCTTGCGACCCTGGTGCACGTCCACCACGTAGGGGAGCACCTACGTCGCGCTGTTCAAGGGTGTCGTAGATGGACGCATGCACGTCCACCGCGTAGGGCAGCACCTCGGCGACGGCCGTGTCTCTTCTCTCTCTATACATAGACCTCTATAGATAGACCGTAGCGCCACTCCGGTGCATGGCATACTGCTAACCATCGCTTGCACCCCAGGGCACTGCGGCGTCGACAGCTTGAGGAGTAGAGGTGAATAGCACGATCTCGGCCGAACAGGCGAAGGGGGCAGCCACGCCGCCGAATACGTCGGACTTCCGCGAGTGGCTGGCCTACGTCCGGCCCCGCCCGGAGGAGATACGCTGGCAGAGCATCCCCTGGCAGACGGACGTCTGGGACGCCCGCCGCCTGGCGGCGCAGGAGGGAAAGCCCATCTTCCTGTGGGCCATGAACGGCAACCCGCTGGGGTGTACCTGAAACAACGGTGTGGCCGGCCGTGCGCAGGCCTTTAGCGACCCTACGATCATCGCCCTCGCCTCGGAGCGCTTCGTCCCCGTGGCCGAGAACTGTTCCCCGCTGCAGAGTCAGCGGGATGCCACGCTTCGTCCCCGTGGCCGAGAACTGTTCCCCGCTGCAGAGTCAGCGGGATGCCAAGGGGGAGTTTTTCCGCCTGGTGGCCGAGCAAGGCCACTATGCCGGGCGCACCTATCCTACCGGCACCCGGCAGGGGATGTACGTCTTCACCGCGGACGGGAAGGTGCTGGGGGCCGCGAATACGCGCGACCCACAGCGGCTGGCCCAGCTGATGCACACTGCCCTGCGGCGCTGGACAGCGCTGGCGGACGGCAGCGCCGCCCTGACCACCGCCGAGGGACCCGCCGACTACGTCCCGGAGCACCCCGACCACTTTCCGGCGGATGGCCTGGTGCTGCAGCTTGCCGCCCGCGACCTGCCACGGAACCAGGACTCGCGTGTGGAAGACTGGCGCAAGCAAGCCTGGAACCTGGACTACGCCTGGCTTACGCGAGAGGAAGCTCGCTCGATGGTGCCGGAACCGGCCACGCCCGGCAGCCGCCGGGCGGTGCCGTGGGAGATCGTGCGCCGGCTGGCCCGCTTCCACCTGCGGGACTTCGTGCGGGGCGAGCCTTCGGTGTGGCCCGAGGAGGCCATCCGACACGGGGAGCTGGTGGCGGAGATCTCCCAGGCGCAGACGGTCAGCTCGCAGCCCCGCCGCCTGCACCTGCGTCTGCAGGGTGCCATCCGGCTGCAGTGGGAAGCCCGCTGGGTGCGCCCCGAGACGGGGGAAGAGTGCCGCTCGGACACCGGCTTCGACGCCACCCTTCAGGGTACGGCCGTGTGGGACGAGGGCCGGGGGGCCTTTATCGCCTTCAACCTGCTGGCCTCCGGCCCACGGTGGGGAGCTAACCAGTACAACAACCGCGCCGACGACCTCGGCCCGGCCCCCATGGGCATCGCCTTCACCCTGGCCGGCCGCGAGCCGCGCGACCGCACGCCACCCCACACCATCTACCGGGGCGACTACTTCAGCAGCGCCGGCGGCGCCGGCCATTCGGGGGACGCCCAGGACACATGATGGTCACGTGCGCCGCACCGCCCCATCGAGGTGGATGCTCCCGCCCCCCGAGACGTCCCAGCTTGAGTCGCCGTGTCGCCCTTGACCGAGGCGGACGTCCCGCGCCGTGAACGACTCCCGCGTCCCCCAGGCGCATCGCCTGATCCTCGTGCGCCACGCCCACTCGCGCGTCGACCCGGCGCGGCACCCCCGGGGGTGGGGCCTGACCGAGGAGGGGCGTTGGGGCGCCCGTCGCCTGGCGGCCCTGGCCCTGTTCGAGCGCGCCGCCGGCTTCTACGCCGGGCCCGAGCCCAAGGCGGTGGAGACCCTCGCCCCCGTGGCCACCGAGCACGGGCAGCAGGTCCAGGTCGAGGCAGCCTTTGCCGAGACGGCAAGCGGGGAGTGGGCCAGCGAGCAAGACTTCCTCGCCACCGTGCGTCGCCTGCTGGAGGCACCGCACCAGCCCCCGGCGCCCGGCTGGGAGCCGGCACAGGGCGCGACACAGCGCTTCGCCGCCGGGGTCGATCGCCTGCGCGCCCGCCACAGCCCGGTAGTGAAGGGGGGACACGCCCTCCCCGGCACCGTGGCCATTGCCACCGGGGGGCGGATGCTGACCGCCTACCTGACCGACCTCCTCGGCCCGCCCGCGGACGGGGCGTTTGATGCCTGGCGACGCCTGCGCCTGCCGGACCTGGCCGTGCTCGAGCTCTCCCCCACGGCCCCCCCGCGCCTGGTCATCCCCTTCGGCACCTTGACCGTCTAGGTCGGCGGTGGTGGGCGCAGCGCGGGCAGGGGCCCGGCAGGAGGGCGCAGGTAGTGATCTACCGGCCCTGGCTGAAAGGCTTGCGCCCCTGGTAGGGACGAGCAGGGACGTAGCCGGTCGGTCGCCGCCCTGGAGCATCAGGGAGCCGCACAAGTAGTCATGGGACGATCAACAGTGGGTGAGTCCCGGCGGGCATGTCCTGCTTGGTAAGGTGCGTGTGTTCCGCTTGCTAGAGGGAGGCGAGCATGCGACTCGGGTACAGCGCGTGGGCCATGCCCCGACTACCGGTGGACGAGCAGATCGCTCTGGTGCGGGCGGCCGGCTACGCCGGCATCGAGCTGGTGTCCAGTCCCACGGGCAGCCTGGACGCGCAGCGGGTGGACGTGGCGGAACGACGGCGTATCCGCCGCCTCCTGGATGACGCCGGGCTGGCGCTCCCGTCCATCGCCGCCCACGGTGACTTGCTGGAGCCCGACCCACAGACGCGGGGGGCAAACCTGTCCCGCGTGCAGGCCGCCATCGACCTGGCGGCCGACCTGGCAAGAGAGGAGGGGCCGCCCTGCGTTGTGACCATGGGCTATGGCCGGCCGGAGGGGTACCTGGCCCAGCGCGAGGCCATCGCCGAAGGGTTCGCCACGCTGGGTCGCTATGCCGAGCAACGGGGCGTGGTGGTGGCCTTGGAACCCCACGTCGGGCAAGCCTTTGACCTCCCGGAGCGGGTTGCCTGGCTGATGGAACGGGTGGGCTCACCGCAGGTGCGGCTTAACCTCGACAACAGCCACTTCGAGGTCATGGGGTGTGACCTGGCGACGTACATCCCGTTGCTGGCGCCGTACGCCGTGCACACCCACGTCAAGGACCAGCGGGGACGCAGTCCGCAGCACCAGTTCCTCGTCCCGGGGGAGGGGGACTTCGACTACTCCCGCTACTTGCGGGAGATGGCCCGCGCCGGCTACCAGGGCTTCATTACCGTGGAGATCAGCGTTATGGTGCAGCGCCGCCCGGACTATGACCCCAGGATGACCGCTGGGTGCGCCTTCGCCACGTTGGCGGGGGCCGCCGCCGGGGCCGGGGTCCGCCTGGCGCACGGCTGACGAAGGGCAGCTGCAGAATACATGTGGTCAGAGCAGGACGGCGGGCCCCGAGTCCCTCTGGCGCAGGGCTGTGGATGACCCCGGTGGCGACGGCGACGGCGACGGCGGCGGCGACGGCCGGCCGGTCCCCTGTTGGCCCCGGCCGCGAGCGGGAGGTCGGTCCAGGTGGGTAGACCGGATTAGCCGCTGCGCTTGAGTCTGCCCGCGCGCTTGGCGTATCGCTCGGCAACGCCAAAGGCCAGCACGCCACACGGCACCAGGACCAGGCCCATCAGGGCCAGTATGCCCAGATCGCCGAGCAGCGCCGATGGCCCGGCGCCCTCCAGCGTGGCTGAGCGCACCGCCCGCAGCACGTAGGTGATCGGCGAAAAGGGTGAGGCGAACTGCAGCCAGCCCGGCAGGACATCCACCGGGTAGTAGACGCCGGAGACCAGTAGCAGGGCGGAATGGATGACCAGGGTCATCTGCGTCCCCCGCTCGGTGTACAGCAGGGGCAAGATTCCGACGAAGACGGCCAGGCCGACGACGCTGACGCTCCCCACGGCGACGGCAAGCGCGGCCCCCGCGAGGTTGGCTCGCGAGATGTCGATGCCAAACGTGAGCACCACCGCGGCGAAGATGATCCCGGCGCGCAAGAGGGCGTAGCTGATGCCGAAGGCGCACGTCCCCAGGAGGTGGAGCGACCGGTGGACGGGGGCCATCAGGGTGTACTCGATGGTGCCCTCCCAGCGCTCCCAGGCAATCGTCTCGGCCATGATGTCGAACACGGCGGAGAGATAGCTCCACATCGTCGTCCCTATCAGGAGGTAGAGGACGAGGTAGTCGGTATCCACTCGCTGGCCGGTGATGCGCTCCGTCGCGGCGGCGATGAACAGGATGGTCAAGCCGTTGGCCAGCGAGTACACCAGCCACACCACCTCCCAGGCGGCGTAGCGGCGGACGAGATTCCAGTTGCGTTCAACGAAGGCGTAGCCGGCGTTCAGCTCGCGCGCCACGGCAGCGATCATCCGTGCTCAATCCTCGTCGTCGGTAGACGATGCATCGTCCAGCGGTCGCCCGGTCAGGTGCAGGAAGACGTCTTCCATGGTGACCGCGGTGGGGGCCGTGCCGCCGGGCAGGCCGGCTGCCGTCTGCGCCTTGAGGCCGGCGGGAGTGTCCAGGGCGATGACTCGGCCGCGGTCGAGGACGGCGATGCGGTCGCACAGCCGGTCGGCCTCGTCCATGTCGTGGGTGGTCAGGACGACGGTGGTGTCGTGCACGGCACGCAGCTCCTGGACGAACACTTGCACGTCGCGCTTCGAGCGGGGATCGAGCCCGGTGGTCGGCTCGTCCAGCAAGAGCAGGGCTGGGGCAGTCAGGAACGCCCGCGCGATGGCCACCTTCTGCTGCATCCCGCGGGACATGGTCTCCATCGGCTTGAGCGCCGCCTTGCGCGAGATGCCCACCCGGTCGAGGATCTCAAAGGCCCTCACCCGGGCGGCCCGCACGTCCAGGCCGTACAAGCGCGAGGCGAAGGCCAGGTTCTCCATTGCGCTGAGCTTCTTGAAGAAGGCGGCGTCGACGCTGACCCGGTTGATGAGCTGCTTGACCCGCAGCTCGTGCTGCTGGACGTCCAGACCAAAGACGCTGATCCTCCCGGAGTCCGGGATCAGCAGGGTGGACATCAAGCGGATCAACGTGGACTTCCCGGAGCCATTGGCTCCCAGCACGCCGAAGATCTCCCCCCGGCGCACGCGCAAGGACACGGCGTCCACGGCCATCACCCGCCGCCGGGCCGGCCTGGCAACTGCCCATGGAGGCCAGGGGAAGCGCTGTCGCTCGAAGCTCTTGGAGACGTCCTGGAGGTCGAGCGCCGGGGCCGCGTCCAGGACGCCGGCCCCGGTGGGGGCATCCGCGGGGGCATCCGCGGGCTGAACAGCAGTCACAGAATGCACCTCACCAATCGGCCGGAGCGATAGGGACGGCACGACCGCCACCAGGCGGGCGGCCGTAGCCCGGCGCCCGGTGCGATCCTACGCCGGGGGCGACACAATCCCTACCGCCAGGGGGCTAACACACCTGGGCCGAAGTCATTGGGCAGGTCTCCCAGGTTGGGGACTGTCGCAGGACTTCCGCGGAGCTGTGCTAGAGGATGTTGATCTTTCCGGTGCGCCGATACTGCGCCAGGAGCTTACGCACCCGGCGCCGCAAGCCGGGATCAGGATCCTGCTGCATCCCCTCCACGGCCTGCACCACCTCCGCCTCGCGGGCGCGTGGTGAGCCGTCCGCCAGGACGTGCAACACGTGGCTCCGTACCCTGGCGTTCTCGTCCGTGGCCATGCCCAGCAGGCGATTCCACACCGCCGGGTAGTCTGCCTTGAGGCGGCAGGGGCAGAGCTGGTCGACGGCCGCGGTGCGCGTCCGGGGGTCAGGACTCCAGGTGTCCTCCAGGGCCCGGGCTACCTCGTCGACCTCGTCGTCGACTCCTACGGCCGGCGCCGCGTACGGCGTCCCAGCCCCCTGCGATCGCCCTGCCGGCGGCCCGGCGGCGGCCCGGCCCGCTGGGAGCGTCGTACGCATCGTAGCTACGGACATGATGGACTCCCTGTTTGGTGGCCCGGCATCGGATGGGTCGGCTGTGGGCCCACGGCAGTCAGCGAACGAGAGGGCGCTCCCTGTTAGTCTACCCCAACCCACTCGCCGGGCACCGGCACCCCCTCTGGGAGCAACCCCTCGCGCCGCAGGTCCTCCCACAGCGCGCCGGGCACAGGAAAGCGGAACACGCTATCGTTCTCTTCCAACTCGGCCACCGAGCGCACGCCGGTCAGAACGGTGGTCACTGCCGGGTGACCCAGCGGAAACTGGATGGCCGCGGCCTTGAGGGGCGTATCGTGCCGGTCGCAGACCGCCTTGAGGCGCTGCGCCCGCTCCAGCCATACCGGCTCCGCCGGGCGGTAATTAAAGGTCGCGCCGGGCCGGGGATCGGTCAGGATGCCGCTGTTATAGACCCCGCCGATGATGACGGCGATCCCTTTCTCGACGCACAGGGGCAGAAGCTCCCTCCAGGCTGCCTGGTCGAGCAGGGTGTAGCGGCCGGCGAGAAGAAAACAGTCCATCTCCAGCTCGCGGGCAAAGCGAGCCGGCATCTCAGCCTGGTTCATCCCGGCCCCGAGGGCGCGAATACGTCCCTCCCGCCGCAGCCGGTCGAGGGCGACGTAGGCCCCGCTGCGAGCGGCGTCGTAGTGCCGGTCGGGGTCGTGGATGTGCAGCACGTCCACGCGGTTGAGGCCCAGGCGCTCCAGGCTTTCCTCGACAGAACGCATTACCCCGTCGTAGCTGAAGTCGAACACCGGGCGCAACGCCAGAGCCGACGCGGGCGTGCCCGGCGTTGTGCCGTCCGGTGGCTGCTGGGGACGGAGGAGGCGACCGACCTTAGTGGCCAGGACAAGCTCCTCCCGCGGCAGCCCCCGCAGGGCACCACCGAGCCGGCGCTCGGAAGTCCCTGTGCCGTAGAGGGGGGCAGTGTCGAAGTGGCGTAGACCGAGCTGATAAGCCCGCTGCACAATGGCCGGGACGGTCCCTTCGCCCGGGGGCACCAGCTGCCCGCCGAGCGGTGCCCCACCCAACGCCAGCCGGCTGACGGTCAGCCCGGTGCGGCCCAGCGGGACGCGTCGCCGTGGATCCATAGAGCCTCGCTGGCCACGGATTCTAGCATGGTGGCCGGTGGTATCCTGCCGGCCGGCGCGTTGTCTGCCTCACGGCGCCACCGGGAAAGATCGGCTACTGTCTCGCTTGAGGTATGGTCTGTGTTGACTGCTGGCGAGCATGAGGCGCCGGCGAGCTGCCGGCGTCCGCTGGGACGCCAAGAAGGGGACTGGCGATGGCTGCAGGCGGGTGGGGCGCACCGGGAGCGGCGGGCAAGCGTGGTGTGAGCCGGCGGGGGATGCTAGAAAGGGCCAGCGTCCTGAGCGCCGGCCTGACCCTGGGGCCAATGGTGGCCCTGGCGGCCTGTGACAGCGGATCGCGCGCCCCTGCCGGCGGGGCGGCGCCCCAGGGGCCGGTGACGCTTGAGCTGTGGCACGACTGGGGCACCACCGGGGGTGGCGGGCTGGCCATGCTCGATCAGATAGACGAGTATCAACGTCGCAAGCCAAACGTCACGGTCAGCAACGTGGCCGACGCCGGGAGGGCCAAGTTCGTCACCGCCCTGGCCTCGGACACGGTGCCCGATCTCTTCAAGCTGAACGCCCCGGAAGTGATTGAGTTCGGCGAGCAGAACGCCCTCCTCCCGCTGGACGACATGATCCGGCGGGACAAGTGGGACATGAAGCAGTACTTCGACTTTGTAGTGCCGCAGACTTCTTACAAGGGGAAGATCCTCTCCATCACCCACCATCCGGACATCCGCAACGTCTTCTGGAGCAAGAAGCTCTACCGCGAGGCCGGCCTGGACGAGAACAAGCCCCCGCAAACCTGGGCTGAGCTGGAGCTGCACGCCCAGCGCTTACTCAAGCGCGACGGCAGCCAGGTGTCCCGCTACGGCTTCGTTCCCTCCTGGACGGCCAACTCCTGGCTACTCCAGTACTGGCAGGCCAATGGGGCCAAGATCCTGTCCGACGACGGGCGCAAGGTCACCTTCAACGTCCCCGCGGCCGTGGAGGCCACGGCCTGGGCCATGAAAATCACCGACAACGTCAACGCAGGCATGGACGCGGTGAACGACTGGAACACCGCAGCCAACGTCGGCGGCGGCTACCGCGCCCTGGCCCGCGAGCGCGTCGGGCTGCTCTTTAACGGCAACTGGTGCTTTTTCCCCGTCTCGGTGGAGAATGCGTCCCTGCCCATCGGGGTGCAGGCCCTCCCGGGCGGGCCGAGCGCCGCCGGCAAGTCCTTCGTCTTCGGCGGGGGCACCATGGTCGGCGCCACCCGAGCGACCAAGAACGCCGAGGCCGCCTGGGAGTACCTCAAGTTCGTCGGGAGCAAAGACGGGCAGTACCTGGTGCAGAAACGCTCCGGTGACGTCGCCGGCCACCGTGAGGCGGCCAACATGCCGGAGATCGTCAATGAGAACCTGGGGCGCAAGGAGATCCTGGCCCTGTTCGAGAAGGCCAACGCCCTCTCCTACGTCGCCTCGCCCGCCGTGCGGGCGGTGGAAACGGTGATCGGGGAGGCGCAAACAAAGCTCCTCAAGCGCGAGCTGGCGCCCAAGGATGCCGTCTCCGAAGCCGCTCAGCAATCCCAGCAACAGCTGGATGACTACTGGGCCCGCCAGGGGCGATAGGGGCCAGGCCGCAGGTCACAAGCCTGGCAGGTCACAAGCCTGCAGCCGCCGCTCCCCTAAGTGTTCTGCTTGATGTAGCCGTTGATCGCCGCGACCGCCTCTTCCAGGGCCGGCTTGGCCTGGACGGTGTCAGTCTGGGCGAAGATGCGGGCCACCCGAGCGCCCGTCTCGGTGCCGATGATCGGGCCCCACCTGGAGATGTGCTCCGTCTCGATCACCCCGCCGGGCTTCTCTGAGCGGTCGAGGCACCACGCCGTCCAGGCGCACTTGTCCTGCCACTCCCGCTCGTCCTTCAGGGCGGGGATGTGGCCGGGCATGCCCGGCACCTGCTTGAAGGCCGGGCTCTTGACCGCCGAGCGGTTCGCCGGGGGCGCCACCCACAGGAGCTGCCAGTACTTGATCGGGCCTTCGCCGCTCTGCATGTGATAGAGCATGCGGAAGGCGACGTCAGGCAGCTTGCTCTGGGACCACACGGCCCAATAGGGAAAGCCGGCGGTCGTCTTCTTCGTCCCGCCGAACCCCAGAAAAGGCACGGCCACCCAATCCACGTCCGGCGCCTCCTTCAGCGTAAAGGGGGCCCGGTGCGTCCCGTCGAAGAGGATGGCCGCCTCTCCGTTGTAGAACATCTTCACCACCCCGCCCCGCTCGGTGACGGTCTCCGGGCGGGGGATGTAGCCCGGCTCCACCAGGCTGCGCTTGTAGAACTCCGCCGCCTTGAGGAACGGCTCGCTCGCCAGCTGGATCTCCCGCTTTTCGGCGTCCTTCCACACCGTGCCCCCCTGGGCGAAGACGAGGGGGTAGAACATCCCAATGCCGTAGCCCACCGCCAGGGCGTACTGCTGCGTGCCGGCAGCGTTCCGCTTCGTCAACCGCCGTGCGTCCTGCACCAGCTGCTCGAAGGAGTAGCTCTCGTCCGGCTGCTTGAGCCCTGCTTCCGCGAACAGCGCCCGGTTGACGTACGCCCCTTGTAAGTTCGTGTCCTGCGGGACGCCGTAAGTCTTCCCGTTGTACGTCAGGTGGGGCCAGTGATGGGGATAGAAGTCCTCCCGGTTGAGCTTGTCTCGCTTTAGATAGTCGTCCAGCGGGACGTTCATGTTGTTGCGCACGTAGTGCCCGGCCTCGGTCGCGCCCTGGCGCATCACGTCCGGGGCAACGCCTCCGGCATGGGACACCTCCAGGAACTCGCGGTAGTTCCCCGCCGGACGGATGAACTCCACCTTCACCTCGGGGTACTGGCGCTGAAACTCCGGGATGTAATTGGCGGTGTAGAGCTCGTCCTCGTAGAGGGCGCCCCATACGGACAGCTTGATCTCACCTTTGAGCGCCGCCCCGCGGTTGCCCTCCCCGCCGGGCGTGGCCCCCGCGCCTGGCCCGGCGCAGGCCGCGAGGGCAGCGGACGACGCCAGTGCCGCCGACATACGCCCCAACCCGCGGCGCGTTAGCAAACAGCCTGCCCCTGCCATGCTCGCCTCCTCCGCATCTCGCCGTCGTCACTCGCGCTTGCCACACGGTGCAAGGATACACCCGTTCAGCGGGCGCGGCCCCTGTCCCGCCAGGGGGCCAGCAGCGCTAGGATCGATCCCGGTTCTCTCGTGTGATGCGCTCGATGATCTCCCCCAGGGGCAGCGCCCCCAGGTTCTCTCCCGATCGTAGGCGCACGGCGGCCGACCGCGCCTCCGCCTCGCGGTCGCCGATGACCAGCATGTACGGGATCTTCTGCAGCTGGGCATCCCGGATCTTGGCGTTGACCCGCTCGGAGCGGTCGTCCAGGTCTACCCTGAGGCCGGCGTCTTGCAGCTCCCGGCACACCGTGGCGGCGTAGTCGTTATGCCGGTCGGCAATGGGCAACACGATCCCCTGGACCGGGGCGAGCCAGGTGGGAAAGGCCCCGCCATAGTGCTCGATGAGCACGCCGATGAATCGCTCCAGGGAGCCTAGCAGGGCGCGGTGCACCATGAACGGGCGGTGCTGCGCCCCGTCTTCGCCCACGTAGTTGAGGTCGAAGCGCTCCGGGAGGTTGAAGTCCACCTGGATCGTGGAGCACTGCCACTTGCGCCCCAGGGCGTCCAGCAGGTGGATGTCGATCTTCGGCCCGTAGAACACCGCCTCGCCCTCGGCCCGCCGGAAGGGGAGCTGGTGATTCTGGAGGGCCCGCTCCAGCACCGCCTCGGCCTGCGCCCAACGCTCGTCCGCCCCCATGTACTTGTCCAGGTTATGGGGATCCCGCACGGCGAGCTCGATCTGGTACTCGTGGAAGCCGAGTGTGCGCCAGAGGCGTAGCGCCAGGTCTAGAACGCCGGTCACCTCCGCGTCCAGCTGATCCGGGCGGCAAAAGATGTGCGAGTCGTCCTGCGTGAACCCCCGCGTGCGCAAGAGACCGTGCAGCGTCCCGGCGGGCTCGTAGCGGTAGACCGTGCCCAGCTCGTTGTAGCGCACGGGGAGCTCGCGGTAGGAGCGCACCCGGCGCTTGTACACCTGGATGTGGAAGGGGCAGTTCATCGGCTTGAGCATGAACTGCTGCTCGTCCATCTCGATGGGGGCGTACATGTTCTGACGGTAGAAGCTCAGATGGCCGGAGGTCTTCCATAAGTCGATCAAGCCGATCTGCGGGGAGTAGACGTACTGGTAGCCGGACTTGCGGTGCTCGTCCTTCCAGAAGTCCTCGATGATCGAGCGCAGCAAGGCGCCGTGCTCTCCCCAGATGGGCAGCCCGGCCCCTACCTGGTCGCTGAAGAGGAACAGCCCCAGGTCCGTCCCCAGGCGTCGGTGATCGCGCTTGCGGGCCTCCTCCTGGCGCCAGAGGTAGGCATCGAGTTCTTCCTGGGATGGCCAGGCGGTGCCGTAGATGCGCTGCAGCTGCGGGCGCTTCTCGTCCCCCCGCCAGTAGGCCCCGGCGCTACGCAGGAGCTTGAAGGGCCCGATCTCCCCCGTGCGCCCCACGTGTGGCCCGCCGCAGAGGTCTTCGAAGGCCCCCTGCCGGTAGAGGGAGACGCGCCCGCCCTGGATGCCCCGGGCATCGGGGCTGTCCGAGGCCTCGTCCCTCGCACTCCGCTCCCCCCCGGAGGTAAGGTCTTCGATCAGCTCCACCTTGTAGTGCTGACCGCGCTCGCGGAAGAGGGCCAGGGCCGCGTCGCGGTCGAGCTCACGACGCTGGAAGGGGACGTCCGCCTGCACCAGCCGGCGCATGCGCCCCTCGATCTCGGTAAGGTCATCCGGCGTCAGCGGCCGGGGCAGCTCGAAGTCGTAGTAGAAGCCGTCTTCAATCGCCGGACCAATACCCAGCCGGACGTCGGGGAACAGCTCCTGCACCGCCTCGGCCATGACGTGGGCCGCCGAGTGGCGCATCGTCCTTACGTCCGGCACACGCCCGTCCCCCGCCGCCTCGGCTACAGCCGGCGGGGCCATCCCCTCCTGGACTGACCCGACCGCTCTTACCTGTGCCATCTTTCTGCCTCCTCGTGGCTGCTGTACCTGTCCCCCGACCCACCGACGAGGCCCCCATGTCCAGAGGGGCCACCGGCCGGCCGGGGCTACCCGCAGCGGCGCGCCGCTGCGGGATACCTTGGCGGGACACGAGGGGCACAAAAATGCCTCGCGTCCCACTTCTTGGGACGCGAGGCCAAAGGCGCCAGGGACGCCGGCTTCGCGCGGTTCCACCCAAGTTCAGCCGGCCCCGGTCGCCGGTCTCCCCGGGGCCATAGACCCCGGATGCCCCGCGGCGCGGCGGCTGCACTCGATAGCCCTCTAACCGTGGCCAGCGGGAACCCGCTACTCCCGGAGTTTCGCGGACCGGCTCAAGGGTGGTATTCCCCGGTGGCACGCCTGTGGCCAGCTTTCAGCCGCTGACCGACCATCTCTGTCTCGGTGCCTTCCCGAGTACTCGTCCCCGTCGACGCCGTTGCTTGATCTCGCTTGTGGCCAGTATAGCAGGAGAGGTTCTACTCCGGTCGCTGCTCTAGGAGGCGCCCCTCCAGCCAGGCGTCCCGCGCCGTCTTCAGCTCGGCGAAGAGGCGCTCCAGGCGGTCGACCGCGGGGTCGCCGGGGGCGGCCTCCGGGTCAGGGAGGCGCCGGATCAGGTCGGTGACCTCCGCCACGCGGGCGCCGAAGGTCTCCAGCTCGTGGACCAGGAAGTCACGGTTGGTAAGGCAGATGTCCCGGTGCATCAGGGGGTCGCCGCTGGCCAGGCGGGTGGTATCCCGCAGCCCGGTGCCGGCAACGGGGGCCACCCGGCGGAAGTCTTCCCGGGCGACGACGGCCTGGCACAGAGTCACCGAGGTCATGAAGGAGAGGTGGCTGGTGACGGCCACGGCCCGGTCGTGGTCGGCGGCGCCGATCTGCAGCGGGCGCGCCCCGGCCTCCCGGGCGAGGCGCGTCACCCGCTCGACGGCCGCCGCGTCGGCCCCTTCCGGGGGGACGATGCACCAGGTGCGTCCCCGAAACAAGCTTCCGTCGGCATGCTCGATCCCGGCCGTCTCCTTGCCGGCCATGGGATGGCCACCGACGAAGGGGGCGTGCGGTGGGAGGAGCTGGCGCGCCCAGCGCTCTACGTGGCGCTTGGTGCTGGCCACGTCGGTGACCACCGTGCCGGGGCGCAGGAGCGGGCTGAGGTCACGCATCAGCTGACGGATGGCCAGCACCGGCAGGGCCAGGACGACCACGTCCGCGTCCGTGGCCTGGGCCAGGGTTGCCACGGCCTCGTCGGCGGCCCCCATCTCCAGGGCGCGCCGGCCCGTCGCGGGTCGCCGGGCGTACCCCACCACGGTATGTCCGGCGGCCCGCCAGGCCAGCCCGGCCGAGCCGCCGATGAGTCCTAAGCCGAGGATGGCGACGCGAAGTCCCACGTCTGCGGTCTTCTAGGCCGGTGCCCGGATGGCCGACTCCCCTACTTCGCCGCCGGGTACTCGACCGGGAGGCCCTGCTTTTTCCAGGCCTCGATGCCACCCTCCAGGTTGTAGAGCTGGGACAGGCCAACGGCCGCGGCCATCTCGCAGGCGATGGCGCTGCGCTGGCCCACCTTGCAGATAAACACGACGTTGTCCTGGTTGAGATACTGCTTGGGGCTGGACAAGAACGAGTTCAATGGCACTAGCTCGGAGTCGGCCAGGCGCCCGTCCTGCACCTGCTCCTTCGGCTCGCGCACGTCGATGACCTTGGCCCCCTGGGTGATCAGCTCCTTGACCTGCTCCGGACCCACCCGCTGGAACGGCTCCTGCATCCCTACCGCCATCGCTCCTCTTCTCCTCGTCCCACCGGCCATTCTCGTCCGGCTGGCCGTCGTCGGCCTCAGCGCCGGGCATCAGCGCCCCGTATCGGGGGCTGAGCGCGTCCCCCGGCGCCCCGGCGCCGGCCACGTCCCCAAGCTGCCAGGCCCTCGCGCAGCTCGCGCCACCCCCGGGGGCGGCACGTTGCTAAGAATGCCGGACGCTAGATAAACAGTGTACGAAATGAGCCAGATGGCGATAAAAGAAGGGCCCCGCTTTGGGGCCCACCTCAGTGGGGGGGTGAAAGGGGCGCTGGCTCATGCTCGGCGGATGGGGCTGGGGCGCAGTGGGCCTGCCGGGCAGGGTGGGGGCCCGATCCAGATATGGAGCCGGAATCCCTCGGCCTGGCGGAGGGGGAGCCATGACCCGCAGGACGTCACGCGGTTCAGGGATGGATGCGCCGAGCTCGACCTGGCCCCGCTGTTCATCCACGGCATCTACTTGATGAACTTCGCCTCTGCGGACGACGTCTTGTGGGAGCGCTCGATCGAGGCCCTGGTCGATCACCTGGTGGTGGGGGCGACGCTGGGTGCGCAGGCGGTAATTCTGCACCCCGGTGCGGGCGGGATCCAGTCACGGGAGCAGGCCCTGGATCGCTGCGCCCTGGCCATGCGGCGGGCCCTGGAGCGGACAGAGCCCATCGCCGGGCGGCCACGCATCGCCCTGGAGACCTGCGCCGGGGCCGGCAGCGCCCTGGGCCGGACGTTCGGGGAGCTGGCCACCGTCCTCGATCTCCTGGATGGCCATCCGGCGGTGGCCATCGCCCTGGACACGGCCCACCTGTGGGGGAGTGGCTACGACCTGGCAAGTGAGTCCGGGCTGGACGCGACCATGGCGGAGATCGAGGCGACGCTGCCCCTGGAGCGGATCATCGCCGTCCACGCCAACGACTCCAAGGCCCCTTTGGGGTCACTCAAGGACCGGCACGAGAATATCGGCCAGGGGTACATCGGGGAGGCGGGCTTCGCCCGGCTCCTCGCTCACCCCGCCTGGTGCCGCTGGCCGTGGATCATGGAGGTGCCGGGCTACGACGGGAGCGGCCCGGATGCGGCCAACCTGGATACCTTGCGGCGCCTCTCGTCTGCCGGCGGCCCGGTGGCGGTGGCCAGGGATCAGCCGACCGGCGGGGGGTCACCGGCTACGGGCCCCTGGCCGGCGCTCCCCTGACGGCTGAGCCCTACTCGTCCGGGTCCTCCTCTACGAAGCGCCGCACCTTGCGGTGGTAGTAGAGCAGGGGCGGGTGATCCACCCCGGCGCCAAGGGATCCCTCCACCACCTCGCCGATAAAGATGGTATGGGTGTTACCCCCCGGGTAGGCGGCCACGACGCGGCACTCCATCCAGCCCAGGGAGTTCTTGAGGATGGGGACGCCGGTGACCGCAGTGAGCGTCTCTTCGCCGGCGAACTTATCGTCCTCGCGTCCCCCTTTCCAGCCGGCAAAGACGCGAAAGGTCTCTTCCTGCTCCTGCGACAGGACGTTGACGACGAAGACCCCGGACTCTTTGATCAAAGGATAGGTGCGGGTGCGGTGGTCGGCGCAGACAAGCACGGTAGGCGGATCGGCGGAGACGGAGCTGAAGGAGCTGGCAACCATTCCACGTGAGACGGCGCCGTGCCGGGCAGTGATCACCGTAATACCCGTCGCCCACCGGCTCATCACCGCCCGAAAGGTGTCCACTGCGACGGCCATGCCCCCTCCTCTGGCGACGCCATCCCCGCCTCGCGTGACGCCATCCTGGCATGGTACCGCAAGGGATGGCGCTCCCCCAGAGCCGCCCCACTCGGCCAGGGCCTTTTCATCAGGGGTAGGCGGTGGGTCCGGGTCATCCCCAGCGCAGCGAGGGATCAGCGAGTCGTCCCACTGTCCGTGGACCGGCGGCCCGGATGCCTCGCCGGGCTCGGCATGACCGCGCCGCGGGCGGTGCCCCAGGAGCGGCTCTGATGAAAAAGGCCTGCCACTCGGCGCGCTCGTTTTGCGCTGGGCGCCGAACCTGTTATGCTTAATCCAGTGTCTAGCTTGTGAAACTTTTCACAATGTTTGGCGCGGCGAGGCAAAGAGAGAGGGCGGGGAATGACGCGCAGCGGGAGTGTCCTGATAGAGGAGTGGAGCGGGCCGGCGGGGGGGGGCGAGCTGCCCCGCGGCACTGTGCCGGTAGAACGGAGCGCGCCCCCGGCGGGGAACGGGGTGGTGGCCGGGGCAACCGTCACCGCGCTCACACCGGCCGGAGACGAGGTCTGCAACTACGAATACAGCTACGAAGACCTGTTTACCGAGCGCCTCCGGGCGGCCGGGCAGCCGGTGACGCACCTCCAGACGCCACTCCCGCCGGAGTACGTCGCCATGTCTCCGGCCGAGCTCGACGCCCGCATCGGCGCCGCCAAGGGAGCCCTGGGGAGTCGCGTGATGGTGCTCGGCCACCACTACCAGCGCGATGAGATCATCAAGTTCGCCGACGCCCGGGGGGACAGCTTCAAGCTCTCCCAGCTCGCCGCCGAGCGCCCGGAGAGCGAGTATATCGTCTTCTGCGGCGTCCACTTCATGGCCGAGAGCGCAGACATCCTCTCCGGTCCACACCAGAAAGTGATCCTCCCTAACCTGGCGGCCGGCTGCTCCATGGCCGATATGGCCACCACGGACGACGTCCTGGACTGCTGGGCGCAGCTCCAGGAGACGCTGGGCCCGGATCACGGGATCGTCCCCGTGACTTACATGAACTCGGCCGCTGCCCTGAAGGCCTTTTGCGGCAAGAACGGTGGCATCGTCTGCACCAGCTCCAACGCCCGGGCGGTCATCTCCTGGGCGCTGGAGCGAGGCAAGAAGATCCTCTTCTTTCCCGACCAGCACCTGGGGCGTAACACCGCCCTGGCGATGGGCTACGCCCTGGAGGACACCACCCTCTGGGCACCGGGCCGCGACCTGGGGGGCAATACCCCGGAGATCCTGGAGCGGTCGACCTTCGTACTCTGGAAGGGTCACTGCTCGGTACACGGGCGCTTCCGGCCTGAGCAGGTCACAGCCGCCCGGGAGCAGCACCCCGGCGTCAAGGTGGTAGTGCACCCGGAATGCGTCCGGGAAGTGGTCGACCTGGCGGACTGCAACGGCTCCACGGAGTACATCATCAAGGTGGTCACCGAATCACCGGCCGGGAGCGTGTGGGCGGTGGGGACGGAGATCAACCTGGTCAGTCGCTTGCAGAAGGAGCAGCCGGACAAGACTATCTTCTGCCTCGACCCGGTCATCTGCCCCTGCAGCACGATGTACCGCATCCACCCGGCCTACCTCGCCTGGGCGCTGGACAATCTCGTGGCCGGGCAGGTGGTGAACAGGATAGAGGTGGACGAGGAGCTGGCTCGCTGGGCACGCACCGCCCTCAACCGCATGCTGGCCATCAAGTAGGTTCCCACTCAGTAGCTGGCAAGAAAGGAGGGGGCGCTGACGCGCCCCCTGAGCCGTCCCCTCAGGGCCTACTGGACCCCGCTGGACCCTGCCGGCCCTAGGGTCCTAGGCCGACTTTTCCTCGATTGCCGCCCGATCCGTGCGGATCTCGAGGTAGGGGCGCCCATCGCCACGGATAACGTCGGCGTCCACCATGCAGCGTTTGACGTCGGCACGCGAGGGTATCTCATACATCACGTCGAGGAGGACGTCCTCGATGATCGTGCGCAGACCCCGCGCCCCCGTCTTTTGCTTGATGGCCATATCCGCCGCCGCCTCCAGGGCGTCGTCGCGGAAGATGAGCTCCACCTTGTCCAGGGCGAAGAACTTCTGGTACTGCTTGATGATGGCGTTCTTTGGCTCGGTCAAGATGCGGATCAAGTCTTCTTTGGTCAGCAGGTCCAGGCTGACGGTGACCGGCAAGCGGCCGACGAACTCCGGGATCAAGCCGTACTTCAGGAGGTCATCGGTCATCAGATGACGCAGCACCTGGCTATCCGGCGTGTCCCCATTGTTCTCCGTGCGGAAGCCGACGGAGCGGGAGCTACCGACGCGTGAGGAGACGATACGGTCAAGTCCCTCGAAGGCCCCGCCGCAGATAAACAGGATATTGCCGGTATTGATCTGGATAAAGTCCTGGTGGGGGTGCTTACGTCCCCCTTGGGGGGGGACATTGGCCACCGAGCCTTCGATGATCTTGAGCAAAGCCTGCTGGACACCCTCGCCGGAGACGTCGCGCGTGATCGAAGGGTTGTCCGCTTTGCGGGCGATCTTGTCGATCTCGTCGATGTAGACAATTCCCCGCTCCGCCCGGGCGACGTCGTAGTCGGCCGCCTGGATGAGGCGGAGCAGGATGTTCTCTACATCCTCGCCGACGTATCCCGCTTCGGTCAGGGCCGTGGCATCGGCGATGCAAAAGGGGACGTCGAGGATCTTGGCCAGCGTCTGCGCCAGGAGGGTCTTGCCGCAGCCGGTGGGGCCGACGAGGAGGATGTTGCTCTTCTGCAGCTCCACTTCGTCGATCTGCATCCCGGCGCCGATTCGCTTGTAGTGATTGTAGACGGCGACGGAGAGCACCTTCTTGGCCCGGTCCTGGCCGATAACGTACTGGTTGAGGAGCTCGTAGATACGCTTCGGCGTGGGGACGCGCGCCGCCGGAAACTTGGCCTTCTGCGGGGGCTGGCTGGCCTCTTCCTCGATGATCTCGCGACACAGCTCGATACACTCGTCGCAGATGTACACCCCGCCCGGCCCGGCGATAAGGCGACGCACCTGCTCCTGGGTCTTGCCGCAGAATGAGCAGCGGTACTGAATCCGGCTGTTCCGTTGGTTGGGCATCGACTTTCCTACTGACCCCTCCCCCTCCTAGCCGGCCGCCTGGGCGGCGTCAGCCGGGAGAGCTGCGGCCGTGTCGGAGATGATCCCGTCGATGATGCCGTACTCCACGGCCTGCTCGGCGGTCATGTAGTAGTCGCGGTCGGTATCGCGCTGGATGCGCTCCAGGGGCTGCGTCGTGTGCTGGGAGAGGATCTCGTTCAGCTTGCTCCGCACGCGCAGCATCTCCCGCGCCTCGATCTCCACGTCGCTGGCCTGGCGGACGCCCCCACCCTGCGACCACGGCTGATGAATCAGCACCGTGGCGTTGGGCAAGGCATATCGCCGACCCTTCGAGCCCCCGGCCAGGAGGATGGCGGCGAAGCTGGCCGCCATGCCGTAGCAGATCGTCTCGATCTTGCACTTGCTGGTGCTGGTGACGTACTGCATGGTGTCGTAGATCGCCAGGCCGGCGTGGATCGCCCCCCCGGGCGAGTTGATGTACATGGAGATGTCTTTGTCCGGGTCCTCGGACTTGAGCAGGATGAGCTGCGCCACGATGGTGTTGGCGATCTGATCGTCGATTGGCGTGCCGACAAAGATGATGCGGTCGAGCAACAGGCGGGAGTAGATGTCCATGCCGCGCTCGCCGCGGGGGGTGGTTTGAATAACGTACGGGATAAGTCCCATGGTCTTGCCTTCCTGCCTCCTGTCCGGTCCCTGTACGGGATAAGTCCCCCGGCCCGCCCCGGCGAGAGGCCGTCCAGCCTCGGCTCGGTGCTGCCCGGCGCCTGATACGCGCCTTACGAAGTCTCGCTGTGTCCCTACGTCGCGCTGTGCCCCTTGGTCGCAGTCTACCCCCTGGCCCCAGTTGGCGATGAAGCCGCCGACGTCCCCGAAGGAGACCTTGTGCCCCTTGGTCGCAGTCTACCCCCTGGCCCCAGCCCCGGTCTCCTCCGCAGGCGCCGGCTGGGCCACAGGCGAGGCCTCCGCCGGCCCGGCCACGAGGGAAGACCCTACCCCTTGCGGCGATTCGGCGGCGCCGGAATCCGGCGTCGGCGGCATCGACCCTTCCGGCGCGGCAGGGTACCCGCCGGCGTACTCCACCAGCTTCTCGATGGCCTTGTGGCGGCGCAGGCTGGTGGCGATACGCCGGCGCGACTCCTGGGTCATCAGGGCGCGGCGCACCTCGTCCGCCTGCGCCCCATAGCCCTGCGCCGTACGCTCGATCTCCTCCTCGATCTCGTCGGGCGAGACCTCCAGGCCCTCCCGCTCGGCGAGGGCGTCCAACAAGACGCGGGCGCGGACCTGGCGTGCGGCCTGCTCCCGCAGCTCGGCGCGCCAGTCTGCCTCGTCCTTTCCAATCAGGGAGAGGTAACGCTCCACCGTAATCCCTTGATTGGCCATAACCTGGCGCCGGTCCTGCGCCAGGGCGTCGGTCTCCGCTTCCACGAGGCGCTCCGGCACCTCAAACGTCGCCTTTTCGATGGCGGCGTCCACGGCCTTGTTCTCTGTGGCCACCCGGGCGGCACGCAGGGACTCGTTCACCAGGCGCCTGCGGATGGCTCCCGTCAGGGCGGGCAGCGACTCATGCTCCCCGAGTGACTTGGCAAAGTCGTCGTCCAGATCAGGGAGCTGCTTGCGCTTGACGTCCTTGATCGTGACCCTGAAAGCGGTTGTCGGGCCGGCCGGGGGCCTGGTCGCCCCTGCCCCGTCCTCCCCCTGGTCATCGCCCCCTGCCCCGTCCTCCCCTTCCTGGCCGGCGGCGCGCTCGGACGCGGCCGCGCCCGAAGTGCCCCAGGTAAGGGTGAACTGGCGGGTGTCCCCGGGCCGGGCGCCGAGCAGCTCGCGGTCGAACCCGTCCGGATAGCCGTTCTCGCCGAGGATGACCTCGCTGTCTTTGCGCTCCGTCTTGCGAGCCGGGCGGCCGTCCTCGATGGGGAACTCCACGGTGATGTCGGCGATGGCCTGGTCGCCCATCTCCAGGCCCCGGTCCTCCACCGGCAGCCACTGCGCCTGGCTCTCCCGCAGACGCTCCAGCACGCGGTCGACTTCTTCCTGGTCAACTTCCACCGTCTCCGGCTCCACGGTGATGGACTGGAAGTCGCCCAGCTCGACGGTGGGCTGCACGGCCACGGTGGCCTTGAAGACCAGGGGCTTGCCCCGTTCGAGCTGCACGATGTCGAACGACGGGCGCTCGATGGGGGCGATGCCGGTCTCCTCCACGGCAGCGTCGTAGCGCTCGGGCAACAACCGGCGCAAGGCCTCTTCGTTGATCGCCGCCGGTCCGGCGTGGCGCTCGACGAGCGGCCGGGGCGCTTTCCCGCGCCGGAAGCCGGGGATGTTCACGCGGTTGGCCACTCGCCGCCAGGCCTGGTCAATGGCGCGGTCGAAGTCCTCCGGGGGCACCTCGACGGTCAGGGCGGCGACGCCGGCTTCCGGCTTCTCGGTGGTGACTTTCACACGTGTCCTCGCCCCAGGAGAGAAGATGAATAGAAGATGTGAGGTGACCCGATTTTAGCACAGCCCCCGGGCCCCTCCGGCAGGCCCCGGATATCCTGCGCCTCGGCGGCTGCCGTGGTGGCCGGCCCGGTTGAGCGATACTATAGGCTGGAATGGTCAGGGGAGTCATTTGTGCCCTACTGGTGCCCGGCAGGGCATGAGATGGCGATGCCATAGCGCCCGGCCGGCGGCACGATGGGGCGTGTGCTCACCGGTTGCACCCGGCGGCGGGCCGCGACCATCGGGCATGAAGACTGACCACGCTCAGAGCAGGAGACTACGGTGACAGCACTCGCGCAAGGGGGGTCCAGCCCCACGACGTTCTTTGGCTATCCCCGCCCGGACGGGACCGTGGGGATCCGCAACCACCTGCTGGTGGTTCCAGCGGCCACCGGGGCGAACACCGTGGCGCGCCGCGTGGCGGCCATGATCCCCGGGGCCATCTCGCTGCCCTTGATGGACGACGGGACGGACGGGCCGGAGTCGCGCGCCTTGACCGAGCGCATCCTGGCCGGCGCCGCTGCCAGCCCCAATGTGGGAGCGGCCATCGTCGTGGGGGCCACCCGGTCCGGCGGGGAGACAGAACGGGTCATCGCCCTGGCCCGCGCCCTGGCCCCGGACAAGCCGGTGGAGGCCTTTGCCATCGACGACACCGGTGGCTCCGTGCGGGCCATCGCCCGGGGGGTGGAGCTTGGTCAAAAGCTGAAGGCCCGCCTGGCGATGCAGCAACGCGTCGAGACGCCCCTGACCGAGCTGATCCTGGGGACGGAGTGTGGTGGCTCGGACGCCACCTCCGGCATGGCCTCGAACCCCACGGTGGGGGTGGTCTCGGACATGGTCGTCGACGCCGGCGGCACGACCATCCTTTCCGAGACGACCGAGCTGATGGGCGCCGAGCACATCCTGGCCCGCCGGGCACGTACCGAAGAGGTGGCGCGGCGCATCGTAGAGATCGTCGCCAATGTGGAAAAGGCGGCCAATGCCGTGGGGGCCACCGTCTCCGGGGGCAATCCCACGCCGGGCAACATGGCCGGGGGCCTGACCACCATCGAGGAAAAGAGCCTCGGCTGCATCTATAAGGGGGGCACGCGCACGATCGAAGGTGTCCTGGACTTTGCCCAGCGCCCCGACGGCAAAGGGCTCTACATCATGGACACGCCCGGCCATGACGCCGTCTCCGTCTCCGCCAAGGCGGCCGCTGGGGCCCACCTGTGCATCTTCACCACCGGCCGGGGTACGGCCCTGGGCAACGCCGTCTACCCTGTGATCAAGGTATGCGCCAACCCCACCACGGTGGCCAACATGGCGGACAATATCGACTTCTCGGCCGCCCCGATCATCGAGGGGACGGCGACGAAAGAGGAGTTGGGTCCCCGGCTGTTCCGGCTGATGGTGGAAGTCTGCAACGGGCGCCTGACCAGCGCCGAGATCATCGGGCACCAGGAGTTCGCCATCCACCGCATCGGCACCTACGTGTAGCGTGTCGCCGGGGGCCCCCCCCGGCGGGGCGGGAGGCAGACGGTATGCTTGAGTCCGCTCTATGTCTAGGACGACGATCCCTGCCGCCGGCCTGGCCGGACAGGACAGCGTGGCCTGGAAGATCAACCAGGAGGTGGTGCTGCTCCTAGGATGGGGGCGGGCCATCCTCTTGCAGCTGGCCCACCCGCTGGTGGCCACCGCGATCTCCGAGCACAGCCTGTTCCTGAATCAGCCCCACGGGCGCCTGCGGCGTCTGCATCACACCCTGGAAGCTATGCTGGCGTTGACCTTCGGCACGCCCGCAGAGGTAGACCGCGCCGCTCGGGGGATCAACGCCATCCACGACCGCGTCAACGGGACGCTCAGGGCACCGGCAGGTCCGTTCCCCTGCGGACACTACTACTCGGCCCACGACCCTGAGCTCTTGCGCTGGGTCCACGCCACGCTGTTGGAGACCTTCCCCTTAGTCTACGAGCTCTACGTGGGGCCACTGACCGCGGCCGAGAAAGACCGCTACTGCGCCGAGGCCAGCGGCCTCGAGCCCTTGCTGGGGCTGCCCCACGGCTATCTCCCACGGAGCACAGACGAGCTGCGAGCCTCCATGGCGACGACGTACGCCAGTGGCGCCATCGTCGTGGGGGAGACGGCGCGCCGGCTGGCGCGGGAGATCGTCAATCCCCCCTTGCCACCGTTCCTCGGGCCACTGGTCTGGCTGGGGGCCCTGCCTACCGTAGGGCTGCTCCCGCCGGCGATCCGGGAGGCCTATGGATTTCCCTGGGGGCCGCGCCGGGAGGCCGTGCTGCGCCGCACGGCGGCGCTGACCAGAAGGCTGCTGCCGCTCGTCCCGCTCATGGCCCGGTACTGGGCGCCGGCCCGGCGGGGTCGAGCCAGGGCCGTGCGCCCACCGGGCTGATGGGGAGGGTACTCGAGGGGACGGTAGTCGACGGGACGGTAGTATTGGAATAGAGTGAGCGTGAGCACGGCCGCGGCTAACGGGCGGCCCAGGGTGCTGGTGGTGGACGACGACGCCAACATCACCGCCTTTCTCAAGCGTGCCCTGGCCTACGAGGGGTACCAGGTGGAGACGGCGGCCGACGGCCAGATGGCCCTGGCGGTGGCGCGGGACAACCCGCCCGACCTCGTCATCCTGGATATCATGCTCCCGGGACTGGACGGTGTGGAGGTGCTGCGCCGGCTGCGAGCCGGGGAGCGGGACAGCGGGGCGCTCCCCATCCTGATGCTGACGGCCCGTGACGAGGTGTCCGCCCGCGTGGCCGGGCTAGACGCCGGGGCGGACGACTACCTGGTCAAGCCCTTCGCCCTGGAGGAGCTGACCGCCCGCATCCGCGCCCTGCTGCGCCGGCGAGAGCCGGAGACACAGCGCTTTCTGCGCTTTGCCGACCTGACGGTGGATACGGCCTCGCGCGAGGTGCTGCGGGGCGACCGGCCCATCCAGCTCACCACCAAGGAGTACGAGCTGCTGGTCTTTTTTCTGCGACACCCCCGGCAGGTGCTGACGCGGGAGCAGCTTCTGGAGCGGGTATGGGGCATCGATTTCGAGGCCGAGACGCACGTCCTGGAGGTCTACGTCGGCTATCTCCGGAACAAGCTGGAGAACGCCCCGGGCGGGGTCACGTCTAGCCGCCTGATCCACACCGTGCGGGGGGTGGGCTACGTCCTGCGTGAGTGAGGCTGTGCCACGGGAGCGCCGGTGGGGGGGCAGCCGGGTGAGCGAGTGTCTGCTGGCTTGACCGAAGGGCGGGAAGGAAAGAGGCGGGCGCGGCGCCCGGGGATGCGCGGTGTGTCGCTGCGCCTGCGGCTGGCCCTGCTGTCCACGGCCTTGCTCGGATTGACCTTGCTGATCTTCGGCCTGGTGGTCTACGTCTTCCTGGCCAGGACGCTGCAGCAGGAGGTCGACCGCAGCCTGGTGGACCGTGCCCAGGTCATCTCCGGGTCGATGACGGTGCGGGAAACCGCGGTGGGGATCGCCGTCTCGCCGCCGGACGTGGACGCCATCGCCACCAACGGGGCGGTGGCCCAGGCGGTGCTCCTCAGCGGGGACGTCGTGCGCTCGGCCGTGCTCGGCCCGCGCACCCTCCCCATCACCCGCGAGGCCCGGGCGGCCGCCGCCGGACGCCGCGCCCTGTTTGAGACCATCGAGGTGCCCGGCACCACCCTCCGGCTCTACAACATGCCCCTGCTGCATGAGGGTGAGCCCATCGGCATCCTGCAAGTGGCGCGCCCCATCAGCGAGACCGAGGGCGTCCTGGCCCTGGTACGGATCGTCCTGGCCGGCGGGGCATCGCTGAGCGTCGCCGTCAGCGTCCTTCTGGGGTTGCTCGTCGCCCGGGCCGCCCTGCGCCCGATCGACCAGCTGACACGTGATGCGGAGCGGATCGGCGCGGCTCAGGACTTCGGCGCCCGCGTCTCGGACCGCAGCGCGACCCGCACCGACGAGGTGGGACGCCTGGCAGCCACCTTTAACGGCATGCTCGACCGTCTGCAGGAGGCCTTCGGCGCCCTGAAACGAGCCAACGAGAGGCTGGAGGCGGCCCTGACGTCGCAGCGTCGCTTCGTGGCCGACGCCTCCCACGAGCTGCGTACGCCCTTGACTACCGTGCGGGGCAACGCCTCCCTGCTGCGCCGCTTCGAGCGCTTGACGCCCGAGGACCGGGTGGCGGTGGTGGAGCAGATCGCCGCCGAATCGGAGCGCATGAGCCGGCTGGTAAACGACCTGTTGACCCTGGCCCGCGCCGACGCCGGGCAGCTGCTGGAGAGCGAGGCGGTGGCCCTCGGTCCGCTGATCGACGACGTCGCCTTGCAAGGACGCGTCCTGGCCGAAGGCAAGGTCTCCATCAGCGTTGTGCACCTCACGGACGTCCAGGTCCGGGGCGACGCCGACGCCCTGCGCCAGCTGCTCCTCATCCTGGTGGACAACGCCATCAAGTACACCCCCAGGGGCGGGAGCATCACCCTGGGGCTCAGTACCGACTCGCAGCTGGCCCCCCGCCAGCCGGGCCCCACCGCGCGCATCAGCGTGGTGGACACCGGGGTGGGTATCCCCGCCGCCGACCTGCCCCACGTCTTCGAGCGCTTCTACCGCGCCGACCGCGCGCGCCAGGCCGGGGGGACGGGCCTGGGGCTGGCCATCGGCAAGTGGATCGCCGAGGCCCACGGCGGGGCCATCTCGGTGGAGAGCGCCCCCGGCACCGGGAGCATCTTCACCGTCACCCTCCCGGCGCTCAGCGTCACCCCCTTCCCACCGCCACCCACCGCCAGGCGTAAGGCCCCAGCGGCCCCGGCTGAGGCAGCGATCGCGGCCACGGTCGCCGGCCCCGCCGCCTGAGCGAGGCGCACGTCCGGGCCGATGCGGGGCTGATCAGAGTGACGCCGGCAGGGGCCGGAAGGGCGCCGGCCTAGCCGAAGTGCTAGGGGCCGGGCCACTCCTTTGACCGATGTCATCTCCCCCGCTTACCCCCTACGCTGATGTCAGTGCAGGATTGGGGATTTCAGAGGGAGATGGTCATGGCAGGAGAGACCGCGGGAACGGGCATCGCCACGGGCGGGACCGAGGCAGGGCAGGTGTTGAGCGTCTTTTCCGACGCCCTGGCCGGGGCGGTGGCCCAGGCCGGGGCCTCCGTCGTGCGGGTGGAAGCTCGCCGGCGCATGGGGGCGAGTGGGGTCGTCTGGGGGCCGAACGGCCTGATCTTGACCGCCGACCACGTCCTGGAGCGGGACGAGGACCTGGCCGTGGGACTGGCGGACGGACGCACGGTGGGGGCAACTATCGTAGGCCGGGATGCAGGTACGGACCTGGCCCTGCTCCGCGTCCAGGCCACAGACCTGACGCCGATCCAACGCGGCCCGGCGCCCAGGGTGGGGAACCTGGCCCTCCTGGTGGCCCGACCTGGCGCCGGCCCGGCAGCGAGCATCGGGGTGGTCAGCGCCATCGGCGGGCCGGGGCGCACGCGCCGCGGGGGATGGCTGGAAGGGACGATCCGCACGGACGCCACCTTTTTCCCCGGGTTCTCAGGCGGGGCGATGGTGGACACGTCTGGCCGCATGCTCGGCTTGGCGACGTCCTACCGCGGCGGGGACTACGGCGTGGCCATCCCGCTGGAGACGGTGGAGCGAGTCACGGCCGCCCTCACCAGCCACGGCCGCATCAAGCGAGGCTACCTGGGGCTGACCAGCCAGCCCGTGGCCATCCCCGAGACCCTGCGCCAGAAGCTGGCATTGGGCCAGGAGACGGGGCTGTTGATCGTCGGCGTCGAGGAAGGGAGCCCGGCCGAACGGGGTGGCCTGCTCCTGGGAGACGTCCTGGTGGCCTTCGGCGGTCAGCCGGTGCGCCACACCGACGACCTCCTGAACTCACTCGGGCCCGACCGCGTCGGCCAGCCGACGGCCGCCCGGGTCATCCGTGGTGGCGAGCCCCGCGACCTGACGCTGTCCGTCGGCGAGCGCCCTTGACCAGGTGAGCCGTCACTCGGAGCTATCGTGCCGGCCAGCCAGGGTGTCCAAGCAGCGTTAGCACGGCAACGGGGGTGTCCAAATCACCGGCGATCACCCCGTACCAGGTTGAAGTCTCGTGCCCCTGATCGGCGCGAGTGCAGAAAGAAAGATGGCGACTCGGATGGTGGCGCAACCGGCGGTGATGGGGGATATTGGCGCGGCGGCTGCCGCCATGGCCGAGCGGGCGCAGGTCAGCGTCGTTGAGGTACGTCCCCGCGTAGACCCCACTTCGGTGGCCCTCGGACCGCCTGAGCCCGGAGCGGCCTGAGAGGGACGCCCCGGGTCCGCCCCGGCTCCCCCACTGAGAGACCGACGCCGACTGATGAACGGGCCGTGTCCGGACGCCACGCTGCGTGTCTTCGTCATTTCCGCGCTCCCAGCTGTGCGGGCGGGGCTGCGAGCCCTCGTCGGCGAGGCCGGTGATCTCCAAATCGCCGGCGAGGCCCCGGCCATGGATGCCTTGAGCGCGCCGGGAGTTCTCGACCCAGTAGACGTCGTGGTCGTCGATCCTGCATCAACGCAGGACAGCAGTGACCTGGCCAGGCTCGACGGCGCCGGGCGCCGGGCGGGGCTGGTGATCCTCGGCCCCATCCCCAACGACGAGCGCCTGGCGACCGATCTCGGCGGCCGGGCATGGGCCTACGTCCCCCGGGAGACGAGCGGTGACCAGCTGATCGCCGCCATCCGCGCCGTTGCCAGCGGGCTGGTGACCCTGGATCCTATCCTGGCCGCACACCTCCTGGCCCGTCCCGGCAGCGGTAACGCCATCTCCCCGGCTGACGGTGGCGAAAGCGAGCTGACCGGGCGGGAGCAGGAAGTCCTGGGACTCGTCGCCGAGGGCCTGGCCAACAAGGTCATCGCCCGGCGCCTGGGGATCAGCGAGCACACGGTGAAGTTCCACGTCGCCGCCGTGCTCGCCAAGCTGGGGGCCGGGAGCCGCACCGAGGCGGCACGCATCGGCGCTCAGCGGGGGCTCGTCGCCCTGTAAGTCTCAGCTCCCAGGTCTCAGACCTATAGAGCAATGGGAGGGTCTGCAGCGTTGGGTCGCGCCGATGGGACATAATGGCGGCCGAAACGGGTCCCGGCCACCTTGAGGCCGCAGACGTCAGACCGCAGACTTGGGAGTCGAGGGCCATGCCGAAAATCACGGACATCCGCTGCATCCGCACCCGAGCGACCGGAACCTGGGTGATCGTCAAGGTGTACACCGACCAGCCGGGGCTCTACGGCATCGGCTCGGCCCACGAGTACAACGCCACCGGGGCAGTGGTCGCCGCCGTGGAGGAGTGGATGGCCCCGCGCCTGATCGGGCGGGATGCCGGCCACGTCGAAGATATCTGGCAGTCCACCTTCACCAGCGGGTACTGGCGCACCGGACCAACGCTGAACACCGCCCTGGGCGGGATCGACATCGCCCTCTGGGATATCAAGGGCAAAGAGGCCGGGATGCCGGTGTACCAGCTTCTCGGCGGACCCTGCCGCACGGCCGTGCCGTGCTACGCCCATGCCGGCGGGCAGACCCTCCAGGCCCTGGAGGATGACGTCCGCCGCTACCTGGAGGACGGCTGGCAGTACGTCCGCTGCCAGCTGGGACCCTACGGTGGAGGGGGCTTCCGCGATGCCGCCGGGGCCGGGATGCCCAGGAACGCCCTCCCACAGCAGACCCGGGCCTTCGACGACGAGACCTACGTCGAGACGGTGACCGGGATGTTCGCCCACCTGCGGGACAAGCTCGGCTACGGGCCCAAGCTGACTCACGACGTGCACGAGCACCTGCGGCCCAACATGGCCGTCGCCCTGGCCAAGCTGCTCGACCCACAGCGGGCGAGGCAGCCTCGCTACGTCGCCGAGGACCGCAAGGCGGACGGGACGGTGGTCAGGCCCTAAGCGGGTCACGGATGCGCTCCCGAGCACTCTCACCTGGAGCATCTACGAAGGACTTTTCCATAGGTGCATAGCGCCCGCCGAGCGCTGCACCCCTGGCACGAGGCTCCACTGGTCTGTTGGTTTGTCCAGGTCTGCATCGAGGGGGACGTCCCCAGCGGGCTCTTACCGACTTCTTACAGCTTGCTGAGGGGGCCTTGAGCTGGGGGCCCTAACCTCTTGACAAGGGACCTGGGGCTGGTGACGCCATCCAGTGCCCGGTCAAGGCCCATCGGCGGCGCTTCGTACTGTGGCGGACGGAGCGCTGGGGGTGTCCATAAGGGAGGCGGACGGGATGGACGAGCGAGTGCGGGACACGGGTGGGGCGGGGCGGCCGAGCGGCTGGCTGCCGGCCAACACCAGCACCTTTGAGGGTCTTCCAGGATCGTCCGGGGGCCAGCAGGGAGGGCGGCCGGCGGGAGGGGATCAGGCGTCACCTGTGTCGCCACCGGCGGCGCAGGCGACGCCGCACACCATCCGAGGCGCCGGGGGCCGCCTGGCCGGCGCGCTGCTGGCCGCCGTGGTGGTGGCCGGCACAGTTGGCGGAGTGGCCGGGAGCGCCGTCACGGCGGCGAGCCTGGGGCGCGGGCAGCTCGTCCCCCAGACGGTGAGTGCCGGTCCGGCGGTGAGCGGCCAGAACCCGGCGGTGAGCGATCCGGGGAGCCTCAAGGCCATCTACAAGCAGGTGGGCCCGGCGGTGGTGAGCGTGCAGACCGCGGGCCCCGGCCGGGGCCCGCGGCCCCGCACCCCGGGACTGCCGGGGGTACCGGGGGCACCGGGGGCACTAGACACGCCCCCGCTCGTGCCCAACGGGCAAGGCAGCGGCTTCGTTATCGACGGCGCCGGTCACATCATCACCAACTACCACGTCGTGGACGGGGCTTCACGCGTGAACGTCCTGCTCCTCGACGGGACACGCGTCAGGGCCGAGATCGTGGGACGGGCGCCCGACGCCGACCTGGCCTTGCTCAAGGCCAACCTGCTGGGCGGAAAGGTGGCCATCGCCCCGCTGGGCGACTCCGATACGATGGAGCCTGGGGACCTGGCCGTGGCCATCGGTACGCCGTTCGGTCTCGATCACACCCTTACCGCCGGCATCATCAGCGCCATCAACCGTGACTTCGGACAGGCAGCCGGGCGACCGCAGCGCGGGATGATCCAGACCGACGCCGCCATCAACCCCGGGAGCTCCGGGGGGCCGCTGCTCAACGCCGCCGGCGAGGTGATCGGCGTCACCACCGCCATCGGGAGCCCGGTGCGGGCGAACGTCGGCGTCGGCTTCGCCATTCCCAGCAACACGGTCAAGCGTCTGCTCCCCCGGCTCCTGGCCGGGCAGACGGTGCAGCACGCCTGGCTGGGGATTAGTGGCCTCCCCCTGGACGCCGAGGTTGCGCGTGATGCCGTCCTCCCGGGAGACGTAACTCAGGGGGTGCTCCTTGCCGCCGTCGTCCCCGGCAGTCCGGCCGCCCGTGCCGGCCTGCGGGGCGGTACGCCTGGAGAAGGGACGACCCCCGGGGCCCTGGCGCGCGGCGGTGACGTCCTCCTGGCCGTGGACGGCCGTCCCATACAACGCCCGGCAGACCTATCGGCCTTCCTGGATACCAAGCAGCGCGGGGACGTGGTCACCCTGACCGTGTGGCGCGACGGGGCACGCCAGGAGGTCCGGGCCATCCTGGATGCCTGGCCGGCCGGCGCGGACTAGCCCCCGTAGGCCGGGCTCGTAGAACGGGGGTGAGGACGAGACCTATGGAGCTGCTGGAGCGTCTGCCGCCGGGGGCGTTTCGGCGCGTTGACGAGACGCCTGATGCCGGCTTCTACCGCCAGCCACGGCTGGTAACCCACATCGATGAAGCGGCTCTCGCCGCCGTGACCCAGCTCTATCGGGAGCGCTTCCCGGCCGAAGGAGCCATCCTCGACCTGATGAGCAGTTGGGTCAGTCACCTCCCGCCGGAGGTACGCTACCGGCACGTCGTCGGCCTGGGGATGAACCGCGCCGAACTGGCGGCCAACCCGCGCCTGGACGCCTGCACCGTGCAGGACCTTAATCGGGAGCCCGACCTCCCCTTCGCCGATGGCGCGTTCGACGGCGCCGGGATCTGCGTCTCCATCCAGTACCTCACACAGCCGGTGGCTGTGCTGCGCGAGGTGGGGCGAGCGCTGCGCCCGGGCGCCCCGGTGGTGATCACGTTCTCCAACCGCTGCTTCCCGACCAAGGCCGTGGCCGCGTGGCGGATGCTGGACGACGCAGGGCACGTCAGCCTGGTAGAAGGCTACCTGCGGGCCGCCGGGACCTGGACTGACGTTGAGGCGCTCGACCGCAGCCCCGGGAGTCCCGGCACCGACCCGCTGTACGCTGTCGTAGGGCGTAGCCTGGGCCCACCCCGCCCCGCTCGACCGATGCCGGCGGGCTGATACCGGCGGGGCGTGCCGCTCATGCCCCGCTGGGGCGGGGAGGATCAGGCTGCCTTGGCCAAGCCGCCCGGGCGTAGGGTGGCGAGGGGCCGCTCTACGTACCTATGGAAAAGTCCTTCACAGATGCTCCAGCCGAGCACTGCTCGAAGGAGCACCCCGAACCCGCTGAGCCCGCTCAGGCTACCTCGCAGACGGCCTCTTGCCCCGTCCAGCGGTTGAACTTCCCCTCTGGGGGAGTGGAGGCGAGACGGGAGCGGGTGGCCCTCCAGAGGTCTGCCCACACCCGCCAGTCGTGCACCTCCGTCTCCGGGTGCCGGCGGCTGCGGACGACGAAGCTCGGGAACCAGGGCCGTCCGGTGGGCTGCCCGATGGGCTGGTAGCGCAGGTCAAAGCTCCAGCGCGCCCCATCGCTGAGATTGCTCAGGGCTGCGTGCATCGTCCGACGGTGCAGGAACAGGGCGCCACCCCGCTTGATCGGCACCGGGGTATAGTCGGTGCCCCGGATCTCGTCGGGGATGTGCAAACCCGCACGCCCTTCCGCTCGGCCGGGGCAGTGGGTGACCAGACCGCGAGTGTGGCTCTGGGGGACAACGCACAGGCAGCCGTTCTCTATCGTGGCGTCCGTCACCGGGAGCCAGACGGTAAGCATGTCCGTCTCGTCCACCTCCGGCAAGGCCACCCCCTGGTCCTGGTGCCAGTCCGTTCGTCCCACCAGGGAGTTGCGGAACTCCTCGGGTAGGAGACGTTCCGGGGGCTTGATGCGCACGTGCTGGATGGGATTAGAGAGGATCTCCGGACCGATCACCTGCTCCACGGCGTCGATCAGGCGCGGGCTGGTGAGCATGTGAAACGTGGCCGGTCCGAGGTGGATAGGGGTCTCCTCGGTGACCTTGGCGAAGGGCAGGGAGATGTCGAAAGGGGCGTAGCCCGCCCGGCCCATCTCGGTGAGCACCTGCGCCAGGCGCTGCACGAAGGGCAGCGTGGCGTGTGTGGACGAGATCTTCCCCTCCGCGTGCCACCTGGCCGCCAGCTCGTCCAGGAGCTGGGTGTACTCGGCGACCACGGGATCAAGATCCCGCTCCACGTCCAGAACGTCCTCCACCACCAGGTAACCCTGGTCATGGAAGCGCTCCACGTCCACCTTCACCCCGGTTGCGACTGCCATGGTGACCTCCCCTCTCGTAGCTCGTCTGACCGACTGCGGTGGGGGGGGGGGGGGGGGGGGGGGGGGGGGGGGAGCCCCCCCCCCCCCCCCCCCCCCGCCAGCGGGCTCGCCAGCAGCGTAAGGATGCCGATACCGACCAGACCTTCTATCGGAGATCCTCCGTGCCGGCCGTGCACCCCATACCCGATTCATCTCCCATCTTTGGGCGACCTCTGGCGACCGAAGTTGCGGGGACGCTGCGGGTACGTCGTATCATTCGAGGAGCCGTTCTCCTTGAGGAACTTCGCGACAGCCTCGGTGCTCGCCGGCGGCAGAGCCCTCTGGTCGGAAGGTCCGCCCGGGGGCAGGTTGTTACGTGGCACGCCGGCGGTCTTGCCCCTGAGTTGGCCCCCGCCGCTGGTGCCACCGCCGAGCGAGGCCCTTATGCTCCCCCCGGACAGGGCCGTCCTCGAGGGCGCGCTGCTCGAGCCGCCGCCCGTATCGCCGCCAGCACCGGCACCCGTGCTGGCGGCCATTGAAGCCTTCAGACCGGAGACGGCCCCGCCTATGGCGCCCATTGCGCCTCGTATGGCGACGCCCTTGACCACCGCGCCCATCAGCCCGCCCCCAAGCTGGACGTTGAACGCCCACTCCAGCAACTTGAAGGGCGTTTTGTACATGATCCAGAGGACCAGGATGGCCGCCAGCGAGGTCGCTATCCCGTCGGAGAAGAAGCCCGCCGAGGAGGCGTAGTCGCCGAAGATCGCCCCCGGGCTCCTGACCACGAAGACCCCCACCCCTATCTCTATGGCCCACAGGACCGGTATTGCCGCGCAGGCCAGGATGCCCCGGAACCAAGAGGCGGCGAGCGAGGAGAGGCCCGGCAACAGCGAGCCCACCAACGCGAAGGGAGCGGCGATGAACAGCAGGTTGAAGACGATGTTATTGAGCATGGCGACGATCACCACCAGGAAGCCTACTACCAGGAGTCCGATCTCCAAGAGTATCGTCAGGATGCCGGTGCCGGTGACGAGGGTGGCCAAGCGCGCCTTCCACAGCTCGGCGTAGGCATCCTTCATCTGCGCCCCATCGGGGAAGAAGGCGGCCGAGATGCCCGTGGAGAGGCCGGTCAAGATCTCCATGAACTGCGGCAGGAAGGCCAGGGCTATCGCCGCCCCCAACAACCTGGGCAGGCCCGCGAAGCTCGCGTAGGCCAGATCGTAGTTCGTGGTCTTGAGCATCATTAGCAGACCGAGCACCAGGATACCGACCAGGATGGCCGGGCGCATCTGGTCGGAGAGCTCCTCGTAGAGGCCTACGACCTCGCCGGAGGGCTTCTCCAGCGGCAGGACGCTGTCCCGGAGGGCCTCGC
>JAUJOR010000021.1:45601-84626 GCA_030447525.1 Chloroflexota bacterium | reverse complement strand
CGCTACACCAGCTGGCAGAAGGCCGGGGTTGTCACGTGATGCTGACGGTGCGCCCGCGTGCGCACCCTCCCGTTGTCCCGGTCCCCTCCCGGCCCGTCGGTCCGCCGGGCCGAGCGGCGGAGGGGCCGGCGGGCCACGGCGCAGCTGCCGACGCGGCGCTCCGGGTTCGGGACGTACAACACGGAGGCCGGGCGCGCCCGGCCGGCAAAGTAGCGCCGGTCGAGCTCATCCGCCCGGCGTCGCAGCGCCGCACCGCCGTCACCCAGGTCGGGGCGTCGGGCGCGCCGCTCCATGCGCTGGCGCAGCCCCTCCACCAGGCGCTGCTCCTCCGCCGGGTCGAGACCGGCAGGGACGCGCACCTCCAACCGCCCGCCCACCAGGCGAGCGCTGACCGTGCGCCGGCGGCGCGCGGAGCGGATGACGTGCACCGGGAGGGTCATGATTCGTCGACCAAACAAGCGATCGCTGCGCTGGGGCCCGCTTGTAGACTGTATCCGGGCGCCTGGACGCGCCCGGGGCGCAGATGGTACCGGTCAACGGGCCGGCGGCCCCTCCGACGTCCATCCCTCGGCTCCAGGTGCGTCACCGGCCGGCGGACGTTCACCTTCACCCCCATTGCCCCAGCAGGGGCCCTCCGTGTCGCCTTCCCCTGCCGGCGCCGGCGGATGCGCTACTCTAGCGTGTCCCTCGCTCGATAGCCTCCCGGCGGGCGGCGGGCCGGCGCAGAAGCCCGCAGGGCGATGCCGGGGCGAGCGATGCGTCATGGGGCAGGGCCCTGAAAGCCGATGACAGAACGCCAAGCGGTGACCATCTACACCGACGGGGCGTGCCTGGGGAACCCGGGTCGCGGTGGCTACGGCGTTGTCCTGCTCTCCCACGGGCGGCGCAAGGAGCTGTCTGGGGGCTACCGCCTGACGACCAACAACCGCATGGAGCTCCTGGCGGTCATCGTCGGCTTGCGCGCCCTGAAGGACAAGTGCACCGTCACCGTGTACACCGATTCACAGTACGTCGCCAACGCCATGAGCAAGGGCTGGGCCCGGCGATGGCGCGCCGGTGGCTGGGTGATGGACCGGAAGACCCCGTGGCTCAAGCGCCCCAACGCGGATCTGTGGGAGGAGCTACTCCACCTGTGCGCCGCCCATGAGGTGACCTTCAGGTGGGTGAAGGGCCATGCCGGCAACGAGGAGAACGAGCGCTGCGACGCCCTGGCCGTAGGGGCCGCCAGGCAGGGCGACCTCCCGGCAGACGTCGTCTACGAGGACGGCGGGGCACGCCTCATCCCCACCCTCTTCACTTGAGTGTGAGCACGGCTCCGCATGCCTGGAGTGAGCGACCCCCTTCACTGGAGGGACTGGCAGTGCTCAACGCCTTGCGGCATCTGAGGTGGAGGCGCATTTGGTCAGGAAGGGACGAACGGCTGTGAATATGCGTGGCCGGCGTACCGTTGCATCAGCACTTTGCACCATTGGCTCTGCGTTGGCGACTGTGTTCGTGGGTGCGTGGCCAGGGACGGGCGTGGGTCAGGCACAGACGCCGCCTCGATCAGAGCTTGCCCGCGGTGCCGCACAGGCGGCTAGCGGGAAGGCCCAGGGTGGCTCCACCGCGCGCGTCGCCGGCTTCCCGCTCTCAGAGGAACGCAGGCGGGAGCTCGCGGCCAAGCCACTACCCCAGCGCTGCGGTGCCGCACCCCTTCCTACCGTGCCGATCCCTGACCCGGAGCACCGTACCCCGATGCCTCCACCGGTGCGGATCCGGCCCGCTCCACCGGCAACACGCTACGGTGATCCGGACGCAGACCTGACCTTACTGGACAAGCCAGCCGCCACGGCACTGCGGTCTATCGGCGATCCGGGCGTCTCCGGAGATGGGGATGACTCGGAACTTCTTCACGTGCTGCACCGCAGTGATGCATCTAACGCCCCCGCCGCTGCTTCGGCCAAGCAGACGGTGAGTGAGTTTGATTGGTTCCGCAAGTCATCCCCGCAAATCGGTCATCCCAGCCAACCCACTCGACCCGCGCAACCGAGTCGTGAATGAGCCAAGTGTGGCGAACGTGGGCAACACTGTTCTCTACACGGGGAACCGGTACGCGGTCACCTCCACGGACGGGGGGTTCAGTTGGACATACCGGGATCCGGCACAGCAGTTTCCGGACTCGTATGGAGGGTCTTGCTGCGAACAGGTAACGATTTACGAGCCCAGTTGGAATCTATTCTTATGGGTTCTCCAGTACGACTACGATCCATTCCAGACCACTGATGCCATCCGCCTCGCAAGCTTCCTAGTAGTCCGCCATACGGGATTTGATGCTCATGCCTTCCTCGGAGCATACTCGATGTTTTTCCGACGAGGTCGAGATGCCGGCCAAGAAGTACCTTGTGGACCTGACGGAGGAGGAGCGGTCGCGGTTGGACGGGCTCTTGCGGCGCGGGAAGGTCGGGGCGCGGGTGAGCGCGCGGGCGCGCATCCTGCTCCACGCGGCCGCGGGCGCCACGGACGAGGCGATTGCCGTGGCCGTGCGCGTGGGCGAGGCCACCGTGGAGCGGACGCGGCGCAAGTTCGTCGAGGGCGGGCTGGACTGGGCGCTGCGCGAGCGGCCCCGGCCGGGTGGACAGCGCAAGCTGGATGGCAAGCAGGAGGCATACCTGGTGGCCACCGCCTGCAGCACGCCGCCCGACGGGCGGCCGCGCTGGACGATGCAGTTGCTGGCCGACCGGCTGGTCGAGGTCCAGCTGGTGGACTCTATTCGTGATGAGACCGTCCGCCGGACCCTGCAAAAAATGAGACGAAGCCGTGGCTGAAGGAGCAGTGGTGTATCCGCACGGTGGGCGCTGACTTCGTCTGGCGCATGGAGGACGTGCTCGATCTGTACGCCGCGCCACCCGACCCGAAGCGCTCGCGGGTGTGCTTCGACGAGCGGCCGGTGCAGCTCATCGGCGAGACGCGGGTGCCGCTCCCACCCGCGCCCGGGCAGCCCGCCCGCTACGACTACGAGTACGAGCGCAAGGGCACGGCCAACCTGTTCGTCCACTTCTCGCCCGATCGGCCGGACGGTGGCGCTGGGGGCTGGCGCCACGTGGCCGTGACCGAGCGGCGCACCAAGCACGACTTCGCCCACCAGATGCAGGCGCTCGTCAACGACCACTTCCCCGACGCCGACATGCTCCACGTGGTGGTCGACAACCTCAACACCCATACGCCGGCCGCGCTCTACGAGGCGTTCCCGCCCGAGGAGGCGCGGCGCATCGCCCGCAAGCTGGCGTTCCACTACACGCCCAAGCACGGGAGCTGGCTCACCATGGCCGAACTGGAGATCAGCGTCCTCTCCCGTCAATGTTTGAACCAACGCCTTGCGGACCTGCCCGCCCTCCGGCACGAGGTCGCGGCCTGGCAGGCGCCCCGCAACGCGGCCCGGGCCACGATCCACTGGCGCTTCACGTGTGCCGATGCACGCACCAAACTCGCCCGTCTCTATCCCTCGTCATGATTGTGGCGCACTGCTAGCGCCACGCGGCTAGTGTCTTCCCGGTACGACCGCTTGCTTAGCTTCTTGGCTGATTCCTTGTCGTTTGCCTTCAGATGGTGCGACAGGACGACCACCCAGCTAGCATAGAGTCCCTCGCTCGGCCGCGCTACGCCACCCCAGGCGGTTGCGCCAGCAAGAGGTACATTGACCGTGGCCAGCCAGCCCGCCGACGTGGATGGAATGATCGTCGAGTGGGCTACCGGCTCCAGGCCCGCCTCGGAAGACGACCTGGCGCGTGTCCTGCGGCACCTGTCCCAGGTGAGATTCCATCCCTCGCCAGACGCCCCGGCACGTGGCCGGTTGGCCGGCCAGACCTGGCGCGGTCGCCTCCTCCGTGGGAGCGACCGCCTGCCCCCGGCAGAGGTCCACTACCTGCGCCACGTCGTCGTGGGCCGCGAGTGGCCGGACGGCACGTCACTCGAGAGCTATCTGGCTAGCCTCCGTGAGGTGATCCTGGAGACGGACAGCGGTGTGCTGGTGAGCCAACTCCGCGCCCAGCACTGGCAGGTCACCGCGGTGCGCGAGTCCCGGGGACTGAAAGGCCCGCAGGATACGATTGGGTGGCGGTAGAATACCGTCTGGAACTTGGCCGTTGGGTGACGACCTTTCAGCCCAGGCCAGGTCTGGCGTATTCCGCCGCCGACCCGGAGCCCACAGAGCAGCGATGGCTACGGCCACCCCGGTCACTTAACGCATCGACACCCGGCTGAGGGAGCTCGTCGCCGAAGCCGCCTTCTTGCCTGAACTCGCCGCCGGCTGGGCGGAGGAGTCGCCGGCGAACCGGGGCGTGTGGTATCTGGAGTGGCGCGAGCTGATGAATCGCTTGGAGGGCCTCCATCAGGACTACCAGGAGGGCGCTATGACCGAGCCTCAGCGCGAGACGTACCGGGGCTTGTGCCTCGCCTTGCAGCAACTGCTCCCTGTGCTGAAGCAGCTCGGGCTATCGCTGCCGTCCGTGCCCCTGGCGGATTGACGGCGCAGCCGACAGTCTGCGGAAGGCCTTTCGGCAGCGGAGTGGTCGAGACGCGGCTCCTGAGTTACTACCAGTGAGCTCCCTGATGCTCAACACCTTGCGGCATCTGAGGATCGCGAGTGGAGTAGAGCCAATCCACCGCCGGCGACTCGGTTCGGCTTTGCACAGAATTCCGGTTCCGGCAGGCTCGTTGAGCGCCCACCGCATCGCCAAGCTGCCCGTCCTCTTTCAGCAAGTCGCCCGCATCGCCCACCGTGGCCGCAAACGCTGGCTGGGCCTGATCTTCGTCACGCAGCTCCCTCAGCACTTGCCCGACGAGGTCTTCGGCCTGTGCAACAACTTCATCCTCCATAAAGTGAATGACCCTACGGTTGTGAACCGCCTCAAGCGCACCGTAGGCGGCATCGATGAGGGCCTGTGGCAGCGTTTGCCCAGTCTCGCACCTGGTCAGGCCATCGTCTCGCTCGCCCATATGGCGCGCCCCCTGCTGGTCTCCATCGACCCGGCGCCCTGCCGGCTGCGCATGACCGAGTGACAGCATGGGAGAACTCTCAAGGGAAGGGCGTTCCGCTGGACGCAGGTAGAGAAGCGGCCATTTCCCTGAGCGTCCTCGACCAGTCGCCGATCGGGAGCGGGCGGTCACCCAGGGACGCGCTGGAGGAGACGCTGGCCCTGGCCCAGCTCGCCGACCGGCTGGGCTACCGCCGTTACTGGCTGGCGGAGCACCACAACACGGGGAGTCTCGCCGGCTCGGCCCCCGAAGTGATGATCTCACGGGTGGCTTCCGTTACGGGGCACATCCGCGTCGGCTCCGGCGGGGTGATGCTGGCCCACTATAGCCCCCTGAAAGTCGCCGAGACGTTCCGCCTGCTGCACGCCCTGTTCCCCGGGCGCATCGACCTGGGGATCGGTCGGGCGCCGGGGTCAGATGGGCGGACGGCCCTGGCGCTGGCCCAAGGGCGCCCCCTTCCCATCGAGCGCTTCCCGGAGCACCTTCGGGATCTAGCCGGCTTTTTGCATGACGCCCTGCCGGAGGATCATCCGTTCCGGGGCGTTCGGGCGATGCCACAGGAGCCCGGGGCGCCGGAGCTGTGGCTGCTGGGCTCCAGTGGGGAGAGCGCGGCGTACGCCGCTCACTTCGGGTTCGCGTTTTCGTTCGCCCACTTTATCAATCCGGTGGGGGGCGAAGGGGTGCTGAGGGCCTATCGCGCCTCGTTCCGGCCCTCGGCGACGCTGGATGGGCCCAGGGGCAGTCTGGCCGTGCGGGTGTTATGCGCCGAGACCGAGGCCGAGGCGCGGCGCCTGAGCGCCAGCTTCACGCTCCTGCGCTTGCGCATGGAGCGGGGCGAGCGCGGACCGGTGCCCAGCGTGGAGGAGGCGCTGGCCTACCCCTACACCGCGGCCGAGCGAGCGCGGGCCGAGGCGATCATGGAGGGGGTGGTCGTGGGGGGGCCGGTGGGGGTCAAAGGGCAGCTGGAGAGGATGGCCACGGCGCATGGGGTGGACGAGCTGGTGGTGGTCACCATTTGCCACGATCCCACGGCGCGCCGGCGGTCGTACGAGCTCCTGGCCCAGGCCTTTGGCCTGCTGGGGCGCTAGCAGGGGCTTCTGGGGCGCTCCAGATGGCGTACCTCCCGGGCGCTTGTACCCTATAGCACTGCAACGACGCCTACTCCCTCATCTTCGGCAACTCCATGCTCGCTTGTACCCTATAGCACTGCAACGACACTTCCTCGGATGCACCAGTTTGCGTATGTTGATCTGGAAACCGACGTTGCAGTGATAGAAAGGGGGCGGCCTTAGTCCCAGTCGCAGAGGGACTCGACGTAGCGGGCGGAGCCATCGCGCAGCCAGTCGTCGAGCTGCGCCGGCTCCTTGAGCTGCTGGCCCCGGGGGCGGGAGACGGCGACGTACCGGCAGTCCACGTCCGGCAGGGCCGTCATGTCCCCCCACAGCTTCTCGAACTGGGCCACCGGGTAGACGTCCTCCTGGCCGTGGCCCCAGCGCTTCTTGGCGTCCTTGAGGGTGATGTAGGTCGGCACCCGGGCGGCGATACGGCGCACGGCGCTGGCGACTCGCTCTGGGTTGTCCAGGTCGGCGCGGGAAAGCCCGAAGACGGCCAGCATCTTGTCCAGGTGCAGCCACATGGTGTTGGAGTTGTAGTAAGAGAGGCGGAACTCCGCCTCCTCGCGGGGCATGGCCAGCCCCTCTACCAGGCGCACGTGGCCGTCCACGCGGGCCAGGCCACCCCCCCGGTCCTCGAGGCGGCGGGTGGTCACTTCCACCGTTTGCGCCGCGCCGGACTGGATGTGCCAGCCGAGGAGAGTGGGGTCTACGTCCATGCCCACGGTGTCGACGTTGTGCATGACTAGATAGCGCAGCGCCGGGCGCTGCCTGAGGAGCTCTGCCAGCACCCCGTTGCGTAGGAGGTTGGGGAGCTCGAACCAGTGGCCGACCGGGTGCAGGCATTGCAGGGGGACGTTGTCGGTGTAGTCGCTCCCCTCCCCGGCTCCCTGCGCCCAGCCGATCAGGGCCGCGTGCAGGCTCCCGCGTACCTTCTGGGCCTGCTCGTCCAGCAGCTGCTGGGGCACCTCTTCCCACGCGAATCGCAGGTCGCGTGTCATGGGCACGAGGCGCAGGCCAACGCTCCGTCCCGGCGATAGCACCAGCGGGCCGGGGTAGCCGTAGTTGCCCTCACCCTCCAGGTAGGAGGCGATTGGCTGGTGCGTCAGGTAGCTGGTGGTGACGATGTGGGGGAGCGGGGTGCCGCATAGCCGGCCCACGCGGCGGCTCTTGGCTAGGTGCACCTCGAGGAACGTGCGATGGCGCCCGCCCAGCTTGCAGAAGGGGTTGAGGGCCTTGACGACGCCGGCCCCCTGCGTCCAGCGCGTCCCGACGCCGGCGGCCAGGGTTATCACCGCCACCTCCCCCTGGCGCAGGGCCTCCATGCCGGTCTCGGCCAGGGCGCCGGTGCCCGCGCCCGCCCCGGCGATCTCGTGCAGGAGGGCCACGTCTCCCGGTTCGACGTCGCGGATGTCGGTGCTGGCCGGGAGGCGGTTCTGTGCCAGGCTGATCCGTCCGCTCCGTAAGTCGGCCCGGATCTGCTCGTGCTGGATGCGGTCGAAGCCCAGCTCGTCCAGCAGCGCGGCCAGGGTGCGCCCGGTTCCTTCCGTGGCCGCGGCGCGGGGGACGATGCGATCGAAGAGCGTTTGGACCATGCCGGACAGCTCCGGCCGGGTGCGGCAGGCGGCGCCGAAGCGATCCAGCTCCGCCCGCCGGGCCGCGGGCAGGTCGCGCACGTCACGCCGCAGGAGCGCCGGCACCACCAGGGTGTAATACCCTGCCGGGAGCAGGGCGTCTTCCCCGGTCAGGACGCCAGCGACCGTCCCCTGCTCGTTGATCGCCAGGTCGTATACCACCGGCTCCATGGCGAAGGGGAGGGCGTACTCCAGGCGGCGCTTGGCCCGCTGCATGATCTCCAGGAGCTCTTCCTGGGCCTGAGTCCGGCGCCGCGGATCGACGATGAAGCCCATGCCCCCGCCGGACATGCCGCCCAGCATCCAGAACCCCCAGAAGGCCTCCCTGAGCCTCGCCCTGGCCCCGTCGATCAGGGTCTCGGTGTAGCGGTTGGTGGCCCAGGGAATGATGGCCTGGATGGGGCCGGTGAAGTTCTCCGTGGTGGCCCTGCCGATGCCCGGAATGTCGCCGGCCTTTAATAACTCCACCAGCCCCTCGTAGAGGCGGCAGGCATCCAGGCGGGCGTCCCATTCCGCGGGCCAGCGCAGCAGGTAGCGCTCCGTCACCATCTCCAAGATTGGCCCCACGTTCTGGGCCATACCGCCGTGGACGAGCACCAGGCTGTCTTGCAGGCGCTGGCGGGTTTGCGGGGAGACCTCGTCCGCGGTCAAGATGTGGTGCGTCGGGAGGAGCCGCCCGCGGCTGACGCCGAACTCCGGGTCGCCCGGCGCGCTGCGCACCCCGGTGATTAGCTTCATGCCCGGCCAGACGCCCCCGGAGTCCTGCCAGCCCCCGCCGGAGCCGCCGAGCCACTCGCCGAGGATGGCGCGCGAGGCCACCAGGCGCCGCTCGTGCTCCTGCAGGCCCCCCTCGAGCGAGGCGACTTGCCCGGTGGCGCGCATGCCGGCGGCGATCAGGCTGGACAGGAGATTGGTGGACACGGCCAGGCGCGAGCCCTTGGGGATGCCGTTGACACGGCTGACCAGCTCGATCCCCCGTCCGGGTCCGACCAGCCGTTCCAGCAGCTCGTCCAGGCGCTCGCCTGAGCCGTCCATGCCGGGCGGGACGATGCCGGACGCGATGACGGCCCCTTTGAGTAGCCCCAGGTAGTCCTTGGCGAAGTCGAAGACCTCGGCCAGGCCGGTCACATCGGCGGCTGCCCCCAGGTCGACGCTCACCAGGCGCAAGACCGGCTCGTCGATGACCCGAAAGAACGCCTCCACCGGGGGGCGGGGCGCCGCGTCGCGCCCCCGCACCGCCAGGTCAATGGAGACGTTCAGCACCCGCGCCCCCTCGGGAAAGTCCATGCCCAGAAAGAAGATGTCGCTCCAACCGCTGTGGGTCAGGTCCATGCGCACCGGCGTGGCCTCGTGCAGGACGGGGTAGAGCCCCTCGGGCGAGGGGCGCAGCAGCTCCGGTCGGACGCGCAGGGGCTGGTCCATGGGGTGGCCGGTGCGGAACATCCACTGGTTGCCCTGCACCGACCGCACGCTCCGTCGTACCTGGTCGGCCAGGGTCTGGAAGCCCAGCCGGTGGTAGGCCTCCGCCAGCGCGCTGGAGAGGGCGTCGCTGGGGCCGTCTCTCGTCTGCGCCGCCAGGAAGACCTCGATCGCTTCCTCGAAGCGCCGCTGCAACAGATGGGTGTAGCCCTCATAGGGGATGCGCCCCCCCGCACCGGCGCCGGGGCTGCCGTTTCCCCGCGCGAGAGCGCCCCGTGCTGGAGCTCCTCCCGCGGGAGCGCACCGCAAGGGGACATAGAAGCGATGTATGGCATACAGAAAGAACAAGGCGCGGACGCGCTCGTACAGGTTGTCGCTCGTTCGCCGGAAGGTCTCCAGGTCGGCCCCTTCCGCGAGCAGGGTGGCCAGCGTGGCCTCCCGGCCGAACGCCTCCAGTGACTGGTCGCGCACCGCCGGGTCGGCCGACGTGATGATCCGCACCAGGCGGCCGGCGGAGTCGCTCATGGCTCCCTCCGGCGGGCCAGCTCCCGCTGGGCCAGCACCTCTACCAGGCGGCCGAGCACTTCCTCGCGGTCGTCGCCGGCCAGCGCCAGGGCCAGCTGCGCCGTCAAGAGGCCGTACTTCACGCCGACGTCGAAGCGCCGGGCCCGTTCCGTCATCGCCAGGTATTTTTCACGCGTTGCCAGCGTCGCCAGGGCGGCGGATAGCGTCACGCCACCCGGAGCAGCGCCGCCCATCTCCACCTGCCGGGCCAGGATGCCCATCACTGCCGGCGTCAGGACGTGCATCCCGAAAAAGCACAGGTAGTGTCCGGAACGCAGCCCGGGAACCACCAGGCGCAGCTCGGCGTCGGTCGGCGTCGGCTTCTCCACCACGGTCTCGACGGCGTACAGGTCGGGCTGGCCGGGCACACGACGCCCGCCGATCGTCCCGTAGTACGGCAGGAGGTGCTCGCGCGTGGCCTGCACGGCGGATACGGCGCAGGCCTGCGCCGTGGCGACGTCTACCAGGCGCCGGGCGCAGCTCGTGTCCCCGGCGCTGACGTAGAGGTGGTCGCCCACCAGGTGCAGGAAGGGCTCATGGCCGACGAACTCCCGCGCGCAGTAGACGGCGTGGCCGTAGCCCAACGGCTGCTCCTGGACGACGAAGCGCAGCGTGGAGGCGTGACCCCCGGCCGCGCCGGCGTAGGGGACGTCGTCCCCAGGGGCGACGACAACGGCGACCTCTTCCACCCCGGCGCCGAGCGCCTCCTCGACCAGGATGGCCAGCACCGACTTCTCGACGCCGTCACGGTCGACGACCGTCTGCACCGGCAAGGCCCGCTGATGGCGGCCGGCGGCGGTGATCACCGCCTTCCTGACGTTCACAGCTCTACCACACCTCCAGGCAGGGCATCACGGTACTTGGGGCTCACGCTGGGCGGTTGTACCAGATGCTGTCGCCGGGCCCGGCCGATGGCGCGGCGCTGCGTGCTGCCCGGGGGGCACGTTCGCCCTGGGGTGCGCCTGGGTGCCTGTTGCGGGGGCACCTGCCGGCACGAACTACCCGCCGCCGGCCCGGGGGCCTTACCTTGTTCTACGTGTCCCTGCCTTCATCGTTAGACCTACCGGCCGCCGGCCCTGGGGGCTTACCCGCGCGCGCGCTTGAAGACCAGGCGGTACACCCCGGCGCCCGCGCCGGGGATGATGCTGGACAGCTCCCAGCGATCCTTGGCCAACCGTTCGGCCAATCCCGACGCCGGCGCGCCCCGTGTCCCCAGGGCCGCCGGCCCGCCCCCGACGGCGGGGGGCGGTAGCGTTCCCTTCTTGCCCGTGCTATCCCGCCACTCGGTCTTGTCGACGAACACCTCGAGGTACTCCCACTTCGACAACTGTGGCGACACCACGTTCCCCCTTTCGTCCGCTTCCGGGACGCCCCATCTGACTCCCGATGCACGGCTCATCGTACCCGGTGACAACCCCATGGGAGGCGGGGCGGGGGACGCGTGGGACGCGAAGAGGGGCCACCGGGGGAGAGCGTCCCTCCCATACGGGGCGGTCCCCTGAGACCGCCCCCCTTCCGAGCAGGCCGGGGGGGCTGAGCACCGGCGGTGGCCGCACATGGCGCCACGCCGTTGGGTCAGGGCGAGTCTTGCAGGGACACGCTGCCGTCGGTCAGGTCCCGGGCCAGCTTGCGCAGCCCCAGGGCCAGGCGGGTCTTGACCGTGCTCAGGGGTGTCTGCTGGGCAGTGGCGATCTCGGCGTGGCTCATGTCGCCGAAGTAGGCCAGGCGCACCGCCTCACGCTGCTCGCGTGGGAGGCGCTCCAGCCCGGCCACCAGCCGGCAGCGCAGAGCGGCCCGCCAGACCTGGTCGACCACGTCTGCACTGGGGTCGCACGGCTCGTTGCGGCTCTCCTCTCCGGTGCCGGCGGCGTCCTCGCCGGCGGGGTGCGGCACCGCCACGGCGACGCGCGGGCGCCGCGCCAGGCGGCGCCACTCGTCCAAAGCGAGGTTCGTAGCCAGCCGGATGAGCCAGGTGGCAAAGCGCACCCGCCCCGGCTCGTAGCGGTCGGCGACGCGCCACAGGCGCCAGAACGTCTCCTGGACCAGGTCCTCGGCCCCGCCGGCGTCGTGGAGGATGCGTAGCCCCACGCTGTACACCGTTGCAGAGTACCGCGTGTAAAGGAGGGCCATCGCGGACGCCGCCGGCGCGTCGTGCGCCGGCACCCGTAGCACCAGGGCATCGTCCGTCTCGCGGCACTCCTGGAGTTCCGGCCTGCCCCCCCTGCGCCAGGACCCGGGCTGCCCCCCCCCTCCACGCCTCCCCGACCCGGTCACTCCCTGCAATGTCCGGTCGATCATCACTGTCATATCAATACTTCACACCGCCTGGACGAGACTCTACGTAAGGACCACGTGAAGTATTATGCCATACAAAATCTATGTCTAAAACATACTATTTATATACTCCTAATTCTCGGAGCGGGGGAGAATCACAGTCAAGCGGTACATGCCGGGGGGTACGCCTCGGGGGAGGTACGCCTCGTGCGGTGGGGGGACGTGGCGGGGGCGTTGAGCGCCGGGGCCTTCCCCACACCGGGGGTGGCGGAGGGGACTCACCATGGGCCTCCCGGACCGGGAGGCCAGCCCCCGGCCGGCGCTCCCGGCGCGAGACGCCCGGCGCCGCCGGGGTGCGTCCGGTTATCGGTCGAAGGGGGGCAGGCCCTCGGCAGCGGCGAGCCTGGGGAGCCGAGCGTCCCTGGGCGAGAGGAGCGGGCGATCCACCGGCCAGGGGATGCCCAGCGTGGGGTCGTCCCAGCTGATCCCTCGCTCGTCCTCAGGGGAGTAATAGTCGCTGGTCTTGTAGACGAGGTCGGCGGTCTCGCTCAGGACGCAGAACCCGTGGGCGAACCCGGAAGGGACCCACAGCTGCCGCCGGTTCTCCTCTGAGAGCACCGTCCAGTAGGCCTGCCCGAACGTCGGCGATCCCCGGCGGACGTCGACGCACGCGTCGAACACTTCGCCACGGACGACGCGCAGGAGCTTGACTTGTCCATGCGGGTGCTGGAAGTGCAGTCCGCGCAGGGTGCCGCGCAAGGAATGCGAGTGGTTGTCCTGGACGAGCTGCGCGTCCAGCCCCGCCTCGGCGAAGCGCCGCCGATGGTAGGTCTCCATGAACCATCCCCGCGCGTCCTCGGGAACCCGGGGCTCGACGACGACGACGCCGGGGAGATCTGTCTCGACGAAAATCACGGCCTGTGTTCTACCACATGACACCCGCGCGCTATACTCACCGGGCCGGCCGGGCCTACCCGGACGCCCCTGGGGCCTTCTTTGATGACCGGCGACGGACAAGGCGATGAACGTCCAGGCGATCAAGACCCGGAAGTTCTTGCCCCCCAGGGACGATCTGTGGCAGCTCCTCGATGAGAGCCTGCCGTCGCTCCAGGAAGAAAGTGTCGTCGCGGTATCCTCCAAGGTCGTCTCTATCGGCGAGGGCCGGTGCCTCCCCAGTGAGGCAGTGGAGGACAAAGACCGGCTGATCATCCAGGAGGCCGATCGCTACCTCGGGCGTGAGCATGTCCCCGGCGGCTGGGTGCTGCATACCCTCAAGCGCAACCTCCTCTCGCCCTCGGCCGGGATCGATGCCAGCAACGGGGCAGGACACTACATCCTGTGGCCCTGTGACCCGGCGCGCTCGGCCGCGGGCATCTGGCGGTTCCTGCGCCGGCGCTCCGGGATACGGCACCTCGGCGTCGTCCTGACCGACTCCCACTCCGTGCCCCTGCGGCGCGGCGTGCTGGGCATCGCCCTGGCCCACTGGGGCTTTCGTCCCCTGCGAGACTACCGGCGGCGCCGTGACGTCTTCGGACGCAAGCTGCGCATCTCCCAGACCAACGTCGCCGATGGGCTGGCCGCCGCTGCCGTGCTGGTCATGGGCGAGGGGGCGGAGCAGACGCCCCTGGCCGTGATCACGGACGTGCCGTCCGTTCGCTTCCTCGTGCGCCCCGTAGCGGCCCGCACGGGACAGGACCGGCTGGAGGTGCCCCTAGAGGAAGACCTCTACCGGCCTTTCCTGTGTTCCGTGCCCTGGCGCCCCGGTGGGGGCGGCCTCCCCGACCGCTGACGCCCGCCCCCCGCCCGTGGCCGCCACCCCCGAGGACACGCCGGATGTGCGCCGCCCCTCGTCTCACGCCGGTGGTGCCCCCTGGACACGGCGCCCGCTCGTGGGGCCGCTGCCCAGCAGCCCGGCGTTGTAGGCCTCGATCTCCTGCCGGCCAGCTGGCGCTGCATCGGCCGCGTCTCACCGGAGCCGTCCGGGGCGCAAATCGCCCCCAGAACGCTCGACGGCTCCCGGCCGTTGTCCCTGTGAGGGCCAACAGTCTGAAACGCACTCGCTGCCGTGTAGACGGTGCTTTTCATCCTCTGTGGCGTCCCTACGGGCATGGAACACCAGTGTCTCGTCGTGGACGCGGTACTCCCGGCTCCATGGCGCCCCTACGGGCAGGGAACACCAACCGAAGATCCTTGCGGGATGCCAGGACGCCCCCGCGGTGGGGCAGCTTGCCCGCTGGAGGCTGGAGATGAAGGTCAAGATCACGCGGGTGGATGGTGACGTCCCGCTCCCGGCCTACCAGACGGCCGGCTCAGTCGGCTGCGACCTGCACGCCCGCGTCACCACGGAGATCGCCCCCAGGTCGCTGGCCAAGATCCCGGCCAACGTGATCATCCAAACGCCCCCCGGATACATGTTCCTGGTGGCCTCGCGGAGCTCCACTCCCTTCAAGAAGGGGCTGATGCTGGCGAACGGCGTGGGGATCGGCGACCAGGATTTTGGGGGGCCAGAGGACGAGTACCACATCGCCCTCTACAACTTCACCGACCGCCCGGTGACGGTGCAGCGGGGCGAGCGTATCGCCCAGGGGATCTTCGTGCCCGTGGCCGTGGCGCAGTGGGAAGAGGCCCCTGCGGCGGAACGGCCGAGTCGCGGGGGGTTCGGGAGCACCGACGTGCCCCCCGCCACGCCGTCGTAGTCTCCCCCGGCGCGGGGCAGGAGCGACCGGCAACCCCAGCACCGGCTGCCCGTTGATAGAACTGATGTTCTACATCGCGAGCAAGGAGGACGTGATGGTCGCTTTCGATCCGGCTGCTGCAGCCGGTGCAGCCGGTGCAGCCGGTGCAGCCGGACAGGGACAGGGGGAGACGCCGGGGACGGCGCCCCTGGCGCCGGGATGGTCGATCCGGCCGTCGTGGCGCCCCGCCGGCCGGCCGGCTCGGAGTCGGTCCGGCGTGACTTCAGGCGCCACTGGGGACGACGCGCCGTCCGGCGTGTCCTTGCGCTTTGACGTCTACCACGGCGCCGAACGCAAGGTCTGGGGCCTGCGTGACCGGCCGGCTGCCGTCCGCTGGATGGAGCGCCTGAGCGTCTGAGGGCTCCCCTGGTTCCCTGGCCACGTGGGTACCGCCAGGAGGCGTCAGGCCAACGGATCGGCGTGGTGCCTGTCTAGTGACCGCCGCCGGAACGCTACCGGCCGGGGGCGCCCCATAGGGGACGGCGCCGCCCCCAGGTCTCATTTCATACGCTGGGGGCGGCCGGGGCCGAGGAGCGACGAGGCCGCGGTGATGCCGGCGTAGTAGTCCAGGCAGCGATGGAACACGGCCCCGGCCACCACAGGGACGAGCCAGGGCTGCCGGCGGGCCAGCAAGACGAGGAGCCCCAGCAGGACGGGGGCGTGGAGCGGCCGGTGCCTGTCGACCAGCATGGACGGCCGGTGCAGCCGCGCCGGGCGCGCCGCCCGGGTGCGGTGGAACCAGTAGGCCCGCCGCAGGGACAGGTCGCGAATGCGCCAGGCATAGGACAGGTAGTGGTCGGCGTCGATCAAGATGGCCGCGGCGGCGAACTGGGCCACCCCAAACGGTGACCAGCCCCGGGCCAGCAGGGGTAGGGTGACGGCCGCCGTCGCCGCCACGTGGTGAGAGACGAGCATGCTTCCATCATCACCCGCCGCGGTCGAGCCCGTGTGATGCGGGCGTTGAGGCCCGGTGCAGTAAAGTGGGGGGTGCCGGGGGCTCAGTCCTGAGCGCTGAGCCGGCTTGCTGCCCGGCCGTGGCTTCGCCGCCGCGGCCCGTGTGCAGCGCCCGGTACGGCGGACTGGGGGCTGGGGGCTGGGACTGCGGACTGGGGCAGAGAGAGCGCGAGAGCGAGGAGCGGTTGATGAACCCGTACGAGAAGCTGGGGCTGACGCGCGTCATCAACGCCGAGGGGACGAAGACGGTCCTGGGAGGCAGCTTGATGCCCCCCGAGGTGCTAGCGGCGATGCACGGCGCCGCCGGCTGGTACGTCGACCTGCCGGTCCTGCATCGCGCCGCCGGGCGGCGCATCGCCGAGCTGATCGGCTCGCCGGCCATCGAGGACACGGCCATCGTTTGCGGGGCAGCCGCCGGGCTGGCCGTGGCCACGGCGGCCTGCGTCGCCGGGACGGATAGCGCCAGGATCCGCGCCCTGCCGCACCTGGACTGGCCGGGGGCCAGGGACGAGGTGGTGATCCAGAAGTCCCATCTCACCGGGTTCGCCCAGAACTACCGCAACGCCGGGCCGCGCCTGGTGGAGATCGGGGGCTCGGGCGGGGCGACGGGCGCGGAGCTGGCCGATGCTATCGGCGAGCGGACGGCGGCGGTGACCTTTCTGGGCGGCGAGCTGCCCGGCCACGCCCGTTTCCCCACCGGCGCCGGCCTGGCAGAGGTGGTCGAGGTCGCCCATGCCCGGGGCGTCCCGGTGATCGTCGACGCCGCCGCCGAGCTACCCCCCGCGGCGCATCTGCGCCTGTTCAACGAGCTGGGGGCCGACCTGGTGGTCTTCTCCGGGGGCAAGGGCCTGCGCGGGCCGCAGGCCTCCGGTCTCGTCCTCGGACGCGGCGAGCTGATTGAGGCCTGCCGGCTGAACAACAACCCCCATTCGTCCATCGGCCGGCCGATGAAGGTGGGCAAGGAGGAGATCTGCGGCCTCCTGGCGGCCGTGGAGCGCTACGTCGCCCTCGACCACAACGCCGAAGGGCGCCGCTGGGAGGGGTGGACGCAAACCGTCCTCGACCTCGCCGCCGGCCTGGAAGGCATCCGGGCGGAACGGACCGTCGCCCGCACCATCCCCCAGGCCAGCCTGACGGTGGACGCCGCCCGCACCGGGATCGACGCCGCCACCGTCGCCGCCCAGCTGGCCGCGGGTGACCCCAGCATCCGACTTTCCCAGTCTGGCGACACCCTGGTGATCAACCCGCACAACCTCGAGCCAGGGGAGGCGGAGGAGATCGCCGCCCGCCTCAGTCACGTTGTACACGCCGCCCAGCGCCGGCCGGTGCCGGTCGCGTAAGGGCATGGGTCGGCCTTTCTTCCCGTCCCGCTCACTCACAAAGTAGGCGCCGGTCGCGTAAGGGCACGGATCGGCCTCCGGCACCCTTGCTGGTGCGTGCCGCCGGCTCGGGGCTGGCTGGCCGCCGGGGGCAACGGCGCTCCGCTCCATCTCCAGCCGGCGGCCCGCTACAGGACCGCGGGACTCAGGCGGCTTCGCGGCGGGCGCCGGCCTGCCAGCCGTTGCGGGCGATGAGCTCGAAAACCTGGATGGCGTTGAGGGCCGCCCCTTTGCGTAGGTTATCGGCGACGATCCACAGCGCCAGCCCGCGGGGATGGGAGGGGTCGCGCCGCACCCGGCCGACGTAGACCGGGTCGCGCCCGGCGGCGTCCAGGGGCATGGGGTATCGGGAGCGGGCCGGCTCGTCCACCAGGGCCACGCCGGGGGCCGCGGCCAGGATGGCGCGGGCCTCCTCGGGGGGCATGGGGCGCTCGAACTCCACATGCACCGCCTCGGAGTGCCCGGTCAGCACCGGGACGCGGACGCACGTCGCGCTGATTGCCAGGTCAGGGACGTGGAAGATCTTGCGCGTCTCCTCGATCAGCTTCAGTTCTTCGCTGTACAGGTCGCCGTCCTTGAGTCCGCCGATCTCCGGGATGACGTTCTGTGCAATCTGGTGCGGGTACTCCCTGGCTCGCGCCGTCCCACCGGCCAGGAGGTCGGCCGTCTGGGCGCGTAGCTCCTCGACGGCGGCCTTGCCCGTCCCAGACACCGCCTGGTAGCTGTCCACAATAATGCGCTTGATGGGGTTCTGCCGATGGAGGGGCCACAGGGCCACGGCCATCTGCGTCGTGGAGCAGTTGGGGCCGGCGATGATGCCCTGGTGCCGGCGAGCGTCGTCCGGGTTGACCTCGGGGACGACCAGGGGCACCTGCGCGTCCATGCGCCAGGCGTTCGACTTGTCCACGTCCAACGCCCCGGCGGCGGCCACCGCCGGGGCGTAGACCCTGGCCAGGTGGTCGTCCAGGGCCGTCAGGACGAAGTCTAGCCCCCGGAAGAGGGACGGCTCAGGCCGGGCCACCTCGACGGTGTACGTCTGGCCGCGAAACGTGACCCGTTGCCCGGCGCTCCGCTCCGAGGCGAAGAGACGCAAGGTGGCCACCGGCAGGTCCGGATGCCCGCCCCCCTCCAGGATGCGCAGGAACTCTTGGCCAACCAACCCGGTGGCGCCGACGACGCCGACGTTGTACCCGCTCGCCATCCCTCTTGCTCCGCTCCCTTTCCTCGGCTCACCCCCGCGTGACCCGCCGCTCCCCACGCCGCGCCCCCTGCCGGGCCGCACCCCATTGGCCCAATGGGGTGCGGCTGGCACCAAAGGTGCATTGCCGTACAGTGGCCGGCGCCCCCCGCATGGGGCTCGTCTTTGCCTAGAGCTGGTCCTTGCCCGGGGCTCGTCGTCGCGACGACGAGCCCCGGCGGGCGAGTGGCCCTAAGTGTAGCGACATCGCGCGCCGGGCGGTGGATGTATGCTGGAGAGAGGCGGTAGGGCCGGCTTCCGGCAAGCCGGCCCGTCGGGAGCCGGCTTGCTGGGAGCCGGCACCGGTTTAGGCAAGCGTGGCGGAGCGAGGTGAGCTATGGCGCTAATCTGGCTGCTCGTAGGGGGATTGCTGGTGGCCCTGCTGTGGACGTTCGGGGCCCAGAACGGCCAGGCCGTGGATCTGCAGTACTTCGGAATCCTGGTAGACGATGCCCCGCTGTGGCTGGTCACCGTCGTCCCGGCCGTGCTCGGCCTGCTGGCCGGCCTGCTGATGAGCCTGCCGTCACGCTTTCGGGGCATGGTCAGCTCTCGCCGGCTGAACAAGCAGATCGGGGAGCGCGATCGCACCATCGACGCGCTCCAGCGGCGCATCGCCGAGCTGGAACGCAGCCCAGCCGTGCAGCCGGTGGAGCGGGAGCTCCCGGATCTGCCGGACGCCTCTACACGCACCCGCCTCCGTGCTTGAGAGCTCCCGCCCCTCCCTCTGGGGGGTGGTCAACGTTTCTCTGGCGACTTCGACTTGTCCCGGCGACTTCGACTTGTCCTGGCGTCGGACGCCGAGACAGATGGCTCTAGCCGTCCGGTGGAACGCGTCGCCGGTGACCTGAAACCTGGGGCCACCTGTGACGCGATCACCGGGATGGTGATTGCGCCGGAAGGGTGTTACCCGTCCACGGTCAGGAGGCGGGCGGGATTCCGGCGCAAGAGGAGGTCGAGCGTCGACTCGTCTATGCCGGCGCGGCGCAGGCGGGGGCGGATGGTAGTCAGGAGGTGGGCGTAGCCGAACCCCCCATAGGCGCGGAGCTGCAGGCGCTCGCAGACGTCGTGGGACAGGAAGAGCTGCCGGGCGTAGCCGGCGTCCAGGAGGCGACGCACCCCGGTCAGGCGCTCCTCGTCGGTGGCCAGACGCCGGCCGGCGCTATCCAGGGCGTACTCGGCGCCGAAGGTGTCGAAGCCGATGCCGGTCCCCCGGTCGAGCAGCGCCCGGTGGTAGGCCAGGGCGTCCGGCTGCTCGCCCAGGTGACAGAGGAGGATACGGGCGGGATCGGCGCCGGCCCCTTCCAGGGTGTCGAGCACGACTTCCCCCTGCCGCCCCCACAAGGCGAGGTGGACGGCGATGGCCAGGCCGGTGGCCTGCTGCGCCTGCGCCGCTGCCCGCAGGGCCTTGGCTTCGTGAGGGTGGACGGGGTCGCCGGTGCCGATCTCGCCGATGATCCCCGGGCGCACGCCCCCCTCCTCTGACCGGTCCACCGGTTGCCGCCCCTCCCCGCCCGCCTGCGGCAGCCGGCCCGGCCTCGGCCCGCCGGCCCCGTCATCGCCAAAGCCAAACGCGTCACCGCCAAAGCCAAGCTGGATCTCATGCACCAGGAGCCGGGCCATCTCCGCCTCGGAGAGGTCAGGCAGTCCCGGCGGGGCGGTCACCTCGCGGTACCAGCCGCACCCGGCGACGACGTGGAGGCCACTGCGCTGGGCGATACGCCGGAGCTCTGCCGGCCGGGGGTGGAGCCCCTGCGTCGTCAGCTCCACGACGGCGCCACCGCCGGCGGCGCGGAAGTAGGCCAGCTCGGCCACCGCCAGGTCAGGGTCGTCCAGGAGGAGGTTGGGGCGGCAGACGTACGGATCGCCGGAAAGGGGGCCCCGGTCTTGGGGGCGGGGGTCGACGTCTACCAGGGCCGCCAGGTCTGGGCGGTCGGGCGGTGGGGCGTGCCAGCGCGAGCGCAGGTCACAGAGCAGGTGCTCGTGGACCAGGGTCAGTCCCAGGGCCTCCGGCGATACCGGCCCCTGTACCGTCATCACCCGTGGAGGCACGGCCCCTCCATGATCATGCCCCTGGAGCGGACGAGAACGAGGGCACGAGAACGTCCCCCGGCATCTCGCCCCTCCACCACGCCGGTACCGGTGGCGCGTCAGCCGCCCCCTGAACGCGAAGCCCTGAGCCCTGAGCCCCCCACGCTATTCCACGATGATCGTACCGGCGTGGCCGGCGGCGGCGTGCCCGCGCACGGTACACAGAAAAGTGTAGCGCCCCGGCCGGTCGGCAGATTTGAAGACGGTCGGGCGCGTCTCGCCCGGCCAGGCGATCACCCGCACGTCCCGGCGCTGCCCAAAGGTCTGTAGATCGTGGGGCGAGGTCGGATCGCGGTTGACGAAGTCGATACGCACGTTGACCCCGGGGGGGACGCGGATCTCGCTGGGGACGTAGCGCATGCCGTCGGCCACGATCTCCACCGTCAGCGCCGGCCCGCCCTGCACCGAGAGGGCTTCCTGGCGCAGACTGAGCAGGGCAAACGGGGCCACCAGGAGGAGGCTGGCGCCGAGGGCCAGGACGGCGATGAGGAGGCCATAGCGACGCGCCGGGCTGAGGCCCGGCGCGGGGGGTGGCGCGGCGATCGTAGGGGTCATCTCCCCAGATTCTACGACCGGCGCCGCCCCGCTTGACGCCACGGGGATCGCTGATGAAATGGCCCCCTGCCCCAGCGGGCCGTCCCGGCAGTCTATCCCGGTAGCCTGCCCAGGCGGGCCGTCCCGGCAGGGCGGCGATCAAGAAAGCACCCCCAGCGCCCGGGGGGGCAACGCCCGGGGGCGAGACGCCCCCGGCTCAAGCGGTGGCGCCTCGGCGGGAGGTGGCCAGGACGGCCACTGCCCCGCCCGCCACGACGGCCAGCAGCGCCCCCGCGGCCCCCAGCGTGGCGCTGTCTGGGGCGACCAGGGACTGGCCACGGAGGGCCTGCCAGGTGAGCAGGAGCACCAGCCCTAGATAGCCCAGTCCGGCGAGCCACACCAGGGCCAGCTGAGCCCCGGGCCCCAGCCGGCGCGCCCCCCGGCGCGTGACAATCCACCCCCAGGCCGGCAGCACCTGCATCGCGTGTAGCCCCACGAAGTGGGCGACGCGCAGGTCGCCCCCCTCGGTGCTCCAGCCGACGATGGGGAGCCCCCGGCCGCCGTCGGCGACGCCGACGCTGTGGGCCCCGGACACGGTGAGGACTCCGCCGGCCTGCTCCGCCGCCAGCTGCTGCGGTGTCGGCCGGGTCATGAAGAAGGCGACCCCCATGCCCACCACGCTCACCAGCACGCCCAAGCGCAGCGACCAGGCAAAGGCCGCCTGAGGCAGGCGCTGGCGCAGGAGGAGCACGGCCAGGAGCATGGCCATTGACCACAGGACGACGATGGCCACGCCCATGATCCCGAACAGCGCCCCGTCCAGGGGAGTGGCGAAGTTGAAGTGGCTCGTCGTCCCGCGCACCACCTGCCCGGCAATGATCCCGTACTCCACGAGGGCGACGATGGCCGTGGCCCCGCCGGCCACGGCCACCAGGCGCCGGTGCCCCCGCACGAAGGTCAGCAGCCATAAGAACGTGAAGGCGTAGATGCTCAGGGAGATGGCGAACTTGGCCGGCTTGAGCCACGCCGGGGCGCCGGTGATCACCCGGGGATCCACCAGCAGGCCGATGAGGCTCCCTAGAAGCGCCACCGCCATCAAGGCCCCCGTCAAGGCCAGGGGCAGGTTCACCTCCGCCAGGCGCCGCCTGGCCCGCGGCAGGTCGCGCCGGACGGCCCCATAGCCCCTGGCCACCACGCCCTCGACGACCGTCCCGGCTTCCATGACCCGCATCTCGCCCTCCTCGCCTATCGCCGTATGTCAGAATAGACATATACAGTTTGCCCGATCGCCGGCGCTATGTCAATAGTTTCATAGGAAGGAGGCGCGCGATGTCCACGATCTCCACGCTAGGGTACGCCTTGCTGAGCCTGCTGGCCCGGGGGGAGCTCTCCGGGTACGACATCGCCCGCCAGATGAAGGCCCCCATCGGCTATTTCTGGCACGCCAGCCACAGCCAGATCTACCCCGAGCTGGCCCGCCTGGAGCGCGATGGCTATGTGGGGCACCAGGTGGTGGAGCAGCACGACCGACCGGACAAGAAGGTCTACTCCCTTACCGACGCCGGGCGAGAGGCCCTGCGGACGTGGGTTACCTCCCCGTTAGACGTCCCCAGCGTGCGTGACGAGCTGGTGCTGCGGGCCTTCTCCCTCTGGCTCGGCGACCGCCGGGAGGCAGCCGCCCTGTTCCGCGAGCACGAGCGGCGCCATGAGGCGCAGCTGGAGGAATACCAGGCCATCGAGGCCCACATCAAGGGGCAGTCTGCCCGCCTCCCGTCCATCGACTCCCCGGAGTTCGCCGCCTACGCCACCCTGCAACGGGGGATGGGCTACGAGCGGGAGTGCGCCGCCTGGTGCCGCTGGGTGGCGGAGCAGCTGGAAGGGGGGCCGGTATAGGCGCCAGGGGCCGGGAGACGCCGGAGGGCGTCAGACGACGTGGACGCCGTGCCCGGCGACGCAGCGCCCGATACGCCACAGTGGCTCCCCGGCCGCCTCGAAGGCCTCGACGATCCGCTTGGCGATGGCCGGCGGGGAGGAAAACAGGAGCCCGCCGCTGGTCTGGGGGTCGAAGAGGGCCGCGCCGCGTACCGGGGAAACGTCTTTCGCGATGGTGAGACGGGGGGCGCCGGTGGCGTCCTCGGCCTCCAGGTAGGCCTGGTTCCGGTCGGCGCCGCCGGGGAGGAGATCGGCCGCCACGTATTCCAGGGCGCCGGGCAGGAACGGCACGGCTTCCCCCTCGATCTCCAGGGCCAGGCCGCTGGCGAGGGCCATCTCGTAGCCGTGCCCCAGGAGGCCAAAGCCGGTGACGTCGGTACAGGCGCGCACCTCCGGAAAGCCGGCCAGGAGGCGCGCCGCCTCGCGGCTCAGGCGCAGCATCGACGCCACGGCGGCGTCGACGTGGGCCCCCTCGACCCGCTCCTTCTTCAAGGCCGTGGCGATCACGCCGGTGCCGATGGGCTTGGTCAGGAACAAGACGTCACCCTCCCGGGTGGCCCCCTTGGTGAGGATGCGGTCGGGGTGGACGATACCCGTGACGCACAGGCCGTACTTCAGCTCGGCGTCCACTACGGTGTGCCCCCCGGCGATAATGACCCCGGCCTCGGCCGCCTTGTCACTTGCCCCACGCACGATGTCGGCCAGCATGTCCGGCGGCAGGTCGTCCGGAAAGGAGGCGATGGCCAGGGCAAGGAACGGCTCGCCCCCCATGGCATAGACGTCAGAAAGGGAGTTGGCGGCCGCGATGGCCCCGTAGATGTACGGGTCGTCGACGATGGGCGTGAAGAAGTCCACCGTCTGCACCAGGGCCCGCTCGGCGTCCAGGCGCCATACGGCGGCGTCGTCGGCCGTGTGGAGGCCGACGAGGAGGTTTGGATGCCGGGTAGTGGCTAAGTGGCGCAGCACGTGCGCCAGGGCACTCGGCCCCATCTTGGACGCTCAGCCAGCGCAGCTGGAGAGCGTCGTCAGGCGGATCTTGTCTCGTTCAGTCATGGCTCTACCAGGGCCATCTCGCAACGCGCTGGGGGGCGGCGCGTCCCCACAGAGTCTATCAAGGATGGTACCCCCACCTCTTCAGTCCGGGTCAGCGATGCGTCGTGGGAGCCGTGGGATGGACGTGCGTGCCTGGGCTTTCAGCGCCGTCTCTCGTGCCCGGCGGGGCGCCAGTAGGGCATGAAGCGGAGTGATGTCGAAGCCGCCGGGCTCACCGAGGTTGAGGCCCTGTCCACCTTCCGGGGGATGCATGTGTGCGGCGTCGCCCGCCAGCAGGACCCGCCTCTCGCGGGATGCCGACGCCGGTGTCGTCCTGCGCGAAACCGGTCACCTCACGTCCGCGATAGATCGGCACCGCCAGCTCGCCGACCCAGCCGGCCAGGATGCGCTCGATGTGGTTCTGCCGCCCGAGCCTGTAGTTGTGCCGGGTGGGAAAGTCGCTGATGTCCAAGGTACCCCGGCGAACCCGCGACCTAAGCCCACCTGCCCCTGCGACAGGAACCGATCGGCGATTCCGCGCTGATCGAGGATCTCGATGGTGCGCGCGTGCAGACCGCCTGCGCGCAGGCCTCGCCCCGTCGGTGCGGATCGTGCCGGCCACGGCGGTCGCTCGTGCGCGAGTCTCGGGGGTCAACGCCGTTCTGAGCGCGGCCGACAGGGACTCGAAGGTTGGAGTCGGACCAGCGTGCGCCGCGCCGATGCCCAACTCGGCTACCCGACCCGCCCAGTACGGCTGGTCCCCGATCTGGGGCACCACCACCTGCGGCGCGCCGGCCCGGGTGGTCGTCGTCGTCGTACCCGCCCCGCCGTGGTGCACGACGGCGGCCACTCGACTGAACAGTGCCTGCTGGTTGACGTCGCCGACGGCAAAGCAGTCCTCACGGTCGTCGATCAGGGCCAACTCGGCCCAGCCGCGGGCGACGAGCACGCGATGACCCTGCGCGCGGATCGCCTCGATGGCCACCCGGGCGACGTCCCTCGAGGCGCGCATGGGAATGCTGCCGAAGCCGATGTACACCGGTGGCGTACCGGCGTCGAGGAACGCCTCCAGCTCGGCCGGGAGTGGGCGTTCGTCCGGCAGGATCCACGCACCGGTCTGCACGACGTCGAGATCCGCCGGCTTCTGCCACGGGTCCAGGATCGGGTCCGCCGCCAGCCATGGACGGTCGGCGAAGACGTGGTCGCGAATGTCATCCACCGGCGGCAGGCCGACCGACGCCCGGTGGGTGTTGACCGGCGTGCCGAACACCGCGTGCATGCTCTGGGCGTTCAGGTCCCACAGCACCTGGTTGTCGGTCACCTCCGGTGGGAACGGCCGGCCAAATAGCCCTAGCGGCGGGTGGTGCGGCGAGGGCAGCCAGCGCGAACAGTAGGTCGCGTACACGTAGCGGATGCCCAGTTTCTCGGTCACCGACCGCGCGCCAGCTACGGCCGGGGTCAAGCCGCTCGCCACCAGCGCGTCACATCCCTCGGCCGCCGAGGCGACCGCGTCGAACTGCGCGGCGACCAACTCGACCGCGCGCCGGGCCAGGTCCGCCGGTGACGGTGGCGTCTCCCCCGTCACCACCTGGCGCACCATCTGGCGCACCGACGAGCCAGCAGGCACCAGCGGCACGCCGACACGGGCCGACAGCTCTATGAACTCCTCGTCCGGCGGCGCACACACCCGCACATCCGCGCCGAGTGCCCGCAACTGCACCGCCAGGGCCACTATCGGTTCGACATCCCCGCGCGACCCATACGTCGACAACACCACCCGCATTTCGCGCCTCCATCACCCGGCGATCATCACGCCACGGACGAGACCGCCCTTCCGCCTGCGGGATCAACGCCTCGCTGAGTTCTGCTGAACGCGTCATCCACCCAGACTCCCGCGATCACCAGCACCGACTTGGGAGACACGTCCTAGGTGAGGCGCTCGCCCGCCCGCACCGGGATGGGGAGGCGGCTCTCGGGGGACGCCAGCGGGCAGACCCACTGGGGGTCGAAGGCGCAGGAGGGCTGGAAGGCGAAGTTGAAGTCCAGGATCAGGGTGTTGCGGGCGGGGTCGCCTCCGAGGTCGGCGCCCTTGGCGCCGTCCAGGAGGTAGCGCCCCCCGCCGTAGGTCTCCTGGCCGTTGGTGGCGTCACAGAAGGGGAGGAACAGCCCGCCGGCATAGCCCTCCATCCAGTACAGGGCCAGGCGCTGCCCGCCCTGTGGGAAGGGGACGTCTACGCTACCGATGCGGTGGAAGGCCATGCCCCCACCGGCGCTGGTGGGCAGAGTGAGGGGCGTCCCGGACCCCGGTCTGGACGCCCCGTCCCCCGGCGCGACATCCTCATCCGCGCCCAGGGACGGTAAGACGTTCACCTCGAAGCGTAGCGCCGCATCGTAGGGGAAGTGGCGTGCCCGAAAGGTGCCCCGCTCCGCCGGCGGGACGGGTGACTGGGGGTGCTCGCGGTAGAGGCGCTCGCGCGCGGCGCGCCAGTGCGCCGCCGCCCCCGCCGGGTCGGTCCTCCCCTGGCGGCGCACCTGGGCGTACAGCTCGGCTATCTGGCGACGCCAGTCGGCCAGGGCGAGACAGCCCTCTGTCTCACCCACCGCGCGCTCCAGCCATCGGATACGCCAGTTCCCTGTTTCGCCGGCCCCGAGGCGATCGACCTCGCCTACCTGATCAGGGCCTTGGACTTGAGCCACTCGGTGGCGACCGGCTTCTGGTCCTGCTTGTCCAGGCCCACCTTGCGGTTCAGGAGGGTCAGCTCCTCGGTGGTGAGCTTGGCCGAGACGCCATTGACGATCGTCCGGAAGTCCGCCTGGGTCTTGGCCAGCAAGTCGTTACGCACCACGGGGACGATGTTATCCGCCAGCTGCAGGTTCTTGTCATCCTGGAGGAGGACGAAGTTCTTGGCCGGGATGGCGGCGTCGGTGGTGAAAAGGATGGCCACGTCGATCTGGCCGCCTTCCAGGGCGGCGACGGTGAGGGGGCCGCCGACGTCCAGGGGCTTGAAGTCCTTGAACTGCAGCCCGTACGTCTTCTGCAGGCCCTGCAGGCAGAACTCCCGGTTAGGGCACTCCGGCGGCCCGCCCATGACCAGCTGGCTGGCGACGCTGGCCAGATCGCTGGTCTTGGTCAGCTTGTACTTGTCTGCCGTGGCCTTGGTGACCACCACCCCGTTGGCGTTGACCGCCGGGGCATAGTCCAGGGCGGTCAGGTTCTTCGTCCGCAGGGCCTCCTGGAGATTGCGCAAGGTGGCCGCCGGGTCGGTGCTGGCCTTGGTCTGGTCCTTGGTAATGAAGGTGGTGTAGGTGGCCAGATACTCAGGGACAAAGTCGATCTGCCCGGCCTCCAGGGCGGCGGCGTAGATCTCCCGGCTCCCCAGGTTGAGCCGGCGCTCCACGCGGTACTGCCCGGCTTCCAGGGCCTGGCTGTACAGCTCGCCGATGACGACGGCCTCGCTAAAGTTGGCCGAGCCGACCCGCACCGTGGGCTTGCTCCCGCCGGCCGGCGTCCCGCTCCCGGCCCCGCCAGGGCTCCCGGCTGGCTGGCCGCAGGCGGCCAGGACGGCCCCGGCGGTAGCACCGGCCAGCCAGCCGGTGTACGTTCTGCGCGTCAGTCGCATAGTGGTCTCTCTCCTCAAGAATAGTGGGGCCTCAAGAACAGTGGGGCACAGTCAAGAACGGTGGAGTAGGAACGTACGGCGTGGGACCTCGTGACCAGCCCGTGAGTACCCGCGAGTACTCATGGGTAACCGGGGGCTTCAGCCCCATCCCTATCAGGCGAGCACGGGCGCGGGCGCATCCCTGAGAGCTTAGCGGGCGCCGGGCGGGGCCACGACCTCCGGCGTGGAACGGTCCTGCCTGCCGGCGTGCGCCAGGCCCGCCAGGCGGGCGCCGGCGGGCCGGAACAGGCGCGCGGCGCCGGTTAAGGCCACCGCGGTGGCGGGGCGGAGGACCGCCACCAGCACGGCGCCGACGCCGGGGCGCGCCTGCGCCTGGCGCGCCCGGCCGCAGGGGGGGGGGCGCATCCGTGTTTGCTTTGGGGGCGGGGGGCGGGCCCCCGACGTCCGGGGTGGACGGGGCGTGCGGGCGGGCGTCGGGGTGGCCGGCCTGGGGGAGGCGGGCGGGCAGGAACAGGCGCTCGGCGACGTTAAAGGCCACCTCGGTGGCGCTGCTGAGCACGGCCACCAGCACGGCGCCGACGACGAGGCGCTCCTGCTCCTGGCGCGCCAGGCCGTCGACGATGTAGCGTCCCAGGCCGCCGCTGGCTACCAGGGCGCCCAGCGTCGCCGTGGCCACGATGCTCACGGCGGCGTTGCGTACCCCGGCGACGATGATCGGCGCCGCCAGGGGGAGCTCCACGTTGCGCAGCACTTCCGAGCCCCGCATCCCTAGCCCGCGGGCCACCTCCACCGCGTCCTGGTCGACCGTGGAGACGGCGACGTAGCTGTTGATCAGGATCAACGGGATGCCGAGCGGGACGAGCATCAGCACCGTGGGCCAGAATCCCAACCCCAGGCCAAACCGAAAGGCCACCGGGAGCACTAGGGCCAGGATGGCCAGCGATGGCAGGGCCCGTCCGATGTTGGCGACGTTGATCACCAGCCCCGCCCCGCGGCGGGTGTGCCCCAGCAGGATGCCCGCCGGCAAGGCCACCGCCGTGGCTATCAGCACGGCCACGGCCGAGAGCCCCAGGTGCTGGGTCACCCGGGTGGGGATCCCATCCGATCCTTGCCAGTGCGCCGCGTCGGCCAGCCAGGCCACCAGCGTCTCAAGGCTCAAGCCGCCGCCCTCAAGTCAGGAATCCCTTTGTGGCGGGAGGGGCAGGGCTACGGCCATCCCTGGGACGGGCATCCCTTCGCCTCTCCTCCAGTCATGCAGTCATGCCGGCGATGCCGCATACTTCAGCGTAACACGAGCTGTACGGCCGATCTGTCTGCCCCCCGCAGCCCGGCGGCTGCCACGCCAGCGGGCTACGGTTTCGCCCCGCCGGACCGGAGACCGGAAACCCTGGTCTCGAGACCTGGGACTTCATCGTGTCCAGGGGGTGATGCGCCGCTGCAGGCGCACCAGCAGCACGTCGGCCGTGATTCCCAGGAGGACCGAGAGGACGGCCCCCACGATCAAGGGGGTGCTAAAGAAGCGCTGTATCCCCTCCAGGATAAAGGCCCCCACGCCCCCCTGGCCGATCAGGGCCGTGACGGTGACCAACCCGATGGTGGTGATGGTAGCGACGCGTAGTCCGCCCATGATCACCGGGATGGCCAGGGGGAGCTCCACGCGCCAGAGCATCTGCCCGGGGGTATAGCCCATCCCCAGGGCCGTTTCCCGCACGTCCGCGGGCACCCCGCGCAGTCCGCCGACGATGGCCCGGGTGAGGATAAGCAGGGTGTAGCTCACCAGCCCGATCTCGGCCGTGAGCAGGGACAGCCCGGTAAAGGGGATCAAGAGTGCGAACAAGGCCAGGCTGGGGATGCTGTACAGCGCCCCCGTCGCCCAGGTCACCGGGCCGTAGAGCCCGGCGCGGCGCCGGATGAGCAGGCTCAGGAAGAAGGAGATAAGCAGCCCCGCCGCCACGGCGATCCCGGTCAAGATCAGATGCTCGACGAGGCGCTGCCAGATCAGGCTCGAGTTGTTCGACACCCAATCCCAGCGGATCAAGGGCTCGCTGGCGCTCATTCCCAGACAGTGTACGCATCGCCGGTAGGCCGGCGTGCTCTCTGTACCGGCCGGATACCGGATGGTACGTTCATGCACGGATCGCGGCCGGTAAGGATGGCTAGACGGCGAAACGTGCCGGCCGGATACCAGCCGGTACGTTCATGCAGTGCACAGGCGAAGCCCGTCAAAGGCGGCACCACACAAACATGCCGGCGCAGACTTAGCCGGGCGGGCTGGTGCCTGACACCTGGTCGCTCGTGGGGCCGCAGAGCGCCAGGTGACGGAGGCGGCGGACGCGCTGGGCGAGGGTGCGCACTTGCCGCAGGATCTGCTCCGGGGAGCCGGCCAGGTCGAGGGCGGTGACCTGGAGCTGTTTCTCCCATGGGGTGCTGGCCCCGCCAACGGGGCCTTGGCGCACCGCGCGGTCGATGGCGCCGGCATCTCGCGCCCCGTCGACTCGCTGCCCCCCCGCGCCCGCCCCACCCGGGGCCACCTCGTGACTGACCGGCTCGGCCTCCCCGGCGGCGTAAACGAGCAGGCCGCCGGGCACCCCGGTGGCGACGGTGTAGGCCAGGAGCTGGTACAGGTCAGGGTGCTCGATCCCGGGGGCGCGGGTGCGCTTGTACTTGACGTCGCCGACAAAGGTGCAGCTGTCGCCGTCCCACCAGGACAGGTCCGGCCGGAGGTGCACCTCCCCCGCCCGGTCGAGCAGGAGCTCCTTCCCGGAGGCCCCCTGGGGAAATGCCTGGGCGGTCAGTCCTAGCGCCTCGCGCAGGGCGACGACGACGAAGTCCTCGAACACCCCATTCATGTCCACCAGGAACGTGGATGCCACGACCCGGCCGTGGCGCAGGTCAAAGGCGGTGGCGCGCAAGATCAAGCGGGCCAGCTCGACGGCCGGGCGGTAGTGCCTGTTCAAGGGGCCGTAGCGCACGGCAGGCGGGGCCGCCGGCTGGTAGTGCACGTGGGGCACCTCGGCGAACAGGGTGGTGGTGGCACGCAGGGCGCCCCTGAGCGCGGCTGAGCGCCAGGGGAGCCGCCCCAGACGCAGGAGAGCGGCCTTGATCAGCCGATTCTCTTCCACGTCGGCCGTGAACTCGTCGTAACGCACCTCCATGGGTGGGAACAGCCCGTAGTGCCGGCGCACCTGGGCCTCGACGCGCACGCGCCCGCGGATGCCGGGGAGGGCCGTCTCGAGCGCCCGGTAGCCGTGCAGCAGACCCCGGCGCACGGCGCGGCGCACCTGGGCCAAAAAGGCCGGCACGGTCGCCTCCAGCAGGGTCGCCCCGGGCGCGAAGTCGAAGGGGGTCTCCTCCCAGCGCCGCGGATCGACGGCGTATGAGAGGAGGAAGAGGAGCTGGCCGATGGGGAGCTTGGGGCGGATCTCGATGGTCAGCCGGCCCAGATTGATCGCCCCCACCCAGGAGCCCGGCGTCAGATCGAACGCCCCCTCACAGCCGGGCGCCGGCGTGACGGCCACGGAAGGGGCCACCCGGCGCAGGGTGTCACGCTCCTCAGGGGAGAGGGGCACGCCGGGGAGGGTCTGGTGCTCCACCAGTGTGAGATGACGCACCCTCTCCCCGCTCAGCGCGCCCGGGACGCTCCTTCGCCCAGCTGTCACCTGGAGCATCCTGGGGCATCTATGAAGGACTTCCCCATTGGTGTAGATCCCCCTTCTGGTGTATGGCCCCCCTCGCTCTGCACCTGCCGGCACTGCCTGCCGGCGACGCTCGCCGGAGAAGGGGGATCAGGTCTCCCGCGGGCGTGCCGGCGGCTGGCCTTGTGCACCCCTTGCGCCCCTTGCCGTCTCGCCGGTGGGAGGTGGCCGGCGCCCGTAGCGTCCCCGACCCTCCGCCACCAGCAGGGGGCGATCGGGGGGGCGGAGGCGGGCCAGGGCGAAGTCCTGGAGGGCCGCCGGGTCATCCGGAAACTGCTCCGCGATGTAGGGGAGGACGGCGTGCTCCCAGATCAGGTCGACCCACTCCGCGGTCAGGTCGGGGCGCAGAAAGTAGCTCGGCCCGATGGCCGTATGCCGGTCCTCGAGACGGCGGTTGGCCCGGTCGACGGCGTCGGCGACCCACATCAGCCGGGGGTGGTGGCGCTCCAGCCAGCGGCGCAGCAGGCCCTCTACCGGGGGCTCGTCCGGGAAGAAGGGCACGAAGTAGAAGCGCCGGCGGAGGGCCAGGTCGACGATGGCGATCGAGCGGTCGGCGGTGTTCATCGTCCCGACGATCCACAAGTTCGGCGGCAGGCGGAACGGCTCCCCGGAATACTGCAAGGTAATGCTCTGGCCGCGGTACTCCAGGAGGTAGTACAGCTCGCCGAAGATCTTGGCCACGTTCCCCCGGTTCAGCTCGTCGATCACCAATACGTGGCGCTGCTGGGGGGCCTGCTCGGCCCGCCGGGCGAGGCGCTTCAGGGGCCCATCCACCAGCTCGAAGCCCGGTCGCCCGCGGATCAGCCGGGGGCGGTAGCCCTCGACGAAGTCCTCGTAGGCATAGGAAGGGTGGAACTGCACCACGTCTACCCGCGCCTCGCCCCTGGCGGGCCTGGCGCCCCCTCCCTCGAGCCCCGCACCGCCCTCGGGCTCGGCGCTGCCCCCGGCGAAGTGCGTCGCCAGGGCGCGGGCGACGTAGGTCTTCCCCGTCCCTGGGGGCCCGTAGAAAAGGCACTGCCCCTTGTCCGCCAGCAAGCGCTCGATCTTGATCAGGTCGTGCTCGGGAAAGAGGAGGGCGTCGGCGAGGCTGGCGAGGGAGGGGCGTGGGGGGGCCTCGGCGGCGGTGGCGCCGAACGGTGCCGGCGGTGGCCCAAAGGGCATGGCTGCCCCTTCTGGCGCCGGGCGGCGCCGCCCGGCCGCCGGTCTGACGGGACGCCCGGCGCCCCGCCCCTCCTGGGCGTGGTAGCGTCGGAAGGCCGCCCGCTCCAGCGCCGTCCACTCGGCGGGGGGCTCGCCCCGCGTGACGCAGCGCAGCGCCGTCGCGGCGTGCAGCCGGTGGCTCAGGGCCAGGCCGGTCCGCTGCGCCCCGGCAATCAGCCGGTCGAGCAAGGCCAGGGCGTGGTCGTAGATGGCCCCTTCGTCGGCGTCCGGCGGGGGCGGTGAGGCGCCGGTAAGGGCATAGCCACTCCGGAAATGCTGGGCCTCGTACACCGGGAAGCGCGTGGGGTCGATGGCCATGAGCAGGAACGACGCCAGGTTCAAGCGCCCCCCGGCCGACCGGCTTGACTCCCCGTCCCCCGCCACCCGTCCTCGCGGGCGCCCTGGAACGCCGGGAGCGGCCCGGGCGAGAAAGTCCCTGATGCGCTCGCCTGGTCCCTCCGTGGCCGGCGACGGGGCATCACGCGGGGCGTCACGCCACAGGGCTTGCAGGGCCTCCTGCGCCGGCACGGGGTGGTGGGCGCACCAGGTCAAGAAGCGTCCCTGCGCCGGGCGGGCGGTAAGGTCGTTGGGCGCCCCAAAGGCGCGCTCCAGCAGGGTGGGCCAGGTCTTCGAGCCGGCCAGGAGCGCCCCGCGCGCCCGGCGCAGCCGCTCGGAGACGTGCAGCGTCGTCCCTAGCTCGGTCTCGCCGAACCCGCGAGAGGCGTAGAATCGCTGCGCCCAGTGGAGAAAGGCCTCCCAGCGGTCGGCGGTGGGGAGGTCGGCGGGCGCAGCGTCGGGGTAGTGCTGCGGGCGGCCGGCCATATGGGCGCTACTATACATAACCCCTGGAGCCATGGCCGACGTAACTGGCCGGCCGGTGGCGCCGTTGTCCCTTGGGGGGAGGATTACAGTGATCAACGTGATGGACAGGGTAGATGCACGGATGAGGGACGTGATGGGGGTGGGAGGGTCGTTCCCCAAGGGCTGGGGAGCTGGTCGGGCGCTGCGCGGGACTGGCAGGCTCGTCGCCCCCCTGGCGCTGGGGGCTTTGTTAGCGTGGGGCGCAGTGGGGGGGGCGTCTCCCGGGTGGGGCCTGGACGTGCCCCGGGCACTGGCCCAGGAGCTGCAGACCCCCGAGGCGTCCGGCATCACCGTTATCGGCGACGGGTCGGCCACGGCCCAGCCGGATACGACGACGATCCGCCTGGGCGTGGAAGTCACCGCCCAGACGCCGGCCGAGGCCCTCAGCCGGACGCGGGAAGGGGCCGAGCGGGTGGTGCAGCGCCTGCGCGAGCGGGGAGTGCCGGAAGGGGATGTCCAGACCAGCGGATTGAACGTCTTCCCCATCCAGGCCCCCACGCGCGAGGGGCCGCCGGACCCGACTGCCGTCCGGGGCTACCGGGGCAACGCCAGCATCACCGCCCAGGCGCGGGACGTGGCCCAGGTGGGGGCGCTGCTGGACGCCTCCATAGAGGCGGGGGCGACGTCGGTGCAGGGGCTGAGCTTCGGCATCCGCGACGACAGCGCCCTGCGCCGGCAGGCCCTGGTAACGGCCATCGCCGCCGCGCGCCCCAAGGCCGAGGCGGCGGCGGGCGCCGCCGGTCTGACGATCACCGGCGTGCGAGCCATCGTCGAGCAGCCCTATGGCCCGCCGGCGCCGCGGGCGGCCGGGGGCCTCGGAGGTGGCGCGGCCGAAGGGATCGCGCCCGGCGAGCTGACCGTCGTCGTCCGCGCCCAGGTCACCTTCGACGTCGCCCGCTGATCGCTGAGGGACGTCCAGGGGTGCCCAGGGGGGCGCAGGGCGGCGTCTTCCCTCCCGGCATGGATCACCCCTCCCGGTGGACGTAGGCAGCCGGGTCGTGTGTACCGGCCGGGGCCAGGCTGCCGCCGGCGTGAGACTTTAGGACCTGAGACGGAAGCGGGGAGGGAGCCGTGCGAGCGCAACGGGTGGTCATGACCGGGCTCAACACGGTGGAGGTGCAGGACGTGGAGCTGGCCCCGCCGGGAGCGGGCGAAATGCTCCTCCAGGCGGAGCACACCCTTATCTCCGCCGGGACGGAGGTGGCCACCATCCGCGGCCTGACCCGCTTTGGACGCGGGGACCGCGAGCGCCCGATGCCGATCGGCTATTCCTTTGCCGGCACGGTGCGCCAGGTGGGGCCGGGGGTCACCGCCTGGAAGGTAGGGCAGCGAGTGGCGGGGGCGGCGCCGCACGCCTCGTGGTCGGTGGTCAAGGCTGAGCGTACCTTCGTCCCGCTGCCGGACGAGGTGGCCTCGGAATGGGGGGCCTTCGCCTCCTTGCTGGCCATCGCCCTCAACGGCGTGCGTCTGGGGCAGGTCCAGATTGGCGAGCCCGTGGCGGTGATGGGTCAGGGGCTGGTGGGGCAGCTCGCCGCCCAGTTTGCCCGGATCAACGGGGCGCGGCCGGTGCTGGCCCTTGACTCCCTGGCCTCTCGGCTGGCCATCGCCCGGGCCACGGGGACGGAGCAGACCATTGACGTCCGCGCCGCCGGCGACGAAGATGCCCTGATCGCCGCCGTGCGTGACGCGTCCGGGGACGACGGGCCGCGCGTCGTGGTGGAGGCCACCGGCGCACCTGGGCCGGTGGTCACAGCCCTCAAGCTGGCCGCCCATGGGGGGCGGGTCATCCTGCTGGGGAGCACGCGGGGGGTGGTGGCGGAGTGGGACCCTTACGGCGACGTCCACCGCAAGGCCCTGACCATCGTCGGGGCGCACAGCCCCGCCTCTCATCCCCCGCTGGCCACCTTCTGGAACCCCTTTACCACGACCAAGAACATGGCCATCGCCCTGGACTTGGTGCGGGATGGCTCCTTGCGTCTCGCCCCCCTGGTGACCGACCGCCTCCCCGGCACCCGAGCGCCGGAGGGATTCGCCTGCCTGGCTGAGGCTCCAGCCGAGCACCTGGGGGTGTTGCTGGACTGGCGTTGAGCCGGCCGGTCCTCCGGGGTGGTCGCCGGTAGATCGGGCCGAGCAGCGCGGGTCCGGCAGGCCCGAAGTACGCCGCCGCGGGGGCGCCGCCTGAGACGTGGCGGCGCCGTCCTACCTGGACTTCTGCGCTACTTGGTGTTCATCGAGAAGGAGAAGGTGCCCGACTGCATGGTAGGGCTCTTGGCCTTGACACCGGCCACCACGTCGTCGTCGTTGCTGGCCTTGGTGGCGATGTCCATAAAGACCTCCGGCTCGAGCTCCAGCGCCTGCAGCAAGCGCTTGTCGGCCGGGCAGGGATAGATATAGTCGCCGATGGTTCCCTTGGCCTTGGCGCGGGCCTTATCGCTCATGCGCGCCAGCCACTCCACGCCTCCGACGACGACAGTCCGCGGCCGGGGCTTCCACTCCCCCTCGGCGATGCCCCCATCCCACTGATCGTTCGGCAGTCTCGTCTCTGCGGCCATTCTTGTACTCTCCTTCGGCGTCTGTCATGCCCGCCGTTAGTATGCCCCGGGGGGCAAGCACCGTGCAGCGCCCGCCGTCCGCCGCGCTCCGCGGCGTTAGCCGGCGCTGCCGTCCTTACGCTGGTGCAGCCACAGCAGGTTGCCGTCCGGGTCGGCGATCAGGCCCATGAAGCAGACCGGCGTCTCCTGCACCTCCTGGACGACGGTCACCCCCTTGGCGCGCAGCTCCTCCAGCATGGCCCTGGCGTCTGGCACGGCGAGGGCGACCGAGATACCCCCCTGATACGGCGGCTGCGGCGCCTCCGGGGGCGGCTTCCCAATGGCGATCGTCGTCCCACCGGCCTCGAACTCGTACCAGTGCGGGGGCCACTCGGCCCCCGGCGCCAGACCCAGCGTATCGCGATAGAACCCCACAGACCGCTGGGTGCCCGACACACTCAGCAGCACGAAGTCCACTGCCCGAACCGGCATCACCAAAATCTCCGCAGGATGCTGCCGGCTTGAGCCGGCAGAGGAATGCGGACACGACGCGTACTTTTCATTAGACGACCTCCTTCTAAGTACTATGGTACACTCTCCACGTGAAGTTGGTCGCGAAGCTCAAGTTGGCGCCTACTCCCGAGCAGGCCGCTGCCCTGCTGGTCACCATGGAGCGGTTCAATGCGGCCTGTGACTGGCTGGCCGGCAAGGCATTCGGAGATCGAACCGCCAACAAGTACCTCGTGCAGCGGCGCTACTACGCTCAGTTGCGGGCAGACTTCGGGCTTGGGGCGCAGATGGCTGTCCGCGTGCTGGCCAAAGTCTGCGACGCGTACAAGCGCGACAAGAAGATCAGACCGACGTTCAAGCCCCACGGCGCCATTGTCTATGACCAGCGCAACAGTCGGATAGTGGGCCTGGATCGCGTCTCGCTGGCGACGCTCAGCGGACGGATCGTCGTGCCCTTCCTGGTGGGCGAGTACCAACGGACGCTGGTGGATCGGCTCAAGGGCCAGGCCGATCTCGTCTATGAGCCCCAGACGAGGGGGTTCTTCCTGTACGCCACCGCCGAGGTGCCCACGCCCGAGCCCGGTATCCCTCAGGATGTCCTGGGCCTCGATCTGGGCATCGTCAACCTGGCGGCGGATAGTGACGGAAGCCTGTACGCCGGCGCCGTCTGCACTGGTATTCGTCGTCGGTACCACCGCCTGCGGCAACGTCTTCAGGCGAAAGGCACCCGTTCCGCCAAGCGACTGCTGAAGCAGCGGCGTCGGAAGGAGCAGCGCTTCCAGGCCAACGTCAACCATATCCTCTCCAAGCAGCTCGTGCAGAACGCCGCCTCCACCCACCGTGCCCTCGCGCTGGAAGATTTGAAGGCCCTCCGTGATCGGATACGGGCTCCCCAGGCACAGCGTCGTGTGTTGCACGGTTGGGCCTTCGCCCAGCTTCGTTCCTTCGTCGAGTACAAGGCCGCGCTGGCTGGCGTGAAGGTGGTCGCTGTCAACCCACGCAACACCAGTCGGACATGTCCCGTGTGCGGTCTGATCGACAAGGCCAATCGCCCAACGCAAGCCCGCTTTCGGTGCGTTGGCTGCGGCCTGGAGGGAGAGGCAGACACCATCGCGGCGCAGAACATTCGTGCTCTGGGCCGGGCAGCCGTCATGCTGCCGCACGCATCGCTCCTGACGGTATCCCCGTCCGGGGTAGAGGCAAGCTCCCGGCTTTAGCCGGGGGTTCATGACTCTGCTCCTCGTATGTGCTATCTGTGCACTACCACTGTACTACCGTGGCAAGACGGCGGGGCGCTGATCATACGCCCACTGCCGGTCAGCAGCTGCACAGCGGCGGTGCGTCCGGCCAGGTAGTCGATCACCCAGTTAGTGTCCAGGTGAGGGTTCAGAGAGAGGCAGGAGAACGCGCCGTTGAACAGCCGGACGGCGAAGGCGCTCCCGGCGAGCACGTGGTCGAGCCGGCCGGCATCGGCGGTGATCGTTGATACTGGACGTGTGCTCGAGAAGCCCGACCTGCCCGACGAGGCCCTCGCCGCCGCGCTACGCGGGGAGTACGCCCTCCACGCCGCCGAGATCGCGTTCCTCCCGCTGGGCGCCGATTGGAACACGGCGGTCTATCGGGTCGTCGCCGGCGATGGGCGCGGCGCTCCTCGACACGTCCAACGGCGGCGCGAGCCGGGCGCAGGTGCTCGGGATGCTGGCGCGGGCGCTGCGACCCGGCGGCGCCCTCGACGTGGCTCGCCGTCTGGACGTGAGCTAGCCGAGCTACGCCTGGTAATGGGCAATGAGACGCGCGGGCTGAGCCGCGCGTACGGAGATCTCTGCGATGTGCTCGTACGCATCCCCGTGCGTGGGGCAGCTGACTCGCTCAACGTCGCCTGTGCCGCATCCATCCTGCTGTACGAGGCGGATAGACAGCGTCACGCCGGCAGGCAGGTTGCCGGCACTTCTGGGGGGGAGTCGTGGGGCGCCGACAGGTGAGGCAATGCTCCAGAAGGGCAGCAGCGGCTCGAGGGGGGCCCACTCGGCATCGCCCAGATCGCTGGGGTAGCGTGGCTGGGGCATACCCCAAGCGTGCCACACCATTCATACACAGTCTCTCAGCGCGGGATGCCCTATCGCTTCGCGCCCGAGCCCGGTGACCGCGTGGCCTTCACGAGTGGCCATGCATGCGCATCAGCATGCGCAGACTCCCCCCGCTGACCACCTGGCCCCGCTGGTTGACTACCTCGAGGGCGAAGCGCACCAGGCCGGCCCCGGCGCGGGGTAGGGGGCGTCGGTCGGCGATACGACCGCGCAGGGTGATCTCGTCCCCGGGGTAGACGGGGGCGGTGAACTTCCAGTCTTCGATCGACCGGAAGGCCAGGGTAGTGTCGGTGAGTATGCCGGTCGACCAGGCCAGTCCGGTGGCTAGGCTGACTACCAGGGCGCCGTGGGCGATGCGCCCGTCGAAGCCGGCGGCGCGGGCAAAGGCGTCGTCCGTATGCAAGCGGTTGTCGTCGCCGGTGAGGCGGGCAAAGGCCTCCACGTCCTCCAGGGTGACCACCCGAGGGCGGCTGGAGAACGTCTCTCCCTCGGCCAGCTCTTCGAAGTAGCGGCCCATCCCTTCCTCGCTAGTCTGCGACGTTAGACTTCGATGCTTAGTCTTCGATGCTTAGTCTTCGATGCTTAGTCTTCGATGCTTAGTCTTCGATGCTTAG
>JAUJOR010000021.1:0-45501 GCA_030447525.1 Chloroflexota bacterium | reverse complement strand
TCTTCGATGCGACGCAGGACGATGCAAGAGTTGTGGCCGCCGAAGCCGAAGTTGTTGGAGAGGGCGGCGCCGATTGTCACGTGGCGCGCTCGGTTAGGGACGTAGTCCAGGTCGCACTCCGGATCGGGGTGCTCGTAGTTGATTGTGGGGGGGACGATGCCCTCCTGGAAGGAGTAAGCCAGGGCGGCCGCTTCCAGGGCGCCGCAGCCCCCGGCGGAGTGTCCCACCATGCTCTTGATCGAGCTGACCGGGATGGCCGGGGCACGCTCGCCGAAGACGACTTTAATCGCCTGCGTCTCGATGGGGTCGTTGATGGGCGTGCCCGTCCCGTGGGCGGAGATGTAATCAATCCCCTGCGCCGAGAGGCCGGCGTTGTCTAGGGCGGCCTGCATCGCCCGCACCGCCCCGTTCCCGTCCGGTGGCGGGGAGGTGATGTGGAAGGCGTCCATCGAGGCGCCGTACCCGGCCAGCTCGGCCCAGATGTGCGCCCCGCGCTGGCGGGCCCCCTCCAGCGTCTCCAGCACTAGGGCCGTACCCATCTCGGCGATGACGAAGCCGTCGCGCTCCTTGTCGAAGGGGCGGCTGGCCCGCTCAGGGGTGTCGTTATAGCGCGTGGAAAGCGCCCCGGCCTGGTTGAACCCGGCGACGGCGATGGGGACGACGATGGCCTCGGCCCCTCCGGTGACGACGGTGTCGACCCAGCCGAGCTGGATGGCCGCCAGGGCCATACCCATGGCGTCGTTGCTCGAGGCGCAGGCCGAAGCCAGGGCCATGCCCAGCCCGCGGATGCCGTGCTGCAGACCGATGTACCCGGCGGCGGCGTTCGGCATCAGCATCGGCACGCTCAGCGGGCTGATCCGGTGCGGTCCCCTCCCCAGCCGGATCGCTTCCTGCTCCACGATCGTGGTCAGCCCGCCGACGCCGGTGGCGAAGAGCACCCCGATGCGGTCACGGTTGCCCTCGTTGATCGTCAGCCCGGACTCGGCGATGGCCTCGTTCGCCGCCCCCACGGCCAGCTGGCAAAAGCGGTCCATGCGCCGCGCCGTGCGGGCGTCCATGTGGTTGGCGGGATCGAACCCTTTCACCTCGCCGGCGACGTGCGTCTTGAGCCCCAGCTCTACGGGGTCGAAGTGGGTGATGCGGGCGATGCCCGACTCCCCCGCCACCAGCCGGGGCCACGTCGCCGCCATCGAATGGGCCAGCGGGTTGATCGACCCCATCCCCGTGATGACGACTCGGCGCCGTTCCACGTTCCGCTCCTCAGACATGAAACCCGCTTCGGCAGCGCCCACCTGGTTGGGTGCCGCGACCCAGAGCAGCCCCAGACGCCGTCGCGTTCACCTAGGATACTCCTTAGAAGGAGCTGGTTGCCCCGGAGAAGGTCGGTGCAGCGCCAGGGCCCGCGGGCCTGAGGCGGGAGCTGATCGGTACCGGAGGACGCAGTGCGGACACTGCCGGTGCACTCGCGCACCCGGTGGGCCACTACCCTGCGGGCGACTACCCGGCGGGCACCTATGGCTGATCCTCGCCCTCAAGCCCTCTAGGGGGACCGATGATGGCCTGGAGGAGGAACGCCCGGCGCAGGTCTGACCGCGTCATCAGGGGCCGCCGTACCCTACGGGGGGTGCCCGGCGGGGGGGCCTCGGTGGGCAACGCCCCGGCGCCTGGGCCGGGCCGGGCGGCGCCCCGCCCGGCGCGCAGGCTGTCCCCTCCAGGCTGGCAGTTTCCAGGGGCTGGCGTCTGCGGCCGAGCCCGTCCATTGTTACGGTGCCTGGCGGGTGTCCGGTGACCCGTTCCCGTCCTCCAGCGCCAGGGCCCGGCGCATGGTCGTGTCCGCCCGGACGTTCTCCATGCGGTAGTGGTCCAGGACGCCGATCCGCCCGGCGCGGAAGGCCTCCGCCAGGGCCCGGGGTACTTCCGCCTCGGCCTCGACGACGCGGGCGCGCATCTCCTGCTCCTCGGCCACGGCCATTGCCGCCGCTCCTCGGCCTTGGCCTGGGCGATCTTCTTGTCCGCCTCGGCTTGGTCGGTCTGCGGCCGGCCCCGATGTTGCGCCCCACGTCCACGTCCGCGATGTCGATAGAAAGGATCTCGTAGGCCGTCCCGGCGTCCAGCCCCCGCTCCAGGACGAACTTCGAGATGGCGTCCGGATTCTCCAGCACCTGCTTGTGGCTCGCGGCCGAGCCGATGGACGAGACGGTGCCTCACCGACGCGGGCGATGATGGTCTCTTCGCCGGCGCGCCCACCAGGCGCTCGATGTTGGCCCGCACCGTCACCCGGGCGACGGCGATGACCTGGATACCGTCTCTGGCCACGGCCGCGACGCAGGGCGTCTGGATTACCACGGGATTGACGCTCACCCGGACGGCCTCCAGGACATCGCGCCCGGCCAGGTCGATGGCCGTGGCTCGCTTCCAGGGCAGGCTCGATATTCGCCCGGTCGGCGGAGATGAGGGCGGTGACGACGCGGGCCACGTTCCCGCCCGCCAGGAGTGGGCCTCCATCTGGCCGATGTCCAGGTCAGCCCGGCCTTGGTGGCGCTGATCAGGGGGCGGACGATCTCCCCCGGGTTGACCTTGCGCAGGCGCATCCCCACCAAAGGTCCCCAGTCCCACCCGCACGCCGGAGAAGACGGCGGTGATCCATAGCCCCACGGGGACGAAGTACAACAGGAAGGAGAGGAAGCCTATAAGGGCGACGGCGAGCACGGCAAAGGTGATCAACACGCCTTCCATACTAGAGCGCTCCTTGGGTGTCCAGGCGCCGCACGACGGCGATAGCCTTCGTCGGCAACCACCTCCACCGGCTCCCCGGCGGTGACGTACTCGCCGCCGGTCACGACGTCCACCCGCGCGGCGCCGGCGGGCCGTCGACGCGGGCGAAGCCGGCTGGGCGCAGATCAGACAGGGCCACGCCGCCCCCCGCAGGGAGCCGGGGCGCTCGCTGGGGCTCGCGCTGGGACTCGGCCCGGCGGGGGCGGCCGCCCGGCGCCGACGCGGTCGCTGGTGACAAGGCCGGGCCCGAGCCGGGTGACGGGGGCCAAACGCAGCAGCAGCGCTCCGGCCCCCGCGTGGGACGAGGCGCGCGGGGCGACGGCGGCCCCGCTCCACAGCCCGCGCGACGCTCCCGGCGCCGGCGAGGGCCAGGAGCAGCCCGGCCCCCAGGGCGACGCTGCCCAGGACGCCGGCAATGCCGAAGCCAGGGAAGACGGCGGGCCTCGGCCCTGCTGGGAGCGGGCCGGCGGCGAAGGCACGACGACCAACGGCTGCGTCACGACGCCCAGGATGTCTGCTGCCATGCCCTCAACCCTCCTACCACAATCGTAACGTTTGTTCTATCCTGCGTGCGCCTGCACGTGCGCCGGTTACTCTAGTGCCAGGCGCGACCCGACGGGGACGACAGACACGCCGGAGGCGGCGCGGGTGGCACGCTGGCGGTGGAGCGCTACAGCCTTGCCTGCACCTCACACCGCAGGCCCGCCCCACGCGTCGGCGAGCGTCAGGTAGCAGCGCAGCGACCAGGCCAGGATGCTGCCGGCTCCCGGCCAGCGAGGCGTCGCCCAGATCGTCCCTCCCGCGCCTGGCCTATGCGACACTGACGGCTCCGGCCCGCCGGGGCGGGTGCAGGCGCTCTGCTGCCATGCCCGGTAGGCTTTCCCGTGGGGTGCGCCGATTGGTCTCGGCCGATTGGTCCCGATCGGGACCAATCAGTGCGCCACCGCACCGGGAGCAGGAGTGGAGAGGAGCATGGAGTGGAGATGGCAGTGACGCCGGCGGTGCCAAACGGACACCGGCCGGCGCGGGAGGCGCAACGACGCCGATCGAGCGCCTGTTGCGACCGTTCCGGGAGTTCGCGCATCTGGAGGCCTCGGGCGAGGTGCTGCTCTCGCGCGCTACGGTGCTGGCGCTGGGGTGAACCAACTCCCCGTGGGCCGGTTCCTACCACGCCCTCTGGCACACCCCGCTGACGGTCGGCATCGGCGACTTCACGCTCTCGGAGGACGCTGCAGCACTGGATCAACGACGGGCTCATGGCGATCTTCTTCGTCGTTGGCCTGGAGATCAAGCGCGAGGTGCTGGTGGGGAAATCGGCGTCGCTGCGCCAGGCGTCCCTATCGCCGCGCAGTTGGAGGGATGCTGGTGCCGGCGGGCATCTACGCCCTGATGGATCCCGGCGGTCGAGGCGCCGCCGGCAAGGCGTCCCCATGGCGACCGACATCGCCTTTTGCCCTGGGCGTCCTGGCGCTGCTCGGCCGGCGCGTCCGCTGGCCCTCAAGGTGTTCCTGACCGCCCTGGCCGTGATCGACGACATCGGCGCCGTGCTCGTCATCGCCCTCTTCTACACCAGCCAGTCTCCTGGGCCAGCCTCGCGACTGCGTGACCTCGTTCCTGGCGGTGCTCGTAGCCGCCAACCGGCTGGGGGTGCGCACCCCGCTGGTCTACGAGGCGCTGGGCCTGGGCCTGTGGCTGGCAGTCCTGCTGTCGGGCGTCCACGCCACCGTGGCCGGGAGCCTCCTGGCCATGACCATCCCGGCGCGCGCCCGCATCGACGCCGGCGCCTTCCTGGCCCACGGCCGGGCGTGCCTGGGCGACTTTGCGAGCGACGGCGGGCGCCCGGCGCTGCCGGGGACGGGGGGCAGGGGGCCCGCGCCAGCTTCATTGCCGAGGGGCAGCAGACGGCCGTCCTGGCGTTGGAGGAAGCTTGCGAGCACGTCCAGACCCCCCTGCACCGCCTGGAGCACGCCCTGCACCCGTGGGTGGCATTCTGCATCATGCCCCTGTTCGCCCTGGCCAACGCCGGCGTGACGCTGGGCGGCGACATCCGCGCGGTGGCCCTACGCCGATCCGGTGGCCCTGGGGTCTTCGCCGGGCTCATCCTGGAGCGAAGCAGGTGGGGATCACCGCGACCGCCTGGCTGGCGGCGCGCGCCGGGCTGGCCGCCCTGCCCGAGGGTCACCCACCTGGCGCCACGTATACGGCGCGACCTGGCTGGGCTTGATCGGCTTCACCATGTCCCTGTTCATCGCCACGCTGGCCTTCGGCGACGAGGCACAGGCTCGCCGCCCTCGGCATCCTGGCGTCGCTGAGCGCCGGCTCCGTCGGCTGGGCGCTCCTCGGGCGTCCCCGTCCCTGCGCCGGCCGGCGAGGCCACCACAGGGCACCAGCCCCTGCGCTCCACCCGCTGACGTGATCTTCGACCGTGATTTTCGACGTGGGGCCGCGGCCGGCGTTGAGAGATCGACCACTCCATCAACTGGAGGGACAACCCCAGGCAGGAGGCTCGCGCGGCGTTGTGGAGATCGGCTTCAGCCTGGTGTGCATCCGCCTGTTCTACCCTCGGAGGTGACAATGTTCACCTTGCCGGAGGCGCGCATCTAGGCCTCTGGCGTCGGAGATCGCACAGGGAGCGTACTCGTGGAGGTCTTGGGGATCAGGCTCGTCGGCGTCAACCCAGAGAACGGGCAGAAGCTGCTGCTGACGCTGGCATTCGTCGCCCTCGTCTACGCCGTGCGTCGCGTCGTCCACGCCCTGGTGCGCCTGGCTTTCCGCGGGCGTCGCAAGGAGGTGCTGCGGTTCTGGACGCGCCAGGGCATCAACCTGGCCACGACGCTCGTCCTCATCCTTGGGCTGCTCTCGGTCTGGTTCGACGATCCGGCCCGCCTGGCTACGGCCCTCGGGCTGGTCACCGCCGGGCTGGCCTTCGCCCTGCAGCGGGTGGTCACCGCCGTGGCCGGCTACTTTGTGATCCTGCGTGGCCAGACGTTTGGCGTCGGCGACCGCATCGCCGCGCGTAGGCGTACGCGGGGATGTGATTGGTCTGGGCTTCACCCAGACCACCATCATGGAGATGGGCCAGCCCGCCGGCGGTCCGAGGGCCGACCCGGCGGTCTGGTGCGCAGCGCCAGTACGGGACGCGTGGTGACGGTGAGCAACGCCAAGATCTTCGACGAACCGGTCTACAACTACACGCGCGAGTTCCCGTACCTCTGGGAGGAGGCTCAGCCTCCCCATCCCTACAGCGCCGACCGTGGGCGCGCCGAGCGGATCTCCTGGCGCCCGAACGCCAGACGGGGGACGCTGCCGACACGGTCGGCGACGCGTTCCACGCCCTGGCATGACGCTACGTCGTGCAGGCGACCACCACTCAGCCAAAGGTGTACTACCACCTCACCGACAACTGGCTGGAGGTTGACCGTACGCTTCGTCGTTCAGGAGCGCGGCGCCGTGACGTGAAAGACGCCATGAAGCGCGACATCCTCACGGCCTTCGAGGAGGCCGGCATTGGCATCGCCTCGGCCACCGTCGACATCGTCGGGCTGCCCGCGCTGCGCTTCCAGAACGGAGGTCCCCACCGGGCAGGCGGCCGGGCTGAGGCGGCGCGGGGCAGCGACGCCCCCGCCATGCTTGGCCCACGGGCCGAAAGGGCGACGCGATAGGCGCGTCGCCCCTCGGTTCACTCGCCAAGGCCGCTCGGCGCGAGTGGCGGTGCGCCGGTCGCCTACGCTTCTAGCCTGGTGCCATGGGACTTTCCCGGGAGTGCCCCCCCTGCCCCCCGAGACCTGCAGGGCACGGCGCCGTTCGATACCAACATAGGAGGCGTTCGATGGGAGTGATCCACCCAGCTCACCTGGCTCACGTGACCCGGCGTGGCGCCGTGCAGCGCTCCGCCGCCGTGGCGCTGGCCGCGGCGGCGGCCCCCTTTCTGAGACCCGCCCCGGCGCGCGGCGCGGCGCCGGGGGCGCCCGAGGCGGCTACCACCAACCTGCCCAATGGGCGCTTCTTTACCGAGGCAAACGGCGCGGGGGGCAGCGGGGGCACCGGCTTTGCCATCGTCGACGAGGCCTGGTCTTCCTGGGGCGACCCGCCGCCGCTCCGTCCCGCCTTCTTCTCTGAATTCCAGCGTCTCGGCGGCGTCTCGGGGGTGGGCTACCCGGCCTCGCGAGCTTTCGAGTGGGACGGCTTCGTGGTGCAGGCGATGCAGAAGGGTGTCTTCCAATGGCGGCCCGAGACCGGGCGCGTCGCCTTCGTCAACGTCTTCGACGAGCTGCACCATCGCGGTCTAGACGATCGCTTGTTCGCCGAGCGTCAAGTGCCGCGGCCGGCCGAGTGGTCGGGCGATGCGGCGCTGCCGTGGGACGAGGTGGTGACCCGCCACCTGGCGGTGCTAGACGACTTCCCGCGGCTGCGGGCCGCCTACGGCGCCACGCCCCACCCGCTGGAGCTGTTCGGCCTGCCGATGTCGCCTGTGGTCGACTTTGGCCCCTTCGCCGCTGTGCGTCTGCAGCGGGCCGTCCTCCAGCAGTACCGGCTAGCCACGCCGTACGCCCGGCCGGGAGACGTGCTGGTGGTCAATGGCGGCGACGTGGCCAAGGACTACGGGCTCGTCCCGGACTGGGCGGCCATGCCTCACGGGGTACCCCGTTGGAGCGATCGCATCCTCGTCTTCGTCCCGGACGCGGGGGCCGTCGTGGGACCCACCTTCCGTGTCGTTGGGGACGCCCGCGTCTTCGAGGCCCAGTTCCGCTGGGAGGTCCGCGCCGCCGATGGGACGGTGCTCCGAGGCGGCCCTGCCGACGCCTCCACCTGCTGCGAATGGGCGCGGTTCCTCGTTGACGTCGACCTGACCGGCGTCGCGCCGCAGCCGGTCAGGCTGGTGCTCTTCGAGTTCAGTCCCGCCGACGGGGCGCCGCGCGGCACGGTCGAGGTGCCGCTGGACTACCGCGCCTGAGCCAGTCCCCCGGTCAGGCACTTGAGCTGTCCCCTCTGACATACAATGGGCGCCATGCCCCTCCCACTCTTCCTCGATACAGACATCGGCGACGACGTAGACGACGTCTTTGCCCTCCTCCTGGCCGCCTTGGAGCCCCGACTGTCCCTGCAGTGCGTCACCACCGTCTACGGGGACACGGCGCAGCGGGCGCGCATTGCCCGCAAGCTCCTCCAGCTGGCGGGGAGGGACGACGTGCCGGTTGTCGCCGGGCACGCCCGGACACTCGCCGGACGCCACCCCGGGCCGGTGATCCGCTCCGCCGAAGGCTTCGTCGTCCCGCCGGGCACGGCGGAGTGGGATGCCCTGGGCGCTGCGCTGGTGAACCGGGACGCGGTTGAGGTGCTGATCGAGGGCATCCTGGCCGCGCCGGAGCCCCCGGTGCTGGCGGCCATCGGGCCCTTGACCAATCTCGGGGACGCCTTCCGCCGGGCGCCGGAGCTGGCCGGCAAGGTGCGGGAGGTCGTCCTCATGGGCGGAAGGCTCGGCCCCGAGGCGGCCCGCGGCGAGCACAACGTCAATAGCGACCCCCAGGCCACCCGCATCGTCCTCCAGAGCGGCGCCCGGCTCAAGATCGGGACGTTCGAGATCACCTGCGAGGCCCGGCTCGGCAAGGCCGATCTCCCCCGCCTGCGCGCTGGCCCGCCCGCTTGCCGCGCGGCCGCCGACCAGCTAGACCTCTACCTGCGTCAGACGGGGCGCACCGCCACGAGCATGTATGACCCCCTCTCCCTCACCATGGCCTACACCGACCGCTACCTCAATCTCCGGCCGGTAGCCCTCGGCGTCACCCTGGGCGAGGGGGTGGCGCAACTCCACGTTGAAGACGGGGCCCCGGCCAACGCCGAGGTGAGCGTGGGCCTGCAGGCAGTCCCCTTCACCGAGCATCTGCTCAGCACAATCGGGGCCTAGCGCTCCGTCACAGCTCTCCAATAGCGTCCTGCAAGCGGGTGATTACCCTACAAGAATCGGGTGACAGACCACTCGTGGGGCTGAGCGCTCAGGACGGGGCGCTCAGGAGGGGGCGCGCCCCCCGATGGGGACCTGGCGTCCGTCGTCCAGGTCGAGCCGGTCGTACATCGTCCGGATATCCTTGCGGTCGCCGAACCCGGCGTCCTCGAGCATCTTCCAGTGGCGCGCCCAGCCGGCGTCGTCCGTCGGCGTGCGATTCATGGAGCGCTGATTCCAGGCCTCGATCTCCGCCTCGCTGAGTGGCTTGCGGGCCATCACGGCCCGCAGGACCCCCTCATCGGTGGGGTTGTCCCGCACGATCTGCTCGAACTCGTCCGCGGACACCCCAAACAGCTCGAAGAGGGCGGTGCTGTACCCGGCCTTGGCGTTGTACTCCCCGGCCGTGCCGGCGATGTGGGCCCGCATCTTGTCGATGGTGCGGGGGAGAAAGGTGATCCCGCCCAGGGCGTCATAGGGACTGCGGGGCGCCCCCTCCGTCAGATTCATTGTCTACTCCCTTATCAGGTATTCCGGGACTCTTGTCTCTTGTCTCAGGTCCGCCGGCTTCAGTCTTTGGCCCCTTCTGGCTGCGGTCCTTTCTGCAAAGCGCATCGCGTCCAATCCTTCCGGCGGGCCGGCGCCAGCGTGGAGCGTCCTGCGGCTGAGCTGTAACGGCACACTAGGGCTCGACGACGGAGATCTCGTTTGTGGCCGCGTCGCCGACCCAGATGCGTCCGTCGGCGCTGCGGGTCATGGCGTGGACCTCGGCGCCCTCGATGCGCCACTCGTCCCGCACCTCGCCGGTTTTCGGATCGATGCGGTAGACGTGGCCATGGTTCGTCTCCACGATGTTAAGGGTGCCGTCCTGCTCGTCCCAGAAGAGGCCGTGGGCGCGGGCCGCGGGGAAGGGGAGTTGGCCCAGGACCTCGCCGGTCTCGGCGTCTACGTGGTCGATCACCTTGGTCCCGGGGCGAGTGACCCACAGCGTCCCGCTGACGCCGGGGCCGGCGTTCAGCTTTCCCGCCGGGGCGTTGGGATGGAGCTCCGACCTGGCCGGGGGCGGCGGTGGAGGCTGCTCGCCCGGCTCGTACGGGCGCCACTGGACGCCATGCACCCCTCCCTGGTCGGCGTTGGGCAACAGGAGGGCGGCCGTGCAGTGCCCCGTCTGTGGCTCGTGCCGGAAGACCATGGAGGGCCGGACGTTGGAGGCAACCCACACCGATCCGGCGCCGTAGCTCGTCCCGCTGGCGTTGCGCGCCGGGCTGGCGAAGCTGGTGAGCACCTTCCCGCTGTAGTCCACGAGGTAGGTGCGGTTATCCTGCTGGTCGGAGAGCCACAGCCCCTCCGGCACGGCCTCCAATCCGTTCACCTGTGGCCCGGGTCCTTTGAATACGACTCGCGCCTTGGCGACGCGTACCTCCGCCGACACCATCTCCCGTGTCTCCTCCCGACGCGCCGTCGTGCTCCCCGGCACCGTCTTGGTGTGCGTCTGTCCCGTAGGTCATGTCCGGTCGCCTATGCCGGCGCCCGGTGCGTGGCGATTATAGTCCGCCGGGGGCCCGTGCGTTGATGGGGCCCGGGCCAGATCCAGGGAGGTCGGGCGCCAGGCAGGGTAGGGGAAGGCACGGCATGGCTCTTGCCCCGCTGGGCTGAAACGCAACTACAAGAGAGGTGCCGTGGGGGTGCAGTCCGTGGAGCCGGGAGGTGTGGCGGGGTCGGGCCGGTCGCCGTCACACCAGGAGCAGCTTCACCAGGAGCAGCTTCACCAGGAGCAGCTTCACCAGGAGCAGCTTCACCAGGAGCAGCTCCAGGAGAACAAGCGGGTCGCCCGGCGGATCATTGAGGAGGTCATCGACGGCCGGAACCTGACCCTGGCCGACGAGCTGATCGCCCAAGATTACGTGGAGCACAGCCCCTCACAGGGGCTGCCGCCGGGCCGGGAAGGCTTCAAGCGATGGATCGTGCAGGTTCATGCCGGCTTCCCGGATTGGCAGCACAACATCGAGGACGTGATTGCCGAGGGTGATCGCGTCGTCGTGCGCAACGTCGCCCGGGGGACACACCGCGGGGAGTTCATGGGCATCGCCCCCACCGGCCACTGGGTCTCAGAGCCGGGGATCGATATCATGCGCATCGTAGGGGGGAAGATGGTGGAGCACTGGGGGCAGTACGATTGGCTGGGCTTGCTCGACCAGCTCAAGACCCCCCCTCGCGGCAGCGAAGGGACACCCCAGGGCTGACGTCCGGTGCTTACGACGTTTCCGGCGTGGTGTTACTGAGCGTTGCATTGATTGCTAAACACGCCCGAGGTGCCGTCCGCCATCCGGCGTCGTCTCGACCCGAACCCGCTCAGGGCACCGTGGGAGCTGCGCCTGGCCGAGCTCTGGGTATTCTACGAGGTAGACGACGATATCCAGACCGTGCGGGTTCTGCGCGTGGGCGTCAAGCCCCGCGAGGTACTGTACCTGCGTGGCGCCCCCATCGACATGAGGCCAGCACCACGACCGCCAAGAGCACGAAGCCCACCGCGCCCCACTTAGAGTCTGTCGAGGCGCCGGGGTCGGACCCGGAGTTGGCCACGCTCTGGGGGAATCCGGCGTTCCGCGCCGCCATCGAGGCCGCGCGCGCCGACCCGAACAGCAAGCCGCGGCGGACGCCTGGCTCGACGCCTACGAGCGACAGCTCAGCCGAGGGGGCGAGGTCGGCAATGGGGCCGAGGTGCCACCCTCCGCCAACGGTGCGCCGGCGCGGCCGCGGAAGCCGGCGCGCGCCAAGAAACGGTAGCGCCACGCCCTATCCGCACCGCCACCGCGCGGGCTGTGGGCGGGTGTGATTCGTCGTGGCGTGTACGGTGGTGCCACGGATGCCGAGAGGCTCCACAGCGAGCGTCGCGCTGCCTCGCTCGAGGTGCGGGTGACGGTCCCGCGCCGGGTCGTGGCGCCGCAGCGCGTCGCGCGGGATGTAGGCCCCGTCCAGCTCCACTGCCCACGGCGAGTCGCCGGCGAAGATGCGGGCGTGCATCGCGCAGCACGTCCACGACCCGCTCCAGCAGCGCGGCGCGCAACGCCTCATGGGTGGCGCCCCATTCGGCCTCGGCCGGCGCGCCTGACGCGGAGGTCATCCGAAAGTCTTCTCCGTTCACCCACTGGCCGCGGACTGGTTGCGCCGGGCAAAGGACACGCCTGGCCGTAGCGTGAAATGCCTCGGCCACCACGAGGCAGGGGCAGGGACTCGGGGCGAGACGTGCTTCAGAGCCAGGTGTACCAGGGCCGCTTGCTCCAGTCGTGGAACGTCTTGTGCCCTTTCCAGCCGATCCGCTCGCGCTGGAAGCGGTGAACGATCCGGTAGGTCAGGGCGTAGACCCCCGGGTGGCGGGGGCGGTTGGTCAGCACGTCCTGGACGAGGTGGAATAGCAGCCCGGCGACGAGGCCGGCGGCAAGGCCGGCGAACCGGCTGTGGCTTGACCAGGCGTCCGGGGAGGTGCTGGGGGGGCGCTCTGCGTTGCTCCCTATGGAAACGAGAGCGTCCGGCAGCGGGGCCGTCGCCCGGTGGCGCCTCATCCAGAGGACGAAAGCCCCTCCGGCGACAACGAGCTCCCAGGCGTGCAGGGGGGCGAGGAAGTGATTGCGCTGTCCCTGCCAGCGCACCCAGACGTAGTCTGCCAGGTGGTCGACGTCGACGAAGATCCCGGTGAGCAGGAAGCCGGCGCCGGCGGCGCGTCCCCAGCGGCGGGAGACCGCCGTGGCCACCAGTCCGGTGGCCAGGGCATGGAAGCGTGGCCGGGCCATCGGCTGCGCGGACTACCCTTCCGTGTCCACGTCCATGACCGACACGGCACCCTCCGCGGCCAGGGAGGCGAACAAGTCCGCCGGCGCGGTGACGGCGATGCTGGCGCTCCCCGGACGCACCTCCAGGGGCACGGCCTGTCCGTGTTCGGTTTCCCAGCGCTGGATGGCCTCGACGACACGGGAGAGCTTGGCCTGCACCTCACGGTCGCGGGCCGCCGCGCGGGCGGCAAAGGAGGAGAGGGTGAGCTTGTCCGTCTCTAAGGCGGCGAAGAGCACTCCCCGCACCGGCTGTCCCTTGCTCTTGGCCAGCCGGCCGGCCAGCGCTTTGGTCGTTTTCTGGTTGGCCATGGCTCACACGGGGATCTCCCCGTGTGTTCAACGGGCGGGGGCAGCCGACAGTACGAAGATAGTGCGTCTCCGGGAGACGAGCCAGCGCCTGAGGCCGTGCCGCCGGCGGCCTGTGCGTCAGACGTCCGCCACGCCCCCATCGGCGTAGTACAGCCCGGGCCAGAGCTTGACCCCGGTATAGGGGTGCTTCTCTAAGTAGTCTTCGTCCAGCTCTATTCCTAGACCGGGCTTGGTGGGGAGCTCGATGCGCCCGTTGCGGGCCTTGAAGACGTCCGTCTCGCCGGCCGCCTGGCAGGCGTCGCGCGTGGGGGAGGTGGCGTACTCCAGGATCAGGAAGTTGGGCATCACAGCGGCGGCGTGCACCGAGGCGGCCGTCCCCACCGGACCGTTGGGATTATGCGGGGCCACCAGGATGTGGTAGGTCTCGGCCAGGGCGCCAATCTTGAGCGTCTCCTTGATCCCGCCGTCGTGGCAGATGTCCGGCTGGATCACGTCTACCAGCTGCCCCTCAATCATCTCCCGGAAGCCCCACTTGGTGAACGCCCGCTCGCCGGTGGCGATGTCCATGCCCAGGCCGGCCTCACGCACGACCTTGAGGCTCTGGATGTTATCCGGGGGTACGGGCTCCTCGAAGAAGAGGAGGCCGTAGGGCTCCAGGGCTTTGCCCAGGCGGATGGCCGCTGCCGGGCGCAGCCGGCCGTGGACGTCGCACATCAGCTCCACGGCCTCACCGCAAGCGTCGCGCATCGCCCCGTAGGCCCTGGCCGTCTCCACCACCAGCTCACGCTCGTTCACGGCCGCCCCGTCCTGGCGCCGGCCGCGGGGCCCGAACTTAAAGGCCTGCCAGCCCTCTTCCATGAACTTGCGGGCCTGTTCCGGGTTCCCGGTGTGGGTGTAGCAGGGGATGTAGTCTCGCACCGCCCCGCCCAGGAGCTTGTACACCGGCTGACCATAGACCTTGCCGGTGATGTCCCACAGGGCCTGCTCGATCCCTGAGAGGGCCGAGAGGATGGCCACGCCCCCGCGCCAGAAGCCATGCCGGTACATCCGCTGCCACAGGAAGTCTACGCGGGTGGGATCCTGGCCCAGGATGAAGCCCTGGAGATCCCGTACGGCGGCCACCACCGTACCCTGCTTCATCTCCAGGGTGCCTTCCCCCCAGCCGTGGATCCCTTCGTCCGTGCTGATCTTGATAAAGACGTACTCCCGTCCGGGGCTCTCCATGATGTAGGTCTTGACTTCGGTGATCTTCATATGTCCGTCCTCCTCTCACCTCGCGCATACCATAGACCTCCACGGGACGTTTGAGCCAACCCGTCCCCGGGGTGCCGGGCAGATCGCTGCCGTCGCCGCTAAGCCCGCCAGGCTCTGAGCGAGTCACTCAGGCGGGCCAGCCGTCGGAACCTCTTCAGCCCTGTGAGATACCGGCAACACTCCTGCGCATCGATGCAGGATCGGAAAAGATGAAGACTTTGACCAGAGAGGACGCCACCGTCGGTCTGCCCGGCGGAGCGTCCGCGCGCACCGGCGGGGCGGGCCGTCATGAGCGTGCCTCGGATGGTGCGCCCGCAACGCGCCCCAGCGCCCCCCGTCGCGACGGGTTGGCCCTGTGCGCCGGGATCCTCTTCAGCCTCGTCTTCAGCGGCGTCATCTGGCTGGCGGGGGAGCGGCTGAACGCCATTCCCAGGCTTCCGGACCAAGGCGTGGCCTGGTACTACTGGAAGCTGCCGGAGCCGACCTTCTGGTCGCGCGCCACCGCCTGGGGGGGCTACACGGCCCACCAGCTGGCCCTGTGGGGGATCATCTACTACGCACAGGCACGCGTGCGTCGCTACACCACCAGCCTGCACGGCGTGAACGTGGCGGCCCTCGCCGTCAACGCCGGCTTCATCCTGCTCCACTTCCTCCAGACGCACCTCTGCTACGACGGCCTGGCGCAGGACGTCTCCATCTTCAGCTCCCAGGGCTCGGTCATCCTGCTACTGGTGTGGGTGCTCCTGCTGGAGAACGACCGGCGCGGACTGTTCCTTGGGAAGCGCGCTCCCTTCTCTAAGGACGTGGTGCGGTTCGCGCGCAAGTACCATGGATACGTGTTCTCCTGGGCCGCCGTCTACACCTTCTGGTACCACCCGATGGAGGCCACCAGCGGGCACCTGATCGGCTTTCTCTACATGCTCCTCCTGCTGCTGCAGGGCAGCCTGTTCTTCACCCGTGTCCACGTGAACCGCTGGTGGACCTTCGCCCTTGAGGCCATGTGCTGATCCACGGCGCGCTGGTCGCCATGATGCAGGGAAACGGGCTCTGGCCGATGTTCGCCCTCGGCTTCGCCGGGCTGATCGTCGTCACCCAGATGCACGGACTCGGCCTCTCCCGGCGCTGGAAGTGGGCCATCCTCGGCGCCTACGTCCTCGCCTCCGCATTGGTCTACAACTGGTGTGGCTGGCACCGGCTGGATGAGGTGCTGCGCATCCCCGTCATCGAGTACGTCAGCGTCTTCGTCCTGGCCGGCATCTTCTGGCTGGGCATGCGCCTCTTCTTGCTCGCCCGGTCGATTCGGGGCACGCCCGTGGTCGCGCCGGCCCGGCAGTAGCGGGCGGCGGCGCCGTTCATGAGAGCGGGGGCGCGGCGGGCGCCGCGCGCGGTTTCGGCAGCCCTCGGCGCTCGCGGTCAGCGGTAGATGGGTGACTGCGGGGGGATCTCCATCAGCTCGATGCGATTCCCATCCGGATCGGCGATAAAGGCCAGCGACTGCCCCGCCCGGCCCTGCCGGGGTGGGGCGGTGGGGGTGACGCCCAGCCCCTCGAGGTGCGCTAAGGTCGCTGCCAGGTCGTCGACCAGGAGGCAGGTGTGGCCGTAGCCGATAGGGTCGGGTGGCACCTGGATGGGGTTCTTGCCGTTGGGGAACAGCTCGACGAACTGTCCGGGGGCGAACTCGAGGTACACCAGCTGGGGCGAGCCGTCGTCGTGGCTCGCCCGGAAGGCCTCCCGCGCGCCGAAGGCCGCCCCATACCAGCGGATGCTGTGGTCGAGATCGGCCACGCGGAAGGCGACGTGCCCGAATCGCACGCCGGGGATGACGCCCGTCCCCGCCCCGCCCGTTGCTCCCTGTATCGCCATTCCGCTCCTCCCCGGCCCTGTGCCGGTCTGTCACTGTGTCTCGACGTGGTGCACGGGCTGGGGTCACGACCGGTTAGGATCGACCGGTTGGGGTCACGGATTCAGCCCCAGGTCGCCGGCCACCGGCTTGAGGGCGGCGGCGACGGAGCGGATGTGCTCGTCCAGGTCGACTCCCAGCTCGGCCGCCCCGTTGACGATGTCCTCGCGATTCACGGCGCGGGCAAAGGCCTTGTCCTTCATCTTCTTGCGCACCGCGGCCGGCTCGACGTCGGAGAGGCTCTTGCTCGGGCGCACCAGGGCGACGGCGGTGATGAAGCCAGACAACTCGTCCACGGCGTACAGGGCCTTGCGCAGCGGGGTGTCACGCGCCACGCCGCTGTAGGTGGCGTGGGAAAGGATATCGTCGATCAGGCCCGCGTCGTAGCCCCGCCGGCGCAGGATCTCGGCCCCGGCAAAGGGGTGCTCTTCGGGCGTGGGGTGTTGCTCGTAGTCGAAGTCGTGGAGCAGTCCGACGGCGCCCCAGTGGTCCGGGTCGGCCCCGGCGCGCGCCGCCTGCGCGCGCATGGCCGCCTCGACGGCCAGGGCGTGGCGCAGGAGCACCGGCGACATGGTGTGCTCCGTCAGGAGATCCCAGGCTTCTTGGCGGGTGATCGTCTTTCCCATAGCTTTCTGTGGTACCCCGAAGTGCTGCGACGGGCGTTTCCAGATCGAAAGACGCCCATCGGCGTCTCCGAGGACGTATCGTTGCAGTTGTAGCGCCCCGTACTGCCCCGCGGCGTGGTGATTATTAGGATACTCCTATGAGTCTCTTGTGCCCGGCGGGGCACCCGCAGCAAAGGAAAGTGGAATGCCGTCCAGCCCGGCCGATGGCATGATGGAGCGTGTTCAAAGCAGCGCAGCGCAAGGCCGGCCGTCGCTCCACCGCTGGAGTTTTTCGGTGGAGGAGGCCATCGCCCTACAGCGGCGCCTGGCCCCGCAGGTGGTGCGGGAAAACCGCTTGGGGGAGGTGCGTCGCGTGGCCGGAGTGGACGTCGGCTTCCCCAAGGCGGCACAGCTGAGGGACGGGGGCGAGGCCGCGACGCAGCGCTCGGCGGGGGAGTCCAGCCGGCCGGCCGGCAAGGAGGCGGAGGTGGCCCGGGCGGCCATCGCCGTCCTGAGCTACCCGGAGCTGGCCGTCCTGGAAGTGTCTCGCGCCCAGGCGCCGGTGCAATTCCCCTACGTCCCCGGCCTGCTCTCCTTCCGTGAGGCGCCGGCCATCCTGGCCGCCTACGAGGGCCTGCGGCTGGAGCCCGACCTGCTGATCTTCGACGGCCAGGGGATCGCCCATCGCCGGCGGTTCGGCATCGCCTCACACGTCGGCTTGTGGCTGGACAAGCCGTCCATCGGGTCGGCCAAATCTATCCTCGTCGGGCGGCACGGCCCCTTAGACGAGGAGGTCGGGGCCATGGCCGACCTGGTCGACCGCGGCGAGGTGGTAGGGGTGGCCTTGCGTACTCGCCGCGCCGTGACCCCCGTGTACGTCTCTATCGGCCACCGCATCGACCTGCCGACGGCGGCGCGCTTCGTCCTCAGCTGCTGCCGGCGCTACCGGTTGCCCGAGCCCCAGCGCCAGGCCCACAACGCCGCCAGTGGCCCAGGTCCTGCAGCGCCGTAGCGGGACGTCTCGGGAAGGGCGCCGAGTGGTCTAGTAGCCGTATACCAGGAGAAGCGCTATGGAGTACCGCACGCTTGGGAGCACCGGGGCCAAGGTCTCGGCCATCTGTCTGGGGGCCATGATGTTCGGTGACCCGGCGAGTCCGGAGGAAAGCCACCGCATCCTGGAGGCCGCCCGCGAGGCAGGGGTGAACTTCGTGGACACGGCCAACGTCTACACCAAGCAGCGCTCGGAGGAGATCGTCGGGCAGTGGTTCGCCCAGGGAGGTGGCCGGCGGGACGAGACCTTCCTGGCCACCAAGGTGCACGGGCGGGTGGCCCCGGGGCCGAACGGCGCCGGGAATCACCGCTACCATGTGGCGCGGCAGGTGGAAGCCTCCCTACGCCGGCTGCAGACCGACCGCATCGACCTCTACTACTACCACCGCCCGGAGCCGGAGACGCCGGTGGCTGAGCAGGTCGGGGTGATGCAGGACTTGGTCCGCCAGGGCAAGGTGGTGTACTTCGGTACCAGCCACTACCCGGCCTGGATGATCTTGAAGGGGATGTGGGCCGCCGAGCGCCTCGGCGGGCCGGCCTGGGTGGCCGACCAGCCCCGTTACTCGCTCACCGACCGGTCGATCGAGCAGGACGTGGTGCCCTTCGCCAAGGAGGTTGGCTATGGGCTGGTGCCCCACAGCCCCCTGGCCGGGGGCTTTCTCACCGGGAAGTACCGGCGCGGGGGCGATGCCCCGGCGGAGAGCCGCGCCAGCCGGAGGCCGGACTGGCTGGAGGGCATGACCGACCAGCACTGGGGGCTGGCTGATCGTCTGCAGGAAGTGGCCCAGACAGCCGGCTGCACCCCCGGCCAGGCCGCCATTGCCTGGGTGCTGGCCCGTCCCGCTATTTCCAGCACGATCATCGGCCCTCGCACCCTGGAGCAGTTCCAGGACAACCTGGGGGCGATGGACGTCCGGCTCTCCCAAGAGGCCATCGAGGCCCTGACCCAGGCGTCTGACTTCGCCGCCAAGATGCCCCGGACGTAAGCTGCCCCTAGGGATGGGGGACCTTGGGGTGGGAGGTCTCGGGGCGGCCGGCACGGCAGTTCACAACCTGTCCCGGGGCACCGTCCTGGCGACTCAAGCCGGGGTTGCAAAGGACTTCTGGACGCGCCTGGTGGGCTTGATGGGCCGGGCGCGCCTCGCTCCAGGCGCCGGCCTGCTCTTCCCGGGCACACCATCGGTGCACACCTGTTTTATGCGCTTCCCCATCGACCTGGTGTTCTATGGGTCAGACGGGGCGGTGCTGGACGTCGTCCATTCTCTGCCCCCCTGGCGCGTGTCCCGCTACTACCACCCCGCCGGCGGGGTGGTAGAGCTGCCCGCCGGCACGGCGCGCGCCAGCGGTACCCAGCCGGGGGACATCCTCTCCTTCCAGCCCCCTCTGCCCGTCCCGCCGCGCCGACCTGTTGCCGCCACCGCGCGCAGACCATGACCTGCTTCCTCTCGCCCACCGCCGGGGCGCCGGAGGGGACGTGCCCGCGTGGCGGTCACAGAACCCGTCCGCGTCAGAGGGGGAGCTGCACTGGTCTGCCGCCTTGGGCCGCCGAGCGGTCCACCGCCAGGCAGACCTCGTGCGTCCGCGCAGCGTCTTCAAGGTTGCAGTGTGATTCCACGCCTGTCCGGATACACGCCATAAAGTGGTCCACCAGCTCGCCAAACGGGAAGAAGGAGACGTCCGCGCTGCCCAGCGCCAGCGTGGGAACGGTCATCCAGTCGGTCTGACCCGGGAGCTTCTCCTTGCTGTACAGACGCCCGTCCCGGAACGCTCCCTTCGTGCCGTGCAGTTGCACCGGGAAGGTGTACGGGATGGGCACCTCGAAGCTGGACGCGAGCAGCGCCACACCGCCGCTGGCCAGCCGCATCGTGGCAGCGATGGTGGGTGCGTACTCCCACGCCTGGTCGTGCCCCCGCGTCTCGAAGGCGCTGACCTCCGCCACGTCGCCGGCGAACCAGCGTAGCGCGTCCACCGCGTGGCAGCCGGCGAACAGCAATGCGCTCCCACCCTGCGCCCGCGTGCGCGCCCACTCGAATCCGCTGTACCAGGGGCCGACCTGCGAGTAGTACCCCGTCTCCGCGAGGAAGACCTCCCCCAGCGCGCCGTCCTTGACCAATGCTTTGATCGTGCGGAAGAATGGGTGCCAGCGCAGGACGAACCCCACCACCGTCCTCACGCCCGCCCGGCGCACCGCCTCGCGCATCGCGCGCAGGCTCTCCATGTCCATTGCCACCGGCTTCTCGATCACGATGTGCTTGCCCGCCTGCGCGGCGGCGATCGTCTCCGCTGGGTGCCGGTCGCTCGGCGTGCAGATGGCCACCACGTCCACGTCCGGTCGGCGCAGGACGCGCTCGTAGTCGGTCTCCACGTCCGCGTGCATACCCGTCTCGGCCAGCCTGGCTCGCGCGCTCTCCTCGCGGCGGCTACTCACCACCCGCACCCGCACGTCCGGATTGCGCGAGAACGCCTTCAGGTACTCAGCCGCTACCCAGCCCGCGCCATGGATGGCCACGCCCAGCGGCTCGGCCGCTGCACCGGTAGTCACAGCGGCTCCTGGTGGTCCGAAGCCGGCCCCTCTGCCCCGGCCGCTCCGCTCCGCACCGCCCGCGCGGCAAGCCCCTCGTCCAGCGCCACGTCACGCAGCAGCCCTCGTAGGTAGTCGATGTCCTCGCGTGTGGGGACGCTGGGGTCGCCGCTGCCCGACCACTCCAGGCCGTATGGCCCCTCGAAGCCGGACCGGACCAGCGCCGAGACGATGGCGTAGTAGTCCAGCTCCCCCTCCTTGAGGGTGAAGTCGTAGTCCACGCCCACGTCGAGGTAGCTCACGCGCCGCGCGTTCTTGAAATGCACGAACGCGATCCAGTCTCCCAGGATCGGCACGGCGTCTACCGGGTGCTCGCTTGTCCGCACGCCCCACATGTTGCCTGGGTCCAGGTTCGCGCGCACCGACGGCGACCCAATGGCGTGCAGGAGCCGCACCGCGCTCGCCGCTGTGTCGTGGATGGTGTTCATGTGCACCTCCAGCGTGAGGGTGACACCCGCCCGCTCTGCCGCCGGCCCCAGCACCCGGTACGCCTCGATCGCCCGTTGGTAGTGCTCCTCGGTCGCCGCCGCCGAGCCGTTCTTCGCCCAGTTGCTCCGGTCGACGATCAACGACCCGGCGTAGCCGTTGATCAGCGTCACGCCGTGGTCGGGGCAGCGCTCGATCACCTCCACCAGCCGGCGCACCCGCGCCTCCCGCTCTGCCGGATCGTCCCCGATCACGTTGCCGCTCAGGTTCAGCACCGGCACCCTGATGCCGATCTCCCGGCCCAGGCGCTGCGCTTCCCGGAGCGTCTCCTCGACCGTCTCCAGCTTGAAGTGACCGGACCAGATCTCCACGCCGTCGTAGCCATACTCGCGCGCCCGCCGCATCGCCCGCTCCAGCGAGTACTTCCGGTAGTTGAAGCTGTTGAGATAGATCTTCGGCATTGCTTGTCTTCGCTATTCCTCGATTGTCACCGGCTGCCCCGTAGACGCCGAACGGTACGCCGCCTCGGCCACCTGGATAGCGGCGCGCCCTTCCGCCGCCGTGAGCAGCGGCGCCTTGCCGTCCAGCACCCACTCGGTGAAGCTGCGCAGCTCGCGCAGGTAGCCGTTCTCGCCGTCGCTGCGCGTCACCGTCTCCGTGATCGACTCCTCCCCGTCACCCACACGCCGGTAGGTGATCTCCCCCGCGCCGTGGTTGTAGCGCAGCGTCCCGCGCTGGCCCACAATCGTGCCGAACGACGCGCTCATGGGGGACGCCAGGCTAGCAAAGAGATGGCCGCTGGCGCCGCTGCGGAAGCGCAGCAGCAGCTGGGCGTCGTCCTCGTAGTCGACGTGCTTCTGGACGTGGTTGTCCAGCAGGGCGTACACGCTCTGCGTCGCACCACACAGCCGGTGGAGCAGGTCGATCTCGTGCACCGTGACGTCGTACAGCAGCCCGCCGGCGAGCTCCTTGCGCAGCCGGTAGCGCGCCGTGGGATCGCCCAGCCAGCCGATGCGCGTGATCTGCGCCGCCACCGGCCGCCCCAGCACCCCCGAGTCGAACACGTCGATCACCCGCTGGAAGAGTGGCAGCAGGCGCAGCACGTGCCCCACCATCAGGCGCACCCCTGCCTGCTCGGCGGCTGCGATCATGCGGTCGCACTCGGCCACGGTGAAGGCGAACGGCTTCTCGCAGAAGACGTGCTTCCCCGCCGCCACCGCGTCCAGCACGATCTCAGTGTGCAGCCCATTGGGCGTCACCACCATCACCGCGCCCACGTCCTCACGCGCCAGCGCCTCGCGGTGGTCGGTGTGCGCCGACACCCCCATCTCGGCACCGAACTCGATCGCCGCCCCCTGGCTCACGTCGCACACCGCCGCCAGCCGGGCCCGGGGAACGTCCCTCAGCACGCGCGCCTCGCTGCGCCCCATCCCGCCGCACCCGATCAGCGCGAATCCCAGCTCAGCCATGCAGTCCCTCCAGGAGCGGCGTCCCCAGCCGCGGGGTGATGTCCAGCCCCGCCGCGCCGGCGGTCAGCATTGCCCCGCGCGCAGCGTCGCGAGCACGTCCAGGGCCTCGTCTACCAGGCGCTCGCCGCCACCCGGCTGCAGACGGCTGGAGGCCGGCTCGTAGCCGCCCTCGTCAAACGCACGGCGCGTTGGCACGTACCCGATCGCCTCGTTGGCCAGCCCCAGCACCAGCGTGTGGCGGAAGGGCGAGCGCTGGCGCACGGCCAGCCCCAGCTCCGCAAAGATCTCCCCAGGTAGTCCCACCACCGCCAGGTTCTCGCCGATAGCCAGCGCCTGCACCTCGGTCCGCTTGCTCTCGCCCGTCCACCCATCGGCCAGCGCCAGGATACGCTGCGCCTCCACCACCTCCAGCCCCGCCCCCGGCACCATCGTCATGCGCCCCTTCGCCGCTTCGCGTGCCCACGCCACCTGCTCCGCGGTCGGCCGGCGCACCGGCAGCTCGACCGCGCCCCTGGCGCCGCGCACCGGAGGAGGCGTATCCAGGCCGCCGGCTTCCCACTCCGGCACCAGGCGGCAGGCGCCCTTTACCACCTCCGCCGCCAGGATCGTCCCCACCCGCGCGGCCTCCGCAAACCCCGTCGCCCGCTGGCCGTGCGAGACGTCCACGTGGTTGATATCGCCGCACGGTGCGTTGGCAAACACCACCACCGGGGCCGCGGGGTCTCCGCGCGTCGCGTCCGCAACCAGGGTGCCGGCGCCATTGCCACACCGCCCCAGCAGCGAGCATACTCCGGACTCCAGGAAGGCCGGGAAGTCACCGCCGATCACCGTGCCACCTACGATCGCCGGGTGCAGTCCAAAGTTCACCAGCAGGCCCAGTGGGACGACGTTGGGGGGCACGGCGGCCGAGCCCTCTGCGGGCACCCCGTCGGCCGCCGGAAGTGCCGTGAGTGTCCAGACGCGCGGGTCGATTGGCCCCGCCGGCTCCACGATCTCCGGGTTCTGCTGGCCGGGGTTGGTGCGCACCGGCCCCTCGCGCATCACGAAGCGCCGGTTGAAGGCGACGCCGCGCTCTTCCCCCAGGGCAAGGCGCAGCCGGGCCGGCGCGCGCCGGTGCAGGGCCGCCTCCACCGCCGCGGCAATCTGGCGTTCCAGCTGGGCCAGGTAGGCCTCGTCCGTCTCGCCCGCCAGGCCGCTTGCCACCAGCTCGCGCGTCAGTGGTCCCGAGTGGTTGTGCGTCGCCGCGATCATCACGTGGTTCCCCGGCACGCCACACCGCTGTTCGACGATCCGCCGCGCCCCGGCCACCGTCGCGGCGCGCAGGCCGATGACGTCGCACGAGGCGATCGCTATCTGGCGCGTGCCGTCGTCCACCACGAAGGCGCGGGCGTAGAGATCGTCGCGCAGCCCTACCGCGCGGCGGTCGGTGTACGAGCCCGCCAGCGAGACCCCCAGGGGCGGCGTGATCGACGCTCGCGCCGCCCCCACTTTGAGCCCGGGCGCGCCATCGCTCATCGCCCTACTCCATTGGCGTCACGCACCGGGCGCGAGCGCCCGTTCGCCGGGTCGGCGTCGTACCGCGCCCCCGGCTCCAGCCAGACAATTCGGTCCAGGAAGCCCTCGCTGCCATACACGTTGACCTCGATGCATAGGTTGGTGTGCTTCGCCGCCCAGCTCACGATCAGATTACCCAGCATGCCGTAAGGAAACCCGTCGCCGGGGCGCCGCAGTCTACCCCGCGGCCCAATCGCCGGCAATCACACCGCCGGCATCTTCCGCATGGCCCAGGCTTGATGGCAGGCCCGGAAACTACGTAGTACAGTGACGTTGCGGCGGGCATAGGGGGGCCCCGGAGGAGGAACCGCATGGTAGACAGACGTTGGCCCGTCACACGTCGTGGACTCTTGAGCCGCTCGCTGGCTGCCGCCGGCGCCGCCGGCGCCGCGGCGCTGCTGGCCGCTTGCGGCGGCGTGGCCCAGACACCGCAGGCCGGGACCAAGGGTACCGGCCAGACGCTCAGGGACCAGAAGCTGAGCTTCCTGCACTGGTGGACGGACACCCTGGGACCAGGCAACAACGACTTCATGGCCTGGGCGTCGGATACCTTCAAGGGGCGCACCGGCGCCACGGTGGAGCTGGTGGACGGCCCCCCTGGCGGTGGACTGAACGCCAAGCTGATCACGATGATCACCGGCGGCTCTGCGCCGGACGCCACCTTCTGCTCTATCGTCTTCGGCCGGGACAACTACGATGCCGGGATGATCAGGAACCTCTCGCCGTACATCGCCAAGGCGGCGGACATTGGGGACAAGGAGTTCTTCGAAAGCTCCAAGGAGTTCCGCTCCAAGGGAAACGACACGTTCGGCATCCCCGTCATGGGACCCGAATCGCTGACGTTCACCATTAACCAGGGGCTGTTCAGCGCAGAAGGGCTGGATCCCAGGGGCGGCGACCTGAAGACGTGGGCAGACCTGGTGCGCGTCGGGCAGCGGCTGACCAAGGCCAGCGGCGACACCTATCAGCAGATGGGGCTGCTGGTGCCAAGCCTCAGCCTGCCCTGGCTGGCGGCGTGGCTGTACAGCGACAAGGCATCGCTCACCGCCACCGACGACTCGAGGTACCTGTTGGACGCACCGGCAACGCGCGAGGCGGTGCAGTTCTCGGCCGACCTGCTGCTCAAGCACCGGCTGGGGCCGAAGCTGGACGCCCCGGAGCGTCCGAAGAACGCGCGCGAGGCCCTGATCGCCGGTCAGGTGGCGATTATCTACGACTCGTCGTCCATTCGTCTGCTGAACGCCCCGCCGGACTTCCGGTTCTCGATCGTGCCGGTGCCGAAGGGCCCGCGCGGCACGAGCGCCGCCTCTGCCTCCTGGACCAACTTCGTGTCCGTGCCCAAGGACGCCAAGAACCCGGACGCGGGCGTGGAGTGGACGCGGTTCTTCACCGGCTTGGACGTCCAGGTGGAGAAGCTCAAGCGGCTGACGAGCGTGGGTCCGCGCGTGAAGCTCTACGACACCCCCGAATGGAAGAAGGCGGTGGAGAAGGAGCCAAACCTGGCCAGCATCCCGGAGGTCGCGCGGCTCCCCGGCGCCTATCCGTACCTGCGCTTCAACCGCGTGAGCGCCGAAGTCCAGCCCATCTTCAACGACATCATGGCCGGCAAGCTGGGCGTGAACCAGGGCCTGGCCGACGCCCAGAAGAAGGCCGACCAGATCATGAGCGAGCCGGTGCGCGTGCAGTGATCGCGGCGCCGCGCCCCCAAGTCCTGCGGGCACCCCGGGGATGCTGAAGGCCGGAGCGGCGACGCTGGATATCACGCCGTCGCTCGGCGTGCCGCTGGCCGGGGCCTTCAAGGCGCGCTGGGCCGCCGGCGTCGACGATCCGCTGCACGCGCGCGCCCTGGTGCTGGAAGACGAGTCCGGGCCCGATGGCCGCATCGCGCTCGTCTGCTGCGATCTCATCGCCATGCCGGGCGAGCCGGTGGCGGCGGCCCGCTCCCTCATTGCCCGCTCCGGCGCCCTCCCTCCCGAGCGGGTGCTCATCGCCGCGACCCACACGCACAGCGCGCCCAGCCCCACCGGCCTGCTCGGCACCCCGCGCGCCGACGCCTACATGGACTCGCTGCCGGAGCGCCTCGCCACGGTGGTGCGCCTCGCGGCGCAGCGGCTCGCCCCCGCGCGCGTCGCCTGGGGCACCGGCCGCGAGGCGCGCGTCACCTTCAACCGGCGCTTCCGCATGCGCGATGGCACCGTACGCATGAACCCGGGCGCACTGAACTCCGAGATCGTTGGGCCCGTCGGACCCATCGATCCCGAGCTGGGCGTGCTGTGGGTCGAGGGCGAGGACGGCTCTCCGCTCGCGGTCGTCGCCAGCTTCGCCCTCCACTACATCGGCACCGACCGGAACGACCACGTCTCGGCCGACTACTTCGGCCACTACGCCCGCTGGATGCGGCGCATCTACGGCCCGGACCTGGTGACCATCCTCTTCAACGGCGCGCAGGGTGACGTCAACGGAATCGACGTCCACGACCCTGCCCCGCTCAAGGGCCACACCCTGGCGCGGCGCGTGGCCGGCATCGTCGCCGGCGAGACGCTGCGCGTCGTGGAGCGGCTGCGTCCATCCGCCGGCGCCACGCTGGGGGCGGCGCACACGCCCTTCCCCTTCCGGCGCAAACGCGTCACCCAGGAAGACCTCGCTATCGCCGCGCGCCTCCTGGCGCTCCCGGAGGGCCTACCTGCGTCTGACCTGCGCCGCGAGGCGGGACTCGGGCCCGGCGGACCGTTCTCGTGGGTCGTCGGCCAGCCGCTGCCGGATAATGCGCTCCGTCTCTGGGCCCGTGAGTGCCGGCACCTCGCGGCCATGCCGGAAGCGCTCGAGACAGAGCTGCAGGCCCTGCGCGTCGGCAGCGCCGCAGTGGTCTCCCTTCCCGGCGAGGCCTTCGTTGAGCTGGGTCTGGCCATCAAGCGCGACAGTCCGTTTCGGCCGGCCGACGCCCCGGGTGGTCCGGCCGGTGGCGGCGCCACGCTCATCGCGGTGCTGGCCAACGATTACGTCGGGTACATCGGGACACGCCGCGCCGTGGAGATGGAGGGGGGCTACGAAACCTGGGCGGCCCGTTCGTCGCTCCCGGCTGCCGGCACCGGGGAGGCGATGGTTGAGGAAGCGCTGCGCCTGCTCCGCCGGGTATGGCCGGCTAGCACCAGTGGCGACCCAGGCGCATTGAGCGTCCAGGAGGGCGTCCAGGAGAGCAGGCCCGTCAGGTGATGCCGGCCAGTTCCAGCTGGGAGGCGAGCTCGGCGGCGTTGCGTACCCCGTAATCCGAGTAGCAGTTGTTGAAGAGGACGTGCGTCTCCTCGGCCTTGCCGGCCAGGTCCTCGATGCGGGGCACCCACTCGCCCAGCTCGGCGGCATTATAGAGATAGCGGAAGCGCTCCGCGGCCGAGATGCCGCGAGCCTCCCAGGCATCGCGGTTGCGTCCGTGGAAGCGCACCACGGCCAGCTGGGGGGTGGTCGTGGCCGTGATGGGGGGCACGCTAGAGGGGAACCCCTGGGGCTCGTCGACGCAGACGTAGGTCAGGTTGTGGTCGGCGAGGAGTCCGAGCGTCTCGGCGGCGTTGCCCCCCTCCAGCCACGAGCGGCTGCGGAACTCCACGGCCAGGGGCCGCTCCGGGAGCAGGGCGCGGCACTGCTCCAGGTAGCGCTTGTTCTCTCGGCTGATGCGGAACCAGGGCGGGAGCTGCATCAGGATGGCCCCCAGCTTGCCGGCCGTAGCCAGGGGTTGCAGGGCGTCGTCAAAGGCCTGCCAGATCCAGCGCTGGGCTTCGAGCGGGAGGTCCTTGAGGTACAGGTTGCGCTCCCCACCGGCGACTTTCTCCGGCAGGCTGTCTCGCAAAATGGGGGGCAGCTTGGACGGCGCCGCCCCGTGACCGGTCATCAGGCTGAAGGCTTTGACGTTAAAGGTGAAGCCCGGTGGCGTGCGCTCAGCCCAGAGAACGGCGTTTCGCCCTGACGGGAGGGCGTAGTACGTGGAGTCGATCTCCACCAGCGGGAAGCGGGAGGCGTAGTGGGCCAGGCGCTGCTCCGCCGATTCCGCCTCCGGCGGGTACCAGCCCGACCGCAACAGGGTTGGGTCGGTCCAGGAGCACGTCCCTACCTTGATCGCCATCAGGCCCTCCGCCACTCCTTGTCTACAGCACAGAACGTGCCCGGGGCATGCCCGCGTCTATCGTCGCCGGACATATCCCGGCCGGGGGATCTCAGACGCCGGAGACCGGCTGTGGGGGCAGGGGATCGGGGGACAGACGGGGGTGCTCATCTCGGCCCCGGCCGGGCTCGCCGCTGTCGGCTCACAGACCGTGAGGCCGGCGTCAGGTGGTGATCTCCTCCGAGAGCCGGCCGGTCTCGACCAGCCAGCGGGCGAAGCGCAGCCGGGCCATCGGATCGGGGGTCTTGGGCTCGGCGCCGGCCGCCTCCGAGGGGGCCAGTGGTCTGCTGGCCAGGGCGTCGCGCGTCGCCAGGAGCTGCACCTCAGCGGCGCGGCAGGCCAGCACGGCTTGATCGAACTCGTCGGGATCGTAGCGCCCGGCGAACGCCGCCCGGCGCAAGGCCCGGAAGCGCTCGACGGCGCGCGTGAGACTTGCCTCGGCCTCCCGTAGCTGGCTCTCGATGGGCTCCTGCTCGATCTGCGTGTCCATGTCCGATCCCTCTATGCTGCGCTGTACCGGCGTGCGCCACGACCTTGTTGCCGTGGCGGGTCTCCGATGACGGACGCGCTCCGGGGCGCCAGGCGACGACTGCACTCTTTGGTGACGGCCTCGCCATCCCGTTGGTTCCGTCCCCTATCGGACACACTACGCCTTGTGCCTCAATCTCACTTCAACGGGCGGTAAGGGCTTGGTAAGAGCGTCCCGCCTGACGCGGCGCCTGACGCGGCGCCTGACGCGGCGCCTCCCGCGTCCGCCGGTCGTCTGCCCCGGCCCCGACGGTCATCTGTCCCTGGATCACCGCCGTGATGCCCTTGCCGTATGCCACGTCCGAGTCTCCCCCGATGGGGTGGGCTGGAAGCCCTTGCGACGGTGACATGGCCATTCTCCAGAACATCATCAACATTGTCGAGGGGGTCACTATACCCCAACCGGCGCCGGTTACGATCGCGGTAGATACCCGGGGACCGGCCTCCACCACCTGACGAGGGGCAACCGCGCCCGGTGCACGACCGGCCAGGCGCCCGGCCGGCGGGACGCGCCCCGGCGGTAACGTCTCCACCCCCCGGCTGGAGGTGGAAGGTAGATAGGATGTAAGCAGAGCGCAAGCAGAGGAAAAGCAAAAGGAAAGTAGAGCGCAGCTCAGGCACCATCGTCGAGCTCCTCGATGGGCACGACGTTGGCATTGATGGCATCGCGTAGGGCGCGGGCCTTGGCCCGGATCTCTGCCACCTGGATGAGCGTGCGGCCGGCGGCCCGCCCGGCGTTCGCTGGGCTCGCCTCCCCGAGGCCGCCGAACGTCCCCCGCCCGGTGGTGACCGTAGCGGCGCAGATGGCGACGTGGCCGTTGACCCCCGTCGGGGCTTGCAGGAGGCGCGCGTCGATACCCCGCAGCCCTTGGCGGTGCGCCTCGCTGAGGAGCCCTTCGTAGAGGGCGTAGTCCGTGCCCCGGCGATTGATGATGTAGTCGTTCAGCATCTGCGCTTCTTCTTCCCCGTGCTTCTTCTTCCCCGTGCTTCTTCTTCCCCGTGCTTCTGACGTAACTTAGTGGAAGTCGTGCGACGGGACGCGCGCCAGGCTGGTGTCTCGCGTCAGCGACCAGGCGCGGCGCACGAGGATGTGGGTGACGCCGTCCTGCACCTGGAGCGGGCCCTCCACGACGATAAGGGGCTCGCCGCGGAGGACGCGGCGCAGCCGCTCGTAGGTCTGGGGGTAGACGATGGCGTTGAACAAGCCGGTCTCATCCTCCAGGGTAAGAAAGACCAGGTGGCTGGCCGTCTCCGGGCGCTGGCGGACGATCACCAACCCGCCGGCCCGCACGACCAGACCCCGCCCCTTCGGGGACCGCCCCTTCGGGGACCGCCCCTTCGGGGACTGGCTCCCGGGCACCCCCTCTCCCCCCTGCCGGGCCTTGGAGAGGTCGGCCGCCGTCCAGGCCTGCTGGCGGGCAAGGCGCGGGCGAAAGTACGACACCACGTGGCGCCCGATGGCGTAGCCGACCCCGCGGTACTCCGCCTGCACCTCCTCCCATTCGGTCATCGCCGGGAGGGGCGCCGTGGCGACCACCTGCTCGGCCAGGCCGGGGAGGTGCCGTTGGCCGAAGCCGGCGAGCTCGCCGGTGGCCCACATGGTGGCCCGCCGGCCACCCCGCCGCTTGGCATCCCCGTCCGTCGTCTCCTGTTCCCCTGTAGCCTCGCCGGCCCCGCTGGCGTCCTTGTCCGGCGTGCTCGTCCCCTCTCGGGCCAACCCCTGGTCCAGGGAGACGAACGCCCCCACCTCGGCCAGGCGCTCCAGGGTCTCCCGGTCGAATGCCGTGCGGGCGACGAAGTCGGCCAGGGATCGGAACGGCCCTCGTGCCCGTTCCCGCTCCAGTACGGCCTGCGCGGCGCCCCCCAGCCCTTGCACCTCCTTGAAGCCGAGTCGGATGCAGGAGGCTTCTTTCTCTCCCTGGGCAGGGGGTCCCTGGGCAGGGGGGCGCGACTCCAGGGTGCACTCCCAGGACGAGCGGTTGACGTCCACCGGCAGGACGCGCACCCCGTGGCGGTGGGCGTCCCAGATCAGGGTATGGGGGGCGTAGAACCCCATCGGCTGGCAGTTCAGGATGGCGGCGTAGTAGGCGGCGGGATAGCACAGGCGCAGGGTGGCCGAGATCAGGGCCAGGTGGGCAAAGGCGTAGGCGTGGCTGCGGGGGAAGCCGTAGCCGGCGAACCCGACGATCATCGCGCGTACTGCCTCGGCGTCGCCCCGGGTGTAGCCTCGCGCCACCATCCGCTCGATGAGCTCCGCCGTCAGCGACTCCATGCGCTCGTAGGAGCGCTTGTGGCTCATTGCCCGCCGGAGCTGGTCGCCTTCTCCCGGGGTGTACCCGGCGGCGGCGACCGCCACCTGGATGCACTGCTCTTGCCAGAGGAGCACGCCGTAGGTCTCGCGCAGGGCCGCCTCGAGCTCAGGCGCCGGGTAGGTGATGGCCTCGCGGCCCAGGCGCCGGCGGACGATGTGCTCGCCGGCCTGGGCCGCGCCGGGGCCGGGGCGGATGGCCCCTACGGAGATGGCCACCTCGCTCAGGTTCCGGGGCTTGAGCCGGGGCAGGAACGACTGCTGGGCGCGGCTCTCCACCTGGAAGAGCCCGACCGTATCAGCGTCGCCGAGGACGTCAAAGGCCTGGGGGGCGTAGCGGAAGCCGTGCAGACGCAGCTGCTCGCCGGTGCGCTCACGGACGTGATTGAAGCAGCGCCCGAGCAGGGAGAGCATCCCCAGACTGAGCAGGTCCATCTTGACCAGGTTGATGCCGAACTCCTCGGCCAGCAGGGTGAGGTCGTCCTTGTCCCAGGGGAGGATGGTGCGGTTGGGCATGCGCGCCGGCTCGATAGAGGCGACGTCGGTCAAGGGCTCGTCGGAGACGACCATGCCCCCGACGTGGATGGAATGGTGGCGCGGGCTGTGCAGCAGCTGCTGGGATAGGGTGAGCAGGAGCTCCGCCATACGCCCCCCGATGCGGGCGTCGGGGGCGCCGTCTACACCACCGTCCGGGCCCGCCACGGCGGCCGGCGTAGACCTCTGAGCGGGGCCGTCCTTGGCGGGGCCGTCCTTGACGATGCGGTCGCGCGGGTCGGCGTCGTACCAGTCCACCTGGTCGGCGAGCTGTTGAGCGCGCTGGGCGGAGAGGCCCAGCACCTTGGCGACGTCGCGCAGGGCGCTCTTGATGCGGTAGGTGTTGACCTCGCAGACCATCGCCGCCCGCTCCCGGCCGTACTTTTCGTAGACGTGCTGGATCACCTCCTCACGCCGCTCGTGGGGAAAGTCCAGGTCGATGTCGGGGTATTCCTGCCGCTCGGGTGAGCAGAACCGCTCGAAGAGCAGGCCGTGCTCTACGGGGTCGATGGGGCAGAGTCCCAGGCAGTAGAGCAGGGCAGAGGCGGGGGCCGAGCCACGGATGCTGCAAAGGATGTCCCGGCGCTGGCTCCAGTCCACCACCTCCTTGAAGACGAGGAGGTATCCGGCCAGGTCGAGCTGGCGGACGATGGCCAGCTCATTGGCCAAGCGCTCCTCCACTTCCGGGCCGGCGTCCGGGTAGAAGAGGGCCTTGCCGGCCTCCACCAAGCGTACGAGAAAGGAGAAGTCCGACTCCCCGGTGGGGATGCGCGGCCGGGGAAAGGCGTACCGTAGATCTTGCAAGCCGAAGGCACAGCGCTCGGCGATGGCGACGCTGTTCCGGATGGGGTCGAGCTCCGGGTGGCCTTCCTCCGCCGCTTGCTTGACCGCGTCGTGGAAGAGCCGGGCTATCTGCCCCGGGCTCTTGAGAAAGTACTCGTCGTTTCCCCGCAGCAGTGACCCGGCGGCCTCGAGCGTCGTATGGTGCCGGATGCACGTCACGATGTGGTGCAGGAGGGCCCGGCTGGAGTCGTGATAGTGGGCGTCGTTTGTCGCCACCAGCCCCACCCCGACGGCCTTGGCCACGGCCCTCAACCCGGCGTTCCGTGGCCCATCCGCCTGCAAGGCGTGGTGCCCCACCTCGACGTAGTACTGTCCGGGGCCGAAGGCATCGCGGTACCGCGCCGCCACGGCGCAGGCCGCCGCGTGTCCCCCCTGACGCAGGGCGCGGGCGAGCTCCCCCCGAGGGCAGCCGGAGAGGACGATCAGGCCGTCGCCATGCCGGGCCAGGACGTCGAAGGGGATGGCCGGTCGGTCCCGCCCCCCCTGGCGGTAGGCGGCGGTCAGCAGGGTGCAGATGTTGCGGTAGCCGGCCAGGTTCTGGGCCAGCAGGAGGGCGTGACTCTCTGGAGCGCTGGGTCCCCCGCCGCCCTGTGGTGACTGCATCGTCAGCTCGACGCCGATGATGGCCTGTATCCCGTGCCGCTTCGCCGCCGTGGCGAAACGCACGACGCCGGAGATGCTGTCGTGGTCGGTAATGGCCAAGGCACGCAGGCCCAGGGCCACCCCCCGCTCTACCATCGCCTCCGGGTCGCTCGTCCCGTCCAGCAAGGAGAAGTTCGTGTGCGCGTGCAGCTCGGCGTATGGTTGAAGGTTCACGTCTCAGGTCTCACGTCACTGCTTGGTGCTTGGTGCGTAGCTGTGGGCCTGCATCCCTGGCGGCTTGTCCCCCTCCTGGCGGCTTGTCCCCCCTAGTCGAAGATGCCCTGGAGGAACCAGGCGTCGGCCACGCGGTCCCAATAGACGAGGTAGGCCCCCCCGTCCTCGGTCTCGATCTGGTAGTAGTCGCGGCGGGCCGGCGCACCCGTGGCCAGGGCGGTTGGATCGGTCACTTTCCAGGGGCCCCCCCAGCGCACGATACGTCGCTCGCGTGGCACCCCTGCCGGCCAGGACCAGCCACTGAGGCGGGGGCGCTCTCCCTTCCGCTTGGCCTGCAGGACGCGCACCGCCTGGGGTGGATCGACCAGCCACAGCGGCCCTTGCTCCAGCAGTGAGGCGTCCACGTCCTCACTCGCCTCCGTCCCCCCGCCGTGGGGAACGCCCTTGGCCGCCTGCCCTGTCCAGGTCGCCTGGGGCTGAAGCGCCTGGGGCTGAAGCGCGGTCAGCCCCCCGAGGTCATCGTCCGGTGACTCGAGGATCGAGACGCGGGACGCAGGGCTTGGGAGCTGCAGGCCCAGCGACGCCTCGACGGCGCGGGCGCGTCGCTCCGGCAGGCGGGAAGGGGTGAGCGCCGTCCCCTGCACCGCCGCCGGGCCCCAGCGCGCCTGGAGCCGTGCCACCGTCCGCCGGGCATGTCGCGCGCGGGTCACGGGGTCGAGCGCTGCCATGGCCGACGGTGCGCCCGTGCCACGGCTCCACTGCAGCGGGCTGGCCAGGAGCTTTAGCTGCGTCCCCAGGGGAACCTGGAGCCCCACCGCCTCCAAGGCGATCCCGATCACGCCCTGCCGTTGCTCCATCGGCTCGTACCGCAGTTCCCCCGCCGGTCCCCCCGCCGGCTCTCCGGCGTCGTCCGGGGAGGTGAGGCCCTCGGCCCCGGCAGGGGTGTCCCCCGCCGGCGTGACGGGCCTAGGGGGGCGCCGGGCGAGGAAGCGATCGAGCCCTTCGGCGTGCCAGCGGAGGTGCTCGGTGAACAGGGTCGCGCTGCACCCCGGCTCCGCCAGTTGCAGGAGCATCTCGCGCGCTTCACCGTCGCTCAAGCGCCAGATCACCCGCAGGGCCTCGGCGGCGTACCCCCCCCGGTGCTCCCTCCCAGGGGCCGGCGCGCGCCCCCCCCGTCCCCTGAGCTCCCCCCGCGCACCTCCAGAGACGGCTAGGGGGCTCCGCCCCGGTCTCTCAGGTGACCTCCCGAGGGGAGGCGCGGGGACGTCTGCCGGGCGCCCGGGCCTGGCCGACGCGCTCTCGTCGTCCGGCCAGGGGTCGGCGATGTCGTCGTTCGGCCAGGCGCCGTCGCTGGCGTCGTCTGGCCAGGGGCCGTTGCCGTCGCCGGCAGGGTCGTCGCAGGGCTCGTCGATATCGCCTCCCTCGGCGCTGGTGTCCCCCGCTGCCCTATCACCGAGGGCCGCCAGCCGCGCGGCGAGTTGGTCGGCCAGGGTTTTGAGGGCGAAGGTCAGCCGGTCGAGCTCTGTTTCTTCCCAGTCGAAGGCCAGCTCCACCCGCGCCGCCGGGCGCGGCCGGCGGGGGCGCAGTGCCGCGTCGTCGATGCCCTGAGCGAGCCGGTGGGAGTGCAGGCCGGGGGCGCCATAGCGATGGGCGACGGCGTTCGCCGGGAGCCGGGCGAAGGCGCCCAGGGTACGTACCCCCAGACGCTCCAGGGCCCGCCGCGCCGGGAGGGCCAGGGGGAGCGTCTCCAGGGGCAACGGCTCCAGAAAGGTGGCCTCTCCCCCGGCCGGCACCACCATCACCCGTCCCTCGCCCGCGGGCCGCTGGTGTACGGATCCTTTGTCCGCGGGCCGGCCCCCACGGGAGCCGGCGGTCCGTGCCGCCGGACGGTGGGTCGGTGACTCGGGACCTGGGGCTTGAGATGCCGGGCGGGCGGAGGTCACGCCGGCCCGCGTCGACGCTACCCAGGCGACGAACTTGCTCGCGGCGATCCCGACGTACGCCGCACCACCGCTCGCCCCCGCAGCGGCCGTAGCCAGCCCCTCCCCGAGGCGCAGCTCTGGACCGTAGAGTAGATTGAGGCCGGTGATGTCGACGTACGCCACCGCCCGCCCGGCGCCGAGGTCGTCTTCCGGCGCCGGCTCGACGAGCGGGCTAAAGGCGTCGAGGGCGTCCAAGATCGGGGGAAAGGCCGTGGCGATGGCCGCCAGGGCGGCCCCGTCGCCGGGCAGGTAGATAGCCCTCGGGGCGCGCGCCTGCGCCTCCTTGAGGGGCAGCCCGGGGCGAATCCCGGCCCTTTCTAGATCGGGGGCACACTCCAACAGCTCCTGCCAGCGCGTGCCCGGCCGGTACAGGGCCACACCGGCACACCCGCCTCCGGCACACCCGCCTCCGGCACACCCGCCTCCGGCACATCCGTCGGCGGCGCTCCCTCTCGTGGTCCGGTCGAGCCGGCTGGCCACGGTCAGCCCGAAACGGGGCAGCCAGACGCAGGCGATGCGGCGCCCTACCGCCCGTACCCCCCAGGGATCCAGACCAGCCTCTAGACCAGCCGCTGGACGAGCACCCACATCAGACGGCGCGTTCTCTCGCACGTCGCCTCCTGAGGCGGAGCACTATCGGGGCCTGCAGCGCCGGAGCCCATCCGCGTCCGAGGCCGGACTCGTCCATGCGGCCAGTATAGAACAAATGTACCACTACGCGCCGCCCCAGACCACGGCAGCGACACGTACCGGTGGGAGTTGCCTGATCGCCGGTGGCCAGGGCGCGGGGTCGTCAGGTCGCCCGTCCTAGCGGCGGCTGAGCGCCTCGCCGATCCGGTGTTCGGTCAATCCGACTCCTGAGAGGTTGTCACCAGCGTCATCATTGTCGTTGAGGCACCTCTGTAGTTGAGGCACCTCTGTAGTTGGAGCCGGGACGATGAACGGTCGCCTCAGCCCCGTGGGGCACGCTAGAGCCCGCTCCTGAAAACGGCGACTCTCCTGAAAACGGCGACTTCCAGGGGCCGAACGCAGCGCACCGTTTTCATCCCCGGTGGCGGGCCACGGGCACAGGGGCGACTCCTGGCGGATGGTCGATGAGTCGGGTCAGCGCGGCCCAGGCGGTGGGCGTGTGGGTGATGAAGATGTGGACGCCGGGAGCGCCGAGGACGCGCAGGCGCTCGACCAGACGCAGAAAGCACTCCAGGCCGCGCTCGGTGGCATCCGGATCCTCGGGGGTTTGTAGCGCAGCGGGCAGTGTCCGCCGCATCCCCGGTGGCACCGAGACGCCGAACTTCTCTGCCGTCTTCGTCGCTTGCGCGCGCGAGCGCAGGATGCGCGTGCCTGGCAGCACGGGGATCCCCAGGCCGGCCCGTTCGCAGCGATCAAGGAATCGGCCGTAAGCGTCCGCATCGAACACCATCTGGGTGATGGCGAAGTGCGCGCCGGCGTCGACTTTGCGCTTGAAGTAGGCCAGGCCCTGTTGAGGATCAGGGTGCTCAGGATACGCGGCGGCGCCAATGCAGAAGTCCGCCGGTTCCTGCCCCCCGGATGACGGGCCGCCACGCCTGACGAGGTAGTGGCCCTCGTTCAGGCGACGGATCTGCTCGATGAGCTGATAGGCGTAGTTGTAGCCGCCGGCGCGCGGGAGCCACTCCGGCAGTCCGTCCGGCGGGTCGCCGCGCAGGGCGAGGATGTTGCGGATGCCGAAGTAGTGGTGATCGACGAGTTGATTCTCCACTTCCTCCGCCACCAGATCGCGACACGTGAAGTGCGCTATCGCCGGCACGCCGAACCGCTCCTTGATCGCCTGCGCGATGGGGAGGCTACCCCCACGCAGGCTGCCGCCGGCCCCTTTGGTGACCGCCAGAAAGTGTGCCCCGGCGTCGACCAGCTGCGCCACCTGCCCTAGCACTGCGCTCTGCTCGGCCCCGTTACGCGGTGGCAGCATCTCCGCAGAGAGCGTGAACCGATTGTGCCGCAGCACGTGCGTCAGCTTACGGTCGGGACGGAACAGGACACTCGAGGGTGCAGGAGGGGCGAGGAGGCGCGTCGCTGCAATACGGCCGGTATCGTCATCGGCGGTGCGATCGCGGGCGCGGGCATAGCGCGTCAGCGCCAGCTGCCGGGCCACCTGCGACCGCTCGCGCGTGCCGAGCTTGGCGTAGATGTTCTGCAGGTGGAACTTGACCGTCCGGGGTTCCACCGCCAGCACGCGAGCGATCTCCGCGATCGACCTGCCGTCCGCGCGCTGCGTGAGGACCTCGCCCTCCCGTTTGGTCAGCCCGAGGGTGCTGGAGTGTTGCAGCGCGTCCTGATCCAGCGCGTCCACGAATACGACATCAGAGTACACGCCACGCCCGCCGTGCAACACTGTCCCTAGGACCAGAAGCGTGTGATACTGGCCTACCCAGCCCCCGGTGAGAAGGCCGATGATATCGTCGGTTCTCGCTTGGCCGGATATAGCTCCGCCACAGTATGGATCGCCCTAAGCGAGCGCCTCCAGCACGTCGGCCGCCAGTGCGGTGCACGAGCCGGCGATGGTCGCGGGGTCTTCTAGCCCAGCCGTGGCGTCCACCGTCATCCGTACGCCAAGTGCATCTGGGGTGCCGAATAGCTCGCGGAGGCGTATCAGCGCGTCCTCGGTGACGGTGCGGGAGAGATCCTCGCTGCGCAGGAGCCTCAGGCGCGCCAAGAGGTCGAGAGGTTCGATCGCACGCAGCAGTCGGAATACGTCGAGTGCGTCCTTGTTCTCCAGCCGGGACGGGGCGTGTATCCGGTCGGCGATCTTGAGCAGCTTCGCGACGAGCAGCGCACCGGGACCGGCGACCCAGATCGTGAATGAGCGCCCGTCCGACTCGTCCAGTGCGCCGAGCGTCTGGCGCTCCCGGTCGACCAGGGCGGCCTCTAGTCCGCGGGCCTTGCGTGACGTCCCCTCGGCGTGTGGGGGAATGCGCGCGCCCCGCCGGCTGCTTCCGCCCCATGCCTCCGCCACCATCAGGTCTACCGGGACGCCGTTGGAGCCGATCCACGTCCCCACCTTTGCCGGATCGGGCGAGCGGCTGAAGCCCGCCGCCGCCATCGCCTGCTCGAGGCGTGAGTCTGGCCGCAGCAGATCGGGATCGAACGAGAGGTCGGCGTCGGTGGTGAAGGGCGCGACCGCAAGCCCATCGTCCTCGCCAGTGTGCAGATAGATCGCCTGCGCTCCCACGAGAATCACGGACTCGCACTGGTCGCCGAGTCCCTCCAAAGCGTCGAGGAGGGTGCGGCGTGCGCCGACATACTCGGCATCAGGTACGCCAGGCATGCTCGTGCTCCCGCATCTAGGACCTGTAGCCGGGGAAGCCTGCGTCGAGGGCGGCTGAGTGCTTCGTCTTCGCTGTCTGTGCTCATCCGGCGTTCTGCTGGAGGCCACGCCGGAGGGTCGCGGCCAGGTCAGGGCCCTCGGGGAGGCCGGTGGTGCCGGGCTGCGGGGCGAGGCGCGTCGATCCGGCGAGGTACAGGCGATCCGGTGCGCCGGTGGCCGGCCGCTCCCCTGCGGGGGAGTCCCCCGCAGGGGGGCCATGGCGTGCCCTGCGGTGCAGGCGCAGCGTCAGCTCGTGCTCCGGGGGGGCTTCGCCGGAGACGCCCAGGGTCATACCGGCGGCGGCGCGGGCGCGTTCGATGGCGGCCCGCAGCCTGATCCCGGCGATCTCCCCGTCCCGCCACACCCAGCGGCGCCGTCCCAGGCGGACGCGGTACTCCGCGAAGGGGCCTAGTCCCCTCGCCCGCGGGCTGGTGAGGAGGAACAGCGTCGTGCCCGAGCGAGCGGCGAGGGTGGCGAGCATCCCGGCGAAGGTCGTGCTGATCCGGGCGCTCGCCGGGAGGGGGCAGAGCACGACGTCGAACGCCTCGCTGCGTAGCAGCACCACGATGGCGTCCAAGGCGTCACGCGCCTCGCCGTCTTCCGGTGGACGGACGACGACGAGGCGCCGGAGATCGATCCCGGCGGATGCCGCCGCCGGGGCGTAGAACCACCCCGCCGGGCGGTCAGGGGTGCCGGGGGGGGCGCCACTCGGGGCGCGGGTCTGCCCGGGGGACTGGCTGGGACCAGAACCGACCTGAGGCCCAGGGCCGGAGGGACCAGAACCGACCTGGGGTCCCGAGTCAGGGCTGACTCGAGGGCCGGGCCCTGGTATTCCCAAGGCCCGCCGGCCGGGATCGACGACGGCGGCCAGGGCTGGCTGCGCCGCGGCGATCCACGCCAGGGCCAGGGTCAGCTGCCCGCTGCCCGTCTCCCCCACCAGCTCCAAGATGCGGGGGCGCGCGCGGGGGATGCCGGGAACCCCAGGGCCCGCCGCGCCGCCCGCCGGCCACCAGCGGGGCAGCTCCTGGGGGTGCCGTGCCCGCCCCCTCCGCTCTACCCCTGCGGGGGCTGCCTCCCCGGGCGAGTCCGCCTCTTCGGCCGGGCGGCGTCGCCCCCGTGAGGGGGCGGCCGTACCTTGGTGCGCCCCTGACCAGTCGCACCACTCGGACGGAAGCAGCGTCATCTCGTGTGGCGCCGCCTCGTTACCCCCCTGACGCCCTGTCCCCCAGGCCCCATCACCCGGCTCGCTCCACTCGGCGCCGGGCTCGCCGGGGCGCCGGGGGGCGGCTGTCCCCCCGGTGGCTGCCCCCCCGTCTAGCCGGACGATGCTCCCCTGCCCCCACCGCTGGCGCACCTTCCTCAGCACCGCCTCCAGGGCGCCCTGGCGCGCCGCCGTCTCAGTCACCGAAGTGGCGCCATCCGGCGCGGGGACGGCGTCCGGCGCGATGCTGTCACCCACCTCCGGCGGAGGAACGGGTGCGGTCTGCGCCGGCCGATCGGCTGGTACGGGGGCCAGACCGCGTCTTGCCATGCCACCTCATCGAGTGTGGCCGGACGACGTTGCTCACACGATACGGCCACACCCCTGGCTGCACTATAGAACAAAAGTTCAAATCCGCCAATTAAGGGGCGGTCGGCCCAGGAACCCCAGGGAGACCCAGGAACCCCAGGGAGGCCCAGGAACCCCAGGGAGACCCAGGAACCCCAGGGAGACCCAGGAACCCCAGGGAGACCCAGGACCCCCAGGAACCCCACGGAGGTGTGACCGTCAGGAAGTAGGGGGCGTGGCGTGCCTCCGGGGACGCCCTCTGGAGCGGGGCGGTGGGCCGGCGCCCGGCGGACCGGTAGCCGGCCCACCGGCCGGTAGCGGAGGTGGTGCCGGAGGGGCGCTCTGAGCGAGGGGGGTGCCGTGGGTGAGGGTGATGCGCTCTAGCATCGCCGCCAGGCCGGCTTCGACGGAGGCTCGATCGCAGCCGTAGCGCTGGGCCGAGGCGGCGGCCAAGGCGCCGGCGAGGGCGTCGTCGCCCGGCGGGGGCGGGTCGAGGTGCACGGAGAAGACCGGCAGGCGCTCCCCGCGCGCCGAGAGCTTGGCATAGCAACGGTACTCCCCGAGCTCGAGTAGATCTTGCTCGTCTATGCCGTCTCCCAGCTCGGCGATGAGGTAGCGGGCGTCCTCGGCGCTGGTGTGGAAGGCGAATAGCCCGTCCAGGTTGCTGAACAGGGTGGCCCGCAGGGCGCGCTGCTGCTGGCTATCGAGCGCCTCCAGCTGGGCCAGGCTTTGGGTGGCCAGGATCAGGTTGGCGCCGTACTTGGCCAGCTCGGCGAGGATGGCCTCGTAGTCGGCGCCGGGCATGGTGTGGAACTCGTCCACGATGATGCTCACCCGGCGGCGCCGGTGCGCCGCCAGGGAGGCCTGCTCGCCTACCAGCAGGCCCACGAGGTTGACGATGCAGCCCCCGACGAGGGCGGCGGTGTTTTCCCCGACCACGCCCTTGGCCGTGTTGACGATCACGACGGCGCCCCCGCGCAACCAGGATAACGGGTCGATCGTCGAGCGGGGCTGCCCGACCACGGCCCGCCCGGCGTACGATCCAGCGAAGCGCTGCACCTTAGTTGCCACCGGGTTGATCACCTCGGTCTGCAGCCGGCGGTCGAGCCGGTCGAAGTATCCCAGCCACCAGGCAGAGATCACCGGGTCGGTGATCAGGTCCATCAGGCTGCGCCGGAAAGGGGCGTCGGCCAGCACCGCCGGCACCTGCAGGACGGTGAACTGGCGGTCACGCCCGGCGGCGTCCCGGCGGCAGATCGTCTCGTTGGCCTCATAGAGGGTGAGCAGGGCGAAGCGGAAGGCGTCCTCCATGCGCGGGCCCCAGAACTGGTCGAACTCCCGCCGGAAAAGGGAGAGGACGTTGGCCACTGCCTTGTCGCGCCCCCAGCCCAGCCCCGTGTCCAGGAGGTTGATGCCAAAGGGGCGGGTCGCCTCCGCCAGGTCGAGGGAGACGACGTCTGGCCGTCGCGTAGGTGGCACTAGTCCCAGGACGGCCTGGGCCAGATCGCGGTGGGGGTCGACGAGGACGAGCGTGGGGGGGCGCTCTCCCGGATGGTGGGCTTCCATCAAGTAACGGGCGAGGTGCACCAGGAGGGAGGACTTGCCCCGCCGGGTCTTGGCCACGAGCAGGAGGTGGCGGTGGAGGAGATCCTCCGGGAGGGCCACCGGGACGGTGCGTCCGAGATGAGTGGAGACGCCGATGCGGCAGCCGCTGGCGACGTCGCCGGGGAGGGGGAGGCGCCGTCGCGCCGTCGTCCGCTCCAGTAAGGGGACATCGGAGAGGGCCTGGGGGAGGTGCCACAGCCCGGCCAGCTCGCGGGTGTTGAGCACCGGCGGACGCCCCTCGCCCCCCCAGCGGCCCCACCGGCCGGCGAGGGGGAGGGGGGTAAGGGCGCGTAAGTCCCCGCCCCCACCCCCCGGTTCCCGACCGACGCGGAGGGGGCGGGGCATCAGGCCGTTCCCGGCGGCCAGGTTGAACTGCCGGTACGAGGCGGCCATGCGCCACAGGCGGGCTGCGACGGCGTCTGAGACTGCCCCGGTTGGGGCGAACACGGCCAGGCGCAGATCCGCCTGGTAGGCGACGGGGCTGATCTTCTCCTGTACCAGACGGGGGTCGTACACCGGACGGCGGGCCAGCCGGTGGGCCAGCCAGCCCAGGCCGGCGAGGCCCGCCGAGCACAAGGCGCCGAGGCAGGCGAGCCGTAGCCAGTCACCGGCGGCATACCAGTGGTAGCCTTGCAGGGCCGCGGCGCCGGACGCCAGGAGGCCGCCGGTGAGGTAGACGGGGAGGAGCGAGGCAGACCCCGAGCGGGCTCGCTCGGCGGCGAGGGGGTGCTCCACGGCCATCCGGAGGTAGTCGTGGCACCAGTCGTCGGCGACGGGGCAGAGTACCAGCTGGCTGAGGGCGCGCCAGCCCGGCGGGAGGTCGCCCATGGCGCCGAGGATGGGGAGGAGTGGATCGGCCTGGGCGGCGTGGGCGGCCTGGTCGGCGGCCGTCTCACGGTCGGCGAAGGTGCGTAGGGGGAGGTACTCCGGCTGGCGGAGGCGGAGGGCGCAGGCCACCACCTGCTCGTCGGGGGCGCAGCGGGCCGGGTCGAGCGCCGGGAAGCGAGCGACGTCCAGGGGGCGCAGCTCCGCCTGGGGGTAGGCGACGCCGAGCTGGTCTTCGATGTGGGCGCGCATGGGCGCGCTGCCGGCGCGGGCGAGAAACCAGCGCGCGTCGCGGGTGGCGGTGATCTCCAGGGCGAAAGGCTCCGCCAGGGAGATGGCGGCGAAGAAGTTCTCCGCCGGGGCGATGGCGGCGGCGTTCGTCCGTGGCGTCACGACCTCGACCAGTTCCTGGCCGCCGGGGCGTGGCTGCGCTCCCGGTCCTCCAGGGTCCTGGCCCTCGGATGGCCAGGGGGACTCTCCGGGGCGCTCGATGGTCAGGCGCATGACAGTGCTCCCTTTAGTCTGAAGTGGCCGCGTGACTGTGAGGCGTGGCCAGTTTTCCTGCCTTCGTGGCGCCCCCACGGGCAGGGAACGCTAAACGAAAGCCAGGGCGCAAGGCGCAGAGCCGCAGGGAGTGCGGATGTGGGTGGCATCGTGGAGCCGGTTTAAGGGCCTACAGGGGCGCTGCTCGCGACTGCCGCACTCCCCTGGGGACCACGACCGGGGCTTCGGTTGGTGGAGTGGCTGGGGCGGGTAGCAGGGCCGAGGGTCATCGGGCGGGCTGTCCCAGGGGGCTTGGCGCCACCTCGCCGGCCTCGAGGCCGGCAGGGGCCGCCCCGGTGCGGGCGGCGAGGGCGGCGAGCTCGGCGGGGGCCGTCGTCGCCAGGCGGTGCTCGGCGGCGCTGGCCTCGATCTGCAGGGCGACGCGGCTCCCACGGGCGCAGAGCAGCCCCTCGCCCTTCCCGGCGGCCAGGAGGAACTGGCGCTCCTCGGCGGTGAGGCCGAACAGCTCCACCAGCCGGTCGACCGTCGCCCCGTCCTGCTTCAGCAGCAGCGTGACGGCGGCGTTGGCCAGCACCGCCCGCCCGGCGTCCGAGCCGGTGAAGTCGGTCACCGACTGGGAGATGGTCACCAGGCCCAGGTAGTACTTGCGGGCGCGGCGGGCCAGGCCGGCGAGGAAGGCCCCACCCTCGCGGTACTGGAGGAGGCTCCAGGCCTCGTCCACCACCAGCAGGCGGGGGCGCCGGGCGCGGCGCACCTGGGCCCAGACGAAGGTGGTGATGACGTGGATGGCCAGGGGGCGCAGCTCCGGCTCCAGGCGCTGGATGTTGAAGACGACGAAGGGGCGATCCAGGGCGACGCTGGTGGGGCCGGCGAAGAGCCCGGCGAGCGAGCCCTCGACGTAGCGGTGCAGGCGGGCGACCAGCCCGGCCGCCGTGGCGTCGCCCCCGGCGGCCCCCTCCTGGAGCACGGCGTAGAGGTGGCGCAGGAGGGGGGCGGGACGGGCATGGGTGGTCGGGTCGCGGGTAATCCCGGCGCGGGCGTAGGTGGCGTAGAGGGCGCGGTCGAGCACCCCTCGCTCGCGGGCGTCCAGGGGTGTCTCCGGCGTGGCCACCATGAGCTCCAGCAGGGCGATCACGGCCGTCACCTGCTCGGCCAGGACGTCCTGGGCGTCATCCTCGTCGGCGTCCGAGGCCGGCTCGCGCGCGCCGGACGGGGTGGCCGGCGACTCTGCCGGTGCAGCGGACGCGGCCGGCGCGGGCGCCTCCTGCGCGTAAGCGGCAGGGGCCGCCGGCGCGCCCAGGGCGGCGGCGAGAACGAGTGCCAGCAGCACCAGGCCGGCCACTCGCAGCCTCCGGCCCCGTCGCCACGCCGGCCGGGCGGATGCGCTACGGTCACGTGAAGGGGGCGCACTCCCGGGGGATGGGCATGTCCAGAGCGTCGGCATAGCGGGCCTCCTGTGGGCGTTTTGGATGGGATCGGGCGAGGCGACGAAGCGGGCCCGTCTGACCACAGAGCATGGGGGCGACTGATTACGAGAGGGTTACGCAACGGCACCCGATCGGGCGGCGGGCCGGTTACGGGACTCGTAACCGGCTCGCTGTGCCACTACCTCACCGCCTCACTCGCTCCCCCCGCGGGCCTCTCGAGCAACCGGCATACTCGACGGAATCACTCGCCCGTGCCCGGCAGGAACGGGCCGCACCCAGCGCTTCCGTAACTCGGTGGTGAGTGACGCAGCAGTTACGGACTCGGACGCCTGCGGACGGCGGCCGGGACGATCGTGCCCGGGGAGGCACGAGTGGTCCTCGGGCATCAGGAGCGTCGGCCCTCCTGGGGTGAACCGGTACTGGCGCAGGCGCTCGCCCAGTCACGGAGCGGGCGCTTCGTCGGTGCGCTGGCCGGGCACGCTCAATCCGGCGCCCACGAGCCGGAGAACGTGGGTTCCTGGGTCGCTGGAGAACGCTGGGCTCACGCTGGAGGGCACACTGCGCGAGTGGCAGCTCTACAAGGGTCGGCACCCCGACCTGCGCATACGCGCCGTGCTACGGCGGGACTGGAACGGCGAGACCTCCCATCGCCGCCCTGACGAACGCCAGAGCCATGGTTACGGCAGCGGCTGTCCGCGGCAGTCGTGGGACGTGCTGCTCGTCCCTGGGCCATCGATCGAGGGACGTCAGCCACCGCGTGGGGACGTACGCTGACGCAGATGCCGCGTCCACGGCTGGTGCTGGTCGGCGGGCTGCCGGGTGCAGGCAAGACGACCCTCGCGCGGCGGCTGGCCGACGAAGGCGCGCTCTGGCTGCCGCTGCTGTCGGCCGACGCACTGCGCACGGGGATGGGCGACGCGCTCGACGCGTGGGACGACCCGAGGACCGCACGGACCGGTCGGGCCGTGTTCGACGTGTTCTACCACACGGCTGAGTCGCTGCTGCGGGACGGCGTCAGCCTGATCGCCGAGGCGTCGTACCGGCGCGGGCTGGACGAGCGCCGCCTCCGGCCACTGACGGAGATCGCGCGGGCCGCGCACGTCCACTGCCGCGTGCCGATCGAGCTGACCCGGGAGCGCTTCCTCGCCCGCGAGCCGACGCGCCTGCGCCGGAGCGGCAGCGGCGACGTCCCCGGGCAGCTCGACCGCGGCGAGTTCGACTGGAGCCCCTTCGAGCCGCTCGAACTCGACGTGCCGCGGCTCGAGGTCGACACCCGCGACGGCTATCTCCCCGGGCTCGACGAGATCGTCGTGATATTGAATCTGGATTCCCCAAACCGGTGAGCCTTGAGCCGCCGATTCGGCGGCCAGAATATGACTCAGAGGAAGAA
>JAUJOR010000020.1:15705-78847 GCA_030447525.1 Chloroflexota bacterium | reverse complement strand
CGGAGGGGGGTGTTCCCCTCGCTTGAAACGGGATTTGTGGGCACTATCGCTTGCTCGCCCGGCGTTCAGCCCGCGCCCGCCTCTCGGTGGGCGGCCCACCACCGCGGCGGGGCGGGCTGGTAGCGGGGCCCGGGCCCCCCGGCCGCGGCGGCGCCGGCGGCGGCGCCGCCGGCGCCCCCGCGCCGGCGCCGGCGCTGGCCGGGGTCACCCTCGCCCCGGCCATCCCGGAGGCGCCGGAGGGCATCGCCCCCCGGCCGCCGGCCGGCGCGGCCGTGCAGTGGCAGTTGCCGTCCACGGCTATGCTCGCCTCCACCACCTCCGAGCAGATCAGCGAGGCGGAGATCTCCGAGAAGGCCCGCTTGATCGAGCGCACCCTGGGGGCCTTCAACGTCCCGGTAGCCGTCATGGACGCCCGCATCGGGCCGCGGGTGACGCAGTTCCTCCTCAAGCCAGCGGAGGGGATCTCGGTCAAGAAGATCAAGTCATTCGAGGCCGATCTACAGCTCGTGCTCGCCGCCCAGACCCTGCGCATCGAGCTCCCCGTCCCCGGCCGGCCGGTGGTGGGGATCGAGATCCCCAACTCCGGGATCGCCAACGTTGGACTGCGCGAGATGTTGGAGACCACCCACTTCCGCGGCACCAAGGGGCCGTTGCGCGTCGCCCTGGGGCGCGATGTGGACGGCAACCCCCGCATCGGCGACCTGACGCGGATGCCGCACCTGCTGATCGCCGGCCAGACGGGATCGGGCAAGTCTTTTTGCGTCAACTCCATCATCGCCTCTCTCCTCTTCCAGGCCACGCCAGACGAGCTGAATCTCCTGATGATCGACCCCAAGATGGTGGAGATGGCCCAGTACGAGGACATTCCCCACCTGCGCTACCCGGTAGTGGTCGACCTGGCCGAGGCCGGCAAGGTGCTCCTGTGGGCCGTGGAAGAGATGGAGCGGCGCTACCGTCTCATGGCCGAGGCCGGCTTTCGTCACATCGATTCCTACAACAAGTCCCTTGCCCCGGGTGGCCCCAGGCCGGATTGGCTGCCCTCGGACGCCCCCCTCCCCAAGCCCTTCCCATACATGGTGATCATCATCGACGAGCTGGCCGACTTGATGATGTTCGCCCCGGACGACGTCGAGCCGGCCATCTGCCGCCTGACGGCCAAGGCCCGCGCCGTGGGCATCCACCTGGTAGTAGCCACCCAGCGCCCCTCGGTCAACGTCGTCACCGGCTTGATCAAGGCCAACATGCCTTCCCGCATCGCCTTTGCCGTCTCCAGCCAGATCGACTCCCGCGTCATCCTGGACATGGGCGGGGCGGAGTCCTTGCTTGGCCGGGGGGACATGCTCTACCAGCCGGGAGACCAGGGGCGCCCGGTACGCGCCCAGGGCACCTACGTCTCCGACGAAGACATCGCCAAGCTCGTCCACTTCTGGAAAAGGCAGGGCAGCCCGCAGTACGTCCAGAAGGACGAGATCGAGGCCCTCAGCCTCAAGCAGGAGGCGGCCGACGCCGAGAAGAGCGGGGACAAGCCGTCACCCCTGATGGCCCGGGCCATCGCCTTGCTGCACACGACCAGCTCCGTGTCCGTCTCATTCCTGGTACGAAAGCTGGCCGTGGGCTACCCCCGCGCCGCCCGGCTGCTGGACGAGTTGGAGGAGCGGGGTCTGGTAGAGGCGGACGAGGCCGGTGGGCGCTCCTACCGTGTCATCGCCGAGGCCCTGGACGATGCGCCGGACGTGGAAATAGAGGCCGAGTAATCTCGCCGGCCGGCGGCACGCCGGCATCCCGGGGTGTGTGGCGCAGTGGCGCCCGCCCGGCGGCGGGCTTACACCAGCAGGTGGTGCGCTTCTACACCTTGGCGGCGCAGGTACCCGGCAAAGGCATCGTCCCCGTGCACCGTGTACACGATGCGCGGGCGGGCGCGGGCAACGTACTCCAGGAGCTCGGAGAAGTCGGCGTGGTCAGACAGCCCGATCATCTCGTCTACGCCATAACGGTACTTCGCTCGGGGATCGATGGCCCACCCGCTGAGCATCACCGTCCGGCATGGCCCCAGGGGAGCCGTCACCGTCTTCTTGAGGTGGGGCGGGCAGAGCACCACCTTCCCCCTCAGCGCCGGCACGCTGGCCGCGCTGAGGAGCTCGTAATGCCCCAGGTCCACCCCCTGGGCCTCATACACCTTGGCCACACGGTAGATGCTCTCGTGAACGGCCACCTGGTACCCGGCCCGGGTCAGCAGAGACAGGGCCTCCTGCCCCTTCCCCAGGACGTAACCGCAGACCACAGGGATGACGTCGCGCTCGAAGGAGCGATCGACGAAGTGGCGCAGCTGCCCCTCCACCTCGGTCAAGTCCGGAAAGCGGTACTGGGGATGGCCAAAGGTGCACTCCATCACCAGCACGTCGCACTCGCGCACCTCGGCGGGCTCCTGGCAGGGTGCAGGACGGAGCTTGAAGTCCCCCGTGTACACCAGGCGCCGCCCGTCAGGCCCGATCACCAGGGCCTGCGACGCCCCCAGGATGTGGCCGGCCGGGAACAGCTCGATCGACCACTCTTTCATGCGGTGTGGCCGGTAGAAGGGCACCTCGGTCACCCGCGTGCGCCGTGTGCGCAGGCGGTAAAACGCGGCCGTCGCCGGCGTGGCCAGGGCGTGGCCGTGGGGTAGACAATGATCCGAATGGCCGTGGGAGACGTAGGCCACGGGGCGCCGGGAGTGCGGGTCGAGCCACAACTCGGCCTCGTGGAGATGCACCCCACGGTCGTAGCGAAACGGCAGTGCGTCCAGCGGCAGCTCCGGTGCCGGCAAGGGTGGCCGGTCTCCCAAGTCCAGTTGTTCTCCCGAGCCCAGTTGTTCTCCCGAGCCCAGGCCCTCTAGCGGAAGGGCGAGCTGCACCGCGCCGGGGGCAGCGGCCGGCCGCCGGCGCCGTGCCCGCGCGGGCGGCGGAGACTGGCTCAGGCCCATAAACATCGCAGTATAACGACGGATCACCCCCCAGCCGCGTTTCGCCCCCTGTGCCGACCGCGGCGCGGTGTACCGCAGGCGCTCCCGGTCACCCCCGCTCGTGGCAGGGAGGGATGGCCTGTGCCTGAGGACCCTCAGGGGACTTACCCGGCGCTGCTACGCGTATCGCGCGTTGCGCTGGCGGCGTCGGCAAACGGGGCGCCCGGCGAGGACGGGCTATCCCCCGAGACGCCCCCCTCGCCGCCCACCCCAGCGGCGAGCTGGTCGCGCATGGCCTGCTCGACCCAGGCACCGAGGGTAAGTCCCAACCGGTCGGCAGCCTCCTGCGCCCGCCGCTGCAGCTCGGCGTCAAGGCGCAGCGTCAGTGGAGACTCGGCCTCAGCCATGCCCTGTTCCTCACTTCCTTACAACGCCACAACGAAGGGCGACGCGGTGACGTTCCACCGGGGCTACAAGCCTGGCGCCGGGAGCCGGCAGCGCTAGCGTATCCCTTGCCGCAAACAGCTGCCGCAGTCAGCACGCGGGGCGAATAGCCTGCACTCTTCACGGATCGCGCGTTGGTGCGCCTCTCCTCATGGGAGAGCCCGCTCCCAGCGGGAGCGGGAGGCTGGCGGTTCCGTGGATGAAGAAGTCAGGATAATGGCAGCCGTGTGGCCGGTCAGCGGGGGGCCGGGTGGTGCGGTACAGTTGAGGCCCTATGGGGCCGCCTGAGGACCTGCTCAGCCTGTTGACCGGCTGGTACGTGGCGGCCGTGGACCTGGACGCGGGGATAGACGGGCCGCCCGCCCAGGCTACCGATCTGCTGGCGGAGCTCTTCCACCGGCTGACGGCGGAACCCGACCTCCCCACCGATTGGCAGGGGCAGCTCGGCTGGCTGGCCGGGCCGCTGACCGTCCGGCTGGCTGAGGAGCTACGCTCCGGCGCCCGGGTGGCCTCCTCCCCGGCAGGGCAGGACCCTAGCACCGAAAGCGGGAAGCCGGAAGGCCCTGGCCTGGGGGACGAGCGCCGGCGCCTGCTCGCGGCCGTGGTCGAGCGCGCCCAAGGCAAGGCGGAGACTGCTCGGCACCCGCAGGCGGTACGTGATGTCCTCCGCTCCCACGCCCGCGCTACCGCAAGCTCGCGTCGATCGGATCGGCGGATGCCGCCTGGGTGATGCCCTTCTCCTTAGATCGCCGTTGCGCTCGCCGCCTCGACCAGCTCTAGCTCTAGCTCCAGTTCCGGCCGGCGCCGCCCCCTGGCGTGGCCCAGAACGTGCCCTGCGGGGAGTATTGAGCACGGAGCCTGGTCTTGTGGAGACGCGGTCTAGGACAAGCCCTCGCCTGCGGGCGTGGCCGAGTGAGAGGGGCCACCTCCCTAACGGCGACGGTATCGACGACGGACCCACCGCCGGCAGCGTCCTGGTCGTGGACGACGATGCCGGCATCCGCGAGTTGCTGCGCACGATCTTAGCGGGAGCGGGCTACGCCGTCCACACGGCCATGGATGGGGGGGAGGCCTTACGCCTCTTCCGAGAGCACCACCCCGACGTTATCTTGCTGGATCTGCACATGCCCGGAGTTGACGGCTGGGGTTTCGCCCGGGCCTACCAGAAAGAGCCAGGGCCCCACGCCCCGGTGGTCATAATCACCGCCGCCCAGGACGCCCAGCGTAGCGCCGCGGAGATCGGGGCCGTCGGGCACCTGGCCAAGCCCTTCGACCTCGGGGAGCTCCTCGCCGTGGTCGAGCGCTTCGCCGGCCGCCGGCGATCCTGACGTCCTCACCCCCTGGACGTCCCCGCCCGGGGGCCTAGTCGGGTCCCCGGCGCAGCCGAGAACGAGGGGCGCCGCCAGGGCCACGTCGATCTCCCCGATCAGGACGTCGGCCTCAACGAGCAGCTGCTCGACGCGACGCACGGTGTGTTGCAGCCTCTCGTCCATCGTTCCCCTCACAGGCCCCGCACGATCCCCGGCAGCCCCTCGGCGCTACGGCTCCCGCCTGCCGAGCTGGACCCTCCGGCGCTGCGCCTGTACATAGAGCTTGTACCACAATAGCATTCTAATATGTCATTATCAAGATGTAAGTTCGGTGATATAACAGCATATATATAAAGTCAACCATAAGCGTAGACGTGAGGTATATGAAGCGCTGTCTAGGGGCTTGGGTTCGGCGGACCGGACGGTAGGATGAGGTAGGATGGTATTCACCTATCAGGCTGCGAACGGGCGGACGTACTCCCTGCACGGCAAGACGGTGGAGCTGCCCAATGGGCGCCGGCAGCCGATCTACTACTTTGCTTCCGAGGTAAAGGACGACGAGACGCTTGACGCCCAGCCCGAGGGCTACCGCATCAGCGAGAGCGAGCGTACCGGGCGTCCGGCCTTGCGCAAGGTATAGGCATCGTGGCCCCTCACCGGGACGACCAGCCGGTGGCTCGTGCCGAACCTGGCCGTTGATGGGTACCCTGGAGAAGGGACATCGAGGCATGAACGCGCGCTCACGTAGGGGGCTGCTAAGGGCCCTGGGGCTGCTGGGAGGCGCCACCGACCTGGCCCTGGGCGGGTGCCGTCTGGACGGCAGGCCAGGGCCTCCCGACGCCGGACGGGGGGCCGGCCAGGAGCAGCCCTTGCAGATCGGGGCGGCCGTCTCGGCCACTGGGAGCAACGGCAAGGCCGGCCAGTACCAGAGTGAGGCCTACACGCTCTGGGAGGAGCAGACCAACGGGCGCGGCGGGCTCCTCGGCCGTCCGGTGAAAGTGATCATCCTGGACGACGCCTCCGACCCCACCACCGGGGCCAGGCTCTATGAAAAGCTGATCTCAGAGGACAAAGTCGACCTCGTGCTGGGCCCCTATGCCAGCTCCGTGACCATGGCCTCCTCTACCGTGACAGAGAGGCACAAGCTCCCCCTCCTGACGGCCGGGGCGGCCGCCTCGGACATCTGGAAGCGGAACTACCGGTACGTCTTCGGCGTGTACGCCATCGCCGAGACCTACTTCAACGGCGTGATCGACCTGGCCCTCAAGCGGGGCTACAAGACCGTGGCCATCCTCTACGAGGACACCGTGATCCCCAAGGCCACGGCGGCCGGGACGGCCGCCTATGCTGCGGCCAACGGGATGCAGGTGGTGCTCCAAGAGCGTTACCCCACCAGGGTCACCGATGTCTCCGGCCTGCTGACCAAGGTCAAGGGGCTCAACCCGGACGTCATCGTCGGCGGGTCGTACCAGCCGGACGCGGCGCTCATCACCCGTCAGGCCAAGGAGCTGGACGTCAACCCCAGGCTGCTGGCCTTTTCCGCCGGCGCGGCCACGCCGGACTTCGGCCAGGCGCTGCAGCAGGACGCCAACTTCGTCGTCGGGCCTTCCATGTGGGAGCCGGCGCTGGGCACGCCGGGGAACAAAGAGTTCGTCGAGAGCTACCGCAAACGTTGGAATCGGGAGCCGGACTACCGCGCCGCCACCGGGTTCGCTGCTGGGCAGATTCTGGAGGCTGGCGTCAAGCGGGCCGGCACGCTCGACCGGGAAAAGCTGCGCAGCGCCCTGGCCACGCTGGACACCACCACCATCCTCCCCGGGAGGTACAAGGTGGACGAGAGCGGGCTGCAGACCGGCCACATCCCCGTTCTGATCCAGTGGCAGGGGAAAGAGAAGCCCGTCATCTGGCCGGACCAGTTCATGACCGGGAGCCCCATGCTCCCCATGCCGGCGTGGACGTCTCGTTGAGCTGCCCCCAGTGAGCAAGCCCCACACAGAAGACGTAGAGGACGTAGAAGCGGTGGAACCAATCGCGGCGCCCGTTAAGGGGCCGGACGCCGTACCCGGAGCCGGTGGACCGCCCTCTCGGCGGCGCCTTAGCGCCACAGCCCTGGCTCAGTACGTCCGCTTCGGCAACTGCGACCGGCTCCTGTACTTCACCCTGCACCCGGAAGTGGCCCGGGCGCTGGAGGCACGCTGGCGCATCAGCCAGCAACCCCTTACTCCCCTACTGCACGCCGCCGGCGAGGACTTCGAGCGGGGGGTCGTCGCCCGCGTGCAGGCGGCCAGCGAGACGGTGGTCGACCTGGCCCACCGGGACGTGGGGGCCACCGTGGCCCAGCTCCGTGCGGGGGCCAACGGGCGGCGCCTGGTGCTCGCCCAGGCCCCCCTCTCCGGCGCCATCGGCGGCTGGCCCTGCGGGGGCACCGCCGACCTCATCTGGCTCCTCCCCACGCCCCCGGTCGAGCCCTCCTCGTTCGAGACCGGCCCGGCCTCTCTCTCAGCCATCGTCGTGGACGTCAAAGCCAGCCTGAACGAGCGGGTAGAGCACCGCCTCCAGGTGGCCTTCTACGCCCGCCTGCTGCGTCACCTGGCAGGTCAGGCCGGGATCGCTCTCCACAGCGTCTCCGGTGCCGTGCTGCACCGCGAGGTGGGCGACGCGCTCCCGGCCATCGCCCCGGAGACGTTGGCGCCCTTCGATCTGGCGCCCTATGACCTGGCCCTGGAGCACTTGCTCGCCCCGCAGGACGGCGTCGTCCCCCGCATCGCCGGGCAGGCCTTCGATGACGTGAGCTTCTCCCTCTCCTTCAAGTGCGACGGGTGCCTGTTCAACGCCCACTGCATGCACGAGAGCAACGCCCGGGAACGGGTGGCCCTCGTCCCGTATCTGGCCCCGGCCGAGCAGCGCCTCCTGGAAGGGCACGGCCTGCGTACCTTCCGCGACTTGGCCGGCCTGACCCGTCCGGCCGGCCCCGGCCAGTACCGCGGACCGCTGGCCCCGGCGCCGGGCCAGGAGACCCGCCTCGAGCAGCTTCGCTCCCACTGGCAGCTGGGGGCCCTCGACCGCCAGACGCAGCGCGCCCGCGCCCTGCTGCGGGGACGCGACCGCCAGAGGGCCGAGAGGGGGATAGGGGGTCAAGCCCCTGCAGGGAAGGTGCCCTACGAGCCGGCCATCGACGCCCCTTTCAGCACCCTCCCGGACGAAGAGGCGCACCCGGGGCTGGTCAAGGTCTTCTTCGACGCCCAGCACGACTACGTGCGCGACGGCGTCTACCTCCTGGCCGCCCTGGTGCAGGGACCGGAGGGGGAACGGGTGGTGGTGGAGCGTACGGCCGCGCCCGTTGATCGGGAGGGGGAAGGGGAGCTCCTGGAGCGGTGGGTGCCACAGGTGTACGGCGCGGTGGTGGCCATGGCCGGGGCCTCCGAGTCCTTTGTCCATCTCTATACCTACAGCCGGCAAGATCAATCGATCCTCCTCGCCGCCCTGCGCCGCCATGCCGGCGCCCTCCCCGCCATCGGCGCCCTGTTCGACCTCCTGACCGACACGGACGCCCTGGCCAGCGTCTCGCCGCTGGCGCAGCCCATGCTCTCCTTTCTTGCCGAAGAGCTGCGCGACCGCCGCACCCTGGACGTCACCTGCACCTCCCTCCACGCCGTGGCCAGTCGCCTCGGCTTCCGCTGGACCGGACCCCTCTCCTCAGCGGGGGGCGCCTCCCCCAACGGGCCGGGCGGCCCCAGCGTGAACTTTGGGGAGCGCTTCCGCGCCCGCATCTTCGATGGCCGGCGCCTCGTCGACCTCGGCCATCAAGCCCCGGCCGCCGGCGCCCCCTCCCGAGACGACTCCCCCTCAGAGGGGGCGGTCTCCGGCGCGGACAACCGCACGTGGATCGAGAGCGCCGCCCGCTTCCGTTCCCAGATCCCGCTGGAGTACGCCTACGGCGCCTGGGGCGCCCTGCCCGCGCCGGCCGACCGGCTGCAGGCCCGCCTGCTCCAGCCCTACGCGGACGTAACCTGGGACGAACTGGAGGGCTTTGCCCAGCACCGCCTGCGTGCCCTGGTCCACGTGGAGGGACAGCTGCGGCCCAAGAGTCGCTGGGCCGGCAAGAAGCCCCTCCCCCTGCTCGACTTGACCGCCGGCGCCCTGGCCCCGACGACGCTCCCACGGGCCCTGCAGGACTTCCTGCTCATCGAGCACCACGCCCGCCTCCAAGAGCTGCTCCTCACGTACGCTCAGCCCATCGAGCGCCGCGCCCAGACCGGGCGGGGGATGCTGGTGCAGTGCCTGGAGTATCAGGACCTGGGAAATGGGCAGGCTCGGGCCATCGGGCGCGTCGTCTTCGACCAGCTGGGCCTCGATCCCCTACTCGCCGAGCAGGCCCTGCGCTTCAAAGAAGGGGACTGGGTTGTCGTCAACCCCAGCTCCCAGGTAAATCCCACGCGGATACTCCACGGGCGGCTGGCCACGGTGGACTCCCTCGCGGCCACCGGCACAGCGCCCCCTCGAACTCCCAATGAAGCGCCCGCTGGCGTGCTCGCTGAAGCGCCCGGCGCCAGAGACCTCTTCGTCCACCTGGGCCTCAAGTCCCTCTCCCTTGGCGGTCGCGTGTTCGCCTATAGCCACCGCAGCCGTGAGGCCCTCGAGCCGGGAAGCTTCTACACCGTAGACGTGATGGCAGACGACCTCAACGGCGACAAGCTCCTGGCGGCCTGCCGTGCCGCCGGCGACCCCGGTCTACGCCCCAACCCCTTCCTGACGTGGATCGAGCGGGCCGAGCGGGCAGCGGACGGAGAGGGAGGGGAGCGGGCGAACGGGGCAGAGCGCCCCGCCGACGCCCGGCGGGTGGCAGGGGGCGTCCGCAACCCGGGACGCTACGCCGCGCCGGCCACTGCCTGCCTGCAGACGCTGTCCGAGGTGGAACGCCTCGCCGGGGGCGCGGAGGGCGAGGGGACGGGACCGACGGCCCGTCAGGCGGAGGCGATCGCCGGCCATCTCGACCAGCCCGTGCTGCTGATCCAGGGACCGCCGGGGAGCGGCAAGAGCCATACCCTCGGCTGGGCCATCCTCGTGCGCCTGGCGGCGGCTCGCCTCGCCGGGGAGGACGCTTACCGCGTCGCAGTCAGCAGCAAGACTCACAACGCCATCGGGATTGTGCTCGCCAGCGTGGCGGAGAAGCTCGCCCGCCTACGACGCTACGCCCCGGCGTCTCCCTTTGCCCGGGCGCTGCGCGACGTGCGCCTGTACAAGCTGGGCGGGGAGGAGGGGAGGCACCCATCCGGCGCCGGCCCTTCATACGAAAGCGAGGGCTCACCCGGAGACGATGACCCCGTTATGGCCGAGGTGCAGCCGTTTGACCCCTACGCCCGGCGCGGGGAGATCGAAGGGTTGCTGGCCACTCCCTGGCTCGTCGCCGGCGGGACGCCGGGCGGGTTGTACAACCTCCAGCGCTACCGTGCCGCGGGCGGGCGGGACGTCCCATGGGATGAACGCCCGTTCGACCTCGTCGTCCTCGACGAGGCCTCCCAGGTGAGTGTGGCCGAGGCCCTGCTGGCCTGCGCCTCGGTGCGGCCCGATGGGCAGGCCCTGGTCGTCGGCGATCACCGCCAGATGCCTCCCATCGTCGCCGTGGCCTGGAACGAAGAGGCCCGTCGCACGGTCGTCGACAGCGAGGTCTACCGCTCCGTCTTCGATCTCCTCCGCGACCGGCCCTTCCCGCGCGTCGGTCTCGACCAGAGCTTCCGTCTCCCTTCCCAGCTGGCGTCCTTCTTGGAAGAGATCATCTACCGCCAAGACGGCATCCCCTTCTATTCCCAGCGCCAGGAGCGCCTGGCCTACCTCCCCAGCGGCGATCCCTTTGTGGACGCCGCGCTCGACCCGGCCCACGCGGTAGTGGTCGTGGAGCACGGCGACGCCACCTCCCACCAGTTCAACCAGGTAGAGCTCAACTTGATCAGTCCCCTGCTGGAAGCCTGCAGCAGGGGACTGCGCCTGGATAGCGCCAGGGGCATTGGCGTCGTCGTGCCCCATCGCGCCCAGCGGGCCATGCTCCGCGCCCGTTTCCCCGCCCTCGCCGGCGCGGACGCCATCGACACCGTAGAGCGCTTCCAGGGTGGGGAGCGCGACGTGATCGTCGTCTCGGCCACGGCCTCCGACCCGGACTACATCCTCAGCGAGGCCGACTTCCTGCTCAACCCGAACCGCCTCAACGTCGCCCTGTCCCGCCCCCGGCACAAGCTGATCGTCCTCGCTTCCACCACCCTCTTGCGCCTGCTCACCTCCGACCCCGACCTGTTCGACCAGGCGGCCCTCTGGAAGCGCCTGCGCTACGCCTTTGCCAACGCCCCCTTATGGTCGGGGGAGCGGGCCGGCACCACCGTACAAGTCTTCGGCTGTGGCCCCCTGCCTGCCCCCGACGGCGCCTCGTCGTAAGCTGCGCCCGGGGCAAGCGCCCTGCTACTGGGAGGTGAGCTGCAGGATCTCCCGCTGCACCGGAGTGTATACCCGCGGGCCGGTGGGGGTCATCACGGCGTTCAGCTCCAGGCGCACGCCGAATTCCCCGGGGAGGTAGATCCCCGGCTCCACGGAAAACGCGACGCCGGGCAGCACCCGGCGGGTGTCGTGCGTCTCGAAGTCGTCCAGGCAGACGCCGGCTGAGCCGTGCAGTTCCTCCGGTCCCAGGTTGTGGCCAGTGCGGTGGGTAAAGTACGCCCCGTAGCCGGCCACGGCGATGTGGTCGCGCACTGCCCGATCGATCTCCCAACCCTGGGGGGAGACGCCATCGGCGGCGGCCCTCTCCAGGCGGGTGAGGGCCAGGTCGCGCGCATCGCGCACGATCTCGAAGATACGCCGGGGCGCCTCCGGCACGGGGGAGGGCCCCGTCCAGGCCACCCAGGTCACGTCGGCGAAGGGCGACCCCGGGGCGTCCAATCGTGCCCACAGGTCGATCAAGAGCCACTCGTCGCGGGAGATAGGGCGACTCGCCCCGGCCACCGGCTCGTAGTGCGGGTTGGCGCTATTCGGCCCAGCGGCGACCGTGGGGGCGTATACCGTGGCCAGGCCCAGGGCGGCGAAGCGCTGCTCGATGAACCGGCTGACGGCATGCTCGTCTATGGCCCGGCCGGCACGCAGGCCCTCGCCGACGAGGGCAAAGGCCTCGTCCTTCACCCCGTCGACGAGTTGGGCGGCCCGGTCGTGCTGGGCAATCTGATGCTCATCCCACCGGGCGATGGCCAGCTGAAGGAGGTCGGCGGAGCTGACCACCTCCGCGCCGAGCGAGCGCACCAGGTCGAGCGTCCCGCCATCCACCCGGGAAACGTAGGGGAGCTCTCCCATGGGGGAGTACTCCATAGCCACCGTCCCACCGGCGAGGCCGAACGACGCCAGGGCGGCGCGCAGGCCGTCCCCGTCCTGATACGTGCGTAGCGTCCAGCGCCCGTCCACCAGGGCGTTGCCTTCGATGGCATGGGCGAGCAGGACCGGGTCTCCGCCCCTGGAAGGGCCGGTGGCCGGGATCCAGAGAAAGGTGCGCCGGGTGAGGTGCCCGCCCTCGGGACCCCGCCCCAGCACCTGCCACAGCAGCGGGTTGTTGCCGCGGAAGTCCATCAGCAGCCAGCCCCGCCAGCCCTGCTCCTGGAGGTACTTCTGCACCACGTCTCGACGCTGCCAGTAGGCCACGTGAGTCCTTCTTACTTAGCCAGTGCCTGGATCGCTACCCGTCCCAGCCCCCGGGTGAAGACGTGGTCACCTCAGGGTCTTTTCATCAGAGCCGCTCCTGGGGCACCGCCCGCGGCGCGGTCATGCCGAGCCCGGCGAGGCATCCGGGCCGCCGGTCCACGGACAGTGGGACGACTCGCTGATCCCTCGCTGCGCTGGGGATGACCCGGACCCACCGCCTACCCCTGATGAAAAGGCCCTGTGGTCACCTGGAGGCGCCGTTGCCCCCTCTAGGGTAGGGGCATGTCCAAGACGACCTGCACCTGCCGGGTGAGCTCGTCGAGGTAGGCCTTGGTAGGGGCCTGCTGCCCTTCCCAGACCGGCGCCAGGCCAGCCTGCATGACCTTCTCGTACTCCCCCAGGCGGGTGTTGTAGACCGGCCGGCCGGGCTGGGCCGTCTCCATCGCCTCCAGGAAGACGCGCCGGATAGGGTCCTTGAGCAGGCGCTCGCTCTTGTAGACGTCCGGGCGCCCGCCGACGGTGCCCCCGATCTCCCCCAGGCGGATGCCGGACTCCTGGTTGGTCAGCCACTTGACCCACTGCCAGGCCGCGTCCGGGGCCTTGCTGACCGACGTGACCGAGTAAGCGTCGGCCTCGTAGTCCGAGCCGTACACCCCGCCGGGGCCCTTGGGGTGCAGGGCGGCGAACCACTTGAACTGGTCTTTCACGTCGCGCTGAGCGGTGAGCTGGAGGTACGTCCCCCATCTGCCGGAGGCCAGCTTGCCGTTGACGAACATCCTGTCCACCCCGCCCTGCTCGCCGGCCACCACGGCGGGGCGGGGCGCGATGCTGTGCCGGTTGAAGCACTCGTACATCCAGGTGATGGCCGAGATGGCCGGGGAAGAGTTGAGCAGGCTCTTCTTCCCCTCCGGGTCGAGCAGCTCCCCACCAAAGGCGCGGGTAAAGGCCAGGACGGACTTCTGGCCGGTGGCCGGGAAGTAGCCCCACATATCCGGCTGGTTGACCTTCTTGGCCGCCTCCAGCAGCCGGTCGAGCGTCCAGGACTTGTCCGGTACGGCGCCGGCCTTCTCGTAGGCGGTCTGGTTATAGAAGAGGATGGAAACGCCCGGATGACTCTTGAAGGGCAGTCCGTACAGCTTCCCGTCGCGCTTCAGCCCCTCGATGGCGTTCTTGTAATGTTCTTGTAATACTGACCCAGGTCGAACTTTTCACGGGCGACGAAGGGATCGACCGGCTGTATCACCTTCTGGGCGGCGAAGTAGTAGACCACGCCCCCGCCGATGGCCGTCCACATGGCGTCCCCCAGGCTGCCCCCGGCGCTGAGGACGGTGATCTTCTGGGAGTAGTCCTCGCCCGTAAACCCTTCATGCTCCACCTTGATGTTGGGGTACTTCTGCATGAAGAGGGGCATCTGCTCCGCGTAGAGCGTGACCTCCTGGCTCCCTGGCGCGCCCCCACGGGAGTGGAAGCGGACGGTCGCCGGGGCGGTGCTCGGACGCGCGGCGTCACCCCCTCCACCCGTGGCCTGGTTCGTCGCCCCGCAGGCGGAGAGGGCTAGCCCACCGCCCGCCACCGTCCCCAGCGCGGCACTGGCGTTGATCAGCCGCCGGCGTGTCCACCTCGCGCGGCGCGCCGCACCGGCCCCCTGCCCCGCGGTCCCCTGCTCCCCCGCCGAAGGCATCACCCCGCTTCTGCCACTCACGCTGTCTCCCATCACACGCTCCCTTTCTCGTCGGTTGCCTTGGCCACCCGGCCGCCCGTGGCGACGTGCGTCTGCCCCCTGTGCAACCGCCTGCGGCCGGCTACCTACCATCATATGGCACCGGCAGGGTCGCCGCAGAGATGCCCAGGTGGGGCCGGGGCGCTCCTTCGAGCATCGCTCCCCTGACGTATCTACGAAGGACTTCTCCAGAGATACACGGAGGGCCTCCGGCGGACTGGAGCTGAGTCACAATTGCGATGAGCACGGCGCCGTGTGGCGTGACCGAGAGGGAGAATCGAGTGACCGAGAGGGGGTGCTGGCGCCCGACAACGCCACCGGCGCGGGTCAGGGAGCCGGCGCCGAGATGACCGGGGCAGCTACCGAGAGCCCCCCACGGGGCTTCGTCTCCTGGGAGGATCTGGACGCGCCCCAGCTCGATCCGGCGGTGCGCCCGCTCGTGGGAGCCCTCAACCGCACCTCCTGGGCGCGCACGGTCTTCTCCTGCGCCGGACACCCGGAGGGGCCGGACTCCGTTGCCCGGGGGCGGCGCCAGGCCCACGTCGACGTCGTCGTCTCCGACCCCACGGCCTGGCGGGCCTATGTGCGCCGGGTGAAACGAGCGGCGCCGGCCGCCGTGCGTCGCCTCCAGATCCCGGGGGTGCGCCTGCGCTGCGCCGAGGGCTCGCTGGGCCCCCCACCGGGCTGGCTGCAGGGGGCGCTGGCCGGCCTGGCCGCGGGGCCGGCGACCCCTGGGCCCGGCGCCGCCGAGACGCCGTGGTGGCGCCGGCTGCTCCCCCCGTCCCTGTCCGTGGCCCGCCGTCCCCCAGCCGGTCGCTGGCGCTACCGGCGCCTGGTGCTGGAGCCGGTGCCCTACGCCCTGGCCCCGGACGTCTGCCGGCGCGTGCTGGACACGGCCCTGGCGGCGGCCCTTGACGCGTTGGCCTGAAACGCGCCCGCTGCCCTGTAGCCGGTGCGTTTCATCCTCCGTGGCGCCCCTACGGGCATGGAACGCTAAGCCGGGAACCCCTCTATCCGAGGACGGTGATCCCCAGCTCCTTCGCCTTGGCGTGCAGGAACTCGGAGATGCGGGGGAGTTCCTCGCTGGAGCAGTGCTCTACCACCAGGGGAAAGTCCGGGTTGAGGGCCTCGATGCGAGGCAAGAACGTCTCCCAGTCCAGCAGGCCGGTGCCGGCCGGGCACTCCGAGAGGTGCAGCACCAGGCGGTCTTCGATGGTGACGTCCTTGGCGTGGCCCCCGATAATGAGATCCCCCAGGGTGTCCGCCATCCCGGTGATGGCCTTGCCGGTGTCGTAGACGGTCTCCCGGGTGATCCAGTTCACCGGGTCGAGGTCGCAGCGAATCATGGGCGAGTCCACGGCGCGGAGCACCTCGGCCATAGTCGCCGCCGAGTCCAGGGTGACCAGGACGTGACCCTCCATGCCGACGTACACGCCACAGTCTTCGGCCACCGGGGCGACCTCGCGCAGGCTCTTGATCAGCTGGTCCCTGGCCTGGGGAGTCCAGTTGTAGGGGTGGGGGAACCAGGCCCCTCTCGGATTCAGGGAGCCGGGGCCGGTGTGCGTCCCGCGGCAGCCCAGCTCCTTGGTCAGGCGCACGGCGGCGCCAAGCACTTGCGCCGCCTGCCGGCGCACCGTCTCGTCCGGGTGGATCAGGGGTGGCCGGTAGCCGATGGCCTGGTACATCCGCAGCCCGTGGGCGGCCAGGAGGTCGCGCACGCGGTTGGCCCTGGCCGGCGGCGTCTGAAACGGGTCGTCCGTGAAGCGCGTGAAGCACCCAGAGAAGCCCAGGTCGCGGATGCGCCGCGCCGTCTCCTCCGTGAAGTCGTCCATTCTCCCCGGGAGAAAGGCCCCGCTCATCCCCAATCGCATGGTCACCTCCATCCTGTTGCATACTTGAATCAATGAGCACGCTGACGGACGCCGCCCGAGAGCTAGCCGTGCGGCACAAGGCCAACCGCGCCGGGGATATGGTCGTCTACGGGCCGGACTACGGCACCGAAGGGGCCGACCACGGGCGGGGCGCCGAGGTGGCCTGCGTTGCCGAAGGCGACTACACCGTCGTCGGCCACGAGGACGACGGCGACTACCGCAACCTCGGGTCTTTCCCTACGGCCAGGGGGGCGCTGCAGGCCGCCCTGAACTTCGTGCGCAAAGAGTAGCGCCCCCGCCCTATAGGCGAGGGGCTGGAGTGGGCGCAGCCCCCCGAACCTCTTCAAGGGATGATCATCCCTCGAGCGTGGCGAACAGGTTGTTGAGCGATTCGGCCAGCGTCGGGTGGGCAAAGACGGCGTCACGCAAGGCGGTGTACGGCAGGTGTCCCATCATGGCAATCTGGAACATGGACATCAGCTCGCCCCCCTCAATCCCCAGCACGGCGGCCCCCAGGATCTCTTCGCTCGCCGCGTCCACAACGGCCTTCATCAGCCCCCGGGGCTCGTCCATCTCCAGCGCCCGCGCGACGGCGCTCATGGGCATCCTGGCCACCTTGATGCCGCGTCCCTGCCGGCGCGCCTCGCTCTCGGTCAGCCCCACGCGCCCGAGCTGCGGATCGATGAACACGGTGTACGGCACCAGGCGCCCGGCAGTCGAAGATTGCCCGCCGTGGAGCAGATTGGCCTCCACGATGCGGTAGTCATCGTAGGAGATGTGGGTAAAGGCCGGGCCGCCCTTGACGTCGCCGAGAGCGTAGATGCCCGGAACGGCGGTCTCCAGGCCCTCGCCGGCCGGGATGAAGCCCTGCTCGTCCGTCTTCACCCCCGTAGCTTCCAGGTTCAGGCCGTCGGTGTTCGGCGTGCGCCCGGACGCCACCAGGAGGTGCGACCCGCTGAGGATGCGCTCGCCCCCATCGCCCTGGCCACGGGGGCGCACCACGAGGCAGACCCGGCCGCCATCTGCCGGCGCCGCTCGCACGGCCTCGGTCTCTAGCGCCAGCTCGATCCCGTCCTGGCGCAGCACGTCCGCCACCGCCCCGGCGACGTCGGCGTCCTCGCGGGTGAGGAGCTGTCCACTGCGCTGGACGATGGTTACCCGGCTGCCGAAGCGCCGGAACATCTGCCCGAACTCCAGCCCGACGCAGCCCCCGCCGAGCACGAGGAGATGCTCCGGCACCGTGCCCAGCTCCATGATGGTCGTGGAATCCAGGGTGGGGATACCGTCCAGCCCGGGGATGGGGGGGCGCGCCGGCCGGGCGCCGGTGTTGAGGAAGACATGCTCGGCGCTGAGGCGCCGCAGAGCCCCGTCCGGAGCGCGCACCTCCACCACCTTAGGGCCGGTGAAGCGGGCCGCCCCCATGATCAGATTGACCCCCGTGGCCCGCTCCAGGCGGCGCTCGCTCCCGCCCCGGAAGCTGTCCACGATAGCGCGTTTACGTTCCCGCACCCGGGTCAGGTCCACCGACACCGGGCCGGTGCGCACACCGTAGTCGGCCCCGCGCCGGGCGAGATAGGCGACGCGGGCGCTGGCGACCATGGTCTTGCTGGGGGTGCATCCCTCATTGATGCACGTCCCCCCGACGTGCTCCCGTTCCACCAGCGCCACCTTCCACCCCGCCCCGGCCAGGCTGGTGGCCAGGGGGTTGGCCCCCTGCCCTGATCCAATGAGGATCGCGTCGTAGCGCTCCACGCCCTAGGCCTCGTTCGGCGCTTCCGGCGCGACGCCCAGAAACTCCGTCATCAGCTCCGGGGACAGCCCGGCGTCAAGGTCAACCGTGACGTCGTCCCCAACGCGCAGCTGCCCGCCCTGCACCACACGAGCGCAGACGCCGCCCCAGCCTCGCATGGCGGCGCGGGCGCCCGGCCCGATCTTCACCTCCATGTTGTCGCAGGGATCGCAGGGCCCGGCCACGGCGAGGACGAGGTCGCCGGCGCGGACTGTCCTGCCCATGGTCTCGGCCAATGGGATCCCCCGCACCACCACCTGCCGGCGACTGGCCCCCGGCGGTACGTCATGCCCCAGACGCTCCCCCGTGGCCTGCAAGGACTCTTCTTCGATGAGCGTCAGCTGCCGGTCACTGTTATGCCGGGAGCGGAAGTCTCCTTGGATGCCGTAGTCGGCGACGACGCTGGCCTCGGGCACCGCCTCGGCTACCCCATTCCGCCGCTGCACGGTATGGATCGAGACCACAACGCCGGACGGAGCCGTACCTGTCATCGCCCGCCTCCTTGCATGCCCTGCTGCGGTGCCTGGATCCGCTACACGTCCGTGCGGGCGTCTACGCTACTGGACACGTGCAGTGCAATCCGGCACCGCATAACTCTTGTAAGTGAGGGGCCAGGCCCCCGTCCGCAGCTCTGTACCAAGACAAGCGCGACACTCCTTTACCAACACAAGGGCGACGTTTCTTTGATCCAGGGCTCCGCCCCTATGCTCGTCGCCGCCCCGTGCCCGGGCAGCACCCGCGTCGCCGCCGGGAGGGCACCCAGGCGGCGTAGGGAGTCGCGCAGCAGCCGGGGATCACCCCCCGGCAGATCGTAACGCCCGTAGCCCCCGGCGAAAAGGGTGTCGCCGCTGATCAAGAGGGCTTCCTGCGGCGAGTACAGACAGATCGATCCCGGGGTGTGCCCTGGGGTGTGCAGCACCTGGAGCACCAGCCCGTCGAGCACAATGGTATCGCCCTCAGACAGCTCCCGGGACACCGGGGCGGGGGAGATCTCCGGCCCGGGGAAGATCCTCGGGCGCGCCCCTTGCCCCATGATCTCCGCCTCCAGCCGGTGCGCGGCGATGGGCGCCCCCGTCGCCGCCGCCAGCGGGCCGGCCTCGGCGACGTGGTCGAAGTGCTGGTGCGTCGCCAGGATGAGGTCGAGCGTCAGCCCCCGGTCCCGCAGGGCTGCCAGGAGCGCCTCTTGAGAGCCCATCGCCGGGTCAATCACCAGCGCCCGCCCGGAAGGCGACGCCACCAGATAGACGTTGTTGTCCAGCGGGCCGACCGAGCCGGCAACGTCTACGGTGACATCACCGTCCAGCACGCGCTGCCACATGCCTGCATGGTAGCCCGACATGCCCCCATGGTAGCGCGTGGAGCCACAGCCCCGGGCGCAGTGCGACGCAGCTCACCAGCGCGCCAGGGCCGGGCCCGGCCGCCAGCCGACCTCCGCCAGGAGAAAGTGCAGCGCCCGCCCGGCGGCGTCCGCTGCATCCGTGGCCTCGAACGCCCTCCCGACCCCCGGGCTGGATTCCCCCAACGAGCCGGCCCCGGACTCCGGCAAGGCCAGGCGCCAGCGCACGTCCTTACGCCCCTCCCCAGGCGACTCCCCGGTGAGGGCGCAGGGGCCATAGCGGGCGAGATAGGCGAGGAGCTGCTCCAGGTGCGGGATCCAGGTGAGCATGAGGTAGTGCTTACGCTCCGTCCCGCGGCCGGTGTCGATCTCCACCCCCCCGGCGTCGTCGCTGCCGTCGCGCACGACGACAAACAGGTCGTTGAGCCGGTCCATGACCAGGTCGCCCCGCCGTGGCTTCCACGGCAGTCCGGCCACCTTCAGCTCCCGCGCCAGCTCCATCGCGATCATCAGGCTCCCCGCACGCGCCCCTCGCCGTCCGGCAGCTCGGCCGACGAGGGCCTGCAACTATAAGGGTTCCATTAGCATGGCCCTGGCCCCCTGGGCTTGCGTGCCGCCGGCCGGCGCCCTTAGGGTACGATGGAGGGCAGACTACACCGAAGACGCCGAGGAGCACGGGAGCATGACTGCAGTCGGGGCCCAGAAAGAGATCACCTTGCACGCCCGGCCGCTGACACCTGAGGCGTTCGCCCCCTACGGGCGCGTCGTGCAGGACGACCGGCAGCCGTTACAGATGCAGGACGGGCAGTTCACCGCCCGCTTGATGACCGTCAAGCGGGCGCCGCAGACGATCGACCGCATCAACCGCCACATGGACCACAGCCAGATGTTCGTCCCCTTGAACGGCGACCCCACGGTAATCGTCGTCGCCCCACCGGCGGTGCCGATGCAGGGCTTCGACGCCACGCAGATCGCCGCCTTCACCACGGACGGCAAGACGACGGTGATCTTCCATCCCGGCACCTGGCACATCGAGCCCCGAGCCCTGGGTAAGGACGACTGCCAGGTGGTCAACGTGCAAACTGACATCTTCCGTGACCATACTGAGCTGATCAGCCTCGCCGAGCAGGGCTTCACCGTCCGCCTGCAGCTGGACTAGTCCACCTGGGCTGACGTCTCTCGGTAGGTCTCCCAGGTTGGGATCTGGCGCAGGACGGCCGCGGAACTGGACTAGACTCCCTTGCGGGACGCCATAGAAGACGCTGGCGCCGGGTCAAGGCACTGGGGCAGTGTCCAGTATTCCGGCGCGGCCACGGTCGGGGCGGCCTGGCAGTGCAGGAGCCGGCGTCAGGCGATACCGGAAAGGGTGGCCCGGTGGAGGCGGGTCAGGAGCTCGTCGAGGCCGAAGGGCTTGCGCAGCACGTCCCGGGCCTTGATCTGCGACGCCACGTCGCCCACTGTATCTGACCCGGACATGAGGATGATCGGCGCCTGGCGTACTGGAAGGAGTCGATACAGCTCGGCGAACCCCTGCCCGTCCACATCCGGGATCTGTACGTCCAGCAGGATGGCGTCCGGCTGCGTATCCCACATTGACATCAAAGCATCCAGCGCGGCGCCCACGTTATCAAAAGCGATGACCGAGTAGCCTTCGTCCTGGAGGGCTTCCTTCACAAAGTCAAGGATCGCTACATCGTCGTCCACGACTACCACTCGTCCGGCCGAGCGCACATGCCCCTCCTGTGGCCGCCGATGTAGACAAGAAGCATGCCATCAATATTGCTGACCCTGCAGCTGGTGGGGGCTTGTCTTGCCGGTCTCCTTAGCGCCGGTTGAGGGAGGGGCCAGGCCGTCGGGTGAGGGCGAGGGCCACCCAGAAGCCGGCGGCGGTGAGCACGGCGGAGGTAACCAGGAAGGCGGCGCGGAGGCCGAACGCCCCGGCGGCCCAGGCGCCGGCCAGGGGACCGATAGCGCCACCCAGGGCCGTCGCCGTCGTCGTGAGGCCGAAGATCCAGCCCCGCCGGGCGGGAGGCGTGCGCAGGGCGATGGTGGCCATGACACCGGGCAGGAGGCCCCCGGTAAAGATCCCCAGGATGGTGCGCAGGGCCAGGAGCTGCCAGGCGGAGGTGACCAGGGCCTGGGGAAAGTAGAGCAGCCCGCCGCCAACGGCGCAGGCGGCGAGGACGCGCTCGTGTCCCAGGCGGTCTCCTATCTTGCCCGCTACCCCGGCGGCCAGGGCGCTGCTCACCGCCGTCGAGCCAAGGATCAGGCCGGCAAGGGTGGCGACCGACCCCTGCGCCGCCGGGACGAGGCTGCGCACGAAGAGGGGCAGGATGGGGCCGACAGCGTTCATGCCGGCCTGGACAAAGAAGAGCGTACCGATCAGGGCGGCCAGGCCGGGGACATCGAGGACGAGGCGCAGGGACCCCCGCAGCCCGGTGTGCGCGTCCTGTTCGTCGGGGGCGGGACGGACGAAGTCCTCGTGCACCAGCAACACCACGGCGGCCCCCGCGAGGATGAGCAGGGCGCCGGTGAGGGCGAAGGCGGCGGAGAAGCCGAACTGATCGGCCACTACGCCCCCCAGGAGGGGACCAATAGAGGTGCCAATAAAGGCGGACGTCTGCATCATCCCCAGGGCGAAGCCGAGCTCCGCCGCCGGGACGACGCTGGCGACGAGCGTCCGCGTTGCCGATACCGTTCCGGAAAAGGCCCCCTGGATGGTGCGCAGGGCCAGGAGCTGGGCGGGGGAGTGCACCAGGCTCATTAAGGCCACCGTCAGTCCGCCGCCGAACAGGGCGCGGGCGACCATTGGCTTACGCCCGTGCCGGTCGGCGATCGCCCCCCACAGCGGGGCCATGGCGGCCATCACCAGCATCCCGCCGGCGGACATCGCCCCGGCCCATTGAGCAGCCTCGCGCGGGTCGGGGATACCCAGCTGCTGGATGTACAGGGGCAGGAAGGGGAGGGCCATGCCAAAGGCCAGCATCGCCAGGGCCTGTGCGCCACACAGGGTGATGAAGACACGTCGCCAGGGGGCCGGGGCGACGGCCGGCGGGGGAGGGCCGGACTTCTCGGCGGGCGCAGCGGGGACGGCCGGGGAGGCGGCGACGGCCGGCGGGGGCGGCCCGCCCCCGGCCCGGGCGGACATCACGGCGGAACCGGACGGATCTCCGGATGCCGGGGGCGATTCTGCCCCGGTGCCCGGCTCTGACACAGGGTGGCTCGCGCCGGGGCCGGTCATCTCGCCTTATGGTAGCGGGCGTGGCGGTAACAGGGGCCGGGTAACGGGCGTGCAACGCCGTGCGGGCGCCGGGCCGCGCCCCCAGCAGCGCCGCCCCCTGGTGCGCGCCGTGCAAGGGCGCGCTGTGCAGCGGCGTGCCGTGTAGCATGTAGCGTGTAGCGTGTAGTATGAGAAAGAGAGGCCAGGGCCGGAGATGACAGAAACGGGAGAGGTGTCCCTGCGACCCTCGGGCGGGGCGTCAGGCGCGGCGGCGAGACACGCGGCGGACGCCGCGCTGGCGGCCGAGCTGCGGGAGCGCTATGGCTTCCTGCGCCAGGTGGTGGCGGACATGGAGCGGAGCGTCCCCTACGCCGCCGCCCTGGTCAGCGGCGTCGACGGCCTGCGGCTCAACTTGCGTGACGGCGAGCAGCAGGCTTCCCGCCGCGACCCCCAGCACGGCATCGTCCTGACGGCGTCCAACGGGAGCTTTCTGGAAGAGGTGGCCACAGACGCCACCGATCCCGCGGCCGTCCGCCGGGCGGCGCACGACCTCGTGGAGGGCGTGCGCTCCCGCCGGTCTGCCGCCGGCGGGCCGGCCGACGGCGGGGCCTCTCCCCTAGGCATCGATCCCGGCCCCCCCCTGGAGGGGGACTTCGCCACGCCGGTGCAGATCGACCCGCTGCAGGAGACGCTGGCCCAGAAGCTGGCCCGCTACGAGGCCCTGCGCCAGCGCGTCCGCGCGCTCGACCGCCGGGTGGTGCAGGGGACGGCGCGCTACTCCGATGGGGTGGAGACCAAGGTCTTCGTCAACCGAGCCAAGTTCGTCACCGAAGTGTTGCACCGCGTCAGTCTCAACCTGACGGTGTTCGTCTCCGACGGGCAGCAGCGACGCTACGACTGGCTCAGCCTGGGGGGGACAGGGGGGCTGGAGCGCCTGGCCGTCGGCGACGAGGATCTGGAGCGGATGCGCGATACGGCGGTGGCCCTGCTCTCCGCCCGTCCCGTGCCCCCCGGGACGTACGACGTAGTCACCGACCCCAGCGTCTCCGGCGTGCTGGCCCATGAGGCTTTCGGGCACGGGGTGGAGACGGATATGTTCCTCAAGGACCGCGCCCGTGGGGCGGCCTACATCGGCCGGCAAGTGGGCTCAGAGCACGTCACCATCATGGACGACCCTACCGTACCCGGGGGGTATGGCTCGTACTTCGTGGACGACGAGGGGCAGCCGGCGACGCCGACGTGCATCATCAAGAACGGCGTCCTCCAGCAGGGCCTGTCCGACCTCTTCTCCGCCACCAGGCTGGGTATCACCCGCTCGGCCAACGGGCGCCGTGAGAGCTTTGCCCGCAAGGCCTACGCCCGTATGTCCAACACCTTTTTCGCCCCGGGGGCCTACACCCGAGAGCAGGTGCTGGAAAGTCTGGAGGACGGTCTCCTGCTGGTACAGGCCAGCAGCGGTATGGAAGACCCCAAGGGGTGGGGCATTCAGGTCTCTACCCACTACGCTCGGGAATACCGGGGGGGCCGGCCCACCGGCGTGGTCTACGCCCCCATCTCCCTCACCGGCTACGTCCCTGACGTCTTGCACCACGTCTCCATGGTGGCCGACGACCTCGAGCTGCACGCCGGGGGCTGCGGCAAGGGATGGAAAGAGTACATCCCCGTGGGCGACGGCGGGCCACACCTGCGCACCCGCGTGCGTCTGGGCTAAGGTGTAGCCCGCAGCCGGCGGTGTTGCGTCCCAGATAGTCCTGGCCTAGGGGCCGGGCGCAGCCGGGCTCTATTCTGGTGGGTACGCTATCTCGCTTCCGGAGACGCCGCGCCCTTGGGCGCGGCGGCGGGCTCCACGGCGCACACCGGCCAGATTCACGATCCAGGCCAGACCGAGCAGGCCAGACCGAGGACGCAGGGACGCAGGATTGAGCAGGCAAGACTGAGCACACGGGACTGGGGAGTATGTTCGACCAGATCGTCGCCGCCCTGGAGCAGCACCCCGGCGTCAGTGACTGGACGGTCTCTCACCGGCGCAGCCGGAGCGTCCAGCTCTATCTGATCGGCCGGGAAACGGAGAGCCTGCGCGACGTTGCCAGCGAGGAGTTCGACGTCGAGGTATGTAACGATCACCCGGCCCCCGCTGCCGGGGCCGCCGGGACTTCCCCGGGCACAGCGCCGGCCACGCCCGGGGTGGAGGGGACGGTGCGCGGGGTGGCCGGCCTGAAGCTGGTGCCGGCGGACGCCGGACGCCTGGCGCAGCGCTTAGACGACGCCGTGCTGATGGCGCAGCTCGTCCACAACCCGCCGTATGCCCTGGCCGCGCCGGCCACGTACCCGGAGGTGCCCCTAGCCGATCCAGAGCTGGTCAGCGCCCAGGGGGCGGCGCGGGCCGGGCAGGACTTCGCCGGCCAGCTGTGGGAGCTGGTGGAGCGAGAGGCAGGCGTGCGGCTGAGCGCGTCCGAGCTCTTCCTGACCTACAGCGAGGTGGAGCTGCGTAACAGCCGGGGCATCCGCGTTGCCTCGGCGGGGACGCGCGTCCTCAGCGAGCTCGTCCTCCTGGCCGGCGACGGCGGCGCCGAGGAGGCGGAGCACTTCCGGCAGCTCCAGGGGCGTCGACTGGCTGACCTGCATCTCCCCGCGGCCGTGGCTGAGGCGGCGCAGGCTGCTCGGGACACCCTGCGGGCCCGCGCCCCCAGGACGGGCACCGGCCCGATCGTCCTCAGCGGCGATGCCCTGATCCCCCTCTTCGAGGCCTTCACCTACCAGGCTTCTGCCGCTGCGGCCTACATGAAGCTGGCCCGCTTCGAGGTCGGCGAGAGCATCTACGGCCAGCGGGACGTTACCGGCGAGCGCTTGACCTTACGCGCCAACGCCCTGCGACCCTTCGGCCTGGCCAGCCACTGCTGCGACGGGGACGGCCTCCCCGGCCAGGACACCCTGCTGATCGAGGACGGCGTGCTGCGCGCCCGCCACGCCACCCAGCGCTACGCCCAGTACCTCGGCATCCCGGCCACCGGGGCGCCCGGGAACACAGAGGTGGCCACCGGGGGTACGTCCCTGGACGATCTCCTCAACGCCGCCGACGGCGCTGCGTTGTACCACGTGGTCGGCTTCTCCGCCCCGGACGTCGATCCCATCACCGGGGACTTCGGCTCGGAGATCCGGCTGGGCTATGAGATCACGCCGCAGGGGCGCCGGCCCATTAAGGGGGGCTCCGTCGGCGGGAACGTCTTCGAGGCCTTCGCCGACGCCCGCTTCGCCCGGGAGCTCCTGGAACGCGGGGAGTACGCCGGCCCGGCAGGCGTGCGCTTCGCCGCCCTACGCGTCTCCGGCGACGACTAACCTGGAGTATTCATGCGCGGCTGCTGGGGACTCCCTCTCCCGCTGGGAGAGGGGCGACCGGTCGCATAGGGGGTGAGGGCGCCCGTCGCCTCAACGTCACAGAGCACCATTTGCTGGGGGACTCGCCGAGCGGTGGAGCGGCTCTCGTTGCTCTACCGCCTGCCCCAGTGGCGCCGGCCCCGGGCTAGCGCTGCCACGACGCCGCCCTAAGTGGGCGCGGCAGATTCGGGCGGGGAGGGATGGGCCGGCGTAGATGAGGCCGGTGTAGACCTGCACGAGCACGGCCCCCGCGTCCAGCTTCTCCAAGGCGTGGTCGGGGTGGGAGATCCCGCCGGCGCCCACCACGGGGAGGCGACCACCGGCTTCCCGCACGATCCAGCGCACGATCTCGGTCGAGCGGCGACGTAAGGGCTCCCCGCTCAGGCCGCCGGTCTCGGCGCGGCGAGAGTCGCGCAGCCCTTCCCGGGCCAGGGTGGTGTTGGTGGCCACGATGCCGTCAGCACCACCGGCATGGATCGCCTCCAGCACGGCGCCGAGCTGCGCCCAGTCCAGATCGGGGGCGACCTTGACCAGGAGGGGCATCCGCCGCCCGGTGGTGCGGGCCAGGGAGTCACGCCGGGCCACGACGGCCCCCAGGAGGGCCTCGAGCGACCGGCGCTCCTGGAGGTGGCGCAATCCCTGGGTGTTGGGGGAGCTGACGTTGACCACGGCGTAGGCGGCGACGTCATAAAGGGCGTCCAGCACGGCGACATAGTCACGGTGGGCCTGCTCCAGCGGGGTGGGGGCGTTCTTGCCCAGGTTCACCCCCAGGACGGCCCCCCCTGGGAGGGGGCGAGGGGCGGCCAGGAGGGTGGCGCACGCGCGCGCCACCCCGCCGTTGGGGAAGCCCATGCGGTTGATCAGGGCACGGTCAGCGGGGAGGCGGAAGATGCGCGGTCGCGGGTTGCCCGGCTGCGCTACCGGGGTCACCGTGCCGACCTCGACGGCCCCGAAGCCCAGGGCGGCAAAGGCGGCCGGGGCGCGCCCATCCTTGTCCAGGCCGGCGGCCAGGCCGACGGGGTTGGGGAAGCGCAGTCCAAAGGCCTGCACCTCCAGCAGCGGGTCACGCACGGCGCAGAGTCGGTTGATCAGGGCCAGGACGCCGGGCGCGCCCTGGGCCAGGGCCAGGAGGCGCAGCACGAGCGCGTGTGCGTCTTCCGCGTCCATGCCGCCGAGGAGCGGCCAGGCCACCGCGCGGTACCAGTCCATTGGCGCTACCGTCCCTCGAGGGTGATGCTACCGCTCGTCGGCAGGCGTGCGGGCCTTTCGTTCGGGAACGACCCGTGGCCTGCAGGTGGGACGTTGCTCGGCAAACGAACGTTGTAGAGGGGGAGTTGGACTAGACGAGGGAGGTACGCCAGGCGCGACGATTCAGGAGCTGCCAGTAGGGGCTATCTCCGTAGGGGCTATCTCCAGCGCCCCTTTTCGGGGTCTTCGCTGGAGTAGCCGACGGCGTCCAGCTCCGGCCACAGGGCATCGGGGACGGGCTGCCGGGCGAGCTCCAGGGTCTGCGCCACCCGCTCCGGCCGGCTCATCCCCACGATGGTGGAGACGATGCGGGGATCGCGCAGGGAGAACTGCAGGGCGGCCGCGGCCAAGGGGACATTGTAGCGCCGGCAGATGTCGGCCATGCGCCGCACGCGATCGACCATCTCCGCGGGGGCGTTCTGGTAGGCGTAGCGGGGGTAGGCGTCCGGGCCCTTGGCCAGGATGCCGCTCCCGTAGGGGGCGGCGTTGACCACGGCCAGCCCGCGCCGGCTGGCCAGCTCGAGCAGGGGCTCGGCCGAGCGGTTGAGCAAGGTGTAGCGGTTGTGGGTGATCACCGCCTCGAAGGACCCGGTCTCCACGTAGCGGATCGACATATCGATCGGGCCACCGGCGAGGCCGACGTGCTCGATCAGGCCCTCCCCCTTCAGGCTCAGGAGCGTCTCGACGGCCCCCCCGGGGGCCATGGCGTTCTCGAAGGTAGTGTGCTCCGGATCGTGCAGGTAGACCACCTGGAGCCGGTCGAGGCCGAGGAGGCGCAGGCTGCGCTCGACCGACCGGCGCATCTGCCCGCCGCTGAAGTCTCCACTGTGGAGGTCACGGTCGGCTTTGGTGGCCAGGACGGTGCCGGCGGGAAGCCCGCCGAGCTCCTTGAGGACGAGGCCGATACGGCGCTCGCTCTCGCCGTCGCCGTAAGAGGCGGCCGTGTCGATGAAGTTGATAGGGCTGTTGAAGATCGCCCGCATCGTGGCCAGGGCGTCGCTCTCGGAGACGGAATAGGCGAAGGTCTGCGGCATGTCCCCCAGCGGGGCGCAGCCGATACAAAGGGGCGTGACCTCCAGTCCGGTGCCCCCGTAGGCCCGCTTCGAAAGTGTCTCGGCGCTCGATCCGGTGGCCATCATCGTGTCTTTCTCTTGTTACCTTTGGCGGAGGGTACACGCTAGGGGCAAGACGCTACGGGCTAGGCGTCGGCAAGAACCGCGCCATACCGGCGGCGGCCGTAGTCCCGGTACGCAGTACTCGCCGCGGCAATCACCGGGACCGCCGCGTCGTAGTCGCAGCTGTCCGACTGGACAAAACTGGACAACGCGGTACCGGCGGTCTCCGGCCAACGGGGCCAGGTCTTGGAGATTGCCGGTAGAGGTCAGCTTGTCCGTGACGGTGACCCTGAGTCGTCACACGGTTCTCCACTCTTGGCGGTCTCTCTTGGCGGTACTATCTCGTCCGGCGAGCGGCTGGCCTCCAGACGCTGGCCTCCAGACGCTGGCCTCCAGACGCTGGCCTCCAGCGTCCCAGCGTTGCCCGATGACCACAGAAATGGAAGACATCCGCATCCCAGCGCCACCCCTTGCGGCGCCCCCGCGCCTGCTGGCCGTGGGGCACTACGGACCGAGCCACGTCGACGCCGAGGACCTTAGCCGCCGGCTGGGCAACTGGGGAGGGGCGTCGCAGCGCATCGGCAACCGCTGGGAGGGGCTGGTACCGGGACTGCTGGAGCGCCACGTCCCCTGGTCGTTGCCCCTCGGCGGGGGGCACGCCCTGGCGGTGGAGGCGGTGATCAGCCTGGACGCCGATCCCCTCGCCGGGCCGGTCTTGCAGCGGGCCGGCGTCTCGGCGTCTGACCTGCTCCTGATCGGCCGGACGGGGGCCGGCCGGCTCGTGCTCCGCGCCGCCGACTGCAAGGTATCGCTGGACACGGCCGAGGCCATTCAGACGGCGCCGGTCAAGCTGCAGACGGCGTTCGCCCGCATCGCCGCCGACTTCCCCGCCGTGGCCGCCGTCCTGCGCCGGCAGGTGGAGGGCTTGGCGCCGGCAGCTCGCGCCACGGCGGCCCTGGGCGTGGAGGCCGCTCTCGCCGGCCGCTGGGATGAGGTGATGGCCGGGGAAGGGCTATTTGTCGCCCCGGACAACGGCTTCAATCGCTGGTTTCTCGCCCAGCTGGAGACACACCGGCGCACCGGGGCACCGCTGGGGCGCCTCCCGTCATCCGGGCCCCGCCGGCCACCGCCCGCGGCCGCCCCTATCAGCCCCGCTCCCGCCGCTGCAGGCCGTTCCTCCCCAGCCGGGACGCGACCGCCCCCGGTGCAGCACACCGTCCTGGCCGCTCATCTGGAGCCGGTGGAGGCGGCGACCTTTCTCGGCCCGCTGCCCGGCTGGGCCGAGGCCGCCGTCGTCGCCGAGCTGGACGGTGTGGATCTGGCTAGGGCCGACCTGGTGGTGGCCGAGCGCTGCTGGCGGGTGGGCGTGGGGCTGCGCGGGGCCGTGCTCTCCCTGCGCCGGCCCCTCTTCCGTGAAGCGCTGGTAGAGATCCTTTCGGATGGGAGGGCGAGAGACGTCAGCCCTGGCCTGCGCCAGATCGTCGCCCGGCGCAAGCTGCCGGACTCGGGGGCTCTGGTGGCCGCCATCGCCCACTCCCTGGACGGCCGACGCCCTTTCTGGGAGCGTGAAGGGGCCTTGCTGCGGACGCCCCTCACCTACCCGGCCTGGATGGCGCAGGTGCATAGCCTCCGCCGTAACGCTCTCGGGGATGGCAGCGCGACCGGCCAGACCGGAGCAGGCGATGAGCCGGCGGGGCCCTCTGGACGCTCTGGAATGGAGGACGCGAGGGACGCTGCCGCAGACGCCCCAGCCGGCACCGCGGTTGGCCTGGATGGGCCGCCGGCGGGACGCCCATGGCGGGCCCTCTACCGTGAGGTGGGCATACGCCACCGCCGCCGCGTCCTGGGAGCGGCGGCCGAGCTGGCCGCAGCGCACCTCGAAGAAGACGCCCTCCTGGCCGCCTTGGAGGCCCGCCTCCCGGAGTGGCGCGCCGCTGCCCTGCTCGATCTCCCATGAGTCCCCGGCGGTACTGCATTGGGTTCCGGCACGCAGGTTGCGGGGACAGTCCGACGAAGATGACACGGAGGTGACACGGAGGTGACTCATGAACCCCCAGAGCAGGGTGACCCTTGATGGTGACGAGGCCCGGCGAGACAGGCCCGCGGGCGAGACGAGCGGGAGTCCCCAGCGCCCGCCGCAGAGGCTGACCGGCGCGGCCCTCACGTTCGACGTCTTGGCCGAGGTCGCCGCCCTCCATAATGAGGCCCCCTGGCAGCGGGGTGACCGCAACGCCAAGACGCTGGTGAAGGAGCCAGCCTTCCGGGTGGTGCTGACGGCGCTCAAGCTGGGCGCGCGCATCCACCACCACGAGGTACACGCCCAGTTCACCCTCCAGACCGTCACCGGACGGGTGCGCGTCCGCGTGATGGACGAGACGGTGGACGTCCCGGCGGGCCACCTTCTGGCGGTGGAGGCCGGGATCGAGCACGAGGTGGAGGCGCTGGAGGAGAGCGCATTCCTGCTGACGCTCGCCGGATTGCAGGGCGACGGGGCGGCCAGCTGACCCTGAGGAGGGTCTCCTGGAAATGGCCGGTTCCCGGTCAGCTCGCTGAGCCCGGCGGGCACATCAGGAGGAAGAGGGCAGCCAGGGCTACGGCCACGGCCGCCTCCCTGGGTGCCCGGCGCCGGTTGGTGCCGTAGCGCGCCGTCCAGGCACTGGACTGCAGCCAGCCGGAGGGCTCCCGCCGGAAGCGGTGAACCAGGCGGTAGAGCAGGGAGTAGCCGGCGGGCGTCCGCGGGCGGTTCACCAGGGTATCCAGCACCAGGTGCGCCAGCCAGCCGGCGCCGAGGGCCACGGCCATTCCCCGCAGCCGGAGGGGCACGCCCCCCCCGCGGGCCAGTCCCAGGAGGACGGCGGGATACTCCCAGCCATGCAGCGGCACTACGATGCGCCGGGAGTAGTCCACCCGCCCCCCGTTGAGCGCCCAGTCCACCAGGTGGTCGCCGTCGATCAGCACGGCGCTCAACCCAGCGGCCACGGCCGGCCGCGGCCCCAGACGGAGGTGCGTCAGCGCCATCACCGGCGCGGCGCAGACGATGTGCCATAGCGGTCGGGCCACGTACCCGATAATACCGGGAGCCTGTCCCATCACAGTCCAGCTGATCGTCCCCTACCGCACGGCCGGGGGGCTCGTTACCATGTGTCTGGTCGCTCTTCGATCAGATCGGCCAGGGGGAACCGAATCGCATACTGATGAGCAAACGCTTCATCGTGCCACCGGCCGGGCGCTACGGCATGCCGAGTGCATTCGGTGCTGGTGCCCTGCTGGGCACAAGAGACTCGCGTGGATCTAACGCAGAGCCAAGGTAAGACCCGTGTAGGAGGCACGGTGCACCCATGTGGGTCCCACCGTGGCGTAGCTATCGGACCGGGTCGATGATGAAGACGGGGCAGGAAAACAGGGGGGACAGATGACGGGGGCGACGATGGCGGCCCTGGTGCTGACCGCGCCGGGTGAGGTGGCCGACCGGCGGGTACCGGTGCTGGCGGGGCCGGAGGGGGAGGACGTGCTCATCCGCGTCACGCGGGCGGGGATCTGCGGGTCGGAGCTGGAGGCGGTGGCGACGAAGAGCCCGCGCCGGGTGCCCCCCCTGGTCATGGGGCACGAGTTCGCCGGGCGTTTGGAGGCCGTGGGTCCCCAGGCGGCCACCGCCGGTTGGGGTGTGGGCGAGCGAGTGGTGCCCAATCCGCTGGTGCCCTGTCTGCGCTGCCGCACCTGCGCTCGGGGTCTCACCAACGCTTGCCCCAACCGAACGTTGCTGGGTCTCCAGCGTGATGGGGGGCACGCGGAGTGGGTTCTGTGCAGCGCCCGCCAGCTGCGGCGCATCCCTCAGGGGTTAGACGACGATGGGGCGGCCACGGCGGAGCCCCTGGCCGTGGCCGTGCACGGGGTGCGTCTCCTCGGCGGGGCGGCCGTGCTCCCCCGCGCCCTGGCCGTATTCGGCGCCGGCACCATCGGTCTGCTGGCCCTGCAGGCGGCGCGCCTGGCCGGGGCGACGACCACTCTCGTCCTGGACGTCGACGCCGCCCGCCTGGAGGTGGCCAGGCGCCTGGGGGCGACGCTGACCCTCGACCCTCGCACGCCCGAGGGCTCGGGTGAGGGGCTCCTCCGTAAGGCCCGCGATCTCACTGACGGGGACGGCTTTGACGGGGCGATTGACGCCGTCGGACGCGGGGACACGCGGGGGGCCGCGCTGCGCCTGGTGCGCCCGGGTGGCACGGTGGTCTGGGTGGGCTCGGCGGAGAACGAGGTGCCGGTGCAGGGAATGGAGCTCCTCCTGGGCGAGAAGCGCCTGCAAGGGGCCTACGCCTACACCGACGAGGACTTCGACGCTGCCCTGGGCCTGCTGGCAGCCGGGCGCGTCGAGACCGCCAGCTGGAGCCGGGTCTTCCCCTTGAGCATGGGAGCGTCTGTGTTCAACCGCCTGTTGCGCCGTGAGGAACCGGCGGTCAAGGCCTTACTCGATCCGGCTGCCTGAGGCAGCGCCGAGGCGAAACCGGCATCCGACTCATGGAGCACCCACGTGGGTCCCGGCGTGACGCAGGTAGACGCAGGTAGAGGATGAGGCGTGAACCGCTATCCTTCCCGAACCCGGCGTACCCGCCGGTGGGTGCTGCTGGCCGTGCTCGTCCCCGCCGCGGCGTTCGTCGCCTACGAAGCCCTGGACGCGCCCCGTTCGGGCGGCACCGGCACCGGCCGGCCCCTTATCGGGAGCGATGCTCCGGGAGGGGTAGTAGCCTATCTCGTCGGCACGGGGATATTTGCCCGGCCGGCGCCGGGAGAGCAATCAGGGGAGTTCGCGGCCGCCGAAGACGCCGCCGCCGCGGCCGGCGCGCCCCTGGCCTTCTCCGTGTGGACGGATAGGCAATCCTTTGACACCCGCGCTTGGCGTGACCTCCTGCAAGTCGGACGGGTGCCCTTCTACCGCCCACCGGCCATCGACTTCCGGCGGGAGGTAGCCGTGCTCGTCTGGCCGGCCACCCTCACCGCGCCGGACGCCCTGCAGCGCGCCCCCGGTCTCATCCTGCGGGGGGCGGCGCTCCAGCATACCGCCGTGGAGGTGCGCGTCGCCCCGGCGACCGATGGCACCCCCCGAGCGACGCCCGTTGGCCGGCCGGACGTCTTGCCCTATGCCCTGGTAACCGTGCCCCGCAGCCAGTGGCCCATCCCCGCCCCACCCCCCACCGTGCCCCCCTTGACCGTTTCCCTCGCCCAGTAGCGCTAGCAAGCGCTCGGTAGCATCGGGCCGCGCTATAGTCCGCTGCACGGCGGGCAGGCCGGCGTCCAGGGGATACAGGCGTGGCGGAGGTCCGGGAGATCCCGGAGGTGTGGCACCCCGTGGGGACTGCACCCCCTGCCCCTCCGCTGGAAGGGAGTGTGGTAGAGATGACAGGGACGGCAACGTGGACGCCGCGGTCGACCGGCAGGTCAGACGTGATGCGCATCGCCATCGGCCAATTTAACGAGCCTAGCCACGAGCGCCTCACCTTCGCCAAGCAGCTGGGGGTGAGTGGCGTCTTACTCAACACGCCGCGCCTCCCAGGGGAGCACCGCTGGGAGTACGAAGACCTGGTGCGCCTGCGCCAGCACGTCGAAAGTTACGGGCTGCGCCTGGAAGCCCTGGAGAACACCCCCAAGGGCTTCTACGAGCAAGCCATGCTCGGCGGGCCGGAGCGCGACCGGCAGATCGAGCATTACCAGGCCACCGTCCGCAACGTGGGGCGCGCCGGCATCCCTATCCTGGGGTACCACTGGATGCCCAACTCCGTCTGGCGCACCGGCGGACCAAAGACCGTCGGCCGAGGCGGGGTGCGAGTGACCGCTTTCGAGCTGGAGCAGGCCAAGGACGCTCCCCTTACCCACGGCCGGGAGTACACGGCGGACGAGCTGTGGGCCAACTACGAGCACTTCGTCAAGGCCGTCATTCCGGTGGCCGAGGAAGCCGGCGTGCGCCTCGCCCTGCACCCGGACGACCCGCCGGTGCCGGCGTTGGGGGGTGTTGCCCGCATCTTCAACAGCTTTGAAGGCTTCCAGCGGGGCTCGGAGATCGTGGACAGCCCCAACTGGGGCCTGGACTTCTGCATGGGCTGCTGGTCAGAGATGGGAGGAAACGAGAACGTCCTCCGGGGCATCCGCCACTTTGGCTCACGGGGCCAGATCTACTACGGACACTTTCGCGACGTCCAGGGCACGGCGGACAACTTCGCCGAGTGCTTTCTCGGGGAGGGGAACGTCAACCTCGTCCAGGCGATGCGCGCGTTCAAGGAGGTGGGCTTCACCGGGTTCTTGATCGACGACCACGTGCCTCACATGGTGGACGACAGCGACTGGAACCACCGGGGACGGGCCTACGCCACGGGGTACATGATCGCGCTGCTGGCGGCGGTGAACGAGCTTACCTGATCGTCTCCCGGGAGCGTCCCTGCCCCGCCTCGGCAGCCGGGCAAACAGCTGACTATCTGGCACGAGTCTTGCAGCGACAGGAGCGTCTGGAGGCCAGTTATTCCGCCTGCTCTCGCTGCCTTGGCGGTACCCGTAGCGTGTCCGGGGCATGGTGGGCGTTTGCCGAAGACACCAGGCCCCACCGTTGAGTTCAGAAGACGGGCGGTCGGCGGCGGAAAGGCGTTGCCCGGCGGCCCGGCAAGCGTTCAGGCCGGGGGCACCATAGGGGTACCGCAAGGGCAGGGGTGATAGAGGAGGATGGCCATGAACCTGGATCCTGGTGGACTGATTGCGTGGCTCATCGTCGGGGTGATTGCCGGCTTCCTGGCCGGCCAGGTGATGAAGGGCAGCGGCTACGGCCTGGTCGGGGACATCGTTATGGGCGTCATCGGGGCCTTCGTCGGCGGCTTCGTCGCCTCGCTGCTCGGACTTGCCGGGACATATGGGCTGATCGGGAGCATCATCGTCGCTTTTATCGGGGCATGCATCTTTATTGCCATTGTGCGTGCCCTCCCAGGACGCTCGCCGGTCTAGGGCAGCGCCAAGACAAGTACACCTGGGCTGAAGTCGCTCGGTAGGTCTCCCAGATTGGGATCTGCCGCCGGACTTCCGCAAGACTGTACTAGGCCGGCGCCGGGGGCGCGCGGCGGGTGGTTTTCTATGTCCCCACCCGCAACGAGGGCGATGCAGGACTGATGATCTCAGGCCTCACCCATCTCTATAGCCCCAGGATGCAGCAGGAGACCATCAGCCCCCTGGAAAGCCCAGGGGGCCAAGGGACCCGGGATCACCGGGGCAGGAGGACACCACATGACTGAACGGACGGCAGGTAACAAGGCCAGTACCCGGATCGACCGCCGGCAGCTACGGCAGGGGATGGAGGTGATCAGTGGGGAGGGGCGTTCCCTGGGCACCATCGAGCGCCTGGAGGCCGACTCCCTGACGGTCAAGGGGCAGCAGTATGACTTCTCGTCGGTGGAGCGCCTGGAGGGGGATCGGGTGTACCTGACCCGCCAGGTGGGGGCCAGCGTGGACACCGGCCGAGCGGGGGCCGGGCGGGGCCAGGCCCAGACGGCCGAGGGGGACGCGCGGGTGGCCGTGCACGAGGAGCGCCTGGACGTGGCCAAACGCCCGGTGGAGGCTGGGCGAGGTGCAGGTGCACAAGGAGGTGGTCTCGGAGCAGCAGACGGTGCCCGTGGAGGCTCGCGCGCGAGGAGGCGCACGTCCAACAGCGGGACGTGGCGGCGCGGCCGGCGACGGAAGCGGACCTGGCCGGGGCCTTCCAGGAGGGCACCATCCGCGTCCCCGTGCGGGGGAGGAGGCGGTGGTGACCAAGGAGGCCGTGGTCACCGGCGAGGTGGTCATCAACAAGGAGCGCGTCAGTGAGACGCAGCAGGTAGCCGACACCGTGCGCAAGGAGGTCGTTCGGGTAGACGAGAGCGCCGCGCAGGCTCCAGCCCCGGCCCGGGTCGGTACTGCCGGTACTGCCGGTACTGCTGGCGCGAGGAACGCCGCGCCGGCGTCTGCGTCTGCGTCCCGTCAGGAGCCCCGGTCCCAAGCCAGCCAGAAGATGCAGCCGGCCGAAGGGATGGATGTGTCCAGCTCGGACGGCACGGTGTTGGGCGTGGTCAAGGAGATCCGGGCGAGCGACTTCCTACTCGACCGCTCCGGCCAGCGTGATCTCTACGTCCCCCTCAGCGCAGTGGCGCAGGTGACCGGCCAGCAGGTCGTGCTCAACGTCGCGGCGGACGACATAGGCGATCAGGGGTGGCCCAACCCGTCGCTGTTCTAACCGGTACGAGACAGCGGCCCCGAAGCAAAGGTGAAATTGAGAATGGGTTTGTTCGAGCGTCTCATGGGTGGTGGCCAGTCCGGCGGGCAGCAGCAACAGCAGGAGTTCGCCGATTTCGTCGGTCGCTACGAGAACGGTCCGCCTTGGACGGGAGTATCCGACCAGGAGGCGATGGGACGTTACCAACAGGTGGCGCCGCAGCTATCGCCTGATGACTACCGGCAGTCGGCTGAGGAGGCGTTCAACCGGATGTCTCCCCAGGAGCGTCAGCAGTTCGGACAGTATCTCCGCCAGCGGGCGCGCCAGCAGCAGGTGAACTTCCCCGACCTCAACCGAGACGGGATCGACGACCGTCTGCAGGACTCCGCCTACCTGGCGCAGGTGACAACCCAGATGCACCAGCAGCAGCCGGGTTTGCTGGGCCAGCTACTCGGTGGCGGGGGTGGCGGGGGTGCCAGCCCCGGCATGTTGGACAACCCGCTGGCAAAGGCGGCCCTGGCGGGTATCGCGGCTATGGCCGTCAAGCGCGTGATGGGTGGTCGATAACCCGTGCAAGCCGGCGCGGCGGACTCTCTGGCGTCCGAACGTACAACCAGTGGGTCGATTATCACGATCGTGACGCTTCCTGGTCCGGGTGAGACGGATCCTGCGCTGCGCTCAGGATGACAGTCGCCCCAGAGCACCGCGGAAGGATGACCCAGCAACGGGGATGCGCATGACAACTGACCCACTAGTACACCTGGGCGGAAGTCTCTGGGCAAGTGTCCCAGATTGGGATCTGCCGAAGGAATTCCGCGGGACTGTACTAGCGGGGCACCCCGCAAGTAGCCGGCGATCGGAGGTAATCCCTGCTCACCTGACAACGCCTGTCTCTTCACTAGCAGGGAGATGCAGCGTGACCCACGAGTGGGTCACGCTGTATCTCCCTGGCCGCACTCTCATCTGGTGCGAACCCCATTTGCATGCGGTTTGACCCCCTAGTACGCACAAGAGGTCTATAGACACATGAGCGCCAACATCAACGTTACTTCAACTTCCCCGCGCGACCTGAGCGGGAGAAAGGTGGTTGCCGGGCTGTTCAAGGAGAGGGAAGACGCCATCGCGGCCATTGACGGCCTGAAGGACGCCGGATTCGACCCCAACAACGTCGGCGTGGCGATGCACGATCGCACCGAGCAGGGCGAGCTCGCTGAGGAGACCGGAACCAAAGCGTCCACCGGCGCAGCCACGGGTGCCCTGGGCGGGGGGTTGCTCGGCGGCGCGCTCGGTCTCCTGGTGGGCATCGGTGCGCTGGCCATCCCCGGGATAGGTCCGGTACTGGCCGGGGGGGCACTGGCCACGGCCTTCGGCCTCGGTGGGGGTACCGCCGTGGCCGGAGCCGGCATTGGGGCCGCCGCCGGTGGCTTGCTGGGGGCCCTAGTGGGGATGGGCATCCCCGAGGCCGAGGCGCGTCACTTCGAGGAGGGCTTTCGTGCCGGGGGCGTCCTCGTTACCGTCAACGCCGGGCCGCGCGCGGCAGACGCAGTCGCCATCCTGGAGCGCCACGGGGCAGACACCGGCGCCACCGCAGGGGTGTGACCTCGGTTGGTGTGATCTCGGTTCGTCCGGGGCGGGGGTATGTCCCCGCCCCGGCGTGCCGCAGTTGCCCGGCAGTTCCCCATTACCCGCCAGTTCCCCCCGCTCCCGCCTCCCCAAAGCGTTTCAGCAGCCCCCGCGCCAGCGTACCCAATGCTACCTCTGGCTCTTGAGAGAGCTCTTGAGATGGCGCTAGAAGCCATCTGAGGGGCCTTGGCGGTGCCCCATCACCGTCATGCCGCGCCTCCCCGGCGCGGAGCCGCGTCCTTGTGAACCTCTGCGCCGGGCACACGCACCACCGGCGCGACGCGCCTCCCACCACCTGACCTTGCTCAGGCCGTTGCCACTGGATCATGCCTCATAGAAGTGGCGTGTAGGTGGCCTTGCCGGAACGGGCGGGGTTCAGAGCCTGGGCCCCTTGAGAAGGAATGCCTCCTGGCCAGTCCTCAGCTACGGATGGCAGCAGAGACGGCTAAGCCTGCCAGGGATAATCGTCCCGGGGCGAGCGCTTCCTGATCCGTGTTCAGCGCTCAGTGCAGCGCTCCCCAAGCCTCAGCCGGCCTGAACGAAGGCCATGACAAACCCGCAGCGCCAGTACGACGCGCGGATGCGGGTCTAGGTCGTGGAACTGTCGTGGAACTGGTCTAGGATCCCGTGCTAGGGGCTGTCACGAGCGCTGCCGGCGCGACTGGGCTAGAGACTGGGCTAGACAGTGGCCCAGCGGCGCCCGTGGTCGCGCCTGCGCCGGCCGCCGGTTCCACTGCAGGCCCCGCGCCCACGGGCGGCGGCGTGCCGCTGGGCGTGCCGCTGGCGGCGGGCAGAGCCGAGCCGGGTACGACACCGGCCACGGGGGCGGTCACGCCGGCCGCCGCGGTCACCGCCACCGTGATACTGGGTGTGGCCAGTGCGCTGGGGGCAAGGGACGTAACGGTTGCGCCCGGGCTGGGAGTGACCCCCGAGGTGGGAGCGACCGTAGGCGAGGCAGCGGGCGTGCCGCCGCTGGTGGCCGTCCCGGTGGTGGCGCCGGCAGTGGTGCCCGTGGGCGCCACCGTCGAAGTCGGCGTCCCGGTCCCGGTAGGCGTCGCGGTGGGCGCGCCGGTAGGGGTGGGGGTGGTCGTCGCCGTACCGGTCGTGGCGGTACCCGTCGGCGTGGGCGTAGCGGTTCCCGTCGGCGTGGCAGTCGGTGTGGGTGTAGCAGTCGGTGTGGGTGTAGCAGTCGGTGTGGGTGTAGCGGTAGCCGTCGCCGTGCCGGTCGCGGTGGGGGAGGTGCCGGCGCCAGGCGTGGCCGTGGGCGAGGCCGTGGAAGTCGCCGTCCACGTGGCGGTGGACGTAGGCGTCCGCGTTGCGGTAGCCGTCGACGTGCCTGTTGCTGAGGAGGTGACGGCCGGCGTGACAGTGGGGGAAGCAGATGCCGCCGCGCCGCCGGGGGTGACGGTGGCCGTCGGCGTCCCGCCAGGGGTGACGCTGGCGCTCGCCGTGGCGATAGGCGAGCCACTAGATGCGCTCGTGGCGGTGGCCGTGCCAGAGGTGGCGGGCGTCAGGGTAACCGTCGTCGTGCCAGTGGGGCTAGGCGTTGCGGTGGCCGTCGGCGTCGCAGTGGGCGTGGATGTCGCGGTGGCCGTCGGCGTCGTAGTGGGCGTGGATGTTGCGGTGGCGCTGGGGGCCACAGTCGCCGCGGGCGTAGCGGCCGTTGTAGGCGTCTCGGTGGCCACGGGCGGGACGGTGGCCGTCGGCGTCGCAATGGGCGTGGATGTCGCGGTGGCGCTGGGGGCCACAGTCGCCGCGCCGGTGGCGGTGACCGTGACGGTTGTCGTGGGCGTGCCGGTGACCGTGACGGAGGGGGAGGCGGTAGCTGTTCCCGTGCCCGCAGCGATGGGGGTCACAGTTGGCGTGCCCGTGATGGCAGGGGCAGCAGGAGAGGCGGTGGCGGTGACCGTCGGGGTTGTCGTGGCCGTGGGCGTGCGAGTGGCGGTGACCGTCGGGGTTGTCGTGGCCGTGGGCGTGCGAGTGCCGGTGGCTGTCGGGGTTGTCGTGGCCGTGGGCGTGCGAGTGGCGGTGACCGTCGGGGTCGTCGTGGCCGTCGGGGTTGTCGTGACCGTCGGGGTCGTCGTGGCCGTGGGAGAGGCTGACTGTACGGCGCCAGGGGTAGAGGTGGAAGTCTCCGCCAGGGCACCGGCGCGGGAGCCCTCCCCAGTGCTTACAGGTTCACCGGCGGCTGCAGGGGGGGCGCCAGAGCTCGCCTCTGGGGCGGCCGGCGCGTCGGTAGGAGTGCGAGTCGCGGTAGGGGTACGGGTGCGAGTAGGAGTCGGGGTGCGGGTAGGGGTACGGGTGCGAGTCGCAGTCGGGGTGCGCGTACGAGTCGCCGTCGGGGTGGGGGTGAGGCTTGCGGACGAGAGCGGGGCCACCGAGGGCGTCACAACGGGAGGGGCTCCTGCGAGGGAGGCAACCCCTGGGCTACTCTCCGGTGCGGCGGCGGCTTCAGGGGGTGCTTGATCGGGAGACGATGCAGGGGCCACACCGGCGGGAGCGAGCTCGGCGGGAGCGAGCTCGGCGGGAGCGAGCTCGGCGGGAGCGAGCTCGGCGGGAGCGAGGGGGGGAGGGATCATCTCGCCCGGAGCCGCCCCGGTGGCTTGAGCGGGGGACGGGGCGGTGGGCGCCCCGGAGATTACCGGGGGCGCCGGTGCTGGGGCGGCCCCGGGCGCACCCCCGCTGGTTCCTGGGCCGGAGACAGGAGGCCTGCTGCCTGCTGGCGTGCTCACGGATCCCGGTGCTAGCGTGGGGCCGGGCGTACGGGTCGCGGTTGTACCCGGGGGCGGTGGGACGGCCGCTCCCGGGTCAGTCCCTTCCAGTGCAGGCGCCGGAGGTGCGGGAGCAACTGGAGCCGCGGGGGCCGCCGGGGCGAGGGCCGGCGCTGGAACCACCGGGGCCAACGCCGGCGCCGTCACCTGCGGCCGGGCTACCGCCGCCGCCCCGGGGGTGCCGGCGCTCTCCAGACGGGCGGTTGGCAGGGTAGGTATGGGTGGCACCGGCGGGCGTGGCGTCTGCTGCGCCTGCGCCACCGATACCCGCCGCAACTGCCCCACATCCGGCGTCGGCACCCCGGCCAGGGGGGGCGTGGGCGTGCCGCCGAGGGCGCGCACCGTTGCCTGCGCTCGACCGGCGCGCTGCCCAATAAACGCGACCGCCGTCGCACCCGCGGCCCCCGCCGGGATAGGCTCGATCTGGCGTCGCGCCACCAGCCGCAGCCCCGGCACTTCATCCGCCGGCCGTGGCTCGGCCAGGACACTCACGTCCACCCATCCGTCTGCGTTAGCGTCCACCGTAAAGCCGGTCTGCTGCCAATGTCCCGGTTCGATCATGCCGGCGAGCGACTGCGCCGAGCGCAGCTCGCCGCCGCCTAGGCTGGCCACCTCGAGGTGATAGACGCCCCCATCGCCTTGCGCCGCGAGCATCACCGTATAGCTGGCCTGTGGGTCAGGCCAGACCAGCAGCTGAGGGGACACGTTAGGGCCTGAATAGTAGGCCCCAGGGATCTGATTCACCGGCACCCCCTGCGGCACCCCTGGGATGGGCATGACGCCAACGCACCGATTGACGGAGTCGCAGACGTACGGCGTCGCCCCGGAAGGCACGGTAAGACGCAGTCCTCGCGCCGGTGCCGGCTGCGGCCGCGGGGCATCGGGCGCCCCGCCCGGCTGCACCTCAGTGAACTGGCCGGCTGGCACCGGCAGGGCCACCCCGGCGGCCTCGGCGACCACCTCTTCGGTGCCGGCGATGATGGTGGTTGCGCTGGTCGAGGCGACACGGATGGCCATCTCGCCCCCCCGCGCTATCGCCACCGCACCGGGTGTCTCCACCTCAAAGCGAGACGTGGGATCGAGCGGCGGGAGCACCCGCGACCACGTGCTCCCCGCTACCACCCGGCTGCGGATCCCGCTGCGGAGACCGGCGTCGTCGCGGTCGAGCCGCTGCACGACAATCTCTGTGTCCGGGTCGAGGACGGTGGTCGACCCCTCGAAGTAGGTGATAATCGCATAGCCCCCGTCCGCCGTGCGCACAGCGTCGCCGGTGGCGAGAGGCTGGCCGGCGACCCCGGGTGCCCACGCCTGGCCCCCCTCCGATCGGACGAGGACCTCGCCGGCCAGAGGGGAAAGGGTGGTGACCTCCACCAGATCGAGCGGCAAGGCCACAGGGCCTACCTGTGTGCCCGGCCGCGAGCCGCGCCCGACCAGCGCCAGCAGCACTACCACCCCCAGGACAGCGCCGATGACGGCCAGGCGTTTGCGATCCATTCAGATCTCCATGTCCCTCGACGCGCCGTTCCCTGGCTCGCAGGATACAAGGTGTCGTATACCACCCTGCAACCACCGGCGTCTACCAAAGCAAGTCTCGCGCCACGCGTCCCGGCGCCACGCGTCCCGGCGCCGGAAGGCAGGAGCCGGAAGGCGTGCTATAGGGGGCGCTGCGCGGTGGGCGCTGTCGGTGGGCGCTGCGCGGTGGGCGCTGCGCGGTGGCCGCTGCGCGGTGGGCGGCGGTCAGCGCCACCGGCAATGAGTGACTACTTGATCCAGCAGGCCGGCCTTCATCAGCCGGCGATCCCGGGGTAGTGCCAGGGCGCACGCGCTGGGCGCAGGGCCCGCCTTGTGGCCGTAACGGCCCTAGCCTAGAGGTAGAGCGACGGTTCGCCCTTCGTCGGCGGCGCGGTAGGCTGCCAGGATCATCTCTACCGCTCGTTTACCGTCCTCCCCGGAGACACGCGTTGGACTGCCGGCGGCCACCCCGCGGGCGTAGTCTTGCCACATGCGTCGGAAGCCGCTCCCCCAGCCGGCGTCCTCCAGCAAGGCATGGACCTCTCGGTCGCCAAACCGCTGCGCGGAGAGCCCCACCACACCGCGGCGGCTATGGATCTCTACGTAGCCTTCGGGCCCGTAGAGGGTGATCCCGTGCTCGTACGGGCCGGCCCTGAGGCCGAACGTCCCGGTCATCTCCGCGACGGCGCCGGACTGGAACCGCAGCAGGGCCAGGGCGGTGTCCTCTGCCGTCATGTCCACCACCTTGCGCGCCGACTTGAAGCAGGCCACCTCGGCGACCTCCCCCAGGAGCCAGCGCAAGACGTAGGCAGGGTGGATCGCCTGGGCCAGCAGGACGCCACCGCCCCCGGCCGCCGTCCCCAGCCAGGGACGAACGCTCACCGTCTGAGGGGGCTCCAAGCCCACCGTCTGGGCGAGGAACACTTCCCCGATGGCCCCGCCGGCAATGAACGACTCCGCCGCCTCGGTGGCGGGATCATAGACGCGGTTGTGCACCGGGTAGAGGCGCTTTCCGGCCCGCGCCGCGGCCGCGAGCATCTGGTCACACTCGGCGAGGGAGGTAGCCATTGGCTTTTCCGCCACCACATGGTGCCCTGTGGCCAGGGCCTCCACGGCAAAGCGACAGTGCAGGTCGTGGGGGAGCAGGATGGCCACGACGTCGGCCTGCGAGTCTTCGAGCACCTCCGTCCACGAGCCGTAGACGCGCTCCACACCGAACTCCTGCGCCCGCTCCACGGCCCGCGCCGCGTCCTGGTCGAAGAGGCCATGGACGGCGAGGCGTACGCCATCGCCCGGCTCTGCCTCGGCCAGGGCCCGCAGGTGCGCCCGCGAGATGGCCCCGCAACCGGCGATAGCGACCCGAACCGTCTGTCCGCCCTCGGCCATAGCTCTCACGTCTCTCTCACGTCCTCGCCGGCAGCAGGCAACTTGCAGCGGGCAACTTGCAGCGGGCAGCCCGCCGCCGGGGTCTGCGGCGAGGCCCCTACGGCCGCGACGCCAATACCTGCGCTACGGCGTATGGCTTACGCGTATGACCTACGACGGCAGGCGTTCCTCGCCCCGTTGATCGCGCGCCGTGGTGGGGCGGATGGTGATGTCTTCGATAGTAGCCCGCTGCGGCAGGGCCGCCACCAGGAGAATGGCCGCGGCCACGTCTTCCGGCTGGAGCATGGCGGCGCGGGCCTCGGCGGAGGGCACCACTGGACGCTGGTCGATGATCGGGGTGTCCACCTCACCGGGAAAGATCGAGCAGGCCCGGATGTTGAAGGCCCGTTCCTCGGCGTTGATCGACTCCGTCAGCGACGCCTGCCCGGCCTTGGACGCGCTGTAGGCCACGCCGGGTATGGCCCCCGCCCGCTTCCCCGCCCCGGAGACGAGATTGATGATCGTGCCCCGTCGCTGCCGGCGCATCGTCTCCAACGCCTTGCGGGCGCAGTAGAAGCTCCCGGAGAGGTTCACGGCGATCACCTGCTGCCAGTCCTCGAGAGAGATGTCGTGGATGTTGCGCGCTCGGGTGTTGATGCCGGCGTTGTTGAGCAGGATATCCACCCGCCCCCAGCGCTCCAGCACGGCCTGGAAGAGGGCATCGGCCTCGTGGGGATCGGACACGTCTCCGGGCATGACGAGGGCCTCACCCCCTTGCTGCTGGATTGCGCTGGCCACCTCTTCCAAGGGGCCGGGTCGCCGGCCGGAGAGGGCCACCCTGGCCCCGGCGCCGGCCAGGGCGATGGCCGCCGCTCGCCCGATCCCTGTCCCGGCCCCGGTGACCACGGCCACCGTTTCCTGGAGCGAGCGCGGCGTGCTAGGTGCTGGGTGCTGAGACATGAACCAGGCCCCCGGGCTTTGTGTTGCTGAACGCTGCCCTGATCGCGACACAGGGGTCCGGAAGTGCCAGGCCCCGCCGGTCTAGCCGTCTCTGCTGCGATCAAGCAGGAGTGGGAGTCTACCAGTGGCCCCTGCCCCGCGCCGGCCCTGCGACCCATCTGCTCCTCGGTCTGCCTCGGTCTGCCTCGGGGTGACGCGAAACCAGGCTCGGAGGGCACGCGTTCAGCGAGCATGCCCGGCCCCTTGGCGTGCCCCACCGGCGCGGCCGCACAACGAGCGCACCGGCCAATGAACGTCCCAACCTGCCATGGAGATACCGCGTCGTTGGCCACCTGTAGCTGCCCATGCAGCCGTCAGCAGCACCCAGGACTTGGAGCGAGGACGTGACACGTATCGAAGTAGATGCGGTTCTGGCGGCCCCACCGCCGGCCGTGTGGCACATCCTGGTGGATGGCGAACGCTGGCCAGACTGGTTCCGATCTCCTGGGGGTGGGCTGCGCCTCGACCACGTCGTCCTTCGCCTCGGCCCGCCCGACCGCGTGGGGGCGCAGCGCGAGTGCGCGGCTACGCTGGGCCCGCTCCCCCTGCTGGGGCAGTGGAAGGTGCGCTGGACGGATTGCCTGGCGGACGTACATTGCCCGTGGCTCCTCGAGCTCGACGTCACCCTGACCCCTGCGGTCTTGAAACGGGTACGGCTACGAGTGATCCTGGTAGAGGGCCAGCCGGGTCAGACGCGCCTGCGCTGGCGGGTGACCTACTCCCCGGGGGTGCTGTGGCTGGCCGACCGCCTTTTCCTGCGCCGGGCCATCGCCATCGGCGTCCGTGGGGCCCTGGCCACGCTCGCCGAACGCTGGGAAGCGCTGCCGGCGACCCCCGCCATGGTTCCCGCTGCGCCGCCAGAGCTGACCCGCGAGCCCGCCGGGCCGACGGGACTCTCGGACACGCGGACGGCGCGCCCGGCGGCATAGGGACTCCGGCAGGAGCAACGTTTCACGCGCGCTCGAACCTGGCCGCGCCGGAGTGAAAGACTGTTCCCACCGCCGTTCTAGGGTGGCCATGCGCCGGTCAACGCTTGCAGCCGGGCTCCGGCGCCATACACGCTCTCGGCAGGCTGGCCACGCGCCCGTCAACGCTTACAATCCCCTCCCAGGGCATGGTCCAGGGCAAGAAAGGGGGAGGACGCGTGATCGGCAACAGAATCGCCAGCGCGGGGGCCACGCTGACGGCGGCCCAACTCGACGAACTGCGGGCCATCGACAGTCCGACGATCGCCAACGCCATCGAGCACTTCAAGGTACGGCCGCGTGTCTTTGGGTACGCCGGGGCAACGCTGCGCTGCCTGATCCCGGGACTGGGGAGCATGCTCGGCTTCGCCATTACTTGTCGAGGGGACTCCACGACCGAGGGGAAGGACCGGCGCGAGCACGCCGAGCTGTATCGCGCCATCACCGCCGTCCAGCCGCTCCCGGCGGTGGTGGTCATTGGCGACGACGGCGACCCGGCCAGGATCGATCTTTCCTGTCACGCCGGGGAGATGATGGCCACGACGATGAAGCGGGTCGGGGCCCGCGGTCTGGTCACCAACGGGGGGCTGCGGGACATCCACGAGGTCACTGCCCTGGGGAACTTCCACTACTTTGGACGGGGCCTCGTCGTCGCCCACGGACAGCCCTGCATCTATGACGTCGGCGCCACGGTCAACATCTGTGGCATGGAGGTCAAGGCGGGCGACCTGCTGCACGGCGACGAGAACGGCATTACCGTCATCCCGGCGGAGATCGCGGACAAGGTCGCCGCCCAGGCGATGGCCGTGCGCCAGGCGGAGCAGAAGCGCCTGAGCGAGATCCTCGGCCCGGACTTCCACAAGCAGTTCGAGAGCGCCACGCGCTACCAGTAATACGCGTCCCAATCGCAAAGGACTGTGGCCGGAATCACCTTTCACCCCCCTGGGCCAGGTTCAAGCGAACGTGAAACGTGACTCCTGCCGCAGCCGTACGTAGGTGCAGCGTGACCCGCTACGAGGGATACGAGGGAGAAGGTCAGTGACTCAGGGGACTCCAGGACAGAAGGTGCGCTTAGGGCTGATCGGGCTGGGAAACAACATGCTCAGCCACGTCGGCCGTCTGGTGCAGATGCCGGAGGTGGAGATCGTGGGGGCGGTCGATCCCGTGCCGGAGATGCAGGCGCGGTTCACAGAGCGCTACCCGCAGCTGGCACCCGTCCCCATCTTTGGTGACCACCAGGAGATGCTGCGAAGCGTGAAGCCGGACGGCGTGGAGATCAGCACGCCCCACGCCTTGCACTTCCAGCAGATCACAGACAGCCTGGCGGCCGGGGTGCACGTCCTGGTGGAGAAGCCGATGGTCAACTCCGTGCGCGAGGCGGAGGACGTCATCCGAGCGCGCGACGCCGCCGGCAAGCTGGTGCTGGTCTCTTATCAGCGCCACACCCAGCCGACCTTCGTCAAGATCAAGGAGCTGATCGATTCCGGGGCCATCGGCGAGATCGAGTTTGTCCAGGCCCTGCAGAACCAGTCCTGGTACGCCGGCAAGTTCCGCACGCCCGAGCTGCCCTGGCGGGTCAAGAAAGAGATCTCCGGCGGCGGCCAGCTGAACGACAGCGGCAGCCACCTGGTAGACATCCTGCTCCACGTCACCGGGCTGGAGCCGGAGGTGGTCTTCGCCACCCAGCAAAGCTTCAAGCTGGAGGTAGACGTCAACTCGGCCATCACCGTGCGCTTCACCAACGGCGCCGCCGGGAACGTCAGCATCGTCGGCCAGGCGCCGGGCATCGGGGGCGCCGTCTGGGAGGACGTGACCATCTACGGCAGCAAGGGGGCGCTGTACTACCGCATGCTCGGCCAGCCGGAGTTCAAGCCCAAGCTGGAGCTGCGGCTCGTGGGGCAGAACGAGCCAGTCGACTTAGGCGAGCTTCCCCCTGGGTCGACGCCGGATCAGAACTTTGTCGACGCCATCTTGGGGCGAGACACGGTCAAGAGCCCGGCCGAGTGCGGCCTGAGGGTGATGCAGCTCTCCGAGGCGGCCTGGAAGAGCGCCGCATCCGGCCAGGCCGTCGCGGTGCGGGCCCTCTCCGGCGCCACGCTTTAGCTTTGTGAGGCTGTCCCCCCGGACCCCACCGTGACCCCACCGTGACCCCACCGCCGGCCCCCGTAGACCACAACTGCCTCGCCAACGTGATCTCGCACGTCCCACCAACCCGGTACCTAGCCCGCAGATTCACCGTGGTCAGGTACTACACCACTGGGCGCCGATGCCTCCTGGGCCGGCTGTAGCAATCAAGGCGACGATCTGTAAGTCGGCGATCAGGAGGAACCGGCAGGGACGCGGATCTTGAGGGCGACGTTGGCGCCGCTGGCGTCCTTGGTGGAGACGACGCGGGCCGTCTGACCGTTGCCGAACATGGCGGTACCCTTCTGGGTGGTCTTCGTCTTGTCCGTGATAGTCAAGGGGACGGCGGCGCCACCGCTGGGTGTGACCTTGAAACTCTTGCCGGCGACGTACTCGGAGATCACACCGGTGATGGCAGTGCGGCCGGCTGCTTCACCCTTGGCATCCTTATCAGCCTTGGCCGGCTCGTCCTTCGCCGAGCGCACGATAACCCGCTTGGCCAGCAAGGTGGTCTCATTTGGTCGACTGCCCTGGACGGTAACGCGCTGGTCCTTGACCAGCTTGGCGAAGGTGACCGTCTCCTCGCCCCTGGCCTTGAACTCGGTGTTGATGTCCGTAGCCACGGTGAGATCGCCGTGCTTCGTGGTGAGGACGAAGGATTGCTTCGCGGCATCCAGGGAGCGGATGGTGCCGCCGGCGGCGTGACGGCCCTTGAGTGAGGCGGACCCGGGCATTTCCGGCTTGCCGCGCTCGGCGGCTATCGTCGAGCCCTTGCCGTTGCCCTGACCACGGCCCGGTCCCTGATCCGCCTGCGCCACGGTAGCGGTGAGCGTAGTGGCCAGCACCCCGGCGGCGAGCGCGCCGCGCAGGATCCAGCCAAAGCCTCCATCGTTCTTCATCTAGCGCTGCTCCTTCTCTCTCTGCAAGGGGCGGCATTCGTCCTTCTGCTTGAGCTCGTGTCAGCCCTCTTGCATCCTGGATAACGGTGTGGGGCGGGGAAAAGATAGGTGCAGGCGCTCCCGCTGCCGTGGGAGACCTGGTCCGCAACCGAGCGCCGCCGGGACGGGTCAGACGGGGAGGGCGTGGCGCTGGAGGCTGGACTGGGGGCGGAACTGGGGGAGGTACTCGGCCTCGGCGGCGAACAGCTCGTCCACCATCTCCCGGATCTTGGAGAGGGATAGGAGGGCGGACGTCAGGGGATCCAGCTGCACGGCGCGGTAGATCGTCTCCCGGTCCCCAGTGAGGGCCCCCTCCACCGCCAGGGCCTGGACGTTCACGTTGGTGCGGTTGATGGCGGCACACGCCTCCGGCAGATCGCCGACGGCGCAGGGGCGCACGCCGGAGCCGTCCACCAGGCAGGGGACTTCCACGTTGCAGTTCGGCGGGAGGTTGCTGATCAGCAGGGAGCCGGCGCCACCGTTCCGCTGCATGGAGCGCCCCAGAGTGTTGGGGACGTTGGCGTTCATGACGTAGGGGGTATTGGTCTCCATGCTGTTGACGATGAAGGAGCAGTACTCGTGCGTCCGCTGCGTCTCCACCGGCTCTTCCCCCCGGGCCTGGCGTTCCATCTTGTCATAGTGTGGATCGTGGCGGTTCTTGCAGATCTCGAAGTAGTCCCAGCGGGGGGTGGTGAACTCCTCGATGCACTCCTTGGTGGTGCGGAACCAGGGGACGTACTCGCTCATGTGGTGCGAGGACTCGGTGACGAAGTAGCCGAAGTGGCGCATCACCTCGAAGCGCACCCGATCCTGGGCCAGGATCTGCGGATCGTTCATCTGCTGACGTAGGAGGGGGTAGAGGTCCTGGCCGCGGGCGCCGCCGTGTCCGCGGCGCAGGTCGAGGTACCATGCCTGGTGGTTGATGCCGGCGCACCAGAAGCTGATCTCCTCGAAGGGGACGTCCATGAAGCGGGCCAGGCGTCCGGCAGTCCCTTGCACTGAGTGGCACAGCCCGATGCTGCGGATCTTCGTCGCGGCCGAGAAGCCCCACATGTTCATGTTCATGGGGTTGGAGTAATTGATGAACAGGGCGTGGGGGCACAGCTCCTCCATGTCCTGGCCGATGGAGACGAGGACGGGGATGGTGCGCAGGCCGCGGAAGACGCCCCCGGGGCCCAGGGTGTCGCCCACGGTCTGGTCGATGCCATAACGGCGGGGGATCTCCACGTCCGGCTCGTACATCTCCAGGCCGCCGACCTGGATGGAGCAGACGACGTAGTCGGCGCCGTCAAGGGCGGTCCGCCGGTCGGTGGTCTTGGTGATCGTCGCCGGGAGGTGCTCCTGCTGCACCAGGCGCGTGCCCAGGGCGTGGATCATGTCCAGGCGCCCCTGGTGGACGTCCATCAAGGCGATCTCGCCCCCCTGGAGGGCCGGCCAGGAGAGGAGGTCGGTCAGCAGGCGCTTGGCGAAGACGACGCTCCCGGCGCCGATCATGGCGATCTTGGGCCTGCGCTTGGGCGCGCTCTTTGACATGGCAAGGATGATACCGCCCCGTGTCAGGGGCGCACTCGGCCGGGCAAGGGCCCCTTGTCCTCCCGCAAGGGGGCGGCCGGTTGGGCCGGTGGGTCAGGCCATAAGGCGGTAGAAGCGACGGGCGTTGTCTGCCCACAGCTTGCGCTTGGCCTCTGGGGACAGCCCGGCGGTCAGGGTGTCCAGGGTCTCCACCCAGCGCCGGTAGGGGGCGGCGTTCAGCACCACCGGCCAGTCCCCGCCGAACGCGACGCGATCCTCGCCGAACGCCTCCAGGGCGTGCTCGATGTACGGCTTGACGTCGTCTACCGTCCAGCGCTCCGGATCGGCTTCGGTGACCACTCCGCTGATCTTGCAGGTGACGTTGGGAAAGGCGGCCAGCTCCCGCAGCTGCGTCCGCCAGGGGTCGAGTCCGCCGCCCTTGATGTCCGGCTTGGCGATGTGGTCGAGCATGAAGCTGGTGTCCGGGCACTGGGCGACCATGCGGATGGTGCTGGCCAGCTGACGGTGATTGATGCAGATGTCGAAGGAGAGGCCGTACTCCGGGAGGAGTTGCACGCCCCGGACGAAGCCGGGCTGGAGGCAGAAGTCGGGGTCGGGCTCGGCCTGGGTGATGCGCCGCACGCCCTTGACGCGGGGGCCGATGGTGACCAGGGCTTCCAAGAAGGCGCGCACCTGATCGCCGTACTCCACCGGGGTGGAGGGGATGATCGCCTGCAGCCGATCTTCTTCCGCGGCCAGGGCGTTCACCCACTGCGCCTCCAGGAGCTTGTATGGGGCGTCGACGTCCACCTCCAGGTAGACCATCGCCGCGACGTCGATGCCGGCGGTGGCCTCGCGATACTCCGGCAGGCCAAAGGGGCGGTTCAGGCGGCTGTTGGAGTCGAGCCAGGACATCCGCAGACGGGTAGGGTCCCAGAGGTGAACGTGGGAGTCGACGATGGGGAAGTCAGGCATGGGGCAGCTCCTTGTCTCTCGTTGCTCGCTGCTCGTCCCGGAGTGGCGGGGCGCTGCCGGCCCCAGCCTACGACAATGGGCGTCCAGAAACCAGCCCCTCCCGGCAAGGGGTGAGCCGTATTCCGGCCATGAGCCTTACTTCGGCCAGCGGGTGTACTCGGTGAGGGGGAGGACTTCGTACTGCCCCTCGGAGACGGTCAACGAGTAGTAGGCCAGGGCACCGGCGGTGTCCAGTGAGGTGAGGCAGGGGATGCGGCTCTCCACGGCGGCGCGGCGGATCTCGAAGCCGTCCTGGAGGACGGGGCGCCCGCCGGTGACGGTATTGATCACCAGCTGCACCCGACCACTGCGGATCAGGTCGGTGATGGCCGGATCGCCTTCGGAGAGCTTGCCTACCCGGCGCACCGAGAGCCCCAGGGACTCGATCAAGGTGGCCGTACCCGGCGTGGCCATCAAGTGGTAGCCGGCGGCGGCGAACTGCTTGATCACCGGCACGGCGGCATCCTTGTCCCGGTCGGCGATGGAGAGGAGCAGGCCGCCGGGAACGGGGTTGATGCCGGCGGCCAGCATGGCCTTGTAGAGGGCAGGGGCGTAGTCGCGGTCGATGCCCATCACCTCGCCGGTGCTCTTCATCTCCGGTCCTACGTAGGTGTCCACGCCGATGAGCTTGCTCATAGAGAACACCGGGGCCTTGACCGCCACCAGCTTCTGGCGTGGCCACAGCCCGCCGGGATAGCCGAGGTCACGTAGGGTCTTGCCCAGCTGGATGTGGGTCGCCAGGCGCACCATGGGCACTCCCGTGACCTTGGACAGGAAGGGGACGGTGCGGCTGGAGCGGGGGTTCACCTCCAGGACATACACCTGGCCCCCATAGATGACGTACTGGACGTTCACCAGGCCTTTGACGTCCAGCCCGGCGGCGATCCGCCCGGTGTAGTCGACGATCTGGTCGACCGTTTCCTCGGCCAGGTTGATGGCCGGGTAGACGGCGAAGCTGTCCCCGGAGTGCACGCCGGCCCGCTCGATGTGCTCCATGATCCCGGGGATCAGGGTCTGCTCCCCGTCGGCAATGGCGTCCACCTCCACCTCTTTCCCCATCAGGTACTTATCCACCAGGACGGGGAGCTTCTCCGTGGGGGCGACGACGGTGCGCAGGTAGCGCTCCAGGTCGGTGGGGCCGCTGATGATCTCCATCGCCCGGCCGCCGAGGACGTACGAGGGGCGGACGAGGACGGGATAGCCGATGTGCTGGGCGATGGTCAGGGCGTCCTTGACGGAGGTGACACCCGCCCCGGGGGGCTGCGGGATGCCCAGGCGGTCGAGAAAGTTCTCGAACTTGCGCCGGTCCTCGGCCAGGTCGATGGTCTGCACCGAGCTACCGATCACCGTTGCCCCGGCCCGCTCCAGGGAGGCCGCCAGGTTGATTGCCGTCTGGCCGCCAAACTGGGCGATCACCGGGGGCATGGCGCCGGACGGGCCTCGCCCCTCGTTGGCCAGCACCTCCACCACGCTCTCTTCGTCCAAGGGCTCGAAGTAGAGGCGGTCGCTGGTGTCGAAGTCGGTGGAGACGGTCTCCGGGTTGGAGTTGATCATCACGCTCTTCCACCCGGCCTCGTTGAGGGCCCAGGCGGAGTGCACCGAGCAGTAGTCGAACTCAATCCCCTGACCGATGCGGATGGGACCGGAGCCGATCACCACGGCGCGGGGCTGAGGGAGGGGGAGGGCCTCGTTCTCCACCTCGTAGGTAGAGTAGAAGTAGGGGGTGCGGGCCTCGAACTCCGCAGCGCACGTATCCACCATCTTGTACACCGGGCGGATGCCGAGCTCGTAACGCATCTGGCGCACCCGGTCCGGCAGGCCCTGCACGCTCTCTGAGAGGGTGCCGATCTGGGCGTCGGCGAAGCCCAGGCGCTTGGCTTCCCAGAGCAGCCCCGGCGTCAAGGGCTCCGCCAGGAGGCGCTCCTCCATCTTCTGGATGCGCAGCAGGCGCTCCAGGAACCAGGGGTCGATCGCCGAGCGCCGGTTCAGCTCGGCGACGGGCACCCCCTGACGGAGAGCGGCCATGAGGGCCCACAGGCGCTGGTCGTTGGGGGTGTCGATCGCCCCCCACAAGGCCGGGCTGAGGTCTGCGGACTGCGGACTGTCCGAGCGCCAGCGCTCGTCTTCCCAAAGCAGGGAACGGCCCCCTAGCTCCAGCGAGCGCACGGCCTTCTGTAGCGCCGCCTCGAAGCTGCGGTCGATGGCCATCACCTCACCGGTGGCCTTCATCTGTGTCCCGATGGTGCGGTCCCCCCCGGGGAACTTGTCAAAGGGCCAGCGAGGGATCTTGACCACGCAGTAATCTAAGGCCGGCTCGAACGCGGCCGACGTCTCCCCGGTGACGGCGTTAGGGATGTCTCCCAGCGTGTTCCCCACGGCGATCTTGGCGGCGACACGGGCGATGGGGTACCCGGTGGCCTTGGAGGCCAGGGCGGAGGAGCGAGAGACGCGGGGGTTGACCTCGATGACCACGTACTGGAAGGAGTGTGGGTCGAGCCCGAACTGGACGTTGCAGCCCCCCTCGATGCCCAGCGCCCGGATGATCTTCAGGGCCGCCGAGCGGAGCATCTGGTACTCCTTGTCGGCCAGGGTCTGGGAGGGGGCGACGACGATGGAGTCCCCGGTGTGGACGCCCATCGGGTCGAAGTTCTCCATGTTGCAGACGGTGATGCAGTTGTCCGCCGCGTCGCGCATCACCTCGTACTCGATCTCTTTCCAGCCGATCAGGGAGCGCTCCAGGAGGATCTGGTGGATGGGGCTGGCGTCCAGGCCGCTGGCGACCCTGGCGTCCAAGTCGCCCCAGGAGGTGCTCACCCCACCGCCGGTGCCCCCCAGGGTGTAGGCGGGGCGGACGATGAGGGGAAAGCCGATCTCCCTGGCAAAGGCGTGGGCCTCGGCCAGGGTGTGGACGATGGCCGAAGGGGGCACCGGCTCGCCGAGCTCGTGCATCAAAGTGCGGAACAGCTCGCGGTCCTCCGCCCGCTTGATCGCCTGCAGGGGCGTCCCCAGGAGACGCACGCCGTACGCTTCCAGCACCCCGGCATCGGCCAGGTCCTTAGCCAGGTTAAGGCCGGTCTGCCCGCCGAGGGTCGGCAGCAGGCCGTCCGGACGCTCGCGGGCGATGATCCGCTCCACCACCGGCACCGTCAGGGGCTCGACGTACACCGCATCGGCAACGTCGGTGTCGGTCATGATCGTGGCCGGGTTGGAGTTGACCAGGACGCTGACCACACCTTCCTCGCGCATGGCCTTACAGGCCTGCGTCCCGGCGTAGTCGAACTCGGCCGCTTGCCCGATGACGATAGGGCCGGAGCCGATGATCAGGACTTTCTTTGGCTTGTCAGCCATAGCTCTCTCTCTGTGCCCCGCCCCCCAGCCCCCTGCGGCGCCGGGAAGGGGCGAGGTCTTTATGCGCCGGCTCTCCCTCCACCCTCGCGCCACGGACCTGCCCCCCTACGCTGGAGCCACGGGCCTGCCCCCCCACCCCCGGCGGCAGGGAGGACATGCCAGTCCAGTTCCGCGGCCGTCCGGCGGCAGATCCCAACCTGGGCGACCTACCGAGCGACTTCAGCCCAGGTGGACTAGTCACCGGCACGCCCCTCCAGGTGGTCGACGAAGCGGTCGAAGAGGTACTGGTTATCCTGCGGTCCCGGGCTGGCCTCGGGGTGGTACTGCACGGTGAAGACGGGGAGCTCCTTGTGCGCCAGGCCCTCCACCGAGCCGTCGTTGAGGTTGACGTGGCTGACGACGAAGCCGCTCTGGGGGGGGATGGAGGCGGCGTCCACCTGAAAGCCGTGGTTCTGAGAGGTGATGTACACCCGTCCGCTGCGCACGTCCTTTACCGGGTGGTTGGCGCCGCGATGCCCGAATCTGAGCCGGCTGGTCTGCCCGCCGATGGCCAGGCCGAGGACTTGATGCCCCAGACAGACGGCCGTCAGGGGCATCGCCCGCCGGCGCACCGGTCCTTCGATCAGGCGGCGCAGGGTGTCGATCGTGGTCTTGAGTGAGGGGTCGCCGTCCGGATCGCCCGGGCCATTGCCGATCACCACCCCGTCCGGCTGCAGGGCCTCGATCTCCTCCAGCGTCACGTTGTAGGGGACGATAATGGTGTGCAGCCCGCGACGGGTGAGGGAGCGGGGGATGTTGTGCTTTACCCCGCAGTCGATGAGCACCACCCGATAGGGACGTGACGCCCGGCGGGGCTCGGCGAACGGCGCCCAGACGCTGCTGTCATATGGCTCACGGTGTCCGGCTGCTCCAGTGTCCGGTGCTGCTGGGCCGGCCACCTCGGCGACGAGGGCCTGCTCAGAGAGGGGGATGATCCCCCGGGCCCGCTCGACCAGACGGGTGACTTCCCCTTCCACCCCCGGGGTGCGACCCAAGAGCCATGCCCCGGCGTCGCCGTCGTCCGGTGGGAGGCTCCCGGGGGCGGGTGGGGCGAGCACCGCCCGCATCGCCCCGTGGGTGCGCAGGTGGCGCGTCAGGGCGCGAGTGTCGATCCCGGCACAGACGGGGATGTTGTAGCCCCCGAGCCATTCGGCCAGCCCTTGCGTCGCCCGCCAGTTGCTCGGCTCCGGGCAGTACTCACGCACGATCAGGGCATGCAGCCAGGGGCGGGTCGATTCCCGGTCGGCGGGGTTGACGCCGTAGTTGTTAATCAGGGGGTAGGTCAAGACGACGAGCTGGCCGCGGTAGGAGGGGTCGGAGCACAGCTCCTGGTAGCCGGTCATCCCGGTGCAGAAGACGAGCTCGCCCTGGGCCGTCCAGGGTTCCACAGCTGCAGGCACGACGTCGGCCGGCTCGCCGGAAGTCGGCTCGCCGGGCGGACGGGCGGGGGAAACGGCGTGGCCGAAAAAGGCCCGTCCGTCCTCCAGGGCCAGGATCAGCTTCTGGCGCATAGGGAGCTGCCCCCCGGGATCATCGCTCAAAGGCCACCTCCCCGCCGGTGACGGTGAACAGCACCTGCCCCCGCAGGAAGTGTCCTGCCAGGGGGGTATTCTTTCCCTTGGAGTGGAAGTGGTGGGGGTCGACGTTCCATTCCCGTTCCGGGTCGAACAGCGTGACGTCGGCCGGGGCGCCGGGGGAGAGCGTCCCGCCGGGGAGGTTGAAGACGGCGGCCGGACGGCAGGTCATGGTAGCAACGGCCTCTACGAGGTCAAGCTTTCCCTCGTGCACCAGGCTCAAGACGCTGCCCAGGGTGGTTTCCAGGTTGGCGATACCAAAGGCGGCCACGGCGTACTCGCAGCGCTTGTCGGTCGCGGTGTGGGGGGCGTGGTCGGTGGCGACGCAGTCCAATACCCCTTCCTTCAGCCCGGCCACGAGGGCGGCCGTGTCATCCCCCGTGCGCAGGGGCGGGTTGACCTTGGTGCGGGCGTCATAGGGGGGCAGCGAGGCGGTGGCCGACCACCAGTGGCCGGCGACAAGGTCCTCGGTGAGGGTGAGGTGGTGGGGGGTCACCTCGGCCGTGACGTAGACCCCCCGCCCCCTGGCCTGGCGCAGGAGGTCGACCGTGCCGGCCGTGCTGGCGTGGGCGACGTGCAGGTGGGCACCGGTCAGCTCGGCCAGCTGTAGATCGCGGGCGACGATCACCTCCTCGGCCTGGCGGGGCCACCCTGGGAGGCCCAGGCGCGCCGCCACGGGGCCCTCGTTCATCACCCCGCCGGCGGAGAGGGAGGTGTCTTCGGCGTGCTGCACCACCGCCCGGCGCACGATCAGGCTATATTCCAGGGCGTGGCGCATCACCGCCCCGTCCATCACACAGTCCCCGTCGTCGGAAAAGGCGACCGCCCCGGCCTCGGCCAGCTCCGCCAGCTCCGCCAGCTCCCGCCCCTTGCGCCCGCGGGTGATGGCCCCAATAGGATAGACGCGGGCGACGCCCGCGGCCCGGGCGGTGCGCTGGACGAACTGGATGGCCGCCGCCGTATCCAGCGTCGGTTCGGTGTTGGGCATGCAGCAGACGCTGGTGAAGCCCCCGGCGACAGCCGCCAGGGTGCCGCTGCGGATGGTTTCCTTGTCCTCGAACCCCGGCTCGCGGAGGTGGGTGTGCAGGTCAACAAGTCCCGGCGTCACTACTAAGCCGGCGGCGTCGATCGTCCGCGCCCCCTGCGGGGCTGTGAGGCCACGACCATCCGGCCCGCGGCCGACCTCGCCTACCAGGCCGTCCCGCAGCAGGACGTCGGCCACGGCATCCAGCCCGTTGGCCGGGTCGATGACTCGCCCGCCGCGGATGAGGAGCGGAGCCCGATGTCCCGACGAGGCGCTACCGATCACCATCACCGGCCCCAGGGGCGAAGTTACACCGCGCGCCCACCGTGCCCTCCGGCCAACAGGTAGAGCAGGGCCATACGCACGGCGACGCCATTGGTGACCTGCTCCTCGATCACGCTCTGCGCCCCGTAGGCCACTTCGGGCATGATCTCGATCCCTTCGTTCATCGGGCCGGGGTGCATCACCAAGGCGCCGAACTTGGCCCGGGCGACGCGCTCCTGGGTCAGGCCGTAGAGCCGGCTGTACTCTCGTAGAGACGGGAAGAGGGCGCCCGCCTGGCGCTCCTTCTGGATGCGCAGGGCCATCAAGACGTCGGCGTCCTGGCAGGCCTTATCCAGGTCATACTGCACCTTTACGGCGGCGTGCTCCTTCTGCACGCCGCTCTGGATGCCGTCTCCCCACCGGCGCCGGCGCCCTTCGGCCACGGCCGTCTCGATCCCGGCAGGGATGAGGGTGGGCGGGCCGCAGAGCACCACCTGGGCGCCCATGGTGGTGAAAGCCCAGATGTTGGAGCGCGCCACCCTGCTGTGCAGCACGTCGCCGATAATCACCACCTTGCGCCCCTCCAGCGAGCCCAGGCGATCGCGCACCGTGAACAGGTCAAGCAGGGCCTGTGTGGGGTGGGCGTGCCAGCCGTCCCCGGCGTTGATCACCGCGGCGCTCAGCTCGCGGGCCACGAGGTACGGCGCCCCGGCGTGGGGGTGGCGCATCACCACCATGTCTGCCCCCAGGGCCTGCAGGGTGCGCGTCGTGTCCACCAGGGATTCCCCCTTCTCCACGCTGGAGCCGGAGGCGCCCACGTTGACCACGTCGGCGGACAGGTTCTTGCCCGCCAGCTCGAAGGAGACACGGGTGCGCGTGCTGGCCTCGTAGAAGCAGTTGACGATGGTCTTGCCCCGCAGCGGGGGCACCCGCTTGATCGGCCGGGACAGCACCTCACGCATCGCCTCGGCCGTCTCCATCACCTCGTGGAGCTCCTCGGCGCTGAAGTCGTCCAGATCGAGCACGTCCTTGCGCCTCATCGCCCGTCACTCCCCAGCCGCTGCCCTTTATTGCCCATGTCACGGCTCACCTGGCTGTCCGGCCACTCGGGAGTGGGTCCCTCGGGAGTGGGCCTCCTGGGTCTGGACCCCAGGGGCCTGGACGCCAGGGGCCTGGACGCTGGCCGGCTCCTGGTGAACGAGCACCACCTCATCCCGCCCGTCGATCTCCTGGACGCGCACCGCCACCTGCTCGCCCTGCGCCGTGGGGAGGTTCTTACCCACGTAGTCGGCGCGGATGGGGAGCTCGCGGTGGCCGCGGTCGACGAGAACGGCCAGCTGTATCTGCTGCGGCCGGCCGTAGGAGAGGATGGCCTCCAGCGCCGCCCGCACCGTGCGTCCGGTGTAGAGGACGTCGTCGACGAGGACGACCCGGGCCTCGGTGACGTCCTGGGGCATGGACGATCGCTGCAGCGATGAGCGCGTCCCGCGGGTCTGTAGATCGTCACGGAACATGGTCACGTCCAGCTCCCCAACCGGGACGGCCACGCCCTCGAACTGCTGGATCAAGGCCGCCAGGCGCTCGGCCAGGGGCACTCCCCGGCGGCGTAGCCCGGCCAGGAGCAGGCCCTCGGCGCCCTGGTGGCGTTCCAGGATCTCGTGGGCGATACGGGTCAGGGCGCGACGCACCCCGTCCGCGTCGAGGATGGGTCTCTCCGCTGCCACCATGCAAAAGCGCCTCTTGCCCGGCGGCAAGAAGCGCTCACTCGGGGCGCGCGTGCAGAGATGCAGACACGCGCCAGCGGATGATCATGCTCCTTGCCGCCTCGCCGGGTCGGCTTAAAGGATCGTCCCTTTCAGTCTAGCACGCGGCCGCTCTTCTACGACTTGTTGTTCTACGACTTCCTGCTCTACGACTTCTGGGCCAGGGAATCGAGGTAGCGCGCCACCTCGCCGGCGTCGGTATCGACCAGGAGGTGTCCGTCCACCTCTACCACAGGGGCCAGCGTCTGGCCAGACTTGCCGACCATCTCCTCCATCGCCGCCCGGTTGCCGGTGACGACGCGCTCCTCGAAGGGGAGGCCACGCTCACGGAGCAGGTCTGTCACCTCCTCGCACCAACCGCAGCCGATCTTTGTCCACACCGTAATCGTCATCTGCCCTTGTCCTCTACTATCGTCTATCGTCGGGCGATTCTACTCGCCCGGCGCCCCCGCCCGGCGTCGAGTACCATGTCCGCCGGCAGCGCCGCGTGCGCCGGGTGGCTCGCGCCCAGGACCAGGGGCAGGGCCTGGAGGGGCAGACGGGAGTTCAGAGCGCCCCGCCGGTGTGTCGCAGCCACCGTGTACCCACCCGAGTGAGAGGAGAGCGTCCATCGTGAGTGCGTCCAGCGTGCCCATCCCGCCCCCCAACCGGCCGTCGGTCAGCCTGTCCGCCATCCACGACGCCCACGGGGAGGGCCCGTGGGTGCACCGGCTGATCGAGAACGCCCAGTCCTTTGGGGACGTGATCTGCGATCTTCCGGGGACGGCCTCTCCCGCCCTGTGGCGCCCCAACGGGGACGAGTTCGTCGCCGTCCTGGAGGGGCGGTACGAGGTAGAGATCGAGGAGCTGGGGACGTTCCAGGCGGAGGAAGACGCGTTCATCTGCGTCCCCAAGGGGCATAGCGCCCGCTTCCAGGTGCAGGGTGACGGCCCGGCGGTGCGCGTCAGCGTGCGTCACCCTAGCGCCCAGGCCCTCCCGGCCGACCGGCGCACCTCGGCCGAGCGGCGCAGCGCCCACAGCGTGATCCCCACGGTGCTGCCGAGGCGCGACGCCCCGGGGGGCTTTGCCCCCAACCGGCCCTTCCTTACCCTGGCCCAGCTCAAGGAGGCCCATGGCCCGGCGCCGTGGACGCACCGCGTGATTGCCAACGAGGTGTTCATGACCAACCTGATCTACCAGATGCCGGCCCCGCTCCCCGCCGGCCACTGGCATTCCGACTGTGACGAGTGGTGGATGATTCGCGAGGGCGAGCTGGAGTGGGGCTTTGACGGGATCGGGACGCACCGCGTCAAGCGGGGCGACTTCGTCTGCGCCCCCCGGGGCTACCTGCACCGCATCCACGTCATCGGCGACGTCCCAGGCATACGCATGCCCACCGTGCTGCCGGATGTCCCGCACCCCGGACCGGACGTGTACGGCTACGCCCGCCGCGGTATCCCCGGCTTCCCCTAAAGGCGTCGCCGGCCTCACCTCTCACGTCGCGCTGGCTCGGGACGCCGGACCGGGACGCCGGACGTGAGGCCGAGGGCTGAGCACCAAGCACCGGGGAACGAAGGACCGGAGACCTAAGGACTTTCTATGATGGCCATCGTCGACTCCCACTGCCATGCCTGGCGGACGTGGCCCTACCAGCCCCCGGTGCCCGACCCGGGGAGCCGAGGGCTGGTGGAGCAGCTCCTCTTCGAGATGGACGCGGCCGGCGTGGCGCGGGCGGCGGTGGTGTGCGCCCGTATCGACCACAACCCGGACAACAACGACTACATCGCCGAGTGTGTCCGCCGGCACCCGCAACGGCTGTACCAGCTGGCGGACGTGGACTGTTCCTGGTCGGAGACGTACCACACCCCCGGAGCGGCCGGACGCCTGGCGGACGCCGTCCAGAGATACCCGCTGACCGGATTCACCCACTACGTCAAGGGGGACGACGACGGCTCCTGGTTCCTCTCCGAGGAGGGGCTGGCCTTTTTCCGCGTGGCCGAGGAGGGCCACTTGATCGCCAGCCTGGCCCTCCCGCCGCGCCTGCAACCGGTGCTGCGCCGGGTGGCGGAGCGTTTCCCGGCGCTGCCGTTCCTCGTCCACCACATGGGCGGGCCAAAGGCCACCGAACCCCCGCCCTACCCCGTGTTCCGCGGGATCCTAGCCTCGGCCAGCGCCCCCAACGTCTTCATCAAGCTCTCTGGATTTCACTACGCCGCGCCGGTGGCCTGGGAGTACCCGTACTCGGACTGCGCCTGGCTCGTCCGCGGGCTGTACGAGCACTTCGGGCCCGACCGGCTGTGCTGGGGCTCCGACTACCCCGTGGTGCGGCGGGCGATGACGTACCGCCAGGCCCTGGACGCAGTACAGACGCACTGCCCTTTTATCCCCCCGGAGCACAAAGCCCGCATCCTGGGTGACAACCTCCAGGGCCTGATCGACTCCCGTGGCGCCCCTCCCGCCTCAGGACCCCGGCGACCGTAGCTGAACGCGGGAGAAGCTCTTCGCGTCAGCGAGTGGGTGATGGCGGCGACGGAGACGATCGATCGTCTCCTGGGAGCGAAAAAGTGGGCCCCTCCGGCCCGGGTCCTGGTGGCCCGTCCTGGGGAGTCCCTGTCGTCCCCAGGACGCGCTCCGTCGTCTTGAAGTGCAGCTTGGCCAGGCGAGACAGCACGCCCGGGCCGTGCTTCGCCACCAGGGCCCGGGCGGCCATCTCCACCCCGGAAGAGGCCCCCTTCGGGAGGGGCTGGCCCAGTTCCCTGCCGGCCCAGTCAAGCCAGCCGAGGAAGCGGTCCCGCGCCAGCACCGAGGCAGCGGCCACCGCCAGGTTCGCCTCGGCGCGCGGCACCTGGATGATGGTGAGGGGGCCGCTGCCGGCGGCCCCCGTGGCCGGGGCCACAGACGGCCGGCGGTCGAGGCGGGAGCGGATGTAGCGGGCGTCGGCAAACTGGTCGACGATGACGTTGTCGCACGGCACCCGCTCCCGCACCGTCTGGATCGCCCGCGCGTGTCCCCAGGCCAGCAACGTGTTCAGGTTCTTCCCCTCGTGGCGGAACTGGTCATAGAGGGCGTTGTACCGCTCCGGAGGCACCAGCACCTCGGCGCAGCGCTCGCCACAGACGACCCTGACCTCGCCGGCCAGGCGCCGGTTCTGGGCGTCAGACAGGCGCTTGCTGTCCTGCACGCCCAGGGTGGCGAGCAGCCCCAACACTCGATCGTCCACGTAGACGGCGCAGGCCACCAGGGGGCCGAAGTAGTCCCCCTTCCCGGATTCATCGCTCCCGATCCACGGTGAGTCGAACGGTCGCTGGACGTCGACTCCGGTGCTGCCCCCCCGCGGCCCCGACGCCGGCCGCAGCGGCTGCGGGGCCGCCGGGGGGGCCCCGAGTGTCAGTCCCGGCGGGGCGGCCGTGACTGCCGTGGCGGCCGGCGCGGGAGGGACCGGCGTGGCACCGGCTTCCCGGACGGCGCGGGCCAGGCGCTCGAGCAACGGCCCGGACGCCCCCGCCCCCTGGAGCAGGAGCGTGCCGTTGGTGTACTGCTTGACGGCCACCCGCTGCCCCTCGGCGGCGAAGTCCAGGCGATAGGCGCAGGACTGCTCCGGACGCTCCGTCCAGGTGTCCAGCCGGCGCAGGGCCGCCTCCACCCGGCGGCGCAGCGCCGGGTCAGGGAGGGCGTACTTGCGCATCGTGGGGGGCCTACCCGGCAGACGGGCCGGCGGATCGGCGGATGCATTCATCACCCAGAGGGTACGCCAGCGAGCGAGTTGACCGGGGAGCGAGCTGGTCACGACCGCGCCCCCGTCGTCAGGGGGCGGTGAGGGCCGCGCGGTCAGGAAAAGCGGGTCAGGAAAAGCGGGTCAGGCCTTCCAGGAGGAGATTTGCCACCGGTTGCTCCGGGAGGTAGACGTGGCGTGGCCAACTAACCATTGAAACAGCAAAACCAAAAAATTATAAAAAACACAATGGATAGCAAAAAAATCAATAAACAACATCATAATAAAAAAAATAACAAAAAACAGAAAATAAATATAAATAAAAATAGATGAAAAATAAATTAAAATCATACTAAAATATATG
>JAUJOR010000020.1:0-15695 GCA_030447525.1 Chloroflexota bacterium | reverse complement strand
GCGCGCGGGTGGGGGGGGGGGTGTCGGGCGGGGGGGCGGGGCCGCCCCCGCCCCCCCCCCCCCCCCGGCGGGGCGAAGACGGCCTGGGGCCGGGCCGGCTGGCTCTCGCCCGGACGCCAGATCCAGGCGGCCGCCGAACGGGCCTCGAGGGCCACCTCCACCTGGTAGCGCCCACCGGGGGGAGGGGCATCCGGGACGTTCTCCAACTCGGCGTCAACCATAAGCCCCCCGGCGCGGTAGTACTGCAGGCGCCAGCGGACGCCGTCCCAGAGCAGGGCAAAGCCGGTGGCGCTCCCCTCGGCCGGGGCGAAGAGGTCGGCCTCGGCGATCTGCAGGGCCACAGGCACCCCGGGCTGGGGCGGGGAGACGTCCACGCGCAGTGACAGGTCGGTGGCGAGGTAGGCGCTGGCCGAGCGCAGCCCCTTACCGGGCGCCATGAGGGTCCAGCGTCCGACTGTGGAATGGGGGACGGGGAGGACGTCCGGACCGGTGGCGGCAGGGGCGGGATCGGCGATCAGGCGGCGGCGGGGGGAGTGGGGCTGGGCCGGCGCCGGCGGAGGCGGGGCAGCCGGTCGATTGCCCGCTACCGGGCGTTGATGGGCCAGGAACGGGAGGACGGCGTCGCCCAGGCTACGGCCGGCATCCTGCAGGCCGTCCAGCACCGGCGCCGGCTCGCGCGTCGCCCTCCCCACGGCGTCCACCGCCAGGTCGTCGAAAAAGAACATCCGCCAGTCCGCGGTGCCGGAGAGGATGAAGTAGTGGAGCGCCCGCACGTAGGGGAGCTGGGCGATGGTGCGCGTGAAGCGAGCATACTGGCGGGCACGCTCCGCCAGGGGTGTTCCGGCGGCGATGTTGCCGGCCTCCGTCACCAGCAGGGGCAGGTGCGGGAAGCGCCGGTGCACGGCAACAACCTTGAGGGCCCGGCGGGGGTCGAGCATCTCCCGCTCGTCTGCCCAGTAGGCGTGGACGCCGAGCCAATCTGAGGCCTCGATCGCCGGGGCGTTGGCCTCCAGCCAGTCAGCCTCCCGCTGGTCGACTGCCAGGCCAGGGAAGCCGTATTTGAGCTCCGGCACGGCCGCCCGGAAGGCCCGCAGGGCCTCGACGTACCAGCGGGCAAAGGCGGCCTCCGCCCCCGGGTGCAGCTCCAGGTTGGGCTCGTTGCCGATCTCCACCCAGGGAAAGAAGCCGGCATCGACGAGGGCACGCAGGGCCGGGGCGTGGTACGCGGCGAAGTCGGCCGCAGGGGGGAGCTCGTTCCAGGGGCTGTCCAGGCGCACGGCGAAGTCAACGGTCGGGTTGTCACGCCGCACCCGGGCGTAGGCCTGCGGCGGGTGGTAGCTCATCATCTTGACGCCCCCGAACTGCCCCCGCGCCATCTGGGCGTAGTCCGCTTCCTGCCACGCCCGATTTGGGGCGTGGACGCCGCCCGCCAGGGGTGGCGCGCCGGCCCGGGCCCGCGCGTACGGCGGGGCCACCCCGGCCGGAGGGGCGGGGAGCAGCGAGATCAGCCCCAGGGCAACTGCCACTGGCCAGAGCGGGGCCTTCCCGCGCGTTATGGGGGGCATCGTCAGGCAGGCCCTGAGACCAAGCCCTGAGTCAGGGCCTTACCGGTCGGTTCTCCAGCCCCGAGGGCTCTACAAGCGTAGCACGGCCATCCAGGCAGGCTGAGCCGTCTATCAAGCGTGATCAGGGGCTTTTTCACCCACAGCACGCACCTGAGTCGGGCGCCGGACGCGCCCCTGGAAGCCTACCTGACCAACCGCCGGCGGCTACTTGAGCCTGCCCTGCACCTTCTCCCACTCGGTGCGGGCCCCATTGACCAGAAAGCCGGTGTCCATCGAGAGGGCGAGGAACTGATACCCTTGGGCGATGCGCCGGTTGACCTCGTCGGCGCTGCCGCAGTGGTAGCCGCAGGGGATACCGGCCCCCTGGCAGGCGTCCAGGATCGTCTGACAAGCCGCCTCTACTTGCTCGCGGGGCGGACGCACGCCGGGCTCGGTCATCATCGAGGCCCCCAGGTCGTTAGGGCCGATAAAGATGGCGTCGAACCCGGGGACGGCGAGGATCTCCCCCACGTTGCGCACCGCTTCCACGTGCTCCAGCTGCAGCACCAGCAAGATCTCGTCGTTGGCCGTGACGTTGTAGTCCGCGCCGGCGTAAAGCGGGCCCCGCACCGAGCCGAAGGAGCGCTCCCCGAGGGGCGGGTAGCGCACCGCCTGCACCGCCTGGCGGGCGTCCTCCGCGGACTTGACCATGGGGATGACCACGCCATAGGCCCCGGCGTCCAGGGTGCGCTTCAGCTCCATCGGGTCGTTCCAGGGGACGCGCACCATCGGCACGGTATCCGTCGTGCCGATCGCCTGCATCATCATCTGCAGGCTATGGATGTCGAAGGCGGAGTGCTCGGCGTCGAGCACCAGCCAGTCGAAGCCCACGTGGGCCATCATCTCGGCGGCGAGCGTCCCATCCAGGCGCAGCCACGTCCCCACCGAGGGCTGTCCGGCCTTGAGGTGCGCCTTGGACTTGTTTTGCCGTGCCATCGTTCCCCTCTTCCCGCGCTTCCCGCTGTTCCTGAGGCCCGTTCCGCGCCCTCCCCACCCCGTGGAAGAGTCTCCCCTGGCGGGAAGACCCCTTAGGGGGCGGGCTTCAATACAGTAGCCACCTGTCCGGCGAGCCTCGGCGAGACGGCAGGGGCCAAACGGCTACGTTGCGCTCCCCAGTCTCCCCAGTATGCAAGCGATTGTGCCATGTGCCACGATCCGCGCCGTCCCAGGGCGTATCTTCAAAGCCTGCGACCGCTACGGGGCGAACAGCATTCCCTCGCCCTGGGCGGCCTCGGCGGCGGGAGCGAGCGCCTATCGGGACCCGTTGTGACTCCAGGCGTGATCTGTTGCGTCGCGGGCCGGTGGCGGGCTGGCGGCCGGCGAGCCGATCAGGAGCCGGCCGCCCTTCCCGGTCCGTCCCGTCTTCGGCGTCCGGCGCGGCCGTTCCGTTCCGCGGCCCCCGTTAGGCGGACGGCTCCCCCTGGCCGCCCCACCGCCTTGGCGGGGATGGCTGCCGGGGAGCCAGGTGCCGCCAGGGCGTACCCCTGGTGCAGCTGCACCGGGTGGGGCGCTGCCCCGACCCGCCGCCGCGCCGCGAGGTTGAGCGCCTCCACGAGGACGGAGAAGGCCATGGCAAAGTAGACGTAGCCCTTGGGGATATGCAGCCCCAGCCCCTCGGCGACCAGCGAGAAGCCAATCAGCAGCAGGAAGCTCAGCGCCAGCATCTTCACTGTCGGGTGCCGGTCCACAAAGGCACTCACCGCGTCGGCGGCGAGCAGCATCACCACCACGGCGAGCACCACCGCCGTCACCATCACGGGGATCTGGTTGGCCATACCCACCGCCGTGATGACCGAGTCCAGCGAGAACACCAGGTCCAGCAGCACGATCTGGGCGAGCACCGCCCCGAAGCGGGCGGGCACCCGGGCCGACGCGTGGCCCTCCTCCCCCTCCAGCTTCTCGTGGATCTCGAACGTGCTCTTCGCCAGCAGGAAGAGGCCCCCGGCGAGCAGGATCAGGTCGCGCCCGGAGACCGGGTGCCCGGCGACGGCGACCAGGGGCTCCGTGAGGCGCACCAGCCACGCCAGGGAGAGCAGCAGGAGGACGCGGGTCAGCATCGCCAGCCCCAGCCCCAGCCGCCGCGCCCGCGCCTGCTGCGCCGGCGGCAGCTTCCCGGCCAGGATGGAGATGAAGATAACGTTGTCGATGCCCAGGACCACCTCGAGCGCCGTGAGCGTCACGAGCGCGATCCAGGCGTCCGGCTCCAGCAGCCAGCTCAGCGCGTCCATCTTAGTCGGTCCCTCCCCGGCCTCTGCGGAGGCCCGGTCATCCTCTCAGCATCCCGCGGGCCACGGCCGGCGGCGCGGCCAGGCCCGCCCACCGGGGCGCCGGCTCGCGTGACAAGGGTGCCACCCCGCCGCCGGGATGCAACCGATGCAGCCTGGAGTCACATCGGGCCTTGATGCGCGCTCAGGCCTCTCTGGCGGGGCGCCCTCCTGGGGGCGCTTTCGCCACTGCTGAGTACCGAAAGCGTTGCCTCCAGGCTGACCTTGCTGGAGTGGCTGGAGGCGCGGGAGCACGCCGGCTGCAGGCGCCCGGAGGCAGAGGGAGCGTGCCCGCCGGTGCTACCCGACACCGGAGCCGGTAGACTCGTTCTCGTTTAGGACGGGCGGCGCCGACGGCGGGGCGGCCCGGCGGGTGCGTCGTGTTCGAAGTGGTATGGCGATGGCAGTGGGGGGAACTGCAGGCAGACCCGAGGAGCCAGGGCAGCCGGGTGAGGGGCGGTTCCGGGCGCTGGTGGAGCGCAGCCGGGACGCTCTCGTCCTGGTGGCGGCCGCGGGCCAGACGCTTTACGTCAGCCCCGCCGGCGGGGACCTGCTGGGCTACGCCCCGGCGGCCCTCGTCGGCGGCGACGCCTTCGCCGGCCTGCACCCGGACGAGCGGGCGCGCCACGCGCGGGGGTTCGCCCGGCTCGTGCGGCGCCCCGGCGCCACCGCCCGCGCCACCGTCCGTTACCGGCACCAGGACGGGGGCTGGCGGTGGCTGGAGGTAGCTGCCACCAACCTGCTGCACGATCCGGCCGTGGGCGCCGTCGCCGCCAGCTACCGCGACGTCACGGCGCGCGTCGAGGCCGAGGCGACGCCGCAGGCGAGCGAGGCCCGCATGCGGTTGCTGGTCGAGCAGGCGCCCGTGGTGCTGTGGACGACGGACGCCACGCTGCGGTTCGCCTCCGGCGTGGGGGCGGGGTTGGCCGCGCTGGGCCTGCGTCCCGACCAGCTCGTCGGCACCAGCCTGGCGGCCTACTTCGGCACGGCCGATGCGGCCTTCCCGCCCCTGGCCGCGCACCACCGGGCCCTTGCGGGCGCGGCGGTCACCTACGACCAGGAGTGGGCCGGGCGCGTCTACCAGTCCCGGGTGGAGCCCCTGCGCGGCGCGGACGGCGCCGTCGTGGGGGTCGTCGGCGTGGCAGTGGACGTCACTGAGCGCCGGCAGGCGGAGGAAGCGGCGCGGCGCCGGGCGGTGCAGGCGGAGCGGCTGGCGGCGACGCTGGCCCAGGTGGGCGCCGCGCCGGACGTGGCCGGGGCGCTGGAGGTGCTCCTGCGCGGGGCGGTGGCCCTGCTGGGCGGGGCCCACGGCGTGGCCCGCCTGTTCGGCCCCGGGCCCGGCGAGCGCCCCCTCGAGCTCATCCTGGACGCGACCGACGGCGCCGACGGCGCCGGGCGCCTGACCGTGCGCGTTGACCCCCCGCCGCTCGGCCCCGGCACGTTCGCGGCCGCGCTCCAGGCCGGGGGGCCGCCGACGCTGGTGGACGACTTCTGGAGCCTCGACCCGGCGGCGTACCCGGCGCACGCGACCATGCGCCAGGAGGGGCAGCGCGCCGCCGTGAACGTGTCCATCGAGGTGGGCGGGCGGTGCATCGGGAGCCTGCACGTCAACCATCCGCAGCCGGGCGCCTTTGGCCCCGCCGACCTGGCCTTGGCCGGGGCGCTGGCGCTCCAGGCGGGGGCGACGGTGGAGCGGGCCCGCCTGGAGTCGGCGCAGCGGGAGCACCTGGCTCGGCTGACGCACCAGGCCGCGGAGTTGGCCCGCCGGGAGGCCGAGGCGGCCGCCTTGCGGGAGCTCGACCAGCTCAAGGACGAGCTCCTGCGCACCGTCTCGCACGAGCTGCGCACGCCCCTGACCCTGATCGTCGGCTACACCGAGTTGCTCCGGGCGCGCCACCCGACCCTGGGGCCCGAGACGGTGGACCGGCTGCTCGGGCGGATCGGGGCCGGGGCCGGGCAGCTGACGCGCCTGGTGGAGGACCTGCTGGACGCCGGGCGCCTGGCCCAGGGGGAGGTCGCGCTGCGCCCAGAGGACCTCGACCTGGCGCCGGTGCTGCGGGACGCGCTCGAGGGCTTCCGCACCCAGGCCGGCGGCGCGCGCCTGATCGGGGAGCTGGCCGCCCCACTACCGGTGCGCGCCGACCGGACACGCGTAGTACAGGTGGTCGAGAACCTCCTCGCGAACGCGGTGAAGTACGCCCCCGCGGGCCCCATCGTGCTACGCGCCCAGCCGGTTGCGGGCCCGGCGGCCGGGCCGAGGCGGGTGCGGGTGGAGGTGGAGGACCGGGGACCCGGCATCGCCCCGGCGGAGCAGCCGCGGGTATGGGAGCGGTTCTACCGCGGGGCGGCGGCGGGCGGGGCCGTCCCGGGGAGCGGCGTCGGGCTGGCCGTGGTCAAGGCCCTGGTCGAGGCCCAAGGGGGCCAGGTCGGGCTCGAGAGCGCCCCCGGCCACGGCGCCCGCTTCTGGTTCGAGCTCCCCGAGACGGCCGTTCGGCCGGCCGCGGCGCCCAGCTGTCGCTTTCAACGCTGAATGGTTCTCCGGAGTTCGAGACGTTGGTGGGCGCTCGGGTTGGTTGGCTCGCGTGAGGCGCGTGCCGGTGGGGCCAAGAGGGTGCCCGGCACGGTGTTAGAAGGGCGTATGGGCCCCGTGAGGTGGCCGTGTGCGTGAGGTGGCTGTAGAAGACCGCGCAGCACCGGGGTTCATGCGCTGCGCGCCGCGCCCTCCACTCGCCGGACGGGGATGGTGCCCGACCGCCGTAACCGGAGCCGGAGCCGGAGCCGGAGCGCGCCGAACAGCAGCACCAGCGCCCCGGCGGTCGTGAGATCAGCGGGCAGAGACTCGCAGACCTACGCGTCTTTGGCTCCCGCTCTCGCGCCGCTGTGGTCGGTCTGGCCGCTCTGCCCGGCCAGGGATTCCCGGCCCAGCTGACCGGCCTGCGGGCGGACTCGCGTCGCTGCTGGGCGGCGGCGTCAACATCCCGGTGAGCCGGCGGCGTATCCGAGTGCCATGGCCCGAGCTGTGGGACGTGCTCTGGCCGTGGCGGGTGGGCGGCTCGGACTCGGTGCGCTGGTGGGGAGAGCTGCCTGTGCTCGAGCGTCTCTTCTTCTACCGGCCGCCGCTCGTGCGCGAGCAGGTGCTTGCGCTCAACCTCGGCGGCACGGTCGTGCCCCTGCTGATGGACCTCTATCTGATCCCGCGCGACGCTGCTGCCGCTGATCGGAGCGATGGCGGGCGTGGCGGCGGTGTGCTACGCCGTGGCCCGCCCGGCCTGGCCGTTCGGGATCGTCGTTCCCACGTTCGTCCCGCCGCTGGCGGCCGCGGGGCTGGCGCTGCTCCTGGCGCCGGACGCGGCGCCGGTGGTCGCGTACGTCGCCGGCACCCTGGGCACGCTGATCGGCGCCGACCTGCTGCACCTGCCGGACCTGCGCCGGTACGACGCGCAGTTGCTGAGCATCGGCGGCGCGGGCGTGCACGACGCCATCTTCTTCGCCGGCCTCATCGCCGCCCTCCTCGCGTAGCACGAGGCGCGGGCGAGCCAAAGCAGGGGAATGTGTGACCACGCTCGGGCGCCACGGCTGCGCGTGCGCGCGCGGCCGTCCGGCTATTCCGTGAGCACGGCGCAGGCCCGGCTTCAGAGCGGGGGCACACGCTACAGTAGGCCACCGTCGGCTATCGGCGCTGAGCGTGGTCGTGGCGGAGAAGGTGGAAGAATAGAGTGGTTCTGAACTTCGAACAGATGCTCTTCAACTTGCTGCTGGCCGCGGTGTTCTCTGTGCTCGGGTTCGTACTGTTGTTCCTCGGCTACCGTATCTTCGACTCCCTGACACCGACCAACCTGGGGCGCAGGATCTTCGAAGAAGGGAACGTCGCAGCCGCCGTCATGGCCGGGGCGTTCGTCATCGCGATGGCCCTGATCATCTCGGCCAGCATCCAGGGCTAGGTGGACCGGCAACAATTGAATTGCCGTCCTTCCGGCTACCTCATGCTTCACCGCAAGTGGCCGAACGACAAGTCTCATCCTGCCACAGTCCTACGGGGGCCTTCTTGCTTGCGGCGGAAGGGGGGCGCGGGCGAGTCAGAGTGGGTTGCCCCAGACCCCGGTGAGGCCGAGGGGCAGGGCTAGGTGCGTCGGTAGACGCCGTCGACGTCGGTCTCGCCGATGGGCCGGCCGAAGCTGAGGCAGACGTGGCTCGTCCAGAGGCCCAGCACCCCGTGGGTCTCGTCGTCGGCCGCGACGAGGGAGAAGTAGACGTTCTCCTCGGGGTTCTCGACCAGCTGCGTCCAGGGCACCAGCCGGGGCGGGTTGCCGTGGCGGGTGACGGCGGCCGTGCCGGTGGAGGTTACCCGGTAGCGCCGGCCTCGGAGGTCGAGCAGGACGGGATCGTCGCCGACGCTGTCGTTGCGCACCCGGGCCTCGAACTGCTCCAGGACGCCACCGTTCCCCACCAGATCGCTGAACAGGGCGCTGCCCTGGGGCACGATGTCGTGCTCGGTGTACCGCCAGCGCCCGTCCGGCGAGTGCTCCACCAGGGAGCCGTCGTCGAGGAACAGCCAGCACCAGGCATACCGGCGCTCGCCAATACCCTCGGTGCAGTCGAAGACGCAGGTGACCAGCCGGTTCCCTTCGCCCCAGAAGGAGATAGCGTCTCCAGGGGCCAGACCGGCAAAGCTGCGGTCGTCTGTGGGGTCGGTCTGGGGGAGGGAGGGGGCGTTGGAGCGACCGTTGCGCCGCGCCCCGTCCCGGTCCCAAGGCAGCTTCATCGGCGCCCCATGATAGAACAAAGGCCGGCTATGTTTCAGTCGGGAGGTTGGTGCAACGTCGAGCGATCCAGGCACCGGCCAGTAAAGCCAGCGCGGGACGCAGGGGAGGTGGCTCGCTCGGTCTCGGCCGCTAGCACGACAAAGAGAGATTCCGGTTCGGGACGGTGCGATAGGTAGGCCATATTGAGGGCAGCGAACCAGCCGTGTCTTCCAGGAGATGGCGACGGATTCTTCGCTGCGCTCAGAATGACAACGTCTCGTTGTCGTACTAGACGCCGGCTACTCGACAAAGGTAGCGACGAACTTGGCGCTGGCGGTCGTGATCGGCCCGCCGAGGCGGGTGTAGTAGCCGGCCCAGCGGCTGCGGACAATGAAGCTCCCCACCGCCGGCCAGAGCGTGCACACCACGGCACCCTCTGAGGTGCGTACTACTGCCTCGAGCGAGGCGACACCGACGCGTTGCTGCACGACGTAGCTCCCCCAGGCCCGGCAGCGTTCCCAGTCCTGCGGCGACAGGCGGTCGCCAAAGTAGACCTCTTCCCCTTCCCGGCCGAACACCTGTTTCAGCACCAGCGTCCGGCGGTCTTCCTCGGAGGGTACGGCGTCGATCCAGCGCACCGGGGGGAGGTGCTCGTGAATCGCCCGCTGCTCGTCTGTGGTGAAGACGGCGCCATCGGCGCGGTGGGCCCACAGCCAGGCCAGCAGGCCCTTGTTCTGGGCCAGGAGCCCGCGCAGGCCGTTGAGCAGGCGCAAGCGTCCCGTGGTGACGGCGGCGAACAGATCGACGAAGGCCTGGCGACCGAGGAGCGATTCGAAGGGATAGTAGCGGTACAGGGCGTCCAGGGGGCGCCCCAAGAGGCGGAGCCGGCCCTGGGTAAAGCTGAGGTTGTCGACGTCGGCTGACAGCACAGTGGCGCCCCGGCGCGCCAGGGTGGGGGTGAGATGGCGGGCCAGAAACACGGCCTGGGCCAGGTCTTCGGCGTAGCCGGCGTCGGTCACGATCCCCAGCACTCGGCTCGGTGGCTCCCCGATCCCCCCGGCTCGCCGGGTACCGGCTCTCGGCGCGCTGGAATCCCCACCCCACGACCCGCCCGCCGACGTGCAGGCCACCTCGGCGAAGGCCCGGCGCAGGGCAGCGCCGAGGCGTGGCCCCGTCCGACGCAGGGCAAGCCCGCTAGAGGCGAGCCCCTTCGAGGGGAGCCCCAGAGACTGGGCGATGAGGCGCTCGACGACAATGGCCTCCCGCGTCCCGGACGGCGTGTCTGCGTTGTACTCCAGGAGCTGCCAGGCGCCGTGGCCGTCGAGCACGAAGTCGAAGCGCCCCAGGATGGGCGGCGGGTCTGCCCCTTCCTGCCTCAGGAGCTCCAACGCCACCCAGGGGAAGCCCAGCCGCTCCAGGGCCGAGGTGTCGGCGATCAAGGCGTGCGTGGCCTTGTGGAAGATGGCGCCGAACTGCTCCGTCAGGCGCACCAGGGAGGCGTGCTCCGCGGCTCGGAGCACGATCCCGTTGAGCGCCGGGTACGGCTCGCCGTAGAGGCAGAAGTCAGGGAGGGGCCCCTCCCGGATGGCCTGCAGCAGAAAGGCCTCCCAGACGGCACCGGCATCGGCCGGCCCGGTTTGGACCCGCAGCGCTCGCACGTCCTCAACGCTCGAGCGACGCCACCGCTCGCCGGCGCGCTGGCCGGGCCGGCAGGGGCGTCAGCTCGACGGCGATCCCGGCGTCCACCAGCGCCTCGGCGTAGGCTTCCAGGTCCTCGGGGACGATGGCCGCCGGGCCGGCCCAGAGGATGCGCGCGACGTCCCACTGTCGCAGCCGGGCGGGGGGCGGGAGGAGGAACGTGGCGTACTCGTAGCGGTTGTCGAAGCGGTGGCGGAGCGTCCGCTCGCTCACCCGCCGGGCGCGCTCGGCGTCCAGGAGGAGACACAGGTGCCGGGGGGAGGCCCCGGGCGCGACGAGGGGGCCGGCGACGCCCTCTGCCGTCCGCGCCAGCCAGCCGGTCAGCCGCTCCACGGGGAGGACGGCTCGGGGTGCCGGCCAGCGCCCAAACAGGGGGGCCACCGTCCAGCCGGAAGCTCGGAGGCGCCGGCCCACCGCCAACCCCAGCCTGGGCGTCGCTTCCAGGATCAAGGCAGTCCCCGGCCCGGCCCGCCGGCTGAGCTCGCCGGCCATCGCGGTGGCGCCCCGGGCGGTCGGGAGGGAGCCCGCCGGTTCCCAGGGGGCCAGGAAGGGCGCCGGCAGGACGTAATCGGCCAGGGACCCGGCGGCTACCCGCCACTGCCGGTAGGCCCCCCACAGCCCGGGGGCTTCCCCGGGCGCGGTGTGCCGGGCGATCACGCCCTCGGGGCTCGGGGAGAGACGAGGGGGTCGGCGGGACGCAGAATGGCGTCCAGCCGGTGGCGGTCGGCCGGGTTGAGGTGCGGGAGCACCGCCAGCCAGTACCGTCTGAGGGACGGGGTGAGCACCTTGGAGGCGCGCACGCGCCGGGCCAACTGACGCACCTCGGCGGCATCCGGCACATCTGGACGTGGCGGGGGGGCGCTGCCCGCCACCGGCTGGGGCAACGCCCCCGGCGCCCCCCGACCCTCCACCGGGGCTACAATCCCCGGCGCGGCGCCACCCGCGGTACTGTTCGTGGCCGGAGTGGGCGCCCCTCCCTGTTCCGCGACGGCGTGTCCTTGCTCCAGGTCACCCGCGGCCTTCGCCGTGGCCGGAGAGGGCACCGCCCGGGAGGCCGGCCGGCTCACGAGGCCGCGCTCCCGGCGGACGAGCCCCCGCCCCCGCTGAAGCCCCCGGAGCGTGGCGCGGTCACACCGCTCCCGCCACTGCTACCAGGAGAACCAGCGGCGGGGCGTGACGACGCGCTCCCGGCGGCTCCGGGCGCCGCTCCAGGGGCGGGGGAGACGCCGCTCCCCACGTTCCGGCCGGTGACGGCGCTCCCCGCCCCGGTGCCCCCGGCGCGCCCGCTGACGGCGGTGCGCACCCCCGTGACGCGCTGCGCCGGGGGCCGCGCCGTCTCCGAGACGGTGCCCCCCTCCACCCGAGGGATAGCGCCGCCTCCCACCGCTCCGGCGGCGCCCGGCGCTCCGGGCACGACGATGGTCTGCGGCGGGTCATAGTAGGCCGGGCGCGACCCGCCCAGCAGCAACCCCATGGTAAAAGGCGACCAGAAGCTATACACCGGGGGATAGTAGGACGGGCCCGGGCGCGGCGCGCTCACCTGGGCCTCCTGAATCAGGCCCACGTTCTCCCCTTCCGGGAGGTGGAGCACGGGGTCTTCGCCGGGGCTCACCTCCAGCACCAGCCGGTCGTCCCGTACCAGGCGCAAGCGGCTGACGTAGGCTACCTGCCCCGACGCGCTGCCCCCTTCGGCGGCCCCCGCTTCCGGCTCCAGCCACTCCATCTGGTAGACGCCCCGCTGATCGCGGAAGACACTCCCCGGCACGACGGGGTACGTCCCGGGTCCGCGCGGTAATCCGCTGGAGACCTCCTGCTGCAGGGGCGCCACGGCCGGCGTCTGCATGGTGGTGGTGTCAGACGTGCTGGCGTTGCAGGCGGCGAGGGACGCCGCCAGGAGCAGGGCAGTGGCCAGGCGTACCGCCGGCGAAGCGTGGCGGCGGAGGTAGCCGCTGGCCTCCTGCGCCAGCTCCCACAACTCCCGTCGCACGCGGCGCGCCTCGTCCCCCCGCCCTCCGGCACCCTTCGGACTTGCTCCCTTCGGGCCCGCTCGCTCGGCGTCCATAAGCAAAGCATACCGCGCCCGGCGGGGCGCGCCAGTCCGCCATCCCCGCCTACTCGAACAGGTGGGTAACGGTCAAGAAGACCGGTCCCCCCGCCCTCCCCGCCTACTCGAACAGGCGACTGATAGAGGTCTCCTGGTAGATGCTGCGGATGGCCTCGGCGAACAGGGGGGCCACGGAAACGGTACGTACCCGGCTCAGCCCTGCGTCCGAGCCACGCGAGAGCGGGATGGGGACGGTGTCGGTCACAATCGTCTCTACGAGCGGGCTGGCCCCGATGCGCGCCGGGGCATCGCCGGTCAGCAGGCCGTGGGTGACCATCGCCCGCACCGACCGAGCGCCTCGCTCCATCACCACCTGGGCCATGTTACACAGGGTGGCGCCGGTAAAGATGATGTCGTCGACGAGCACGGCGTCCCGCCCCGCCACGTCACCCAGCAAGGCCGTGACCTCAGAGCGCTCGTCGTGCTCGGGACGCACCTTGTCGCCGATGGCCACCCCGGCATCCACCGAGCCCAAGCGGCGCATAAAGTCACGCGCCAGCTTGGCCCGGCCGGCATCGGGGGCGACGATCACCGGGCGCTCCAGCTCCCCGGCCTGCACCAGACGCTCCAGCTCCCCGGCCATTACCGGGAGGGCGTAGAGGTTGTCCACCGGGACATGGAAAAACCCCTGCAGCTGCCCGGCGTGCAGATCCACGGTCAGGACGCGCCCGGTGCCGGCCACCTCCAAGGCGTCGGCGACGACCCGGGCGCGGATGGAGACACGAGGCTCGTCCTTTTTGTCCCCCTTGCCATAGGGAAAGTACGGCAGCACAGCGGTGACGCTACGGGCGCTCGCCCGCCGGGAAGCGTCTACAAGGAAGAGCAGCTCCATCAAGTGGTCGTTGGGATTGGCCTGGCCGGACTGGACGATAAACACGTCCCGGCCGCGGACGTTCTCTTCCAGCATCACCTCGATCGCCCCATCGGAAAAGGTGCGCAGGCGCGCCCGCCCCACCGGATGCTCGAGGTAGCGGCAGATGTCCGTGACCAGCTGCGGGTGGGAACGCCCGCCGACGATCACCAGGCGGTCGCGGGACTTGGGCGTTTCGTCGTGCATCGAGTGCAATCGAGTGCAAGCGGGTGGAATGGCTCCCCGCGGCTGGAGCAGTATAGCGCCCCGGCGACCCACGCCTCAGGGCCGGGTCGGGGGCTCGCCGAGCCGGGGGAAGAGGGGCTGTGGCCTCCCCACAACGGTCCCGGGGGTCAGCCGTCCCCACCGCAAGGCCTCCGGCCAGCTGTCCTCCAGGGTGACGCCAAGCTGCCGGGCGATGCCGGCCGCCGTGGCGGGGAGAAAAGGGCGTAGGGCTTCGGCGACCAGGCGGAGGGTCTCCGCCTGGGTGAAGAGGGTCCGGTCGAGGCGCTCCCCGGACGAGCCGGCTGCCGCGCCTCCACCCTCCCCCGCCCGCTCGGCGCGGGCCAGGGCCCAGGGGGCCGTCTCCTCGACGTAGCGGTTGGCCTGCGCCACCAGCTCCCAGATACCCGTCAGCGCGCCCTGCGGATCGTACGCCACATCCAGGGTCCGGTGCAGCCGCGCCACCACGGACGCGGCCAGGATCGGGATCTCCCCGGGATCGCCCCCCGCCGGAGGCGCCGGAATCCGCCCCTGACGGTAGCGGTGCAGCATGCTCACCGTGCGCTGCAAGAGATTGCCCAGGTCGTTGGCCAGATCGGCGGTGTACCGGCGCTCCAGCTTCTCGTCGGTGTAGTCGGCGTCCTCGGTGGGGGGCACCTCCCGCAGCAGCCAGTAGCGCACGGCGTCCGCGCCGTAGCGGGCGGCGAGGGCCAGCGGGTCGACGACGTTCCCGGCTGACTTGCTGAGTCTCCCGCCGGCGATGGTCAGGAAGCCGTGGACGAAGATGGTGTCTGGGAGGGGTTCCCCGGCCGCCAGGAGCATCGCCGGCCAGTAGACGGTGTGGAAGCGGATGATGTCCTTGCCGATGACGTGTACCCGCCGGCCGCCCTCCACCCAGTAGCACCGGTAGAGGTCGGCCGCCCCCTCCGAGCTGCCGGACGGCGTACCGTAGCCCAGGGCGGTGATGTAGTTGGCCAGGGCGTCGAACCAGACGTACATCACCTGCCCCGGGTCACCGGGTACCTCGATCCCCCACCCCCGGGCGCGGGTGCGGCTGCGAGAGATGCTGAAGTCGTGCAGTCCCCGGGCGACGAAGGCCCGCACCTCGTTACGCCGCGTCTGCGGGATGATCTGCAACCGGCCTGAATCCAGGAGCCCCTCCAGGGCTTCCTGGTAGCGCGAGAGGCGGAAGAAGTAGTTTTCCTCCCGGACGGTCTCCGGCGGCGTGCCGTGCTCGGGGCAGCGCCCCTCCACCAGCTCGTCTGGGTCGTAGAACTGCTCGCAGCCGACGCAGTACAGCCCGCTGTAGTGGCGCCGGTAGACGTCCCCCCGGGCGTCCAGCACCTGCCACAGCCGGCGCACCCCTGCCAGGTGGCGGGCGTCCGCCGAGGTGCGGATAAAGTCGTCGCTGGCCAGGTGGAGGGCCGGCGCCAGGGCCTCAAAGGCCCGCGCGTTGCGATCCACCAACTCGCGCACCGGCACCCCCTCGCGCTCGGCGGCGAGGACGTTCTTCAAGCTATTGTCGTCCGTGCCGGTCAGCAGCCGGGTGTCGTCGCCCAGCAGGCGATGGTAGCGGGCGAAGGTGTCTGCCTGGACGAACTCCAGGGCGAAGCCCAGATGGGGGGCCGCGTTGACGTAGGGGATCGAGGTGGTGACGTAGTACGGTGCTGCCATCGGTGTACGACCTCCTCGTTCGCGCTGCTATCTAGGTTCTGGAAACCGGCGGCGGAGCTCCAATGGGGGCAAGAGGCAAAGCGGGGAAAAAGAAAAACGCCCCGAGGATCTCGGGGCGTCTCGTCTGCCGGGGAGCGGGTGCCGTCCGCGGCGCTGCGTCTGGGCGCGCCGGCGCTACCCGCCGGTCAGCCTGACCGGCAGACGAGGCGGACGCATCATCATGGCCGCGCGGGATGAGCGATTGGCCATGGCTACCATTTCCCCTTCAGCGTAGCACACCGACGGAGGGCACAGCGGCAACTGCAGCTGGGGTAGCCGGCTCCAGCTCACCGGCGGCACCGCTGGCACCAGGGGGGGGGGGGGGCCCGGGCGCCCCCCCCCCCCGGGGGGGGCGGCCGGGGGCCGCCCCCCCCCCCCGCCCGGGGGGGGCGGGGCCCGGGGGGGGAACTGCACCATTGAGGCCCCCGCGCACCGCCGGCGAGCCCGCCCCTGAGACCCCCAGGGTGTGTAAGTTGGGGTGGGGGTGTGGGCCCCCCC
>JAUJOR010000019.1:43072-93163 GCA_030447525.1 Chloroflexota bacterium | reverse complement strand
ATGTCATCGTGATGAGGTGGATATGTGTTAGTGATTTTGTTTGGGGGTTGTTTTTGAGTTTTTGAGTGTGGTAAGCTCGGTAGGGTTGATGTTGGCATGGGTGCACGACACATATTTCGCCTGGCCGGAGTGTATTCGTACGCAGTACGAGGTGCCACACCAGCACGTGGAGTACCACGTCACCCGCACCCCGCTGCGCCAGGGGTCGTACCGCGCCCTGGCGGCGACGGCCAACCACTTCGCGCGGGAGTGCCACATGGACGAGCTGGCGCACTTGATGCACAGTGACCCGCTGGCTTTCCGGCAGCGGCACCTGCGCGACGAACGGATGCGGAACGTCCTACAGGGTGCCGCCGAGCGCTTCGGGTGGGCGGCCAGAGGGCAGAGCAGTGGGCGCGGGCAGGGACTGTCTTGCGGAACGGAGAAGGGGAGCTACATCGCTACCTGTGCCGAAGTCGCCGTCGATCGGGCTAGCGGCGCGATCCGGGTGCTGCGCCTCGTGGCCGCCTTTGAGTGCGGCGCGGTGGTCAATCCGGAGCACCTGCGCAGCCAGGTAGCGGGGGCGATGGTGCAGGGGATCGGGGGCGCGCTCTTCGAGGCGATCGACTTCGCCGCTGGGCGCATCCTCAACCGGCGCTTCTCGCAGTACCGCGTGCCCCGTTTCGACGACACGCCCACGATCGAGGTCGTCCTGCTCGACCGTCCGGACCTCCCCTCGGCCGGCGGTGGCGAGACGCCGATCATCGGGGTAGCTCCGGCGGTGGCGAACGCCGTGTTCGACGCCACCGGCGTACGCCTGCGGGCCATGCCGTTGCGCCTGCCGCAGGACGGCTGATCCTGACGGCGCTGGAAGCGAAGGCGCCGGTCCGCTCAACGGCCCGGTCTTGGAAGGACTGACCACCGGCCCGCCGTCGGGCAGCGTCACCCCGCGGTGGTCGGGGGGCGTTGCGCCGCTGCTTCTTCTTGGCCTGTACGGCGACGTGCCCGGTCTAGGGAAGCGCCCATAGGCGGCCCTCCCCGGCCACGCCGGCGGCCGGGTGGCCCGCAGCGTGCACAGGACCGGCCCCATGGACCGTCCTACCAGGCGCACCTGGGCCATCGCGGCCCTGATCGTGGCGGCGCTGCTCTTCGCCCTGGTCATCCTGCTCTGGGAGCGCGTCCCGGTGGTCACGTAGCGGCCCTGCCTGGTCACGGCCTAAGATATCATCGAGTAACGGCTGTAATGGGTCAGGCTATCCTTGGCCGGTTTCGCGTCGTCCAGAGAAGCGCCGAGGCAGAGGCTTCGGCGGTTCTTCTCTGGGCCACCGTGTAGGACGGCAAAGATAGATAGAGAGAGGATCAGCGCCGCCGGGTGCGGCACCCGGATCATGAGGGAGGGGCAGTGAACGCGGAACCGGTGCCGATCAGCGGATCAGGGGGGGCGAGCGGTGCGTGGGGGGCAGGGCGCGGCGATCCAGCCCCGGCGGACGCACGCCAGACGCGGCGCCGCGCGTTACGCCTCGCCGGGGGCCTGGCGGCGGCCGGACTGCTCCCGGTCGCCGCCTGCGCGCCTCCCGGCAGCCCGGCGCCGCCCACGTCATCTGGCGGAGTCACCCAGCCGGCCAGCCTCGTCTGGCTCAACTGGGAAGGTGCCGTCACTTCGCTTGAGGGCAATAACCAGACGGTGGAGACCTTCCAGGCGCAGTTCCCCCAGATCAAGGTCGAGAACGCCGCCCAGAGCAGCGGCTACTGGGACAAGCTGTCCTCACTGAAAGCGTCGGGCACGCCACCCGACTTATGGGAGTGGGAGCCAAAACACGTCGTCGATTACGCCGTGCGCAAGCAGGTGCTCGACCTTCAACCGCTGGTGGCGCGCGATCGGTTTGACCTCTCGGACTTCTTTGCCAAGGGCGTCGAGCAGTACCGGTGGAAGAACGCCCTGTGGGGCCTGCCGCGCGATTTCCCCAACCGCGAGCTCCTCTACAGCGTGACGGCATTCCAGAAGGAGGGAGTGCCGCGCCCCAGCTCAGACTGGAAGAGGAACGACTGGACGTGGGAGGCGTTCCTCGAGGCGGCCCGCCGCCTCACCAGGACGGACGGCTCGCAGTGGGGCTTCAACACCGGACGAGGCTTCCGCAACTGGGCCGTCTGGATCTGAAGCAACGGGGGCGAGGTGATCGATGAGGGGAAGCTGGAGTGCGTCCTCGACGGTGCCCCGGCGGTAGAGGCGCTGCAGTTCATGCAGGACCTGATTCACCGGCACCGGGTGTGGCCGGAGCAACTGCCGCCGGGCGCCAGCTTTGCCGGGGGCCAGATCGCCATCCAGGAGGATGCCCCGGCGGGGCTGGGCAATAGGCGCCGCGAGATCGGGGACAAGTTTACCTGGGACGTAGTCATGCACCCGCGTGGCAAGAGCGGCAAGCAGTACGTCGCCGCCGGTGGCGGCGCCGGCTGGACGATTGACGCAGCGACGAAGGCCAAGGACGCCGCCTGGGTATTCTTGAAGCACGTCACCAGCCGGGAAGAGCAGACGCGGCTCTGCCAAGCAGGGGGCACGATCGGGTCGCGCCGCTCGGTAATGACCGACCCCTGCTTCCTCCAGACGCCGCCCGAGCACGTCAGGCTGTTCGTTGACGGCGCCGAATACCTGCACATGGACGTCCGCGTGGCCGGCTGGGCAGACGTGGAGAAGGTCTTCAACGAGGAGCTGGCGGGGCTGTGGTCCGGGCAGAAGCTGGCACGCCAGGTGGCGGCGGAGATCAAGGCGAAGGTCGACCCCATCCTCAAGCAGGGCGCCCGCGAGGCGGCCGGCTAAGCTCGCGAAGGTTGCTCCTGACGTAGACACGTAGAGGCCCCTGGTAGCGCATCTACGAAGGAGCAGAAGGGTCTTGCTTTCTGACCGCAGCATCGGCTGCTACACGCCGCATGTGAACCCCTCTCGGGCGGTACGCGGTACATGGAGCGACGGTACACGGCATATAGAGCGACCGGCGCGGAGATGAGCGGGGATGAGCCGGCTGGGGCAATCGGCGTCCATGCGACTTTGGGACGGGTGTCGGCCACGGCACCGAACTTGCTCGGTCTTTTCATGGGGGCGTCAGCGGGGCCGCAGGGCAGGCGTGGCGCGCGACACGGAGTCGGGCGTTTCTCTGCCGTAGGCTGGTACGTGTGCTTCGAATGCACGGGACGTGCGGGGGAGGACGGCGATGGACGAGCGGGACGAGCGCTATGCGGACGGGATGACGCGGCGGCGGTGGCTGGGCGTGGCCGCCGGGGTCTCTGCGGGAGCCGGCGTGCTACCCGCCGCCTGTGCGCCAGGGGGCGCGCGCTCGGCGCCCGCGTCGAGCGCGTCGGGAGAGGGTTGGCCGGCGGAGCTGACGTGGATCGCCTGGTCGGCCGGCAGCCAGTGGCTGACCCCGACGTACGAGGCGGTGGCGGGGGGCTTCGCGGAGCGGCACCCCAACAGCCGGCTGGTCGTCGCCCCGGCGGGCGGGCCATTCCTGGAGAAGATCAAGACGCTTGTCGCCGCCGGCACGCCGCCGGACGTGGTGGACACGCACCAGACCCAGGTCCGCGACCTGGGGCCGGCGGGGCTCGTGGTCGACCTGGCGCCCTTCCTCAAGCGCGCCCCGTACCCCAAGGACTACGTGGGCTGGGAGCCGTACGCCTGGCGGGCGAAGCAGTACGGCGTACCGTGGGCGATCCAGAGTACGGCGCTCTTCTACAATAAGGCCCTCTTCGACGCCGCCGGGGTGACCTACCCCACGGCCGCCTGGACGTGGGACGACTTCGTGGCGGCGGCGCAGCGCCTCGTGCAGCCCGGCGCCGACCCCAGTACAACCGTCTGGGGCGCCGGCGACCAGGGCGGCCAGAACTACCAGTGGCAGGACGCCGTCATGACCGCCTTCGGCGGCGGGCTGCTCGGCCAGGACCACCGGCAGGTGACGGCGACGAGCCCGGCCTCGCTGGAGGCGCTCACGTTCCGGGCCGGGTGGGGCACCAGGCTGCGCATCACGCCGGCCCAGCCCGGCGGCATCAGCGGTCAGTTCGGCACCGGCAGAGTCGCGATGGCCACCAGTGGCTCCTGGTACGTCGCCAGCCTCCTGCGGAACGAGCAGGCGTCGCTCACCGTCGCCGGCGTGCCCTGGGACGTGGCGCCGCTGCCCAGGGGGCCGAAGCGCCGGGCGGGGCTGGCGCACGAGCTGGGCATCGGCGTCCCGAACGGCGTACGCAGTCCGGATGCCTCATGGGCGGCCGTGCGGTACCTGACCACTCCGGAGGCGCTGCGCCCCTTCGCGGAGATTGGGCGCATTGTCCCGCCGCAGAAGAGCCTGTGGCCGCATGCCGTGCCAGCGGACGGGCCCCCGGCCAACTTCAAGCGGGCGTTCCTCGACGTCTGGGGGGAGATGCAGGTCGAGCCGCCCTTCGTGCCGAACCAGGCCGAGGCGACGGCGATCTGGCGCGAGGAGATGGACCCCGTCTGGTCGGGCCAGCGCGCCGTGGCCGAAGGGGCCGCCGCCTACGCTGGCCGGATGGAGCAGTTCCTGGCCCGCCTCAGGACCGAGGGGCTGCTGTAGGCCCGGCGGGCCGGCACGCGGCGGGCCGGCACGTCTCCCGTCTCGGCGCCTGCCCGGACGACTAGGACGCACACCATGTCACAACCAGAGCTCGAGACAGTGGTGGTGCTCGGGCCGACTGGTGTCGTGTGCCAGTGGGGCGGTGCCGGGCTCCGGCGCCAACGGCTTACCGTGACGGTTCCCGAACCGCTTTTCTCTTTACCCGGAGTGGGACAGTCTCCCGCCCCGACTCCCCACTCCGTACGGCACGAAACGTGCTGTAGCGCCCGGCTGCTCGACAGCAGCCAGGGTACGCTACCGGCCCCACCGTAATGAGCCGGTGGGGCCACCGGCTCATTACGGTGGGGGATAGGCTCGCATGCCAGGAAAGAACGACGACCTGCATGGAAACGCGCCAGACGACGCACCGGTCGTCCTGCTCTTGATCGACGTCATCAACGACCTTGAGTTTGAGGGGGGCGAGCGCCTGCTGGAGCAGGCCATGCCCGTGGCCGAGCGCCTGGCCACCCTCAAGCGTCGGGCGCGGGAGGTGGGCATCCCCGCCGTCTACGTCAACGACAACTTCGGGCGGTGGCGCTCTGACTTTCGCACCCTGGTTGCCCACTGCCTCGAAGAGGACGTGCGGGGCCGGCCCATGGCGCAGGCCCTCTGCCCGGACGAGCACGACTACTTCGTGCTCAAGCCGAAGCATTCCGGCTTTTTTTCCACCACACTGGACACCCTCCTGACCTATCTCAAGACCAACACGGTCATCCTCGGCGGGCTGACAGGCAACGTCTGTGTCCTGTTCACCGCCAACGACGCCTACATGCGTGACTTTCATCTGGTCGTTCCGTCCGACTGTGTGGCCTCAATTGACCCGCAGGAGAACGACTATGCCCTGCACCAGATGCGCTCGGTGTTGAGCGCCGACGTCACGCCGTCCACCGAGCTCGACCTCATTGCGCTGCGTCGGCAGGACGGCCGGCCGCGGCCGGAGGAGCGGCCCGGGCCCCAGGTGGAACAGCTCAGCGAGGCGGTGAGCGGCCGGCGCGGTGGAACAGCTCAGCGAGGCGGTGAGCGGCCGGCGCGGGGGCAGGGGGGGAGCTTGAGACGTACGCCTCAACCCATGGGACGCCGGCGGGGCGGCTCGGCGGCGGGGGGCGCCGCGGCAGTCATAGTTGACCGGGACACCCGGGCAAGGGAATGACCGCCACTATCTGGTTCATCCTGGTCGGCGCCCTGTTCGTCGTCATGGCCCTGGCCACGTCGGTGCTCAAGCGCCTGCCCCTGACGACGTCGCTCTTGTATCTGGGGACAGGCTACGCCATGGGGCCGGCCGGCTTCGGGCTCCTGGCCCTCGATCCGGTGGGGGCGGCGCCCCTCCTGGAGCGGGTCACCGAGGTGGCGGTGATTTTCTCGGTGTTCACCGCCGGGCTAAAGCTGCGCCTCCCCCTCTCCGACCCGGGCTGGCGGCCGGCCTTGCGCCTGGCCACTGGCTCCATGCTCCTCACCGTGGGGCTGGTGACCTTGCTCGGCTGGACCGTGCTGGACCTGCCCATCGGGGCGGCCGTCCTGCTCGGGGCGGTGCTGGCCCCTACCGACCCGGTACTGGCCGCCGATGTCCAGGTGGAAGACCCCGCCGACCGCGACCGGCTGCGGTTCAGCCTCACCGGCGAGGCCGGACTCAACGACGGCACCGCCTTCCCGTTCATCATGCTGGGGCTGGGGCTCCTGGGGCTGCACGAGGTCGGGCCTCTCGGCTGGCGCTGGCTGGCGGTCGACGTCCTGTGGTCAGGGATCGCCGGCCTGGCCATCGGGGGCGTGATGGGCACTACCATCGGGCGAGTGGTCGTTTACCTGCGCCGCGAGCACAAGGAGGCGGTAGGGCTAGACGACTTCCTCGCCCTGGGCCTGGTGGCCCTGACCTACGGCGTGGCCCTGCTCCTGCACAGCTACGGCTTCCTGGCCGTGTTCGCCGCCGGACTGGCCCTGCGCCGGGTAGAGCGCCACCATTCCGGAGATGAAGTCCTGACGGACGTCAAGACCCTGGCGTCCCTCGGCGCCGCCGAAGACGTCGCCACCGACCCGCAGCAGGCGCCGGCCTACATGGCCCAGGCGGTGCTGGGCTTCAACGAGCAGCTGGAGCGGGTGGGCGAAGTGGCGGTGGTGCTCATCCTGGGGTCAATGCTCTCCATGGGCTTCCTCACCCCGGAGGCGTTGTGGCTCATCCCCCTGCTCCTGCTGGTGATCCGGCCCCTCTCGGTACTGATTGGGCTGGCCGGGGCGTCCCTCTCCGGTATGCAGCGGGGCTTGATTGCCTGGTTCGGCATCCGCGGCATCGGCTCTGTCTACTATTTGATGTACGCCATCGTCCACGGGCTCCCGGAAGACCTGGCCCGCCAGCTGGCCGGCCTCACCCTGGCCACCATCGCCGTGTCCGTCCTCGTCCACGGCATCTCTGTAACGCCTTTGATGAACTACTACTCCCGGCGCATGGAGCGGCACGAGGGGCAAGGAGAGGGCAGGGGGAGCGGGGAGCAGCAGGCAGCCCCCACTCCCTTACAGCCCTAGAACGGCGGCAACACTTCCGGCGCCTCTCTCTGGAGAACCCTGGCCGAGGACCGGCGCAAGCGGCCCTGCCCAACCAGGGTCCTAAGCGGGCGACTCGGCCGTCCAGTCGAAGACGACGCCCAGGTAGTCGTCCTTGTGGCGGGCCAGGCCGTAGTACGCCTCCTGGCAGCGCTCCGGGGGGAGGACGTGCGTGCGCAGGGGATCGACGATCAGCCGCTCGGCGAGGATCCAATCCAGGATCTGGCGATAGTTGGCGGCGATGGTGTGCCGCGCCCGCTCCGTCTCTTCCGGGATGGGGTAGGTCCACTCCAGGGCGCCGACAAGCTTGATGGCCAGCAGGTGGATGCGCCCCAGCATGGGGGTCAAGTCGCCGGTATAGGGGGCCCGCGGGCTCCCCAGCAGGACGACCTCCCCATGGCGCCCGGTCATCTCCACCGCCTGGGCGACCAGCTCGCTGCGCCCGATGGCTTCGACGACGATGCGGGCGCCACCGCGTTCGTCCGTCGCTCCGACCCATGACCGGGTCACGTCCACCGGATCCACCTCCCCGGCATGGTGTACGTTGTGGACGCCGCAGGCGCGGGCCAGCTCCAGGCGCCGTGGAGAGAGGTCAAAGGCGATGACGTTGCAACCGGCGAGCTGGAACAGCTGCGCCGCCAGGTTCCCCACCAGCCCCAGGCCGATGACGGCGACGGTGTCCCCGGCGCTGGCCGAGCTGGCCCGCAGGGCGGTGATGGCAACGCCGGCCATGCGCGTGAAGACGACCCGCCGCCCATCGGCGTCCGCCGGCACGGGGAGGGCGAGCCGCGCGGCGTTGCAGCGCACCACGGCGGCGTGGCGGGAAAAGCTGAGCACGCGCTGGCCCGGCGCCAGGCCCTCCAGACTGGGGTGCACGGCCACCACTTCCCCGAGGTGCCCGTAGCCGGTGCGGGCGGGGTAGATCACCGGCCGGGGCCGGTAGACCGGCGGCACCTGGGCCATCAAGTTGGTGTAGAAAGAGCCTTCCGTCCCGGCGCTGACGATAGAGTACTGCGCCCGCACCAGGGCTTCACCCGGGCGCAAGTCGGCCGGGTCGACCTCCACTGTCTCCAGCTCCGCCCGTTCCGGCCCGGTGAACACGATCCCCCGTCCGCGCATGCCCCCACCCCCTAGAAATCTCAGGCCTCCGGGTCTCAGGCCCCAGGGTCTCAGGTCGGTGATCTCCCGCTCCCGCCCCGTGCCTTGTGGCGACCGTGATGATGCCATCTCGCCCCCGGACGCTGAGGCCGGTCCCTGGAGGCGCACCCCCTGCCCCGTCCGTCACGCCGGGAGAGACGCGGCACAGACCTTGCTTGGGGCAACGTAACGTGCCCCGCCGGGGCCAGGCCGCACTCTGAGGGCTCCGCTCCCGAGGGCGCCGGCAGCAGCGGGGGGTATCAGGGAGCCCAAGGACATGAGTATGGATGGGAGCGGAGCCGTCGTGCCTCGTGGCGCGGCCGGGCGAGACCCAGGGCGGTGGACCGCCGCCCTGAGTGGTGGGGCCCTGGCCTTGTACGGCGTATCGCGGATCTCGCTTAACGGGATGGGGCTGGCCGTACTCGGAAGCGGGCTGGCCTACGGCTCGACGACCGGGCGAGGACGACGCCTGCGAGGGCTGGGCGCCCGCGTGGCGCGGCCGGCAGGCAAGCTGGTGGCCAGGCTGCCGGGCAAACGCCGGGTGATGGTCCGGCACAGCGTAGCCATCAACTCCTCGCCGGAGACGCTCTACCGCTACTGGCGGGACTTCACGAACCTGCCCCGCTTCATGGACCACCTGGTCAGCGTGCAGCCCGGAGAGGGGAACCGCTGGCACTGGGTGGACAAAGCGCCGGGGGGTGGCACCGTAGAGTGGGATGCGGAGATTGTCAAGGAAGAACCCAACGAGCTGATCGCCTGGCGGTCGCTCCCCGGCGCCGACGTCGCCAACAGTGGGATCGTGCGCTTCAAGGCCCTCCCGGCGGGGAGGGGGACGGAGGTGCACGTCACCCTGGAGTACGACGCACCGGGTGGACAACTCGGCGCGGCCCTGGCCAAGCTGACCGGTGACGAGCCCCAGCAGCAGGTGACCGAAGACCTGCGCCACTTCAAGCAGATCATGGAAGCGGGGGAGATCCCTACCACCAAGGGGCAGTCCGCCGGCCGGCGGGACGTGGGGCTGCACAAGGTGGCAGAGCCGCTGGTGGGGGACGCGGGGCCGGGGGTAGACATGCCGGCGTCTCACGGCGAATCTACCGGCAGCCCCGACGGCAGCGCCACCGCCGGCGCACAAGCGGCGACGGCGCCGCGCGACGTGGCGCGGGAGGCACAGCGATGAAGGCAGTGTGTTGGTACGGCAAGAACGACGTCCGCGTCGAGACGGTGCCCGATCCCCAGATCATCAACCCCCGTGACGCGGTGGTGAAGATCTCCCTGACGGCGATCTGCGGCTCCGACCGGCACCTCTACGACGGCTACGTCCCCTCGATGCAGCCGGGGGACATCCTGGGCCACGAGTTCATGGGGGAAGTGGTGGACGTCGGCCCGGGAGTAGACAACCTGCGGCGTGGCGACCGCATCCTGGTGCCTTTCAACATCTCCTGCGGCAGGTGCTTTTTCTGCCGGCGGGAGCTATGGTCGCTGTGCGACAACTCCAACCCCAATGCCTGGATGGCTGAGAAGCTGTATGGCTACTCCCCCGCCGGGCTCTTCGGCTACTCCCACATCCTGGGGGGCTACGCCGGGGGCCAGGCGGAGTACGTCCGTGTCCCCTTCGCCGACGTCGGCCATCTCAAGATCCCGGAGGGCCCGACCGACGAGCAGGTGCTCTTCGTCACCGACATCCTCCCCACGGCCTACCAGGCCGTGGAGCAATGCGAGATCCACCCCGGCGATACCGTGGCCATCTGGGGCTGCGGCCCGGTGGGGCAGCTGATCATCAAGTGTGCCCAGCTGCTAGGGGCCGAGCGGGTCATCGCCATCGACAACGTCCCCGAGCGCCTGCGCATGGCCAAGGAGCAGGCCGGCGCCGAGGTGGTCGACTTCGACCGCGTGCACGTCCTGGAGACGCTCAAGGAGATGACCGCCGGGCAGGGGCCGGACGCCTGCATCGACGCCGTGGGCCTGGAGGCCCATGGGGCCAGCCTGGACGCCATCTACGACCGCGTCAAGGCGGCAGGCTTCCTGGCCACGGATCGGCCGCACGTCCTGCGGGAGGCCATCCAGGCTTGCCGCAAGGGGGGCATCCTCTCCATCCCCGGCGTCTACGGTGGGGTCCTGGACAAGCTCAACCTGGGGGCCGCCTTTAACAAGGCGCTGACGTTCAAGATGGGGCAGACGCACGTCCACAAGTACCTGCGTCCCCTGCTGGAGCGGATCGAGCGGGGAGAGATTGACCCCAGCTTCATCATCACCCACCGCCTGCACCTGGACGATGCCCCGCACGCCTACGAGGTGTTCAAGAATCGCCAGGACGGCTGCGTCAAGGTGGTGATGCGCCCGTAGGGCAGTGTCCCCTTGGTGCAGCGTCCCCTTCGCAGCCTGAGCCCTGGGCCCTGAGCCTGGTTTCCGCCCCCCAGATAGGGCGAGGCGTCCTTCTGCGTGTCACGCCATCTGGGACGTGCACAATACAGACTTAGCCCAGGGCGTCAAGAAAGGCGGCCAGCCGGTCGTACCAGGCCACCTGATCGGCCGGCGTGAAGTGGAAATTGGCCGGGCTGGGGCTGGGCACGACGAAGAGATATGTCGAGCCCAGGCGCTCGGTCTGGGCGCCGAGCTCAGGATCAAGGCCCCGCCGCCCCAGGGGCTTGCCCAGGGCGTAGCGCAAGAAGGGGCGGTAGCCGGTCAGGCCCTGGAAGCACGCGACGCGTATGTCGTACCGCTCCAGACGTGCCAGCAACTTCGGCGCGCAGCGCCCCAGCTCGCCCGGCCCCAGCTCAGAGACGTTCCTGGTGGGGCGCTTCACTACGTCCGTAAAACCCAGGCCGTGGGGGAGCAGAGCGGCATCGTGCTCCGGACCCAGCGTCGCCACGCCTAGGGCGTGGCGGGCCCGCTCGCTGAGGCGCGAGCGCGAAAGTGCCGGCCAGAAGCGATTCGTCGAGCGGGCAAAATAATGGCCCCGCTGGACGGAGTACAGGCTGGGGTTGATGCCGATGAAGACGACGTCCAGGCCGTCGGCCAGAAGATCGGGGAGGGTGGTATAGGCCGGTTGTGCGGGGAGTTGTGAAACCATGCGGTCGCTGGGACACGCCGGGACAGGCCGGCGAAGGGAGGGGTTAGCGCCGTAACAGGGAAGGGATAGACTTACCGAAGCGCTCCGCCTCCTCGGCGTAGTCGCGGAAGGGGTCTGGGAACTCCAGGACATGGTCTTTGACGGCGACGGCCCCCCAATCGATCAAGTAGGGGATGATATGCCAGGCCCCGGTGTCTCGGATGTCCCGCCAATCGTCGACGTATTCGTAGACGACGAAGCGCTCGTCACCCCACACGGCGCGCTCTCCCAGGCGCCGGGCCAGCACCTCCCAGCGGATGGCGTCGTCGGCGCGGGCCTCGGCCATGGCCCGAACGACGTGACCCCTACCGGCGGCGCGGCTGTCCGCCGGGGGCTGCTGCATCGCCCGCTCGGCCCTCTCGTCGTCCACCAGCGAGGGGATGACCCCCTGCTTGCGCAGGAGGGTGTAGAGGCTCACCGCCGGATTGACGTGGTGGTAGGCCAGGTCGAGCTTGATCAGCGCCGGATCGTCCCAGCCCCGAGGTGACTTCTCGGCGAACTGGGAGAGCTGCTGATACTTGGTCACCCAGTCGACGTAGCCGGCCAGGCGCAGGGGGTCCATCTCCAGGCCATTGAGGATGGTGGCCCACTGGCGCAGCGTCCAGTCGGTGTCCTTGTCGCGCCCCAGAAAGCGACGCGTGGCCTCTAAGAGGTAGGCACGCTGCACCTCGATGGCCGGCATCGACCCGCCCCGCGCCGTGCGCACCGTCCAGTTGCCGTGAGGGTTGCGGGAGATGTCCTTGATGGCCTGAACGGGGTGTTCCAGCTCTACGTCGCAGTCCCAGCCCAGCTCCAGGAGCTGAGCGACGAGGGCCGTCGTCCCTAGCTTGAGGGCGGTGGCGTACTCTGAACGGTTGGCGTCGCCGATGATGATGTGCAGGCGCCGGAAGCGCCCGCCGGCCAGGGGCTCGTCGCGCAGGTTGAGGATGGGCCGGCCACCGAAACGCACCCGGTGGCTCACGTCTACGGACACAAAGGCGGCCCGCTGGCTGAGCTGAAAGGGGGTCACGGGGACGGTAGAGCCACTCCCGGGGAGAGCGGGGAGGACACCGGGGCCACCGCCGGAGCGGCTCCCGGTGGCGCGTCCGCGCAGCGGGGCGGGGGCGATCATCCCGGCCCCGGCAAAGAGCTGACGCGTGACCAGGAACGGGAGGAGGCCTTGCACCATGTCCCGGCTGCGCGGGCTGACGCGCAGGCAGTAGTTCTCGTGGTAGCCGTAGGTGTGACCGAAGTGATCGGTGTTGTTCTTGATGAAGAAGATCTCGCTCTGTAGACCCAGATCGGCTACCGTCTGGACGAGGATCTGGTCACCGCCTCGCTCGGCGGCGACGACGTCTTCCAGGGTGCGGCACTCGGGGGTGGCGTACTCCAGGTGGCCGGAGTCCAGGTAGAGCCGGCCGCCGTTGAACAAGAAGCCCCCGTTCCCGGGCACCTCCCCCCACTCCCGTGGGGCCGGCTCGATGAGGCCGAACTTGCGGCCGGCGAAAACGCCGTCCTTGACGCGGATTGCGGCCTCTGCCGGGCTCTGCCCCGCCGCGCCGGCGCAGGCGTACTCTGTCTCAGTCCCAAACAGCGCGCCATCCATAACAGAACAGTCCTCAGTGCCTGGTCCTCAGTGCCTGGTCCTCAGCCCTTGGTCCTTGGTCAATCCACGATCTCCAGCCCCCGGCGGTGCCGCCGACCCCAGGAGTGAATACGCAGGAGTGAACACGAAGGACGGAGGACTTCTTTATTGCCCGCCCGGCTGTGGCGTTGGATCGGGGATCTCGCGGATGATGCGCTTGATCTGCTCGTCGATATCCGGGTCGTCCTGCTTATCGGGCTCCCCCGGCTGGGGGTCCTGACGGCTAGGGACTTCTACCGGCGTCTCGGCCGGCTTCGTCGGCGCCTCAGGGGCGGCTAACTCGGTCGGCATGGCTGGCATAGTTAAGGGGCTCCTCCCTTCACGGCCGCAAAGAGCGATTCGAGGTCCGGCGCTTCGCGCGCCAGGCGCTCCACCCGCCGGATCAGCGGCCCGGTGATCTCGTCCAACTGCAGGCGCACCTCGCGCCCGTTGGTCCCGAACGTCACCGAGTCCCATTCTAACCGGCGGATGGCCGGCCCGAAGCGAGCCAGCAACAGGGACCGTACCGCCCCCCGGGTATCCGTCGGAGCGGTGGTCATGGCCCGGCCGACGTCCTCGTCGGAGACCAGGCGATGGATTCGTCCCTGCTTCACCAGGGCGTCATAGAGGCTCAGGGAGGGATCGACGAGGTGGTAGGCCAGGTCGAGACGGCGCAGCCCGGGATTGTCCCACCCCCCCTCGGACGCCCCGTCCGCCCCCCGCACCTGGTCGAACACGCGGCGCTTGGCCAGCCAGTCGATGCGATTGGCGAAGGGCATGGCGTCCCCGGCGAGGGCCTCCAGAACCTGGCGCCACTGCTGCAACACCCAATCCGTCTCCGAGTCCCTTCCGCCAAAGGCGCCCTCGGCGGCACGCAGGTAGTGCTCCTGAACGTCCAGGGCCCGCACGGTGCGCCCGTCCGTGAGCCGGACCGTGGCCATCAGATCGTGCCCTCGGGAGACGAGCTTCAAGGCCGCCACGGGGTCCTGGAGGTCGAGGGCGGGTCCCCAGCCGTCTTCCACCAGATCCAGTACCAGGGCTGTCGTCCCCACCTTCATCGCCGTCGCCCACTCCGAGCGGTTGGCGTCCCCGATGATCACGTGCAGGCGACGGTACTTCTGCCTGTCGGCGTGGGGCTCGTCGCGGGTGTTGAAGATGGGGCGCTGGGCGGTGGTGTTGATCCCAATCCGCTCCTCGAAAAAGTCCGCCCGCTGGCTGAGCTGAAAGCCCGGCTGCACCCCCGCCCCGCTGGTCTCGATACCTACTTTGCCGGCTCCGGCGTACACCTGGCGGGTGACAAAGAAGGGGATCATGGCCCGGACGACGGTCTCCAGCGGGATGGCGCGAGAAAAGAGGTAGTTCTCGTGCGTCCCGTAGGTGCGCCCGTGGTAGTCGGTGTTGTTCTTCAGCGCCCGCACCCGCGTTTGTGCCCCCACCTCCGCGGCCAGCTCGGCATTACGCCGCTGCTCGCAGGAGAAGAGCACCCGCTCCCCGGCCTTGTCCTGGGCCACGAGGTCGAGCAGGGTGAGGCAGGCCTCGGTGCAGTACTCCGGGTGGTTGTGGTCGTTGTAGTACCGCGCCCCGTTAAGGAGCACGGTGTTGGCCAGCAGCTCCTCCCGGCTAAGGTGCCGGCTGCGGTCGTTCCGGTCCTGGAGGTCGTGGGGGTCGCGGGCCAGGCGCTCGACGCGCATCCCCCGCAAGTCTCGGTAGGGATCTTCGCCCTGGTAGTCCCACCCGCGGAAGGCCCCGGGGACATCGGCGGAGCGGACGACGCGCGACGCCTCGTAGGCGAAATCCACGGCCGCGCTGGGACCCGGCCCGGCGCCAGCGCCGGGAAAGCCCTCGCAGTTCAAGCCGTACTCGGTCTCGATCCCGGCTGGCCGGCGCATAGAGGGATTCTAACCCCAGCGCGCTACAACGGCCACGCCCGTCCCTCACCTTCGTCACGTCCTCAAGGGGCGTTCCTGAGCACGTCATTGAGGGCAACTTCTACCTCTGGGAGGGCCAGGGGCGCCACGCGTCCCCCACGGCGCCCCTCCACAGCCGGCTCAAGGGTGGTATCGTCCCCGGCCAGAGGAGGGGCCGACACGATGGGCCGCGAGCTGAGGATCAGGCGTATTACCGTCCACCGCTACACCTGGGAGATGCGCGACCTGGGGGTGGACTACAACGGCTTCAACACGGTGTACGAGCCCGGGGCGAGGCGCACGGCCACCGGGCACGTCCTGACGATCGAGACCGACGCCGGGATCACCGGGGAGTTCGCCGGGGGCGACACCAACTCCTACGCCCAGGTAGGCATGGTCGCCCGTTACCTCCTGGGCAAGAACCCCCTGGAGCGCGAGCGCCTGTACAACGACATGAAGCGGGCGATGCGTAAGCTCGACCGCATGGGCATGGGCCCCATCGACATTGCCCTGTGGGACATCGCCGGCAAGGTCTATTCGGCCCCCATCTACGAGCTTCTGGGGGGCTGGCGCCAGACCCTTCCCGCCTACGCCAGCACGCTGCACGGCGACCGCGTCGCCCGCGGGGGGCTTTCCAGCCCCGAGGCCTTCGCCGACTTCGCCCTGCGTTGCAAGGAGGAGTTTGGCTACCCGGCCTTTAAGATCCACGGCTGGGGCAAGGACCCCCGCGAGCAGGGGTACATCGAGCGGGAGATGGCCACCGTCCTGGAGGTGCGCAAGCGCGTCGGCCCGGGGATGGATTTCATGATCGACCCGGCCTGCGAGTACGACACCTGGGCCGAGACGCTCAAAGTGGGCAAGGCCTGTGACGAGGCGGGCTTCTTGTGGTATGAAGACCCCTTCAAGGACGGGGGCATCTCCGCCTTCGCACACAAGAAGCTGCGGGAGCTGATCAAGACCCCCCTGCTGCTCGGCGAGCACGTGCGCACGCTGGAGCCACACGTGGACTTCGTCCTCGCCGGGGGAACGGACTTCATCCGCGCCGACGCCTACTACGACTGTGGCATCACCGGGCTGATGAAGATCGCCCACGCCGCCGAGGGGCTGGGGCTGGACGTGGAGATCCATGCCCCGGGCCCTGCCCACCGGCACTGCATGGCCGCCATCCGCAACACGAACTACTACGAGCTTGGCCTGGTGCACCCCTCTGTGCCGGGGAACAAGCCCCCCATCTACGCCGATGACTACTCTGACCTCCTGGACGCCGTTGACCGGCAGGGCCACGTCCCGGTGCCCCAAGGGCCGGGCATGGGGGTGACCCTGGATTGGGAGTACGTCCGACGCCACGACGCCGGCAAGACGGTCTACGAACACGATGAGCGCGCCTGACGCGACGGCGGCGGCCCGGCCTCGCGTCGTCATCACGTTCTCCGAGCGCCTGCGGCCCACCTACCTGGCGGAAGGTGACCTGGCGCGCCTGCATGCCTTTGCCGACCCGGTGTGGGTGGCCAGCGAGACGGAGGCGATGTCCCCGGCCCTGCGGGAGGCCCTGGAGGGGGCCGCGGCCCTGGTTGTCTGCCACGGGGCGCCGCGCGTGGATGGCGCCTTGCTGGATCATGCCCCGCACCTGCGCCTGGTCGGGGAGTTGGAAGGGGACCGCTTCGAGCGCCGCGTCGACGTCGAAGGGCTACAGGCCCGCGGACTGACGGTGGTGGACACGACCAATGGCTCGTCCTACCCGGTGGCCGAGTGGGCCCTGGCGCTGATGATGCTCGCCCTGCGCAACGCCGGGGGGCACTTCCGGCGCCTGATCGCCGGGGAGGTGGTGCGGCAGGGCCACGACGACCCGGGATATCTCTACGGGGAGCTGACGGGTAAGCGCGTTGGCCTGATCGGCTGCGGCCATATCGGCCGGCGCCTGCTGGAGTTTCTGCGGCCCTTCCGCGTGGCGGTACGGGTCTACGATCCCTATCTGGCACCGGAAATTCCGGACGTCTATGACTTCCTGCACACCTCCCTGGAGAAGGTGTTTGCCGAGTCCGAGGTGGTGACGTGCCTGGCGCCCCTGACCCCCGGCACGCGAGGGATGATCGGGGCACGAGAGCTGGCCTGGCTCCCCAGTGGGGCCGCCTTTGTCAACGTGTCTCGGGGGGCGATCGTGGACTCCCAGGCCCTGATCGAGCGGCTCCGCAGAGGGGACGTGCGGGCGGCCCTGGACGTCTTCGACCCCGAGCCGGTGCCGGTGGAGAGCGAGATCCGGCGCCTCCCCAACGTCTTCCTTTCGCCGCACATCGCCGGGGTGACGGCCGCCTCCCGGCCCCGCTTCTTCGCCCTGATGGTGGACGAACTCGACCGCTACTTCCATGGTCACCGGCCGCGCTTCGCCTTTACCGACCGCACCCTGGCCAATCGCAGGGGGCTCTAGACGTACACTTCTTTCAATTGATCAATCGATCCAGAGGAATGCACACCGCATGTCGAACGTGACCGAGCACCCCCTCACCGCCACCACGCCGGCCGTCTCCCCTGCTCCCGGCGCCGTCCCAGTCCCGCGCCCGGAGCACCCGCGCCCCGATTTTCAGCGCCAGCCGTGGATCAACCTGAACGGTCACTGGCGCTTCACCTTCGATCCGGACAACGTCGGCGAGCAGCTGCGCTGGCACCGCCTGCCGCACCCACACCTCCATGGGCCACGCGAGACAGGGTCATCCGATGGCGCCTCTGGGATGGTGCTCACCGAAGACCCCTACGGTGCCGAGATCGTCGTCCCTTTCCCCTGGGAGAGTCGCCTGTCTGGGGTCAACGACCCCAAGTACAAGGGAGCGGCTTGGTACCAGCGCATCATCGAGACGCCGGCGGATTGGGCGGTCGGCGACACCCCCAGCAGTCTCCCTGACGCCGGCGGCCTCCCCTCGGTGGAAGACACGGCCACCTCCACGACCATCGCCGGGGTGACCTGGCGTCTGCGCCCCTTCCTGTGCTTCGGGGCGGTGGACTGGCACGCTCGGGTATGGGTCAACGGGCGCTTCGCCGCCGAGCACGCCGGGGGATACACCCCCTTCGCCATCGACCTCTCGCGCTTCCTCCGCCCGGGACGTCCGGCGACGCTGACGGTGCGCGTCTGGGACGCGAGCGACGCCGATACCCCCACCGGGAAGCAAACCCCTCGCTGGTACACCCCCTCCAGTGGTATCTGGCAAACGGTCTGGCTTGAAGGCCGGCCCAGCGTCTACCTCCAGGGCATGCGCATCACCCCGCACCTCGAGAGGGGAAGCGCCACGTTCGACCTGACCATTGAGGCCCCGCCGGGCCTGGCCGGCCAGGAACGCCGAGTCACCGTACGCGCGGCCGGGGGGGCCTTCCCGGACGCGAGCGAGACGCTCGCCCTGGCCGGTGGGAGGACGGACGCACGGCTGGAAGTGGACGTCCCCACGCCCCACGCCTGGTCACCGGAGGACCCGCACCTCTACGAGTGCACGGTGACCCTCTCCCCCGAGCTTACGCGGAAGGGGGAGGCTGGCCATGCTGAGGGCCGGGACGCTGCACCCGCTGCGGTGGAAGACCAGGTGAGCACCTACTTCGGCCTGCGCTCCGTCGCCCGCGGGCGGTGGGAAGGTAAGCCGTACGAGTACGTCTTCCTGAACGGGGAGCCGGTCTATCTACGAGGCGCGCTCGACCAGGCCTTCCACCCGGATGGGCTCCACGCCTACCCCTCCGACGACGCCATCCGGGCGGACGTGCAGGCGGCCAAGGACCTGGGGCTCAACATGCTGCGCTGCCACATCAAGATCAACGATCCCCGCTACTACTACTGGGCCGATAGGCTGGGCATGCTGGTGATGTACGACCTCCCCTCGGCCAGCATCTATACGCCGAAGGCCCGGGCCAACTGGGAGCGCACCTTTCGTGACGCCCTGGCGCGTGACTACTCCCACCCCTGCATTTTCGCCTGGATCCTGTTCAACGAGACCTGGGGCCTGGAGGAGCATCAGACGCCCGAGAGCTGGCGCTGGGTGGCCGAGATGTTCGAGCTGGCCAAGTCGCTCGACGCCTCGCGCCTGGTAGAGGACAACTCCGCCACCCTTTACGACCACGTCGTCACCGACCTGAACACCTGGCACTTCTACATCGCCGACTACGACCGGGCCCGGCGCCACGTGGAGCGGGTGGTGCGCCAGACCTACGAAGGCTCCGGCTTCAACTTCGTCGGGAACCTCTACCACTACGTCGAAGGGGCAGCCACCTATCTCCAGGGGACGCAGCCCCTGCTGAACAGCGAGTACGCCGGCCTCTCCGCCCGCCAGGGTGACCGGGACGTGTCCTACACCTTCAAGTTCCTGACCGGGGAGCTGCGCCGGCATGACATGCTCTGTGGCTATGTCTACACCGAGCTCACCGATGTGGAGTGGGAGCATAATGGCTTCCTCAACTACGATCGCACGCCCAAGGAGTTCGGCTACGAGCACTTCGTCCCCGGCATGGGCGTGGCCGACCTGAACGGGGCGGACTTCGTCGGCCTGGACTGCCCCCCCTGCCAGACCCTGCCCCCCGGGAGCACCTTTCGCGCCACCCCCTTCCTCTCCCACTGGGACCGGCGCCCCCTCGCCGGCGCCCGCCTCCGCTGGCGGGTCAGCGCCGTCGACCGCTTCGGGGAGCCGCAGACCGTCGCGGAGGGGGAGCGGGCGGTGGCGCCCCGCCGCTATGGCGTGACCGTGGTGGAGCCCATTGAGGCGCGCCTCCCGGACGAGCTGGGTCTGGTCACCGTGGCCTTCTGGCTGGAGGACGAGACGGGGACGGTGCGGGCGCGGAACTACGTCAACGTGGACGTCTTTGACCCGGCGGCATCCCTGGCCCTGGCGCCGGGAATGGTGCCGGACGAGGAGGCTTTCGGGCCGGGCCAGGGGCCGGGAGCGGGGAGTCACACCGGAGCACAGGGCGGGACAGGGGGAGGGGGAGAGGGGGGCGCCGCGCTGCAGCGCCGGCGCACGCCGCTAACGCCGTCGTCGGGGGAGCGGGCGGGGCGGGGCTACGCCATCCGCTTCCGCCCCGGCGACTTCGCCGATACCAGCTGGGTCACGCCCATCGTCGCCAAGGGGGGTGGCAAGTTCGCCGCCCCCGGCGCCGGCTGGGTGGAGTACACGCTGCACCTCCCGGAGGGGATCGACCGTGAGGCCATCACCGGGCTGCGCCTGCGCTTCGAGGGGGCGTCCCGCACGGCACGCTTCCGCATCGGCTGGAAGGACCAGCAGCGCGTCTTGAGCACTGACTACCCGCAGACCGAGGCGCTCAAGCTCCCCAGCGATCTGGTGGTGACTATCAACGGCGTTCAGCTCGGCCGCGTGCGCCTGCCCGACGACCCGGCAGACGCCCGGGGCGTGCTCAGCCTGCACCTCCACGAGGCGTTCGAGTACGCCTCCTACGGCTTCCTCACCACCCTGGAAGCCGACGGCGCGACGGCGCGGCGCCTGCTGGCGGGCGCTAGCCCCGGGGAAGGGCAGCGGGGAAGCGCGGGACGTGGCCCGACGGGGGGCCTGGCGGGGGAGGTGACGATCCGCTTCGAGGTGCCGCGCGACGCAAGGCGGGGCGGGCTCAGCCTCTACGGCGGGCGCATGGGGGCCTGGCCTATCGACCCTACCCTGTTTCTAGACCTGTAATCGAAGACCAGAGGCACCATGGAGACCACCGGCGACTCCCATGCCGAAGCGACCATCCGGCTGGGACAGACCGACGTGCGCTGCCGGCCGCTGGGGCTGGGTACCTGGTCATGGGGCGACCGCCTGGTCTGGGGCTACGGGCGGGACTACGACGAAGGGGAGGTGCAAGGGGCGTTCCAGGCCAGCCACGCGGCCGGGGTGACGCTCTTCGATACGGCAGAGATGTACGGCAATGGGCAGTCTGAGCGTCTCCTGGGACGGTTCATCCGCGAGGCGCCTGGCCCGCCGGGGCCGGGGACGCACGATTCCCGGGAGGGTGGCCTTGAAGGGACTGCAGTCTCTGCAGGGACGCCCCTGGTGGCCACCAAGTTTTTCCCCTTCCCCTGGCGCCTGCGGGGCGCTGACCTGATCAAAGCCCTGCGCGGGAGCCTGAAGCGCCTGGGGCTGGAGCGCGTTGACCTCTACCAGATCCACTGGCCCATGCCCCTGCTCACGGTAGAGGCCCGCGTGGACGCCCTCGCCGGCGCCGTGGCGGCCGGCTTGACGCGAGCCGTGGGCGTCTCCAACTACAACGCTGCCGACCTGCGCCGCGCCCACTACGCCCTGGCCCGCCGCGGGATCCCCCTGGCGTCGAATCAGGTGCACTACAGCCTGGCATACCGCCGCCCGGAGCGGGACGGGGTGCTGCAGGCCTGTCGTGACCTCGGCGTCACCTTGATCGCCTACAGCCCCTTGGGGATGGGGGTATTGACGGGGAAGTATGGCCCCGACCGGCCCCTTTCGGGGATGCGGGGCCGGCGGTTCGGAAAGCAGCGCCTGACAGAGCTCCGGCCCCTGCTGCAGGCCCTGCCTCAGATCGGTGCCGCCCACGGCGGGGCCAGCCCGTCGCAGGTGGCCTTGAACTGGCTGCTCTGCAAGGAGACCGTGCCCATCCCGGGGGCCAAGAACGCCCGTCAGGCGCAGCAGAACGCCGGGGCGCTCGGCTGGCGCCTGACGGCGGAGGAGGTGGCCACCCTCGATCGCCTCAGCGCCTGAGCCGCCCCGGCGGACTGAGACGGCGGCTGGCCCTGGCGGCGGTAGGGCCGGAGCTACGCTAAGACCCTTGAGCGTCTAAAATGGAGCCGGTGGACGAGAAAGTCATCATCACCGGGGGCGCCGGGTTTATCGGCTGCAACGCCACCGCCCGCCGTCTCGCCCGAGGTGAGGATGTGGTGGTGGTGGACAACCTTTCCCGGCGCGGGGCAGAAAAGAACCTGTCCTGGCTGCGGGAGCAAGAGACGCACCCGGCGGCCGGAGCAAGGGTACGGTCACGGGGGAGGCTGACCCTGGCCAAGGTCGACCTGCGCTCGGCCGAGGCGGTAAGCGCCGTGTTCCTCGAGCACGCCGACGCCAGCGTCGTCCTCCACCTGGGTGGCCAGGTGGCCGTGACCTCCTCCGTCCTCGACCCCCGGGCCGACTTCGAGATCAATGCCCTGGGCACCTTCAACGTCCTGGAGGCCGCTCGCACCCTGCCGGGTCTGCGGGCCCTCCTCTACGCCTCCACGAACAAGGTGTACGGGGGCATGGAGAGTGTCGGCGTGGTGGAGCGCGAGGGGCGCTACGCCTATGCCGCCCTGCCTAGGGGCGTGCCGGAGACGCAACCCCTGGACTTCCACTCTCCCTACGGCTGCTCCAAGGGGGCCGCCGACCAGTACACCCTGGATTACGCCCGCATCTACAACCTGCCGACGATCACCCTCCGCCAATCCGCCATCTACGGCCCGCGCCAGCTCGGCGTCGAGGATCAGGGCTGGGTGGCCTGGTTTTGCATCGCCGCCGCCCTCGGGCGGCCGATCACCATCTACGGCGACGGCAAGCAAGTGCGGGACGTCCTGTACATCACCGACTTACTCGACGCCTATGACCAGGCTATCGAGCGCATCGACGCCGTGCGCGGACGGGTCTACAACGTCGGGGGCGGACCGGCCAACGTGCTGGCCATCAACGACGTGGTGCAGCTCCTGGAAGCGCGCCTGCAGCGCCCCCTGGCCCCGCGCTTCGATGCCTGGCGCCCGGGCGACCAGCGGGTCTTTATCGCCGACGTCACCCGCGCCCGGCGCGACCTCGACTGGACTCCTCAAGTGAGCCCGGGCGACGGCGTCGACCGCTTGCTCACCTGGGTGGAGGCCAACCGCAACCTCTTCACCGGGTTATATGGCTAGCACCTGACACAAACAACGTTGCTCCGCCGATCAGGGCAAGGCGCCGCCTCAGCCGGCGAATGACGTCCCCAAGGGGCTTTTAGCGTGCAGCGCCCGCTCCTCACCGAGCACGACGTCTACCTCCTGGCCGAGGGTACCTACAGACGGTCCTACGATCGTCTCGGGGCCCACCCCATGGTCGTGGACGGCGTCCGAGGGACACACTTCGCCGTCTGGGCGCCGCATGCCGAGGGGGTCGGCGTGGTGGGGAGCTTCAACGATTGGGACGGGGCAACGCACCCGATGCTCCGCCACGGGACGTCGGGGATCTGGGAGCTGTTCGTACCCGGCGCCGGCCCGGGGGCGCTCTACAAGTACCGTATCGCCGGGTGGGGCGGAGGTCCTCCGGTGGACAAGGCCGATCCCTACGCCTTCCAGGCCGAGGCCCCCCCGGGCACCGCCTCCGTCGTCTGCGCCCTGGAGGGCTTCCCCTGGGAGGACGCCCCTTGGCTCGCCGGCCGCCGGGAGCGCCAGCGCCCCGACCGCCCGCTGGCCATCTACGAGGTGCACGCCGGATCCTGGCGCCGCGTCCCCGAGCAAGGGGGCCGTTCCCTGGGCTACCGCGAGCTGGCCCACCAGCTCGTCCCCTACGCCGTCGACCTCGGCTTCACGCACGTAGAGCTGATGCCCATCACCGAGTACCCTACCGATGCGTCCTGGGGCTATCAGGTGACGGGGTACTACGCCCCTACGGCGCGGTATGGCACGCCCCATGACTTCATGTACTTCGTGGACTACTGCCACCGGCGCGGCCTGGGGGTAATCCTGGACTGGGTACCGGCGCACTTCGCCAAGGAGGGGCACGGCCTGGGCTTCTTCGACGGCACCCACCTCTACGAGCACGCCGACCCCCGGCTGGGCGAGCACCCTACCTGGGGCACCTACATCTTCAACTATGGCCGCGCCGAGGTGCGGAACTTCCTCCTTTCCAGCGCCCTCTTCTGGCTGGAGCAGTACCATGTGGATGGCTTCCGCGTCGACGCCGTGGCGTCAATGATCTGGCTCGACCATGCCCGCCCGGAGAGCCACTGGGGGACGAACCCCTTTGGCGGTCGGGAGAACCTCGACGCGGTGGACTTCCTGCGCCGCTTCAACGCCCTGGTGCATGGGAGCGCTCCGGGGGCCCTGACCATGGCCGAGGAGTCCACCTCCTACAGCTGGGTCACTGGACCGCCCTCCGCCGCCCTAACTCCCGCCGGCGCGGGGGCACCGCTGGACGCCGTCCCTGCTCCCGCCGGCGCGGGGGCACCGCTGGACGCCGTCCCTGCTCCCGCCGGAGGCGAAGTCAAGCCCCCTCTCCTCCAGGAGGAGGGGGATGGGGGCGAGGGCCGCGCCCATACCCTGGGCTTCGACTACAAATGGAACCTGGGCTGGATGCACGACACCCTGGACTACTTCGAGACCGATCCCGTGCACCGTAGCGCCCACCACCACCGCCTCACCTGGCCGATCTGGTACGCCTTCGACGAACGCTACGTCCTGCCCCTGTCCCACGACGAGGTAGTGCATCTCAAGAAGGCCCTGCTGACCAAGATGCCGGGCGACGACTGGCAACGCTTCGCCGGTCTCCGCGCCCTGCTGGCCTACCAGTACTCCCACCCGGGGAAAAAGCTCCTGTTCATGGGCGGGGAGTTCGGCCAGTGGGCAGAGTGGAGCGAGGGACGCAGCCTGGACTGGCACCTCCTCGAGCACGGGGGCGCCGGGGGAAGCCAGGCTCCCCTGCACCGTGGCCTGCAGCGCTGCGTGCGAGAGCTCAACCGGCTGCACGCCGCCTACCCGGCGCTGCACCAGCTCGACTCCCGGCGCCGGGGCTTCGACTGGATCGAGAACGACAATCGCCAGGGGGGCGTGATCGCCTTTCTGCGCCGGGGGATCGAGCCCGGAGAGATCGTCGCTGCCGTCTGCAACTTCACCCCCGTCGTACGCGAGAGCTATCCCATTGGCGTGCCCATCCCCGGGCAATGGCAAGAGGTGCTGAACACCGACTCCCGAGAGTACGGCGGGAGCGGTGTCGTCAACGGCGGCCCGCTGTGGGCAGCTCCGGGACGTCAGGCCGGACGCTTCAGGCAGTCCCTCTCCCTGACCCTCCCGCCCCTCGCGGTGCTGTATGTGCGTCCCCGGTCACCGCAGGAGAGCTGAAGCCATGGCCACCGCCCGAGAAGGGGACAAGAAGGGGACGAGACCTGAAGGGGACGAGACCTGAAGGGCAGGATAGGAGACGACGCCGGTGCTGCGCCTGTGGATGGACGTCATGCGTCACCTGGAGCCGGTCATGGCCGACTACCCCCGGCTCTTCGACGCCTGGGAGGCCGGAGGGGTAGACGGCCTGGTGATCGGGCCGATGGCCTTCGAGGACAAGTCTTTTACCTTTGACCCCAATCCCGAGGTGTACGCCCGCTTCGGGCTCCCGCCCCCCCAGCCGGATGACTCGTCCTTGTGGTGGCGCCCCCCGGCGAGGCCGGGGGGCACGGCGGCGCCGGCCGGCTCAGTGGCCTCGGTGGCGGAGAAGCGCGCCCGCCTGGCGGGCACGCTGCAGGGGGCGAAGGAGCGGGGCTGGCAGGTCTGGCTTTTCTGCCCCCACTACGGCGCTGGCCCCGGCGCCCGCGGCCCCCTCCTCGTGGACGACGCGGCGCGCGCCGTCGTCGCCGCTCGGCTGGTGGACTGCATGGAGCAGTACCCCATGGCCGACGGGGCGGTGCTGGATGGCCCGGAGTGGGGCTATGAGATCGCCCCGTTCCACCAGAATCACCGCTCCTCCATCTTTAGCGACCTCCCCCTGGAGGTGGCCGAGGGGGCCGAGCGCCTCGGCTACCGCTACTCCCGACTGGTGGCGGCCAAAGACCGCCTCTTTGACCGCCTGCACCACCTTTCTGACCGCGATCTGCGGATCTGGGGTGCGGGCGAAGGGGGCTTCCTGGGGACCTTCGGGCTGCTGGGGAACGACCCAGCCCTGGCAGAGTGGCTGGCGTTCCGTATGGACTCCCTGTGCGAGACGTACCAGCGCCTCCGCGAGCTGGTGCAGCAACACGCCCGCCGGCCCATCCGGCTCGCCGCCGGTCCCCGCTCGGGGGCCTGGGCCCCCCTGTGCGGCTACGACTTTTCCCGCCTCCAGCAAAGCCTGGACGTCTTGCTCCCCAAGCACTACTTCTGGCACCGCGGCTTCGACGGGATGTACGGCACGGTGGCCCGGTACGTCCAAACCCTGACCGAGTGGAGCCCCGGCCTCAGCGAGCGCGGCGCGCTGCAATTCGTCACCGCCCTCTTCGGGCTCGATCTCCCCGGAATCGCCTCCCTACGCGACTTCGACCGTGGCTTCCCCCAGGAATTCTTCGACCGCATCGTCACCCGCGAGACAGATCGCGCCCTGGCGGCCGTGGACGACCCCCAGCGGATCTGCCCCTGGATCGACGCCGGACGCAAGCCCCATGACGGCGAGCCCTTCACCCCCCACGACCTCGACCGCCTCCTCACGGCGGCGGAAGGCGCCGGCCTGTGCCGCTTCCTCTACCACCACCACGGCAACCTGACCCCGGGGGAGTGGGCGGTCATCTCGGCCCACGCCGGCCGGCCCTGGCAGACCACCACCAGCCCCCGACCCACCCTCGATCCCGACGCCGCGCGCGAGGAGCTCCCGGGCTACTACCCGCCCGACCTCCCGATCCTCTGAGCACCCTCAGCACGCCCGTCTCATCAGGGGCCGCTCCTAACAGGCGTGCGCGGCCCCTGGGGTGATGTTGACCCTGGGCACCCTCCACGACCATTCGTAGCGTCCCGCTCGATCCGCCGGAACCCGAATGCTCTGCCTGCTACGCTGGAGTCAGTAGAAGCTGGAGCCAAGCGACGGACAAGGGAAGGCACGGAGAATTGGGTCATGGTCAGTCAAGTCAGCCAACGCGGGCAGATCACCATCGACCGTGCTGTGCGCGAGAAGCTGGGCGTTCAACCGGGAATGGTCGCCTATCAGCGGGTGGTCGACGGGCGCCTGGAGGTGATCTTCTTGCCGGCGCCGCACCGGCGGTCACAGTTTGGCGCTTTCCACCGCGAGGGGGAAGCTCCGAAAGTCACCACCAGCGAGGAACTGGAGCAGGCGGTCATGGAAGCCATCGACGAGGCGCAACAGAACGAAGAGGGCGGGCGTGGCTGAAGCACTCCGCGCCGTCGATGCAAACGTCCTCCTCCGCTACCTGCTGAACGACGTCCCGGCGCAGGCGGCAAGGGCTCGCCGCCTCATCGAATCCGAAACTACGTTAGGAATGACGGCCGTCGTGCTTGCCGAGGTCGCCTGGACGCTCGCCGGGCCACGATACAAATGGGAGCGCACACTGGTGGCCGCGTGCCTCCTGGACTTCCTCACCCGCGAGAACATCGAAGCCGTGGGCTTCGTGAAGGCCGAGGCGCAAGCGTCTTTACTAGCCTGTACCCCGCCGCAAGGCGCTGCGAGCTTCGGCGATGCCCTGATCGCCGCCTGCGCCCGGAGCGCCGGCATCGACGAGATCTACTCTTTCGACCAGCAGTTCGCCCGCGCCGGCATCACGCCAGTACCACCCCCCTAAACGTCCGCAGTGAAGGTAAGACATGACTGCTCCTGAGACGCCGCAGACGCCGCCCGAAGGCCCGCTGCGCCTGGGGTACGTCGGATGCGGGTCGATGGCCCAGCGCGTCCATCTCCCGAACTTCACCGCCGTGCCGGGATGCCGGGTGGTGGCCCTGGCGGAGGTGCGCCGGTCGCTGGGCGAGAAGGTGCTTCGTCGGCGTGGCGGAGCGGCTCAAGAACGTCCAACGGGCTGACGTCGTCAGAGACGCACATCCACGAACGACCGCGCCCACGCTGACCGGCCAGCGCGGCCGACACTCGCCAATGGCCTGGAGGCAACTCCTCTGCAGACGCTATCCAGGGAAAGTTCTGAGGCGAGGTGACCTATGTGGCGAGTGGACTTCGCGTTACGCTACTCAAAATGACCCAAGCATTCCAGGCGAACAATGCGGCGATGGTCACTGCCAACCACACCTTAGCGTTGATCCACCAAGCCGCCGGTTTCACCGTCGGCGCCTTGGAAGCACGTTGCGTAATCGGGACACTTTCCGGGGGGGCGTCCCACTCACCGAACTTTCTCGTGTAAAGGTCCCACATGAACTGCCTGTGGGCCATTGTGGTTTGATACACAAACAGGATGAGAGCCAGCCCAATAGTGTCGGCGACCACAAGCGCTCCCCACAAGGGAAGCGGGTCATATCGATCGAAGATGCCTTGCGTAACGGACGCTGCGCTAAAGCCGACGGTGATCGTGCCGAGTGCCAGCAGCACCCATGCCTGATTCGTGAGGAAAGGTACCTTGGCCGCCTGCCGCACCATCGGCGACAAGGTCTATCTCAACGCCGGAGGGCCCGGCGCGCGGCCGGACGTGCAGGGCGATGCCGGCCTGCAGGAGAAGATGATCGGGCTCAAGGAGTTCCAGGCGGCCTTGAAAGAAGGACGCAAGGCGTTCGCCGAGCCGAAGCCGTGGAACGTCCGTGATCAGGAGATCAACGACGTCTGGAACCAGAACATGGACGCCATCTGGTTGAACAAGGTCTCGCCGGCGGAGGGCATGAGGCCCGTCCACACCGAGGTGCAGAAGGTCCTCGATCGGCCCCGGCCGTAAGGGCTTGGATCGGCCCCGGCCGTAGGAAAGACACCAGAGGCAGACGCGCTCCCCCGTGGCGTGTGCAGCGCTGAGGGGGGAGCGGAGTGGCGTGCAGGCGCGCTCTAGACCAGAGAAGGATGGGCGAGGGTCAGGTGCCTTCGGCGCGGAGGATACCCTCCGCCTCCGGCTTGGCCACGTTGATCATCTCCCCGATGGACTGCTGCCCGTTCTGGACTCTCGTCCACTCTCGGTTGATGGGGGCCATGGCCTTATCCCAGCCCGGGGGGCGATTCTCCAGGCGGGCCCAGCTTTCCATGATCTCGAAGACGACCCTGCCATTCTTGGCCGGGGCCCGCGTCTCCGGCCATCGCTCCACCGCCCGCTTGTGGGACATGAAGTTCCCGGCCTGCAGCTGCAGGCGGGAGCCCTCCTCGCCGACGAAGTACTTGACCAACTCCCAGGCCAGGTCAGGGTTCTTGGCCTTCCCGGCGGTGATGATCCCGTAGGCGTTGCCGGCCATACGCGTCGCCCGCTTCTTGCCCGACACCTGGGGGAGGGCCTGGAGATCCCAGTCGAAGGGGACGGCGTTTGTCCCCACCGGGGCGGTGTTCTGGTTCGAGGCGTACATCCGGTAGCGTCCGGTGGCGAACTGGGCCTGCTGGCTCCCGGAGAGGCCACTGGCCATCTGCTCGGCCGGGGAGGGGGCGATGTGGTGCCTGGTCACCAGGTCGGCGAGGTACTGCAACGCTTCCCGCGCCGCCGGCTGGTCGATGATGCACTGCTTCCCATCGAGGGTAAAGAACTCGGCGCCGAACTCCCAGAAGAGGGGCAGGCCACCGGAAGCCCCGCCGAGGCTGGTCATGTTCTGGACGGCCCACCTGGCTTGCTGGGGGTCCTCTTTCCAGTCGGTGAGCTTGAGGGCGAAGTCGACGAAGTCGGTATGCGTCCAGTCCTTGGCCGGCTCCTTCAGGCCGGCGGCCTGCACCGCGTTCTTGGCGTAGTACAGAATGGTGGCGTGCACTTCGCGGGGGATGCCGATCTGGCGGGGCGTCCGGCCGAGGGGCACCTTGAAGGCGTTGAAGATGGTGGGGAAATAGTCGTCTGCTTTGAGCGTCTTGTCCTTGGCCAGGTAGGGAGTCAGGTCGGCGAAGTGGGGGTATTGGGTCAGGAAGGACGTGTGGGTGACAGAGACATCCGGCATCGTCCCGGCGGCGACAAGGATGGCGAACTTCTCGGTATTGTCGTTCGGCTCCACCACCCCGTCGTACTCTACCTTGGCTCCGGGAAAGGCCTTTTCGAAGTCGGCGATGCGCTGCGCCAGGGCCTGACGCACGGGGAGCTGCAGAGGGTGGTCGAGCACCCATAAGGGGCCGGTGGCCGGGCGGCCGTTAGGGGGCGCCGCCCCGGAGGGGACCGGGCCGGCCGGGGCGCCGCTGTTCGTCGCCGCGCCGCAGGCGGTGGCGGCGGCGCCGAGCAGGCCGGTCAGCCCGGCCTGTACTACACCCCGGCGCGTCCGGCCCACATGGGTCGGTGTCCTCACTGCAGTAGCCATGAGACAAAGCCCCTCCTCGGCTCTTGAACCGAACCCCGCCACGCGGCCCCCGCTTAGAACTGCAAGGAGGGATTCCAGATCACCGGCTATCACCCTGTAGCAGGTGGAAGTCTCGTTGCCCTGTTAGAGGAGGCTCGCTTAGACGAACCCTTCCCGCGGCTTCTGCAAGATAGCGTCAAACGCCGGCATGTTCTGGGATAGGGCTTGCTCCACCGTCTGCTCGCCCTTCCAGGCCGGGGCAAAGGCCTTGTTGATCTGCTCGTTGAACTCCGACCAGCGGAAGTTGGCCGGCTGGTGCCAGGGGGAGGCGCTCTCCAGCAGCTCCACCCACACGGCGTGGGACTTCATGTCACTCATCAGCCTGGGGTGACGCAGGACAGACCTACGGAGCCCCGGGCGGCTGGCGCCGGAGAGGACAGCCGGGACTTGTACGTCCGGCTCCATGATGTACTTCAGGAACGTCCAGGCGGCGTCGGGATTCTTGCTCAAGGCGGACATGGCCATGCCGTTGATCGTCAGCTGCGTCCCCACCTTGCCACTCGTCCCTTTGGGGAGAATGACCATGCCCCACTTGAAGCGCCCATTGATACCCTTCTCTCCCGGCGAGAACTGGCTTCCATAGTTCCCCTGCCACATGGCCATGCGCCCCTGGACGAACAGGTCGCCGACGTTCGACCCTACCGGAGCGGCGACGCGGTGCTTGACCCACAGGTCACGGTAGACGTTGAGCGATTGCAGTCCCGCCGGGCTACCAAGGATAACTCGCTTCCCTTCTCTGTCCAGGAAGTCGGCGCCGTTACCCCGCACGATGGGGGTCAGGCCGAGGTAGTCGGTCACTGGATGGAAGCCGTAGACGTCGCTCTTGTCGTCTCCGGTCACCCGGCTGCTGGTCCTGGCTACTTCCAGGAGCCGGTCCCACGTCCAGGTGGCATCCGGTGGCTTATGTCCGGCGCGGGTCAGCAGCTCCTCGTTATATACCAGGCCGGTGTAGCCGGGATGCCCGCCCCAGGGCAGGGCCTGGAGCTTGCCGTCGATTTTGAGCGTCTCCAGGGCGCCGGGGACGTAGTCTTTGAAGTCATACTTGTCGGCGCGGGCCAGAGGGTCTAGCTCCTTGAAGACACCTCGGTGGCCGAGGGCGTGGAAGCCCCCGGTGCTGGCCCAGACGATATCGGCCAGGTCCTTCCCCAGGTGTCCGGTGACCACCTTGGTCCAGTAGTCCGGCTCGCCCCCTAAGGAGGCGTGCTCGACCTGAATGTTGGGGTAGGCCTTGGTGAAGGCGGGGATGATCAGCTGCTCCATACCCGTGCCATCGCCACCACCACGGGTGACGACGGCGAGCTTTACCGGTCCCTGCGAGCGGCTCCCCGGGGCAGCCCCCGGGGCATCGCAGGCCAGCAGGGCCAGGGCCACCGCCCCGACCCCGGCACCCCCGGCGAGCCGGCGGCGCGTCCTCCTACCCCCTCCCATCTCCCTGACCTCCCTCGAGATACCCTGCATTGCCTCTCTCCTTGGGCCGTGAGCTGCTGCGCCCCCCTTGTGCCGGGAGCATAGGGCCGGCCGGAGGCGGCGTCAAACCGAGCGTCGAGGGAGCGCCGGGGGGAGATGCAGAGCCGGCCCCCTCAGGCGCGGGTCGACTGCAGCAGGCGGACGGCCCCCCGCAGCCAGCGCACGATCCGCACCGGGGAGGCCGGGTGGAGCGGGGCAGCCTGCCAGGCAGCCGGGCGCGGTGACGCCCGCAGCGGGATGGGTGCAGTGGCGCCAGGGGGTAGAGCGTCAGGCCGGCCGGCGGGGGCGGTTTCGGAGCCCCCGCCGGCGGACGCCCAGGCCAGGCGGGCGGCGAGCACCTTGCTCGCCGCCTGGCGGTAGGCTGCGATCACCGGGTTGTGCTTTTCCGCATCGAACCCACGCCTCAGGGCGTCGCGGCGGACGGCCCGCAGGCGGCGCAGCGCCAGGCCCAGGTTCGCCTCGGCGTCCGCGACGCGCCGTTCGGCCTCGGCCGCACCAGACATACCCTGACATCCTCCTTGCCGGGGGCGGGGCGTTGCACCGGCCGGCCGGTGCGCGCTCACGAGCGCGCTGGCCTGAAAGCGCCGCCTGACCGTGTGGCGGGGCCAGTCTTGTACCTCCGTGGCGCCCCCACGGGCTTGGAACACGAATCCCGATCGTTGCACTGATTGCTAATCCTGGCCCGGTGGGCGCGGCGCCCGAAGGTGTAGTTGTCTACACAGCCGTCAGTAAGATAAACAGCCGGGAGGGGCGGCGCGTGACTGGACGGTCCTGGAAGTTCCACGCTTCGTCGGTTGCCTCGCGGCGTGGCAACAAGCGCCGACAGCACCGCAGGGGGCCCGGCACCGTAGCGTCATGGTGTCCTTTCCGCCCTGCTACAGTTGCCCCACGCGGGTCTGCGCCCGGGGGTGCCACTCCCGTGGCACCCCCGGTGACGTACCGCCTGACCGCAGCGGAGGGAGCACAGACATGACAGATGGCGACGGGACGTCCGTGGGGGCAGAGGTGCCGGGGACGCAGATGCAGCAGCGCTTCGCCGGCCAGGTGAACGCCCCGGAGTTTCCGGCGGGGTTGGAGTGGGTGAACACCGACCGTCCGCTACGCCTGGCCGACCTCCGGGGCAAGCTCGTCATCCTGGATTTCTGGACATTTTGCTGAATTAACTGTCTTCATGTACTCCCGCAGTTGCGGGAGCTGGAGGTACGCTACGCCGATAGCCTGGTGGTGATCGGCGTCCACTCGGCGAAGTTTCCCCAGGAGCAATCGACGGAAGCGGTGCGCCAGGCGGTGCGCCGGCACGCCATCCGTCACCCGGTGGTGAACGACCGGGACTTTCGTATCTGGCGGGAGTACGCCTGCCGTGCCTGGCCGACCCTGATGTTCATTGACCCGCGGGGCAAGGTCATCGGCCGGCATGAAGGAGAGGCTGAAGCGGAGCAACTCGCCCGCGTCATCGACGCCATGCTGGAGGAGTACACCACGTCAGGCTGGCTGCGGCGGGGGGCGATGGACTTCGGCCAGGTTGGGGGCGCCGCCCAGGCTGCCCCCGCCGGCGCCCTGGCCTATCCGGGCAAGGTGCTGGTGGACGGACGGGGACGGGGCCACATTACCATCGCCGACAGCAACCACCACCGCCTGGTGGTGATGGGGCTGCAGGTGATGGATGGGGCAGTGCACCACATCGTCGGCGGCGGTGAGTCTGGCGCCGAGCCAGGGCTGGTAGACGGGCTGCCGGGCGAGGCGCGCTTCAACTGGCCCCAAGGGATGGCCATCGACCCGCGCAGCGGGGTGATCTACGTCGCCGATACGGAGAACCACGTTGTCCGGCGGGTGAGCCCGGATGGAGGGCGCGTCACCACTATTGCCGGCACCGGGCGGCAGGGGCGCCGCCTGGGGGGCGGGGGGGCGGCATTGGAGACACCCCTCTCTAGCCCGTGGGACCTGGCCTTTCTCCCCCATCCGCAGGCCGGTCCACCCCTAGAGGCGGGCTCCCATCAGGACGACCACGACGACCGTGGGTTGCTGTTCATCGCCATGGCCGGGTGGCACCAGATCTGGGCGCTGGACCTGGAGCAGGGGGTCGTCGCCCCCTTCGCCGGCACCGGGGCAGAGGCCCTCGTCGACGGTCCCCGCCTGGAGGCCTGCTTTGCCCAGCCCTCCGGGCTCTCGCTCGACGCCGGCGGCACCCGGCTATTCGTCGCCGACAGCGAGACCAGCGCCATCCGCGTCGTCGACCTCCCCGGGGGAGAGACTTCCACCCTGCTCGGCGCCGGCCTCTTCGAGTTCGGCGACGTGGACGGCCCGGCGTCGTTCGCCCGCCTCCAGCATCCCCTGGGGGTCTGCTCCTGGCCGGACGACCCCCGGGGACCGTCCGTCCTGATCGCCGACACCTACAACCACCGCATCAAGCGGTTTGACCTACAGGCCCGGGAGGTGCAGACGCTCTTCGGGGCCGGTGCACCGGGAGGCTTCGCCGACGGTCCCGGCAAGACCGCCCGCTTCTCCGAGCCTGGGGGCCTGGCCGTGGCTCGGGGCACCTTGTTCGTCGCGGACACGAACAACCATCGCCTGCGCGTGATCGACCTGGGCAACGGAACGAGGGGGGCCGAGGGCGGTGAGGTGAGGACGCTGGAGATTGACCTCTCCCGCCGGGCCCATTAATCGACCGGCAGGGACGCCCTGGCGTCCGCGCCACAGGAACGGCCGGTGCCGCTGGGGGCGCCGGTCAGGGGCACCGGGACAGCGAGTGCCTTATGGCCTCTCTCCACCCATGGGGGAGTCCGCTGTGGATATTTCAGGTGAGAGATGCCCCAGGGGGCACCCTGGACACGCTCAGGCCGTGACTTGGGCGGCGACGAGGTTGACCTCCAGGCGGATGTCGTCCGTGATAGAGAGGACGAGTGGCACCCGGGGCTGCACGAGGTTGAAGTCGCCAAACTTGAGACTCGTGGTGGCCGTGGCGCTCAGGTTAGCACCCTCCCGCCGGGCCGTGACGTCCCAGGTCACGGCCTTCTGGACGCCGCGGATGGTCATCGGGCCGGTGAGCTTGAAGGTGTACTCACCGGAAGCCGGCAGGGGACTGGGCATGCCGGTGGCTTGCGCCGGGACAAACTCCGCCGTGGGGAATTGGTCGGTGGCCAAGGTGTTGGACTTGATGAAGCCGTCCCGCCGGGAGTTGTCCGTCTGGAGCTGACGCATGTCCACGATGATCTTCGACTCCTCGGCGACCAGGCTGCCGTCCGGGCGCAATATGATCTGCCCGCTGACGGCATTGGTCGTGCCGACGGCGTCGTTGGGGAGCTCCTGGCCGGCGAGCTGCTCGCGTACCCGGAAGGTAGCCGAAGACTGACTGGGGACGAGCTGAAAGCGGAGGACGCTGGCGGCCGGGGCCGGAGCCGCTGGGGGAGACGGGACCGGGGTGGGGGCGCTGGACGCCGGGACGGCCCCAGAGCCGGCTGACTGTGCCACGGGGGAACTACCCGGCTGGCGGGGCACGGCCGAGGCAGCGGCGCCAGTTATCTGGCTGTCCTGGCCCTGACCACAGGCAACGCTCAGGGCCAGAACGGCGAGGGGTACCACCACACGGCGGCGCAGACGGAGCGAGGTGGCCGGCCTGATGGTGACAGTGGTTGTTGGAGGCATAGAGAAATCTCGCTCCAGGCTAAGGCAAATACATACAAGCGCCCGCGCCGGGTGGACGCCGCTCCCTATGACTGGGGAGAGGGAGGGGGTGAGGGAAAGGCTAGACGCGTCGACGTACGGGGGGGCGTTGCACGTCCACGCGCACCGGCACTAGCTCCGGCTCTCGAGATCCAGGGAGAAAGATGCGCCGCAAGATGTCGGCGACTCTCTCTGGCCAGGATGGCTCGTCGCGCTCTGGATGAGACTGGGGACGGGACTCCGAATTCCACAATGCGGGCATGATTGCTTCCTTAGGCCAGCATACGTATTTGTCGCCGCACGCAGATTGGCTTGACGGGCAGGGGCCAGATGCCTTCCGGAGATCCGACCCCTAGCTCAAGCATAGAGCACCCGGCGGCGCCACCACGGGCGCGGCATCTGACCTCCAGTAACAGCCGGGGACGCCGCCGGTCTACAGGGTAGTGGTCTACAGGGTAGTGGTCTACAGGGTAGTGGTCTACAGGGTAGTGGTCTACAGGGTAGTGGTCTACAGGGTAGTGGTCTACAGGGTAGTGGTCTACAGGGTAGTGGTCTACAGGGTAGTGGTACACCCGCCCCTTTAGAGGGACATCAGAGGACGCTAAGAGAGGCGTAAGAGCCTCCCGGGCTGGGCGCTCTGCCGGCTCAGGGCACCGGCGTAGGCGGCAAAGGTGCCGGCGTCGTAGAGGACGAAGGTCACCTCTTTCAAGCCCTGCCCAGGCAAGGTGCGCCCGGGCAGGGCTGGCTCATGCTGGGTAGGTCCGGGGCGCTCACCGTTCAGGAGGTAGTCTATGACCGTCTTCAGGGCCACGGGCGCGGCCTCTGCTACCGGGTAGCCGAAGGCCCCGGTGCCGATGGAGGGGAAGGCGATGGAGAGGCAATCGTGTGCCTCCGCTACGGCCAGGGAGCTCCGATAGGCGGCGGCCAGCACGCCCGGCGCCCCGCGAGGATCTGCAAAGTAGCGCGGGCCGACGGTGTGGATAACGTACTTTGCCGGCAGACGTCCGGCGGTAGTGATCTTGGCCTCTCCCGGCCGGCAGCCCCCCAGGGCGCGGCATTCCTGCAGGATGGCCGGCCCACCGGCACGATGGATGGCCCCGTCCACGCCACCCCCACCCAGGAGCGACTCGTTTGCCGCGTTGACGATTGCATCGGCCGGAAAGCGGGTGATGTCCCCGGCTACGAGACGCAGGCGCCTCCCGTTGACGATTGTCTCTGCCGGGCCGGAAACCCCTCCTGAGGGGCTGGAGCCGGTCATGATCGGGCGCGGGGACCGGCCGGGGGCGGCCCCGCCGATGCGGCGTCACCCTGAGTAAGGAGAAGGGGATTACAGCGCCGGCTGGTAGCTCGTGGCACTACTCGCTCCGTGCTGGTTGAGCAGGGCGATGACCTCGTTGGCCTTGGTCTCGTCCGCGGTTTTCACAGTCACGGTCACGGCGCCGGAGCGTACGGCTTCCTCGTGCGCCTGGGCCTGCCGGGTGGGGACGCCCAGTCCGGCAAAGGAGCCGATCAGAGCAGCAACGGCCCCCCCGGCGATGGCCCCCCCGGCGACGGCGGCGATAGCACCGCCGGGCAGGACCTCCCCAACGCCGGGCACGGCCAAGCTCACCAGGCCCAGCGCCCCGCCAATGAGGGCGCCGACCGCCGCCCCGGCGAAAGTGCCCCGGCCGGACTTGGTCTGGTCGGCGCTCTGCGCCGGAGCCGATCCTTCCCCTTGACGAACGATAGAGACGTCGTCGTCACCGTAGCCGGCCTGACGCAGGGCGTCGGCGGCCGCGTCTGCCTGCCTGCTACTGTCAAAGGCGGCGACAACGGTACGCCGGGCGAGACTCGGCACCGCCCCCAAGGCGCCCGAGCCGGCGTCGTCATACCCTGGCGCCTCGACGCGCGGGCTCTCGATCCCCCCGGATGAACCGCTCTGTGACTGGCTCATGTCCCTGTCCGTCCGATCATTCGTCCTAGTACTGACGGGCGTCCCAGTAATAACGGGTGAGCGAAGGCGCTACCTACGTTGCCCTACTGCAAGTAGCGTTCCAGCCATCATCCCCTGCTGCGCGCCGGAGCCCCTGCGCCCGAAGACTTGAGTCTACTCCGTGGCGCAGGTATAGCCTGATTTGAGGCCGGCGCCCAGAGCGGCTCGCGCCTGGTGCAGCAGAACGAGACGCCGGGGCGCAGCTGCGGGGGCAGCGACGCAGGGGGCGGGGAGATCCTGGAGGGCGATCAGACCATGAGGTACGGGCGCAGGCGCTCGCTGACGGCCGGCTCGCGCAGCTTGCGTAGCGCCCGGCCTTCCAACTGGCGGACGCGCTCCCGCGTCAGCCCCAGACGGCGACTGATCTCCTCCAGCGAGCAGGGCTCTTGCCCCCCCATCCCGTAACGCAGCTGCAAGACGTACGATTCCCGCTCCGTCAGGGACTCGGCCAGGGCCTGCCGGGCCTCCTGCTTGAGCTGGAACGCCTGGATGTACTCCTCCGGCTGGTCATCGCTCTGGTCCATGACGATGTCGCCGACGCTGGTGTCTTCATCCTCCCCGATGGGCTGATCGATCGAGGAGGGGAGGCGCGCCGCCAGGCGGATTTCCTTGACCCGGGTGACCTCGAGGCCCAGCTCGCGCCCGATCTCGTCGTCGGTGGGCTCCCGCCCCAGCTCTTGCTGCAGTCGCTGCTGGGTGGCGTTCAGCTTGGTCAGGGCCTCGCTGACGTGCACCGGGAGCCGGATGGTACGGCCCTTGTCGGCGATGGCCCGGGTGATGGCCTGCCGGATCCACCAGGTGGCGTAGGTGGAGAACTTGAAGCCCCGGCGCCAGTCGAACTTCTGCACCGCCCGCATCAAGCCCAGGTTCCCCTCCTGGATCAGGTCGATCAGGGACAGCCCCCGCCCGGCGTAGCGCTTGGCCATGTTCACCACCAGGCGGAGATTGGCCAGGGTGAACTGCTGCAGGGCCTCGCTGTCACCTTGCTCAATGCGCTGGGCCAGGTCCACCTCCTGCTGTTGCTTCAGCAACGGGATATCCCGGATGTCCTTGAGGTAGTGCCAGACGGCATCTTCCTTCGATCCATCGACATCGGCGGCGCCGGCGAGGGCCTGGTCTTCCGTCCCCTCGGCCCCGTCACCGGAGAGGATGTCCACCCCGGCGCTCTGCAAGGCCCGGCGGACGGCGTCCACCGCCTCGCTCTCCGTGAGCTCGCCTTCTAGCTCCCCGTCCAGCTCCACGAGGGCGACAATCTCATCTTCGGCGACGTATCCCCGCTGCTTGCCCTGTTCCACCAGGGCCCTAAAGGCCGACCCTTGCTCCCCCAAGATGGAGACGACGGGGCGAGTGTGAGGGCTAACTCCTCGCCCTGCAACGTGCCCCGATCGTTCCCGGGACAGGGGGTGCTTCGGCGCCACGGCGTGGTGGCGAGTTATGGTCATTGCACGCTCCTCAGTTGCCGGCGCGCCTGGGATTCCTTCAACGTTCGGCATGTCCCGGCGGGCGCCCGGCGTAACACTCCACTCTAGATACGCTTCGTCCGGGCGTGTGCGTCGTACCGCGGGGGCAGAAACGGGCCGCCGGCCGGCGGGGAGTGCCTGGCGACCACGATCGATATGGATCGATATGGCGGGAGCGGGCGCCAAGCGACCGGTATTATCTGGGAGATGGAGACGACAATCGCGCCCCCCACGCCGGCCGCGGCCGGGGTGATGCCTTCCCCGCTGGACTCAGTCGACGGGGTGATGCAGGCCCTGGAAGACCACCAATACGTCGCCGACCGCGGCCTGGCGACGGCCATCTTTCTTGGCCTCCGGTTGCCGAAGCCCCTCCTGCTGGAGGGGGAAGCCGGGGTAGGGAAGACCGAGGTAGCCAAGACGCTGGCGGCTATCAGCGGCGCCCCGCTGATTCGGCTGCAGTGCTACGAGGGGCTAGACGTCGCCCATGCGGTATACGAGTGGGACTACAGCCGGCAGATGCTCCACATCCGCCTGATGGAGGCCCGCGGCGGGGGGCGTGACGCCGTACCGGCAGACATCTTCGGTCCCCAGTTCTTGATCAAGCGTCCGCTCCTGCAGGCGCTCGAGACCACGGCTGACCGGCCGCCGGTGCTCTTGATCGACGAGCTCGACCGGGGGGATGATGAGTTTGACGCCTTTCTCCTGGAGCTGTTGTCCGACTGGCAGCTGACCATCCCAGAGATCGGCACCATTCGCGCCGCCCAGCCGCCGGTGGTGGTAATCACCTCCAATCGTACGCGCGAGCTGCACGACGCCTTGAAGCGGCGCTGCCTCTACCACTGGATCGACTACCCCTCCTTGGAGAAGGAGCTGCAGATCGTGGCCACGCGGCTGCCGGGCACTCCGGAACGCCTGTCCCGGCAGGTGTGCGCCTTTATCCAGGCCGCGCGGCGCCACGACCTATGGAAGGTGCCGGGGGTGGCCGAGACGCTGGATTGGACGGCTGCCCTGCTGGCCATGGGCGTAGAGGAGCTGAGTCAGCCGGAGGTGATCACCACCCTGGGCTGCATCCTCAAGCACCAGGACGACGTCCAGCGCCTGCGCGGTGGCCTCTTCGCCGAGCTCTTGACAGAGGTGACCGAGGCCTCCCCGATCCCGGCCACCCCGGGAGTGGTCGTGCGGGACACGCCAGCGCGATAACGGGGCCATCGGCCGGCGGGGCGAGCCCCCGGACATACCTAGACATACACCTACCCCGACATACCCCATGTCCCCTTCGACTGACGAGCCCCTGGCGACACCCATTGCCGGGGGGCTGCTGCACCGGATCGTGCGTTTTGGCCGGGCGCTGCGGGAGGCCGGGATCAGGGCCAATCCCGGCCCGCTGGCCGACCTCACGGCCGCGCTGCCCTTGATCGACCTGCGCCGCCGGGATGACTTCTACTACGCCGCGCGGGCAACGCTGCTCACCCGTCCGGACCAGCGTGAAGACTTCGACCGCATCTTCGCCCTCTTCTGGCCACCGGTGGCCGTGCCCCCGGGGCCGGGGCAGGAGGGGCCGGGTGGCGCCCCCGGCGCCCAGCCGGGGACAGACGGCGGGGAAGGGGAGGACGCTGAAGGGCCGGAGGGCCAGGCCCAGCGCTTCGTCTCTGCCGGGCCGGCCGCCCCGGCCGACGAGCAGGCGGATGCCCCGCCCCTGGACTCCCGCAGCCCGGCGGCGGCGGTGATGAGCTACAGCCAGGAAGAGATCCTGCGCGACAAGAACTTCGGCGACTTTACCGACGAGGAGCTGGCGCGGGCCCGGCGCCTGATGGAGCGCATGCGCTGGCAGGCCGCCATGCGCCTGACTCGACGCTCGCTGGCCTCACGGCAGGGCCAGCACCTCGATCTACGCCGCACCATGCGGCGCGCCTTTAGCACCGGCGGGGAGACCCTGTCCTGGGCCCGGCGCCGGCGCAAGCTCAAGCCCCGCCCCCTCGTCCTGATCTGTGACGTCTCCGGCAGCATGGAGCGCTACACTCGCCTCCTGCTGCAGTTCCTGCATACCGTGTCCCACGGCGTAGGGGCCAACGTGGAGACCTTCGTCTTCGCCACCCGCTTGACCCGCATCACCCCTTCCCTGCGCCGGCGGCGCGTCGAGGAGGCCCTCGACCGCGTGGCCCTGGACGTGTCTGACTGGTCGGGCGGGACACGCACCGGCGAGGCCCTGGCCGTCTTCAACCGCGTCTGGGCGCGACGCGTCCTGGGGCGCGGGGCCATCGCCCTGATCATCTCCGACGGCTGGGATCGGGGCGACCCCCTGCAACTCGACCGCGAGATGGCCCGCCTGCGCCGCACCGCCTTCCGCGTCATCTGGCTCAACCCCTTGCTGGGGTCACCCCACTACCGCCCCCTCACGCGGGGGATGCAGGCCGCCCTGCCCTACCTGGACGAGTTCCTCCCGGTGCACAACCTGAACAGCCTGGAGACCCTGGTAGGCAAGCTATCCAGCCTCCCCCTGCGGCGCACGTTCGACCGGCGCCTCAAGCAGCGCCCCCCGCCGCCGGCCCGGCAATAACGTGCCGGGACGACGTATCAGCCGGTACATTCGGAGGCAGAGAACTTACTCTTGGAGCAGGCGCGGTAGGGAGTGCGGAAAGAGGGGTAGCGTGAGATCTCGCACCGCCACGGCGTAGCGCTGGATCTCCACCTGGGCGTCGTCCCCAAGGCGCTGCTTTAGGAAGTGGGCCACCGCCTGCAGGGACGCCGTCCAGCGCCAGACGGTCATCAGCCCGTACGCCGGGAGGAAGAGGCGGGCTTGCTCGGCGCAGATCCCCTGAGCCAGCGCCCATTCGTAGTTGGCGATACCCTGCTCGACCACCGCCAGCAGGCGGCGCACTGCCGCAGCGCCCACATCGACGCCCACCGGCGGACCCGATCCCTGCTTGCTCTTCTCCGGCTTGCCGCGCCAGGCCTCTGGCGCCGGGACGTAGAACTCCGGCGGGAGGGTGACGTAGCGCCGGCTAGCTTCGTTGCGCCCCTGCAACAAATCGCCCATTCCCGATCCACCGTCGTCCCCCTGGCCGGCCCAGAGGAGGGCCTCCGGGATCTCTGTACCGAGGAACTCAGTGGAGTCCGGACTGTGGGCGGCACCGACTCGGTACTTGAACCACTGCCGGGCGACCATCAGGGGGGCCTTGATCTCCAGCTGCACCATGGCGTGGCGGAAGGGGGACATGTGGCCGTGATCAGCCAAGAAAGAGATCAGGCGCTCGTCCGCCGGCCGGAGCTCCTTCGCCTCTTTCATGTAGCTCGCTCGAGCGGCGTTGGTCACGGACAGGTCGTCGCCCATCCAGTCGCCCAGGCGCACGTAGCCCCGCTCCAGCAGGGTGATCGTGGTGCCCCGCTCCACTCTGGTCGCTGTCCCGTTGAGTCGGTCAAGCATCTCTGTCACCGGCTGCCCATGTTTACGGCGATGCGCGCGCTGTATGCCACGTCTTGAGTTGCAACGGTGCGGCCACTGGGGTGGGCGCGGCCCCAGGAAGAGAGCGGTCTAGCTGTGCCCCGCGGGCGAGCTACGGTGCGCTTGCGGTGCGCCGCTAAGACAGGGCCAGACGGACAGCCGCCTCAAGGCCAGGGGCGTGAGGGATACGAGCGTGAAGGATAGGGGCATGACCGGTTGGCTGCTGAAGACGGAACCCGGGACGTACAGCTACGGCGACCTGGAGCGTGAGGGGTCGACGCGCTGGGACGGCGTGCGCAACCCCACCGCCCTGCAGCACATCCGGGAGATGCGTCCTGGGGACCGCTGCGTCATCTATCACAGTGGGAGCGAGCGGGCCGCGGTGGGACTGGCCGAGGTGACCACCGAGCCGTACCCCGACCCGGAGGCCAGTGATCCCAAGCTGGCGGTCGTGGATGTGCGGGCCACCCGGCGCCTGGAGCAGCCCGTGCCCCTGGGGGCGATCAAGGGCAACCCCTTGTTCGCCGGCAGCCCGCTGGTGCGCATCTCTCGACTCTCCGTCGTCCCTCTCACGGAAGGGCAGCTGCAGGCTATCGCCGGGTAAGCCCCAGGGCCTTTCCATCGGGTGTGGGCGGTGGGTCTGGGTCATCCCGAGCGCAGCGAGGGATCAGCGAGTCGTCCCACCGTCCGTCGACCGCGGCCCGGATGTCTCGCCGGGCTCGGCATGACCGCGCGCGGGCGGTGCCCCAGGAGCGGCTCTGATGAAAAGGCCTTGGGTAAGCCCGGTGGGGCCACACCAGGGCCACGATGAAGCCTACCTGCTTCCTCATCGGTCTAGACGCCGGCGCCTTCTTGACGTCACGTAAGGTGGCGGCGGCCGGGGACTTCTTATAGTACTCGTCCAGGGGATAGCAACCCGAGGCCAGGCCGTTACGCGGGGCGGTGGTGCAGTCGCTAAAGGTGCGCAGACGCGCTTGCCGTTGATGGCCCCCGTGCCGGCGACGTCGGCCGGCGCCTCCGGGTAAGACAGGACCATACGCCCCAGGCCGATGCTGTCCACGTAGCCGGCGCGGACGTTGTGCTGGGCGACGTGGGGGAGGTATTCCTGGAGGTAGGAGTAGCGCTGCCGACGACGATCATGCCCTGGGGGCCCTGGCCTTGACCCGGCGCACCATCTCCACCTGGCGGGCGACACCGGCCAGCGGGTCCTCCGGCGGCTGGTAGCCGTCCGATGGGGGGTAGGCCGCCGGGCGCTGGATGTGGGGGTTGTAGTAGGGCGAGCCGGCGCTGAGGTTGAGCAGGCGGACGTCGAGCCTCGGCCAGGAGATCCACCAGCTGGAAGGTCTCGGTCAGGTCCCAGGCCACGGGGTTGTCCGGGTCACAGCCGAAGGCGTAGCGGTAGGGGAGGTGGGGCGCGAAATCCTCCGGGATCCCCGGGCCCAGCTTGCCGGGACGGCCCCGTTCGGGGTCAGGACGGAAGGGGACGAAGTCGAAGGCGCTCAGACGCACGCCGATCTCCACCGGCACGCCGGCGCGCGCGGATGCCCCCTACGATCTCCCGCAGCAGGCGAGTGCGATTGGCGAAACTCCCGCCGTAGGGCCCGGGGCGGGTGTGCGCCCCCCAGGAGCTCGTGCAGGAGGTAGCCGTGGCAGTGCTTGACGTCCACGAAGTCGGCGCGCACGCGGATGCAATCCCGGCGGCCCGGACATAGTCCTGCACCAGCGCCTGCAGCTCGGCATCCGTCCACACCTGGTCATCGGAGGTGACGCGGAAGCGACTGTCCAGCAAGGGGTGGCGGAAGGCCACCCGGGGCTCGAAGCGGGTCTTCTCGTTGGGCCGGCAAAAGCGCCCGGAGTGAGTCAGCTGAAAGCCGATCAAGAGGTCGTCGCTGCGCCCGAACGCCCGCTCGTGAGCCTGCACCAGCTCCCGGCGCAGGCCGGCGATCCCGGGGGCGTTGTCCGGGGAGAGGATCAGCTGATTGGGGTTGGCCCGGCCGTCCGGGCGCACGGCCATGGCCTCGCCCCCCAGATCAGCTTGGCCCCGCTCTCGCCGAACCGCCGCCAGCGGCGGAGCATCGGCTCGGTGACCCCCCCGGAGGTCGTCCCGTCCCAGCCCTCCATCGGCTGCGTGCACCAGCGGTTGCCGATGGGGCGCCCCTTGAGCCTCCAGGTTGATTGAGGGGCGAGTCCGCCCCCTGCTGCACGGTCTCGTCGGCGGGCAGGTCGACGCCCAGGGCGGCGACGTGGTCGTGGAACTGCGCCACGGTACGCAACGTGGGGATCTTGACCAGCCGATCAGGTCCGTCCGGCTCGGCGGTGACGCGCGTCTCGTTCTCCATGTGTCTCGCTGTCTCGGGGGTGTCGTCGTCGGTGGGAAACCGCTGGTGAGCACACGCCCCATCGTGCCACCGGCCGGGCGGTCGGGCGGTCCCAGCTCATTGGGTGCTGGTGCCCTGCCGGGCACAAGAGACTCGAGTCATACTCGTCTCACTCCCCGCCGGCCGGGTGCGGGGACGATCCGGGGAGGGGCTCAGGGAGAGGAGTAAAGAAGGTGACGTAGGGGCCGTCGCCGGCCTCCCGGAGGAGGAGCAGGGCCAGCTCTCGGGCGTGATAGTCACCCCACATCGAGGACTCCCCCTGGGGCACTCTGGCCCCAGGGGGGACGTGATCCCAGCCGTTGGGGCGGTGGTAGACGCTGTGCAGGAGGAGTCCCTGGTGCCCTTCGTCCACGGACAGGTACGGCTCGTCGAAGAGGGTGCCGACGATGGTAAAGGCGGCGTCTCGGTAGCGCCGCCCGGCGGGGGCGTCGCCCTGACGCCGGAGGTAGTTTCCCAGGCGCAACAACCCCTGGGCGGCGATAGCGGCCGCCGAGCTGTCCACCGGCTCCTCGTCGTTGAACGGGTCGGCCGGCCGGTCGAGGTAGTCGCCCAGCCGGGTCAGGCCCGGGGCGCCGGTATCCCAATAGGGGATCCCGTCCAAAGGGGTCTCTTGGAGATAGAAGTCGGCCACGGCCACCGCGGCCCGGCGCAGCCCCCCCTCGATGCGCGGGCGCCCTCCATAGGGCTCCAACTCGGCGTCGGAAACGGTCTCCAGAAACTCCAGCTGCTCAGGGTAGCCGCACAGGCACCAGGCGTGTCCCCGTGTCCAGGTAGTGAAGGGGGAGTAGCCCTGCTGGGAGCTGGGACTGCGGTAGTTCCCGTCCAGCACGTTGAAGACGCTCTCGTGCGCCACCCGTCCCCGGAGGTCATAGGCGTCGCGCCCCTCTCCGAAGTAGACGTTGAAGCGGGCGTTGGTCTCGGCATGCCGGATCAGCCGGCCGAGCAAGGAGATCCTCTGGTCACGCTCCCCCATCAAGGCATGGCCCAGCTGGTGGGCGATGGCCAGGGAGCGCAGGGAGCGCATCGTGTCGGCAAAGAGGGAGTGAGGGCCGTTAAAGGAGTAGATGTAGCCGGCGCTGCCTCGCGGGGCCTCCGGCGTAGCGCGGGCCTCTGTCCAGCGCGCTGCCTGGACAGCGCCGGATACCTTGAGCGCCAGCTCGCAGAAGTGGCGCTGCCAGGGGTCATCGGGGATGCGCCCCTCGCGCTGCAGGCGCCAGAGGTTGCCGTAGGTGGAGACATTGTTGAAGCCATGGTCGTGCACCCCCACGTGGCTGACGTGGCTGGCCATCACCTCCAGGGTCTTGCGCCGGCCCAGCTCCAGGAAGGCCTCGTCGCCGGTGGCGTCAAACTGGAGCAGGGCGGAGCCGAACTGAAAGCCTTGCGTCCACTCCGTCCACCCCCGGGTGGTGTAGCGCCCCCGGACGGTGAAGACCGGCGTACCATGGTCGGGGTTCCAGCTGGCCTCTACCGCCCGGATCTTCTCCCCTGAGAGGGCGAAAAGGCGCTCCGCCTTGGGGCGGAGCGCTTCGGCCGTAAGATCGTCGTTGACGTTCATTGCACTGCCTGCGGCAGGGAAGTCATGGGCGCTCTGCCTCCGGCAGGGAGGTCACGGGCCGGTTCGCGATCTGTGAGGGTGCTGCAGATGGGCCGTGGATGCATCTAGAGGCGCCGGAGACGAAAGCCACCGTCGACGTCTATGACCATGCCGGTGCTGTACGGGAAGTGACCGCGGGCAACGGCGGTGACGGCCTTGCCCACGTCGGCGGGGGTGCCCCAGCGGGGGAAGGGGGTCAGGTCGGCGGCGAAGAGGGCGTCGTAGCGCGCCCGCACCGCTGCAGTCATGTCCGTCTCGATGACCCCCGGCTGGATCTCGAAGACGCCGATGCCGCACTCCGCCAGGCGCGCGGCCCACAGCTTGGTGTGCATCGCCAGGCCGGCCTTGGCGATGCAGTAGTCTCCCCGGTTCACGCTGGCGGTGTAGGCCGAGATGCTGGTGATCGTGACGACGTTGCGCGTCCCCGGGGCCGCCGGCCGGCCGCCGAGCTGCTCGATCATGTAGCGGGCGGCGAGCTGGGTCAGAAAGTAGGGCCCTTTGAGGTTGATCTGCACCAGGCGGTCGAAGCTCTCCTCGGTGGCCTCGAGGATGTCCGCCCGCACACTGGGGGCCACCCCGGCGTTGTTGACCAGGAGGTCGAGGCGCCCGTAGCGCTCCCGAACGAAGTCGATCAGCCCCTGGCGATCAGCGGCGCTGGCGACGTCCCCGCGGACGATCTCGGCACGAAGCTCGTGGCCGGCCTCCCGCCCGACGGCGCGGCAGGCCGAGGCCGTCTCGTAGGCCGCCCCTTCGTTGGCGAGGTAGTTGATGGCCAGGTGGTAGCCACCGGCGCGGGCCAGCTCCAGGGCGATCCCCCGGCCGATCCCGCGCGACGCCCCGGTGATCAAGGCCACTCGACCGGCGGCGTCCGAGCCCTGCGCGTCGTGCTGTACCACAACAGGAGCATTGTAGCGGGGGCGGGCTCAGGCGGGGAGGAAGCGCCGGCCGGGAGTGGAGGCGGCGGTCTCGCGGGCGGTGATGAACTCCAGGAGCACCGGCCGGCCCTCCTCGGCGGTGATGCGCCGGGCGCGCTGGAAGGCCGGGGCGATCTCGGCCGGGTCTTCGATGCGCTCGGCGTGTCCCCCCAGGGCGCGGCCAATGGCGGCGTAGTCGCCCCTCATGTCGCTGGTGTGGAAGGCCGCCTCGGCGTGGGGCATGGCCCGCGCCTCGGAAGCCATACCCCTATTGTTCAAGACGACGGTGATGATGGGGATGCCGTGACGCACCGCCGTCTCGAAGTCCAGCCCCACCATGCCAAAGGCGGCGTCTCCCATGAAGTTGACACATACCTTCTCCGGACGGGCCAGCTTGGCCCCCATGACCAGCCCCAGGCCGGTGCCCAGCCCGTGGGACTTGCCCCATCCCAGGAAGCCCCGTGGCCCGGCGGCGCGGTAGAAGGGGACGAGCTGTCCCCGCGGGTTGCCCGAATCGTGCGTCACGATGCACTCCGCCGGATCGAAGACTTGCGTAAAGTCCCAGATCACGCGGTACGGATCGAGGGGGCGGCAGTCGCTGGTCAGCTTGGGATGCCAGGCGGCGAGCCACGCCTCGTGGCGGGCGGCGATGGTCGCGGGCACTGCCGGATCCACCTTCCCGTCACGCCCGACGATCTCCTGACAGGCCTGGTGCAGCTGGCGCAGGACGAGCTTGGCGTCGCCGAGGATGGGGTGATCGACCGGGTAGTCCTTCCATAGGTCGGCCGGGTCGTTGGTGGTGTGGATCAGCGTTTTCCCCTCCGGGAGGGGCATGGTCAGGAAGTGGCGGGTGAGGCTGGTACCGGCGGCGAGGATGACGTCCGCCCGCTCGACGAACTCGTGCACCGCCGCCGGCATGACGCCGGTGCCGCAGCCGAGGGCCAGGGGGTGCGTCTCCGGGAAGGCGCTCTTGCCCAGCAAGGTAGTAGCCACCGGCAGACTGAGGAGCTCGGCCAGGGCGACGAGCTCGTCGGTCGCCCCGGCGTACAGGACGCCCTGCCCGGCGAGGACGACGGGCCGGGCGGCGCCACACAGGGCGCGGGCGGCGCCCGCGACATCCCGCGGATCGCCGGCGGAGACGGTGCGTGGCACCGGGCGGTAGGCCAGCGGCGCGGACTGGACGGCGACGTCCGCCGGGATCTCCACCATCACCGGCCCGGGGCGCCCCTGGCGCAGGGCACCAAAGGCGCGGCGCAGGACGTCTCCCGTGCGTCCGGGGGAGGTGATGCGCTCCACGCGCTTGGTCACGCCGGCGAATCCGGTGAGGGCGTTGAAGAGGGGGGCAATCCCCTGCCGGTCCTCGGGGTGCCCCAGCGGGAGCAGCAAGAGGGGCACGGAATCCGAAAAGGCCGTCGCCACCCCGGCAAAGGCGTTCTCCGCGCCGGGGCCGAACTGCATGGCAAAGACGCCGGGAGTCTCCCCGTCGGTGACGCGTGTCAAGCCGTCGGCAATGCCGACGCCGACGCGCTCCTGGCGGCAGATCACCGGCCGGATACCCGCCTGGGCGCAGGCCTCGATCAGGGGCGTTGTGGGATAGCAGGGGAGATAGCGGATGCCTTCCTGCTTCAGGACGTCGGCGATGGCGTCTATCGTGCGCACGATTGTCTTGCTCCCTGAGCCCTCTGCCGCTGGCCCTGGCCGCCGGCCCTTCCCGGTGCCCGGGGGCCGGGGAGGGGGAGGCAGCTACCCCTCCAGCAGGCGCTGCGCCCGTGGCTCCCAGCCGAGGAGGCGCCGGGCCTTGGACAGGTTGTGCTCCGTCTCCTGCTCGTCCCCGGCGATGAAGACGGCGTCGAATCGCCCGTGGCCGGTCTGCACCGCCTCCAGGGATCGTAGATAGGCCTCCGCCAGGTCCTCTTCGTCGGTAACGTAGATCCGGCTCCCATCGGGGTAGACGCGGGGGTGGCGACGCTCCTCCAACCATTGCTCGCGCGTCCGGGGACCGGTGATGCGCAGGGCGATCAGGTTCATGTCAAACCAGCGGGCGAAGTACTGACAGATCAGCTCGCCGAATCCTTTGGTCAGGCCGTAGACGCTGGGGGTATCCAGGGGTACCAGCTCCTCGCCCGGGTAGCTGTCCCGCTTGCGGTAGTGGACGCTCATCGTGCTGGTGTACACCCCCCGCATCACGCCCACTTCCTGGGCCATGTAGAGCAGGAGGTGCAGTCCCTTGGTGTTGACGTCGTAGTTCTCCACGATAGTAGGGAGGTTCTGGGTAGTGACCGATCCCCCCTGACCGTGACGCATCACCAGCCAGATAAAGGCGTCCACGCCTTGCAGCGCCCGGCGCAGGGCGTCCGGGTCGGTGGCTGAGCCCGCGACGTACTCCAGGCCCGCGTGGCGCGGTGGCTGGAGGTCCAGCACACGTAGGTCATGGTGCCGGCGTAAGTACGGCGTGAGGAACGACCCCACGTGACCTGAGCCCCCGATGAGTAAGACCTTCACTCCCTACCCTCCCAAGCACGTCCCGAGGCTCAAGGCCGGGCGCCGCAGGGGCGCCGGCGCCGGGCGGAAGTATAGCGGCAGGGGCGGGCAGCCACGACAGGAGCCAAGAAGACAAGAGCCGGCGCTTGGCAATGCCTGGGCCGCTGTGGCAGGCTATCGCCGCTGGGGATGAGTGGGGGGACGATGGAGCGCGTCAGGAGAGCACGGGTGCCGGGCATGCTGGATGGGTTCAAGAAGTTCATCTTGCGGGGCAACGTCGTCGACCTGGCCATCGCCGTCGTCGTCGGGGGGGCCTTTGGGGGAGTGGTCACGTCCTTGGTGAAGGACATCATCACCCCCATCCTCGGTATCTTCGGGGGCATCCCCGACTTCTCAGCCTGGACGTTCAGCGTCAACGGCAGCATCTTCGGCATTGGCAACTTCATCAATGCCGTGCTGTCCTTCATCATCATCGCCATGGTGGTGTACTTCGTCGTCCTCACGCCGGTAAACCGACTGATGGATCTGATGAAGAGTGGGGAGCCGGAAGGGCCACGGACGCGGGAGTGCCCGGAGTGCCTGAGCAAGATCCCTGCATCTGCCCGCCGCTGCGCCTTCTGTACCACCGTCCTGATTGCCGACGGCGATCTGCCGGTAGCCACCATTGCCCCTGACACGGGGCCGCGGCGGGACGTCGCCGGGCGCTAGCCCGGCCTCCCCTCCTGCTGGCC
>JAUJOR010000019.1:26355-42972 GCA_030447525.1 Chloroflexota bacterium | reverse complement strand
CTCTCCTGCTGGCCCTCTCCTGCTGGCCCTCTCCTGCTGGCCCTCTCCTGCTGGCCCTCTCCTGCTGGCGGGCCCGACGTTCGGCCGGCGGGAGGGGCGTGTTGTTTTTCCGCACCGGCCGCGCATCTTTCCTAAGTGAATACTGCTCACATGAGCAGTATCCCACGCCGGGAGAGCGCCGGCCAGGGCACGCCGTGATCCAGTGCCGTGCTGGAGACGGCGTGGCCGGGGTACAGGGGAGGAAGCACGCCGATGAACGAGACGCTCGTCCAGGCCGCCCTCGGGGCGGTCGTCGCCGCCGTCGCCGGCACCGTGGCACGGGTGGCGATCCGCGCTGTTATGGGGGTTCTCCGGGGGCGGCGGGAGCGGCGAGAGCGGCCGGACGGCTGCGACAGCCGGTCACGTCCTCGGCGAGAGTCCACGGCTGCCTGACCAGGGGCGCCGTGGAGGCGGGATATGATCGCTATAGTGGACGGGAGGCGGGAGGGCGCGGCGCCCCGATGAGTGACGGGGCTGCCTCTCCTTTAGGTAGGCGGGTAGCAGGTAGGCGGGTAGCAGGTAGGCGGGTAGCAGGTAGGCGGGTAGCAGATAGGCGTCGAGCGCGGAGGCTCTGTTTGTGGGCGGCCGGATAGAACATGCCGGGGTAGCCGGGACGCAGCCGGTGGCCCCTTCGCTCTGGCTGCTGCACCTGGAGGCACCGGCGGTGGCGTCCTCTGTACACGCGGGGCAATTCGTCTTGCTACGCTGCGCCGATCCCGACCACCCTACGTTCGATCCCTACCTGCCGCGGGCGTACTTCGTCTTCGCCGCCGACCGGCGGGCCGGGCGGCTGAGCCTGCTGGTGGAGGTACGTGGCCGGGGGAGCGCCTGGCTGACTCGCCGGCGCGAGGGGGACAGCGTCCTGGTGCACGGCCCCATCGGGCGTGAGCTACGGCCGGAGCGCCTCACGCGCCACCTCCTGCTCCTGGCAGAAGGGGCCGTCGCCGTGGCCGGCGTGTCCCTCCTGGCGGCCGACGCGGCGCGGACGGGGCGCTCGGTGACCCTTATCGCCAACACCCCGGAGGCGGCGGCCGGCGTCCCACCCCAGCTCCTGCCGGCAGACGTGGAGTATCGCGTGACGACGCCGGAAGCCGGTGGCTTGCTGGGCGCACTGCCGGGGGCGGTGAGCTGGGCGGACGAGGTGTTCGTGGCCGCGCCGTGGGCCTTGTTGGAGGGAATCGCCCTGCTCCGCCGGGCGCGCCTGGAGCCGTTCACGCTGCGGGCCAACCTGCCGGTGCAGGCCATCCCGCTACCTGCCTTCCCGGCCCGGCGGGCGGGGGCGCCCCACCCGGCGGGTGGGGGCGACGCCGTGCCGTGTGGCAGCGGCGCCTGCGGCGCCTGCATCGTGCCTACCGGGCGGGGGGCGCGGCTCTTTTGCCGCCAGGGCGCGGCCTTCCGGCTGGAGGCGCTGCGGTTCGACGCCGACGCGCCGGGCGAGATGGAAGGGGCCGGTGCCACGGACGACGCGTAAGGCCCCGTCTATCGGCCCCTCCGGGGACGGCGAGCGGTCGGAGACGGGACGGCCGGAGACGGGGATCGGGTATATCCAGGCCCTAGGCGCCGTCACGCTCTTCAGTACCAGCCCGGTCCTCGTCCGCTGGGCAGGCGAGGTCAGCGCGGTGGAGATCACCTTCTGGCGCCTGGCCCTGGCCACCCTCACCGTGGGGGTGATCGGCGTTTTGACGGGGCAGCCGGTGCGCTGGCGATCCCTACCCCACCGTCGCTTCGCCGGCTATGGGGTGGTCATCGCCCTGCACTTCTTTCTCTACATCGCCTCCCTCTCTTTCACCACGGTGGCCCACTCCCTGGCCCTGGTGTACACGGCACCGCTGTTCATCGCCGTCTTCTCCTGGCTGTTCCTCGGGGAGACTCTCTCCGGGCGCCGCTGGCTGGGCGTCCTGCTGGGGGTGCTGGGGGTGGGGGTGCTGGCGGGCCTGGAAGCGGTCTCTGGCAGCCCGCCGGGAGGCGGGCCGGCCTCCCGGTCGACGGCGCCCTTGGGCGACGCCCTGGCCCTTGGCTCGGCGATCACCTTTGCCGTCTACTCCGTAATCGGGCGGGCGCAGCGCCGGGCCCACAGGCTGTTCGACTACGCCGCCGGCGTGTATGGCTGGGGCGCCCTCTGGTTCCTCCCGCTGGCGCTATGGCAGGCGCCGGGCAGCCGCTACGACCTTCTAGGGATTTCAGGAGGGCTGGCCATCGTGGGGCTGGGAGTGGGGCCCCTGGGCACGGGGCACACGCTCTACAACGCCGCCCTACGGCGCGTCCCGGCGACGGCTGTCAACCTCATCGCCACGCTCGAAGTGGTGGGTGGCGTTGCCCTGAGCGCCGCGTTTCTCGGGGAGCTCCCCAGCGCGATAGCCCTCACCGGCGGGGCCATCGTCCTGGCGGGGATCCTTCTGGTGGTGCTCTGACGGGCTACGTGCGAGCCGGTACGTTCGTGCAGCATGGAACCGTAGCGCCTCGAAGGCGGTGCCGCACACGTGTGCCGGCGCAGACGTAGGGGTACAATCGGGCCCGTGAGCATACATCCACCTCAGGGCTCGTTTGATCTCACCGGGCGCGTCGCCCTGGTGACCGGGGCCAGCCGGGGGATCGGCCGGGCCATTGCCGCCGGCCTGGCCCGGGCCGGGGCGCAGGTTGCCGTCGCCTCCCGCACGCGAGAGACGCTGGAGGGTGTCGTTCGGGAGATCGGGGAGGACCGGGCGCTGGCCGTCGTCGCCGACGTGACGGTAGCGGAAGACAACCAGCGGATGGTGAGGGAGACGGTCGACCACTTTGGCGGGCTGGACGTCTTCGTCGCCGTCGCCGGGGTAAACCGGCGCAAGCGGATCGTGGACGTCGAGCCGGAGGACTACGAGTTCGTCGTCGGCACCAACCTCCGCGGCCTCTATCTCGGCTGCCAGGCGGCCGTGCGGGCGATGGCCCCGCGCGGCGGCCGGCCCAGCGGCAAGATCATCACCGTCGGCTCGCTGGCCACCGTCCAGGGGGTCAGCGTGGGGATGAGCGCCTACGCCGCGAGCAAGGGAGGGGTTGGAACGCTGACCAAGCAGCTGGCCATCGAGCTGGCCCCGGAAGGTATCCAGGCCAACTGCATCGCCCCCGGCTTCATCCTGACCGACCTCAACCGCAACTTCCTGGGGGTCGAGCCCCGCCGGAGCTGGGTCATCTCCCGTACCCCGGCGGGAAAGTTCGGCGCCCCGGAGGACGTCGCCGGCACGGCCGTCTTTCTGGCGGCGCCCGCTTCAGACTACGTCACCGGCCAGATCATCGCCGTGGACGGGGGGTATCTTGCAGGCTCAGACTGGGGCTAACGGCTCCGGCAGGCGTAACGGTTCACCTTCGCTCAAAGCTGGCCCAGGGGAATGCAAGGTTGTTCCCGTTCACCAAGGACGGGGCGCTGGACGAAGCCTCGCTCCGGCGCGTGCTGGCCTCTTGCCTCCTTATTCCCCTGGATACGCCATTCCCTTGGATCCGCCGGATCCGCCGATTGCCTCTCCTTCGAGCTGGTAACGCGCGTCGCCGCGCTACGGCAAGACCAGCTTTTGGCCAATGGCAAGGATGGTCTCCGGGCTGCGGAGACTGTTGGCCGTTACCAGGGCCTCCACCGTGGTGTTGTAGCGGAGGGCGATGGCGTACAGGGTGTCGCCGGACTTGATAGTGTACGTCCGGCCGCTCGCTGAGCTGGAAGACGGGACAGCCGTGGCCCGCGTGGCGGCGGCCGCTCCCGGCGTGGCCGTGACGCCGAGGGCCCCGGGAACGGCGCCGCTCCCCCGGCTGCTTGTGCTGGCGCCGGCGCCCCCTGTGTTCAGTGCGGACGTGCCCGGCACCCCCAGGCTACTGCTGCTGCCGCCGGTGGTGCCGCTGTTGCTGTTGCCCGATGGGCCCGTGATGGTAGTGCCGCCGAGAGAAGTCGTTCCCGCGCTCCCCGTGCCGCTGAGGCTGCCGGCGCTCCCCGCAGTGGCCGGAACGGTGGCTAGGGGCGGTGACCCCGGCGCCGGCGTGGCTCGGCCGGACGCGGGCGCAGCGCCGGGCGTGGTCGCAACCCCGGGGGCAAAGCCGGCGGTCTCGGGGCTCCGCACCTGTGCGGCGGGAGTCACCAGGGCTGGCGTCGGGTTGCCATTCTGGGTGGTGAGGCTGCCGCTGCGCTGCGCCGTTGCCTCGGACCGCAGCTGAGCCGGCCCGGTCACCTGCGCCCCCCCTACGGCCGTGACCTGCGGCGTGGACTGCGCGACCGGCGCCGCCACTACCGTCGGGGCGCCCAGGACGTCACTCGTGGCGGCTAGGGGTGTCTGGAGCGTGGCCGGGGTAGGCGCCGGGCTGGCCTCCGGGCTCTGGCCCCCGCCGAAGATGAGGCTCACCACTCGCAGGACGACCAGCAGCCCGCCCAGCGCCAGACCGCCGAACATGGCCTTGCGCAGGCGCCCTTCCATCTGCTCTCGATTGTGCGGCGCGCCGGGACGCTGGGCCGGCTGCCACTCCCACTCCACCCCCTGGCGCGGTGCGCTCGGCGGGATACGGCCAGTGTCTGGCCGGGGTCGTGCCTGGACAGGGGTATACGGCTGGGTCTCGGTATCGTCGCGCTGCTCCATGACTCTCTTTCCGGGTAGGGGTGTGGGTGGCCTGGCAGGGGCTGCAGCGGGAAGTCCTCCCAGCCTCGAGTCCTGAGTTTCCAGCCTCAAGGCTACGAAGGCTGCGGCGGAGATTCACGCCCCAGCGCCAGGCCGTGCCGGGGACCATCGCCCGGTGCGCCGACCGGGTCTCTTGGTAGTTGAACGGCAAAGGGACGGCTCTGTTGCGCCGCCCCCCGGCGGCCGCGCCGTGACCGAAGCGCGGCACCGCCGCCCATGGAGGGCATTACAGGGGGTCTATACTGGCTCCACGCTAAGGACAGGAGGGGAGGGCGCGAATGGCCCGGTTTCTGCACCGACCGGAGGACTTCCGGGTGCTGCACGCACCGTACTCGGCGCTGCTCGAGGAGTACTACGGACGCTGGGGTCCAGACCTGGTGCGCGGGCATGCCTACCCGCAGACGCGCGGTGAGTGGACGGAGCGGCAGGCAACGCTGCGCCGGAGGCTGGTGCAGGCGTTGGGATTGCAGCCGGAGCTCCTGGACGCCCCGGCCGCGGCGCGGGGGGACTTGCACGCCCGGGTGACCGGCACCGTCGACCGCACGCGCGACGGCTACCGTATCGAGCTAATCGAGTTCCAGGCGCGACCGCGGTTCTACGTCAGCGCTGCCCTCTACCTTCCGGCGGAGCCCCCCGCGTCCCTGGAGGCCGGGCAGGGGCTCCCGGCCGTCTATAGTCCGCACGGCCACTGGCGTACGGGGAAGCACACACGGCACATCCAGATTCGCAGCGCCAACCTGGCCCGGCGCGGGTACGTCGTGCTGGTGGCGGACGCCGTCGGGCACGCCGAGCGCACCTTCATGGGGCACCGGGAGCCGGCCGCTCACGCCTTGCTGTACGCCGGGGAGTCCCTCCCCGGCCTGCAGGTCTGGGACAACGTGCGGGCGCTGGATTACCTCTCCTCTCGCCCGGAGGTTGATCCGCAGCGCATCGGCGTCACCGGCGCCTCCGGCGGGGGCAACCATACCATGTACCTGGCGGCCGTGGACGAGCGAGTGGCCGTCGCCGTGCCCGTCTGCTCGGTAGAGATGCTGGAGGTCTACTTCCGCAAGAGCCAGTGCGTCTGCGAGACGGTGCCGGACGTGCTGACCTTCGCCGACAAGCCCCACCTCCTGGGGCTGCTCGCCCCCCGCCCCCTGTTGATGATGAACGGGCTACGTGACGGGGGCTTCTCTACCCTGGAGGCCCGGCGCGCCCTGGACCACACCCGGCGCATCTATGGGCTCTACGACGGGGGCGCTGATCGCCTGGCCCTCTACGAAACGAACGTGGAGCACAGCTACGACCGAGCGATGCGCGAGCGGGCCTACGCCTGGTTCGACCAGTGGCTTCAGGGGCTCCACCCGCTGGCGGCGCACGAGCGGTCACGAGAGGCCGACACCTGGGTGGAGGCGGAAGAGGACGACACGCTGCGCGTCTGGGGACCGCTGGGCGCCGGGGGCGTCCCGGCCGACGCCCACACCCTGGACACCTACTACGCCGAGGTCACCGAGAGGCCAGCCACCCTGCCGTCGGGTGCCCACCTGCGCCGGCGCATCGTGGACGACCTGTTCGGGGGCTGGCCCCAGCGCGGCCCGCTGCACGTGGAGGCAGTGGACACCATCACCCGCGCCGATTGCGCCGTGGAGCTCCTGGCCTACTGGAGCGAGGAAGGGGTGCCGGTGCCGGCGCTGCTGTTCCGCCCCCTCCCGGAGCCGTCCCTTCCGCTCCCGGCTGTGGTCTACACCAGCCCCGCGGGCAAGGGACGGGCGCCGGAGCTACGGGCCGTCCACGAGGCCGTGCGCGCCGGGACGATCGTCCTGGCTATCGACTACCGGGGGCAGGGCGAGACGGCGGGGACTCGTGTCTCCGCGAGCGGCGGGACGGAAGGGGAGCTCGCGGCCGTGGAACGGGGCATCATGCTCCACCGGCCGCTCTTCGCCGGCCGGGTGTGGGACGTCCTGCGGGGCGTCGAGTACCTCGCATCCCGCCCGGACGTGGATGCCGGGGCCGTCTACGTGTGGGGTGAGGCTGACGCCTCCTTGCTGGCCCTGCACGCCGCTGCGCTCGAGGAGCGGGTGGCAGGGGCGGTCTGCCTGGGGCTCCCGGAGTCCTACCGCGCCCCGGCGGGTGAGGCGGGCGTCAAGCTGGAGCCCTGGCTGGTGGTACCGGGCCTCCTGGCCGTGGCCGACGTGGCCGACTTACGAGATCTGGTCGCCCCGCGCCCGTGCCTCACCGGTCCCCAGTCCGGGGCCGCCGAGCTGGTGCCCCGCCTCACCCGCCGCTGAGTCCGGATCTCGCGCCTAGGGCTCGGGCATCGGGCTCCTCCTGGGTGACAGGCTAGCGCTCACGGTTTCGGCGGAGATCCCCGCGGGGGCGCCGGATCATGTGGTGCGCACCGTCACCGAGAACGGCCGGACGCTGAACTTCACCTCGCAGGGATTCGAGCAGGAGTAGTCGGCCGGGGAGACACGAACGCCTGGTCGGCTGAGTACCGTCAGTCCACTTCGCGGGCGTTGAGCTCCACCGCCGTCCCGTTGATCCCAGAGGACTGCGGGGAGCAGAGGAAGACGATGGCGCTGGCGAACTCCTCCAGCGTCGCCGCTGCTTGGAGGTCGGCTGGGTTCAGGTGGCGCCGCGCCGCGTCGGTGGCGATCGTGCCGGCCACGAGACAGTTGGCCACGATCCCCTGCCCCTTGTGGTCGCGGGCGATCCCCCTGGTGAGGGTGACGACGGCGGCCTTGCTGGCGCCGAAGAGGCCCCGGCCGTAGCCGGGATCGAGGGCGCTCCCCCCGGCCACGGTGACGATGTGCCCGCCCCCGCCCTCGAGCATCACCGGTACGGCGGCGCGACAGAGGTTGTAGGTCATGTACAGGTTGCCCTCGATCTGCCGGCACAGGTCGTCCAGCTGCGTCTCGGCGAACGGCCGCTGCTGGAAGCCCGCGGAAGCCAGCGTGGTCATGGCGTCGACGCGCCCGAAGCGCTCGCGGACGATGGCCACCACGTGCTGCGCCGCCCCCGGATCGAGGAGGTCGGCCTGCACCACCTCCACCCCCTTCCCGCCGGGGAGCTGATCGAGGGTCTGACGGAGCTGCTCCGGGCGCCGCGTCGTCGCCACCACGCGGTACCCGGCGGCGAGCAAGGTCCGCAGCACTGCCTCTCCCGTCCGCGCCGTCGCCCCACCGACGATCACCGTCCGTCCCGTCCCTCCATCCGTCATCATGGCCACCCTCCACTCCTCCTGCCCTCGACGAACCGCAGCTGGCACTTCTCGCCTTTCGTCCGGGTCATAGACAGGACCTCCGCCGTCCCTCCAGGACGCCAGGACGGGCTCCTCTCTGGGACGGCGTAACTCCTGTCATATAGGGCCCTCTTTCGCTCGCCGGGACCGAAGCGGCGACCCGCGAACGGCATGGCCCACTCGCGGCCCATGACTATAATGGGCGCCGCGAGACCGACCAGACGAGACCAGCCTACTCAATCGAGACTAGGTAAGGAGGGGTAGCGTGTCCAGCACGGAGCCTCCGGCCCTCGACCTTTCCACCCCGGCAGGGGCACGCAGCGCAGCGCGCCTGGGCGCGCTGCGCTCCCCAGGGTCCACAGGGGTAGCGGCCGGGGCGGCCCCGCTCCCTGCCACGCCCCTGCTGCCTGAGACCTCCCCGGTGTCCGCGGTGCCCGATGCCGTCTGGGAGGACGCCCGGCGCCAGCTGGCCGGGATGCTGGAAGGGCTGGAGACGCTCCAGCGCGACGTCCCGGCGCTGGGGCAGCCGGTCGACGGGGCTTCGGGTATGTCCTCCGTATCCGCTGCAGGCGCAGGGCAGGGGCAGGCCGAGCAAGAAGTCCCCCGTCAAGAAGACCCTCAGCACGACGAGGGCGGCCGGCCGTGACTTCTGCCCACTCGGGCGCTGCCCGGCTGCCCGGCCCGCCATCTGATCAGTCGGACGGGGGGCTCTGCGCCCTCTCCCTGATGGAGCTGGCGGAGCGCCTACGGCGGCGGGACGTCTCCCCCGTAGAGGTGGCTCGGACGGCGCTTGACCGCATCGCCGCGCACGACGGCCGGCTGCGCACCTTTATCACCGTCACCGCCGACCAGGCGCTGGCCGAGGCGCAGGGGGCCGAGCGGGAGATCGGGGCCGGACGCTATCGCGGCCCGCTGCACGGCGTCCCCCTGGCGGCCAAAGACCTGTTCGCCACGCGGGGTGTCCCCACCACCTGCGGGGCCGCCATCCTGCGCCACTGGGTGCCGGAAGAGGACGCCGCGGCCATCGCCCGCTGGCGCCGGGCCGGCGCCGTCGTGGTGGGGAAAAACACCCTCCACGAGTTCGCCTTCGGGGGCACCAGCGTCAACGCCCATACCGGCACGCCGCGCAATCCGTGGCGTGCCGACCGCATCTGCGGTGGCTCCAGCGGTGGCTCCGCAGCGGCCGTCGCCGCCGGCTTCGCCTACGGCGCCCTGGGGAGTGAGACGGGCAACTCCGTGCGCCGTCCGGCCAGCTTCTGTGGCGTCGTGGGGATCAAGCCCACCTTCGGACGCGTCAGCCGCCGGGGCGTCTTCCCCCTGGCATGGTCGCTCGACCACGTGGGCCTCTTCGCCCGCACGGCGACCGACGCCGCCACCTTGCTCGCCCCTTTGGACGGCTACGACCCCGCCGACCCCGGCAGCCGCCGCTCCCCGACACCGGGCGTCGGCCCCTTCACTCCAGTAGAGGACCTGCGCCGCCGCCGCGCCGGTGTGCCCCGCGCCCTCCTCAGGGGCCTCGACCCGGAGGTGGCAGACGCCTTCGAGCGCGCCCTGGCCGGGCTGCGCGACGCCGGGATGGAGGTACGCGACGTCGACCTCCCCCTGGCCGGACGCTGGACGGCCCTGGCCTCCTCGGTGACGATGCATGCCGAAGCCGCGGCCGCGCACGACCGCTGGCTGAGCCAGCGTCCCCAGGACTACGGCCCCGACGTCCTGGCCCGCCTCCTCGCCGGCAGGGCCCTCTGGGCGGCGGACTACGCCCGCGCCCAGGCCATCCGAGGGGCCATCACCGCCGAGCTCCTGGACACCCTGGGCCCCCTCGACGTGCTGATCGCCCCAGGCACCCCCGCCCCCGCCCCGCCACTCCAGCCCGGGGCCTACGTCCCCGGCGACCTCCCGTGGGGCACCGAGCCGGGCCCCTTCCATCTCCAGCGCCTCTTCAGCCTCACCGGCGTCCCGGCGGTCGCCGCCCCCTGTGGCCTGAACGCCGAGGGGCTCCCCCTGGCCGTACAGATCGGCGGGCGCCCCTGGGAGGAAGCCCTCGTCCTGGGGGTGGCCGCCGCCGTGATGGCCGCCGTGCCCCTGCAGCGCCGCCCCCCGGCCATTGCCCCACTCTGATAAGCCGGGCCAGCGACTCGCTCCCACCACCGGCACCCGCAGACGCACCGACGAAGGGACGTCATCGGACGTCCCCACTCGCAACCACCCGCCGGGAGACACCCCATGATGGGGGGGCTCCTGGGGGTGTCCCCCACCAAGGGCCCCGCCAACAGGAGCAAGACATGACCGCTTACGATCCAAGCCGGTTCGTCGTCAAGGACGAAGCCGCCTTTCGCGCCATCGTCCCGGCCGATGCCAGAATCGAGAAGCTGGCGGGAGGCTTCCGGTTCACCGAAGGCCCGGTGTGGACGAACGCCGGCGAGGGCGCCCTCGTCTTCAGCGACATCCCTGCCGACGAGCTGAAGCAGTGGACACCCCAAGAGGGCATCACCACCTTCCGGGCCCCCAGCCACAACGCCAACGGCAACACGCGCGATCTCCAGGGCCGCCTGGTCACCTGCGAGCACAGCGGGCGACGCGTCAGCATCGCCGGCCCCGACGGGAAGGCGGTCACCCTGGTGGACTCCTACGATGGGAAGAAGCTGAACTCCCCCAACGACGTCGTGGTCAAGTCCGACGGCACCGTCTGGTTCACCGATCCCCCCTACGGCCTCCCCCAGCAGCACCTGGGCAAGGAGCAAGACAAGGACTACGTCTTCCGCTACGACCCCTCTACGCGTAGCGTGCGCCCGGTGGCCGACGACTTCCACCGCCCCAACGGCCTATGCTTCTCGCCGGACGAGCGATACCTGTACATTGCCGACTCCGGAGCCCCGCACCATATCCGCGTGTTCGACGTCCAGGACGACGGGACGCTCACTGGTAACCGCGTCTTCTGCACCGTAGACGTAGGGATCCCGGACGGTATGCGCTGCGACGTGGAAGGGCGCCTCTATACCAGTGCCGGGGACGGCATCCACATCTTCACCCCCGGCGGGGAGCTGATCGGCAAGATCATCACCCCAGATGCCCCCGGGCGCTTCGATCCCTCTAAGATCGGCCCCGAGGTGCCGGCCCACCTCTGCTTTGGCGGCGCCACCGGCACCACCCTCTTCATCACCGCCTGCACCTCCCTCTACACCATCCCCCTGCACGTCCGCGGGGCGTTGGTGCGCTGACGCCCAAGGAGCACCCGTAGACAGAGCCCTCGTAGAGAGGGAGCGGGAACGCTACCATGACGGCCATGAGCTGGTGGCGACGCCCGCTGCGTGCCGTGCACACCGTCCTCCGCGAGCCCGACGCGGCGGACTTCGACCTCCTGGCGGTCATGAACTGGCTGCGCCGCCGGCGGGCCAACGTCTACGCCGTGAACGGCGGGGGCCTGTGCGCCTTTTACCGCAGCGAGGTGCCCTTCCACCGCCCCAACCGCTTCCTGAATGGTCGCGACCTCTTCCCGGAGATCGTCTCCGCCTGCCACGAGGCGGGCATCAAGGTGGTCGCCCGGATGGACTTCCGCGGTGGCCACCGGGAGGCCTTCGAAGCCCATCCGGACTGGTTCGCCCGCGACGCCGCCGGCGAGCCCAAGATGACCACCGTCCTCTACGCCGCCTGCCCCAACAGCCCCTACCGAAACGACGGCTACGCCTTCCCCCTCGTCCACGAGGTGCTGGGACGCTGCGGGGCGGACGGCATCTGGGAAAACGCCGCCTCCTTTGGGGGGCGCTGCTACTGCCCGGCCTGTGTCCGGCTCTTCCGTGAAGACACCGGCCTGCCGGCCATCCCCGTGACCGAGGACTGGAAAGACCCCGCCTGGCGACGCTACGTCCGCTGGCGCTACGACCGTGTCCGGGAGCACACCCGCCGGCTGCGGGATGTAGTCAAGTCGCACGGCGCGGACAAGAGCTACGCCGGGGAGTTCTTCTCCTTCTTGGAGGCGAACGCCCGGGAAAACGCCCAGGACCTGGACGACGTCGCCCCCCTCTGGGACTACCAGATGGCCTGCATCTTCCCCCTCTCCCGGGGCTCCTACGGCTCCCCGCTCCTCCCCGTCCCCCTCTGGCGTGCGGAAGAGCAGATGAAGTATCTCCGCGCCACCGCCCTGGATACCCCCTCAGAACAGGACGCCCCCGCCGCCTCGCCGGCCCCAGACGCCGGTGACGGGGCAGCGAGCGCCTCGCAAACCCCGGTGATGCTCTACGGGCACTTTGACAACGCTAGCCGCTACACCACGCCGTCCGGCGAAGAGCTGCGCCTCTGGCTCGCCGGCATGGCCGCCCAGGGCGCTTCCCCCTGGGACTGCTCCTTCGTCGGCGCCCATCCCGGGCGCTGGTGGGACCGCCGTCACGAGGACACCGTGGAAGCCTTTTACAGCTTCCTCGCCGAACACGAGTCCGACTTCGCCGCCCTACAGTCCCTGGCCGACGTCGCCGTCCTCCATTCCCAGCGCACGCAGGACCGCTTCGCCAGCGCCGACCCGGCGCAGGATCACTACACCACCCACTTCCGCGGCTGGGAACTGGCCCTCTTTGCCCAGCACGTACAGTGGGACGTCCTCCCCCCTTCGCAGCTACGCCCCGAGTGCCTACGCCGCTACCGGGCGGTAGTGCTCCCCAACGTCGCCTGCCTCGATGGCGCAGAGGCCGCCACCCTGCGCGAGTATGTCGCCGCCGGGGGCGCCCTCCTGGCCACCTTCGAGACCGGCCTCTACCACGCCGACGGCAGCCCCCGCACCGGGGGCGCCCTGGACGACCTCCTCGGCCTGCGCGACCTGGGCCTCCCCCGCCGGGGAGCGCTCTCCCACGCCTACACCCGCATCCGCACGCGAGATGCCCTCACCGCCGGCTTCGAGGCCACAGACGTCCTGACCAACGAAGGCCCCCTCCGCCCCATCGCCGCGGGCGACGGGGCCGGCGTCCACGCCACCCTCGTCCCCGAGATTTTCCCCCAGCCCCCTGACCTGAGCTACCCCACCCTCTGGGACAACGACGTCCCTCTCCTGGTGACCACGCCCGGGACGGGGGGCGCCGGGCGCACCGTCTACTTCGCCAACACCGCCGATCGCCTCAACGTCACCTCCCGCCACCCCGACCACCAGCGCCTCCTGGAGAACGCCCTCCGCTGGGCCCTGGATCTAGAGGGTCGCCCGCCCCTCCTGGAAACCACCGCCCCGCCGGACGTCCACCTCACCCTGCTCCACCAGCCCCACACAGGGCGCCTCGCGCTGCACCTGGTGAACTACTCCGGGGCCCACGGCCGCCCGGCCACGGCCCCCCACCCCACGGGACCGATCGAGGTCACCCTGCACCTCCCGGAGCAGATCCCCCCACCCTGCCGGGCCGACCTCCTCGTCTCCGGGACGTCCCTAGAGGTCACCTCGGGGGGTACCACTTCCACCGGGACCACCGCCGCTGCCACCGTGCACTTCACCCTCCCCGCCCTCGACCGCTACGAAGCCGTACGCCTCGACCCGTAGTTCATTACGCTCAGTGGCTACGATGCGTATGCTGATCTGCGTCATCGATAGCTCTTGGCGTAGTCTGTGCCTCGCCGAGATGCGACGGGTGATTCACCTCATTTTCCTACTCAATCTGATGCCCTGAAGGCCGGTGTTTCGATGCCTATTCCCGACTACCAGACCCTTATGCTCCCGCTGCTTCGCCTCTTAGAAAATGGCGAGGAGCACACGCACGCAGAGGTACGAGACGCCTTAGCCAACTACTACAGCCTGACGCCGGAAGAACGATCGCAACTAATTCCCAGTGGCCGCCAGTTCCTGTTCGACAACCGCCTGCACTGGGCACGCTCCTACTTGAAGAATGCCCGCCTGGTAGAGAGCACCGGTCGTGCCAAGTTCCGAATCACAGACCGTGGTTGCGAGGTGCTTGGTTTCAATCCACCCAAGATCACGAACCACTTTCTCAAACAGTTTCCTGAGTTCGTCCAGTTCACCACCTCAGTCACGGACATAGTGCCTGCTGCAACGCCAGTGTCCACCAAGAGCGCCATCGCCTCAAGTGAGAACGCCGATACGCCGGAGGAGCGCCTCGATGCCAGCTACCAGAGCCTACGTACCGCACTGGCACAAGAGCTCCTCGACCGGATCGGGCAGTCCTCGCCGGTGTTCTTCGAGCAATTGGTGGTTGACCTACTTGTGGCCATGGGGTACGGAGGTTCCAGACAGGACGCTGGTCAAGCCGTCGGCGGCACCGGAGACGGCGGCATCGACGGGATTATCAAAGAAGATCGGCTTGGCCTAGACGCCATCTACATTCAGGCTAAACGATGGAGCTCCAGCGTGGGACGGCCTACCGTCCAGCAGTTTGCAGGCAGTTTGATGGGACGCAAGGCAAGAAAGGGCGTCTTGATCTCCACCTCCGAGTTCACCCAGGACGCTAGGGACTACACGGCACAGATCGACCTGAAGATCGTGTTGATCGGTGGGATCGAGCTGGCCCGGTTGATGATCGATCATGGCGTTGGGGTGACAGAGGCCGCGGTGTACCGGGTGTTCAGGGTTAACGCGGACTATTTTGGAGATGAGTAGGCGCGGTTAGACTTGCCAATGACGGTCAACAGCCGGCCGAGCCGGCGCTGAAGTTCGGCGATGTGGAGGGGCAGGGGCTACCGCCCCTGACGACGTGCGGCGCGCGCCTGCGCCAGCAACGGCTGTGCGTCTTCCTGCGTTGCGCCCCGCCCCAGCATCATCCAGTGCGTCATCTCCTCGGTTGTGGGGTGGGTTGGCCGACTCCTCGCTTGCGCGTCCGGTGCGGCGCCTCGCTGGGCCCCATAGGGCCGCGGCCGTTCTCGCCGGCCGCCGGCGGCTCCACGAGGGCCCCGGCCGGGTCTTCGGCCTCCGCGGCCGCCCACTGGGCCAGAAGGGCCTCACCGGCGGCGCGCTCATCGGGCGTCAGGGGGCGCCGCCGCTCCAGTTCCTCAGCCGAGATCGTGCCGCCCGGCCGGCGGGCGCGCTGGCGCACTTCTCGGGTGGTAGGCGCCCAGGCGCAGCTCCCAGGGCGCCGCCAGCGGGTTCGGATCGAGGTACCCGGCTCGGGCTTGGCGCGGATCTCACTTGCCGCCGACGAGGGTCGCGTGTAGGGTGTAGCGGCGGGAGGATCAAGCAATGACCAGCGCACGCGATGACGCACCGCGGCCCGTCCAGCGAGACACGCAGCAGGGGCGGCTCACCCGACGCCAGCTGCTGGGGGCCGGGCCGGCAGCCTTCGCCCTCGCCGGGGTGGCCGCCGGACTGGCCGGCTGCGACGCGGCCCGGGGGACTGGGGAGGCCGGCACCAAGACCAAGGGGCCGGCGACGATCAGCTTCTCGTCTCAGGGCAATCCCCAAGAGTTCGCCATGTTCGACCGTATCCTGGACGCCTTTGAGCAGTCGCAGCCACGGATCAAGGTGGAGCGCCGCTATGACACCTCCCTTACCTGGGAAAAGGTGCACGCCCTGATCTTCGCCGAGGAAGCGGCCGACGTCCAGCGCACCAACGATGATGATGTCTTTGCCCTCCTGGCCGGGGACGGCATCCGCTCGCTGGAACCCTACGTCAAGCGAGACCTCAAGATGGGAGACTACTACGAGTCGACCTGGAAGTCCCGCGTTGGCCCCGGCGACGAGATCGGAGCCGCCACGGTCGGCGCGTCCCCCCAGGTGGTCTTCTACAATGTGGAGCACTTCCGGCAGATCAACGTCACGCCCCCCACGGACTGGAAAGCCACCTGGAGCTTCGACCAGTTCGTCGACGCCCTGCGCCGCTTGACCGACCTCCACCGGCGCCAGGGTGTGACCGATCGGTGGGCCTATTATGACGAGTCCTGGTTCATCCAGCCCCTGATGTGGAACAACGGCTACCGGCCCTACAACGAAGACGAGACCAAGGCCACCTTCCTGACCCCCCAGGCGGTAGACATCCTTACGGCCTACCAGGACTGGTTCTGCAAGAACGGCTTCGCCTTCCCTGTGCCGACGCCACCGGGCGAGAACGCCGGCCGGGCCTTCCGCGAGGGGCGCCTCTCAATGTTCATCAGCCAGACTAGCTTCGCCGCCACTGTGCCCCGTGACCTGGAGTGGGACATTGCCCCCATCTTCAAGGGCAAGAAAGAGGCGACAACGGAGAACTCCGAACGGTGCTGGGCGATCCCGCGCCACTGCAAGCAGCCCGACGAGGCCTGGGAGCTGGCCAAGTGGTTCCACCAGAAGACGGCGCAGGAAGAGTTCGCCAAGATCGACTACGCCGTACCCATGCTCAGGTCCGTAGCTGAAGGCCCGGTGTTCAATGATCCCAGCCGGCCGCCAAAGCACCGCAATGTCTGGTACCAGGGGGTGGCCAACGACGTCCCGACGCTGAACAATCCCATGGGCGACTTCTACCAGGTATGGTTCAGCCGGACCACCAACGACCTGCGCTCCTGCAAGCAATCCCCCCAGGAGTTCCTGCGCGAACGCGAGGCGCTGGCCAACGAGAAGATCAAGGAGACCGGCTGGAACAAGAAGACCAACTACGTCAAAGGCTGGAAACTGAAGCGCTAGCGGCCTGTCTATCGCCTCTGGTCGCGGGGGGGGGCCCCCCCCCCCCCGCCCCCCCCCGGCGCACCCCCCCCCCCACCCACCAAAAAAAACAAAAACACACCCACAGGGTGTGGAGAAACAACACCCCCACCCACACGACCAACAGCACCGAACCACAC
>JAUJOR010000019.1:0-26345 GCA_030447525.1 Chloroflexota bacterium | reverse complement strand
CCCGCGCCACAACCCCCACCCCACCACCCCCCCCCCCCGCGCCCCCGCGCCGCGCCCCCCCCCCCCCGCCCCGCTCGCCCCCGCCCCCCCCCCCCCCCCCCCCCACCAGAGCAGTCAAGCGTTGCGATACGCTGCCAGAGATCGAAGCACCAGGGGGTAGGGGTGAGCAACCAGGACGCGCCCTTCGTCGGCATCCAGATCGGGGCTATCTCCTTTGTGGACGAGGGCACGGAGACGGTGCTCGACCTCTTGCGCGAGCGCGTCGGCGTCAACGCCATACTCCTGGCCTGCCAGACCTTCGACCGCGGGACGGGTGGCCGCCAGATCCCCGGTCAGCCCCTGCCCGATCACGGCGTGCAGCAGTACGACGACTTCCGCGGGGGCAACTTCGCCTCTATCCACCCGCAGTACTACGCCAAGACGGCGGTCGGGGACTTCCGCGCCCCCGACCACGGTGACCTGGACATCATCCAGGAGGTGATCGGCCCGGCGCATGGGCGTGAGATGCGCGTCTACGCCTGGATCAACGAGAACCCCCACGGTCCCATCCCCCTCCTCGTCCCCAACTTCCCCAAGACCCTGGAGATCGACGTCTACGGGCGCCGCGCCCAAACCCCTTGCTTCAACAACCCGGACTACAAGTACTGGTGGCTCTCCATCGTCGAGGATTACGTCAAGAGCTATCCGCTGGACGGGATCGCCTGGTGCTCGGAGCGCCAGGGCCCGCTGGGGAGCCTGATAGGGGGGCAGGGGGCCGCCGGCATCACCTGCTTCTGCGAGCATTGCCGCGCCCTGGCAGCGGAGCGGGGGATCAACGTAGAGCGGGCCAAACGGGGCTACGTCGCCCTGGCCGACTTCTTAAGCGCCGCCCGGCGGGACGAGCGCCCGCCGGGCGGCCGGCCTGACTCCCCGCCCCCTTCCCGTCCCCCTGACGGCTACTTCGTCACCTTCTGGCGTCTCCTGCTGGAGTACCCGGAGATCCTGGCCTGGGAGGGCCTGTGGACCGACAGCCAGCATGGGATCTACGGTGAGATCTACGGTACGGCCAAGGCCATCCGGCGGGAAGTGCAGGTGGGCTGGCACGTGATGCACCACAACTCCTTTTCCCCCTTCTACCGGGCGGAGCAGGACTACCGCAAGATGGCCCCCTACAGCGACTTCATCAAGGTGGTCACGTACCACAACTGCGCCGGCCCGCGCTACGCCGCCTTCCATCGTGCCCTGGCCCAGACCATCTTCCGTGACGCCAGGCCGGAGGACTCCCTGGCCTTGATGTACGGCATCCTGGGCGTCGACGAGGCCCCCCTCGACCAGCTCCCCACGGTGGGGTGGTCGGCAGAGTACGTCCGGCGGGAGACGGCCCGCGCCGTGGCCAGCGCCGGCGACGGGGTGGCCATCCTCCCCGGGATCGACATCGACATCCCCACCGCCGAGGGCCAGACGAAGTGCACCCCGGAGGGCACCCATGCCGCTGTGACGGCGGCCTTTGCGGGGGGCGCCAGGGGCATCATCCTCTCCCGCAAGTACTCCGAGATGCGCCTGGATAACCTCTTCGCCGTCAAAGACGCCCTGGCAGCCCTACGTCGCTACTGATCGCTGCAGAGGTTACGAAAGGTGACCACGGATGCACGCTCCCGAATGGGTGGGTAAGCGAGGCAGGCGCCGGCGCCGGGGCTCAGTCACGAGCGGCCAGGACAGTCAGACGCTCGGCGCCCGAGACGGCATGTCCGCAAACCTGAGCGTTTGACGAGGGCGCGATAGGGAGGCCCGGCGGGCGGTCGAGAGAGAGAGAGAGAGAGAGAAGACTGGGGTGCGGCCCGGGCGCGGGCTAGGTGATGGCGTCCAGCAGGTGGCGCAAGTGACGCAGGTAGGGGACCGGGTCCGGCTCGCGGTGCAGGGCGCTGCCCAAGGGGAGCGACGTCGCCCCCCGGCGGCAGACCTCGACGCAGCTGGCCGTCTCCAGGCCGCCGGCCGCCTGGAGATCGATCGGACGAGGGTCGATCTGGTGGGAATCGATCGGGCAGGCATCGATCATCGCCCGCACCTCGGAGACGCGGCGCAGGATGAGGTCGTTGAAGTCACGCCCGCGCTTCCCCTCTCCGGTAACGCGCCCGAGGAGCAGCACGGCGTCGATCATGGGCAGCACCGGGGCCAGCACCTCCAGGTGCGTCCCCAGGGCGAGGCAGACTCCGGCCCGCACGTCCCGCTCCCCCAGGGCGTAGATGGCCTCGTAGAGGAGCGGCGTCGTCTCGGCAGGGAGGAAGATCAGGTCGACGCCGGCGTCGGCCAGGGCGGGGAGGAAGCGCAGCGGGTCATTCGCCGTCAGGTGTACCTCGAAGGGGAGGCGCGTCAAGGGGCGCAGGGCGGCGATGGTGCGGGCGGGGAAGCCCTGGTCCGGCACGGCGTAGCCGTCGAAAACGTCCAGGTGGATGAAGTCTACCCCCGCGTCCTCCACCCGCTTCAGCTCATCGCCGAGGCGGGCGTGGTCGGCATTGAAGAGGGCCGATCCCAGCTTGACGCGGCGGCCGGAGGGTGGCATGGCAGGCAAAGGCGTTGCGCTTCTCGCTTTAGTATGGACGATCATGGGGCGCTATGACGGCGGCCCCGGGGACGCCAAGGGTGGGGGTCAAGGCCTCGCCCCCGGCGCGGGTGATGGCGGCGACGACGGCGGGGACGGCGTCTGGCGGCGCCAGGGCGACGACGATCCCACCCCCGCCTGAGCCGGCCAACTTGGCGCCGAGCGCGCCCCCTTCCAGGGCGGCCGCGACGAGGCGCTCGATCTCCGGGCTGGACACGCCGATCTTCTCCAGCAGTAGCTGGTTCAGGGTCATCAAGTGGCCGAGCTGTCCCCAGTCGCCGGTGCGCAGCGGCTCCAGCGCCGCTCGAGAGAGGACGCCGATGGCCTCGAAATAGCGCATCCGTCCCCTGGGACTGGCCCCTAGCCAGGACCGCACGCGGGAGTTTACCTCGCTGGTGGTGGCGACGACGTTGGTGTTGCCGATGACCAGGGTCAGGCCGGGGGCCCAGGGGATGGGCTCCCCCAGCCCCCCCTCAGGGGCCTGGGGCCCTGCGCCGCGGTTGCCCCGCCCCCCGGCGACGAAGCGGATGACGCCACCGCACAGGGAGGTCTGGGTGTCCAGGCGCGAGGCCACACCCCCGTGGGCGATGACGTCACCCCGGTGGGCCCAGTCAGCGATACGCTCGCCGTCGTCTGTCCCCGTCCAGGCCCCCAGGGCGCAGGCCAGGGCGGCGAAAGCGGCCCCACCTGAGCCCAGGCCGCCGGCGGGGGGGATCTCGCTCTCGATAGCGAGAGAGAGCCCCGCGGGGAGGGCCTGGCCAAAGGCCGTGGCCAGGATGTACTTGGTCGGGGCGTAGAAGTCAGCGCCCGCCAGGCGCCGGATGGACTCGTAGTCCTGGGTCCCCCGCCAGGCGTCTACGCCCTCCGCCAGGCGCCGGATCTCTTCCCGGCCGGCGGTGGCCACCCGCGGTGCGACGTCCCCGCAGGCCCCGCTGCGGAAGACGTAGCTCCCCTCGACTCGGGGCGCCAGGCGGCAGGTGGCGTAGAGGCCCACGCTCGCCGCCAGGGCCGGCTGGCCGCGGTTGATGGCGTGCTCCCCGAAGAGGATAACCTTCGCCGGGGCGCGCGCCGTGATCGACCCGTCCGCATGCATCGCCTGATCCGGTGGCGCGGGGTTCGGGGGCGCTAGGCCGCTCAGGCCTCACCGGCCGCCCGGGCGCCCCCGTCCACGCCGTCCGGCCCCTGCAGCACGAGCAGCCAGTCGTTCCCGTCCGGGGCGGTCAGGCTGGCCTCGAGGCTGGTCTCCCCGGGACCGAGCGCCGGGCCGTCCACTCGCGTGCCGTCCCGCGGATTGACCCACGTGGCATGCAGGCCGGGGGCCAGGCGCGACGTCTCCAGGGAGATCGAGCCGCCGGTGGGGAGATAGAGCACCGCCAGGCGTCCATCGTCGCTGCGCGCGGCGGCGACGAACGCTAGGACGTCGGCCGCCCCCGGCTGCCGGCGGAGCAAAGACTGATCGGGGCGCAACGTCCACCACGGGAGCGTCCTAAAGGCGTCTCGCACGTGGCGCACCTGCCGCGCGCCCGGCATTTCCAGGGCCTGACGCCAGGGGAGGGGGGTGCCGGTGTGCGGGTGGGCCACCGGCGGGCCGGACCCGTCGTCCCAGCCCCAGATCCCGTGGCCCCCATAGGTCACCCCGGCGGTGGGGGTGACCAGCAGGCTCCAATACAGCGCCCGGCGCACGTCCTCCGGAGTAAAGCGCCCGCCGGCCCCGCGCGCCATGCGGTTGTGGTACTCGTAGCACGGCTCGAGGTTGATCACCGCCTGGCGGGGCACCTCCGGCCAGCGCCGGGCGGGGTCACCCTCGGCTAGCCAGCGCCAGGACGCCTCGTCCCCGCCGTGGCCGCTCTGGTAGCCCAGGACGTCCAGCCAGTCCTCGGCGCCAAACTCCTCCCCCACCCACTGCCGGCCGCCGGGGTGAACCGCCGCCGGGGCTGCCTCCTGGCCGGCGTCTTGGCCGGCGGCGAAGACGGCCCGGCCGATGCGCTGCCAGCGCAAGGCGTGCTCGCCGGTATAGCGCCCATCCCCGTTCAGGATCCAGACCACCGGATGGGCCTGCCAGCGGGCCATCTGGTAGCGGGCCAGGAGGATGCAGTCCGCTTCGGAGAGGACGTGTCCGGGATTGGCAGCGTTATTCTCGCCTCCGGAGATGGCCCACAGGAGCACCGGCACGCCGATCAGCCCTGCCTCTGCGAGGGCATCGAGTCGGGCGTCCAGGCGCCGGAAAAAGGCCGGCCGGATGGCCTCGATCCGCCCGTCGCCGGTGTATGGCGGACCATCGGGTCCCCCGTCAGGGACGGTGCGGTACTGGGTGGAGACATACTGGGCGGCGGTGAAGCCCTGGGCCAGGCGGGTGTGGACGTAGTGGGCCCACTCCTCCGGCGTCGCCAGCATTGGCCCGTTCCACACCGTATCGGCCAGCCAGAAGAGGGGCGTGCCGTCGGCGTGGACGAGGTGGCGTCGGTTGGGCGCCATCCACGGCGGGCCGTGGCGGTAGAGGGGGTTGTCCCCTTCGTACGGGACGCATTCCACCTCACCGCTGCCCAGGGGCCGAGACGCCCCCGGCGCCGGCGCCGCACCCCCCACGCCGGCGTCGAGGCGCGCCCCAGCGGTGTAGCGCCATACTCCCAGCTCGTCGGGGGCGAAGCGGACGCGGTAGGTGTTGTCCCCGTCCCAGAATCCCTGGGCGCGGCGCCGCCGACCGGAGGGGGCGGTGAGCTCAGCCGCCACCTGCACGTCGCGCACCGGATCCACGCCCCCTTCCAGGGGGAGCTCCAGCGCTATCTCCAAACGGCCCCAGCGGTGGACCTGCCCTCGCCCTAGCATCGCTCGTGCACCCGTTCCTGACTGTCTGGTGTAGCCGAAGCCCCCGCTGAGATGTTCATTCGGCGGGCATGCTACCACGCCGGTGGGGGAGATCGTTGACCGGCCGTCCTCGGTGTCCTACTGTAGGCCAATGATGGACGAGTTGCCCCTCAGAGTGCTGCGCTACGGTGTGGACGAGCCCCTGCCGGTGCGCCGTCCGGTGCGGGCCGGCCCCTTCACCGCTGTCCTGGAGGGGGGCTTTCTGCGCTACGTCACGCTCAGGGAGAGGGGAGTCGGGCACCCAGAGGGAGGCCAGGAGGTAGTGCGGGGCGTCTACGCCGCCGTGCGCGACCGCAACTGGGGCACCGTCGAGCCCCGCTTCACCCGTTACGAGCTCCAGCAAGGGGAGGATTCTTTTCGCCTCCGCTGCACCGCCGAGCACCGCAACGCGGAGGTGGACTTCGTCTGGGACGGGGAGATAGAGGGGACGGCCGAAGGGACGCTGACCTATCACTTCGACGGCAGGGCGCGGCGGACGTTTCTGCGCAACCGTATTGGCCTCTGCGTCCTGCACCCAATGACCCTGGCCGGGACGCCGGTGGAGGTGGAGACGTCGTCCGGCGTCGTCTGCGGCCTCTTCCCGGCGGAGATCGCCCCCCACCAGCCTTTCCTGGATATCGTGGCCATCCGCCAACCGACCCCGGTGGGGCCGGTGGAGATCCGCTTCGCCGGCGACGTCTTCGAGATGGAGGACCAGCGCAACTGGACGGACGCCTCCTACAAGACCTACGGCACCCCGTTGGACCTCCCCATTCCGGTGGAGATCCCCGCCGGGACGCGGGTAGAGCAGTCGGTGAGCCTGCGGGTGCTGGAGTCACGCCTCATCCCTGTCCCCATCCTCAAGGGGCACGGTGGGCCGGATCGCCCGCAGGGGGGAAGCGTCATCGATGCGCCTCTCACCCTCAGTCCGTCTCTGCCAGGAGCGGGAAGGGAGGCGGGAGGGCACGATGGGGGGCGCGTCAGTGTTACGTTGCGCCCGGTAGGGACGCTACCGCCGATCGGGTTGGGGGTGGCGTCGCACGGGGAGGCCCTGGCGGCCGAGGAGATCGAGCGGCTGCGCCGGCTCCGCCCGGCCCATGTCCGAGTCACACTCGACCTGGCCGGTACGGAGTGGGAAGCGTCCCTGCGGCGCGCCGCCGAAGAAGGGGCGGCGCTAGACGCGGCGCTGGAGCTGGAGGTGGTCGCCGGCGACGACGGCACAGGGCTGGAGCGCCTGGCCGGGGCGCTGCAGGGACTGCAGGGAGATGGTCGCCGCGTCGCTCGGGCGCTGGTCTTTCCTCGGTCCGGCGTGGTGACGACGGAGCCCGTCATTGCCGCCGCCCGTCGGGCCTTCCAGGACGCCGGCGTGGCCGTGCCCTTAGGCGGGGGGACGCGCGCCGATTTCGTCAACCTGAACCGAGCGACGCTCCCGCTGCAGCTGATGGATCTGACCGGCTACGCCATCAACCCGCAGGTGCACGCCTTTGACAACCTGTCCCTCGTGGAGACTCTCGCCACCCAGGCGGTGACGGTGGAGAACGCGCGTCGCATCGCCGCCGGCAAGCCCATTGTCGTGGGACCGGTGACACTCAGGCAGCGCATCAACCCGGCGGCCACGGCGCCGGAGCGGGCATCGACGGCAGAGCTGTCCGCCCGCATCGATCCGCGCCAGCTGTCCCTATTCGCCGCCGGCTGGACGCTAGGGAGCGTGCGGCACCTGGCCGGAGCCGGAGCGGCCTCGCTGACCTACTTCGAGACCACCGGGCGCCTGGGGGTGATGGAGCGCAGCGACGGCTGGACGCCTCATCCCCGCTTCCTTGCCTCACCGGGCATGCTCTTCCCCCTCTACCACGTCCTGGGGGCGGTGGCCGAGCTCGCCGGGGGGGAGCTCCTGGAGACCGGCGTCGACGCCCCACTGGCGCCTCTAGCAATCGAGGCCCTGGCCTTGCGTCGCGGGCGACGCTGGCGTCTGCTGGTCGCCAACCTGACCGACGAGCCACGGGGGGTAGCCGTCACCGGCCTCCCCTTCTCCTCCACTACCGTACGCACGCTAGACGAATCAAACGCCCGGACGTGGCGCGCCGATCCCGATTTCCTCCGCCCGAGTAGCGGGGACCGCACCAACGCCACCCACTGGGAGGGCACGCTCGACCTGCTCCCCTTTGGCATCGCCGTCGTCGACGGAGAGCTCGAAGACTGACCTGCCTTCTGGCGGACCTCGCGCCCTCAGCCGCCCCTCGCCTCTGGCAACTCGGTGTAGTGTTCCATGCCCCTTTGGGGCGCCACGGAGGCGTGAAAGCCCCCAGGGGCGTGGCGCGCTCCACGGGAGCGGTGGTGTTTCAGACGAGTTGACCATCCCCAGTCATTGACTCTCTTGACTGGAATAACCATCATGACTATAGTGACTAACTAAGTAGGGAGCCGGTGGTGCGCCAGAACGGTTCGTGGGCGGTGGCCGAGGCCAAGGCGCGGCTCAATGAGGTCATCGATCGCGCGCGATCGGAAGGTCCGCAGATCCTCACGCGCCGTGGCCGTAAGACGGCCGTCGTCGTTTCGCTCGAGGAGTGGGAGCGCAAGACGCAGCGGTTAGGGAGTCTTGCCGACTTCTTCGCTGCCTCGCCGCTGGTAGGCTCGGGCATCACCATTGAGCGGACGAAGGACGGTCCACGCGAGCTTGGGCTGTGAGCGTGGCCGGCTTTCTGCTGGACACGAATGTCATCTCGGAGTGGGTCAAGCGTAAGCGTTCACGCCCCACAGATGACAACTATGCTTGAAAAACGCTATGAGTAGCGTCCAGCACCTTGTTGAACTCGGCGCCGCGCCTCAGTAAGGATGCCGTAGACCATCATCTAGCGTCTAAAATGACAGCTGAACCCTACATCTGGGGCGTGAACGGTTACCGTATTTCTACAGCCAGATAGAGTACATGACGCGACCGAGTTGTTTGGGCCGAGGCGACTTCATACTCATCGCACGGCCGGAAGCAAGCTACAGCGACGATGTCGTGGGCCTAGCACGAATGGACAAGATCGGACTTGGCAGGATAGGGAAATTGATGGGTGCACTCCATTATGAGAAGATATAGCCATACAAGGACCTGGAAGAAAAAGCGGATGAGGAACGCAGGCGACATAGGGGCCATTGGTGATAAAGCTCTCGCACGATAACGCTGGCGTCGAGTATGCGCAGCGGGTCTCGCTTCGCCTCCTTCACGCCTCGGCTGCGATCGATCGGGAGGCACGTTCCTGCGCCGTCTCCCAGGTCTCTGGGGTGCCGGGCTGTTGCACGGCCAGCGCGCCGAACAGGGAACGTCGATGCTTCGCCGGGATGAAGTACACCTCTAGATGATCTTGCGCTACGACCTGGACGGCGATCATTCCCGGCTTGACCGAGAGTGCCTCGCGCGCGGCCCGATCAATCGTGATCTGGCCACGGGCTGTAACGTGAGTTGTCATGCACGGCGCCCTTCAGGATGAGTATACGGCGCATTCCTGGCGTAGATTGACGGTTCCGCTGTCGCTGAACGACGAGGCATCGAGAATAGAGGTGCAGGGGGCCGCTCGACCTCCTCCCCCTTCGCCATCGCCGTCGTAGACGGCGAGCTAGCTGGCTAGCTTGTCCTCCCGAGCCTCCCTGATGCCCCCCGGGCGTACAGGCGTACAATGGGGGGCCGGCGCAGATAGGGCACCTGACACGAGGGGATGTAGTAGGGCGACCGGCAGGGCCCGGCGAAGGGCAGGAAAGGGAGACAGGCGGTGACAAGCGTCGTGACGGTTGATGGCGTGGAGCTCCGGGGGGTGGTCGAGCCGCGCTTCGAGGCCGTACTGAGCAAGGAAGCCCTGGCCTTTGTTGCCCGGCTGCAGCGGGAGTTCGGCGAGACGCGCTCCGCCCTGCTCCAGCGTCGGGCGGAGCGCCAGGCGGAGCTGGACGCCGGGGTGCGCCCGGACTTCCTCGCCGAGACGCGTCACGTCCGGGAGGGGGACTGGCGCGTTGCCCCTGTCCCGGTCGATCTCCAGGACCGACGGGTAGAGATCACCGGTCCGGTGGACCGGAAGATGATGATCAACGCCTTTAACTCCGGGGCGCGGGCCTTTATGGCCGACCTGGAGGACTCCCTCTCCCCGACGTGGACGAATCTCCTGGAGGGGCACGTCAACCTGACCGACGCCATCGAACGGACGATCTCCTTCGAGAACCCGGACGGGCGGACGTACCGGCTGGGGGAGCGCGTGGCCACGCTGCTCGTCCGCCCCCGGGGCTGGCACCTGCCGGAAAAGCACGTCCTGGTCGACGGCCAGCCCATGTCGGCCAGCTTGTTCGACTTCGGGCTACACGTCTTCCACAACGCCCGGCGCCTCCTCGATCGCGGGAGCGGGCCGTACTTCTATCTCCCTAAGCTGGAGAGTCACCTCGAGGCCCGGCTGTGGAACGACGTCTTCCTCTTTGCTCAGGACAACCTGGGCATTCCGCGGGGGAGCATCAAGGCCACCGTGCTGATCGAGACGATCCTGGCGGCCTTCGAGATGGACGAGATCCTCTACGAGCTCCAGGAGCACAGCGCCGGACTGAACGCCGGGCGCTGGGACTACATCTTCAGCGCCATCAAGAAGTTCCGCAACCGGCCGGACTTCCTGCTCCCGGACCGGGCCCAGGTGACCATGACCGTGCCGTTCATGCGGGCGTATACCGAGCTCCTGGTGAAGACCTGCCATCGTCGGGGCGCCCACGCCATGGGGGGTATGGCCGCTTTTATCCCTAGCCGGCGAGACCGGCAGGTCAACGAGGTGGCCCTGGCCCGCGTGCGAGAAGACAAGCAGCGCGAATCCGGCGATGGCTTCGACGGCACCTGGGTGGCCCATCCAGACCTCGTCCCGGTGGCTAGGGAAGTCTTCGACGAGGCCCTCGGGGAGCGGGCGAACCAGGTGGACAAGCAGCGGGAGGACGTCCAAGTCGCCCCCGGTGACCTCCTCGACTTCCACATCCCGGGGGGCGAGGTGACCGAGGCAGGGGTCCGCAACAACGTCAGCGTGGCCATCCTGTACCTGGAGTCGTGGCTGCGCGGCGTGGGGGCGGCGGCCATCTATAACCTCATGGAGGACGCCGCGACGGCGGAGATCTCCCGCTCGCAGACCTGGCAGTGGCTCAAGCGGGGGGTTCGGCTCAAGGGAGGGGAGACGCTGACACGGGATCTCGTCCTGCGCCTCCAGCAAGAGGAGCTGGAGAAGATCCGGCAGGCCGTAGGGGAGGAGACCTACTCCGGTGGCCGCTTCGAGGAGGCGACGCGCCTCTTCGAGCAGGTTGCCCTGGCCGAGGCGTTCGTCGAGTTCCTTACCCTGCCGGCCTACGACATCCTGGAGCGCTAGGCGTGAACGCTCCCGTCTCGAAGCGCCGTGCGGGGCTGGAGACCTGAGCCATGGGACAGCACGCCGGGCCCCCGGCGTGGCGCCCACAGGCCGTATCACCCGGGGCCGACCGTCCGCGACGCTCCGTCCTTTCCGTCCCGGCGAGCAATGCCCGCTTCGTCTCCAAGGCGGCTGAGACGGAGGCCGACGCCGTCCTCTTCGACCTGGAGGACTCGGTCGCCCCACAACAAAAGGTGGCCACTCGCGCCCTGGTCGTCAGGGCACTGAACGAGACGGACTTCCGCGGGAAGCTCCGTCTCGTCCGCGTCAACGATCTCACCACCCGGTGGGCGGTACGGGACGTCGTCGACCTCGTGGAAGGGGCCGGGGCCAACCTGGATGTGGTCATGCTCCCGAAGGTGAATCGCCCGCAGGACGTCTACGCCCTGGACGTCCTGCTGGGGGGCCTGGAGCAGCAGGCCGGCCTTCAACGGCCCATCGGCGTCGAGGCGCAGATCGAGACGGCGCAGGGGATGGCCAACGTGGAGCGCATCGCCCGGGCCAGCCGGCGCCTTGAAGCGCTGGTGTTCGGCCCGGGGGACTACGCCGCATATACGGGGATGCCGTTCCTGGCCATCGGCGCCCCCGCACCGGCCGAGGCCGAGACGTCGAGCCGAGACGGCCCTGCCGGCCCTCCGTCTAGCCCTCTCGGCTCCATCTGGCACTACGCCGTGCAGCGGATCGTCACGGCGGCGAAGAGCGCCGGTCTGCAGGCGATCAACGGGCCCTTCGGCCGGTTCCGCGATCTCGAGGGGCTGCGGCGCGCCGCCACGGAGGATTGGCTCCTGGGGATGGATGGGAAGTGGGCCGTCCATCCAACGCAGATCGCCGTGCTGAACGAGGTCTTTACCCCCTCCCCGGGGCAGGTTGAGCAGGCTATGGCCTTGTTGGCGCGCTACCGCCAGGCCACGGAGCGCGAAGGGGTTGGCGCCGTCGCCTTCGGCGAGGAGATGATCGACGAGGCCTCACGTAAGCTGGCCGAAGCCCTCCTCGCCCGCGTGAGGAGGGCTCAGCCGAGGGGCCGGTAGACAGCGACCAACTGGCAGCGACCAACAGGCAGGGGCCACCGCTCACGGGCGGGGACCCCGGGGCGGACGACTGGAGCGCTGAGACTTCAGCCCTGCCCCTGGCCAGTCGTCGTCACGAAGCGGCTGCGCCTGGGTTCCCTCCGCGAATTGAGTGGGTATGCCATGCCGACTGCCCCTGGCTAGTCGTCGTCACGAAGCGGCTGCGCCTGGGGGCCCCAGTTGCCGTAGACGTTGATCCGCTCGACCCCGGCCGTTCCGCCCGCCCCGGCGCCGGCCCCGCCGTTCGGCCCGCCGTTCGGCCCGCCGTTCGTCGTACCGGAGGGGGGGCCAGCGGGCGGGACCGGGGCAGCCACGTCCCGCTGGAGGGCAGTGTTCAGCTTGGGATCGCCGTAGACGTCCGGCTTCTCTTCCCCCAGCTTGGGCCGTACGCCGGAGACCATCAAGCCCGGGCGGCCATAGCCCTGCCCACTGAGCTGGCGGTTGTGCGGGTTGCGGTAGCCCAGGCGCATCACCCGGCGCCAGCGGGGACGGCGGTTCAGCGAGGAGCCATGGATGGTGTGGATGCTGAAGAAAACGACATCCCCCGGATCGGCGGGGCAGGAAACGGCATCCTCGATGCGGTACACCGTCTGATCGAGGTGGGGTGAGCCTTCGCGGATGTGCTCCAGCGCCCCCAGCTTGTGGCTCCCAGCCAGGAACTTGAGGCAGCCACCGTCTTCGTCGGCGCCATCCACATGCAAGATGGCGTCTATGTAGCGGCCGTCCTGGTGGGGATAGAAGGGATGGTCCTGGTGCATTGGGAAGGGGGCGCCGAAGTCCGGCCCCTTGGCATGCAAGGTGGCGTGATGGAACTCCACCGACGGGCCGAGGATGTCGGCCAGGGACTGCACCAGGCGGGGCTTGATGATGGCCCGCATCCAGGAAGCGGCGAAGCACTCGATCTCGTGCAGGGCCACCAGGACGCTTTGCTGCTCCTCGTCGGCGTTCATCAGCTGCTGGCGCCAGGGACCGGACCAGCCCTTGCCACGGGTAGCGAAGTTCTCGATCACGTAGTCCAGCTCGTCGCTCAACTCGGCAATCTCGTCCTGAGAGAAGACCCCCTGGAGGCGCAGATAGCCATGCTGGTGATAGAAGTCCAGCTCCTGCTGGGTGAGCTGCTGCGATCTGGTCAGCGTTGCGGTCATCGCCGTTCCCCCTCTCTTCTAGAGACGTCTGGCCCGATAGAGACATCTGGCCCGGCCGGCACCCGGCCGCGTTGTCCATGATACGCCGATCTGGCCAGGCGCGGACATGGCTACGCCCGGGTACCTACGCAGGCGCGGCGACGGCTTGAGCTCCACCCGTGTGGCAGGCTTTATTGCCACCCACGGGGGCAAGGAGTTGGTGGCGAAAGAAGCCGGCGCCCGGCGGTGTAGGTTGCAGCACGGGCGCCGCCTGTCCACCTCAACGCGGTGGAGCCGATGGGCAAGGCAACGCCGGAGCGTGAACGGGAGCATAATGAGAGCGCCAGCGCGTGACGGAAAAACCACCCTCAGGGCACGGCTGGGCATCCTGGCGGGGTTCATGACTCTGTTGTGGCTGCTGGAGGTGGCCGATTTGCTGCTCTTCGGCGGGGCACTTGACGGGAAGGGGATACGGCCGCGGGCGGAGGTCGGTCTCTGGGGCATCCTCTTTGCCCCCTTCCTGCACGCCGGCTTTGGTCACCTGCTGGCCAACTCCATCCCCCTCCTGGTGCTGGGCTGGCTGGTACTCTTACGCAGCTTGCGTGACTTTCTGTGGGCCACCGTGGTGGTGGCGATCTTGGGGGGGCTGGGGGTGTGGCTGTTCGGCCGCCCGGCCACGGTACATCTCGGCGCCAGTGGCTTGATCTTTGGCTACCTGGGCTACCTCTTTCTGCGGGGCTTCTGGGAGCGCAGTGTGGCGGCCGTGTCCCTGGCGCTCGTCGCCGGCGCGCTCTACGGCAGCGCCCTGTGGGGGGTGCTCCCCGGCCGGGCCAACGTCTCCTGGGAGGGTCACCTCTTCGGCTTCGCCGGCGGCGCCGGGGCAGCTACCGTTCACCGCCGGCGCCGATCGTGGCTACCCATGGCCGTCTAGCTGCCGTCTAGACGGGGAGGATCACTCCCGACGGGCCGCTCGCTGCCGTCCTGGCGCAGCGTCCCCAGGACTCGCTCGATGTCGGCCGTCCGGGTCTCCAGCGTCTCTATGCGCTGCACCAGGCCCTGCACGAGGGAAAGGAACCCGGTCAGGACGGCGGCCGCGTCTGGAGCCGCTGGAGTCGCCGGTCGCACGGGTTGCGCCACGGGCTCCAGGTGCAGGGCCTCGGCTAGCCCGGCCAGCTCCTCTCCGGTCAAGGGCACGCCGATCTTCGGGAACCACTCCTCGATGTGGCGCAGCCACTCGTCCGGGGCGTACCACCACTGCCCGTAGCCGGTCTCCGGGCGGATGGGGAGCCGCGGTGGCGTCGCCTCGCGGTAGCCGAGGATCAGTAAGTCCGGCCACACCTTGAACTCCTCGCCGGCCGTGGGACGCCGGTTGGCTCGGAAGATGGGGCTGTTGTTCCACAGCCAGCGCGAGAGCTCGTTGGCCGTATTGACCGCCTGCCAGTAATAGTTCCTATCCTGCCGGTTGGAGCAGATGATCTCCTGCCACTGTCCGACGCTATCCAGCTCCTCCCAAGATAGATGTATAGAAGTACCTCTTAGTGGTCTTTCCAGTCTTTTCACCTCCGTTAGTATCATCGTTGATTTTCGACTGTCTCTTAAATTATCTGGAACTTCCCTAACGATAAACCAGTCAATGTTCCGTCCAATATTGAATTCCGCAAAGACCCAGAATTCATCAGGAAGCTCTTTGACTTTTTCTAACACCTCCTGGTCGACCTTGCTCGGTTCACCGATGTAGATACGTGCCACAGCAGCGATTCTCCTCGTACGACGCGTCACGACGTGTTCGGCCCGCAGGGGAAAGCCCGCAGGGGAAAGCCCGCAGGGGAAAGCCCGCAGGGGAAAGGGTGTGCGGTAGGATTCACTTGTGAAGGTGCCGGGGGCTGCGCCGCTTCAGGGAGTATACCGGCGTCTTTGCGTCGCATCCGTTGGGCTCCGGCGTCCGGTCGTGGTCGGCGCCGGCCAGGGCCACGAGAGGGCCACGAGAACGGTTGCGCCGGCCGGGCGGTGGCGCGAATCCTGCTTAGGGCGCGTTTAACAAGTGGCTGCCGGCCAGGGCACGAGCGTGCTGAGTAAGGTGACGGACGGCGCGAGCGCCGCCAGGAGAGCCGGGAAGGTCAGCGACGTGGGGATGACTGTGGGGAGGGGCGGCAAGACCGGAGCGTCTCGCAGCGCAGCGCGAAGGCGCAGCGCCTCACCGCGCCTGCCGGTTGTGCGGACGGTCAGCCGCGGGTCTCGACGGCGCAGCCGGGGCGCGCCGGACGGCGGCGGGCCCAAGAAGGGGAGCCGTTGGGGACGGGTGGCCCCGTTGCTGTTGGCGCTGTCCTTGCTGGCTGCCATGCTGGCCGGCGGCGTGCTCGCGGCACCGGCGCCACAAGGTGCAGTGACCAGCCCCGTCGCGGTTGATGTCCCACCGGACGAGCCCCTGGTGGACGCCACCGGGGCGGTCGTGGGGCATCACTACCGACAGACCGGGAGCGGCACCGGGGCCGGGTACGACCTGCGCGAGCCCTTTTACAGCATGGCAGCCGAGCAGGGTGGCGTCTCCGTCGTCGGCTACCCGGCCTCGGCGCCTTTCCGCCGCTCAGACGGCTGCACGTACCAAGTCTTCCAGGTGCTCTTGCTGCAGGCCTGCCCCGGGGAACCGGTCCGTCTGGCGAACACCTTCCAGATTTTGGAGGAAGCCGGCGCCGATCCCCAGCTGGAGGCGCTGGGCATCGGGCGGGGCCAGGCGGACGGCGCGGCGTCCTTTGCGGAGGCGGTGCGTATCCGGCTGGGGTGGCTGGAAGATGCGCCCATCCGTGAGCGCTACCTGGCGCAGTGCGGCGGGGGCGACGCCGGGGCGGCTGTGCAGCGGTGTGGCCTGCCAATGCATCTGCCACAGGACGTCGGGCCCTTTGTTTCTCAGCGCTTCCAGCGCATCGCCTACCAGCGTTGGCTCTCGGACGGTCCAGGTGGCATCAGGGCCGGCGACGTGACCGCCGTGTTAGGGGGCGATCTGCTCAAGGCCACGGGGGTAGTGTCCGGGCCGGCGGTGCAGCCGCACCCCCTGGGGCGGCCCCCGGCGCTGGAGCTGGTGACATTCAGTCCCGCACTGATGTCCGGCACCCAGACAGAGGTGACCGCCCCCGCCTTGGGGGACGTGGTATTCCGCGACCGGGCCACCCTTAGCGTCCTGCGTACCTTGGTGGAGACAGCGCCGGCCGCTGACGCCAGCGGGTTCCGGCCGGCGCGTGACGGCGAGGACTTGGCCGTGGGCGACGCGGTACGCACCGACGCCTCCGGCCAGGCGCTGCTGACCTTTTACGAGGGGACGACGGCGGAAGTCCTGCCGGCGAGTCTGCTGGTCGTCGAGCGCCTGGGGACGAACGCCACCGGAGGGAATCCTCCGGCGCCACTCATCTCGCTGCGCCAGCTGGCCGGGCAGGTGATCCATCGCCTGACCCGCACGCTCCTCCCCGGTGCGGTGTATGAGGTCCAGACGCCTAGCGCCTCGGCCGTCGTCCGTGGCACGGTGCTGCGCATCACGGTGGCCGCCAACGGGGGCACGCGCGTGGAGGTCTTCCGTGGCTCGACAGACGTGACCGGCGCCGGTGTGACGGTGGCCGTCCCGGCCGGCACGGTGACCGACGTTGCCCCCGGCCAGCCCCCGGTGCCCCCGGCGCCGAACTCGACCCCGCCTGACGTGCCCCCCGACCTCGACGCCCCGCTGATCCCGCCCGCCAGCCCGGCGGCGGGGGTCTCGGCCGCCGTGCCACCACTCGCCCCACCGGGGCTATCGACGCCCGGGGCCGTCGGGGCGGCTGCTACAGCGGTACCGAGCACCGGCGGGGCGGTCGCTACGGTGGAAGGGGCGGCCACGGCGGTGGCCGGCGTCCCCGGCACGCTCCCGGTTGCCACCCCGCCGGCGCTGGTGGCCCTGCCGGGGAGCGGAACGGCGGTGCCCGGGGCTCCCACGGTACCGAGCGTCGCCGGGGCTGCCGGCGTCCCCGGCGCCACCGCCGTCCCCGGCACGTCAGGCAGCTCGGGGGCCACTGGAGGCGCTGGAGCCGCCGGCGCCACCGCCACACGCACGCCCACACCTACGCCCACGCCCGGAAGCGGCCCGCTCGGGACCGGCCCGCCCGGCCTTGCCGTGGCCTCGGTCGCCCGGGGCATTGGGGCGTCCCGGGCAGCCGAGGCACCTGGAACGTCTTAGCGGTAGCCTCCAGGGCCCTCTACCGTTCCCAAACAGCGCCTCGACCCGCTCCCGCCATCGCTCGGGCACGGTCTGTGCGTTGGCACTCCTCCCCGGACGTGCCAGGGACCGGACGTGCCAGGGAGACGGGCACGAAGGGCGTCCGGCGTGGAGAGCGGTAAAGGACAATGCCAGTGGCGGTGGTGGAGGGGCGCAGTTTTGAAGAGCGGGCGAGAGGGCATCAACGACGCCAGGAGATCGTGGACCGGCTCACCATCGCCATCGGGTTCGTCGAGCTGCTGCTCCACGAGCGCCTGGGACAACTAACAGCCGACCAGCAGCGGGCGCTGCGCAGCGTCGACGATTCCCTGGCCCGGCTGCGCCTTCTGCTGTTGGGGCCAGCCCCTACCTCGTTCTAGTGCCGTAACCAGGATTTCCCGATCACCCTGTACCAGGTGGAAGTCTCGTTGTCGTGCTAGGCGTGTCCTAGAGGCGGGTGCAGGGTGCTCCCTGGCGCATCGCTCACCTGGGGCAGCTGCGAAGGACTTCTCCGCAGGGGCCTTGACGACGGGGCGGCCGGACGTCTCGGCCGAAGGGCACTTGGGAAGACCAGGGGGAAGTCAGGGGGTGAACAGCCCCTCGGCCAGCGCCGCCTCCAGGCGCTGGCGCTGGGTAGTCAGGCGCTCCTGGGGCAAAGGGGCAGAGGGGGCGCTGACGTAGGGTCCACAGATCCCCAGGGCGCTGAGCGCCCCCTTGATCGCCGGGATCCAGCCGGGCCCGATGGCCGTGGCGATACGCTGGTAGCGCCGGTGGAGGTCCTTGGCGCGGGCCCAGTCTCCTGTGCGGGCGGCGTCGTAGAGGCCCACCATCACCGCCGGGGCTACCTGGGACATGACGCTGATGGCCCCGTCCCCACCGTAGGCCAGGCCGGCGAAGAGGAACTGGTCACTCCCCTCCAGGGCGGCGAAGTCCGCCAGGGTGCGTGTCCCATCGACCACACGCTGGTAGTAGCCGAAGTCCCCGGCGCTGTCCTTGACGCCGCAGAGCGTCTCTTCCTCGGCCAAGACCAGGAGCGTCTCCGTCTGCACCGGCACCTTGGTCAGCCCAGGGATGTGGTAGGCCAGCACCGGCAGCCCCCCCTGTTCCCGCACCGTGCGGTAGTGGCGTAGCACCGCCTCCTGGTCGATGTGATAGTAGTATGGGGGCACCACGATGGCCGCCGCGGCCCCGGCCTGCCGGGCGAGGCGCGTCGTCTCCACGGTCAGGGCCGTCCCTGGCTCACCCGTCCCCACGACCACCGGCACCCGGCCGGCGACAGCCTCCAGCGTCACGTCCACAACGCGGCGCTTCACCTCCGGCGTGAGCAGGGCCGCTTCCCCGCTCGACCCCAAGACGACGACGCCGTGCACCCCGCCTTGCAGGACGTGCTCGACGAACCGCCGCAGACCGGCCTCGTCCAGCCGTCCCGCCCCGTCCAGTGGCGTCACCAAGGGGGGCATGATCCCTGCGAACCGGCTCATCCGCTCCTCCTTACGTCGTTCGGCCGGACTATAGCAGGATCACCCGCCCCCTCCCCGAGCTGTGCCCCTGCCGCTACACGCTCGTCGCAGGCTTTTCGCTACCACGATACACTGGCCTCCTCAATCAGCCGTTAGCTAGCGCTACACGAGCCAGCACTACAGGAGGCTGGGATACGATGGCCGCAGGACAGCACGGGCGGCGGCGGGTACTGACCGGCGCGGCAGGGGCCGTGGCCACCGGCGTCGGGGTGCTGCTCGCGGCGGGGGCCGTGGCCACCGGCGTCGGCGTGGCCCCTGCGCCGGCCGTCGTGCGGAGGTTGGCGGCGGGGATGATCTGTTTGGGGACACCGGGCGCGGCATAGGATAGGCTGATCTGGGCGGTGCCGCTGCCCTCGAAGTACTCCAGGGTCAGCGGGTACCACTGCCCTCCCTGCAGGGCGATCGTGCCGCTGTCCTCCGTCGCCGCGTGGGGCGTCCAGTTGTCGATCAGCAGCTGGCCGTTGACCCGCAGCCGCACCCCGTCGTTGCTCACCGTGGAGAAGGTGTAGGTGGCGCTGGCCTGGCGTCGACCCGCACCTCTCCCGTCCAGCGCACCGAGAAGCTGTCTGGCGCCACCCGCGCGTCCGGCGAGCCGGCCCCCCAGGTGAAGTTCACGCCCGGGTCAGTGCGGGCAAACACCAGCCCCGTCAGGTCGGCGTTGTCGTAGTACTGCCCCGTCACCCCAGCCGCACTCTGGGCGACGATGCCGAGGGCCCCTAGCTCTGCACTGTGAGCCAGGGCTGTATTCACGGTACGGCCGCTCAGCATGACGTTCCACGCCAGCATCGTCATCATTAGCGACAGGGACGCAACAAATGAAGCCGTCCTGCCGATATGCCTGCTGGCACGAAAAACTTGCAACATTGGGCTTATCCTCCACACATCCCCGGGGCGTTGAGAGCGTTGCGCTGTTCGGGGACGGGTATCCTGCTGTGCGAGCTGGGCGCGGTTCGGGAACGCCGACCCTCATAGCTCTGCTCAGCCGCTCCCACCGGCGATTAGGTGGGCAGCACCAACATGGTGGCCGTATGGTAGCGATTCGTGCAGGCGCGGCCTCGTCGCCTGGGCCATGGTCGAACATCTGCGCGCTGAGAGGTCGCCCTCGGTGGCGTCTACGATCCCGGTACTGTCCCCGGGCCTCACGCGTCGGATTTCTAGAGGATGAACTGCACCTTGACCGCGCCGGTGCGCTTGTCTTCGGCGGTGCGGAACGCCTCCGGGGCGTCCTGGAGGGGGAAGCGATGGGTCAGCAGGCGCCTGACGGGGGCCTTGCCGCTGGCGATGAGGTCGATGGCGACGTCGTAGTCATGGCGGCCGTCCTGCTCGCCGTAGCAGTTAGGGAAGAGCACCGTCGCCTCTCGCCCTAAGGCCTTGCCGAGCGCCACCGGCACTGCCCCCTCGAAGAGACCCAGCACGGCGACCCGGCCCCGGCGGCGCAGCAGCGACCAGGCCTGGTCAAGGGTGGGGGCGGTACCCCCCACCGTCTCGATCACCAGGTCGGCACCCCCACCAGTCTGCCGGCGCACGGTTTCCGCCCCTTCCTCCGGCGGGCCGGTCAGGGCGGCCGTCGCGCCCAGGGCCCGGGCCAGCTCGGCCTGGTGCCCGTGGCGGGCCAGGACATACACCCCGGCCGCGCCCAGGCCCAGGGCGGCGAGCAGGGTGGTGAGGCCGATCGTCCCGGCCCCGATCACGGCCACCGACTCCCCCGGCTGGAGGGCGGCGCGGCGCAGGGCGTGCACCGCCACGGCCAGGGGTTCCACCAGGGCACCTTCTTCCGCGTTGACGTTTGCGGGGAGGGGGAACAGCCCCCGCACGTCGCGCTTGATGTACTCGGCAAAGGCCCCGCTCCAGTCCGGTCCCTGACGCCGGCGCTGGCAGTGCAACGGGGCACCTTCGCGGCACCAGCGACAGTCACCACACGCCCGGCCAAGGCAGATGGTATCCAGGGCCACCAGATCACCCTCCCTCACACCCGCGGCTACCCCCTGGTGCGGGTCCAGGGCGACGACCTCGCCGGCCACTTCGTGCCCCTGCGGACGAGTCTCCGGCTCACCTCCGGCGCGGTAAGGGTGTAGGTCACTGCCACAGATGCCGGCGGCCCGCACACGGACGATGGCCGTCCCCGGCTCCAGCTGCGGACGGGGCACTTCCGCCACCTGCACCTGACGTGGCCCCACCCGCAACAGGCCCTGCATCGTCTCTCTCGCATCCGCCGTAGCTCTATCAGTCACAGCTCTATCAGTCATCCTGGCTCCCGGCAGCGGGCTGGACTGGCCCCCTTTGCCCGCTCATCATGCCATAGTCCCGGCCGGTGCCGGCCAGGGAGCCACTGCTACCATGCCGGTTGACCGGTCGGATGGAAGCGTTGAAGAATAGTCGCCATATGGAAGCGTTGAAGAATAGTCGCCATATTGTATGGAGAGGGGGAGAAGACCGTGCGGCGCTATCGATTTGCCGACCTGGGATCGGGCGGCCCGGAGCACATCGCCAGCCACCTGATCTCCGGGAAGCGTATCGCCACCGGTGGACTGAGCTTTCATGCCCCCGGTGGGCGGACGCACCCTGAAGGGGAGCACCGCCACGACCACGAAGAGGTGTTCTGCATCGTCCAGGGCAAGGGGGAGCTGGAGATCGACGGGAGGCGTGAGCCGATCCACGCCGGCGACGTAATCGTCGTCGAGCCGGGCGAGGAGCACTACATCCACGCCGACCGGGAGACGCCAACCATCAACTGCTGGTTCCGCGCCGACGACGCCGGGAGCCCGAAGCAATACCCAGCCGGCTCGTCTGGGGCGTAGCGCCGTTGCCAAGGCGTTAGGCCGGGGGCAGAGGGATGGTGACGCAGCGGCGCCCCTCGGATGGTGACGGTATAGAGAGGTAGCGTGATGAGACCATCTGGGATGAGACCATCTTGAGAGAACGGACGCCGGTGTTGCTCACAGGTGGGGCCAGCCGGCTGGGGAGCGCCGTGGGGGCCGCCCTGGCTGCCGGGGGGCACGCCGTACGGGGGACGGACACCGTCCCCTTGACGGAGCCGGCCAGCGGCTGGGGAGAGTTCCGGCAAGGAGCGCTCACCGACCCGGACTTCGTCGCCCCGTTGCTGGAGGGCGTGCAGGTCATTGTGCACCTGGCGCCCCTGGCCCTCCCGGAGACGATGCCGGCAAACGCCCCGGCGGAGATCCTCGACGCCGCCGCCCGGGGGACGCACGTGCTGCTCACGGCCGCCACCGAGCAGGGGGTGCGGCGGGTGGTGCAAGGCAGCACCCTGGCGGTGATGGACGCCTACCCCGACGATCTGGAGGTCGACGAGCAGTGGCGCCCGCGCCCGCGCCCCCATCCGGCCGAGATGGCCCCCTACCTGGCGGAGCTGACGGCGCGGGAGTTCACGCGTGACGTCCAGCTCAAGGCCCCGCCCAGCATCATCTGCCTGCGCTTCGCCCGGCTCGCCGTGGCCTCGGGGAACGGGGGTGAGACCGGCCCGCCGGCCGCGCCCGAATCAAGCGTGCCCCTCTCCGACTTGCCCTTGACGGACGCCGTACACGCCGTGCAGCGCGCCTTGGACGCCTTGGAAAAGGATCTCCGGCAGCGGGGACACCGCTGGCAGGTCTACCACATCGCCGCACCGGCACCGGAGGCCCGCTACACGTCGGCCCTGGCCCGGCAGGCGCTGGGCTACGCCGCGCCCGAAAGTCCCAGGTCCTGAGCGCCCTTGCCGCAGCTGGGGGACGAGGGCGCTCCCACGGCGGTGTTGCCGCCACTGCGTCACCACTGGGCGCTGCGCCCTTGGGAGGGGAGGTGATTCGATGAAGATCGTGCTGTACGGCGCCGGTGGGCCGGTAGCGGCCGCCGCCATTGCCGAGCTGGAGAGGGACCACACCCTGCGGCTGACCGATGTCCGGCCCCCGAACGAGCCTCACCCGCACCAGCAGGACCCGGCGCGGGCCGATCGCTGGCCGGCACGCCCGCACGCCCGCGAGCATGAGTTCGTGCCGGTAGACGTGACCAAGCCGGACGAGGTGCTGAGGGCCGCTGCGGGGATGGATGCCATCATCAATCTCAGCGTCGTGCGGCCCGATCCGGTGCTGAGCTTCCGAGTGAACATGATGGGCGCCTACCACGTGATGCAGGCGGCCGTCGCCCAGGGGATCAAGCGCGTCGTCCATACCGGCCCGGAGGTGATCATCGGCCACTATTGGCACGACTTCGACGTCACCGTGGAAGCCCCTCCCCGTCCCGGGACGGGGTATTACTTGCTCACCAAGTACCTGGGACAGGAGGCCGTTCGCTCCTTTGCCGAGACGCAGGGCCTGGAGGTGATCGCCCTCTACTTCCACGTCTTCCAGCCGGCGGAGGCCACCGAGCGCCTGCCGGGCGCCTCCCCATTTCTGGTCTCCTGGGGGGACACCGGGCGGGCGTTCCGCGCCGCCGTCGAGGCCCCACCGATGCCCCACGCCTACGAGCCGTTCATCATCACCACCGACCTGCCCCAGGGGAAGTTCAACGCCGAGAAGGCCAAGCGCCTGCTGGCCTGGGAGCCCCGGGATATCTTCCCCGGCCACTGGCGCCGGCACGTCCCCCGCGCCTCGGCGGAGCACCGGCGGAGCGCCGGCGGGCCCTAAGGGCCGGGTGACGGCAAGAGAGAACCGCCCTGGCTGGGAGGGAGAAAGGGGAGGCGAACGACGATGGACGTTATCGTGGCCGGCGGGCAGGTGATTGACGGCTCAGGGGGGCCGGCGTACCGGGCAGACGTGGGCATTGAGAGGGGGCGCATCGCCGCCATCGGCGACCTTGCCGGGGCGGGGGCGGGGGTGCGCCTGGACGCCGGCGGGTGCGTCGTCGCCCCCGGCTTCATCGATCCGCACACCCACTCGGACCTGCCCCTGCTGCTCAACCCGCAGGCTCACAGCAAGATCCGGCAGGGCGTGACCACGGAAGTCATCGGCAACTGTGGCTCCAGCCCGGCTCCCCTCTCCGGGAAGTACGCCGGTGAGGTGCGCGCCCGTGCCAGCTCCCTCGGCTCCCTACCCTGGGGCGAGGACTGGACGTGGAGGACGTACGGGGAATACCTCGACCGGCTGCAGGCGGAGCGCCCTTCGGTCAACGTCGTCCCCCTGGTGGGGCACGTCACCGTGCGCAGCGCCGCCATGGGCTTCGACTACCGCCCGCCGGCGCCCGAGGAGCTGACGGGGATGCAGGCCCTGCTGGAGGAAGCCCTGTCGGCAGGGGCCTTCGGCATGTCCTCCGGCCTGATGACCCCGCCGAGCAGCTACGCCGACACCGAGGAGCTGGTCGCCCTGGGGGGCACGCTGCGACGCCACGACGCCCTATACTTCAGCCACATCCGCGGCGAGGGCGAAACCCTGTTCCGAGCCACTGCCGAGGCCATCGAGGTGGGCGAGCGGGCCGGCGTCCCCGTTCAGATCGCCCACCACAAGGCGGCCTTTCGGCCCAACTGGGGGCGCATGCCCTTCGTCACCCGGCTGAGCGAGTGGGCCAACGACCGCGGGGTAGACGTCCAGTTCGACGTCTACCCGTACACCGCCGGGAGCGCCGGACTGACCCAGCTGATCCCCGACTGGGCCCATGAAGGGGGCCGAGAGACGCTCCTCGGACGCCTGCGGCATCCCGGGGCCCGCGCCCGGCTGCGCGCGGAGGTGCTGGCCTTTGGCCGGGAGTGGGACCGCATCTACGCGACCACGGTGCAGACGGCGGCCAATCAACCCCTGCAGGGCAAGACGCTGGTAGAGATCGGCGAGCTGCGCCACATGGCGCCGGTGGACGTCTTGTTCGACCTGCTGCTGGAGGAAGGGGGGCGCGCCGGGATGCTGCACTTCATCATGGACGAAGGGGACGTTGACCATGTCCTCCGTCACCCGCTGTCGATGATCGGGTCGGACGGCTCCTCGCTCCGCGCCAACGGCCCGCTCGGCCGGGGCAAGCCCCACCCGCGCAGCTACGGCTGCTTTCCCCGCGTCCTGGCTCACTACGTCCGCGAGCGCCGGCTCCTCTCCCTGGAAGGGGCCATCCGCAAGATGACCGGCGTCCCGGCCGCGCGCCTGCGCCTGGGGGACAAGGGGCTGGTGCGGTGGGGGATGGACGCCGACCTGGTGGTCTTCGACCCGGCCACGGTGCGCGACGCCGCCACGTTCGCCGATCCGCACCGCTACGCCGAGGGGATCCGGCACGTCCTGGTCAACGGCACGGTCACGGTACTGGACGGGGAGCACACCGGCGCCCGCGCCGGGCGCGTCCTACGCCACGGCTAGCCACGCCATGCCCACTCGAAGGGAGACCCTCGTCCGCGCCGCCGCCGCCGTCCTGTTCCCACCGGGGCCCGGCGGGCAGGAGAGCCTGGATGCCGGCCTGGTTCGACCCCTGGCTTACCTGAGTCTCAGGGCTCCAGGCGCCGAGGGCTGACCTGCTCTCAAGCAGGTGCCCCCACTCAAGAAGGAGAAGCAGATGGGTGCACCTAACTCTCTTGAGTCGTACCGACGGCTCGCCGTCACCATCCCGGGTGAGAATGGTCCATTTTCGCACCAGCTGTCACTGCGCCGGCAGCGCCTGGTACGGCAAGATGGGTACGCCGTCTGGGAGCCAGGAATCGAGACGCGCAGCTGGCCGGCGCGGGAAACGGCCCTGGTGCTGTGCGACGTGTGGGACCGGCACACCTGCCGAGGGGCGGAAGAGCGCCTGGAGCAGCTCCTCCCCCGCATGTCTCGCCTCGTCGCGGACCTGCGAGAGCGAGGCGTCCTGATCGTCCACGCCCCCTCGGACACGATGTCCTTCTACGAGGGGACGGCGGCGCGGCAGCGGGTGCTCGATACCCCTCGGGTCGACCCCCCAAGCGATCTCGAGCACGACGACCCGCCGTTACCGATCGACGCCACGGACGGGGGCTGCGACACGGCGCCCGATCACGCCCACCCGAAGTACGAGCGGGGCATGCCCTATCCCTGGTCGCGCCAGCACCCGGCGATCCAGATCGACGATGCGCGGGACGTGGTCTCGGATAACGGCAAAGACCTCTACGCCGTCTATCGACGACAGGGGATCGGCCACGTCCTGGTCATGGGGGTGCATACGAACATGTGCGTTATCAACCGCAGCTTCGCCATCAAGCAGCTCGTCCGCTGGGGCGTTGACGTGGCCCTGATCCGCGACCTGACGGACACGATGTACAACCCGGCCCGGCCACCCTACGTCAGCCACGAGGCGGGGACGGAGCTGGTGATCGGGTACATCGAGCGATTCTGGTGTCCCACGGTGAGCAGCGGGGAAGTGCGGTGAGGCGCCCGAGCAGCGCGGCCGGGGTCATCGTCAGGCGCGGCGGCGCCGGGGCCGCCGCGCCCGCGTCGCCGGCCGCCCCCGGGGCTACCGGTCGCCGAAGCACAGCCGCAGGCCGGCGCTCACGTCCTGGCTCTCCACCCCCGGCACCGGGCGCGCCGCCACCAGCGCCGCGCCGGTGCCGGTGGAGCCGGCGGGCCGCTTCCCGGTGCGGATGAACTCCATCCCCGCGGCCACCCCCAGCTCGGCCATCCTGAGCGGGTACTGCTGCGCGGTGGCCGCGATCGCGCCGGCCTGCACGTCGCGCACC
>JAUJOR010000018.1:61009-94502 GCA_030447525.1 Chloroflexota bacterium | reverse complement strand
GGGGGCTGGGGTGGGTGCGGTCGGCGGGCGCGGGCGCGTCCGCGCGCCCCCCCGCGTCGTCGGGGGGGGGGGGGCGTGCGGGGGCGCCGGAGTGGCGCGCGGCCGGCCGGGGCGTGGGGGGGGCGGCGGGTGTCTGCCCGGCTGGGGGGGGGCGCGGGCCGCCCCCACCCCCCCCCCCCCCCCCCCCCCGGGCTCGTCTGGGGGAGAGTCGGTCCCGGCCGGCGCGCCGTCCGGCCGCTCGTGCCGGGTAAGGGCGCCGAGTAGGGCGGCCTTGCTGACCGGCTTGGCCAGGTGGGCGTCGCAGCCGGCGTCCAGGGCCCGGCGGACGTCCTCGGTCATGGCGCTGGCGGTGAGGGCGACGATGGGCGTGCGCGCTCGGTGCCCCTGGCCCTCCCAGGCGCGGATGGCCCGCGTCGCCGCCAGCCCGTCCATCACCGGCATGTGCACGTCCATCAGCACCAGGTCGTACTCCCCGGCCTGAAAGCTGGCCAGGCCGGCCTGTCCGTCGTCTGCCGTGTCCAGGGCGTAGGGCCGGCCCTTGAGGTACAGCTCCACCAACCGGCGGTTGTCCGCCGAGTCGTCCACCAGCAACAGGCGCCGGGCGCGGGGCGCCGCCCCTTGAGGATCTGACGCCGCCAACGAGGGTGCGCCTTCAACTGGTCTGTGCCGCACTACCCGGACGGGCGTCGCGGCGCCTCGCGCAACACTGCCCGGGCGCACCCCGGTATCGACGGAGGCGCTCCCGTGCGACTCAGGCCCCTGGACGCCACCCGGCGTCCCGGCGCTCCCCCACCCTAGCCCCGTCTCAGAGCCGACCGGTAGCGGTGCCTCCCCGTCGCCTCCGACCGTCGCCGCGTCCGGCGCCTCCGGCGCGCTGGCGAGGGGCCGCAGGGTGGTGGCAATAACTGCCAGCAGGGCGGCGCGCTTGATGGGCTTGACCAGGTAGCGGGTGATACCCAGGGCGCGCGCCCGCTCGGCGTCGCCCGCCCGCCGGTCGGAGCTGAGCATGAGGATGGCGCCGGCCAGCGTGTCCCCGGCCGCGCCCTCCGCTCGCAGCCGGGCCACCACCTCGAAGCCGTCCATGTCCGGCATGCGCTGGTCGAGCAGCAGGAGGTCGTAGGGAGTCCCGGCCGTTCGGGCGTCGCGCCAGGCGTCCAGCCCGGTGGCCCCGCCGTCCGCCTCCTCTACCTTCGCCCCGTAGGGGACCAGCAGGCGTCGCAGGATGAGTCGATTTGTGGCGTTGTCGTCCACCACCAGCACCCGCGCCCCGCGCAGCTCGATCGCCGGCGCCAGGGGGCTTGGCGCGGCCCCGGTCAGGACGGCCGCCTCCAGCGACACGGTGAAGGCGAAGGTGGAGCCCTGTCCCGGCGCGCTCTCCACCTCGATCCGCCCGCCCATCAGCTCTACCAGGCGCTCCACGATAGCCAGCCCCAGCCCGGTGCCCCCGTAGCGCCGGGTGGTGGAGGCGTCCACTTGCGTAAAGGCGCTGAAGACGGTGGCCTGCTTTGCGGAGGCGATGCCAATCCCCGTGTCCCGCACGGAGAACCGCAAGGCTAGCGGGCTGGTGCGGGCCAGGGGCGGGGAGGCGGCCGCGGGCGCCGCCGAGGCGTCCTCCGCGTCGCCGGGGGACGTGGCCCACGCCACGTGCAGGACCACCTCCCCCCGCTCCGTGAACTTGACGGCGTTGCCCAGGAGGTTCAGGAGCACCTGGCGCAAGCGGCCCGGATCACCCCGTACCGCGGCGGGGACGTCCGGGTCGAGTTCGCAGGTCAACTCCAGCCCCTTGGCGTGGGCCCGCGCGCCCAGCACCTCCACCGCCCCCTCCACCAGCTCCCCCAGGTCGAAGTCGGCCGTCTCCAGCCGCAGCTGCCCGGCCTCCACCTTGGACAGGTCGAGGATGTCGTCGATCAGCGAGAGCAGGGCGTCCCCCGCCCGGCGGGAGATGCCGACGTACTCCTGCTGCTCGGCCGACAGGTGGCTCTCCGCCAGCAGGTCGGCCATGCCCAGGATGGCGTTCATGGGAGTACGGATCTCGTGGCTCATGTTGGCCAGGAACTCGGACTTGGCTTGCGAGGCGGCGAGCGCTACGTCCCGCGCCTCCAGCATCGCCGCCGCCGCCCGCTTGCCCTCGGTGACGTCCTTCACCGCCCCCACTACCCGCACTGCCTCCTCCTGGGCGTTCATCACCACCCAGCCCCGGTCGGTCACCTCGGCGTAGTCGCCGTCCTTCTTGCGGCTGCGGTACTCCATGCCGTACGGCCCGCCGCGGGCGAGCGCCGCCTGGGTCACCGCCACGACCCGCGCGCGGTCCTCCGGGTGGATGCGCTCCGCCCAGTCTGCGTTCGTCGCGCTCATCTCCTCTGGCGTATAGCCGAAGGTCTCCAGGGCGCCGGGGCTCCACACGATGGTCTCTGTCGAGAGGTCGAAGTCGTATACCACGTCCCGGGTGGCCTGCACGGCCAGGCGGTAGCGCTCCTCGCTCTCGCGCAGGGCCCCCTCCACCCGCCGGCGCTCGGCCACCTCCCGGCGCGCCTGCAGCCACCGGCGCACGGAGAAGGCCATGGCCACCGCGGCGACGACGAAGACCAGCTCGTCGGCCTGAATGGGTTCGTTGGCGTCGAACAGGTCGTGCAGGTGCTCGTAGAAATTCACCGCCGAGGCCACGACGTAGCTGAGGGCGCCCACGAGCGAGAGGGAGACCACGTCCCCTATCACGCCCCTGCGCCTGAATTGCCAGCCCATCCCTTCGCCGCTCCCCTGACTCGTGCCCTGCCCGTCGGTCACGGATTGGCGCTATTCAGCTAGCACTATTCCCGCCGTACCAAGGATATCATCGTCGGGAGCCGGCTGGAGGTGATGGGTAGAGCCACGCCGGCAAGATCGCTACCCGCCGGCTTGAGAAGGGCCGCTTGAGAAAAACCGCCTGCTGCCCAGGGGTTCGCCGTCCAGGTAGCGATCAGTTGGGGCTGAGGTGGCGCTCCAGGAACGCCACCGTCAGATCGTAGATCTCCCGGGAATCGGCGTCCTCGGAGAGGAGATAGTGGCCGGCGGCGTCGAACACGTGGAGCTGGTAGGGCGCGCCGGCCTCGGCCAGCCGGCGGGCCAGGGCCTCGCTCTGCTGGAACGGCACCACCTCGTCGCGCCGGCTGTGAATGAGCGCCGTGGGCGGTAGGTCGGCGCGGACGTGGAACGCCCCGGAGTAGCGCCAGTAGCGTAGGGGCTCGCGGTCGGGGAAGCCAAGGGCGATCAAGGCCTGGTCGAGGCCGAAGGGCGGGACGAACGTCCCATCCTCAAACCGCCGGCGCACGTCAAAGAGGTCGCTCGGCGCCCCCAGAAGCACCGTCGCCCGCACCTCCCCGGCGTCCCGCCGGCGCAGCAGTCGCTGCACGTGCAGGGCGCTGTAGCTGCCCCCCAGCACGGCGACGCGCGTCCCGTCGACGTCGGGGAGCGCCCCGGCGCGGGCGAAGCCGAGCAGCCGGGCCAGCTCGTCCACGTCCCGTTCCAGCTCGAAGCTATAGGCCGGGCCAACGGCCAGCACGGCGTAGCCGGCGGCGGCCAGGGGCAGGCTGGCGCACTCCCACCCGTCCGCCGGTCCAGGGTACACCGTCAGGAGCAGCGGCCACCCCCCCGCAGCCCCCGCAGCCCTAGCAGCCCCATCCCCCGCCGGCGCTGCCGGCGAGGGCAGTGGGGGCGTATAAAGGAAAGTGAGCTGATTATCGCGCCCGGCGCTGGAAAAGGCGATCCGGCGCCGCGTCGCTCGGCTCGGCAGGGGTGTCACGCACTCCAGCCCCTGGGGATCGCCCACGACCAGGGCCGTGCCCGGCGTGGCCGGGCGCATCCCCTCGGCCGAGAGGACGGCATCGGCCCGCGCCACCCCGCCCGGCGGGACGTGCACCTGCGTCCAGGGCAACCAGGGAGTGCCCAGGGCGGTGTCGGCATACCCGGCGGCGCCGGCCACCGGGATGTAGCGCCCTGCCGGCAGGCCCACGATGGCGTACGACCCGTCCCCCCCTCCGGGGGCGTCGTACGTCGTGCCGTCCCATTGCGTCACCAGGACACGCGCCCCGGCTACGGGGCGTCCCTGGGCATCGCGCACGACGCCCCGCAACGCGCCCCTGGACACACCGGGAGCGTCGCCGGTCGCTTCACCGGGCGGCCCCCCGGCGCGGGCCCACCACCATGTGACGGCCTTGTACTGCAGCGTGTTACGCGCCGGCCATACCCGCACGTCTTCGGTCGTCGCCAGCCAGAGCAGCCCCAGCAGGACGGCCACCCCGAGCGCGCCGGCGGTGGCCCGGCCGACCCGCCGGCGCCCCCCGCCACCCCATCGCCTCGTCCTGGCCATCCCCTGGAGGATATCCTCATCATGCCGTACACACCCCGGCGCCGGGAGCGCCGAAGGGTGCGCCACGTGGCACACGCCGAGACCGGAGCACGCCGAGAGAAAAGTACGTAGAAAAAAGACGAATACAGAGCTGGGGGACGTGCTACTTCGTCGGGAGCACGCCGATCCCTTCCCCGGCGCGGAAGGCCAGGGCGTCGTCGATCATCCGCGTGATGTCGTACTCAGGACGAAAGCCGAGCCGCTCGCGCGCCTTGGTGAGGTCGTACTCGTAGTACGTCGGCGTCCCCTTGGCGCTGGCCTCGACGTACGGGATGCCCAGGCGCTGCGACAGGTAGGGCACGGCCTCGTCCCACGTAAACGGGCGCGGCCCGCCGAGCTGGAAGACCTCCCCCGGGGCCTCTGGCGCCTGCAGGGCGCAGAGGCAGCCGTGGACGATGTCCCGCACGTCCGCGATATGCTTCTTGTACGGCCGGCCGCGGGCGTCCTTGAGGATGACCAGTCGCTCTTCGTCCTCCCACAAGGCCCCCAGCTCCGGAGTGCTGGCCATCTGCTTGCTCAAGTAGAACTGCGGGAAGTCGACAATCTCCCCCGCGCCCACGACCAGCGAGAAGCGTAGCACCACCACCGGGAGACGGTAGGTGCCGTAGTAGCCCTGGCAGAGCTCTTCACCCAAGGACTTGGAGAGGGCGTACCAGCCGCGGGGGCGCCGGGGCATCTCCACCGTGATGGGCGTCGGCATGCCTCCGGGGATGTACTTCTCGTAGAGGGCGTCGGTGCTGGCGAAGACGAAGCGCTGCACCGGTGAGGGGGTGCGGGCCGCCTCCAGCATCAGGAACGTCCCTCGTACGTTAATCTCGAAGTACTCTGCCTCGGTGAAGGGCCCGCCCCCCTGGAACGCCCCGCCGAGGTGGTAGACGGCGTCCATCCCCTCCACCGCCCGGCGCACGTCAGCCTCCTCAGTCAGCGTCCCCTCCTGGAGCTCCAGGCCCAGCCCACGGAGTTTCTCCGTCCGCGGATCCCGCGGCCAGACCAGCCCCCGCACGTGGTGCCCCAGGGCCACCAGCGCGGCCGCCAGGTTGGCCCCGATCCGCCCCGTGATGCCGGTCACCAGCACACGCATTCAGCCCCTCCTTAACATCCTATGGCTCCCTATGGCTCCCTATGGCTCCGCCCCCCAGCCGCCTCTCCCAACGAGAGCGGACGGGCAACGTATCGGCAAGCATCGCCTGATCCTCAACCCCCTGCTCCCGGTGGCGAGAGGGAGTGCGGCGGGAGGGAATCACTCTGCCCGCCGGAGACACAGATCCCCCTCTACGCCCCTGGCAGAGGGGCCGGAGGTGAAGGTAACAAACAGTACAGTACAGCCGTGACTGCCAGGCGTGACTGCCACGATGGATGATGGCGACCTCCTGCTCCTCTGCGCCACCGCCGCCGAGGGGGCGGGCCTGGCCCACGCCCTCCAGGAGCCGGTGACGGCCACGGTCGCCGGGAAGACCGTCGTCTGCGGACGGCTGGACGGCGCCCTGTGCCGGCTTGTATACAGTGGTATAGGCCCGGTCAACGCGGCCCACGCCTTGACCTGCCAGGTGGAGCGTCGGCGCCCGCAGCTGGTGCTCCAGTTCGGGATCGGCGGGGCCTACGTCCCCGCGGGCGTCCCCGCAGGATCGGTCGTGGTGGCCAGTGAGGAGATCTACGGCGACCTCGGGGTGCTCACGCCGCAGGGGTGGCAGCCGGCCGATCTGATCGGCATCCCCGTGGTGGCCGGCGCCCCGCCCCGCTTCAACCGCTTCCCGCTCGATCCACAGCGCGTCGCCCACGCCGTGCGCCTCCTGGCCCCCGACAGCCCTGAACCCTCCCCGGGGGCGCCAGGCGAGGATAGGGGTAAGGGGGCCGGGAATCGCCCGGGGGTGCCATGCGGCCCCTTCCTCACCCTCTCCCAGGTCACCGGCGCGCGCGCCTTGGGGGACGCCCTCTACCGGCGCTTTGGCGCCCTGTGCGAAAGTATGGAAGGGGCGGCCGCCGCCCACGTCTGCGCCCTGTACGATCTCCCTTTCCTGGAGCTGCGCGGGGTGAGCAACCTGGTAGAAGATCGCGACCGGTCACGCTGGCAGATCGCCGCCGCCACCGCCGGCGCCCAGCGCGCCGTGCGCCGGCTCGTCGCCCACGGGGCCGAACTGGCCGGTGGCCAACCATGACGCTCAACAACGTGTATCTGGCGAGCGGGGCCATCCCATGGATGCGTTGACGCTGGGGTATTCGCCCTGTCCCAACGACACCTTCATCTTCACCGGCTGGGTAGAAGGGCGAATCTCGGGAGCGCCCCCGGTACAGGAGCGCCTGGAGGACATCGAGACGCTAAACCGCCTGGCGAGCGAAGGGCAACTGGACATCGCCAAGGTCTCCTTCCACGCCTATGGCCACCTGCGCGACCGCTACTCCCTGCTCCACGCCGGTGGCGCCCTGGGCCGCGGCTGCGGCCCGCTGGTGGTGGCCCGCGAGGCCCTGAGGCCGCAAGATCTGGCCGGGAAGCGCATCGCCATCCCTGGCCGGCTGACGACGGCGGCGCTCCTCCTGGGCCTCTTCGCCCCCGACGCCCGTGATCTCCGGCTGATGCCCTTCCACCAGATCATGGGGGCCATCCAGGAGGGGGCGGTTGACGCCGGGGTGATCATCCACGAGAGCCGCTTCACCTATCCACAGTACGGCCTGCGCGAGGTGATCGACCTGGGTCAATGGTGGGAGCAGGAGACGGGCCACGCCATCCCCCTGGGGGGCATCGCCATCCGGCGCGACCTGGGTGCCCGGCTCATCCGCCGGACCGACCATGCCCTGGCCGCCAGCGTGGCCTTCGCCCACGCCCATCCAGACGCCGTGTGGCCGGCTGTGCGCCGGCACGCCCAGGAAATGGATGACGCCGTCATGCGCCAGCACATCGCCCTCTACGTCAATCACTACACCCAGGATTATGGCCCCGCCGGCGAGGGGGCCATCCGCCACCTCCTCCAGACGGCCGAGCGCCGGGGCATCGTCCCCCGCAGCGATCAGCCGTTGTTTGTGGACAGGTAGCCTACCGGGGCTACATCCGCGTGCCTCTCCAGGAGGTGGTCACCTGGTGAGAACACGCGCCATCGTTGCACTGGCCGGGTTGTGTTGTACGGCGTACAGTTCCTTCCGGCGTGAGAACACGCGCCATCGTTGCACTGGCCGGGTTGTGTTGTACCGGGCACAAGAGCCTCACTGGAACTTGCCCCGGCCGGCGATGGGCCAGGCCGCCTGCACCACGCCCGCGCGCGCGGCGTAGAGGACGTCGTGGAGCATGACCGTGGAGTCCGAATAGCCGGCGACGAACTCCAGGTGATCGCCAATCCCGATAGTCGTGTCCGGCCGGTGCAACCGGACGCGCCCGTGCTCGGCTGAGAGCTGCACGGCCGCGACCTGCCCCGGGGAAAGGCCCAGCGGCTCGGGCGTGCCCTGCTGGCTGCTGAGCGCTTTGAAGCCGGCGTCGGTAACGATCATGGACGGCGTGGGGCGGCTGATCACCGTGGCCAGCACGGTGAGGGCGCACTCGTGGTCGACGTGGAAGTGGTCACGGTAATAGACGTCACCGAAGATCCCGCCCCCGGCCTGCACCTCCGTCACCCCCGGGAGGGCAGCCGAGGTCTGGTAGGTGCCGGTACCCCCACAGCTGACGATAGACACCGGCAGGCCGGCGGCGCGGCACCGCGCCGCCGAGTCGGTGAGGCGCTCCACGGCGGCGGCAATGGCCTCGCGCTTGGTCGCCGGGTCAGGTATGGCCACCGTCTGGCCCTCCCAGCCCATCACCCCGGCGAAGCGCAGGGGCGCAGATCTCGCCACGTGCTCCGCCAGGGTCACCACCGCCTGGCCTGGGGGGACGCCACACCGCTCCATCCCCAGGTCCACCTCTACCACCACCCGCGGCGCCGTCCCCGCCAGCCGGGCGGCCTGCGCCAGCTGGGCCACTCCCATGGGACTGTCCACGGCGACGACGACGTCGGCCTGGCTGCACAGGTGAGCCAGGCGGCGTACCTTGCCCGCGCCGATGATCTCATTGGCGATCAGGATGTCGCGGATGCCGGCAGCGGCCATCACCTCCGCCTCGCTGACCTTGGCACAGGTCACCCCAATTGCCCCGGCGGCCAGCAGGCGGTGGGCCAGGGCCGGCACCTTCACCCCCTTGGTATGCGGGCGCCAGTCGACGCCGGCGCGCCGGAACGTCGCCGACATGCGGGCCACGTTTCGGTCAAGGACGTCAAGATCTACGATCAGCGCCGGTGTATCCAGGGCTCGCTTGGGCCAGCCTACGGCGCTCCCGCCCGGCATGCCTGCGTCATCTCCTGTTTCCAGAGCCCCCACCGCGCCCGGCGTTTCACTACTTACCACCGCTTCTCTTCCGCCCCCCCGGCTCCCAGACAGACCCTCGCCGCGCCAACCTTGCCGATCTGGCCCGCAATGTTACGGCGGACGGAGAGATGGCGCCGAGGAAGGAGGCGCCGCTGGGAGGGGCATCTGCCGGCTCAGGTAGATGATGTAGCCGGCCGCCCCAATCAAGCTAAAGGCGAACCATTGCACGGCCGCGATCAAGTGAACGCCCTCCCCGAGGTCTGGGTTCGGGGGCCGCCGGTACGGCAATACCCCCTGGACACCACCCCCAGCGGCCCCTGCATCGGGGAGCTGCACAACGACGACCGGTAGAAGGGGATGAGTCACCTGGGCCTGCAACCCCGCCAGGTCGAGGTTGGAGACCAGGCCGTCGCGCCCCGCCTGGCCACCATGCCCCCCAGCCCCCTGATCCGGGCGGATCCACCCCCTGACCTCGACCGGCCCGCCCGCAGCGGGCGCACGGTACTCTGCCCAGGGCGCCGCCGCCAGCGGTGTAGGCACAGGTGGCGCCGGAACCCAGCCGCGGTCGACAGGCACGGCAAGGTCACTCCCCTCCAGCACCAGCGGGGTGAGCAGGTGGAAGCCGAGCCGCCCCTTCCAGACCTGGTTGATCAGGGCGATCTCCTGGCTGTAGTCGAAGGTGCCTCGCACCACAGCCTGCCGGTAGGCCAGCTCCGCCTGGTTTTCGCCGCCGGCGAACGTGGCAGCGGTGAGCACCACCGGTGGGGCCGTGAGGCGGCTGGCCAGCCGGGCACTCCGCGCCCGCCTGCCGGCCAGACGCTCGAGCTGCCAGCCCCCCAGGCTGGCCAGACCGGCGCAGATGGCCACGACGCACAGCGTTACCCACCACCAACGCCGGCTGAAAAGCTGGCCGCCGGCATAGCGGAGCCGCCCGCGCCACCCCCACCCCAGGGGCCGATTGGAAGCTGAGCTACCGGCCACAAGCCTGGGTCGCACGAGCTAGCAGGGCAGCCGGCCGCCGGGCATGGCGCAGCCTCGTCGCCGGCCGGCCAGTCGGTAGGTCAGCCGAAGAAGAACCATCATGCCTTACGGCAGCCCCAGGCGCTCCCGCGCCCCCCGGTACTCGGCGTCGGCGGCGAACTCGCGCTCAGGGGCAGCGACTCGCCACCATCGATCCAGAACGTACCGCCCCTGGGGAGCCCCGGGCGCGCCCGTCTCGATCCCACCGCTCCCTGTACGACCTGTCGCCAGGCCCTCGTCTGCCGCCAGGCCCGCGTCTGCCGGCGCCCAGTCCAACCACCAGCCGTAGACGTCGCCGCTGCGGGTGAGCACGAAGCCGCTGAGGGCCTCGAGGCCCCCGGGGAGGGGCGTACCTTCCTCCTGGACGAGGAATGGCCACCACTCACCCGAGCGCAGCCCGCGCGCGGCGAAGAGGCGCTCCAGCACCGGCGCCGCCGGCCCGTGGAGAGGCCGGCGCCCCCCTGGCCCCGGCGCCCGGGCCACGGGCTGGACATCCCCGGTATCAGGCTGGGCCCGGCTCAACGGTACGTGGACTCCAGCAAGCCCCGCACGTAGTGCTCGCCGCTGTCGGGATGGAAGTACGTGGTGATCCGCCTCCCATCCTCAGTCACCCCTGTAAAGCCATTCGTTGACAAATCGTAAAATCCGCGTCGGCGCGCCCCCGTCGTGCGGTCGAGATAGGTGAACTCGCGCCCGACACGGATCGTCTCCCGCGCGCTGGCGTCGTAGGCCTCGATCGTAGCGTAGGGTCCTTCCCGCCCGTGCTTCGCGAAGTGCGCCTGGAGTTGGCCCGGCGACCACGTGGCGCTGCGGGCGACACGCTCCGCCTCAGCCCGGCCCGGCCCCGGGGCACGCCCGCTCGCCTCTCTGGCGGAGGCCTCAGACGCCCTGGGTGCGCCTGGCGCAGCCACTGGGCTGCCTCCCAGACAAGCCCCCAGCGCCAGGGCCGCTAGGCACACCACCAGGGGCCCAATCCACCGTACAGGATAGGATGCGCGACGCCCCTGGCGTCCCCCCTCCCGGCGGGCGGGCGAATCCCCGTGCGGCTGGGACGGTGCTACTGCCCGGTCAAGGCTGATGTGCAGCGTTCCCCAGTCTGGGGCGAACACCGCTGCAACCGTTTGACGGAGCACCACAGCCGGACGCCGGAGCGACGTGTGCACGGACGTTGCCACTTCCGTCTCTCGCTCTGACAGTGTACGACTTGTGGATTGCCGACCCTCCCCTGTGACCGGTGTGACCGGCCCCCTATACTGGGCCCCTTGCTGAGCCTTTTACTGAGCCCTTTATTGGGCTCCCGTCCTCGGGACAGGGGCTGTCCACCGTCAAGACCGGGCGCCAGATCACCTTCGTAGGCGTGCCTCTTGTAGGCGTGCCGCTTCACTTGTGAGGCATGATCCCCGCTGGAGAGCGCCGTCCCGAGGAACAGGTACAAGCCACCCCTCCATGACCCGCCAGGCCACGCTCCAGCGCCGCCTCACGCGATGTGTACTGCCCACGGAATGAGGTACCCCGTGGTGGGCTGGACGTGGACGACGCCGCAGCGGCAGCTGTCCGCCTGCGCCGCGATGCATGTCGTCAACGACGCCCTCTTCGCCGGGGTGTATCCTCTTCTGCCGTTCCTGGCCGTCGACCTGGGGCTAACGTACGCCCAGGTGGGGCTGGTCAAGACCGCCTTTTCCGGGAGCTCGTCCCTGTTCCAGGTGCCGGCCGGGATCGTGGCCGAGCGCTTCAGCGAGCACGCCCTGCTCGCCCTAGGCACCGGCTGGGTCGGCGCCGGCCTGCTGGCCATGGCCATGGCCACCGGCTTCGGGCCCCTGCTGGCTATCACGCTCCTGGCCGGACTCGGCGGAAGCGTGCAGCATCCTGTCGCCTCCTCTGTCGTCTCCCGCCTGTTCGCCGGCCGGCGCGGGGGTACGGCCATCGGCACGCTCATGTTCGCCGGGGACGTCGGCACGGTGTTGGCCCCGGTCCTCGTCGGCGGGGCCACCTTTGTTGGGGGCGGGCGCGCCGGCTGCGTCACGCTGGGGGCCCTGGGCGCGGGATTCGCCCTCCTCTACCTCCTGGTCGTGGCCCGCGGCGCCGCGGCGCCGCAGTCGTGGCCCGCCGGCAAAGGGGCCGTAGGGGGGCGGGCTCCGCCGGCCGGTGGTGGCTGGGGCATCCCCCGGCCGGCGCCCTTCGCCGCCCTCACCGCCATCGGCATGTTGGACTCGGCCGCCCGGGGGGCCGCTCTCACCTTCCTGCCCTTTCTGCTCCAGGCCAAGGGACTGGCCCCGCCGATGCTGAGCGCCGCCTTCGCCCTCCTCTTCGGTGCCGGCGCCGCCGGGAAGTTCTTCTGCGGCCCGCTGAGTGACCGCTACGGCTCGGTGGCCACCATCGTGGTCACGGAGCTGGTGACCGCGGCCGCACTCCTCGGCGCGCTCGCCACCCCGGGGGCCTGGGTGCTGATGGCCCTCCTCCCCCTGGGGTTCGTGCTCAACGGTACGTCTTCCGTGCTCTACGCCGCCGTCGCCGGCCTGGTAGACGTCGGCAAACGCGCCCGCGGGTATGGCCTCTACTACACCTGCAGCTTGATGGCCTCCGCCCTGGCCCCGCTGCTCTACGGCCTGCTGGCCGACCGGGCCGGGCTGGCGGTCACGTTCGCCGCCATGGCCGCCGTCACCGCCTTAATCGTCCCGCTCACGCTCGTCGTCAGGCGTGCTATACCACGGGTCTGACCGGCGGGCAAAGCCGGCGCCAGCGCTGGTCGGGGCAAGCGTTGGTGGTGTTCATCAACGGCCAGCCCCCTGGTCCAGGGCCAGAACTGGCGGGTGGGTGAGGCCCTCCGCCCATCTTTGCCCCGGTAATCCCCTATGGTTGTGCCATCCTGGTGCAGAGGGTTGACCGGCACATAGCAGCATGCTACAACCGGCGTCTGGGAGCAACCAGTGCATGTTGGGTAATCCGCGTCGCCGCGAGCCTCGCTGTAGCGCGGCATCACGAGTCAGGATCGCGCTTTGGGCGACGCTGCTGCTGGCCTTCGCCGCCCTGCTGGGGGGCTGTACGACCAACAATCCACTAAGCACACTCAACCCCAAGGGACCGGCGGCCCACCACATCTATGACCTCCTCGTCACCTGGCTGTTCTGGCCGGCCGTGGTCGTCTTCTTCGCCGTCGAAGGGCTGCTCCTCTATGCCATCTTCCGCTTCCGCGGACGCCCCGGAGATCCCCTGCCGGCCCAGCTCCATGGCAACACCCGCCTGGAGGTCACTTGGACGCTCGTCCCGGCGCTGATCCTGACGGTTATTCTGGCCGTGACCTTCCGCACCCAGGCCGTTCTGGCTACGCCCCCAACAGGGGAGTTCATCACCGTACGGGTGATCGGCCACCAGTGGTGGTGGGAGTTCCAGTACCCCGACCTCGGTGTGACCACGGCCAACGAGATGCACATCCCGGTGGGGGTGCCGATCCAGGTGGAGCTCTCCTCGGCCGACGTGATCCACAGCTACTGGGTGCCCTACCTGGCCGGGAAGATGGACGCCATCCCCGGACGGATCAATAAGATGAGCCTGCAGGCCGACGAGGCCGGGGTCTACAGCGGCCAGTGCTCTGAGTTCTGCGGCGTGCAGCATGCCATGATGCGCATGCTCCTGGTGGCCCAGCCGCAAGGCGAGTTCGACGCCTGGGTGCGCAACGAGCGCAGCATCCCATCCTTTACCGCCGGCGTCACACCTGGGGCGACGCCGGGCGCTACCGCCGGGGTGACGCCCGCTGCCGGCGCGGCCAGCGAGTCGCTCGTGACGCGCGGGGCGCAGGTCTTTGCCAACGGGGCCTGCGTCACCTGCCACGCCATCCGCGGCACGGCCGCCCAGGCGCGGGTCGGCCCGGAGCTGACCCACGTGGGGAGCCGGCGGAGCATCGCCGCCAACACGCTGACAAATACGCCGGAGAACATGAGACGCTGGCTGCGGAACCCGCAGGCGGTCAAGCCGGGGAACTTGATGCCGAACTTGAACCTGAGCGACCAGGACGTCGACGCCTTGGTGGCCTATCTCCAGAGCTTGAAGTAGACCGGGCAAGGTACCGACTAGGTAGCTCAGGGACTGGTAGTTCGCGGACCGGTAGTTCAGGGACTGGTATTGGGAAGAGAGACACAGATGGCAGCTCAGGTCGCGGTTCCCGTCCCGCAGCAGGAAGCGTCCCCGCTCGAGCTCCGTCGCGAGTGGTACGGGTGGCAATGGCTGGCGACGGTCGATCACAAGAAGATCGGCATCATGTACATTGCCGCCTCCCTGGCCTTCTTTCTCATCGGGGGCTTCGAGGCCTTGCTGGTGCGCACGCAGCTCATCTCCCCCCTGAACACCTTTCTCCACCCGGACCTCTACAACCAGGTGTTCACGATGCACGCCACGACGATGATCTTCCTGGGCGTCATGCCCATGAGCGTCGGCGTGGGGAACTACGTTGTCCCGTTGATGATAGGGGCGGCGGACATGGCCTACCCCCGCCTGAACGCCTTTAGCTTCTGGCTGTTCTTCTTCGGCGGGATCTTCCTGAATCTCAGCTTCGTCATGGGCGGGGCGCCCAACACCGGCTGGTTTGCCTACGCTCCGCTCACCGAGCGCCCCTTCAATCCTGGGACCGGCCCTGACTTCTGGCTCCTGGGACTACAGCTCCTGGGCATCGCCTCTATCGCCGGGGCAGTGAACTTTATTGTCACCATCCTCAAGATGCGGGCCCCGGGCATGACCTTCATGCGCCTGCCCCTCTTTACCTGGGTGACTCTGATCACCTCCTTCCTGATCATCTTCGCCTTCCCCAGCATCACCATCGCCCTCATCCTGCTCATGTTCGACCGCCTGGCCGGGACAAGCTTCTTCCTCCCCAGTGGGGGGGGCGACCCGCTGCTGTGGCAGCATTTGTTCTGGTTTTTCGGGCACCCTGAGGTGTACATCATGATCCTCCCGGCCATGGGGATCGTCTCAGAGGTGCTGCCGGTCTTCTCCCGTAAGCCGATCTTCGGCTACTCCTTTATCGCCTACTCCAGCGTGGCCATCGGCTTCCTCGGCTTCACCGTGTGGGCGCACCACATGTTTGTTACGGGCCTGGGGGAGATCGCCAACGGGGCCTTTGCCACCGGGAGCTTCCTGATCGGTGTACCCACCGGGGTGAAGATCTTCAACTGGATTGGCACCTTGTGGGGGGGTTCGCTGCGCTTCCGCACTCCCCTCTTGTTCGCCTGTGGCTTCATTGCCAATTTCATCATTGGGGGCATCTCCGGGATCACCCTGGCCTCACCGCCGGTAGACTTCCAGCAGACGGATACCTACTACGTCGTCGCCCACATCCACTACGTCCTCTTCGGGGGATCTATCTTCGGCCTCTTTGCCGGCCTGTATTACTGGTGGCCCAAGATGTTCGGCCGTTTCCTGAACGAGGGCTTGGGCAAGGCACATTTCTGGTTGCAGATGGTGGGCTTCAACCTGACCTTCTTTCCGATGCACTGGCTGGGCACGGAGGGCATGCCCCGGCGCATCTACACGTACTTCCCCAACCAGGGATTCGAGCTGTGGAACCTCGTGGCCACGCTGGGCTCCTACCTCCTGGGCATCTCTATCCTGATCTTCGTCGTCAACGCCTTTCTCTCGGCGCGCCGGCCGGCGGAGGTGGTGCCGGATAACCCTTGGGAGGCGGCCACCCTGGAGTGGTCGACCACCTCCCCGCCCCCGGCGCACAACTTCGATGCCGTGCCGGTTGTCTACAGCCGCTACCCCTTGTGGGAAGACCGCGATCCGGAGGGGGCGCACGGCGCCACCGCGCCTCGGACGAACGTGGATGCCGTTAGCCACCCGGCCGACGACGTCGCGGCTACAGGTGAGGGGGAGCAGGGCGCCCATCAGGGCGGCGCGGCCCACGCCTTCCACCTCCCCAACCCGACCATCTTCCCGGTGATCCTGGCCTTTGGTCTGGTGCTGATCGCCTTTGCCCTCCTGTTTGCCCCGCCGGTGTTGAAGATTACGTTCCTCGTCAGCGGTCTGGTCTACGGCGTGGTGTCGGTCTATGGCTGGGTGAGACAAGTCTCTGATTAACAGGACCTGCGCCGTCCCATCTGGCGGCGGGGACAGGCCTCCATCTGGCACCGTGCGCTGCGCCTGTGGCCCCGCCGTCTTGCCAGGCCAGGGCGATGAGGCAGATGCGCCGCGTTGTAGAACAGTGCCCAGCAGTTGGGCGAGTGACGCCGAAGCACCAAAGCACGAGGGGGCTGCGCGAGAAACGCTATGGCAGTCGTGACGCGAGGACACGGTGAGCCGCTGGCCCAGTCCCCGACGGGGCTGGAGTCGCTGGATGTACGCAAGCTGGGGATGTGGGCCTTCTTGGGCTCCGAGTGCGTCTTCTTCGGTGCCCTCATCGCCAGTTACTTTGTCTACCGTCCCTTGATCCTGGCCGGGGATCCCAAGCCCCATGAAGTCCTGGGGATTAACTTCACCGCCCTGCTGGCGTTCATCCTCCTGATCAGCAGCCTGACGATGGTCCTGGCCTTGAACGCCATCCAGCACGACCGGCGCCGGGCGGGGGCCTACTGGCTCTTGGCCACGGCCGTCCTAGGGACGACCTTTCTCGGCGGGCAGGCTTACGAGTTCACCAAGCTGGCCCAGGAGGGCGTCACCCTTTCCAGCGGCATCTTCGGGCAATGCTTTCTCGTCCTCACCGGGTTCCACGGGACGCACGTCTTTCTGGGCGTGATCTGGCTGCTGGCTTGCTTCGCGCGGGCAATGCGGGGGGGCTTTAACTCCGGCAACTACATCGGGGCGGAGATTGCCGGGCTCTACTGGCACTTCGTCGATATCGTCTGGGTCGCTATCTTCACCTTGATCTATCTCATCCCCTAGTGGGTCACGCTGCATGTAATTGGCGATGATCTGACCGGGTGAGGACACCATGTATTTGCGGTCTGAGCCACTAGCCGGCGCCGGAATCCTTCTGGAAGGGCGCTGCAAAACGCTGAGCGCTGCAACGTCGGTCTGTAGATCGAAATACGCGAACTGGGGTATCCGGGGAAGTGTCGTTGCAGTGGTAGTCGGGACATCTGAGTAAGGAGAACGCATTCATGGAGCGTCCTCACCCGGCCCAGCCGGTGCCACACGGTGCCTCCGGTGTGCCGGGCACGCACGCCGCCCCCTCTCCGGAGGCCGGGCACCCGGGGGCCGGGAGATACGTCCTGGTCTTCATCGTGCTCTTCATCATCACGGCGGCCGAGGTGGCGGTGACGTACTTCCCGGAGATCCCGCAGCTGCCGGCGCTGATGACCATGGCCGTCCTCAAGTTCGGCCTGATCGCCGCCTTTTACATGCACCTGCGCTTCGACAGTCGGGTATTCTCTGCCTTCTTGATGCTCGGGCTGTTCCTGGCCGTAGGGATGCTTCTCTCGTTCCTGGCCCTCTTTACGGCGCACTATCGTGAACCATATGAGCCGGTTGTGGAGCAAACTCAGCCGGGCACCGGCACCCCCGCCGTCGGGACTTCGGCCGTAAGTGGCGCCACCGGCGGGACGACCGGAGGCGTGGCCACACCGATGGCCGGTCGCTAGCTTCGGGGGCTCGCTTCTACGCCTGCAGGAGCTGTCCATGTGAGCACCCATGCGGGTATACTCGCCTTACCACGGAGGGCGGACAACCTGAGACGTAAATACTAGACGTAAGAACCAGGGGACTACGGGAGTGGCTGGCGAAGGCGGAGACTGGACACGTTGGCCGTTTCTCCCCGATATCGTCGTCGGGCTGTTGGGCCTCGTCGTGGCCTACGCCCTGGCTGCCGGCCCCTTCCGGCGCACTATCCTCCGCCTAGGGGGGCCGGCGCCACGCTGGCAGCCTCCAGGGGCCATGCAACCGGAGCGCCCCGGCCACCTCTCGCCGTGGCAGGTAGTGGCGTTCTTCTCCGGCGTCCTGACCGCCGCCGGGGCGTTGCTCTCGCCCCTCCACACCCTGGGAGAGACCTATCTCCTTTCCGGGCACATGGTGCAGCACCTCCTCATCACTCTGGTCGTCCCGCCGTTGCTCCTCCTGGGGACGCCGGGATGGATGGTGCGTCCCTTGCTCCGTCTCCCGTTGGCCCGCCGGCTGGCCGGCACGCTGTTGACGCCCATCCCCGCCTTTGTCCTCTTCAACGCCGTGTTCACGCTCTGGCACGTCCCGGCCTTTTACCAGCTGGCCCTCGTCGTCCCGGCCATTCACGCCCTGGAGCATAGCTCCCTTCTCCTGCTGGGCCTGGCCACGTGGTGGCCTGTGTGCGGGTGCCTGCCGGAGTACCCCCGCCTCCCGTACGGGGGGCAGGTGCTGTACCTCTTCTTCCAGTCCCTGCCCCCGACCATCCTGGGGGCCATCATCGCCCTGGCGGAGGTGCCCATCTACCCGCACTACTGGCGGGCAGTGCGGGTGTTGGGCCTCTCCGCCCTGGCCGATCAGCAGCTGGGGGGCCTGATCATGTGGATCCCCGGGGCGCTGATCTATTTCCTGGCCCTCTCCATCGTGTTCTTCATCTGGCTGGAGCGGCGCTCACCGTTGCAAGAGCCCCCCTACGGGACGATCAACCCTGATCGTGCCCGTCGGGCGGCCTAGCAGACGCCCACTTCGGCTTCTGCGCCGTGAAGACGAAGGCCGGCGGGAGGTTGCGCCAGACGAAGCGTGTCCCATGCCCACCGAAGTGCACGTTTAACAGCGGGGGGAGGGCGAACGGGGCGTACCCGTACCCGGCGAAGACCCCGCCGGCGACGAGGGTGCCGTGCGCCGCGCCCACGATCTCGTGGCGTATAGCGGCCGGGAAGTTGGCGAAGGGCAGGCCGGAGACGACGGCCTCTACGGTAACCCCCAGCTCGGCGGCGACCTGCGGCAGCCGCTGGGCCGGCGCCTCCACCACTCGCAGCCGCCGGTCGGGGAGGTCGCGACGTAACACCTGGCAAAAGGCCGGGTCGATCTCCAGGGCCAGGACCGTGGCCTCGGGCCCCAGGCGTTGGAGCAGCGCCCGGGTGATCGAGCCGGTGCCGGGCCCCAGCTCGGCGACGCAGCGCGCCCCTGGGGGAACGACCCCGGCAACGGCCCCGGCCAGGAAGCGGGAGCTGGGCGCCACCGCACCCACCGCCAGGGGGTGGCGCACGAAGGCCCGTAAAAAGGCAACTTGATCGCCAATGACCCGCAGCGCCGCCTTGGAGACAGAGACGGTCATGATCCTTTACTCTACCTTGCAGGGTCAGTCCGACGGCGTCGGACCGCTCCAAGCGCACGAACGACGCTGACCGGCCACACCTGGTTAGAGAACGCTCCATTGTGCCACCGGTCGGGCAGTACGGCGTTCCGATTGCATTCCGTGCTGGTGCCCCGCCGGGCACAAAAGACTCACCTGTGAACAACGACTTACCGATCCGCCTGGAGCAGGCTTGGCGGCTCCTCCTGGACTGGTTCGGCCACCACGAGGGCCTGCTCATTTTCCTGGCCGTCCTGCTGGAGGAGAGCGGCGTCCCTATGCCCCTCCCGGCCGACGTGGCCATGGTCTTGATGGGGACACGCGTTGCCCAGGGCCGGATGTCGCTCCTGACGGCGTTCCTCATCGGCCAGGTGGCTACCTTGATCGGGTCGTCGATCCTCTACTGGATCGGACGCCGGGGCGGCCGTCCCCTCCTTTTCCGCTACGGCAAGCTGCTGCACCTCAACGCCCACCGCATCGCCCAGGTGGAACGGCTGGTGACCCGCCTCGGGCCCCTCTCGGTGATCATCGGACGCCAGGTCCCCGGCCTGCGCCTGGCCGCCCCGCTGGCCTGCGGTGTCTTCCGCGTGCCCTACCGCACGTTCGTCCCGGCGATGATCGTCGGCTCGTCGCTCTACATCGGCATTTTCGTCGCCCTTGGCTTCTGGGGGGGACCGGCCGTCCTGCGTATCGTGGGCAGCGGTGGCCTCCCAGTACGCTTCGTCTTCATCAGCGCCCTGCTCGTCGTCAGCGCCGTCCTCCTCCGGCAGCTCAGCCGGCGGGCGCGTGAGGTCACGCCGCCCCTGTACCGGCTGGCCGCGTCGCGCCGGCGCTCGGTAGAGGCCGGCCTGATCGGCGGCATGGCCGCCAGCGTCCTGACCGGGCTGGTGGTGGCCTGGTTGCTGGGGCTGATCGCCATCGTCGCCCACACCCCGCCGGAGCGGGCCCTCCTACGCTGGCTGGAGAGCACCACTGCCAGCGTCGTATCCACGTCCGAGCTGGAGGTCTCGCCCCAGCGTCTCGTCCTCGTCGGTCTCCTGGCCACGGTCCCTATCCAGGTGATCGGTCACGTCGCATGGGCCGTCGTCTACGCCCTCGTCGGCGAGCCGCGCCTGCGGGGCCGCGCCGCCCTGCGCGGGCTGCAGTTTGCCGTCTTCCCCTGGCTCTTCTCCTGCCTGGTGATCTTTCCGCTCCTGGATGGTGGCCCCTTCGGTATCGAGTTCGGGGCCGGTCTCCTCCCCGTCCTGGGCGAGGCGGTGCGGCTGGCCATCTATGGCGTCTCCCTGGGGACGATCTACCGCCTCGTTCGCCTCGCCCGGCAGCCGCGCCCGCACACCGGCCACCGCCACGGCCACCGGCACCATCCGGAGACCTCGGCCCATCTAGAGACCCCGGTCCACCCGGACGTCTCGCCGCCGCCGAGCCCCCCGGCAACCGCGAGCGCGCCGGACCACGCTACGCCCCCGATGGCGCCGGGGCCTCCTCCCCTCACTGAGCGGGCGCCGCTGGCCTCCCGTCCGCGTCAAGAGGCCCCAGCGCAGGGATCGCCGCCCCCACCACCCCTACGCCGGCCTGGTGGGTAAAGACCACCTGCCCGGCCACCATGGTCATGAGGCAGCGCAGGTCGGCCCCCGGTGGCTCGCCGAGATCACCCCCCAGGCGCGCCCCGGGTAGTGGCCCAAAGGCGGTCACGTCGGCGTCGTACCCCGGCAGGAGGCGCCCCTTGCGCGTCCCCAGCCCCAGCTCCCCCGCCGGCACCGTCGCCCCCATCCGCGCCGCGTGCGCCAGGGGCACGCCCCCGACAGCAGTCAGCACGGCCACGTCGCGGTCAATCGGCGAGCCGCTCCCGGCGAGCGTCCCCCCCTCCGTCCAGCAGCCTAGATCATCTCGGATCTCCAACGTCCGTTCCCCGTCCTGGTACCTCCCCGGCGCCAGCCCCCCGAAACGCGTCCCGTCGGTGACCAGGGCGACTCCATCCGGTCCTTTACAGCGGTAAAGCAGTTGTTGGAAGATGGGGTGAACGTGCGCCCCGTCGGGGATCAGCTCGGCGATCACCCCCGGATCGGTGCACACCACGGCGGCGGCGCCGGGATTGCGGTGGTGCATCGGCTGCATGCCGTTGAAGGTATGCGTCGCATGGCGGATCCCGGCGCGGATGGCGTCGTGCACCAGCGCCGGGGAGGCGGTGGTATGGCCCAGGGAAGGGATCACGCCGGCCCGGGCCAGCGTCTCGATGAACGGCAAGGCCTGGGGGAACTCCGGGGCGCAAGAGACGAGCTTGATCTCCCCGCCGGCCGCCTCCTGGATGCGGTGGAAGTCGTCCGCATCTGGTGGCACCAGCTCCCGCCCGCTCCCTGACCGCGCCCCCCAGCTGACCCAGGCGTCCCAGTTGAGCCACGGTCCCTCCACGTGGAAGCCCAGGGCCACCGCCCCACCGGTGGGGGCGCCCACCACCGTCGCCAAACCCGGGAGCCACCCCACCATCTCCGGCGGCGGGCCACCGACGGTCATCAGCACGCCGGTGCAGCCGGACTCAGCGCGCCGGCGCAGGATCGTACGGGCCGCCTCCGGGCCGTCCGTGTAGCGCAGGCCCCAGCCCCCGTGGGTGTGCAGATCGATCAGGCCGGGGAGCAAGACGGCCTCGGCACCCAGGTCATAGACAGGCGACCCCGCGGGCACCTCCCCTCGATGGGCGAGCAGGCGGTGGATGATGCCCCGCTGGGTGAGCACCCCCACCGTGCCCGGCGACGGCTCCGGCGTCAGCACCGTCCCGGCCAGGAGCGCGACGAGGCCATGCGATGCACAATGCACCCAATGCACCCCGACAAGGCACCCCGAATGCATCTCTAGGGCACGTCCTTGGTGCGGGGGAACAACCGCTCGTCTGTGGGCCAGGGTGCGCTCCCCCATCGATGACCGAGAATGCCCGGCGCGGCGGCGATCCGGCGCTGCCCCCAGCGCCAGAGGCATAATCAGGCCAGAGGCATAATCAGGCCAGCGCACGAGCATGAGCAAGGAGAGAGATGGCGTGGTCGATGAACCGGTCAGGGCGGTGATCGTGGGGATGGGGGTAATGGGGCGTGACCATCTCAAGAACGCCCTGTTACTGCAGCAGGAGGGGGAGCTGCGCCTGGTGGGGCTGGCCGACGTGGAGGGCGACCGCGCCCGCCGTCCGGGTGCCGAACACGGCATCCCCGCCTTCGAAGAGGTGGGGGCCTTGCTGGACGAGACGCGGCCAGATTTCGTCGTCGTGGCCACGCCACACCCGTCGCATGAGGCGGCGGTGGTGGCCGCCGCCGGGCGGGGCGTCCACGTCCTGTGCGAGAAGCCCATCGCCCATACCGTGGGCGCGGCCGACCGCATGATCGAGGCCTGCCGGCGCGCCGGTGTGCTCCTGGGCATCGACTTCAACCAGCGCACGACCCCGGCCTACATTCGGGCTCACGAGATGATCGCCGGGGGCGAGCTGGGCGACCTCTACCACGTGAACTTTATCGCCAGCGGCTGGTACCGCACCCAGTCGTACTACGACAGTGGGGGCTGGCGTGGCACCTGGGAAGGCGAGGGCGGTGGGGTGATCATGAACCAGGCCCCCCATCACCTCGACCTCTACTGCTGGCTGGCCGGGCTGCCCCAGCGCGTCAAGGCCACGGTCCTCACCCGCTACCACGAGATCGAGGTGGAGAATACCGTGGCCGCCTTGCTGGAGTATGGCCCGGCCGGCTCACCCCCCCACCCCCTGCCTACCGCCCGGGTGGACACCTTCTATACCACCACGGCCGAGTGGCCGGGGAGAACGGAGTTCCTCTTCGCCGGGAGCCGGGGGCGCCTCACCGTCGCCGAGCGCCAGCTCCGCCTGTACCGCCTGGAGCAGAGCCTGCCTCAGGAGCTCCTCACCTCGCCCCACGGCTCCAAGCCGGCCGGGGCCTGGGAGGACATTGAAGTCCCGCCGGCCGCCGGGGGACAAAGCGGGCACATCGCCCTCTTGCGCCAGTTTGTCCGCGCCGTGCGCTCCGGCAGGGAGGCCGACCTGGTGGCCACGGGCGAGGACGGCCGGCGCGCCCTGGAGCTGGCCAACGCCATGCTCCTCTCCGGCTTCCGTGACCAGAGCGTCGACGTCCCCGTCGACCGTCAGGCCTACGAAGCCTTGCTCGCCGAGCTGCGGGCCAAGGCGGCCGCCGGGGAGCTGAAAAAGCGCCGGGGCGCCGGCCAGCCGGAGGGGGTCCTGGCCGCCCTTCCAGAAGGGACGTAAGCTGGGGCTCAGGCCGGCGCCAGCTGATCGCTCGCCCCGGAGCCCTGGTCCCTTGCTAGAACCCGTTGTCCAGATGTGGGAAGATGTATGGGACGGGAGTGGCAATGGCCAACGATATAGAGAATCGGCCCCGCTGGGCCGGCATGAAGATCTTTCAGCCCGGCGAGGCCAAGAAAAAGGGAGCAGGGGACGAGCGGCCGAGTAACGGCCGCGACTCGCCCCCCCCCACTCGGACGGCGGGGAACGAGACGCGCCCGCGGCCCCCGGGGCCCGAGGCCCCCCGCTACCGTGGTGCGGGCAATCCCGGCGGCAACGGGCAGAAGCCGGAGAACGAGGAGCGGGGACCGCGGCGCTACTTCAATCTCCTGGCCCGCAGGTGGCTCTGGCTGCTGGTCGGCTTATTGGTGGTCAACTGGCTGATCACGCCGTATATCCTGCCTGAGCCGGCCGTCGAGCGTATCACCGTCCCCTATACCACCTTCAAGGAGCAGGTCCAGGCCGGCAACGTCTCGGAGATCACCAGCCGGGGAGACCTGATCCAGGGGACGCTCAAGCAGCCCCTCACGTATCCCCCCTCAGGACGGGAATCACGCACCGCCGCGCAGTTCGAGACGCGCATCCCTGCCTTCGCCAGCGAGGGGTTGGAGACGCTCCTGGAACAGAACGGCGTCGTCATCTCCGCCAAGCCCCTGCAGAATGGGCGCTCGGCCTGGCTCTCTGTCCTGCTCAGCTTCGGCCCGGCGCTGCTCTTCTTCGGCCTGCTGATGTGGATGAGCGCTCGCGCCCAGCAGGCCCAGCGGGGCATCTTCGGCATCGGGCGCAGCCGGGCGCGGCGCTACGACGAGACGGCCGCCAACCAGGCCCGCATCACCTTTGCCGATGTTGCCGGCATCGACGAGGCCAAGGTGGAGCTGGAGGAGATCGTCGATTTCCTCAAGCATCCGGACAAGTACCAGCGCCTGGGTGGGAGCATCCCCAAGGGCGTGCTCCTGGTGGGACCTCCCGGCACGGGTAAGACCCTGCTGGCCAAGGCCGTGGCCGGTGAGGCCGGCGTCCCCTTCTTCTCCCTCTCCGGCTCAGAGTTCGTGGAGATGATCGTCGGCGTCGGCGCCGCCCGCGTGCGTGACCTGTTCGCCAATGCCAAGAAAGAGGCCCCGGCGATCATCTTCGTGGACGAGCTGGACGCCATCGGGCGCCGGCGCGGTGGGATTGGCTTCGGCGGGGCGAATCAGGAGCAGGAACAGACCCTGAACCAGATCCTGACCGAGATGGATGGCTTCGACGCCCGCCAGGCGGTGATCGTCCTGGCGGCCACCAACCGCCCGGATGTCCTCGATCCTGCCCTGCTCCGCCCCGGGCGCTTCGACCGCCGGGTGGTGGTGCAGCGACCCGACCGCGTCGGGCGGGAGGCCATCCTGCGCGTCCACACCCGTGGCGTTCCCCTGGCCCCGGACGTCGACCTCAGTGACCTGGCGGCGGCTACCCCCGGCCTGGTAGGGGCAGAGCTCCGCAACGTGGTCAACGAGGCCGCCTTGACGGGGGCGCGGCGGAACCGCAACGCCGTCACCAAGGACGATTTCTACGACGCCATGGAGAAGATCGTCCTGGGCGCCGAGCGCAAGCTGGTGATGAGCCCGGAGGACCGCAAGCGGGTGGCCTATCACGAAGGCGGGCATGCCCTGCTGGGGCTGCTCCTCCCGGAGACCGATCCGGTGCACAAGGTGACCATCGTCCCCCGCGGCCAGGCCCTCGGCGTGACCTACCAGGTACCCCTGGACGACCGCCATAACTACGGCGAGCGCTACCTTCGCGGGCGCATCACCGGCGCCCTCGGCGGGCGGGCGGCCGAGGCCCTGATCTTCGACGCCGTCTCCACCGGGGCGGAGAACGATCTCCAGCAAGCCACCCAGGTGGCTCGCCAGATGGTCACCCGCTGGGGGATGAGTGACAAGGTGGGTCTCATCTACGTCGCCCGTGGCGACGACGGCTTCCTGGGCAGCGAGGGGATGATGCCGGAGATGGGACGCGAGGTCAGCGACGATCTGGCCGCTCTCGTTGACCAGGAGACAAAGCGGATCATCTCGGAGTGCTACGCCGTGGCGCAGGATACCCTGGCCCGCGAGCGGGATCGCCTCATAGCCCTCGCCGAGGCCCTGCTGGTCAAGGAGTCCCTCGACGAGGACGAGATCCGCGAGCTGGTCGGCATGGCCAGGCGGGTGAGAGCCAACGACGCGGTGCAGGCCGTGGAGGTCCAGCCCGCACAGCCCGCAGCGGGAGCCGCCCCCCAGGGGGCCCTCACGGACGGGGCACCGGCCAACGGCGCCCCGGCAGACGGCCCTCCGCCCCCCAATGGGGCCCACGTTGCCCCGCCGGGGGAGCGAGTCCCGGAACGAGGGGCTATCTTCACCCCGCCCCCCGCCTAAGGGAGGACTTGGTCCTCGCTCCCCCGGCGACGCCGGCGTCGCCGGGGGCGCCAGGACCGGCCCACCGCCCCCGCGGCCGCCGCCCCCCCCCCCCCCAGGGGGCCCCCCGTGGCCCGGCGGGGGGACCGAGCCCCGCACGGTGGGGCTATCTCCCCCCCGCCCCCCCCCTAGGGGTCTCTTGGGTCCTGGCGCCCCCGGCGACGCCGGCGTCGCCGGGGGAGCGGGGACCAAGTCACCAAGTCCTCAGGCCGCGTTCCCCAGCAGGGTATTCGTCCCCAGCCGGCGGAGCTTGGCCAGGGCGGCTGCCTCCACCTGGCGCGCCCGCTCGCGCGAGAAGCCCAGGGCCCGACCTACCTCGGCCAGGCTGCGCTCCTGCCCATCCTCCATCCCGAAGCGGAGGGCGACGACGTCACGCTCCCGCGGGTTCAGGGTAGCCAGGGCCGCCGCAACGGCGTGGCGGCGATCGTCGTGCTCCGTCGCATCCTCCGGGGTCGGCAGCACCGGATCGGCCACGACGTCCATCAACGCCGAGCCGTCGCCCTCGTCGTCGTCCCCGCTGCGCCGCTGGTCGAGCGAGGCCGGGACGCGGGAGGCCCCGATCAGCTCGTTCACCTGTGAGGCGGGCACCTGCAGATCCAGGGCCAGCTCCTCTGGAGACGGCTCGCGCCCCAGTAGCTGCTCCAGGCGCACACTTGCCTCGGCCAGCTTGGACAGTTGCTCGCCGACGTGCACCGGGAGGCGGATCGTCCGCCCGTGGTCGGCGATGGCCCGGGTGATGGCCTGGCGGATCCACCAATAGGCGTAGGTCGAGAAGCGGTAGCCCCGCTCCGGGTCGAACTTCTCCACGGCCTTGAAGAGGCCGATGTTGCCCTCCTGGATCAGGTCGGCCAGGTCCATGGCGTGGCCGGCGCGGGCCGCCTGGGCCAGGTAGCGGCGGGCGACGCTCACCACCAGGCGCAGGTTGGATTCGATCAGGCGCCGGCGGGCGGCCTCGGCGAGCCTGGCTTCCCCGGCGCGCAGGGCCCGCGACAGGGTCACCTCCTCCTCAGCCGTGAGCAGCCGCCCGGCGGAGATCTCCCGTAGGTACAGAGGCAACGCCTCTAGATCGACCGGCGCCGCGCCGCGGGCAATCGCCCCCGCTGCCGGCCGCGCGGTCGAAACCACGTCGGCGCGCTCGGTGTCCGCGCCCCGCCGGGGGCGAAGCCGCCCCCTGGCCCAGGCGCCCCTGCACATCCGGCGCCCCCGGCCGCCCCACGTCCTGTACGGCGTCGATTGACAGTGTCACTGTCTCTGTCTCCATCGTCGTCACCTGCGCCCTCGCCGGACGAACCGACCTCCTGCCGTCTCGGCGAGGGCAATCATCCCGGCACCCGCGGCGCGCCCCCTAGCGCCCCGAAGATCAACAACCACCTGCCTCGACCCCGCATCAGGCGCCGGAAGGGCGCCTGATCAACTCACCCCCGACCGGCCTGCCGGCAACACCTTCCAGCCGGCTACACGGGTAGTATCCCCCTTCCAACCTGGCACGGCCCCTCCAGTCAGACGCAGGACGCATCAACCGAGATGAAGCTTGCACAGAGAAAGTTGCTTCACTTTCTGAAGTAGTTTACGTCACGTACTTCACTTTGTCAAGCCCCTTGGCTTCTGGTAGCGTAGGTCCAGTGTAGGGCTCGGGGGAGATGGTGGCTATCTCCGGACAGCATAAGGGTGGTGCGGTGATTCTGGGCGCCACGCCGGGGGCGGCCGGGGGCCATGGAGCGGGACGGGCCGCCCCTGACGGGGACCCTGAGGGGGCGGCTGCCGATGGGTATTTGCCGGCCTGCGATACGATGTATGGGGAATCGAGCACTGCCCGCAGGGGCGCCGGCGGGGGGGAACCGCTAGGGTGTCCGTTGCAGCGGTAGCGCGACTTCTTTGGGGGGAAGCCTGTCATGGCCGTGACATCAGCGCTCGGCGAAGGGCCCGGAGGCACGGCGACCGGGCGGGGGCGCGACGAGGCGTATCAAGACGGTCTGTGTCCGAAGTACCAGCGGGCGATGGCCTTGCTGGGGAAGCGCTGGACCTGGCTCGTCCTGCGGGTCTTGTTGGATGGGCCGTGCCGGTTCGGCGACTTCGTCGACCGCATCCGGGGCATTTCCGACCCCATCCTCTCCGAGCGGCTCAAGGAGCTGGAAGCCCAGGGGCTCGTCCAGCGCCGCGTCTTGCCCGAGACGCCGGTGCGCGTCGAGTATGCCCTGACCCAGAAAGGGCAAGGCTTGCGCCAGGTCCTGATGCTCCTCCATTGTTGGGCCGAAACCTGGGAAGACGGCAACAACCCGTCGGGTGACGAGTGCTAGCCTTTGCCCTGGCGCCGGCCCCTTGCTGTCTTCGTAGCCGCCATCCCGCACACGTCCTTCCGCACCGCTCCGCCGGGGCCGCCGATCTGGCGGTCACCGCCGCCCAGCCCAATGGGAGCGCCACGGCCTGAGCCGGGTCCGCGGGGCGTCTGGTTGTGGGGCACACTGGATGCCCTGGCGGCCGCTCTGTGGAGTGGCCCGACCACCGCCTTTCTCTCAGCCTTCAGCATCGAGCTGGGCGCCGGGGGCGGAGGGCTGGGGATACTACTAGCCCTGAACACCCTGCTGGCTAACGGCCTGCAGCTGCATGGGGCGCAGTGGACGCGACGGGGCCGCACCACCCGGCGCGTCTATATCACGGCGGCGCTCGCCCGAGGGACGTGGCTCCTGGCCGGCACCGTCCCAGCGCTCCTGGCGCTCGGCGGGCGCCGCGACCTGGCCCTAGTCGTCTTCCTTGGCGCCCTGGTAGTGTCATCCGTCGCCGCGGCGGCAGCCAGTCCGGCCATGGCCGCCCGCGCCGCCGTGGCGGCCGGGAATCGGGGCCACACCCAGTACCTGGCCGACCGTATGACGGCCTCCTGGCTGGGCGCTGTACTCGGCACTGCCGGCATGACCGGCCTCCTGGCCTGGCAGCCCGGCGTTTCCGGCTACGCCATCGGCTTCGCCGCGGCCGCGGTCGTCGGGCTGCTGGGCCTGGGGCCCTACACCGTGCTGCTGCGCCGGGCCGTCCTGGACGGCCCCGGGGCCGGGGTCTCGCCCAGCTCGCGCCTTGTGCTTGACGTAAAGACGCTCCCTGGTGGACGGCACGCCCCTGGAGTCATGCCGGGGCCGCCCCTCCAGTCGACGGCGGTCCCCGGCGGGCCCAGGGCGCAGACGTCCCCGGCGCGTCCCGGCCAGCGGGCGCGGTTCGGCGTCCGAGTGGCCGCCCCCATCCCCCGCGGTGGGGATGCCGCGCGCCCCTCTGCCCCGGCGGGGCCGGCAGGAGAGGGGACTGGTTCGGGGGGGTGGTGGCGTCCCCTGGCCCGCCGGCTGGGAGCCCCGCAACCCCCGGCACTCGGCGCCCTCGTCCTCTCCGCGGCCATCCTCCAGGGGGGCGCCGCCATGATCGGCCCGGCGGCGCCAATCTGGCTCGTGCGCTACCTGGACGCTCCTACCAGTTTTCTGGGTAGCGTCTCCCTCGCCTCCAGCCTGGCGGCCATGGCCTCCCAGCGCTTGTGGGCACGCTGGATTGATAGCGCCGGCTCCGACCGGGTGCTCAGCGCCACCGGGGGGCTGGCCGCCTGTATCCCCTTGGGCTGGCTCCTCGTCCGGGAGCCCTGGGTGGCCATCCCGGTTTCTACGTTGGGCGGGCTGGCGTGGGGTGGCTATAGCCTGGCCATGACCTCCCGCCTGCTCCAGCTCGCCCCGCCGGCCGACCGCGCGGCCTATCTCGGTACCTACGCCGCCGCCATCGGCGCCTCCAGCGCCGTCGGCTCGCTCCTCGCCGGGGCGATCACCACGGCCGTACCGCTACCGTGGCTCCCACTCGTCTTTCTCCTCTCCTTTGTCGCCCGCGGCTTGGGCTGGCGGTGTCTCCCCCGCGCTCTGTGAGCCCTGGGGCTTCGGACTTCCCGGGGCAAGGCCCCTTAGCCCAGCGTCACGGCCAGGAGACGGAGAGCCGCCTGGGCAAAGGCGAACATGTTCCCTTCACGCCCGGCGCTCCCGGTGCCCACGGTTTCGGCGCGCGCCACGTCAGCCGATTTAGCGTCAGCCGGTGCGCCAGGGGCCGGTGCGCCGGGAGCCGGCCCGGCAATGGCCACGCAGGTGTGTCCCGGCGGATCGCCATAGCGGTTTCCGGTGGGGCCGGTGGCGCCCGTCTCGCCGATGCCCCAGCTGGCCTCCAACCGGTCGCGGATGGCCCGTGCCAGCACCAAGGCATGTCCCTCGGTGGCGGCGCGTGGCTCGGTGAGCGCCCCCAGGGGCTGGGCCAGCAGGCGCACCTTGGCGTCCGTGGTGTAGACGACCGCCCCGCCACGGAAGTAGGCCGACGCCCCCGGCACGGCCAGCAGCGCGGCGGCGATCACCCCACCGGCGGAGGACTCGGCCACCGCCACCGTCTCCCGGCGCGCCATCAGCCGGCGCGCCACCACGTCCGCTTCCCGGCGCACGTCCACCCAGCCGACGTCCATCGCCATCTCGACGCTGATCCTTTCTCCCCACTGCCGGCGGGGCGATCACCTCGCCCCAGGGGCACTCTACCATCAAGTCTGACCGCCTGGTCTGACGTTCCGTCTGACGTTCCAGGTCCCTGCTGTAGGTTCAGCCCCCGGCAGGGATACGGCCGGAGCTACTCAAAGACCCTCTAGATGCTTCCACCGAGTTGTTGCGAGCGAATCCGGCTTCCCCGATCTGGGTCGGACCTGCAGGTACCCCAAGGGGCCTGTTGCCAAAGTCGGGTATGGTGGTCAGGAGGAGCACGGTGCGGGGTACGCGCGCCCCGTGCACGCGACGGGAACGGCCGCTGGGCCGGGACCGGAGCTCGAACCGGGGACAGGCCCGCTTGAGAAGGGGGAGGGGCCCAACGCGCACCCCCATGGCCGGGCTGGGGCGCGCCGTTGGGCCAGCTTCTTGACGTCGTACGCGATGGCGGCGCCCAGCGCCTGGATCAGCACCTTGTCTCGCCCCCGACACTGCGCCCGCCGCAGCCCGTGACGGTCCTTCAGTTCGGCGTTGGCCGTCTCGACCCAGTACGCGCGCGGCGCCGGCTGCGCTTGGCGGGTGGCGTGCGGAGATAGGCGACGACTCGGTCGCGCAGTCCCCCATCGTCCGGGCGCACGAGGGTGCGGGCGGCCGCCGGGCCCGCAGCACTGCGCCTTGACCGGGCACGCCCCGCAGACCTTCGGCCGCCCGCGGTAGATCAGGCCACCGGCCGCCCCGGCAGTGCGCGAGGAGCCCCTGGCGGGTGAGGAGCCTGCCCGGTGGGACACCGATAGCGATTAGCGATCGGCGGCGAACTCGTACACGAAGCGGTCGGCAGAGTAGTCACCCCGGTCGCTCATGGTGCTGTGGGGCGGGATGCTCGCCCGGATGCCCTGCTGCTCCAGCGCCACGTAGTTGGCGTAGTCCCGTACTTGGTATCCGCCACCACTTCGGCCACCGTACGCCCGGTCGTGCCTCGATGCTCCTTGAGCAGCCGGTCCAGCAGGTGCTCGTCGGCAACCTCGCCCGGGTCACGTCCAGCGCGGTGATGAGACGCGCCCGCCCGCCGTCCACGCCGACGTGCGCCTTGTAATAGAAGGCGTAGGGGACCCCCTCGCGCTTGACCAGCCCCGCGTCGGGATCGGTGCGACTGGTCACCAAGGCGTTCACCGGCCCCTGGTCCCCGTTGGGCACGTCCTCCGGACCGGCCACGTGCAGCGACGGGCGCGCCGCCGCCCGCCGTGAGGCCACCGGCCGAGTCCGGCGCCGGCTGCTCCCCTCGCCGGGAGGGGCGCTGGCGGCGTGGGATCGGAGACGGGATTCTCCTGCCACACCGTCGCGACGTACCCGGCCGCGCTCGGCAGCTGAGTGAGCAGCGCCCGCGCGCCGGCCGACCCAAGACTGGCATTGGCTTTGACCAGCGTGCTGTCCACGTAGAGGACGTCGCCCCGCACCAGGCCGGCCCGCTCGCACTGCGCACCACCTCGGTGAAAGCCGCCTGGTACACGGGCAGGCCGAAGCGCGCCCGCGCCTTGGACAGCATCGAGTGGTCCGGCGGCGTCTCGTCGAGGTCGTACCCCAAGAACCAGCGGAAGGCCAGGTGCAGGCGCGCCTCCTCGGCCAGCCGCCGCTCCGACGTGATGCCGTAGAGGTACCCGAGCAGCATCAGCTTGAACAGCACCACCGGATCGACCCCCGGCCGGCCGGTGTGGCTGTAGAACCGCGCCGTCAGCCGCACAAAGCTGAGGTCGAGCGCGCCCCGATGCGCCGCAGCAAGTGGTCGCTCGGGACCTGCGCTTCTAGCGAGAACTCGTAGAAGCGCTTCGGCGTGAATTCCTTACGGCCCAACATCGTGCCCCACCTCGAACAGGGAGCCACCATCCTACTCAGACCTCGGCCGGTCCGGCCAGAGTTTGGCAACAGGCCCCAAGGAAGCACTTAGCGCTCGGGCCTGTCTCCGACCCTCGAGACGGTATCCTCAATCGGCGATGCGCAGGGATGCCGGACCGGGGACTGCGGGACGAGGTGCCGCCGGCGGGGATGCCGCCGCCCGTGCCGGCAGGGGGTTCGTCGCCCTCTACGGCCTCCAGCGAGCAGGTGACCTACGGTACGTTTTTTCCCCCTATCGCATCTGCCCGCTGGGGGCGCACGTCGACCACCAGGACGGCGTCGTGACCGGCATGGCCATCGACCAGGGCGTCGTCGTCGCCTTTGCCCCACGCGCCGACGGGCGTGTGCGGGGGGCCAGCGCGGACTTTCCCGGTGAGGTGGCCTTCGACGTGCGAGCGGTACCGCCGGCCGTCCCCGGGGAGTGGGGGGCCTTCCTGGGTGGGGCCGCTCTCGTTCTTCAGGACCGGGTGACCTACGGCGTCGACCTCTTCGTCCTGGGGCAGCTCCCCATCGGGGGCTTGAGCTCGTCGGCGGCCGTGGCCATCGGCTACCTCCTGGCCCTCGAGCACGCCAACACCCTGCAGGTCACGCCGGAGGAGAACGCCCTCCTGGTGCACCGCATCGAGAACGAGTACGTCGGTCTGCATGCCGGCGTGCTCGACCAGTCGATGATCCTCTTCGCCCGCCGCGACCGCCTGCTGCGCCTGGATTGCCGCAGCGGCGCCCGCGAGTACGTCGCCTTCGGGACGCCTGATGCAGCCGCCCGGCCGCCGGCCATCGCCATCGCCTACTCCGGGCGGTCAGAGGCCCTCGTCGGCACCGGCTACAACCAACGCGTGGCCGAGTGCCGCGCGGCGGCGGCGCGCCTGCTGGAGCTGGCCGGACACGAAATACCGCCCGGCGGGGCCCGCCTGCGGGACGTCCCGCCAGACGTCTACGCTCGCTACGGCCCGGCCCTTCCGGCGCCGCTCGGCCGGCGGGCCGCCCACTACTTCGGCGAGCAGGACCGGGTCGAGGCCGGGATGGACGCCTGGCGCGCGGGGGATAGCGTCCGCTTCGGGCACCTGGTGACCGAATCCGGGCGCAGCTCCATCGAGAAGTACGAGTGCGGCGCCCCCGAGCTGGTGGCCCTCTACGAGGCCTTGATGGCCACCCGGGGGGTCTACGGCGCCCGCTTTAGCGGGGCCGGCTTTCGTGGCTCCTGCCTGGCGCTGGTCGATCCAGAGGCGACCACCGCCGTGGGGCAGGAGGTGCGGGCGCGCTATCTGCGCGCCTATCCACAGTACGCCGCCACGTTCGGCTTCTTCCGCTGCGCCTCCGGCCCACCGGCGCGCCTGGTCATTCCCGAGAGGCATTCCCGAGGGCACCTCCCCAGGGAGGTACCCTAGAAGGGTGCCCTCGGGGGGTGATGCCGACCCTGAGCCCTGAGCCCTGAGCCCTGAGCCCTGAGCCCTGAGCCCTGAGCCCTGA
>JAUJOR010000018.1:59410-60909 GCA_030447525.1 Chloroflexota bacterium | reverse complement strand
CCCTGAGCCCTGAGCCCTGAGCCCTGAGCCCTGAGCCCTGAGCCCTGAGCCCTGAAACGACATGAACGCCTTGTTGCTGGCCGCCGGCTACGCCACGCGGCTCTACCCCTTGACGCTGCACACGCCGAAGCCCCTCCTCCCGGTGGCGGGCAAGCCGATCGCTCAGTACATGGTGGAGCACCTGGCGTCCATCCCGGACGTAGAGCGCCTGCTGGTGGTTACCAACGGCCGCTTCGCCGGCGACTTCCGCACCTGGGGGGCGGGCGTCCCTTCGCGGTTCGCGATAGAGGTAGTAGACGACGGCACCACCACGAACGAGACGCGCCTGGGGGCTATCGGCGACATCGCCTTCACCCTGGAGCGACACCCGGAGCTGCGCCGGCAGCCCCTCTTCGTCCTCGGCGGCGACAACCTGGTGGACTTCCGCCTGGCCGACCTCTGCGCCGACTTCCAGGCCCGCAACGCCGGCGGCCTCCCGGCGACGGTGATCGCCCTGGTGCGCGAGAGCGACCCGGCACAACTACGCCGCTCGGGTGTGGTGACGCTCGACGACGCCGGTCGCGTCGCCGGCTTCGTGGAAAAGCCGGCCCACCCACCATCCGATCTCACCTGCCCCCCCTTTTACATCTTCCCCCCCGCGGCTCTGGCCCTCCTCCCGGCCTACCTCGCCACCGGGGAGTCTCCCGACGCCCCGGGGAACTTTATCGCCTGGCTGTACCGGCAGCAGCCGGTGTACGGCCACGTCTTCGCCGAGCCCCGCTACGACGTGGGGACGCCGGAGACCTACGCCGCCGCCTGCCGCCTCTTCGAGGCCCGCGCGGCGCCCCCCGGCCCGGCCTGAGTCCAGCCCCACGGCAACCACAATCCACGGGCAACGGTGGCCGTCACCGGTCTTGCGTAAGTACATAATGGGACTTATACTTAGAGCACAGGTGCGGCGTCCGGTGACGGACGGCACTCAGCAAGGAGGCTGACGGTGTACACAGGGCAAAAGACGGAAGTGGGCAAGCTGCGGGCCTATGAGCGGGAGCTGACGGCGCGCTACGCGGAGACGCTCCTGCGGCGCCACTTCGACGAGGCCAAGGCCATCTTCGAGCGCCGGCGTGGCCTGCGCCACGCCATCCGGCAGGCCGAAGAGTGGGCCGGCGACGACAGCGTCGTCATCCAGCTCCCTCGCCAGGCCCAGGTCGAGGAGGAGCTCGCCCGGGCGGCCTGACACAACAACGAGCCTGCTCAGGGGTAAGGCCCCGCTCGGGTCACCAGCCCCTGGGTTGCGGTAGCTGAACTCACAGGCACAGCCGGGCCCCCAGCCGTAACGCAGGGGGCCCGGGTGTGGGGGGACGGGTCAGGCCCGGCGGGCGCGGATGCGGTGGACCCGTGGTGGACCCCGCGTAGGCGAGATTAGGGGCGATGCGGGTAGCAAATAAAAATGGGGGGGGACCGCGGTGCAACCGGCGCCCGGGGGGGGCGTTAGACACACCGGTTGCCGTTATGAACTC
>JAUJOR010000018.1:40797-59400 GCA_030447525.1 Chloroflexota bacterium | reverse complement strand
CCCCCACCCGCTCCCCCACCCCCCGAGCGTCGGCGCGGGGGCGGCCGCCCCCAACCCCGCGCGGGCTGTGGTGTCCGCCCCGGGGGGGGCCCCCCCCGGGGGGTTGGGGGTAGCTCACCACACGCCCCCCGCGGGCCCCCGGGCGTGCCGGGGGGGGCCCCGGCTGTGCTCGGACGGGACAGGCCCGGCGGGCGCGGATGCGGTGCACCGGTGCTGCACCGGGCGTAGGCGAGCTTCGGGACGAGGCGGATCCCAAAGAAAATGGGGGTGCACCGGCGGTACACCGGGCGCCGGGCGTGGCCGTTAGACAGACGTTATGCCGTTATCTACGCCGATCCCGGCCGCCGACCGCCTCTATCTTTCCGTGGTCATCCCCGCCCACAACGAGGCCGGCCTGATCAGGATGACCGTCGAGGGGATGCACTCCACCCTTCGCGGGGCCGGTATCCCCCACGAGCTGGTCGCCGTCGACGACGCCAGCTCCGACGGGACGGGGGAGCTGTTGGATACCCTGGCTCGGGGCCTGCCGGCGCTGCGCGTGATCCACCGCCAGGCCCCGCCGGGAGTGGGGCGGGCCGTCCGCGCCGGGCTCTCCGCGATGCAGGGCGACGCGGCCGTCATCGTCATGGCCGACGGGAGCGACCGCCCAGCAGACGTGTGCGCCTACTACCGCCTCCTGGAGCAGGGCTACGACGTCGCCTTCGGCTCCCGCTTTATCCCCGGGGGCACGGTGGAGGGATACCCGCCCCTCAAGCTCCTGGTCAACCGGCTAGGGAACCAGGTGATCCGGCTCCTCTTCGGGCGCAGCGAGAACGATCTCTCCAACGCCCTCAAGGCCTACCGCGTGGATGTCCTGCGCGCGGCCGCCCCCTTGGAAGCCGACCACTTCGAGATCTTCGTCGAGCTACCCCTCAAGGCCCTCGCCGTCGGCGCCCGCGTGGGGACGGTGGCCGTGGCCTGGCAAGGGCGCCAGGCCGGGGCGTCCAAGCTCAAGCTGGCCAAGCAGCTCCCCCGCTACGCCCGGGTCATCCTCCGGCTGTGGGTCTCCCGCCACGCCCTTGCCGGACGCATGCACACCCGCCCGGAGCCCCTCCCCCCCACCGTCCACCCCTAACGGTCCTTTGTTGGATGCGCAAGCCCCCGCGCACCCTAACGTGACGGCACCCCCCCGGGGGCCTGCCGCACCGGGCCCAGATAGGCAGCCAGATGCCCTGCCGGTCTCAACCGCGTAGCGACCGCGTACGGTTCAGCGCTCGCCGTGTACGGCCCAGGCGCGGGCGATGAGATGGATGGAGCCGTCCGGCGCAACGGGCAGGGCCGCGCGGATGCGCTCGCGCAGCTCCAGGCGCCGCGCCTCATCGAGAGAAGCAACATAGCTGGGTGCCGGCGCCTGCCCAACAAGGAAGGGTGACCAGTAATCGTCGAAGTCCCGGAAGTCGGTGGGCACGTCGATGGCGCGCACCTCCAACCGGCTCAGCCCCGCCGTCTCGAAGAGCTTGCCGAGCACCTCGGGCCGGCAGATCGGGAGGCGCCGGCCCTCATCCAAATCGAGTGCAGCCGGGTCGAGCGCCCCCGCGGCATCCCAGCAATAGCGCATCATTTGCATCTGGCCGGCGTAGTCCCAGACGTAGGCGGCGACCGCGCCTCCTGGGCGTGCCACGCGCCTCATCGCAGCCAGCCCCTGCGCGGGATCGGGCACAAAGTTCAAGACGAGCCCGGAAACGACCGCGTCGAAGGCCTCGGCCTCGAACGGCAGGCCCCGCGCATCCCCCGTCTGGAAGTGCGCGCGGGCGTCAGCCGTGTGGCTCCGGGCATAGGCCAGGAAGCCATCTGACGGGTCGATCCCGAACACCTCATGCGGAGCGGCGAGCTCCAGGATCGCCCGCGTCAGGACGCCCGTGCCGCAACCCACGTCCAGCCAGCGACGCCCAGGTTCTATCTGCAGCCAGGACAAGAAGAGGCGACGTCCAGCTCGGGGCAGAGCGAGCTGGACGCCTCCCCCTGGCGGGCGATGCCCTCGCGTACGATGACGCCGGTGAATGTGAGCTTGTCCATGCTTGGCGTTTCCATCGTGCGCCTCAGGCCTCACTGCGTGCAACTGTAGCTCGAGCTGTAGCCAGAGCCGAGAGTAGCGGAAGGAGCGGCAGGCGGATAGATGCGCACGCCCCCTTGGTAACCGGCGTAGTGCCGGCCCGGCCTGGCGGGCGGCGCGGGGGTCAGGCCTCCGGCGGGAGCGCGGCCAGGGCGGCCAGGGAGTCGCCGGCGTCGAGCTGGGCCAGGGGGGCGCCGCGGGAGGCGCGCCCCAGGCGGGGGATGGTGCGTGCCGCCAGGCGCAGGGCCTTGCCGGCGGTGGTGACCAGGACGATGTCCCCCTCGGCCGCGGCGCTGGGGACGAGGCCGGCCGCTCCCACGGTCAAGCCACTGACGGTGGCCTGGACGCCCCCGGTGGCGCGCCCCTTGACCGGGAACTCGCCTAGGGGCGTGCGCTTGCCCACGCCGGTGGTGGAGAAGATGACCAGCGTCCCGGCCTCGGCGTGGTGCACCGGCACGGCCGACACCACCCGCGCCCCCTTGGCCAGGGTGATGGCCACCACCCCCTGCGTCCCGCGACTCGTGGCCCGCACCTCCGGCTGGCCGAAGCGCAGGGCCTTGCCGTCGCTGGTGACCAGGACGTACTCCCCCTCGCCATCGGCCAGGCAGGCGGCCACCACGGCGTCCCCCGCAGCGAGCTTGAAGTCCAGCACCCCCGCCCCCCCCGCCCCACGGTACTCGTCCAGCATGGATTTCTTGACCTTCCCGAGCGTAGTAAAGAGCGTCAAGAAGCAAGGGCGCCGGCCGTCCGGGGCGTCGTACAGCTCGGGCGTCGTCAGGGCAGTGACGGGCTGCTCGCCGGGCTCCAGGCGGGCCAGCTTGCGTAGGGGCTCGCCCCGACCCGTGCGCGGAGCCTCGGATAGCTCGTGGGCGCGCAGGACGAAGACCCGCCCGCGGTCGGTGGGGAGGAGGACGTAGTCGGTGGTGGTGGCCGGGACGAGGGCCAGCAAGGGCAGCTCGCGGGAGAGAGGACGCTTGTAGGCCCCCCGGGGCGTGGTCTTGATCGTCCCGTCGGCGCCAAGGGCGACGAGCACCGGTGCCGTCTCCACGCTGGGGGTGACCTCAGTGACCTCCACTGTGGCGTCAGCCTCGCGGTCGACGCGGGTGCGACGCCCATCGGCGTGGGCGTCGATCACGGCCTGCATCTCCGCCTTAACGGCGCCCACCATCCGCTCGCGGCTGCCGAGGAGCTCTTTGAGGGCGGCGATGCGTTGCGTCAGATCCCGCTTCTCGGCGGCATAGCGCGAGGCGTCCAGCCGCGTCACCTGGGCCAGGGTCATATCGGCGATGACCTGGGCCTGCACCTCGGAGAGCCGGTAACGCCCCCGGATCTGCTCCTTGGCCTCGCTGCGGTCGCGCGCCGCCTGGAAGATCCGCACGATCTCCTGGGCATTCGCCGCCCCGATGATCAGGCCCAGGACGAGATGCAGGCGCTGCTCGGCCTGCTCCAGCTCGTACCGCGAGCGCCGCTCCAGGACGTCCACTTGATGGGCGTTGTAGTGGTTGAGGAGCTCCACCATGCCCACCTGCTTCGGCTGGCGGGCCGGCTGCCAGCTCTCGCCGAAGAGGAAAACCATCTGGATGGGGACGCTCGTCTGCAGCTCGGTGTATTTGTACAGGGCGTTGAGCATTTGCGCCGGGTCGCCGTCGCGCTTGACGTCCAGGACGATGCGGATGCCCTTCTCGGTGTCCGATTCGTCGCGCACGTCCGGCACCAGGCCATCCAGCCGGCGCTCGTTAACCGCCTTGACGATGCTGGCCTTGAGCCGGGCCTTGCTGATCGGGGGCAGCTCGCTGATCACCAGCGAGCGCTGCCGGGGCCCCTCCTCGAGCTTGACCACGCCCCGCACCACCAGGCGCCCCTTGCCCGTGGCCAGGTACTCGCGGATGCCCTCCTCGCCGATGATCACCCCGCCGCCCGGAAAGTCCGGTCCCTGGATGTGCTTCAGCAGCTCCAGGACGGTCATCTGCGGCTGGTCGAACAGGGCGATGCAGGTCCGCAGCACCTCTTGTAGATTGTGGGGGGGGATGCGGGTAGAGAGGCCCACGGCGATCCCCTCTGCCGGGTTGCACACCGGGGGGATGCGCGCCGGGAGGTACTCCGGCTCGAGGACTCGCGCGTCCTGCTTGTAGGTCGGCTTGAGGGGGACGGTCTCCTTCTCGATGTCCCGCAGCAAGAGCTCCCCCAGGACGCTGAGGCGCATCTCCGTGTAGCGGTAGTGGGCGGCCGGGTCCTCGTCGATGGAGCCAAAGTTCCCCTGCCCCTCGATGAGGGGATAGCGCATGGTGAAGTCTTGGGCCATGCGCACGGCGGCGTCGTAGACCGACCCGTCGCCGTGGGGGTGGTAGTCCCCCAGCACCTTGCCCACTACCTCGGCGCTCTTGACCGTCCCGCGCGACGAGAGGTAGCGGTTGGCCCACATGCAGTAGAGGATGCGCCGCTGCACCGGCTTGAGGCCATCGCGGGCGTCCGGCAGGGCGCGGTCGGTGACTACCGACAGGCCGTAGGTGGCGAAGGCCCGCTCCAGCAGGGCGCCGAACTCTTCTAGCTTGACCGTGCCGATGGTGTTGGGGGCGTCAGACGCTGCGTTATCCATCCCGTAAGCACCTACACATCTACCTCTTCGACCTGGCGGGCGTGGCGGGCGAGGAAGTCGCGACGCTGCTCGGCGTTGCCTTCTTCCATCAGAGCGGACACGAGCCGGGCGGCGACGGCCGCGTCGTCCAGGGTAACCCGCCGGAGCAGGCGCTGGCCGGGGTCGAGCGTCGTGTCACGCAGCTGCTTGGCGTTCATCTCCCCCAAGCCCTTGTAGCGCCGGAAGTCGAGCCCCTCCGCACCCTTGTTCTGGGCCTGCCAGCGCTTGCGCGCCTCGTCGTCGGCCAGCCAGACCGTCTTCCCCTTGTGGCTCACCGAGTAGAGGGGGGGCGAGCCGATGTAGACGTGCCCGCGCTCGATCAGCTCGTTGAACTCCTGGTAGAAGAGGGTCAGCAAGAGGCATTGGATGTGCAGGCCGTCGACGTCGGCGTCGGTCAGAAAGACGATCCGCTTGAACTTCAGCCGGCTGTAGTCGAAGGCGGCGCGCGTGCCGCAGCCGAGGACGGAGAGGAGGGTGCGGATCTCCTCGTTCTCCACGATCCGCTTCAGATCGGCCTTGGCCACGTTCAGGGGCTTGCCCCGCAGCTTCAGCACCGCCTGGAACTCGGAGAAGCGCCCCTGCGAGGCCGAGCCACCGGCCGAGTCCCCTTCCACGATGAACAGCTCCGCCCGGTCAGGGTCCTTGGTGGTGCAGGGGATGAACTTCTTGGAGACGGTGGAGTCGATCAGCTCCCCGCCCTTTTTCTGCCCCGAACGGGCCAGCTCCTCCACCAGCAGGGCCTCGTTGCGGGCCTTCTGCATCTCGCTGACCCGGCGTAGCCACTCCCGCCCCCGCTCCGGGTTGGCCTCGAACCACTCCTTGAGCCCCTCGTCGACGATAGAGCGGACGATCCCCTCCACCGGGGCGTTGTTTAGCCGGTCCTTGGTCTGCCCCTGGAACTGCGGGTTGGCCAGCTTGATTGAGATCACGGCCACCAGCCCCTGCTGGATCACCTCGGCCTTGAAGCTCTGCTTGTCCCGGTCACGGATCACCCCGCAGCGCAGGGCCTGGTCATTCAGCACCCGGGTCAGCGCGGCCTTGAAGCCCGTCTCGTGCACCCCCCCGTCACGCGTGCGCACCCCGTTGGCGAAGCTGTAGATCGCCGAGCGATAGCCGGTGTTGGGCTGCAGGGCCACCTCCACGCCGACGCCGTCACGGCTCTTGGCCACTGCCACCGGCTTGACCAGCAGGGGGGCGGCGTCCGACGGCGTCAACACTTTGACGTAATCAGAGACGCCCTCCTTCGACCAGTAGGTCTTGCTGACCATCTCCTCGACGTCGGCGTCCCAATAGCTGAACTCGATGGTCAGCCCCTGGTTCAAGTAGGCCGCCGCCTGCAGCCGGCTCTCGATCAGCTCGGGGGCGTAGTGGGCGTCGGGGTCGAAGACGCTGCGGTCGTAGAGCCAGCGGAACTCCGTGCCCCGCTCCCCCGGGTCGGCCGGGGTAATGCTGTGGGGCCGCGCCGTCCCCCGGGCGAACTGCTGCTGGAACTGCCGGCCATCACGCCAGACGGTGAGCGTCAATTGCTCCGAGAGGGCGTTGATCACCGTGGCGCCGACGCCGTGCAGGCCCCCGGCGGTCTTGTACACCCCCTCTTCAAACTTCCCCCCGGAGTGGGGGACGGTCAGGATCAGGGTCGCCGCCGGGAGCTGCTTGCGCTGGTAGGGCTTGAGATCAAAGGGGATGCCCCGTCCCTCATCGCGCACCGTCACCCAGCCCTGGCGGTCGATCCTGACCCAGATGCGCTTGCCGAAGCCGGCGTTGGCCTCGTCGACGGCGTTGTCCACCGCCTCGTAGATCAGGTGGCACAGGCCGGAGGTGCTGGTGGAGCCGATGTACATCCCCGGCCGGTGCCGGATGGCCTGAATGCCCTCCAGGATCTGGATGTCCTCGGCGGTATACGTCGCCCCCGCCGGGGCGCGGCTGGCCGCGCGCCCTCCCTTGCTGGCGTTCGGGTCAACGCCGTTGGCGGCGGGACGTACCGCGCCCGCCGTCGTTCCCGCCGTCTTCCGGTTGACGCCGTCCACCACTCCTGAAGGCAGCTCAATCTGCTGTGCCACAACCGCCCCTTACACCCTCACCTACGGCCCGAGCATCTCGCTCGAACACAGTATAGAACATTTGTGCTACTGACGCGACGCGCCGCCAGGCCGGCGGCGCCCCCTACTCTGCGTCGCTGCCGCCGGGTTCGGATATCAAGTATAGGGCTGAGGCAAAGACGATCTGACGACGTGCCGTGGACTCGATGCTGATGCACCATGAAATCAGCAGCCAAGTGGCGCGCGTCAGTCAACGGTAACGGGGAGTCGCTATGGAGTGAACGGAGGCACGACGGAGAAAGACCGAGCCAGACCGGCGACACATAGGGGGGCTCACGCGGGGGCGATCAGGCCAGCCTCCAGGAAGCCGGGCTCCGGGTAGAAGATGAGGGCTGCCCCGCCGATGGCCCCGGCGTCGGGGCCCAGCGAGGCCGGGACAACATAGCTGGAGGGTGCCGGCCCGCGGGGGCGCAAGCGAGCCAGGTTGGTCCAGACGGCCTGGAACAGGGGCGTCCCGGCCTCGGCCAGGCCGCCCCCGAGGACGACGCGCGCCGGGTCGAGCAGGCGCCCGGCGATCAGCACGGCCAGGGCCAGGTAATACCCCTCCTGGTCGAGCAGCCGGGCGGCACCGGCATCCCCCTCCACGGCGGCCCGAATCACCAGCGGGGCGGTCACCTCCTGGGGATCGCCCCCGGCCAAGGCGAGCAACCCGGGAGTCTCGCCGGCGGCCGCCGCCCCCTGACCGGCGCGGGCCAGGGCCGGCCCGGACGCCCTCGCCTCCAGGCAGCCGATCATCCCGCAGCGGCAAGGGGGCCCGTCCGGGAAGAGGGGGATGTGCCCGATCTCCCCCGCCCCGCCCCGGCCGCGCACGATGCGTCCGGCCTCGATCAACCCGGCACCGATCCCCGTACCGGCGGTGAGAAAGACGACGTTCTCTTCCGGAAGCCCCGGCACCCCCGCCGGCGCCCCCACCGGCAGCCCTCGTGGCCCCTCCCCCGCCGGCGCCCCGGTGCCCGCCCCAAAGCAGCGCTCGCCCCAAGCGGCGACGTTGACGTCGTTGTCCAGGAGGGCGGGGACGCCGTAACGCTCGCTCAGGGCAGCGGCCAGGGGGAGGTGCTGCCAGGTCAGGTTGGCCGCCCCGTTCAGGACGCCGCCCCGCCAGTCGATCGACCCCGGCGCCCCGGCGCCGATCCCCACCAAGGATCGTCGCGCTTCGAGGTGGCCCTGGAGCACCGTGTCCACAACCCGAAAGATGCTCCCCAGTCCGGCGCCATTGCCCTGCGCTGCCACCGGTCCGCGGGCCCGTCCAAGCACGACCCCCTCACGGTTAAGGAGGACGGCGGCCACCTTGGTGCCCCCGATGTCGATACCCAGGGCAAGGCGGCTCACGTCCGAAGTCTCACGTCCGGGGTTCAAGAGCTCGCTCTGAGCTCGTGTCCTGGTGTGCGGCCGGAGGACCTCACGCCCGGGGTTCAAGCCCGCGGGCAGGCTGCCGGCCCGAGTCTCCAGACACCCCGGCGGCGACGCCGAGCTCCCCGACGAGGTGATCGATGAACTGGCGGGCGGTGCGTCCGGAGCGACCGTTGTGCCAGGCGGCCCATTCGATTGCCCGCGCGCGTAAGGCCACTGGGGTAAGCGGGAGCGCTCGTTGCCGGGCCAGGCCCTCCACGATGGCCAGGTAGCCTGCCTGATCCGGCGTGGGGAAGGTGATGGTCAGGCCAAAGCGGTCGGCAAAGGAAAGCTTCTCTTGCACCGTGTCCCCGGCGTGTACCTCCTCGGAGGCCAGCGGCGCCCGGTCGGCAAAGACCTCCCGGACGAGATGGCGACGGTTAGAGGTGGCGTACACCACGACGTTTGGCGGACGGGCCTCGATGCCCCCTTCCAGCATGGCCTTCATGTCCTTGTACTGCGTCTCCCCCTCCTCGAAAGATAGGTCGTCAACGAAGAGGATGAAGCGCTGCGGGCGCCCGCGCAAGAGCGCCACGATGGCCGGGAAGTCGGCCAGCCGGGCCTTGGGCACCTCGATCAGGCGCAGCGCGCCCCAGTCTACCGCCCCCTCACCTGAGGGTCCGCCGGGGGACTCGCCGGGGGCCGGTTCTTGACTCGAGACTTCTTCGTTCAGCAAGGCCTTGACGCTGGAGGACTTACCCGTCCCGCGGTCGCCGTACAGCAAGACGTTGTTGGCCGGGTAGCCGGCGAGAAACTGAACCGTGTTGCGCCGCAAAAGGGCGCGCTCCTCCGTGTAACCGATCAGGTCGGTGGGGCGCACCGCGTCCGGGAATGGCACGGGCACCAGCCAGCGCAGGGCGCCGGCCCACACCGGCGACCCGGCCGCCAGCGCTGGAGACGACGCCCCATCGAGGGACATCCCATCGAGGGACGCCCCATTCTGCTGCCCGGCGGGGGGCGCCCATTCCCCAGTAACCGGGGCAAGCGCGGCCGGCGGTACGGTAGCGGGTGGCCCGACCCAGCGAAAGGCGCGGTAGCGGGCGAAGGGTCCACTCCCATGGATGGCGTAGTGGTCGGCCAGCTCAAGGGCCAGCGCCCCCCAGTCCTCACTCCCCGCCAGCCGGCGGGCGAGGCGCTGGCGCGCCCTGGCGTTGATGGCTCCAACACTCACCCTCCCCTCCCGCCTCTCGCCGGCCGAGACGCCGTCCCACCACGGCGGGACAGCCGACAAGGGGGCGGCGCGGGCGACGGCCACCGGCAGGGCCGGGCCGGCCTCGGCCAGGGCCTGGAGCGTACGGAGGTCGCTGGTGGCCGCGGCCAGGAGGGCCGGCGGGAGTCCGGCGACGCCCCCGGCCATAGACGTCGATCGCCAGGCGGCCCGGCTGAGGGGGTTCTCGTCCAACAGGAGAGCATCCACCAGCGCCCCCCGCAGGGTGTCGCCCGAGAGGGTGTCGCCTGAGAGGGTGTCGCCGGCCGCGGGGGCGAGGGCGGCCGGGGAGTCGGCCAGGGCGCGGAACAGGGCGCCGTAGGCCCCCGCCGGATCGACGCCGCCCGGCGCCAGGGCGGCGAGGACGCCGACCAGCTCGCGCAGTGGGGACCCCCGGCGCAGGCCGTCAAAGAGGAGCAGGCCGGCGGCGCGCCGCCACAGGCCGGCGGCGTCGATTGCCTCGCCTCCCACCGTGGTACTCATTGGGGCGCTCGCTACGTTGGTCGCCGGGACGGGCGCTGCGCCGGGTCGACCGGTCACACGTCGTTCAGGCGTCCTTCACGCCTTCCCGGCCGGGCTCTCAGCGCCGCCGGCCCCGGGAAGGCGGGCGGGCCGGACCGGTCCAGCCGCTGAGCAACTCGACGGCGGGGGGCGGGATGTCCAGCTCGTAGCGAGGCGCCAGGCGATTGGTGATCTCCGCCACCCAGCGCCGGTCGCCGGCGCTCGGCGCCGGGCCATCCCACTCCCGCTGCACAATCTGGTCGGCAGCGAACGCCTCGCCCATGTCCTTGAGCGTTTGCTCCTGCTCCTCGGAGAGCGCGGGGAACCCCTGGCGTACGATGGTAACCCAGTCGAGCCGGTTGGCTGCCTCGAAGGCAATGTCTTGGAGCAGTTCGTCTAGATCGTCCAACGCGGTGCGGGGCTCGTCTTCCTCGTCCGCGGTGGAGATGCTACCTGGTGCGTCTGCCATGAAGTGAACCTCGTCATGCGGGCGCGGCTTTGGACGCGCCGGCGGAGGGAGACTTGGAGTCTGAAGTCTCGCGTCTCAAGCCTGAAGTCCGGGTTCGGGCAGGGCGGTGCGGGCAGACCCTTGGAGTCCCTTGAGTCAGGCAAGAGAGGCGAGAGCAGGATTATACCTAGGCCACCGGGAGGGAGGTCTCAGGTTTCCCAGCCCGGGGGGCCGCACGGGAGCCGCACGGGGGCCGCACGGGACGTGGGACCGCAGACGGCGGGCTTTTCAGCTGGCCCAGGTGATCAGCCCCGGCTGGAAGGGGTGGGGCAGGTCGGGGTGGCGGGGCATGATGCGGATGCTGTAGCCGTGCAAGCCGCTGCTGCGGCAGGGGATCGTCCCAGTGTAGAGGTAGACGCCGTCCGGCGCGGCGCCGGACGGGCCGGCGCTCTCCCCGCCAGTCACGGCGAGAGACATGTCCACCGCGGTGCCCCCGGTGATGTGCCCCTGCGAGTCCACCGGCCCGTCGTAGAGCTGGACGGCGACGTCTTCTGGGCCCAGCCCCCCGAGGTGAACGCGGGCCTGCACCGGGAGCTCCATCCCCACCGTGGCGTCGGCCATGGGGGCATTGACGTCCAGGACGCGCACGCCCTCCCAGGCCCCGGCCAGGCGGCGCTTCCAGGCGGCCAGGCGGCGAGCGGGCCCGGCGTCCCCTTCCGCCAGCCGGGAGAAGCGGCCGGCCGCCGGGACGTAGAAACGCTCGACGTACTCATGGAGCATGCGGTTGGTGTTGTAGACCGGCCCCAGCTCGCGGATGGCGGCCTTCATCATGGTCACCCAGCCCCGGGGCAGACCGTCCGCGCCACGGTCGTAGAACAGGGGGACGACCTCTTTCTCCAGCAGCTCGTAGACGGCGCGGGCCTCGACGACGTCCTGGTAGGCCGGATCGGCATACTCCTCTCCCTGGCCGATGGCCCACCCCAGGCCCGGCCGGTACGCCTCCGCCCACCAGCCGTCGAGGACACTCATGTGCAGGACACCGTTCAGGGCGGCCTTCATACCGCTGGTGCCGCTGGCCTCGTGGGGGCGACGGGGGAGATTTAGCCACACGTCGCAGCCCCCAACCAGGTAGCGGGCGACGTTCAGGTCGTAGTTTTCGACGAAGACGATGTGCCTGGTGAGGTCCTCGCGCCGGGAGAGGCGTACAATCTCCCGGATCAGCTCCTTGCCCGCATCGTCCTCCGGGTGGGCCTTGCCGGCGAAGATGAATTGCACCGGACGGTCCCGGTGGCCCAGGATGGCCGCCAGGCGCTCGATGTCCTGCAAGAGGAGCGTGGCCCGCTTGTAGGTGGCGAAGCGGCGGGCGAAGCCAATGGTCAAGGCGGCAGGGTTGAGGACCTCGGCCGCCCGCTCCAGCTCGGACGGGGCGGCGTTGCGCGCCTGCAGCTGCGCCCGCAGGCGCCGCCGGGCAAAGTTGACCAGGCGCTCGCGCCGGCGCTCGTGCGTGCGCCATAACTCCTCGCCGGGGATCTCGTTCGCCCGCGCCCAGACGGCGGCGTCGGCCGCGTCGCGGTTCATGCTCGCCTCCGCCCAGCGCGGGCCGAGATAGCGCTCGTAGAGGCCCAGCATGTCCCCGGAGATAAAGGACAGGGCGTGCACGCCGTTGGTTACGGAGTCTATGGGCACCTCCTCCGGGGGCGCTTCCGGCCAGAGGCGGGGCCACAGCCCCCGGGAGACGACGCCGTGGAGCTTGGAGACGCCGTTCGTCTGGTCGGCCAGCCGGATGGCCAGCACCGCCATGCTGAACCACTCGCCGGGATCGGACGGGTTCTCCCGGCCCAGGGCAAGGAACTCATCGCGCGAGATCCCCAGCCGGCCATACCACTCCCCGAAGTAGTGGTCGATGACCTCTGGCTGGAAGCGGTCGATCCCGGCCGGCACGGGGGTGTGGGTGGTAAAGATGCTCCCGGATGCCGCCGCCTCGCGCGCCTCATAAAAGGTAAGGCCCTTCGTCTCCATCAAGCGCCGGATACGCTCCAGGCCGAGGAAGGCGGAGTGCCCCTCATTCATGTGGAACACCTGGGGCTGGTATCCCAGGGCCTCCAGGGCGCGCACGCCCCCGATGCCCAGCAGGAGCTCCTGGCGGATGCGAGTATCCCCGGTGCTGTACAACCGCAGCGAGGCCCCGCGGTCTTCCTGGGACGTCTCCGGGACGTTGGCGTCCAGCAGGTAGAGGGGCACCCGGCCGACCTGGACGCGCCAGATCTGCGCCGTCAACGGCCGCCCGGGCAGCTCCACATGGATCTTCACCGGCGCCCCGTCCTCCCGGCGCGCCAGGGTGAGGGGCAGGTTGAAGAAGTCGTTGTCCGGGTACAACTGGCCCTGCCAGCCGTCGGCGTTGAGGTACTGGCGGAAGTATCCTTCCTGATAGGCCAGGCCGACCGCGACGAGCGGGACGCCCAGGTCACTCGCAGACTTGAGGTGGTCGCCGGACAGTACCCCCAGCCCCCCGGAGTAGATGGCCAGGCACTCCGTCAAGCCGAACTCGGCTGAGAAGTAGGCCACGGAAAGGGTGCTCCCGGGGTGGGCCTTGGGAAACCACGGCTGCTGCATAAACCGTGGGCCGCCGTCCGGCGCCCGCTCGCCCGCCGGCTGGCCGAGATAGGCATCCAGACGGTCGCAGGCCCGGCGGTACTGGGCGACGAAGCCGTCGTCTGCGGCCGCGGCGTCGAGGCGCTCCTGGCGAATAGACCCCAGCATAAGGATGGGATTGTGCCCCGTAGACTCCCACAGGTCATCGTCCAGGCGGCGAAACAGGTCGATCGTCTCCCGGTCCCAGGCCCAACGCAGGTTGGAAGCCAGCTCGCGCAGACGACCAAGGGCCGCCGGAACGGCCGGAGTAATGGTGAAGGTGCGCAGTGGACGAGTAACCATCGGAGGCTTGCTTTCTCTACCCTTCAATAATCGTCAGGCCGTTGTTGCAGACCGCCGTCGAACGGCTCGTCTGACCGAGTCGTCGAACGACGGCTATCTGGCCCCCCGGCTACGTATGCCCTGGCCTGTTGGTGCGGTGCCGCCTCCGATGCGCTACGGCTCCACGCTGCACCAACCTAGCGCCCGCTACATGGGAGCTGCAGGCATCGGCCTTGCACCCCACCGGGGGCTACGTACTATAGCGACTGGCCGGCGCGAGTCGGCCCACCAGATTGCTAGCAACGAAACGGCAGGACGTCGACAGGAATCAAAGGGTGAACGGCCTCATCTGGAGCGCCGACGACGGTCTGCCCGGCAGGTGCATCGGGCCGACCGTCCACCCATGGCCGTCCACCCATGGCCGTCCACCCATGGCCGTCCGCGCGCGTTAGGACTCTTGGTGCTGCGCACCCTGGTCTTCCACGCCCTCTGGCTGCTCCTTGCCGGCTACGGCGTGACCCTCTTGGCCCGCCGCCGGAAGTTCTGTTCCCGCGGGGACGGGGACGCCACAGGAGCGCCGGCGATCCCCGTAGCGCGGGCCCCCGGCGGACTGGCCTGGTGGCTGGCTCTCGCCGGCATTGTCTGCCTGGCCCTGGCCCTGCGGCTCTACGAACTGGAGCAGCGCAGCCTGTGGCTGGACGAGGCGATCAGCGTGTGGCACGCCCGCCGCCCGTGGGGGGAGTTGCTTCCCACGCTGGCCAGCCACGACGAGAGTCCCCCCCTCTACTTTGCCCTGTTGCGTCTGTGGCGCCCTTTTGGAGAGGGTGAGGCGGCCCTACGGGCGCTCTCCGTGCTGTGCTCCCTGCCGGCGGTGCCCCTGGGGGCGGCCCTGGGTACAGCGTTAGGGGGCCGCATCACACCGCCGGCCTGGCGGGGGCCGGGGCCGCCCTGGGGGGCCTGCCACGGGTGGCCCCCCTGCGCCTTTTCTCGCTGGCGGTGGCCGAGGCGGGGACGCAGCTCCTCTTCTACGTTGGGGCCCTGCTCCCCCTGGGGCTGATCGCGGTGCCGGTGGTAGCGCTGCTCTTGATCAGCCAGGTGCGCCCCCTCCTGCTGGCACGCGCCTTGGTGGGTAGCGGGGCCATGTCCCTGGTCATGCTCGCCGTGGCCAGCGCCGCCTTCCACCGCACCGTGCGCTTCCCGGCGGTGGCGGCCGTGGTGACAGTGCTCTTGCTGGGCCTGGGGCAGTACTGGTGGTACCCCGCGGTCGAAGACTGGCGCACGACCGCCCAGCACCTCGCCTCCAACGCCCGCGAGGGGGACCTTGTCCTGATCAACGGACGGTGGACGCAGCTCCCGCTGGACTATTATCTTGGCCGCTATCCGGACCTCCAACTCGAAGAGCGGGGCGTGCCGATCGACTTCGGGGCGCGGGGCAAGCCGGAGCCGGTGATGACCGAAGCCGACCTCCCGCGCCTCGCCGCGCTCACCCGGGGCCGGGAGCGGGCCTGGCTCATCCTCAGCCACAGCTCCGACACCGACCCTCGGGGATTGACGCGCCAGGCCCTGGAAGCCGACTTCCCCTGCTTCGACGTCTGGCCCTACCAGGGCGTGGCGCTGCACCTTTTTACCCGTTGCTGAGCGGAGATCAGGTCGCCGCCGGTGATCACGACACACCTCTGGAGGAGACTTTCGTACACCCGTCAGATGAGAGATGCTCAGTTGGCGCGCGCCCCACTAGAGGGTCACTCCGGCTTCGGCGGCAAAGGTGCGCACCAGCCGCGTAAACAGGGCGCCACGGGACACGCGGATACGCTGCTGCTCGCGGGCCAGTCCCAGGGCTCGCTGCCACAGATCCATGTATGTAGGGTAGAGCTGCTTCAAGGCCTTGAGGTAGAACCCGCGGCTGTGGGAGTCCCCCAGGAGTGTCTCCGCCTCCTCGACGTAATGGGCGAGCTCCGGGTATTTCTTCCACATATCCACTTCTGGCCGGTTCCCGTGAGAAAGCGTTGCTGCGTTCTCCGGCAAACGTTTCTTTACTATCGTTTGGGGAACGTTCTGCGGTTTCGGAATGGAGCCGCTGGTAGTGGTTTCAGACTGCAACATAGGCCGGGGGCTATCCACGACCTCGGTTTCAGTTTGTACGGTAGGTGGTGGATAACCCGGCAACGCTCCGGCGCCCGGGCGCCGGGAGGTAGCAAGCCCCCAGGCTGTCCCGGCCCCTCCACTCCGCGCCGGCGTTCCCCTCGCAGTGCCCTGGACGTCGCCGTCCGACGCCGTGCCGTGGGCCTCTAGGAGCTGCAGCAGCCGGCGCTCGTCCTCCTCGACGAGAGGATCCTCCATCTGGACGTGGTAGGTGCTCACGGTGCGCCGTTTCTTCCCCAGGCGGCGGTCGTAGACGTAGTTGTGCTCGATGCTGATAAAGCGGCGCACGTCTTCCCGTTGCAAGATGCGCCAGAGCGTGACCCGAGAAAAGCCACAGGCAGCGGCCAGCTCACCCGCAGAGACGGTGCAGCCTTCGCCGGACGTCTCTCCTTCGTCCCCCGTGTTAGGCAAATCAGACAGGGGGGGTGCCGCGGCTTCGGTGCGGCTCGTCTCGGTGCTCCAGGCGGGGCCAGAGTGGCCGGCGGCGCTATGGCCGAGCTGCGTGGAGAGGGCGCGATTGCAGCGATCGCGCACCTCCATGATCAGCACGGTGGCGTCCGGGCCCAGGCGCGCTTTCCAGCGTTCCCAGAAGTAGCGTGACTCGGTGAGGCGCAGCTGGGGGCGCAGGAGGCTATCGCGCAGGCGCCGGTAGCTGGGGGAGAGGTGCAGCGTCTGGGGCCGGATGCTCAACCCGTCACTCATGGCCGGCGTTGCTCCAGTGGCGGATGATCGATTCGATCGTCGCTCGCAGGCTTGTCTGGGAGGCTTGGGAGAGGGCCCCGTCGGTCAGGCGCTGGGCCAGGAGCAGGATGGTAGGGTCGTCTGGCCCCAACGCCCGTAGCGCCCGTGGTAGGAGCCCGGCGGCCGCCATCAGGCGATCCCCTTCGGCAGGGGAGAGCTGCAGGGCGCCGATAAGGGCCTCCACGGCGGGGAGGGCCGGGGCGCCCCGCTCCCCGGCCTCGATGCGGTTCACGTAGCTCCGATCCATCCCCGCCCCGGCGGCGACCGCCGCCTGGCTGACGCCCCGGGCCGAGCGGAGCTGTCGTAGTACCTCTCCGAAGGCCATTCCCCCCCCTGCAGCCCCCCCTGGCGGGGGAGCTGCAGGGGACCCTGTCTCCGTATCGCCCCCGCCGCCCGTCAGGGGCCCCGCCCCCGGGGCAGCCCCGCCCTGTTGCCCTTGCCTCGTCATCCTCACCGCCGCTCCTCGCCGCCGCTCCTCGCCGCCGCTCCTCGCCGCCGCCCCCACGTGCCTCAGTGACGCGTGAGACCACCCAATCTACAACAATGGTGCCATCATGGCAACAACCGCTCAAAATCGGGGGTCCGCTGTGTCAATCTGACACGATGAGAGTCCGTAGTGCCAGGTTGGCAACACCGGGGCTGGAGAGTAGCCGCCGGGGAAGCTGCTCCAGGCGCTGGGGGGCGAGCGTGGGCCGGGAGGGGGCGGACGCAGCGGGTGGCCGGGAGGGGCGCCCGGGAGCGGGAGGCAAGGTTGCCGTGCCCCGGCGGTTAGACTCAGGGGGAGCGGCCGCGGGGCATGTAGGGGGCTGGAATAGCGGGAGATGAGTGGTAACAGAGGGCGGGCCCAGGACCACTACGCCGTGCTTGGCGTGCGCCCGGGGGCGAGCGACGCCGAGATACGGACCGCCTTCCGGCGCCTTGCCCGCCAGTACCACCCGGACGTCAATCCCCGCCCGGAAGCGGGCGATCGCTTCCGGGCCGTGGTCACCGCCTATGAGGTGCTTTCCGATCCCGCCGCCCGCGCGGTCTATGATGCCCGGCCGGCCGGCCGAGGTGTCGCCGCCGACGGCCGGGGGCGTCCCGGGGGCTCGCCCACCGCTCGGCGGGCCCCTTTCGGCAGGGAGGGGAGGGGAGAGGACAGGGCCACGTCCCGGCCGGCGCGGGGCGAGGAGCGCCCGAGTGGGTCGCCGGCCATGCCCCCGGTACGGGGACTCGACCGGCACAGCACGCTGCGGGTTTCGGCCGCCCTGCTGGAGCAGGGCGGGACGACTACGCTCGACCACCGCCGTTGGGAGCAGTGCCCCGACTGCGGCGGTCTAGGGCGCCTCCAGGAGGAGGTGCCTTGCCCCGTCTGCGGTGGCAGCGGCTTTCACGGTGGCCGGTTGAGCGATCCCTGCCGCGCCTGCTGGGGGAGCGGCACCACCACAGTGTGCCCCAGCTGTTCCGGGAGAGGGGGGCTGTGGCACGCCAAGCACCTGGAAGTGACCGTCCCTGCAGGGATGCGCCCCGGGCAGCAGCTGCGCCTGCGGGGCATGGGCGACGCCGGCCCCCGTGGTGGACCACCTGGCGACCTGTACCTTGAGCTGGCCCCCCCGCTCCCGGCGACCGTGCAAGCTGTCGCCTCCCACGAGCTCGTCCAGGCGGCCCTCCGACGCCTGGACGAGTGGCTCGACCGTTTCGCCCCCTACCCGGCGAGCTGACTCCAGGCTGATGCTTTGTCCAGGCTGATGTGCAGCGTTCCGGGAGGATTAGACACCGGGAGGGGCCGTCTGTTACGCTTTTCTTGTTCGGCGCGGGGTGGAGCAGTGGCAGCTCGTCAGGCTCATAACCTGAAGGTCGTAGGTTCGAATCCTACCCCCGCAACCAGGCCCTCCCAGAGAAGAACCGGCCCGCTGGGGCCGGTTCTTTCGTTTCACCCCCGGGGGGAATGCCGGGCGCTTCCGCAGCAGGCGCCCCCGGGCCGAACCGCGGCGGCGACGGCAATCTAGTCCTCGACTTCCAGGGTGACGAGCGACTGTCAGCGGTCGTTGCCCTGGGCGAACGCGGTCGTGCCGTCGATGCCGTTGAGGATCCCGCGCCGGTCTCTTCGCCGAAGGGTGGCGCGGCGATCCTCAACGACGGCGATCCTCAACGACGGCCCGGTCGGCCTCAGTGACGACGCTACCGTGTTGGGAGTTGGTGACTGCGGGGAGCAGGTCGACGACGCCTAAGACGCGTCCACGAGACGCTTGGCGCACGGTGGCGGGGGGCCCCCCCCGCCCCGCGGGGGCCCCCCCCCCCCCCCCCCCCCGGGGGCGCCCCCCCCACACCCCCCCCCCCCCCCCGGCCACACCCCCCCCCCCCCCCCACACAAACACAGCCGAGATAAGACCCACGGCGGGGGGGGAGAAACGGTGTGGAGCTGTATGGTTAGGGGTGGGGGTGGGAGTGTGGTAT
>JAUJOR010000018.1:16750-40787 GCA_030447525.1 Chloroflexota bacterium | reverse complement strand
GTTTCACCCTTATCACTAGGACAACTGTCTGTTTCTGTGGTGAGTTTTTTTCTGCTTGGGTGTGTTCCTCTGTGGGGCGGTGGCCCCCCCCCCTTCCCCCGCGCCCCCCCCCGGGGGGGGGCGGGGGGGGGGGCCCCCCCCCCCCCCGGGGGGCCCCCCCCCACCTCCGCCAGCCTGGGGCAGTGTCCACGATACGCGCAACCCTCGGCCGGGACTACGGTCCCGCCGCCCAACTCAGAGGCGAGGATGTTGGGCGGCGGGCGATGCAATAGAACGACGCCTAACGGCGCCGCGAGCGGCGTGGGCATCTCCCGGAGACCTTCCGTCAGGCTGTACTTGCGACTTCACGCGCCCGTGACGTCACCCGCACCAGCAAGGCGCACCAGCAAGGCGCTCTGGCAATGCGCCCGATCCCGGCGCGGCAGGTGCTCGGTCCCCCCGCGAGGTCACCGGCTTGCCTTTGCCTATCGCGAGGTCCATCATTGCCCGGCGTGCTAAAGGCTCATTCGGAACGTTGTGCGCCCCATGGGCCGACGGCTGTCCCTGGCAGTGATCGGGCCAGAGATACTGAAAGAGCCTTAAGCTCAGCACGCCGGGCGGACTCGGGAGCGAGGGAAGGGTTAGGGATGCGCATCGGCTACAACACGTGGAGCTTGGCCACGGTGCCCTACGACGTATTCATTCCAGGGTTGGCGGAGATCGGCTATACGGCCATCGCCGTCAGCGTCATCCCTGCCTACGGCATCGGCGGGAAGCGGGTGCCGAACGCCGCTGACCTGGCGATCCTGACGCGTGACGACCGGCGGCGCATCAAGGAGGCCTTTGAGGGGCGCGGACTGGAGCTCCCATCGGTGATCGGCAATCAGCCGGTGATTGAAGACGATGCGGTGGCCAGCCGGGCGTACATCTCTCGCCTGCGGGAGACGATCGACTTGTGCGTCGAGGTGGCCCCGCGCGGGCAGGCCCGGCCGACGATGAACACCGGGAGCGGCGGGCGCCCGGCCGACTTCGAGGCCAAGAAGGGGCAGCTCGTCGAGCGCCTGGGTGAGCTGGCGGCGTATGCCGCGGGGCGCGGGGTGATCGTCTGCATCGAGCCCCACGTGGGGGCGGCCATTGACACGCCGGAGCGCTCTGAGTGGCTGGTACGGGCCGTGAACAGCCCCCACCTACGCCTGGACTTTGACGTCAGCCACTTTGAGGTGGTGGGGATCCCGCTGGAGGAGTCGGTGCCCCGCCTGGCGCCCCTGGCCAGCTCGGTGGAGATCAAGGACCAGAAGCTCCGCTACGTCGAGGCCCCCGCGCCCCAGGGGTGGCGGATCGAGGGCAACGGCCTGGGCCGGGCGATGGCCCCGGATGGGCGGGAGGTGGAGTTCCAGTTCCTGCTCGGCGGGGAAGGGGACTTCGACCTGCCGAAGTATCTGCGCATGATGCAGGGGGCCGGCTGGACGGGGGCCATCGGGTTCGAAGCCAGCGTGCAGTGCCAGTCTCGCCCCGGCTACGACGGCATGGGCGCGGCTGCGAGCACGTACCGCTGGATGGCCGAGGGCTGGGAGCGGGCAGGGATCTCCAAAGAGTAGGGCTGATCGGCCTCCCCCCTCCCAGCACTTGTTGTGCATCGAGGGGTAGGCCGGGTCAAGGAATGTGTTGACAAGGTGGCCGTCATGTAGGACACGTCTCAGGGGTCGGTGGTGGCGTGCGATTCCCACTCGCCCTGGAGGGGAGGGCCGGCGCAAGAGTGGATGAAGTGGATCAGGTGGGGGCAGATGGCCTCGAACGTCACGTCCTCTCGCGCGGCCAGCGCGCGGGCCGGGGCCACCGGGTCGGGCAGGCGCCGGACGAGATCGGCCGGATCGCCGTAGACGAGGGCGGGGGCGATCCCCTCGAGGTGCCGTTGCATCGCCGGCATGGCCCCGGCCGCCAGGGCCACCGGGACGCCGGCGGCGAGGTAGGCCGTGTAGCGGTTGGGGAAGTTGAAGGGCTGGAAGCGGTCGCGGGCGTCAGGGGCGTGGAGCAGTCCGGCGTCGTACGGCGACCACTCCTCGACGAAGCGAGCCGGCGGTACGGGCTCGTGGACGTGCAGGTACGGGCTCGTGGATGCGAGCTCACGGTACAGACCCTTCACCTCATCGCTGGGGAGCAGCCACCCTTCTGCCGGGTAGAGCCGGCGGAACAGGCCGTAGAGATGAACGTGCGCCCTGTGGGACGCCAGCTGGCGTATCAGCTCACGGTAATCGTAGCGCCCGCCGTCGTCCGTCACCGAGCCGGCGATCAACAGGTGGGGCCGTCCGTCCGCTGCCGAGAGCTTGGGCCGTAGGCTGCCGGCCAGGTAGCAACGGGGGAGCAGGTCGGCGTCCAGGCAGGCCGTGCGTCGCGGCACCCGATACACGCCGGCAAAGTACGCCCGAGACTCTTCGTTCAGGAAGATGACCCCATCGCTCTGCTCCAGGCAGACGCGCTCGTCCTCGCTGGGGGCCAGGTAGTGCTCCTTGTAGTGGCGCACGAGGGGCACGGGACAGCCGTGGCGCAGGAGGGCCGCCGTGGCGGCATTACTCCCGTCCCACACGTTCAGTAGGGAATAGACGGCCTCGATCCGCTCGGAGGCGATCAGGGCCGCCAGCCACGCCCCAGGATTGCCGCCGGCGCGCTCGAAGAGGGGGAAGCTGGTCAGGCCGGGGATGGGCCCCTGGCCCTTGGGAAATCCCAGGGTGCTGGCGTACCACAGCCGGTGCCCCTGCGCCACCAGCGCTCGGAGCCGCTCCGGATAGACGCCCAGGCCCCCCAGTACGAGCAGACGCACGCCGTATGATGCCAGAAGCAACGTCCCCGCCCCGCCGGCGGGGCGTCCGGCGACCCTTGGCACGGAACTTGGCTACGTCCCTGCGCTATACGGGTGCAGTCGGGCACACTACCGGGTGCGCTCATGTACGATCCCTCCGGCAGGCCGGCCGGCCGGCAGGCACGATTCCCCAAGGTCCAGCGAGAGGAGTAGCTCCTATGACGGGTAACGCTCAGGTGACCGGTACTAGCCAGCGGGCCCAGGACGGCCAGCAGACTCAAGGGGAGATGCAGTCCATTCCCATCAAGGCCTACCGAAAGGGCGATCGCCTCACGGTAGCGGCCCCGATGCCGGGGCTGGAGCCGGAGAACGTCGTTGCCGAGGTGACGGGGGATGGGCGGCTGATCCTGGAGGGGGAGGAGCGGGGCGCGTTCAAGGGGTCGAAGGACGAAGTCCTGATGGACGAGTGGAACCCCGGACCGTACCGCCGCGAGGTGACGCTGCCGGTGGCCGTGGACGGCGAGGGGGCCAACGTCACCTACGGCAACGGCGTGGTCGTCGTCGTGCTGCCGGTGGCTGAGAAGACCCGGGCGGCGCGGCTGGGGTTGGAAGCCTCCGGGCCGACGCGGGGCGAGCGTGTCGGTCATACCGGATCCGACCAGCGACCGACGACCACCGGCGACCACCGTGCCGCCATGGCCACCCAGCAGGAAGAGCATGGGGGGGGGCAGGACCCGCCTCGCGCCTAACCCGGCAACGACAGGTTGCCGCTGCCTCCGGCCACGGGTTGTGCTGAGGGCAGCAGGGCAGCTGCAAGGGCCGCTGGGGCACGCTACGATGTGCCGGCGGGGGTGCCGGCCGTGATGGAGCTGAACGATCGTGTCGCCCTGGTCACGGGAGGCGGGTCCGGCATCGGCCGGGCCACGGCAGCTCGCCTCGCGGCCGCCGGGGCGGCTATCGCCGTGCTCGATCTTGACGCCGCGCGGGCGCAGGAGGGGGCAGCGGCGCTGACCCGCAAGGGGGCCCGCGCGGCGCCCCTCCAGGGAGACGTGTCCGTGGGCGCGGACGTGGAGCGGGCGGTGGCGGCCACCATGGCCGCCTTTGGGCGCCTGGACATCCTGGTCAATAACGCCGCCATCGGGGGTGGGGACGACCCCCTACGCACGGACGAGACTACCTGGGACCGGCTGCAAGCCATCGTCCTCAAGGGGGTGTTTCTGTGCTCGCGCGCCGCCCTGCCGCAGATGCTGGCGCAGGGCCGGGGCGCCATCGTCAACGTCGCCTCCGTCAACGGCCTGACCGGCCTCGGCGAGGAGGCCTACAGCGCGGCCAAGGCCGGCGTGATCAACTTCACCCAGAACCTGGCCGTGCGCTACGGGCAGCAGGGTATCCGGGCCAACGTCGTCTGTCCGGGGACAATCCGCACCCCCATTTGGGGGGAGCAGCTGGCCCGCGATCCGCAGATCTTCGAGCGTCTCGCGGCCTGGTACCCCCTGGGGCGCGTCGGCGAGCCGGAGGAGGTAGCCGCTGCCGTGCACTTCCTCGTTTCGGATGACGCCTCGTTTGTCACTGGGGCGGTGCTGACGGTGGACGGCGGACTGACGGCCGGCATGCACCGCCTGGCCCGCGAACTGGGGGGCAACTGAGCCGCGGGGCGTCCTGACCGGCACGGCTGACAGACAGAATCAGATAGAGCTGACCGGCAAGCTCGTCTAGGGCGGGACTGGCTACTCCTCCACGTCGAGCGGGCGATACCAGATGTTGCGGAAGCGCACCGGATTGCCGTGGTCCTGCAGCCGCAGGGGCCCCTTAGAGGGGTGTGGCGTGTAGGGGATCACGTTACGGTGCCCGGTAGGCCCTAGGACGTCGCGGTGGTGATGGACAAGCACCCCGTTGTGGAGCATGGTGATGTAGGCAGGAGACACCAAACGCTCACCCTCGAACCGAGGGGCCAGCCAAACGATGTCATAGGTCTGCCACTCCCCCGGAGGGCGGCAGGCGTTGACCAGCGGCGGGTGCTCCCCGTAGACGGCGGCCGTCGTCCCGTCGGCGTAGGTCGGGTTGTTGTAGCAATCAAGCACCTGGATCTCGTAGCGGTTCATGAGGAACACGCCGCTGTTGCCCCGGCCCTGGCTGTTGCCCTTGACCTCCGCCGGGGCCATCCACTCCAGGTGCAGCTGGCAGTCCCCCAGCTCCTCCCGGGTCATGATGTCACCCGTCTTCGGGGCCACCTCCATATAGCCGTGCTCGACCTTCCAGGTGGCAGGCTGGCCGTTCCTCGCTGCCCATCGGGAAAGATCGCTCCCATCGAAAAGGACGACGGCGTCCGATGGTGGCCGCCCAGGGCTCTCCGGCGTGCTGGCCGTACCGGGAGTCACAATGCGAGGCTGCGGGCGGGTGCCGTCGTGCACCCGGTAGCGCGAGCCGGGTATGAATGGCGTATCGTCGTACCCAACGGGCGCCGGCCGCTGTTCGGTCATAATGTCCGCCTCCCTTTCTGGACGACGCGTCTCTCGACCACAGGTCACTTCCGAGCGTCACGCGCTCCGATGGTGCTCTGCCAGCCGCCCACCGGCGAGAACGCCGGCGAAGAAGCCGAGAAGAGACCGAGATGTCCCGGCTAGTATGCCCGCTACGCCGGCGGCGGCGCCGGCCGTGTGCGACCATGCACGGCGACGACCAACCGGCGCGCCCCCCGGCGCGTCCACGTGCCCCCTAGGTGTCCAGGGGTGTTGAGGTGTCTCCCGATGAACGTTATCCGAGTGGCGGTCAAGGCCGTCATCGTGCGAGACGGGAAGTTGCTGGTGACTCAGAACGCCGACGCAGAAGGCTACTGGTACCTCCTGCCCGGCGGGGGGCAGGAGCCGGGCGAGCCCCTGCCGGTGGCGCTGCAGCGGGAGTGCGGGGAAGAGGTGGGGGTGGATGTGGACGTGGACGAGCTACTCTTCGTGCGTGACTACGTCGGGCGCAACCACGAGTTTGCCCGCCAGGACGGCGAGGAGCACGCCCTGGAGCTGATGTTCGCTTGCGCCATCCGCGAGGGCCAGGAGCCCTGCAATGGCCCCCTCCCGGACGCGTCCCAGATCGGCGTAGTGTGGCTCGATCTGATCGAGCTGGACAACCACCGGCTCTACCCCCGAGCCCTCAAGCGTGCCCTCGCGGAGCCCCGCGGCCCAGGGGCAATGTACCTGGGAGACGTGAACTGATGGCGACGGCCAGGCGTCTGGCCCTCCCCGGGGGCGGGCCGGCGATCGAGCTCGTCCTCGTCCCCGCCGGGCCCTTCCTGATGGGCGACGTCCTGGGGCGCAGCCCGGAGCGGGACACCCGCCCCGCTCACGAGGTGGAGCTGGACGCCTTTTACGTGGCCCGCTACGCCGTGACCAACGAGCAGTTCGCCTGGTTCGTCGCCCAGACCGGCTACCGCACCACCCGGGAGCTGGCAGTCCCCGATAGTCCGCAAGCCCCGCCCCCGCCGGCCTGGTCGCACTTTGCCCTCCCGGGCCGGGAGCGGTACCCCGTGATCTGCGTCAACTGGATAGACGCCGCCGCCTTTGCCGCTTGGGCCGGCCTGCGCTTGCCCTGCGAAGCCGAGTGGGAAAAAGCGTCCCGCGGCGGGCGTGTGGGGGCGGACTACCCCTGGGGTGACGCCAGTCCGCACCTGGACGAGCAAGCGCGCGACCTGTGCAATTGGCGCGGGGCGCGCTACAAGCCTGGACTGGTGCCGCTCAACAAGGAAGGCTGGGGTCTCGTTCCGGTGGGGAGCTACCCGCCGAACGGCTATGGACTCTATGACACCTCCGGCAACGTCTGGGAGTGGGTCAGCGATCTGTACCACGACCTCTATTACGAGACGAGCCCGCGCCGGAACCCCCTGGGACCGGAGGTGGACTCCAACAACCGGCGCAGTCCGCCGGTGCGCTGGGAGGATGACGACCACCGGCGCATCAACCCGGACGCCTATCGCGTCATCCGCGGTGGGGCGTGGGACAATGAGAAGTTCGGCCTGCGCTGCTGCGAGCGCATCTTCGCCCGCGCCGGCACCCAGGCCAAGGGCACCGTCAGCGGCTTCCGCGTCGCGGCCGGGGTGACCAGCGCCGGACTACTGCCGGCCGGTGAAGCCGCCCCTGCGCTCTTACACTCCCCTTACGCACGTCTGAAACCGGCCTGAGGTGGAGGCCGTACGGTTGCAGGAAGGGGACCGTGACCGTGACCGTCGAGACCAACGCCACGTCTCCTCAGGTGCAGCCGCCATCGCGACTCGCCGACCCGCATGCGCTGCGATCGCTGCGACCGGCCGTTTTGCCAGGAGTGCTTGGTGTCCCGCTTTATCACCAGCCGCTCGTCGGTGTGGCTGTGCGCATCCTGCGCCGGCATCCGCGGGGCGGGGTCCTGGAGCGGCGGTCTCATCCCGCACCCTCGGACTGCCGGCGGGCGCGGCGCCGGGTACTGGCGGGCGGCGCTGGCGTTTACCGCCTTGGTGCTGTACGGCGCCTTCCGCCAGGGATTGCTCGGTTTATAAGGTATAAGGGCACCCCACCTCGCGTTGCGTGGCGCACACCGGGCCGAGCAAGGCATGGGCCTGTAGCTCGCGCAGGTGGTGCTGGGCCAGGTACGGCATAGGCCCCCCAGGGGTTGCCGGCCGTAAGCCTCTGGGGCCGGGCGAACGGGAATCGCGCCCCACCTCTACCGTACCGCAACCGCGGTTCCCTAGGCTGTCCTTTGCCGAGCCATCAAGGGCGAGGACGTCGACGGAGAGACATTATGAAGGACATGACGTTGCGTAGTAGGGACGCGGGGACGATCAGGCTAGACCAGCCCCTGTGGCTCCGGGCGGGCAGGGTAGACGGCGACGGGTACAGCGCCGGGCGCCGCACGGTCGAGCCGGCGCCGGCCGTGGCCACGGACGGGCCACCACTGCGTGTCCTCGTCGTAGACGACAACGAGAGCATACGCGCCTTGGTCGAGGCCACGCTGAGCGGCGCAGGCTACGCCGTCGCCGCGGCCGAGGACGGAGCGGGCGCCCTCACCGCGGTGGGCGAGTGGCTTCCGGATGTAATCGTGCTGGACGTGGAGATGCCGGTGCTGGACGGGGAGGGCTTCGTCGCCGCCTACCGGCGTACCCCCCGGCCCCACGTCCCGATTATCGTCGTCTCGGCGGCTATCGACGGCCGCCGGCGGGCGGCCGGCATGGGGGCCGCCGGGTACCTGGACAAGCCCTTCTCCCCGCGGGCGCTCGTCGCCATGCTGGGGGTTGTGCTGCGGACGCCGGCCCGCTAAGACGGGCGCCGCCGGCGCAGTGACGTGCGTGCGGCGCAGTCCTTGAGGCTCAGTCCTTGAGATATGGGCGCAGGCGGGCGCTGATGGCCGGCTCGCGCAGCTTGCGTAGCGCCCGGCCCTCCAGCTGGCGGACGCGCTCTCGCGTCAGCCCCAGGCGCCGGCTGATCTCCTCCAACGAACAGGGGTTGTGCGGGCCGAGCCCAAAGCGTAGCTGGAGCACGTGCGATTCCCGCTCCGTCAAGGACTCGGCCAGGGCCTGCTGGGCCTCCTGCGATAGCTGGTGGGCGTGCATGCGCTCGTCCGGGTCAGGCGCACTCGCATCGGTGACGATGTCGCCGACGCTGGTGTCTTCGTCGTCCCCGATGGGCTGGTCGATCGAGGAGGGCAGGCGCGCCGCCAGGCGCGTCTCCTTGACCCGGGTGAGCTCGATGCCCAGCTCGGCCGCCAGCTCTTCGTCGGTGGGCTCGCGCCCCAGCTCTTGCTGCAGGCGCTGCTGGGCGGCGTTCAGCTTTCCCAAGGCCTCGCTGACGTGCGCCGGGAGGCGGATGGTGCGTCCCGTGTCGGCGATGGCCCGAGAGATGGCCTGCCGGATCCACCAGGTGGCGTAGGTGGAGAACTTGAAGCCCCGGCGCCAGTCGAACTTCTGCACCGCCCGCATCAAGCCCAGGTTCCCCTCCTGGATCAGGTCGATCAAGGACAGCCCCCGCCCGGAGTAGTGCTTGGCGACGCTGACCACCAGGCGGAGATTGGCCAGGGTGAACTGCTGCAGGGCCTCGCTGTCACCATGCTCGATGCGCTGGGCCAGCTCTACCTCCTGCTGCTGTTTCAGCAACGGGATGTCCCGGATGTCCTTGAGGTAGTGCCAAACGGCGTCGTGCCCGGTGATGCTGGCCCCATCCTCGGCGGGGTACCTGGCGCCCTGAAGCTCAGCATCAAGGGGCCGCCGGACCAGCCCGCCGCCGGCCACCCCGTCGCCGACGGCTACCAGGTCGTGAGGCCCCTCGGCCGCCAGGGCGTCGGCCGCCAGGGCGTCCGCCAAGAGCTCTTCTTCGGGCAACGCCTCTCCCAGGGGCCCGTCATCCGGGGCCCCCTCGTCTGGTAAGGCGTCCTCGGCCGCCATCAGGGCGGCCAGGGCGCTGAGCTCGTCTTCTGCAACCTGGATTTGATCTCGGTAGCCCTGATCCGGCGCAAGGGCTTGCTGGTCTGCCATGACGTTCCTTCTGCTCGCCGCGCGGTGGCCGGCGCCCCGGTGAGCCATGCCCCAGGCACATCGTAGGCCCACCCGCCCGCCACCACAGTGAAAAATACGCTATCAGCCGAATGATCAGCTAGCTCTATAATAGTCTAGCAAGTGACGGGTGGCGTCGCACGGGGGGGTATGCTCTGGGAGGCAGTGGAGATCCAAACTGGGGAGACCCTCACCGACGGGGCGCCCCCGCGTGGAGCGGTCGCGCTCCGGCGGCGTGTTGCGCTGGTCGTCTGTGGCGCCGGCACCGTGGCCGCCGGCGTGCTCGCCGTCGTCCGCTTCGGTCCTACCTGGGAGCTGCCGGGCGTCCTGGTGATGCTGGGCTGGTTGGGGGTGATCGCCGCCATCGACGCCGCCAGCCGGCGCGTCCCCAACCGTCTGACGTACCCGGCCCTGCTGCTCGTCCCCCTGTACATCATCCTCTGGCCGGGGGCGGGGATCCTCGACCACATCCTCGGGGGGGCTCTCGGGGGGGGCTTCTTCGCCCTGGCTTTCCTCCTCTACCGGCGGGGAATTGGCCTGGGCGACGTGAAGCTGGCCCTGGTGCTGGGGCTCTACCTGGGGTGGAACGGGACGCTGGTAGCCCTCATCACCGCCCTCTTGCTCGGTGGGGTCGTCGCCACCCTGGCCCTCGTCGCCGGGCTGGGGCGCCACGCCGGCATCCCCTATGCCCCCATGCTGGCCGCCGGCGGGGCCTTTGCCCTGCTCACCGGCTGAGCGATCCCTCCTGTAGATTGAATGGCGTACCTCCTGTCACCTGGGGGCGAAGACCCAGGCCTGGTCGAGGGCCCGCTGCACCAGGGCGTTATTGCCTTCCAGTGCCTGCTGTGGGTCGTTTTGCCCGGAGAGCGCCGCCCCCTGGGCCCGCAGCACGCCGTCCCAGAGATCCGCGGCGGCAATAGAGCGCTCCCGCGTGCGGGCCCGCGGCAGGAGGCGCAGGGCCACCTCAGCCACGGCGTCCACCGCCGGGAGACCGGTGCGGTAGCGGGCGAACATCTTGGCGTCCAGCGCCGGCTGCCCGGTCAGGCCCGGGAGATAGACACCCCCAACGGCGCGGGCGCGGGACAGCTCGCCGTCGTAGGCCACGCCACAGCCCCCCTCGCCAACCAGCCACTTGATCAGCTCCCAGGCGTCGTCCCCGTGCTTCGTCTCCCGGCTCATCACGTAGCTGTACCCCCCTGACCAGGTCAAGGGAGGGTCACCGCCCCGCCGCACCGGTGGCGCGGCCACCCCAAAGGCCGTCTCCGGGCTGTACCTCCCCAGCACGACGCCGGCCCAGTCCGGCAGGTGGAGCTGCATCGCCAATTCGCCGCTGAGGAAAGGGTGCTGCGCGCTGGGACGGGACGTCCACTGCTCTTGTAGCGCCCGCAGCGAGGGCCAGCCCCCCAGATCATCTACCAGGTCGGTCATCCACCGCAGGGCCGCCACGTTCGGCGCCAGCCCCAGGGTGGCCGTCTTGCCATCGGGGGCCTGGAAGCCACCCCCGTTCTGCCAGGCGAAGAGGTGCAGCGAGGCCTGCCCCGCCTGAGGATGGAACCCCAGCCGGTCGGGCCGGCCGGCGCCGTCCCGCCGGCCCAGCTGCAGGGCGTAGGCCTTGAGGGTCTCCCAGGTGGCGGGTGGCGTCTCCGGATCGAGGCCGGCTTCCGCGAAGCGGGCCTTGTTCCAGTACAAGAGGCGGTTATCCACGCTACTGGGGAGGCCATAGAGGCGCTTGTCGAAGCCGTACGCCTCATCCAGGGCCACCGGGAGGAAGCCCTCCAGCTCGGCTCGACCGCGCGTCAGGTAGCCATCCAGGGGGCGGAACACCCGCCAGTTGACGTACGTCGCCACCTGAAAACGATCGAAGTCCAGGACCTGCGGCGCGGTCTGGCCGGCCACGGCGGCGGCGAACGTCTGCAGCGCCTCCGCCCCCTGGCCCACGGCCGGGACGGCGCGGAACGTCACCTGAGTCTCGGGATGGGCCTGGTTCCAGGCGGCCACCTGGTCCTGGCGCTGCTCGGCGTTGGGTCCGCCCCAGAACTCCAACGCCACGGGGGCGCGGCCCCCCGGGACGCCGGTGTGACTCCCCGCGCCTGCCGGCCAGCCGCAGGCGGCGACGGCGGCGCCCCCCACGGCCGCCCCCCCGGCGGCCAGGAACGCCCGCCGACTCAGGGTCCTGCTGCGCGACGTGCGTTGCGGTCTCATTCCAGACTCACTTTGTTGCCTAATAGGGTGGGGCCGGTGGTGCAGGCCGGGCACGCCCCGGCGATCAATGGGATGACCACCCGGCCCCAGACGCTGGAGTTGGCGGCGTTCCCCACCACCGCCTTCGGCGGTTCGGTGCACAGCCCGCCGGCGTGCCCGCAGTACAGGCGGAACGTCACCAGACGGGCCGCGCGCACGCGCGCCGGGCCCCCGCCCGGCATGGGCGAGTTCGACCAGGCCGTTCCGCCCTGCTGCACTCCGACCACCCATTGGGCCTGCACCCAGGTGATCACGGCGGCGTCGCGGCACCCGACCCCGAATTCCTGCCCCCAGCGGTCGGGGCAGACGTTGTGGAAGCCGGCCTGATTCTGGGCGAAGAAGTACGTCCCGGCCGGATTGACGCTCGTGGCACACGCGTTCGCCGTCGCCCCGGACGAGGAGCAGTAGAAGCCGGCGGCGATGTTCTGCCCCAGGACGCCGCCGGGCGAGCTCTGGAGATAAACGTAGGTCGGGAAATAATTGCCGTCGGCGTACCCGGCGTGGATCTGCCCTCCGAAACCGCGGGCGATCCAGTAAGGGACGTCCTCTTTGACCTCGTTCTGTCCCGGGTACGTCGGGTCGGGCTGGTACCCCTGACGCGTCCAGCTGTAGTCGACCGGCTCGCTCGCGCACGGCCCCCCGGGGGTCTGCGCCCCCGGCGGCAGGAGGTTGGTGTAGCGGTAGTCCGGGTCGTCGTTGCCCCGCAGCGTGTTGCACCACCGTGTCTCGGGGGTGAAGTCCAGCAGGCTGTTCCAGGGGTTGACGTCCAGGCCGCACCCGTTGGTACTGCCGCCCCACAGCTGAAAGAAGGCGCCGGGTACGGCCGGGGCGATCTGGCAATCGGCCGTCGTCACCGGGATGAGGGGGGCGCTGCTCTGGGCGACGGTCGTTCCCCGGATGGCGGCCACGGCGTGGGCGCAGGTGACGAAGCCGGCGGCCCCGCCGACCGGCAGGCAGGCCGGGCTCCCCTCGTCCTGCGCCGGTGGCGGGGCCGCGTTGTCCGTGCCGATCACCCCGGCGAAGAAGCCGCTGGTGGTCGAGCTGACGGTGACGCGCACCCGGTAGGGCTGCAGGGCCGTGGGCAGCGGTGGGTAGGCCTGCCCGGAGACGATGGGCAGGACGCAGGGGGGCACGGCGGGATTGCGCTGGGGGGCAGGCCCGGCCGGTGAGTAACACCACGTCCCGGCGATGGCATACTCCAGCGTCAGCGCCAGGCCGGTGCGCCCGGTCAACCCGGCGCTGCGATTTACCCCACTGGGGAGGGCCGTGCCGGAGGCCGGATCGAGGCCGGCGTAGCGCCGCGCCTCGGCGTACACGGCGGCGTCGGTGACGCCGAACTGCAGGACGCTGCTGGTGTTCGTCGGCGAGAGAGCATCACCCAGCAGACGCGCCGCGGCCAGGGCGGCGGCGTCGGCCCCGTTCTGGTCGAAGCGGCGCTGGGTAAAGAGCAGTCCCAGGTCAATCACCAGGGCCAGCATGGTCACCAGGGCCAGCAGCAAGACGGCGAAGCTCACCAGCACCTGCCCTGATTCCGGGTCACGCCCGTGCCACCGGCGCCACCGGCGCCGGTACCACTCCCACGTGGCGCCGGCCCGGGCTGAGACAGAGAATGACATGGCTAGTTCTCCACGTACATCGTCGACGACGCCCTGAGGGTGAAAGCGTTGCCGACGATCTGAGCGATCAAGGGCGTCACGGGCTGGAAGGTATAGCTCAAGGTGACGCGCACCGGGTCGGTCGCCGATCCGGCCGTCCCGCGCTGTGGCACCGCTACCGTCAGGGAGCCGGCGACGTCACAGCCGGCGCTCACTGGAACGTCGGGCAGCAGCAGGGACGCCTTGGCCCGGGCGCAGATCTCGGCCGGGGTACGCCCGGCCACCACTCCCACCCGGGCCCCCTCCCGGGCGGCGTTGCTCAGCATGTGGGCGTAGAAGACCGCCCGGCCCAGGTCGAAGGCCCCCATCACCAGGAGCAAGAACGGGAGCAGCACCAGGGCGAACTCCACCGTGCTCTGGCCCCGCTCGCCGGATCGCCGGCGCGAACGCGCCGGCGTCACCAGATCACCATCGTCGCCGGGGCTTGCAGCGTGATCGGGCCCCCGGTGATCAACGGGGTCAGTGGCACGAACGTGGCGCGCACCGTCACCGTCACCGGCTGGCCAGGGGCCACCGGGAGGCATTCCGTGGCGGCGGTGTCGGCGACGAGCCGGCCGTCCAGCTCGCCCTGCACCCGGGCCTGCGTGCCAGGCGTATCCCCGGGGTGCAGGGCGCAGTAGCGCGCTCCCTCGCGGGCCGCATTGGCCAGGGCGACGTAGCTAGTGAAGACGCGCCCGAAGTCGACGATCAGCATCACGATCAGCACCAACAGGGGCAGGACGAGGGCCAGCTCGACGGCCGCCTGGCCGGCCTCGCGCCCGGCGTCCCTTCTCCTGGCACCGGGTCGGCCGGCGGCGCGCCCGATCATGCCCATCATTTTCCGAGCGCCGTCAGCGACGGGAGCGCCGGCCCCAGGAGGACGATGAAGATGGCGGGGAAGATGAACAGCACCATGGGGATGAGCATCTTGATCACTGCCTTCCGGGCACGCTCCTCCGCCCGCCGGGAACGCTGGAGGCGCATCTGTTCCGACTGCATGCGCAGGGCGTCCCTCATTGGCGTGCCCAGCTCTTCCGCCTGCACTACGGCGGTGACGAAGCCAGACACATCCGGCACACCGGTGCGGTCGGCGAGGGCCCGCAGCGCCTCGCGCCGGCTCTTCCCTACCCGCATGTCCCGCTGTGCGGTGGCCAACTCCTCGGTCAGCGGGTTCTGCCAGCGTTGCACCACCTCATTCAGCGCGCCTTCAAAGCCCAGCCCGGCGCTGACGCTGATGGAGAGCAAGTCCAGAGCGTCCGGCAGGGCGCGGGTAATCTCCTGGCGTCGCCGGCCGATGCGCCGGCCGAGCCAGATGCCGGGCAGGTAGAAGCCGACGGCGGCGCCGATGACGGTCAGCAGCACGGCCAGGCTGGCCGACCCGCTACCCTGTAGGAGCAAGACCGGCCCGGGCAGGGCCAGCAGCACGGCCAGGAGGGCCTTGGCGGCTAGGAAGTTGGTCAGGTCCCGCCCGGCGGGAAACCCGGCCGACGACAGATTCGCCCGCATGCGCTCGATGGCTCGGTTGGGGAGGGCGTTCCCCACCCGTCGCGCCACCCAGCTGAGCAGCGGCCCTAGACGCACCCGCAACGAGGGACGCGGGCCTGACAAGTCAGCGGCCGGCGGCGAAGCGGCGTCGACGAACGTCTGCAGGCGCGCGTCCAGCCGGGCGTGCATCAGGTGCTGGCGCAGGCCCAGGGTCAAGATCAGCATCCCACCCCCGGCGAGCAAGGCGGCCAGGTAGCCCAGCCCATCGAGGCCCAGCCCATCCAGGCTCAGGAGGTCGAACGCGGTCTGTGTCGGGTGAGTCGTGGTCATCGTGGTCATCATGGTCATGTGGCGCCCTTTGCTCGCCGCCCCTACATCTCGACGGCGACGATCTTCTGCATGCTGAAGTAGCCGAGGACGATGCCCACGATGCCGGCGATCAAAAGAAAGCGCGTGATGCCCGGCAGGAACAGCCCCGAGAGGTACTGGTAGTTGGTCAGCCACAGGAACATGAACAGGATCACCGGGAGGCCGGCCACGATGTAGGCCGAGTACCGTCCCTGGGCGGTGAGCACTTTGGTCTCGGCGCGGATGCGCAGGCGCTCGCGGATGGTGTGGCTGATCACTTGAAGGATGCGGGCCAGGTCGCCCCCGACGCGCTGCTGGATAGACACGGCGCTGGTGAAGATCACCAGGTCGGCGCTGGGCACACGTTTCATCAGGCCGTCCAAGCTATCGGAGAACGAGAGGCCCATCTCCGCTTCCCGCAGCACCCGCCGGAACTCCTCCGAGATCGGCGGGGGCATCTCGCGGGCCAGGATGGTCATGGCCTGCTGCAGGCTAGAGCCGGCCTGCAGCGTCGCGGCCATGGCCTCGATCGCCGGCGGCAGCTGGGCCTCAAAGGTCGTCAGCCGGCCGCCGGTGCGCCGCTTGAGCACCAGCAGCGGGGCAGCCGCCCCGACCACGGCAAGTGCCGCCGCTGCGAGCAGGCGGACGATGGGTGAGCCGGGTGCCAGCACCAGGCCGGCGAGCCCCAGGACACCCCCGGCGCCCACCTGCAGGAGGATGAAGTCCGAGGCCTTGAGGCCCAGGCCGGCGCGGGTCAGCCACGCCTGCACCGTGGTGCCATAGGACGTGCGCGTCAGGCGCCGCTGCAGCCCCGGACTGAGACGCGCCGCGCCCCGCCGTGGCCGGCGCTCCACCACCGGCGGCGCCGTCCCCGGATCTACCTGCGTGGCCACCTGCTCGCGGATGCGCCGGGAGAAGCGACGCCAGCGCACGAGGCGCGCCAGGCCCACGGAGAAGACGGCGCCGCCGGCGGTGATCAGGGCGGCCGCGATTAGGGGCCAGGCGTCTGCGCTGATCATCGTGCTGTCCTACACCCCGGCCCGCTGCTGGAAGAGGTCGGCCGATAGGGGCTGGCCGGCTCGCTCCAGGCGCTCCGCCAGCTTCGGCCGCACGCCGAGCGACTCCAGGCGGCCGATGATGCGCCGCCCCTCGAAGCCCCGGCGGATGAAGCGAAAGATCGGCTCCAGGATGATGATGTCTCCCTCCATCCCCTGCACCTCGGCGATCTCCGTCACGCGCCGGCTGCCGTCCTGCAGGCGTTCCTGCTGGATGATCACGTGGATGGCCGAGCGGATCTGGTCGCGGATGGCCCGCAGGGGCAGCTCGGTGCCGGCCATCAGCACCAGCGTCTCTAGACGGGAGAGGGCGTCTCGGGGGGTGTTGGCATGCAGCGAGGTCATCGAGCCGTCATGGCCGGTGTTCATCGCCTGCAGCATGTCCAGGGCCTCCGGCCCGCGGCACTCCCCGACGATGATCCGGTCGGGGCGCATGCGCAGGGCGTTCACCAGGAGCTGCCGGATGGGCACGGCCCCCTGGCCCTCCACGTTGGCCGGGCGCGCTTCCAGGGGGATGACGTGGTCCTGGTTGAGGCGCAGCTCGGCGGCGTCTTCGATGGTCACGATCCGCTCGTCCTCCGGAATGAAGGAGGACAGGACGTTGAGCAGGGTCGTCTTGCCGCTCCCCGTGCCCCCAGAGACGAGGACGTTCGTCTGGCCCTTGACGCAAGCGGCCAGGAAGTCCGCCGCCTCCGCCGTCAAGGTGCCAAAGCGCACCAGGTCCTGCACCGCCAGGGGCTTGCGGGAGAACTTGCGAATGGTGATCACCGGCCCGATCAAGGACAGGGGCGGGATGATGGCGTTTACTCGTGAGCCGTCCGGCAGGCGGGCGTCGACCATCGGCGAGCTCTCGTCAATGCGCCTTCCGAGGGGGGCGACGATGCGCTCGATGATCCGGCGCACGTGGGCGTCGTCCTCGAACTGGACGTCGGTTTTCTCGAGCATGCCTTTGCGCTCGACCCAGACGTCCTTGGGCCCGTTGACCATCACCTCGGAGACCGTCTCGTCGTTGAGCAGGATCTCGATCGGCCCATAGGCCAGGAGCTCGGCGGCCACGGCGGCGGTCACCCGCGCCCGCTCCTGGCGGGGCAGGACGAGGGTTTCCTCCGCCAGCACCTGGGTCAAGTGGCGCTCGATCTGGGCCCGCAGGTCGGCGACGCTCTCCGGGGCCTCCGTGTTGACGTCGGGGGCGTCCAGGAGCAAGCGCTGCACGCGCGCCTTGAGGGTGTTGAAGCGCTGGCGGTCGAGCCGGTCGGCGGGCGCAGCCGCGCCCGGCGCCGGCACCGCGAACGCGGCCTGGTCGGTGGGCGTCTCCCGCGGCTCGGCGGACCCAGAATCGCCGGACGGCTCGACCCGCCGTGGGGCGGAGATGGCCGGTGCGCCCTGCCGCGCCAGCCGTTCGGCGATGGAGTAGGTTCCTGCGCTCATGAGGCGGGTACCTGATCAGAGAAGACCGGACGATCCTTGGGCAGATCCTGGCGGGGAGCGATCCGACCAGCCGGTATCCACCGCTTGATCAGACGCTGGAAGGGAGACCCCCCGGCCGGGACCGGTGTCTGCTGCAGGCCACCGGGCGTCTGCCGGACGCCCCTCGCTTGCCCCTGCGGCTGCCAGCCGAACTGCCCCGCCACCTGGCCTGCCAGGGTATGCAGACCCACCGCCACGCGGCTGCGCGGGTAGGCCGCCACCAGCAGCTCCCCGGCGTTCATGCACTCCAGCGGGGCCTTCCCGTCGTGGGGAATGGTCATCGCGATGGGCTGCAGTAAGTGCTCTTCGAGCACGTCGGGGGTGATCTGCCTCCCGGCGTCGGCGCGGTTCGCCAGCAGCAGGATCTTTTCGCTGGGGATGCCCAGCTGCGCCACCAGGCGTAGGAAGCGGGCGGCGTTGCGCAGGGCCGCCAGCTCCGGTGTGACCACCAGGATGATCAGGTCGGCTTCGTCCATCACCGCCATCGTCGCCGGCAGGAAGTACGAGGGTGTGTCCACGATCTGGTAATCGAAGTATGGGCGCAGCCCGTTCAGCGCTCGCTGCACGTCCGCCGCCTGGATCCCCTCCGCCCGCTGCAGCTCCTTGGGTGTCAGGAGGACGTGCACGCCGGAGGAGTGCTGGACGAAGTAGCTGTCCACGCTCTCCGCGTCCAGCTCCGCCAGCTCCGGGACCAGCTCCGCCATTGTCCGCGTCGCCGTCAGGTCAAACAGCACGCCGGCGTCGCCGCCCAGGAGGTCGCCGTCCACCAGGGCGACGCGGCGCCCGGTCAGCTGGTGCAGCGTCGCGGCCAGGTTGCAGGCGATCGTCGTCGTCCCCACCCCCCCTTTGGCCCCGTGGACGGCGACCACGCGAGGGCGCTGCTGGCGGGGCGCCCCGGCCGCGGTTTCGGCCGGGGCCATAAATTGCCGGCGGCGCAGCTCCCGCGAGTGCAGCAGCTGGATCGCCCCCACCAGGCGCTGCTGCTCGAACGGCTTCAACAGCACGGCGCCGGCCCCCAGGAGACTGCAGGCCTCGACGGCGGCGACATCCCCCTCAGACAAGATCACCAGCAGCGGGATCTCCGGCGCCGTCGCGTCCAGGGAGGCGACGATGGCCGGCGGGTGCTCCAGGGTATCCGCAAGCACGATGATCTGCGGCCGGTGGCGCGCCACGGCGGTAAACGCTTCCCCGCCCGTGGCGCGGCTGGTGTGCACCTTGAGCCCCTCAGCCTGCTCCAGGAGGCCCGACACCAGCTGCGCCGTCTCCGGGGAGTCGGTCAGCACCAGGACGTGAATCTCGGGCGCGATGTCTGTCATGGTTTTGGTCTGCTCGGTCTGCTCGGTCTGCTCGGTCTGCTCATGGAGAGTCGGTCGCCGGCGGTGCGGTGTCTGCGCCGGCCGGCCACCGTGCCAGGGGCGCCGCCCGCCGCGCCGTTATCGTGTGCGGAAGCCGAAGTGGTCGATCAGCGCCTGGGCGTTCACGGCCTCGGTCTGCGTCGCCTCTGGCCACTCGCGCGACCGCAGCACGAAGTCGATCGTCCCCCCGGAGTCCTTGATGAACTTGGCCCGCACCGCATCCTGGGGGTCGATCACGAAGAGGGCCATCTTTCCCCCTGCCGGCGTGCCGCCCTGGCCGGTCTGCCCCCCCTGTCGAGCCGGGGTCGCCTGGCCGGATGGCGCCGGAGGTCCGCCTGCGGGCTGGCCGGCCAGGGCGTCCGGGCCGACGGAGAAGACTTCCACGTTTTGTAAGGTCGTCTGCGTCGTCAGGACGCCGGCCCTATCGGTCCCCTGGGGGGTGGCCCCCTGGCCGGCGGGCTGTGCCGCCGGCACCGCCAGGCTGAGCAGGATGTCTACCCGGTCGCCAGCGCGCAGGCTCCCGGCCTGCACCGTCAATTCCGGCAAGGGCATCCAGAACGCCACCTTCCCCGGTGGGATGGTCGACGATACACTTGCCGCCTGCGGGGTAGCCGTGACCTGCGAGCCGAGCAGGATCTGATCGCGCGTCAGGCGCGTGGTGGCGACCTTGCCGGCGACCTCATCGACCGTGGTCAACGCCCCCGGGGGGGCAAAGGCCTTGGGGAACGGCTTGATCGTCACGGCGTCGGCCGGGATGACGCTGGACTCGGCGACGTCCCGCGTGGCCATGACGACGTAGACCTGGGGCACGCTCCGGGTGGCCGCGCCCGCCGCTCGCGCTTGCCGGGCCAGGCCGAGGACCAACACCCCCGCCACTATCGCCAGCGCCAGCCCGACGAGCATCATCACCGTGCCGCCGCGCGGGCCGGCGAAGAGACCCCTCGATCCACTACGCCGTGCCACTACCGCCATCTTGCTGAACCTTCTTGCTGCAGTGTGTCTCTACCCGTGTAGTCGTCTTGCGCCCACTCATGAGACACCCGGTTTCGCGGCGGCTCAGTGTAGGCCGCTCCAAAACCGGGTCCCGTTGGAATACTGCGCCGCAATCGCGTGGAGTATTACGACGTCCTTGTCAGCGCAGTCTGGATCTCGGTGAAACGAGTACCGATCTGCCCGCCCAGCAGGACCATGATGGCGATGGCGGCGATGGACACCAGGCCCAGGATCAGGCCGTACTCCACCATCCCCTGGCCTTGCTCGCCCTCCTCCAGCGCCTGGCGCACAGAGGCATTCCAGCTCTCCACCCACGCGGCGACGTACAACATGGCATCAGACATCTTCTGTTCCTTATTCCTGCCAGCACCGCTGGCGCCGGCCCGACGAGCATCATCGCCGCGCCGCTACCGCGATCTTGCTGAACTTTCTTGCTGCAGTGTGCCTCTACCGGTGTGGTCGCCTGGCGCCCCGGCCAGGAGCGACCCGGTTTCGGGGCGGCTCACCGCGAGCCGCGCCGCAATCGCTTGGAGTACTACGGCGTTCCTCCAAGCGCCACCCTGATGGCGGTGAAGCGAGTACCGATCTGCCCGCCCAGGAGGACCATGATGGCGATGGCGGCGATGGACACCAGGCCCAGGATCAGGCCGTACTCGACCATCCCCTGGCCACGCTCGCCGTCCTCCAGCCCCTGGAGCACAGAAGCTTTCCAGCTCTCCACCCACGCGGCGACGTACAACATTGCATCGGACATCTTCTTTTCCTTAACTTCGATCGTAGAATCGCAGCGATTGCGGTGACCCGCTCCTTCTGCAGACCGGCCTTGCTGGTGCCGGGGGCGGGGCATCCCTGGCCTTCCGCCCTCGACTTGTCAACGCAGTCTGTACCTCTGGCGTGATGGGATCCCTGGAAACGGGCTGCGGCGCCGTATTTCTACGGCCCCACAGCCACTCCCCAGGAGCGCCCCTTTGGAGACCGCCCTACCGCTAAGAGCTAGCATAACAGTCCGCTAGCTGAATTGGTGTGAAATAGGCCACAACCGGGCCACAACGGTCATGCGACGTCATCCGTGCGGCGCCGGCATAGAGGTTGGAGCGGGGATGTCCCCGTGTGGTGCCGAACAGGTTGCTTGCTAATTCAGCAGTCTGCTAGCTTTAACCGGCCCCGTTGGGGGATGTGCGGTGGCTGTGCTGAGCAGGGCACCCCCCGGCGCGGCCGGACCGGAGGCTGGAGCAGGGGAGAAGGGGATGGACAAGCGGTGATCTACAACCTGGGGCCGCGAGCGCGCCGCGTCTACGACACCCTCCGCGCCCGCATCGAGAGCGGTGAGCTCAAGGAGGGCGACCAGCTCCCCTCCTACGTCATGCTGGCCACCCAGTTCGGCGTCGCCCCCTTGACCGTGCGCCAGGTGCTCGCCCGCCTGGAAGAAGACGGCCTGGTCTCCCGCGAGCAGGGGCGGGGCACCTACATCCGCGCCCCTGCTCGCCCGGTGGTACTGATCGTGGACGACGAAGCCCCGGTGCGGGAGGTGCTGGCCGGCTTCGTGGAGCACGGGGGCTACCGCTCGCTCACCGCCCCGGATCCAGGCGCGGCCCTGGCGGCCCTAGAAGCCGAGTCGGACATCGTGCTGGTGATGAGCGACGTGCGTATGCCCACGGCCGCCGTGGGGATCGACTTTATCCGCACCGCCCGCCGCCGCTGGCCGGAGCTGCCCCTGGCCGCTATCACCGCCTTCCCCGGCGACCTCGACGAGCTACTGGGGACGCCGGAATGGCCGATCCTGGTCCTGACCAAGCCCGTCCGCCTGGCCCAGATCCTGGAGCTCCTCCGGCTGGCCCTCCGCTCCTCCAGTCCCCCGGCGCCCGGGCGTCATCCCCTGGCGGGGTAGTCCCGGCCCCGGTTCGTCCTCAGCCCTGTCTCCCGCTCCCTGACACCTGTTGTCAAGGCGATATACTGTGGCCGTGGCCGGTCGCCTGACCAAGCGGGTCCAGGGCGCGCCTTCGAGCAGCGCTCCGCTGATGTATCTACGTAGGACTTCCCCATAGTGTGGAGAGCACCTGCCGGGGGAGATTCCTGGGCCCGGCGACCCGCACCCCCCGCCTCGCATGGGGGCTGACGTAGAGGCGTCCGAGCCTCCATTACCGGTCGCTGCGGGGCGTACTCGAGACGGACCGGCATGCCGTCTTCCGATGAGACGTGTGGCGATCCATGGATAGGCCAACAGACCCCCTGGTCGCGGTGCTGGCCACCATCTGTACCGCCCTGGGGGCGTCCGGCGCTGCCTTGCTCCGCGTAAGGGGGGATCGTCTCGTGCCGGTGGCGGCCTACGGCGCCACAGAGGGGCTGCCACTGGACGCGCCGGCCCTGGGCGAGCCGGCGCATGCCCCGCAGCGGGGGACGCGCTACCCCCTGGCCTTCGGGGGCCGGGTGGAGGGCCTGCTCCTCGTCGCCGGCGTCTCCCCTGCCGGCCGCGCCGGGCGCAGGGCGGCCCTCGTCCCGCTCCTAGACCTGCTGGCCCTGGCGTTGCGCCATGTCCGCTCCGCCGAGGAGCGGGAAGGGGTCCTGGCCACCCTGCGGGAGAGCCAGGCGCGCTTGCTGGAAGCCAACAGCCGCCTGCAGGCGGCCGTGGACGAGCAGGCCACGACCCTGCTGCAGGTCATTCAGCAAGAGCGCCTGCGGGCCCTGGGGGAGATGGCCAGCGGGATCGCCCACGACTTCAACAACGCCCTCTCACCGGTGCTGGGCTTCACCGAGCTCCTCCTGGCCGACCGCAGCGGCTTCGGGCAGCACCCCAAGGTGCGCCGCCACCTGGAGCTCGTCCGGGCCGGCGCCCAGGACGCCGCCGGGATCGTCCGCCGCTTGCGTGAGTTCTACCGTCGACGCGCTTCCGACGACGTCTCCCAGGCGGTGGAGGTCGGCCCGCTGCTCCGGCAGGTGGTCACCCTCACCCAGCCGGAGTGGCGCGAGCAGGCCCTGGCCGCTGGGCGCGCCATCCGCGTTGAGGTCGATCTGCCGGCCGGGACGGCCGTCACCGGCAACGCCGAGGATCTGCGCCAGGCCTTGGCCAACCTGATCCTGAACGCCGTCGACGCCATGCCCGCTGGGGGCACGATTACCTTGCTCGCCCGGCCGTCCGAGCGACACGTCACTCTCTCCGTCGCCGATACCGGAACCGGCATGACCGAGGAGGTGCGCCGCCGCTGCCTGGAGCCGTTCTTCACCACCAAGGGCCAGCGGGGCGGCGGCCTGGGCCTCTCAATGGTCTACGGGATTGTTCGCCGCCACGGTGGCGAGCTCCACGTGGAGACCGCCACCGGCCAGGGCACTACTATCAGCCTGCGCCTACAGATCGCCCTCCATCAACCCGGCGACGGGGATGAGGCCGGCGAGACGGAAGCCCTTTAGGCGGCGATAGGCCCCACCCGCTCCCCCTGGCGGCGCAGCTGTACCTTGTGCTCCTGCTCCCGGCGCCACTTCTCCAGCAGGCGTAGGGCCGCTACCGGGGCATCCAGGAAGGGGTCGCGCTCTTCCGGCGCGGGCACGGCAGAGACCGCGGCCAGCGCCGCCAGCACCGGCGCGGGCACCTCTGCCAGGTCCGCCGCTGCGGGCATCGCCGTCGCCGGGGTCTTGCTTGCTGTCGTCGTCTCGGCGTCGAGCATGGCCGACAGACGGTGGAACAGGGTCGCCTCGTGCTCCGGGCCCGTGGCCCAGATCCGGCCGCTGCACTGACTACGGTGCACCCGGAAGGCCACCCAGGTCTTGGACCGCACGCCGCACCCCAGGCAGGTATACCCCGCCAGGAGCTCCGCGCCCGCAGCGGTGAACACGCCGGTGTGAAAATAGTTGTTCGGCACTACCTGAGGCATGATCGTTTTCTCCTGGCGTCCCATCAGCGCTTCCGTACAACCAGAGAATAACGTCATAAACATCATGAAAAAGACGTAAAAGACCTTTTATCAAGAGCAACTAGCATTCATTTATCGCCTGTGTGTCCATCTGTGTACCGTTTCACGGCTGCCCCGCTCCGGGGTCAGGCCATGACCAGATGGCCGGGGCGGCGCCCGCCCGGTGGGGAGTTACCCGTTGCCTAGGAGATCCCGTCTGGCGCCTAGGATGTCAGGGCCACCTGGCTGGGGCCACCCGACTGGGGCCAGCCCCCTCCCGGCCCAGACGTGGAC
>JAUJOR010000018.1:670-16650 GCA_030447525.1 Chloroflexota bacterium | reverse complement strand
CGGGAGAGACGTGGACCGGGAGAGACGTGGACCGGGAGAGACGTGGACCGGGAGAGACGTGGACCGGGAGACGTCGGTCGCGGGGCTTCGCGGCCGGGGGGTGGCGGGCCCACAACGGGGTAGCCGGCCGACAAGGGGGTAGTCGGCCCAGCGGGGAGTGGCGGGCCTAGAGGGGCAGGCTGCCGGAGCCGGGCTCCCCCGCCCTTCGCGCCGCCACGGGTTGGAAGGGGGGGAGAGTGGCTGGGGAGAGGTTGTGCGCCGGCTGCGCCGGCCGTCTCGGATCGACTTCCACCAGCACCACCGGGGCACCACCGATAAGGTAGACGCTGGGGTTCTCCAGGTCGGTGTGCATCGTGGCCCCCGCCAGCCGCAGGGCGAAGACGCCATTCCTCGCCCCCAGGGGGCGGAAGTCGCCGTTGGGGCCCCCGAGCCAGCCCTGGCCGTCGCCGGCGGCGGGGACGTGGACGTCAAGGGCCTCCGGCGCGGCCGACCACAGCACGGTCACCCGCCGGGCGACGCTGTCGAAGACCACCTGGCGCAGGTCGCCCGGGGCGTAGAGGGTGGCGCGGTCGAAGTGGGAAAAGTACTGGGCCGCCACCCGGAAGGCATCATAGGCCGGGCGCTTGGCGTTGTCCGCGCGCAGCAGGGCCTGCCCGTTGACCACGTCGCCGTCGCCGTCCTTCATCTTGTACACCGCAATCTTGTGGACACCCGCCGCCAGCCCCATGGCCAGGGCTTGCAGGACGTAGTTGGCCTGCTCCTCCAGGGTGGCCCGCATCTGCGCCGGGGTGTCCAGCCCGCTGCCGGCGTTCACCGGATCGTCGTAGGGGATGACGTTGGTCTCGGTGATCCAGATCGGCTTATCGAAGCCACGCTCACGCATCAGCTGGTGGTAGAGCGTGGGCACGGTGTAGAGGTTCTGTGGGTTGGTATAGAGATTTACGGCGCAGGCGTCGAAGTACTGATTGTGCTGCCCGGCTGTGGGGTCGGCATCCACCGCGTCCAGGAAGCGGCTAAACCACTGCTCGCGCAGCATGTGGATGTCCGTCCAGTACGTCACCGCGGCGCTCAAGATCTGCGCCCCGGGGTGCACCTCCTTGGCGCTGAGGTAGGCAACGCGTAAGAGCTGGTAGTAGTCCGCCGGCGATCCTGACCACAGGTAGTAGGCGGCGTTGGGAGCGTCGGGCGTGATATCCGGCTCGTTCCAGATGATCCAGGTGTCGATTCGCCCCTTGTACAGCTCCACCACCCGCCGCACGAACTGCCCCCAGTAGTTCTCCGGGTGGTTGTGCGGCCGGTACAGCCCCTTGGGCGGGGACGTGCCCCCTCGCGCCGGGTCGGCGGCCGCCCATTCGGGCGTATTCACCAACAACCCCACCACCTGTACCCCGTTCGCCCGCTCCTGGTCGACGTAGCTGAAGGGGAGGTAGAACGGGTTGAGGGGGGCGCCCGGGCCCGCTTGCAGGCCACGCCACCAGAAGGTCACCCGTTCCCATCGCACGCCGGCCTCGTAGGCCAGGGGGGTCTCGCCGGCGCGGAAGGCCTCCACCGCCCCCAAGCGCCCGTCTGGCCCCGGCATAGCCGCCCCCTGCCCGTGCACCGCCCGGCCACGCCCCAGCCCGGCGGCGAGTGCGCCGAGCAGCACCCCCCCGCGGGCCCGCGCGCCGTACCGCGCCCCCCAAGGCCTCACACCCCTACTCCTGACCGCTGCGCTGCAGCCCCCGCGCGTCCCATCCCGGCTCTTGCGAGCCCGCTCGCGTAAGTCCGCCCGACCGCGGGGCCATGGCGCATAATGCGGGCGGAGGGGCGCGCCGATGGTGTGACGCTTGCGCTGCAGACCTCCACCCCGGCCCACCCGCCGGCCCACCCGCCGGCCCACACAAAAGTGAGGACGTGATGAAGGTCTCCGTGCTGTCGTACTCGTTCCGCGGGCTCCTTGGCGAAGGGAAGATGGACGTCTTCGGCTACCTCGAGTCCTGCAAGCACCGCTACCGGCTGTCGGCCGCGGATATCTGGAACGGCTTCCTGCCCAGCACCGAAGAGGGCTACCTCCGCAGAGTGCGGGACGCTCTGGACGAGCGGGAGCTGGAGCTGGCCGACCTGTGCGTGGACAAAGCCCACGTTTGGGACGACGACCCCGCCGCCCGCCAGGCCAACGCCGACAACGCCCGCGCCCACTTGCGGGCGGCCGAGATCCTCGGCGCCCGCTTCGTGCGCGTCGACGCCGGCAGCCGGCGTGATACCTGGACGGATGAGGAGTTCGATCACATCGTGTCCCGCTACCGAGAATACGCCCAGCGGGCCTGGGACGGTGGTTTCAAGATGGGCGCCGAAAATCACTGGGGACCGGAAAAGCACTGGTCAAACCTACGTAAGCTGTACGAGGCCGTCGACCATCCCGGTTTCGGCATCTCCTGCCACATCGGGGGCTGGGCCGGCACGGACGAGGAGAAGGACGAGGCCGACCGGAGCGTCGCCCCCTGGGTCTGCCATACCCATTTCCCCTGGAACGTCACCGAGGGAGCGCTGGAGGAGAAGATGGCCAACCTGCGCCTCGCCGGCTACGCCGGCTACTACAGCGTCGAGCACCACTCGGCACACAATGAGTACGCCGAGGTGGACGTGCAGCTCGCTCGGGTGCGCGCCGTGCTGGCCCGTTGGCGCACTGAGGCGGTCTGACGGACGACCAGCAGCTCAGGGGTTCTAGGTTCAGCCCCCTCGCGGGTGGCGCCATACACCTCGCTCACCTCTAGGAGCGTCCACACCCGTTCGTCCGCCAGGCCTGTCTCAGCGGACGACGGGCCGGGGATTCCACGTCGCTGCCCCGGCGCCAGGGGGCCTACTTCACCTCGGCCAGGGCGTCCCGCACCGATCGCTGGGTATCGATCAGGCCGTGTCGAGGACCTTGACGCCGCTGTCGTCGAGGGCCCGGCGCGTCATTGGGGCGTCGTTCAGGCGCCGGATGGAGAGCTCGCACAGGGTCAACACCTGGCAGCCCGGCTCCACGTGACCGCCCCAGGCCTTGTGGTCACGGTCGAACAGCGTCAGGTGGAGGTGGGGCTCCCCGCCGGCGATGATCCCGCCCAGCTGGGCGATCTCCAGGGGCCCTTCCAGCCGGATGTAGGTGTCACCGGGAGGGTAGTTGTTCGAGGCAATAACGTGGAAGTGCCCGGCGGAGAGCGAGCCTACGCCGGTCATGACCACGCCGTTCTGCAAGTCCATCTCGTGGACGAGTCCCTTGACGCACTCCAGCACGTCGTCGCCGTGGTGCAGACTCAAGAACACCAGCCCCGCTTCCCGCGATTCCCAAGACTTCATGTCGTTTGCTCAGTCCTATTCCTACCAGACATCCGGCTTGCTACCGGGCGGTGACCCTGAAATAGAGAGCACCGATCGATTGACGTAAAAGGCGCGATCCCTGGCCCCTCCGCGAAGCCGTCGGTGTGCTCGGCCGGGACGTCGGCGACACTCCGTTCGGGTGGTTGACGTAGCGGGGTTCGGGTCGGTGCCCAGTACGTACACCTCGCCGCACGGGCCGCTCCCGGCGGCGTCAGCCAGCTGCACTTCTGTGCCCTTGAAGCGCTTTAGGGGCTTGTAATGGCGGGATAGCTCCTCCGAGGACGGTCCGATGTAGTGACAGATCCGGGGCCACGATACCGCGCGCCGGCCAATTTGCAAAGGGAATCCCGCTCGAAGACCCAATGGGCGTGTCACCGCCTCGCTGGCCGGGCAGCTAAGGCGCTTCGGAGGCGGAGAGCACCGTGAATCCCTCACGCTGCAGCGCCTCTCGCAGGATCAGCGGGTTCGTGGTGCCGGGATCGTAGTCCACCCGCACGGATATCTCCGCGGACGGACTCCCCTCGGGTGCTGTGATCGAGCCGACGGCACGCACCCCTGGCAGCCGGGTGAGTGTGTCTCGGAACCGACCCTCCTTGCCGGTGAGGTCGGCCTGCTGGATGAACAGGTCGGCACTCTGGACGCGCCCGCCGTTGCCGGTACCTTGGGCACGCTCAACGGTCATCGCTCCCTCCCCTTGCTCACGCGAGTCCTGGCTAGAAAACGCTGCTCTGAAAGTGGCCAGTATTCATGACCGATGGTCGCGGCCGGTCGCGGGGCGCAACTGGTGAGAAAACGATCCATGCGAGAAGCGGCCACCTCGGTAGACATGCCGCGGAATAGCGTCTGAAGGCAAGTGGCCCCCGAAGGGGCGGCCGGATCAGACGATGTCCTTGAAGTACTCGGCCGCTGCCTCCCAGTCCACCGTCTCGTCCGGGGCCTTACCTAGGCGCTCGTAGAGGCGCCGGCGCGACTTCTTGTCGTCGATGGCGATGCGGGCCGCGAAGTACAGCACGTCCTGCGCCACCTCCTGTGGCACCACCACCACCCCATCCCAGTCGCAGCCCACGATGTCACCCGGACGGACGAGGACGCCGCCGCACCCCACCGGGACGTCCAGGTCAACGAGCTCCACCCGCCCAGGGATGATCGGCCGGCCGATGCCCCGGCAGGCCACCGGTGTCTGCTGGAGGATGACCTCGTCGGTGTCGCGGCAGTTCCCCTCGGTGACGATCCCCACCGCCCCGGCGGCCTGCACCCCCATGCTATTTGCCGAGCCCCAGTACCCGGTCTCACGCGCCCCCGCGGTGGAGGTCACGACGACGCACCCCGGCTTGACGTGGTCAGCCAGCTTCAGGTCGCGTCCGGCCTCCCCCATGCGCTGCTCGCGCTCGGCGAACCAGATGCCATGCTGTCTGAGTGCCTCGTCGCGCGTCATGGGGCGCAGGCGCTGGTTGGCCGGTACCACCCGCATCGTCACGGCCGGCCCCCAGAACCGCATGCCCATCCACAGGGGGCGGATGGCCGGGTCGAGCAACGTCAGGTCGGCCCTTCCCACTGCATCCAGCCCATCGGTCACGTCGGTGACGCGCAAGTAGTGCCGGAACCGCTCGGCGACGCTGTACGGGTCTGCTGTTGCCAAGGCCCTGTATCGTCCTTTCTTTACTTTGGCGTCTTACTACCGCAACGAGGCTTTCCCGATCACAAACTAACACCCCGTACCGGGTTGAAGCCTCGCGGCCATGTTACTACGTATGGTCTTCAATACGTAGTATCTACGGTACATACTGTAATGTCTTTAGTGATCTCGGGCCAGTCCCCGGTGGACCCTCCCGGGACGTCTCCTGGGGCGTACCTGCTGCGCCTCTCGTGAGGAGACGAGAGTAGACGAGTAGACACCAGCTTCGCTACTTTCCGTAGCGGGACAGGATGGCGTCGAACTTGGGCTTGGCCGCGGTGGCCGCGTCTTTGGCCGAGCCGGTGCCGGCCCACAGCTTATCGTCGAACTCCTGCTTGTACACCTCGAGGATGTCCAGCTGGCCCACGGGGAAGACGAACGGGAGCGCAGGTACATTGCCCTTGCCCCGCAGGGGCTCGACGTGCACGTCTCGGAAGTGCTCCGGGACGTTATCCTCCGGCGCCAGGTTATCCAGCGAATCCGGCCGGCTGGGCCCCCAGCGCTTGCCGGCGGCGATTTTGGACTGCACCTCCTTGCTGGTCAAGAACTTGAGCAGCTCCCACCCCTGGTCTTTGTACTTGGCGCTGGCCGGTAGGGCATAGCCGGAGGCGCCGACGGCGACGAAGCTGCCCCCCTTCCCCCTAGGGATGGGGACGACGTCGAACCTGAACTCCCGCTTCTCCGCCTTGTGGAAAAAGGTGGTGGCGTGGTGGCCAAAGGTCATCGCCACCACGCCCCCGCGCCAGGCGTCGCCGGTAAAGCTGAACTTGTGCGCCGTGGGCGTCACACGGTGCTTGAACTCCAGATCGGCGAAGGCCTGGAGGGCCTCGATGGAGCCAGGGGCATCGACGGTAGACTTGCTCAGGTCGGCGTTGTACCACCCGCCGCCAAAGGACTTGAGCACGGCCTCCCATTGCTCGCTGTTGGGCGCCGGCCGGTTAAAGGTGATGGCGAACTGCCCCTGGTCGGGCTTGGTCAGGCGCCGGCTGATCTCAGCGAACTGATCCCACGTCCAGCGCTCGTCCGGGTATTTGAGCCCGGCCTTGTCAAACATGTCCTTGTTGTAGTGGATGCCGAAGGCGGCGCTGTCTTTAGGAATAGCCATCAGCTTGCCCCGCCAGGTGAACTCCGTGATCAAGGCAGGGATAAAGTCTTTCTCGCTGATCTTATCCCGGTTTAGATACGGCTTCAGCTCGCTGAGCGCCCCTTGCTGGGCGAAGTCCTGCACCACGCTCAGGTGCTGGTGGGCGATGTCTGGCCAGGTGTCCGCCGCCAGCAGTGCCTTGAGCTTGGCGGGGTAGTCGCCGAAGCTGGGCTCAAAGGTGTAGTTGACCTTGATCCTGGTATGCCGGGCGTGGAAGTCGTTGATGAACCCGCTGTAGAGGTCCTGCTCCAGCCCCGCCGCCGCGGGGAGGGTGAAGCTGATCTCCACCGGGGCCTGCCCTGCGCCCCCTGCGCCCCCTCCCGTGCCCCCGGCGGCGCCCCCAGGCCCGCAGGCGGCTACGGATAAAGCGCCCCCCATCAGCGCAGCCCGCCGGGCCATCATCGGCCGGCTGATGACCTCCCTGCCTGGCCCCCTGGGGGCCGTCAGGAGTTCCTCCCTGTGCGGCTGTGCGTATGACTGCGGGGCGCTACCAGCGCCACCGGCACCCTCTCCGGGGGTGTTCCCGCTATCCCTTCTCCACATCGCTGTCCCTCTGCCCGTCGTGGTTGTGTAATCATAGCCCCGTCGCGCAGCGCCGCTGCGCCCGACCAGCTCATCCCCCCGGCGGCAGCGCCGCTGCGTCCCCGACGGGTGTGGCGTGCATCGGCTGACCGGACGGCCGGGCGCGCCAGATCCAGAAAAAGCTGGAGACGAACGTCCAGACGGCCGCCATCCCGGTGCCAATGATCTTGGCCAGATACGGCCCGGCCCCAGCGGCGAACGACGGCAAGGTTGGGCTGTATACCAGTAAGTTTGTCACGCTGTAGGTGATGCCCATGGCCGTGAGCGCCGCGAGCTGGAACTCCGCCAGGCGCCGCCAGCTGCGGTGGCGTTGGCCGAACACCCACCGGTCGTTGACAAAGAAATGCACCAGCAAGGCCAGCTCATAGGACAGGCCCGAGGCGAGCCATACCGGGAGACCGAAGACCTGGATCGCCAGCGCCTGCAAGGCCAGGTCGAGCGCCAGCGAGCCGCCCCCGGCGCAGACGTACCGTGCCACCCGCGCCACGCTCAGCATTCGGCGCCACATGGTACACGCCAGCGGCGGCGGCCTCGGCGCGTATCCTGCTAGGAGCAGGCCGGGGTGCATTAGCCACAGCGGGGAGCAGCCAGGGTCTGGACGGGGTGTGCTCTGGGGACAGCGTCGCTGCCGGACAACATTGGCCACCGAGAGATGGGGACAGACTGATGGACAACGCAGATAGCGGGGCGGCAGAGGTACGCGGCTACACCGCGGCCGAGGCATCGCATACCTTCCAGGACTACCTGGAAGGGCGCCTCAGCCTGGAAGGCCTGATGGAGTGGCTGCAGGGCTACCCCTACGGCAAGGAGGGCCCGTCTTCTCCCGAGGTGGAAGATGAGATCAACCTGGCCACGCTCGCCATCCGGGGGCTGCAGAACGGGACGCGCAGCCCGGACGAAGTGCGTCATGAGCTACGGAACGCACGCAGCCGGCTGACCGGCCTGGCGCGCTTCTAGCTCTTAGTGGCCGCTGGGTGGGGCACTCCACCACTGGGCGCGCCTGCCTCCTGGGACGAGTGTAGCCTTCAAGGCAGCGATCAAGAGCTTCACGCAAACGCGCTACGGCACCGAAACTTCCACCGGCTCCCAGCGCCTGGAGGCGCTCCCGGCTAAGACGGCGTCTATCGCCGACTGGGAGCGGAAGCCGGCCTGGAAGTCGGCGTCGTGCTGGGGATCGACTGCGCCACGCAGCACGGCGTCGACGAACCCCCCGAGCATGCGGTAGATCCCGTGCGGCTTGCCGTCCAAGGCCTCCGCCGGGAGGGGGGCATCTTCCCACTGCCCACCGGGAGCGCAGCGGCGCAGGATCTCGCGGTCGCCCCGAGTCAAGTTTGCCAGGGCGGCCCCCTCATCGCCGGCGACCACCACCACCCCCATGCCCCCCAGCTGGCTGTGGGAGGGGGTGCAGCGGCTGGTGATGATCTCCCCCTGCAGTCCCCCCTCCGTGCGCAGGAGGCAGGAGGCCATGTCTAGCGTCTCCACCGGCTGCGGCCGGCCCCCCGGTCCCTCCACCGAGCGGGGAATGGTGTGGGTCACGGCGGCCAGCTCCGTGATGTACCCCATCGTCGGGCCACAGGTGAAGTTCACCGTGTCGAAGCAGTGGGAGCCCATCTCACCCAGCTGGCCGGCGCCGTGGATGGCGGCGTAGGTGCGCCAGGTGGCGGTTTGGGAGCGCTGCCGGGAGTACCCTTGCTGCTCGATGGAGACGTAGTGCGGCCGGCCCAGCGCCCCGGCGGTCAGCAGGCGGCGCAACTCCTGGATGCAGTAGGTGTACCGAAAGATGAAGGCGATCTGGTTGACCAACCCGCGCCGACGGGCCTCCTGGGTCATCTCCGCCGCCAGGTTCTGGTTGAGGGCCATCGGCTTCTCGCAGAAAACGTGCTTCCCGGCTCGCAGCGCGGCCATAGTGTAGGTGTAGTGGTTGTCGTTGGAAGAGGGCACGGTGACGGCGTGGACGTCGTCGCGCGCCAGGAGGGCCTCCAGATCATCGGTGGCCTGGAGCACGCCGGTGCGCGCGGCCATGTCCTGCGCCCGAGCCAAGTCGCGGCTGAACAGGGCCACCACCTCCCCCCGCGGGTGAGCGTTGACCCCCGGAATGTGGGCCACCTCCGAAAAGTTGGCCGCCCCCAGGACGGCCACCCTCACCGTATCCGACATCGACCCACTCCTCCCCAGCTGACCGATGCTTCTTCTTCACAGCTAACGCAAACTCGTAGCTACTCCAAACGAGGTGGCTACGAAGATGCTCTAGTTCGACAACGAGACTTCTCGGTACCGCGGGGCCTCCTGTCATCCTGAACGCAGTGAAGGATCCGTAGCCTGCCACCGCTAGGAGGACGGATCCTTCGCTCCGCTCAGAGCCTGTCTTGAGCGGAGCGAAGCGATGACTTCACGAAGTCTCGTTGTCGTGCTAGGGACCGGCCCGGTCACCGCCGTCCACGGCGATGGTAGCGCCTGCGTCTTGTCCGCGGCCCATCTCCAGGGAACAGAAAAAAGGTGCAGGGTGCCGTCCAGGGTGGTGCACGAAAGTACGTTGGCTGTATGATTCGACGTACAGGGTGTGAGCGAGTCCAAGGTCGAGCCTGAGTACCTTTCTGTGGCCCAGGTGGCGCGGCGCCTTGGGTGCAGCGTCAGCTTGGTGCAGAAGTGGCGGCGCCTGGGCTGGCTGGTGGCAACCCGCCTGGGCCCCCCGGATGTCCCTGTGTACGGCTACCGTCTGGCGGACGTAGAGCGCTTCGCCAGCGAGCGCTGGAACCGGCAGCGTGGCCGCCCGGCTCTCGCCGGCGTCGCCAGCGTCGCCGGTGACCCGCAACCCGCCCCGGGCCTCGCCCCTCCAGCGACTGCCGGGGCCGACGAGGCGCCCCCGCGTCTGCCCCCGGCGGGGGGGCACGGGCGACCCGAACGCTTCACGCCCACGCAGCTGGAGCCGGTAGAGACCAGCGAGAGGGCCAGCGAGAGGGCCGGGCGGCCGACGCTCCCGGCCATCCCGTCCGTGGCGCCGTCCACCGCTGCCTCCCCCGCGGATCTGGCCCCCAGCGAGACATCCGGCGGGGGAATGCCCCCTGCGGTAGGGCACGGCGCCGGGGCGCTGCCCGCGCCGGTCCCATCCTTGAACACCACGGGGCGGCCACTGGTACTGTGGGCCGGCGACCCCCGGCAGGGGATGGCCATGATCCTGGCCCGTTTCGCGCCGGATGATCTGACGGCCGCGCTCGACCTGGCGGCAAGGTGGGCCCGGCGCTATGACGAGCTGTCGCTCGGGGAGGCCGCCGGCACCGCAGAGGTGCCCAACGTCCTCGTCCGCTGGAGCGACGGGAAGCGGCTCCCCCCCGGAGACCAACCCTAGACCTTGAGCCGTTGCCACTTGCCGGCGCGGTAGCGTAGGTAGACGGCGACGGCTTCAAGCGTGGATCCGAAGATAAAGCTGGCGTAAGCCCCTGCCAGCCCCCATCCCATGCGGGTGACAAAGAACCAGGCCAGGGGGAGACGGATGAGCCACATGCTCACCGTCGTGATCAGCATGGGGAAGCGTGTGTCGCCGGCGCCACGCAGACCGCCGGCCAGCACCAAGGCCACCGCCACCTGGGGCTGTCCAAAGGCCAGGACGCGCAGGGCGTCGATCCCTACTTCAGTGATGGCCGGGTCGTTCGTGAACAGGCGCATGAACAGTGGGGCGGCGACCAGGAACAGCACGCCCATCGTCCCCATCCACAGGCCGGCTGTGCGGACGGAGAACCAGGTAGCCCGGCGCGCCCGTTCGGGCATCTGACCGCCCAGGGCCTGGCCGGTCAGGGCCGTGGCCGCCATGGCGAAGCCGAAGCCGGGCAAGAAGGAGAGGGAGAGGATGTTGAAGGTGATCCGCTGGGCGGCGAACACGGCGGTGCCCAGGGCGATGACGATGGTGCTGAACAGGAGCATGCCCAGGGAACGCGAGAGCTGCTCGCCCATAGCGGGCAAGCCGATGCGGGCCAGGCGGCGGATCAACGCCAGGTCCGGCAGCCAGCCGTCCCTTCCGCCCAGGCGCAAGTCTGCCTTGCGGGTGCCTCCAAGGAGGATGAGCAACAAGGCCAAGGCGCCCGCCGTGCGACCGGCAGCCGCCCCCCAGGCCGAGCCGGCCACGCCCAGGGCCGGGAAGCCCAGGTAGCCGAAGATGAGGACAAAGGCGACGGCGACGTTGACCAGGTTGATCCCCAGCGCCACCAGCATCGGCGTGCGGCTGTCCCCTGCGCCACGCAGGGCCGCGCTGAGCACGAAGGACAAGGTCAAGGCGGTGCCGGACAGGAAGACGATCTGTAAGTAGCCCCCACCGAGCTCCACCACTTCAGGATCGGCGCCCAGCGCCGCCACCAGAGGCTTGGCCCCGGGAATGCCGGCCACCGCCAGGAAGATCCCCAGGCCAACGGCGAGCAGCACGGACTGCTTGAGCACCCGCGAGGCCTCCGCCGGGGTGTTGGCCCCGATGAAGCGGGCGATCAGCACCGTCGTCCCAGTGGCGATGGCGGCCACCGCGGCGAAGACGACGAAGAGCACCTGCACCGAGACGCCGACGCCGGCGATGGCCCCCGCCCCCAGGTGGGAGACCATCAGCAGATCGACGACGCCGACGGCGGTCTGGAGCAGCTGCTCCACGATCACCGGCCAGGCGAGGTTGAACACCAGGCGGCGGATGGTGCGGTCGTCGTCCAGGGGGGCCACCGACGCCGCTGGAGTGGCCGGCGCCACAGCGGGTGCCGCACTCGACGCCCGCCGAGTCGCAGCCATGTTTCTCCCTCGCCCCCTCTCTGGTACTGCCGGCACTACAGAGTGTACTCACCCTGTCCCGTCCCCCTGGCGGTTGAACACCCCCGCTCCCAGCCGGAGTGACCCGCCCGGCGATATACTCTGGGTATCTTGATGACGATTGCCCCTCTTGCCCCTTCCCTGTCCACGCCGGCCATGTCCGGCGTGGCTCCCTCGCGCCTCCAGCCGCGCCCCTCCGTGCGCAACATCGCCGTGATCGCCCACGTCGACCACGGGAAGACGACCCTCGTCGACGGCCTGCTCAAGCAAAGCAAGGTCTTCCGCGACGCCGACGCCGCCGACGCCGCCGGCACGCTGATCATGGACAGCAACGTGCTGGAGCGCGAGCGGGGCATCACGGTGTTCGCCAAGAACGCCGCCATCCGCATCGGGGACGTCAAGGTGAACTTGATCGATACCCCCGGCCACGCCGACTTCTCCAGCGAGGTAGAGCGCACCCTGAGCATGGCCGACGGCTGCCTCCTGCTCGTCGACGCCGCCGAGGGGCCCCTCCCCCAGACGCGCTTCGTCCTCGGCCTGGCCCTGCGCCTGGGGCTGCGTCCGCTGGTGGTGGTGAACAAGGTCGATCGCAAAGACGCCCGTCCGGCAGAGGTGGTCGAGGAGATCGCCGACCTGTTCCTCGACCTGGCCCTGACCGCCGACCAGCTGACCTACCCGGTGATCTACGCCGTCGCCCGCGACGGGCGGGCCGGGCTGTCCCCTGATGCCCTGGCGCCGGATCTCGGTCCGCTGTTCACCGCGATACTGACCGACGTCCCACCGCCGGTGGTGGACGGGGAGGGGCCGGCGCAGCTCCTCGTCTCGGCCCTGGATTACGACCCCCACCGCGGGCGTATCGCCATTGGGCGGCTGGTACGCGGGCGCCTGGTGCGCGGGCAGAACGTCCGCTGCCTGGGGGCCGGCGAGCCTTCTCCGGCCGTGCGCCTGACGGAGCTCTTCCTGTTCCAGGGCCTGGGGCGCCAGCCGGTTGACCTGGCTGAAGCCGGTGACGTCGTCGCCGTCGCCGGCATAGCGGGGATCGCCATCGGCGACACCGTGGCCGACGCCGATCAGCCGGAGGCCCTCCCCCGGCTGGCCATCACCGAGCCGACGGTGCAGATCACCATCGCCCCCAACACCAGCCCCTTTGCCGGACAGGACGGCAAGGCCATCACCTCCCGCCAGCTCAAGGAGCGCCTCGACCGGGAGCTGGAGACGAACGTCGGCCTGCGCGTGCACGGCACGGACACCGGCGAGGGCTTCGTCGTCGCTGGGCGCGGGGAGCTGCACCTGGCCATCCTCCTCGAAACGCTGCGGCGCGAGGGGTTGGAGCTCGCCGTCAGCCGGCCGGAAGTGATCCTCAAGCGGGAGGAAGGGCGCCTGCTGGAGCCGGTGGAAGAGGTGGTGATCACTACCCCGCAGGCCCACGTCGGCACGGTCGCCGAGCTGGTCGGCCCGCGCCAGGCAGTCCTCCAGTACATGACCCCCGACGAAGGTCGTGGCGCCCGGTTGGTGTACCGTATGCCCACCCGCGGCCTGATCGGCCTGCGTGGGGGGCTGCTGACGGCGACGCGGGGCACCACCACCCTTACCAGCCGCTTTATCGAGTATGCCCCCATCGGCGGGGTCATCCCCCGCCAGCGCAACGGGGCGGTGGTCGCCACCGAGAGCGGTGCGACGACGAGCTACGCCATCGCCAATACCCAGGAGCGTGCGACGCTCTTCGTCGGCCCCGGCCTCTCGGTCTACGAAGGCATGGTCGTGGGGTTAAACAGCCGCGACAACGACATGCCGGTAAACATCGTCAAAGAGAAAAAGCAGACCAACATCCGTAGCTCGACGGCGGACATCGCCGTTAAGCTCGAGCCCCCGTTCGTCCCCTCCCTGGATCAGTACCTGGAGCTGGTCGCCGAAGACGAGCTCCTGGAGCTGACACCGAAGAGTCTCCGCCTGCGCAAGCGGTTCCTCACCTCCAACGAGCGCGAGCGCGCCGCGCGCAAGCCCCAGTCGTAGCTCCCCCGGAGGGCAATCCCTCGAGGTAGCCTCCCAAGGACAAAGGGAAACCCCCGCTCCTTGAGAGACGGAGAGATGGAGCCCGGGCCAGCCGCCCTGGTGGGGGCTAGATGCGGTAGACGGGATTGCCCTCCCCATCCAGCACCAGCAGGCGCTCGCCCCGGCGTTGTAGGGCACGCCCATTGGCGACGCTGACGGCCTCTTGTCGGGTCAAGGCCGCGGCTACCATAAAGCACGGCTGCCCCCCGGGCGCCGTCTCCCAGACCTCGAACTGCCGCCGCTCGACGAACCGCCCTACCACCTTGTCCATGAACACGTGACTGCCCTCGCTACCCTTCTCACTATCCCAACGTCTCGAACAATAGGTTTGGGGCGTCGTGTTTGGGTTAAGGCAGGTGGTCGGTGTGGTTGAACAAGGGCACAGGGAGTGACGATGCTGCTGTACCTGGTGCGCCACGCCGTGGCCTTCGCACGCGACGCGCAGACCTGGCCGGACGATCGGGAGCGCCCCCTGACGCCGCGGGGGATCAAGCGCTTCCGGCAGGCGGCCCGGGGCCTGCGTGCCCTCAACGCCATGGTGGACGTCGTGCTCAGCAGCCCCGCCGTTCGAGCCTGGGACACGGCGATCATCTTAGAGCGGGCGGCCAAGTGGCCCAGCCCACTGCCCTGCGAGGCCCTGGAGTCCGGGCTCAGTCCCACGGCGGCCCTGGCCGCGCTGCAGCCCTACAGGGCCGTGAACGCCGTGGCCCTGGTCGGTCACGAGCCCCACATGCACGAGCTGGCGTCGCTCCTCCTCACCGGAGACGGGGGCAGGGCCGCCGTGGAGTTCCGCAAGGGCGGGGTCGCCCTCCTGCGCCTGGACGACCCCGCCGTGCCGGGAACGGCGACGCTCCTGTGGCATGTGACGCCGAAGCTCCTCCGTGGCCTCGTCTGCTAAGACTGATTACCCCGCTTACAGCTCAGTGCGCTCGACGACGGCGTCCGGACGGGTGAGCACCTCCGGCTTGAGGGCCGTACCCAGTCCCGGCCCTTCAGGGGGGTAGACGTACCCCCTCTCGATGCGCGGCAGCTGGGTGACCAGCTGGGCGTACCAGCCATGGATGTAGGCCCGCACCGTCTCCTGGACGTAGCAGTTGGTGATGGCGAAATCCAGGTGCACGTCGGCGACGTAGGTGATCGGCCCAGTGCAGTCGTGCGGGGCCACCGGGAGGTGGTAGGACTCGGCCATGGCGGCGATCTTTTTCGCCTCGGACAGGCCTCCCACCCAGCCGCAGTCGAACATGACGATGGAGACGGCGCGATTCTCGAGCAGCTCCCGGAAGGCGTAACGCGTGGAGAGGGTCTCGCTCGCCGTCGTCGGGACGTGGGTCGCGGCCTTGAACTCCGCCAGGGCGTCCAGGTTGTCCATGCGCACAGGGTCCTCGAACCACATCGGGTCGTAGCGCTCGACGGCCTTGGCGATACGGATGGCGCTGGGGAGATTCCAGACGGAGTGCATCTCCAGGGCGATCTCCATCTCGTTGCCGACGGCGTCGCGGATTTGGCGCCAGGGCTTCAGGCCCTGCTCAATCTGCGCGGCCGTGATCCACAGCCCGCCCGTCTGAGGCCCAAACTGGTCGAAAGGCCAGATCTTCATCGCCCCGATCCCTTCCGCCAACAAGGACTTGGCCAGCGCCCCGGCGTCGGTCTTCCAGGCGTCCAGGTCTTCGTACGGACCGGCGTTCTGACCGTCGGTGTAGGTGGCATCGACGCCGCGGGGCTTGACCTCGCCGTAGCGGTACCCGGCGCAGGTGTTGTAGATGCGCACCTTGTCCTGCGTCGGCCCGCCCATCAGGCGATAGATGGGTAGCCCCTGGGCCTGCCCAAAGAGGTCCCACAGGGCGACGTCGATGGCCGACAGGCCGCGCATCTCGCTGCTGTGCAGACCGGACGTGGCGCTGCTACGGTACAGCGTCCGCCAGTGGCGCTCGATGGCCAACGGGTCTCGCCCCAGGAGCAGCGGGGCCGCTGTGCGATGGACAAAGGCGTTCACCGTCTCGGTCATGCGCCAGGTGTCGCCGAGGCCAACCAGGCCGGCGTCGGTGTGCAGGCGCACGAACAGGACGTTGGCGTGCTCCCCTAGACGCACCGTTTCCACGGCCGTGATTTTCATCATCTCTCTCCTTGGTGATCTCTCCCCTTCGTGGCCCTTACCCCCGGCCTTCCTCGAAGGAAAGGAAAGCCTGCTGGCGTGGGGACACCCCACACCCCGGCGGGGGGGGGGGCGGGGGTGGCCCCCCCCCCCCCCCCGCGGCGGCGCCCCCCCCCCGCCGCCGCGCCCCAATGTCGACCGGCAACGAGGCAGCGCCCTAAACGGGTGAAGATTAAAGGCGATACCCACGGCGGGGGGGCGGGCGACCCAGGGGGGCTCTCTCGGCGGTTGCGCGTGGTGGGTCCTCGTGTGGGTCG
>JAUJOR010000018.1:0-660 GCA_030447525.1 Chloroflexota bacterium | reverse complement strand
ACACACTCTTCCCCTACACTACGCTCGTCCGTCCTCCCCGGCCTACCTCTACGTAATGTAACGCCTGCGGGGGTGGGGACACCCCACACCCCGGGGGGTGCTGGGCCTGGCGTGCCCTGCACCCGCCGCGCGTGGCTCACCGCCGCCGGCCGGGACAGGCTACCATCGACACCGTCACCGTGCCGGCCCCTTACCCTGTTGACGTTTACCGGCCATGCCCGCTGCGGGGCGCCGCGCGACCGAGGGTGACTCGGCGTCCCAGTCGCACTGGGCGCCCGGAGCGGTTGACCGGGCGGCGCGCGCCCTGGTAGCGTAAGGGATCACTATGTACCTGCTTGATGGGGCCCGGCTTCTGGCTGTGCTCCGGCGCCATCGCGTGGGGTCGATTTTGCGGTCAATGGGGGGCCAGGGCGCTCACTCCTGCATCTAGGTCGCAGTAGCATCTAAAAGGGACCGGGCAGGGCCCCGGCGGGCGGGGGCGGCCCCCGCCCCCGCCCGGTCTATAAGGGGCAAACCCCCTCTGGGGTTTTCACAGGGGGGGTGTGGCCTGGTGGGGGTCACGCAAACGCACAGGGTGGGGCACAAAACCACCCACGCCGATTGTGGTATGATGACACTCCTTCCCGATGTCTCTAGGGGAAGCTAATGTTGTCTAACCCC
>JAUJOR010000017.1:40942-96016 GCA_030447525.1 Chloroflexota bacterium | reverse complement strand
TGACCAAGCACTACGGCGACCGGATTGTCACCCACCCCGACCTCCTGGCAGGGAAGCCGACGATCAAGGGGACTCGCATCTCGGTGGAGCTGGTGCTCAAGCGCCTGGCCCAGGACCCAGACCTGGCAGTCCTGTTTGAGGCCTACCCACATCTGAGCCCTCGTCGCGCTCGGCGCTGCCCTCGTCGCGCTCGGCGCCCAGGTGCTGCTCCACCTCGACCTCCATCCAGGATCACCGGCACCAGCCGAGGCCGTGGGTCTGCGTCGTGCGATGTACATGGTGATGTATACTCGGCGTGATGAGGCGGGCTCCCATGGGGCGGATGGTGCGCAAGCAGGTGTACATTGAGGCCGGTCAGGACGCCCGTCTGAAGCGCCGTGCGGCCGAGTTGGGCGTCACGGAGGCGGAGCTGATCCGCCGCTCCCTCGAGCGCCTCGGTCACGCGCCCGGCCTGCCGCCCGACCCACGCGCCTGGGCGGAGGCCCGGGCGGTGATCGTCCGACGCCTGCACCTGGAGGCGCCCCAGACCGGCCGTGCCTGGACGCGCGAGGAGCTGTACGACGACCGGCTCCGGCGGGCCGCGCCGAGCGCGCCCTGATGCTCGTCGGCACCAACGTCCTCGTCTACGCCCACGACCCCCGTGATCGGCCCAAGCAGGCGCGGGCGCTGCTGGTGCTCGACCGCTTGATCGACGGCCAGCGGGTGGTGCTCAGCGCCCAGTGCCTCTCCGAGTTCTTTGTCGTCGTCACGCGGCGCCTGCCGGAGCCGCTGGCGCCGACGGAGGCGCTGGCGCAGGTCGACCGGCTGGCGCGTGCCTGCCGCGTCTTCGACGTCACGGCGCCGGTGGTGCTGGAGGGGTGTCGTGGCAGCGTGCAGCACGGCCTCGACCTGTGGGACGCCCTCATCTGGGCCGTGGCCCGGCTGAATCAGGTGCCCGCCGTGCTCACGGAGGACGCCCCGCACGGGCGGACGCTCGAAGGCGTGCGCTTCCTCAATCCCTTCACCCCCTGGTTCGACCTCGCCCTCCTGGAGGACCGGACGTAGCCCGCAGGCGCAAGAGTCCTGGCAGCCCATGAGCGGCCGGATTGGCCCTCGAGGGCAGCGGTCAGAATGACTACGCCGGCTTCTTCGACGCGCTCCACCGCATCGGCGACGCCGGCCTCGTCGCCGCCGAGAACACCTGGCGCGACTTCCCCGCCGAGGGTGCCCCACAGATTGTGCGCTGAGGCGGCGGTGGCCCGCGGCACCTCATCCAACCGTGGTGCCCCCGGTCCTCGGCACGATGAGTAGCGGTGACAGCGCTTGCGTTGCCTACGCATCTGTTTAATCATGTTGCGTGGCCCGACGATCCCGAGGGAGGTGTCCAGGTGCTGCGACCGCGTCTTGCCGCTGCCCAGGGGCGGTGGGCAGCGGTCGCGCCGCGCGAACCGCGTCGGCGCCTGGCCCTGATTCTCCTCGTCGCGCTTGGGGCGCTGCTGTTGCTCGTCTGGCACCGGCCGCTGATCACGCACGCCAGGGTCGTGCTCCTGCTCACGCAGGAACTGCCGCAAAGCCCCGTCAAGCCCCTCGCCCGCCTCACGCCAGAGCCGGTCCACGAGCCGCTGCGGCTGGAGACGCCGCACGGCCCCGTGGTCGGCGACCTGTTCCGTCCGATGCAGCGGTCTGGCTTCCTCCCGGTGCCGCGCCGGCCGGCGCTGGTGCTGGCATTCGGCATGACGCTGCACGAGCAGGACCGGCCGGTCCTGCTGGGCCTGGCGCGGACGCTGGCCCGCCTGGGCTTCGTCGTGCTCTGGCCCCGGCTCGAGGCGGTCGACCAGGGGGCGCCACTGCCCGAGGAGCCCGGCACGTTCGCCGCCGCCTTCCGGTATCTCGCCTCCCTCGAGACGGTGGACCGCGAGCGGATCTCGCTCTTCGGGTTCTCGGTCGGAGCCTCCAGCGCGCTCGTGGCGGCGAGTGACCCCTCCGTTGCCGACGGCGTGCGGACGCTGATCGCGTTTGGCGGCTACTTCGATCTCTTCGCCTACCTGCTGAGCGTCGCTACACACAGCTTCGAGGCGGAGGGCCAGGTGGTAGCGTGGCAGCCCACCGAGGAGGTGCACAAGCGGCTGCTCCCGATGCTGGAGGCCCAGACGGTGCACGGAGTCCTGAGAATCTTCGACGCGAGCGGCCGAGACGAGGCGGTAGCCCTGCTGCGCGCGGCGCCACCCGAGGAGCTCGCCGCCCTGCGCCGGCTCAACCCCCGCGACCACATCGGCCGCCTGCGCGCCCGCATCTTCATCCTGCACGACCGAGGCGACAGCTTCGTACCACACATCGAGTCGGTGAAACTGCGCCGCGCGCTGCCAGAGGCGCAGGTGGGCGGTTTCCTGCTGACCAACCTATTCGCGCACGCGCAGCCCAAGAGCGGCTTCTCCTGGCAGGTTGCGCGCGACATCGCCCGACTGTACGGGTTCGTCTATGGCGTCATCGGTTCGCTCTGATAGGTCTGATTGGTCACGCGCCAGCCGCCCGTTGGCGCCATTCACCCTGGCGCAGACGCTGCTGTATAGCGCGGGCAACTTCGGCGCCGGGCTGCTGTTCGCCTTTACCAACGCCGCCCTCCCCCTCTACCTCGCCGGGTACCAGCTGCCCAACGCGGCCATCGGCCTGCTCTCCCAGGAGCGGCCGCCGCTGGCGGGCGTCCTCCAACTCGCCGTCGGCGCGCTGAGCGACCGCACTCGCACGCGGCTGGGGCGCCGCCGGCCGTACATTGCGCTCGGCGTACCAGTCGCGGCCGCGGCGCTGCTCGCGCTGGCGCTGCACCCGCCCGCCGGCCTGGTCATCGCCCTGCTGGTGGTCATGACCTCCTTCCTCGCCATTGGCTATGGGCCCTTCCTGGCGCTCATGGTTGACTTGGTCCCGAGCGAGCAGCGCGGGCGGGTGGGGAGCGTGCTCAACATCGCCAACATGGCCGGGCAGGTGCTCATGCTCTGGCTGGCCTCCCAGTTCTGGGAGACGCAGGAGGCGCTGGTGTTCTGGATCGTCGGCGGCGCGCTGCTGCTGGGGTTCGGCCTCACCATCGTCGGCCTGCGGGAGCCGGCGCCGCCCGGGCGGTTGGAAGGCGGTGGAGCTGGCAAAACTGGCGCAGCTGGCGAAACTGGCGAAACCGGCGCAGCTGGTGTGGGAGATGACGTGTCCGATGGATCGCTGCCGGGCCTGCGCCTGCCCCGCCGGCCCCCCCTCACCGACCTGCGGCCGCTCGAATACGCCCGGGACGTACTCCGCCACGGCGAGGTTGCCAGGTACCTCCTGGCAACGCTGTTCTTCTGGCTGGGCACGGGCGGCGTCGTGCCGTTCCTGACCCGCTTCGGCGTGCAGGAGCTGGGCACCGACGAGGCGACCGCCTTCCGCCTGCTGATGCTGCCGCTCTTGGCGGCGGCGGTAATCTCGTTGCCCGCGGGCTGGCTGGGCGACCGCTTCGGCAAGCAGCGCGTCCTCCTGGTTGGGCTGGTCCTCATGGGCGTGTCGGTGCTGGTCGGCTCTCAGGTGCGTACGGTCGAACAGGCGGCGGCGACCCTGCTGGTCACCGGCGCCGCCAACGGGCTGTGCACCGTGCTGCTCTTCCCGCTGCTGGCCGATCTCATCCCCCGCGACCGCGCGGGCGAGTTCACGGGCCTGGGCTCGGCCGTGTGGGAGTTGGCTCAGCCCCTCGGGGCCGTGGCGGGGGGCCTGGCCGCCGACGTCACAGGCTCGCTGCGCACCACCCTGGCCGCGGCCGGGCTGCTGGTGCTCGTCTCCGGCGCCCTGCTCCTCCGCGTGCGGCCGCCCCAAGGGCCGCCCGAACACGCCTGAGGGGGGTCCAGGGAGGACGTGGACATCCTGCTCCCATCGGCGAGTAGACGCCGCAATGCCCCCATCGACCTGCCCACCTCCTGTGGAGAGGACTCGTCTGAACGACTCACGGGGCGCCGGGGACTGATCGCGACGCGGCGGGCGGAGCGGCGCCGGGCGGCGCGACGCCCGGCAGGCCACCCACGTCAAGACCGGGCTTCACCGCGCCCGCGGCGAGACCACCGCGCCCGTCGAGCGCGCCCACCCACTGGTGCAGGACCGGCTGCGGGCGACCCGCGGCTGCAGACGCCATGGCCGGGGCACGGGGTAGACTCTGACGCGCCCCCCACGGGGGGAGCACAGGGGGGCGCCCGCGGGTGCGCTCCAGAGCAGCGTACACCTACTGCGACTCACTACTCTACTAAGGGAGGGGCACCATGATCGTCGTGTCCAACCGTATCCCGGTGGCCAAGGGCCACGAGGAGGAGTTCGCCGACCGCTTCCGCAACCGCGCGCACCTGGTAGAGGGGCACCCCGGCTTCGTGCGCCTGGAGATCTGCCGTCCCCAGCCGGTCAGCTTCCACGGCGAGCAGATGGGCGGCTCGGCATACCACGTCGTGCTCACCTACTGGGAAAGCAAGGAGCACTTCATGTCCTGGGTGCAGAGCGAGGACTTCCGCACCGCCCATGCCCAGCGTACCCCGGAAGGGATGTTCGCCGGCGAGAGCGTCTTCGAGCTCCACGAGATCATCCAGACGGCGCAGGCCTAGCCCTGTGTCAACCGGCTCCTGGAGGGTGTGGCCAGGGTGGGACACCCTGCAGCTGAGCGGTGACAACGCACCAGGTCAGGCGACGATTGCGCCCCGTCACCGAGAGTTCCGCGGGAGGCCCCCGGCTTCAGCCGGGGGAGGAACGCGGACACCACCCTTGCTGATATTAGATCGTAGTGTTCTATGCACTGTGGCACACTTTCTCTGATGCAACTGACCGTCAAGCTCAAGTTGTTGCCCGATCCCGACCAGGCGGCGACCCTGCTCCAGACGATGGAGCGGTTCAACGCGGCGTGCGACTGGCTGGCCGGGAAGGCCCAGGGGGAACGCACCGCCAACAAGTACCTGTTGCAGCGCCGCTCCTACGCTCAACTGCGGGCGGACTTCGGCCTGGGGGCGCAGATGGCGGTGCGGGTGATCGCCAAGGTGTGTGAGGCGTACAAGCGGGACAAGCGCATCCGGCCCCGCTTCCGGCCACACGGGGCCATCGTGTACGACCAGCGCAACAGCGGCCCCAAGGGGCTTGATCGCTACTCCCTGGGGACGCTGACCGGTCCCGTGGTCGTCCCCTTCGTGCTTGGGGAGTATCAGCGGCCCTTGCTGGGGCGGCTCAAGGGACAGGCCGATCTGGTGTACGACCGTGAACGGCGGATGTTCTTCCTCTACGCCACGGCCGACGTGCCCACTCCCGAGGCGGGGAGCCCCGAGGACGTGCTGGGTCTTGACCTGGGGATCGTCAATCTGGCCGCGGACAGCGATGGGACGTTGTACGCCGGCGCCGTCTGTAACAGCCCGCGCCGCCGCGCCCACCGCCTCCAGGCGAAGGGCACCCGCTCCGCCAAGCGGGTGTTGAAGCGGCGCCGGCGCAAAGAGCAGCGGTTCCAGGCAGACATCAACCACGTCTTGAGCAAGACGATCGTCCACACCGCCGCGACGACCCACCGTGCTGTGCCCCTCGAAGACCTGAAGGCAATCCGGCAACGGATCACGTGGCTGGTGGCTCTGCCCGCTGCCGTCGCTCCCCTCGTACGTACCGCTTGATTTGATTGCAGTTGGGACAGAGAATCTGGTAGCGCCTGTCCTCGCTGGCGATGATGGCCTTGTAGTAGGCATGGGGCGAGGTAGCCAGCATTCGTTCTTGGTTCCCGCCTCCGTTGATGTGGTCGATCTGGAGTGCCCGCCAGTCTGAGAAGCCGCACTCAGCGCATTTGCCGCCGAACCGTTCGATGACGGACTTCCGAACGCGCGCCCGCCACTCACGAGCGTAGGCGCTGTCCCTCTCTCGTCGTTCCTCAGGATTGGCGGCGTTCCAAGCGTTCGCTGCGGCGCGTTTCCCTTCGGCATGTGCGGCGTAGTAGGCGCGGTCGTACTCCCCAAGGCGCTCCCGACTTCTCGCCTTGTACTCAGCGTTCCGCTGCTTGATGTGCTCTGGCGTCGTCCCCATACCCACATTATCCGGTAACGACTTGTCTTAATCGATACCGGATAGGCATAGGCGCGGCTCGCCAGGCTCAGCGTCGAGTGCTGCATGGGTGGGCATTCGCCCAACTTCGCACGTACCTCGAATACAAGGCGGCTCCGGCCGGGGTTCAGGTGGTTGCCGTCGATCCGCGGAACACCAGCCGGACGTGCCCCGCATGCGGGCTGATCGACAAGGCCAATCGCCCAACGCAAGCGCATTTCCTGTGTGTCGGCTGTGGCCTCGCTGGGCACGCCGACACCATCGCGGCCCGGAATCTCCGTGCCCTCGGGCTGGGTATTCTGGGCCGGGCGGCCGTCATGCCGCCGCACGCGTCGCTCCTGACGGTATCCCCGTCCGGGGTAGAGGCAAGCCGTCTGCTTTAGCGGACGGTTCATGACTGACCCAGCTCCTCGCGCATCCACGTGCCAGGTGCCGCGTCGCGGACCCGCAGCGGGGCGCTCCGCGACAGGCCCGCTGGCACCCGGCTCCGGCGCCCGGAGAGATGACCACCAGCAGCGGGCGTGTCCTGTTGCTGGGGCAGGAAATCGCCCGTGCCCCACAACTGGTGCCGCCGCGGGTGAGCTACTTGGCCCAGCGCCCTTATGGCGTGCAGGACATCACCCCCTGGCGTTCGACCGGGCCGGCGCTGCCCCGGTGGGAGGAGACTAGCGCTGGGGCGGGGGCGGCGGTGGCGCTCGACCTGTACGTAATGCAGCTGACGAATTACCGCTGGACCTGAAGCTGGCAGATCATCGGGGGGCTAATCGCCCCTGTGTCGTTCATGTTCATGCTCAAGTCGCTCCTGGCGACCGACGCCGCGACGCCCGACCTCGGTGCCCACATCCTGGCCGGCAACCTCGTCTGCCGGCGCGTCCTCTACCTACCCCAAAGTCCGGCCGTGGTGGCCGTCGTCCCTTGGTAGTCACGACAGGAGGGGTAGCTACGTACTAGAGGAAAAGGGATCAAGCCTGATGCAGGTCACACAGCCGCGAAGCGCACTCCTCGGATTGGCCGGCGGCGCCTTCATGATCGCCTGGACGGCGCTCGTCGTGGCATCGCTGGCGCTCTTGCCGGCGCTGAGCGTTGCGCCGGGGCAACCCCTGGACGCAGGGCGCGGGGGACAGACCGGGAATACCAATGGCCCGGTACAAGGCACCGTGCTGGCAGCGGGCACTACCGGCGTGATGCACGTCCCCGTATGGTTCAACGGCGTCCCGATCAACTGCCTGGTGGATACCGGATCATCGCTGACCGTGATCAACCAAACCATGTTCTGGCGCCTGGGGACCCTGATGGAGTCGGACGCTACGGTAACCCTGCGCGCGGCCAACGGTGGGACGCTCGATGGGCGCATCTACTCCGCGCAGCACGTACGCGTCGCCGACCTTGTATGGTCGGCGAGTGACCTGGCCGTCTTCCCGGACGAGCAGTTGATCGTGCCGTGCATCCTGGGTATGAACCTCCTCGGGCAGCAGTCGATCGCCATCGATTGGTCGGCCAACCTGCTCCGTCCCGTGGCCCCGTAGCCCGGCGACGCCTCTGGGCCACCCCGCCAGCCCCCCCTGGCTGACGTCGCGGCGCTCGATGTGGGCCCAGGCCACAGTAACTCCCTGCTGCAGAGTACCCGCCGCTGGGGCAGCGCCCGGGGAGAGTTGCCCTGAGGTGAGCCGGCATCCTTGGGTGCGCCCCGAGCAGACTACGCTTGCATCAGGGGCAGGGGCAACGGGAGGTGGACGGGTGCACCGCCGGCGATGGAGCGCAGGCCGGCGTCCAGCACCTCGGTGACGTTACGCTGCGCCTCGATCCCCGCCCAGGGTGCCACCGGGCGCCCTTCGTCCAGGCAACGCACCAGGTGCGCCGGTAGGTTGGGATCGGCCGTTGGCGCCGCCAGCTCACCCGCCTCCAGGGGACGCCCATCCGGGTGGTCGGCGTCGTAGAGGAGCACGGAGTCCCGCCCCATGAGCACGACGGTACCCGTCTCCCCGGCAAAGTGGGTGGACGCCGGGACGTGGCCCAAGATCGTCCAGGTCGCCTCGATCAGGCCCGCGCCCCGCTGGTAGGTACACAGCATGCGGGCGTTGTCGTCGGCGACCAGGTCGGTGCGGGCCCAGCGTCCGGCCATGGCGTACACCGTGGCCGGCTGGCCGAGCACGTCGCAGACCAGGTCGGCGCCATAGCAGCAGTAGTCCATGTAGGCCCCGGCGCCGTTGTAGGCCGGCTGATAGAGCCACTGGAAGAAGGTGTTGGCGTCGATGGCCCGTGGCTTGGGGCCACCCCCTCGGTGGCGCACCTCATACACTCGCCCGATGCCACCCTCTTTGACGAAGTCCACCACGCGCTGCAACGTGCCGGACGGCCAGCGCGACGGGTAGTTGGTCGCCACCTGGACGCCGTACTTCCCGGCCGCGACGTACATCCGCTCGGCGTCGGCCAGAGAGAACGCCAGGGGCTTCTCCACGATGCTGTGCACCCGGCGGGCCGCTGCCCACTCCACCACCTCGGCGTGGCGCGACGTCTCGGTGCAGACGCTGACCACGTCTAGCTCCTCCGTCGCCAGCATCGCCTCGATCGAGTCATGCTCACGTACGCCGTTCAGCTCGAACCGGCGGACGTATCCTTGCCGCTCGGCGGTATTCGGGTCGGCGATGGCGACGACCTCGGCCTGCCCAATCCCTTTCCACTCCCGTAGATGCGCGGACACGTGGCCGTGCCCCACCCCGGCAATACCTACTCTGTACCGTTTAGTGGCCATCTCTGCTCCCATGCTCCTCGTCGTCTGGGGGTGGTCCTCCGGGCTGGTGCCCCACCAGGGCCGACCTGGGGATCCACCTCCACTGGCTCGACCCGCCCCACTGGCCCACCCGACCTGCGCTACGCTGCGGTATCGTACCCTCCCAGATCTAGCCGTGAGTGGGGCCGCTGGCGGACCGGAGAGCCTCAGTCCGGCAGGTCACTCCCCGGCATCAACTCCCAGGCGTCAGTCGCCGGCTCGCATCCATACCTGCATCGGGCCTGGAGCGCGGTTGGCCCAGGCGTAGTAAGGGATGGCCACGAAAGGCACGGGGCGACGCGCGGCCCCGCCCTGGACGTCCTCTCCCTGCCTGCGGTACAGGCGTCCATCCCAGTCGTCCGGGGGGGCGCTTACGGCCTGCCCGCGGACGATCGTCACGCCCCCGAGCAGGCCCGCGGCCCGCTCGGCACGCAACTCCGCGCTACTGGGAAGCTCCAGGTCACGGACATCCACGCCGGGATGATCGACGCCCTCCAGGCAGTAGACCAACGGGCCACGCGCCAGGGCCACGCGTCCGTGCGTCGCGGTAACCCGAGGATGCCCCACGACACGGCGGACGGTCATGGGGAGGTCCAGCTCCACCACGTCGCCGGTGCGCCACTCCCGGCGCAGCTCGGCGTAGGTGCCCGGACGGAGATCGGCCCCTGCCGGGACGCCGTTCACGGTCAGGCGCGCCTGCTCGCACCAACCAGGGATGCGCAAGAAGAGGCCCCCCGGCTCGCGGGGTGTCTGCCCAGGCGGGGTCTGCACCGTCAGGCGTATCACCCCGTCCCAGGGGTACGACGTCTCCACCCGGATGGTCGCCGTCGAGCCGAGTGCGCCAGCCCCCAGCGGGGCCCACTGGGGGGCCCCCAGGGGGGCGCGCACCTCACCGGCGGCGTAAAGGTGCACCCACAGCCCTTCCGGCGACGTGCTGTAGCAGTAGCCAGGCAGGCTCAACAAGAGGCGGGCGATGTTCGGCGGGCAGCAGGCGGTGCCAAACCACGGCTGGCGCCGGTGGTGCCCGCCGTCGGCCAGGGGGTTCTGGTAGAAGTACTCCGTCCCATCCAGGGACAGCCCGGAGAGGATGCCGTTGTAGAGGGCGGTCTCCATCCAATCAGCGAAGTGCCCGCCGGCAGCGCCCCTGGCGGCCCCGTCCCCACCAGGAGGACTCCCATCAAGTGGACTGACGTTGGTAGGACTCCTGGCAGGAGTCCCGCCGGTGGAACTCCCATCGGGGGCGCCTGGGCCTAGCGCCAGCCGGCGCCAGTTCCACATAAAGCCCCCGATGGCGGCGCAGGTCTCGGCGTAGGCCCGTTCGCTCGGCAGCTCGTAGTCGGCGCCGAAGGCCTCGCCCGACCAGCGCGCCCCCAGCCCCCCGGTGAGATACGCCTTGCGCCCAAAGGCGCTCTCCCAGAGGTGGTCCAGCGCCTCCAGCAGTCCCGCATCCCCCGTCTCGGCGGCGACGTCGGTCATGCCGCAGGCGAGGTACGTCGCCCGCACGGCGTGGCCGACGATCTCGTGCTGCCGGCGTACGGGGAGGTGATCCTGGTGGTAGGGGGAGCCGCCGATCACTGGGGGCTGCCGACCGCGCTGGTCCAGGAAGAACAGAGCCGCGTCGACGTAGCGCCGGTCACCCGTCTCCCGCGACAGCTCCACCATCGCCAGCTCGATCTCTTCATGTCCGTCGGCTCCCGGGCGGGCCTGGGGGCCAAAGGTGGCGCAGATGTGGTCTGCCAGGCGGATGGCCACGTTGAGCAACGTGCGTTTGCCAGTGACCCGGTGGTGGGCAATGGCGGCCTGGATCAAGTGCCCGGCGCAATACATCTCGTGCTTGGTGGTGAGATCCGTCCAGCGCTCGGCCTCGCGCTCGAACGTGAAATAGGTGTTGAGGTACCCGTCCGGCGATTGCGCAGCGGCGATCTCGGCCACGACGCCGTCCACCAGGCCCTCCAGGGTCTGGTCTGGCTCACCGGCCAGGGCGAAGCTCGCCGCCTCGAGCCACTTGTAGACGTCCGAGTCGTTGTAGTACCGCCCCTGAAAGGGGATCTGGAGCTTGCCGGCGGCACGCCTAAAGTTGTCCAGGCGTCCCGTCAGCTCACACTGCTCGTACTGTTGTCGCAGGGTGATGTCCTGTAGCAGCCGCCGGCGCGGCGCCCAGAAGGCGTCCTCCAGGCGCACGGCGGCGATGGCCACCGGGCGCAGTCGGGCATAGGGGCTACGCCCCGTGTCCACAACCACACTACGGCCCCCGTGTCCCCTGCCGTCCCTCGTAGCGCGATTCTCACCTGATGTTGGAGGCGTGGTGACCAAGCTCCTGCTCCCGCTCTCGTCATCCCTTCCCTGGGGCCGGCCACGGCTGCCGGGAGTGCCCCGGCACTCGTGCCCCCACAGCGTACCATCGCCACCACCGACCGCCTCCTTTGGCCTGGCGAGAGGGAGCAAACCGGCCCCTGAGATCCCTCGGGTTGAGCGTAGGGCCGAGGGATGGGAACCGGGGGCACGGAAGTTGCCACGCAAGGCGGCACTATGACCGGTTACACCACTAACATCGAGCAGAAGACCCTGCAGAACGACAGCTTCCGGGAAGTCCTCTACACAGCGCCCCACAGCCAGCTGGTGGTCATGACGCTCCGTCCCGGCGAGGAGATTGGGATGGAGGTACACCAAAACCGTGACCAGTTCATCCGCGTCGAGTCCGGCGATGGCGCGGCCATCCTGAACGGCGAGCGGCACCCCCTGCAAGACGGCGACATCGTCGTCATCCCGGCAGGGACAGAGCACAACGTGGTCAACACGTCGGCCACCGAGGCCCTCCGACTGTACACCCTCTATTCGCCCCCCGAGCACCCGGATGGGACGGTCCATCACACCAAGGCCGAGGCAGACGAGTACGAGCGGACGCACCACCACTAGGCCCGGCCACTAGGCCCGGCCACTAGGCTCGGGTAGACCAGTACAAGTGAACGAGTACAAGTAGACGCATCATCGCCCGAGCGCACCGGGACCCTACGTAGAGCAAGACGGGGGGCGGGTGGGGATCCCCACCCGCCCCCGGGACGTGCCGGAGGCCCCTGACGCTCGGTGATCGCCTAGCTGCCCGTAGCGCCCTGGGCCCCGCTGGGGGCGCTGCCGGCGCCGCTGGTGGTACCGCTACCCGTATCGCCGGCCCCACCGGTTGCCGTCCCGGTGCCGCCGGTACCTGCATCCGCGCCAGTCGCGGTGCTGCCCGGCCCGGTGGTACCGGCGGTACCGCCGGTGACGGAGCCGCTGGTGGTGCCGGTGCCTTCGGTGCTGCCGGCATCGCCGGACGTGCCCATAGCAGGGGCGTCAGTGATACCTGCGCCACCGGTTACCCCTGTAGTGCCCGTCGTACTGGTGGTGCCCGTCGTACCAGTGGTGCCGGACGTCGCCGGCTGGGTCCCCGTGACGCCTGTAGCGCCTGTGGCCCCCTGGCCCAGCTGACTCCCTGTACCGCTCGGAAAGCCCAGGCGTGCCAGCTCGGCGTTGTGCTCCTGCACCCACCGCTCAGCGGCCCGAGGTCCCCACACAAAATTGAAGAGGGCCTGCACGAAGCTGGGCTCGTTAAGCAGCGACCGCCCGTCGGCCGCCCTGGGGACTTCCGGGGCGCCGGCGATACCGGGCTGGCCACTCGGCTGGATGCCCGTAGCGCCCATAGAGCTGGCAGCGCCCGTAGTGCCCGTAGTGCCGGTGGCGTCGCTCGTCCCGCTGGTGGCTTGCTGGCCGGTTGGCTGGTCCTGCTGCGTGCCGGTGGCGGCCGCGGGGCCGCTGGCGCCGGAGGTCTCGGCGGTGCCCGCTCCCTCAGAGGCGTCGCCCATGGCCCCCTGCTGGCTGTTGGCTCCAGCCTGCCCCCCCTGCTGTCCAGTGGAAGCACCCTGGTCCTGGCTCGGCTGGCCGGACTGGTTCTGCCCGGTGGCCTGCGGGCTGATCGACGACGCTGGGGCGCCGAGGCCCGTAGCCGCCATCGCCGCCTCGCCTGCACCCAGCACCATGGCCAAGGCCAGTGCCGTGACGGGAACGACCTTCCTCAGTGGCTTACGCTGCGCATCTATACCCTGCTCCCTCTTACTGCTAGACAAGATTGCCCGCCGGGGGCTCTCTCTGGAAACGGCAGGCCGCCCCTGGCAATCTCCGTGCCACGAGCGCAGGGGTTGACGCTGCCGGAACGTCCACGCCCCCAGATGCCCCCGACGACTAGTTGCCGGACGCCCGGCGGGGGCCGGATGCTCCGTGACGGGCTTTCAGCGATAATGGAGAGGGCCAGGGAATCGGGTAGGTGGGGCCCGCTTCGACCAGCTGGAGCAGTTAGGCCTGGCCACCGGGGGCGACCTTTCGTGGTGTCCGGCCTGGAGCACGCGCCCCTAGCGCCCTGACCTGCGGCCCTCACCCGCAGGTGCCCAGATACAGCAGGTGGCACGCCGCTTGCGGGCACATAGTGGCTGCGCCGTTGGCCACACCCCTTGCGGACACATGGCGGCTACGCCGTCGGCCACGCGCCGGCACCCAGAAGACAGTCAAGGGTGCCGGCTGCCCAGGAGTGGCCGGCCGGTGACATCAGATGGCGAAATCAGGAGACGGAGAGAACCCAGCGATGACCGACGGGAAACGTCGCAGCGTCACGCCGCGTCGCAGTAGCGGGGGACGGGCGCGCGCCGCCGGTGGCGGGGCCCAGGCCGGAGACTCCCGGTCTGGAAAGCCTGGTGGAACGGGGCAAGGAGCGAGGCTACGTCACCGAGGACGAGATCGACACCCTGTTCGAGGACGCCGATGAGCCACCGGACACGGCCGAGGTGGAGGGCGTCCACCAATACTTGCTTGACCAGAAGATCGAGGTGGTCACCGATGAGGCCGAGCTCTTAGCAGTACAGGAAGACGTGCAGACCGAGGCGCAGCTCGACCGTCTGGAGGAGGCCGGCCAACCGATCCAGACCGACCCGGTGTGGCAGTACCTGAAAGACATCCACGACATCCCCTTGATCAAGGCCGAACAAGAGGTGGATCTGGCCCAGCGCATCGAGCAAGGTGACAGCGAGGCCCTGCAGCAGTTCACCCTGGCCAATCTCCGCCTGGTGGTGAACATGGCCAAGCGCTACGCCGGGCGGGGGCTGTCCCTGATCGACCTGATCCAGGAGGGGAACCTGGGCTTGATGCGGGCGGTGCAGAAGTTCGACTGGCGCCGGGGCTTCAAGTTCTCCACCTACGCCACCTGGTGGATCCGGCAGGCCATCACCCGGGCCATCGCCGACAAGGGCCGTACCATCCGCCTCCCGGTGCATGTCAGCGAGGCCCTGACCAAGCTGAACGCCACCCAGCAGCGCCTGACGCAGCAGTTGGGGCGCGAGCCCACCGACGACGAGCTGGCGGCCGAGCTGGGCACGACCCCCGAGCGAGTCACCGAGACGCGTCTGGCGGCGCGCCTGCCCTCCTCGATCGACCAGCCTGTCGGAGAGGACGAGGAAACGCGCGTCGCCGATCTGGTGATGGACCAGGCCGACCCCGGTCCGGAGGCAGTCACCCAGGAGCGCATCCTCAAGCAAGAGGCGGAGCGGACGATCAACAACGCCCTTACGCCGCGGGAAAAGCTCGTCCTCCAGCTGCGCTTCGGCCTGGGCGATGGCCACGTCTACCCGCTGGAGCGCATCGGCGAGCAGCTCGGGCTCACCCGGGAGCGCGTCCGCCAGATCGAGGCCCAGGCCCTGCGCAAGCTCCGAGAGCCACAAGTGCGCGAGCAGCTGCGTAGCCAGCTCTCGGTGTCGGCCTGATCCCTTTTGGCAGATCTCGGCTCCCCGGGCTGTCCCCAGGAGGGGGTAGCCGGGGGCCTCTTAGGCTGAGATTACCCCAGGGGCGATCTGGGACGAGGATGCGTTATCCGGGAGGGCGCCTCGTTCGGCAGGGCCCGAGAGATACCTTTTGGAGAAGCGGAGTATGGCCAGCAAGGACACACCCAACCACAGCGAAGGGACGGACGGGACGAAGTCGGTCGCCGGCGGGGCGCTGGCCGGCATCACCAGTGGGGCGATCGCCGGCACGGTGGTGGGGGGCCTCCCCGGAGCCGTCGTCGGCGGGCTCGTCGGCGGGGCGCTTGGGGGGGCCTTCGGGGGCGCCCTGGAGGCCGCCATTGGCGCCAACGAGCCGCAGGAGGATGACACCTCGGCAACGGCCGACGGCCGGCGGGTCTGACCTGCAGGCCAAATGCCCGCGTCCGTGCGCGGCCGGAAGACGCCACGTCGCACCTTACTCATGGCCGGGGCGGCGTGCCTCGCCGGCGGGACGGCCGGGGCAGCTTGTACTCTGTTGTCGCCCCAGCTCTCGGCGAAGCGGATGGTGACGCTCTACACGTTCGGCGACTCGATCCTGGACTGTGGCCGCTACAACGAGCTCGGCCTCACACCCGGCCAGCTGCTGGTGCGCAACGACGACCGTTTGTTTCCAGAGTTTCGGGGCCAGGATCTCACCGCGCGAGGAGCGGCTCGCCTCGTCCACCGGGCGCAGGACGGCGCGACCGTGAGCGACCTGCCGGGGCAGGGGCGCGGCGTACGCGTCGACGGGCCGGCCATCGCCCTCGTCACCATTGGCGGCAACGATCTGCTCGCCGGCCTGATTCGAGACTCCGGGCCCGGCCTGCAGGCCTTTGCGACCCGCCTGGAGGGCTTTCTCCAGCAGCTCCCCGTGCGGCCCGTGCTGCTCGGCAACGTCTACGACCCTACCTTCGGCGACGACGCGCGGAACTTCCTCGGCGTCGACCCGGCCCTGGCGCGCTCGAATCACCGCCGCCTCAACGCCCTCCTCGCCGAGGTGGCCGGCCGGTACGGGGCGCTGGCCGACCTCCACGGCCACTTCCTGACCGGTGATCCTTCCTGGTTCACTAACACGATCGAGCCCAGCCTGCGGGGGGCTTCCGAGGTGCGCCGCGTCTTCTGGCAGCACGTGCAGCACGTGGCCGGCCGGTTGTGAGATAGTGGAGCGCCCCTCCTATGGGCGCCCAGTTAGCCACACTTCGGTCGGCCCGCACGGGGTCTGGCACGGGTTTGTCGAGGGCGACATAAGTCCTTCGACAAGACGTGTTCGAGTCTCTTCTCTAACTAACCGGACCATCTAACCGGTTCCAGGGCGCCCTATCGAGCGTCTCTCACCTGGTGCATCTACGCAGGACTTCTCTGTCTCTCTTCTATTTGATGAATAGGGGTCTGTAGAGTACATCGTTGGCACGCGAAATGCACACCGGGTTCGAGGGATGCTGATGTGGCGTCTCCCATACTGGGCTACACCAGCAAGCATGAAAACAAGCAGGCATGAGAACAGGATAGGAGTCGCAAATGGCTGATACAGGACGCGTCGAACAAGTGAACGTCCGTTCAGGACGGCAGGGGGCCGAGGTGGAGATCCCCGAAGCGTACAACCTGGACCGCGATCGCGTGCGGTTCGGTCCCATTGTGGCCGGGCTACTCACCGCGCTCACCTCGCTGCTGCTGCTGAGCTTGCTAGGGCTGGCCATCGGTCTCACGGTGGTGGATGCCGGGAGCGCCGCCGCCGGTAGCGGCCCGCCTTCCGAAAGCGGACCCCTGTCCGCGATCTGGGGCGGTCTCACCGGCATCATCTCATTCCTCCTCGGTGGCTACGTCGCCGGGCGCACGGCGGCCGTATTCGACCGCCGCTGGGGCTCCCTGAACGGTGCGCTGGTGTTCATGCTCGGCGTCCCGCTGACACTATGGTTGGCCGGCCAGGGACTGGGCTTTGCCTTGGGGACGGTTGGTAGCTTCGTCTCCGCCCTGAACGCCGATCCAGCGCAGGTGCAGAACGCCGCCCAGGGGGCCGCGTCTCAGGCCCAGCGGGCGGTGACGCAAGTTCGGCCGGCGGACGTCGCCCGGGCGGCTGAATCGGCCCGTAACGGCGCCTGGGGTGCTTTGCTGGGGTCAGCCCTTGCCTTGGGTGCCAGCGCCCTCGGTGGAGCCATGGGCACCCGTCGTCACCTGGACGTGGATCGCCCCATGACCACCACGGTCACGCGCCAGGCCGCCTAGCGTCCAGGCAGTCGCGATCGGTGTTGAGCCGGCACTGGGCCGGCGCAGGCAGTCTGGGTGCGTGGGTGGACAACCACCCTCGCTCCCTGGCCTTCTCTGTGCACCAGACCAGCGTGCCGGCGCCACGGGGCAGGCGGATACTGGGGCGTCAGAATGAACGTACCGATATCGCCGTGCCCTTCTCTGAGGGTGTGCCCTTCTGTCAGGGCCTTAACCGGGGCAAGTCCGCCGACGGCAGACGTCGGTGCGATCGCAATCGGGCTAGTCGCGGTCGGGCTAGTCGCGGTCGGGTGGCGGGTCGAAGGAGGGTACCTCCCCCAGACCCAGACGCTGGAATTCCGCTTGTAGGCGCCGCATCTCCCCGTGGAGGCGGTCACGCTGGCGCGACAGGTCGTCTGCCTGCTGCGCCTCCGGCGGCGCCCACATCTGGCGATCAACGGCCTGGCGCAGGGAGATGACTTCCTCGTGGAGGCGACTCAACGTCGCGCGTAGGCGCAATAGCTCCCTCTGTCTCGCCACCGGCTTCCCGGTGTCCTCCGGCCTGCCGGCCGCGTCGCCGGCTGCTGCCCCTCCCGCCAAACGGCCGGAGCGAGCGCCCCGGTCTCTCCCCACCGCCAGCGCCTGGTCGACGGCCTCTCGAAGGGCCCCCACCTTGAACGGCTTGGCGATGACAGCGCATACCGTAGGGTAGCGACCGGCGACCGGCAGGATCTCAGCGCTGCTGGCGGTACAAATGACCACCGGGATAGCGTCGCCGGCGGGATCCTCCGCCAGGGCCTGGGCCACTTCCAGGCCGCTCAAGCCCGGCATGGCTAGGTCCAGGATGGCCAGGTCAGGACGCTCCCGCCGGATAAGGTCGAGCGCCTCGTCCCCAGTCCCGGCCTCGAGAATGACGTGGCCGCTAAGGCACAGGCGAACGAGCTCGCGGATACCCGCCTCGTCGTCTGCGACCACGATCCTCGCGGCTGCGGCTGTGCCGGCCTGGGCCATCTCAGCCATGCCCTTCCTTCTGGTCAACGTTACTGCCGGCCCGTCTAGATCGTGTCGGCACGTGCCTGGTGGGCCGCTACGGGCACACATGACAAGCAAGAGGCGTGCCAGCGTCACCTCCGTTCGCCCCCCGGAGCGTGTCCCAGCGTGAGTGCAGCCAGGTTGCCCAGTGGCGGCCAAGGCGAGCGGGCGCCGTGCCGGCAGGCCGTGTGCCGGCAGGCCGTGTGCCGGTGCTCGGCTCCTACCCTCTTTCGGGTTACCGAGTTCGGGCCAGTCTCCCACGGAGGCGCCGGTCCCGGCGCGGCACGGGGGTTGCACGGGTGTCGGCATTGCTGCGTCTTCCACCCGGCGCCGGACGCGATGCCGGCGGGGAGGGACGTGACGTAGGGACGAGACGGAGCCATGACGGTCGAGTTCAGGGACTACTACAAGATCCTCGGCGTGCCGCGGGACGCCGGCGACAAAGACATCAAGTCTGCCTACCGCAAGCTGGCGCGCCAGTGGCACCCGGACGTCAACCCCGGTAACAAAGTGGCCGAGGAGAAGTTCAAGGAGGTCGCCGAGGCCTACGAGGTGCTCTCCGACCCCCAAAAGCGCAAGCGCTACGACCAGTTCGGGCAATACGGACGCGATTGGCAGCGCGTAGCGGAGGGCGCCCCGGCGGCCGGCTGGGCGGGAGGGGCCGCCGCGGGCCGCCCTGGGCGCGCCGACGGCCCGGGAGACTCCGGCGCTCGGTACGAGTACCGCAGCGTCTCGCCCGAGGATCTACGCGACGTGTTCGGCACCGACGCTCCGTTCTCGGACTTCTTTGAGTCCCTCTTCGGGGGCGCCGCGGGCGGCGGGGGAGCATGGGCCCAAGGCAGGGAGCCGCCGGGTGACGTCGAGGCCGAGCTAGAAGTCTCGATCGAGGAGGCCTTCCGCGGCGTGACGCGCACGCTGGAGATGCGAGACCCCGACGGCTCTACCCGCCGCGTAGAGGTGAAGATCCCTCCCGGCGTGCAGGATGGCACCCGCCTGCGCCTGGCCGGTCAAGCCATCCATCCCTCCCGGCGTGCAGGATGGCACCCGCCTGCGCCTGGCCGGTCAAGCCATCCAGGGCGGTGTTGGCGCCGCGAGTGACCTGTATCTACGGATGCGCCTGCGCCCCCATCCGCGCTTCGAGCGCCGCGGTGACGGCCTGCACACAACGGCACAGGTGCCGCTGACCACCATGGTGCTCGGAGGCGAGGCCTCGGTCCCGTCCCTGGATGGGAGCACCCTCACCGTGACCGTGCCGGCCGAGATGCCCAACGGGCGCACGCTACGCCTGCGGGGTCAGGGCATGCCCCGCCTGCGCCGGCCCCACGAGCGGGGCGATCTGTACGTGCGCTGCGAGGCCCTCATCCCATCGCACCTGACGGACGAGGAACGGCGGCTCTTCCAGCGGCTGGCCGAGCTGCGGCGCGAGGGCACCCGCGCCGCCTGACACGCCACCACTCCGGGACACGGGGCGCCGCCTGCCAGGAGGGCGCGCCCGGGCGGGACCGACCGGTTGATCTGGGCCCTTCGAAGGAGCTGTGGTATGCGAGACGGAGCACAGATCGTAGGTAGGGGAGAAGGCTGGGCCAGCTCCGCCGCCGGCACAGACGTAGTCGAGATCGTGGGCCCGCGGGACTACTCGGCGGCCGAAGTATGCGCCGCGCTCCGAATCTCGCGCCTGGCCTTGCGCCGATACCGTTTGGCCGGCATAGCCATCCCAGTGACGCATTCACCCGGCGCCGCCGGTGGGCACACTGAGCGATACGACTATGAAGCCCTGCTGCGCCTGCGCACGGCGCAACGGCTGATGCGGGATCTCGGCGTGAACCTGGCCGGCGCGGAGGTAGCCCTGCGTCTGCTCGACCAGCTGGCGGTGCTGCGTGCGGAGCTGGACGGCGTCCGTGCCAAGCTGGAATAGGTCACTGATGCGCTCGAGGGCGATGGAAATGGGGGCACGCCGGCGCTATCAACTGATCTGCCCTGCGACGCAGCAACGGCGCCAGCGCAGACCCAGCGCAGACGATGATGAGTCCAATGTCCTATGACCAAAGTATCAAAAGGAGAGACGGGATGGGCCCAGGATTTCTTACCGGTGTGACCGTGGGCGCCACGGCGATGTACTTCCTTGACCCGCAGCACGGCGGCCAGAGACGGGCCATGGCTCGGGAAACGTACCGGCGACTGCGCCCTAAGATAGACGCCGGGGTTGGGGCCGCAGAGCCCGCCATCCGCGATCTGGGCGGCCTCGTCCGCGAAGCCGCGGGCCGGGTGCCGGGTTTGCACGTCCTGCAAGGTGCTGAGCGCAACGAGGTGCAGGGCGGCCCGCGGCCGGCTATCATGGCCGACCTCAGCCAGACGCAGTTGGAGGAGCTGACGCGCCAGTACGACGAGCGGGACCGGCAGGCATGGAACGCCCTGACCGCCAGCTACGGCTGGACTCCTGCCCAGATGGACGAGGTCTGGCGCTGGTTCGAACAGCGCCCCCAGTCCAGCCAGGTCGTGAACGTCGCCTGACCGTTTGCTGCAGATCCTGGAGCGCGGCTGGGTGACCGATACCCAGGGCCATACGGTCGGCCTGACGGCGGAGGGGACGGCCAGGGCGACGGGTGGCCCCAGGGGGCCCGGCGCGTTGCAGAGAGAGTAGGGAGCTAGTCTGAAACGCACCGGCTACACGGCAGACGGCAGCGGGTGCGTTTCATCCTCCGTGGCGCCCCTACCGGCAGGGCACACTAAACCAAAGCCACGGCGAGACCTGCAGACCGCCCAAGGAGCGGCCAGGGGGCTTCCACCTTAGCGTAGGTAGAGGAGCGAGGACGATGCGCTACCGCCGTCTAGTGGGCCAGTACGTCACCTTCGTGTCCATTGGGGAGGCACCTTCAGTGGACGACCTCCTCCGAGGGCAGCGCTCCGGTGTCACGGTTGCCCCGCGACACTGGCGGCCGGCGGCTGATGTCTGCGAGACGCCGGCCGCGCTGAGCGTCACCGTCGAGCTTGCCGGCGTCGAGCTCAACGAGCTCGACGTGCTCCTCTTCGAGGACGCGCTGGTCGTCGAAGGGGAGCGGCGTCCCGAGGGGTGTGCCCCCGACAGCGTCTTCCACAGCGCCGAGATCCGGCACGGCCCCTTCCGCCTCGAGGTCCGGCTCCCCCACCGGGTGGATGTCGGCGACATCGACGCGCGGTACGAGCGCGGCCTGCTCCAGATCACGCTGCCGAAGGCGCGCCGCGCGTACCTGGGGGCCACGGACGAGCGCGCATTCGGTTCCAGGGAGTAACGCGTATGGCCCATGGAAGCCCATCGAGCCCGTCACCCACTCCGGTCGCTCCACCCACTCCGGCAGCCGCCCCCATCCCAGACGTGCTGCCGGTGCTGCCGCTGCGCGAGACGGTGGTATTCCCGCGCACCACGGTTCCCCTGGTAGTAGGCCAGGAACGGTCCCTACGGCTGGTGGACGATGCGATGCGTGCCGGGCGCATGCTGGCGCTGGTGGCACAGCGCGCCCCCCAGGTGGAGGACGCCGGCCCCGACGACCTCTACCGGACAGGAACCGTGGCAGCGATCCGCCAGCTCCTGCGCGCGCCCGATGGGACGCTCCGCGTCGCGGTGCAAGGTCTGGAGCGGATACGGTTGCTCGACTTCACCGCCACCGAGCCGTACCTTCAGGCGCGTCTGCTCGTGCTGCCCGAGGGAACGGGCGGAACGAGCGCCGGACTCGAGGTGGAGTCACGGCGACGGGCGCTCCTCGACCTCTTCCGAAAGCTCGCCGGCCTCATCGAGTCCTTCCCAGGGGAGCTGGTGCCGGCAGCCGAGGCGCTGCAGGATCCGCGCGAGCTGGCCTACCTCGTGGCATCGGTCGTCCCGCTGCCACCGGCGAATAGGCAGGAGGTCCTCGAGCTCGACCCCGTGGACGCCAAGCTGCGGCGCCTGGTGGAATTGCTGCAGCACGAGGTGGCCGTCCGCGAGCTCGGGAGGCAGATCGCCACCGAGACGCAGGAGCGTCTCTCCAAGACTCAGCGGGAGCACCTACTGCGCGAGCAGCTCAGGTCTATCCAGACGGCCCTCGGCGAGGGCGAAGAGAACCCCGAGCTGGTGGATCTGCGCCGGCGAATAGGGGAGGCCAGGCTGCCCGAGGAGGCGCGTAAGGAAGCCGAGCGGGAGCTGGACCGGCTGCAGACCATTCCGCAGGCCTCACCCGAGTACGGGCTGATCCGCACCTATCTGGACTGGATGGCCAGCCTGCCCTGGAACACACTGACTGGGGGCGAGATCGACGTGCAGCGCGCCCGGCGGGTGCTGGACGAGGACCATTACGATCTGGACACGGTCAAGGACCGGCTAATCGAGTACCTCGCCGTCCGCAAGCTGCGCCGGCAGCGGCAGGGCGCCGTGGAGCAGGTCGGTCTGGCGGGTGATGGCGTGGCCGATCACGCCCCCCACGCCGGTCCGATGCCGATGACGCGGGCCGACGAGGCCGGCCGGGAGCCGATCCTCTGTTTGGTCGGCCCGCCCGGCGTCGGCAAGACCAGCCTCGGCCAGTCCATCGCGCGGGCCCTCGGCCGCACACGTTCGTCCGCATGTCACTGGGCGGCGTGCGTGACGAGGCGGAGATCCGCGGCCACCGCCGCACCTACATCGGGGCCATGCCCGGCCGCATCGTCCAGGCCATCCGGCGCGCGGCGGCGCGCGACCCGGTGATCATGCTGGACGAGATCGACAAGGTCGGCGCCGACTGGCGAGGTGACCCGACGGCGGCCCTGCTGGAGGTGCTCGACCCGGCCCAAAACCACAGCTTCACGGACACCTACCTGGGCGTGCCGTTCGACCTTTCCCAGGTCATGTTCATCGCCACGGCCAACACCCTGGATACCATCCCGGCGCCGCTGCGCGACCGCATGGAGGTGCTCCCGCTAGCCGGGTACACCGAGGAGGAGAAGGTCCGCATCGCGCAGCAGTACCTCATCACGCGCCAGCGCGCCGCCCACGGGCTGGCCGAGCATGAGGTGGCGTTCGCCCCCGACGCCGTGCGCCAGATCATCCGAGGCTACACCCGCGAGGCGGGCGTGCGAGACCTAGAAAGGCAACTCGCGACCGTGTGCCGGAAGGTGGCCCGGCAGGTTGCTGAAGCCACCGAGCATGCCGGCACTGCCGAGCATGCCCAGGATGTAGAGCCAGGTGGAGCGGCCGGCGCCGAGGGAGCGTCGTCGCCATCGACAGCGCCTGGGTCCGGTGCGCCGGCAGCCACGGTAGGTACGGCAGCCACGGCAGGTACGGTAGAGGTTACCCCCGAGCGCCTGGAAACCTATCTCGGCAAGCCACGCTTCTTTGAGGAGGTGGCCGAGCGGATCGATCGCCCGGGGGTGGCCACCGGGCTCGCCTGGACGCCCACCGGCGGCGAGCTGCTCTTCGTCGAGGCGGCGGCCCTCCCCGCCGGCGCCCAGGGACAGCGCCTGCTCCTCACCGGCATGCTCGGCGATGTGATGCGCGAATCGGCCCAGGCGGCCCTCACCTACGCCCTCTCGGACGCGGAGCGCCTGGGCTACGATCCCCAGGTGTTCGCCGGGAAGGCGGTCCACGTCCACGTGCCGGCCGGGGCCATCCCCAAGGACGGCCCCTCGGCGGGCGTGGCCATGCTGACCGCTATCGTCTCTCTCGCGACGCACCGCCCGGTGCGCTCGGACGTGGCCATGACCGGCGAGATCACGCTGCGGGGTAAGGTGCTACCGGTGGGCGGCATCAAGGAGAAAGTGCTGGCCGCCCACCGGGCGGGGATCAAGACCGTCATCCTGCCACGGCGCAACGAGCGCGACCTCGACGACGTGCCCGAGGAGCTGCGGCGCGAGGTGGAGTTCGTGCTCGTCAGCGCCGGCGACGAGGTCATAGCCCGCGCCTTGCGCGAGCCTGAGACCGCATTGGACGTCCTCCTAGGGGAAGCCGCCGAGGCGGTCGAGGCGGTCGAGGCCGCCGGAGCGGGCGAAGCGGGGTGAGCGGGCGCAGATGGACCGGACGCGGTTGCCGGGTCACACGCGAGCATCAGGGATCAGGGCAGTAGCACCCAGGCCCTCAGCAGGCCGGGAGGCGGCAGGAAACGGGGCCCGCCTGAGCCGCGCCCCCCTGCTATGCCGACCGGGTGCCGCCGGGCATGGACATTCCCGCCGCGGGTGTAATACGGTCACGTAGCCCCCGCAGCCGGAATGCGACGGCCAGGAGCAGGACGCCGAAGACGAGGGCGTACGCCCCAATGGTCCACACCACGGCGACGGCCCCCGCGCCCGGGAATGCCACCATCAGCAGACCGAACAGCATGGACGCGACGCCGGCGAGCCCCAGCAGCCACTCACCGTGGATCTCTTCCCTCAGCCGGATGGCCGCCAGCACCTGGAACAGCCCCGTCGCCATCGCTTGAAAGGCGATCAGGTAGAGGAGCACCAGCGCCGTTATGTTCGGCCAGACGAGGGCGGCGATCCCGGCGCCGATGCCCACCAGCGCCTCGAGCAGGAGCGGCCAGCGCCGCCCGCCGGCGGCCCCATTAAAGGCGCCGAAAAGGGCGGCCACGCCGTCGACCATGGCATAGGCACCGAACAACAGCACCAGGACCGTAAGCGTCATCTCGGGCCAGAAGAACGCCGCCAGGGCGAAGAGCACGGCGAAGAGTCCTCGGAGCGCCAGCAGCCACCAGTTGCTCGCCAGTAGCCCAAGTAACCCGATCATTGGTACCTCCTTAGTACTGCAACGTCGGTCTCCAGATCGAGATACCCAAACCGGGGTATCCGAGGAAGTGTCGTTGCAGTGTCAGTGGAGCGCGTGCAAGTAGTGCCTGCAGTCGCTAGATTAGGGGGAGGGGAGCGGGGGGCATGAGTCGCTACGCGGTCGAGACTGGCCATCGAGAAGGTGAGGCCCTGGTGGTGCTGCGGGATAGCGCCGGCGAGGCGGCGGCGCAGCTTTGGCCAGGGTGCGGCAACAACTGCTTTGCCCTGACCCTGATCGCCCCGGATGGGCAGCCCGTAACGGTGATCCAGGCCCCGCCGGCCCTGGTCGAGATCCGCCGGCGCCCCTCGTGGTGGGGGATTCCCCTCCTCTTCCCTTTCCCAGGCTCGATCCCCCATGGTGAGTACGTCTTTGAGGGGCGCCGGCTACGCCTGGGACGCCCCGATCAGCCAATCGTTTCCGAAGGCCATGAGGCGCCGGGGGCACGTCGCGACTTCCACGGCTCGGTTATGGATCTCCCCTGGCAGATCGCCACGACCGACGCAGATGATGGGGCCGCTACCGTGCGGAGCACGCTGAATGCGGCCGACCATCCGGAGGTGTTAGAGGGCTTTCCGTTCCCTTATCGGCTGGAGGCCGCCTACCGGCTGGACCGGCAGGGGCTGCACCTGCGCTTCCAGGTCACCAACAGCGGGGCAGGGCAGTTACCGTTCGGCTTCGGCGCCCATCCCTTCTTTCGCCTCCCCCTGGGGAGGCACGGCGCCCCGGCCGACTGCCTCGTCCGCATCCCGGCGGGGCGCCGCTGGAACGGGCGCCGTTTGCGCGACCTCCTCGAGAACGAGAGCGCGAGCCAGGCCCCCGCGCAATGGGATGAGGTGTGGGACGAGGTGTGCCCACCGGTGCAGGGGGCGCTCGACCTGCGCACGCCACGGCCCTTCGTCGAAGGGGTCTACAATGGGGCGTATACCGAGCTCATGCCGGCGGACGGGCAGGTAGACGTCGAGGCCTCCGTCATCGATCCACTCAACCGCCTGGAAGTGGCGATGCGGGCAACACCCGCCTTCCGCAACGTGGTGTTCTGGTCACCCCCCGGCCGGCCGGAGGTCTGCCTGGAGCCCTGGACCTGCCCGTCCAACGTGTTCAACCTGGCGGCCCGCGGAGTACCCCACCATGGGTTGACGGTGCTTGCACCGGGTGAGACGTGGGAGGCCGCAATGTGGATCACCCTGCGCCAGGCGATCATCCACCGGAGCTGAGGAGGTCACCGGCAGTGGATAGCGCAGCGCCCTATCGTTTTGCCATCGTCGGCGGCGGCTGGCGCGCCGAATTCTTCCTGCGCATTGCCGCCGCCTTGCCGGAGCGCTTCCGGCTGGAGGGCCTGGTGGTGCGCGACCCGGATAAGGGGCAGGCCTTGGAGGGGCGTTGGGGCTATCCCACCTTCCGCACCCCGGGTGCCCTGCTCGAGCGCACCAGGCCGGAGTTCTTCGTCTCCAGCGTCTCCTTCGGCGCCAACTTCGAGGTTAACCTGGCCTTGCTGGAGACCGGCCTCCCCGTCATCACCGAGACGCCGCCGGCTGCAACCCTGGAGCAGATGCGGGGGCTGTGGGACGCCGTCCAGTCCCACGGGGGGCGTATGCAGGTGGCCGAGCAGTTCCACCGGCAGCCGTTGCATGCCGCCCGCCTGGCGGCCATCCACCAGGGGCGCATCGGCACGCCCCACACCGCCTACCTTTCCGTGAGCCACGGCTATCACGGCACCAGCCTTATCCGCCACTTCCTTGGCCTGGGCTTCGAGGAGGCGCGCATCATGGGCGCCCTCTGGCAAGACCGCGTCCTGGATCCTGGCGGGCGGAACGGGCCCCCGGCCGACCCGCAGGTGCAAGCCCTGCCCCAACAAGTGGCGCTGCTAGACTTCGGGGACGGGCGCCACGTCGTATTCGACTTCGTCGGGGCGCAGTACTTCTCGCCCATCCGCACGCAGCGCGTCGCCATCCGCGGCGACCGTGGCGAGATCGTCGACCACATGCTCTTCGCCTACGACGACGCGGGCGAGCCACTGGCGCTCCCCTTCCAGCGCCACGTCGCCGGCCCTAACGGCAACCTCGAGGGACATCACCTGAAAGGGATTCAGCTGGGGGAGCGCTGGCTCTACCACAACCCGCTGGCCCCCGCTCGCCTCTCGGACGAGGAGATCGCCATCGGCCACCTGCTGGGGGACATGGGGGAGCACGTCCGTGGGGGTGCCGAGCCCTACCCGCTGCGCTTTGGCCTGCAAGACCACTACCTGGGTCTGCTCATTCGCCAGGCCTGCGAGACGGGACAGCCGGTGGTGGCCAGGCCACAGCCGTGGGCGACCCCTCTATGACCGAGCCGGCGCGGTAACCGGCCGGCCAGCCCCCACGCCGTGGCCGTCCTGGCAGCCCGAGCTGGTCACCGGGACAGCTGTCAGGCCCGCTGCCCTCCCCGCAGACAGGCCAGCGGCGCATGTGGCCCCCTTCTACCGCCGGCGTGTCCGTGGCGTTTCCGGCCCGCCGGGGGACCCGGGCAAGCGCGTCACTCTTGTCTCCGCCGGCACGCTGTAGCGGTCGAAGGCGTCTCGTAGATGGGCGGTCTCATAGTGGGCGTAGATCTTCTTGGTCGTCTCCGGGGAGGCGTGGCCGAGGATGTCCTGCACCTCGGAGAGCTTAGCCCCCTGGTTGAGCATGACGCTGGCTTTGTCGTGGCGGAAGGCATGGGGCGATGCCTGCACCCCTACCGCCCGGGCGTAGCGCTTGACCACGTTCCACACCGTCAGGGTGGTGATACGGTAGCGCATGCCTGACGGTCCGGGGGCCCCCCGGCCGGTATCATGACGCAAGAAGAGGGGGGCGTAGCCGTCGTTGCGCATCCGGAGGTACGCTCGGATGGCCGCCAGGGTACCGGCGTCGAAGAAGACGACGCGCTCTTTCTCCCCCTTGCCGGTGACCAGGGCCTGGTCGGCGCGACCGTCCTGGACGTCGGCACGGTCGAGGGACGCCACCTCAGCCCGGCGCATCGCCGTACAGTAAAGGGTGCGGATGAGGGCCCGGTCGCGCAGGAGCTCCAGCCGGTGGCGCTGCGCTCGCGCTCCCCTACCCACCGCCACGGGGACGGAGGTCGACGTAAGTCACGATCTCTGGGAGGCGGTTGTCGATGCGGGGTGTCTTGTACGTCGCCGGCCGCCCCCATCACCTCCCGCAGGGCGGCGCGCGAGCGCTCCACCGTGACACCCTCCGGGGGTAAGCCGGTGACGCTCCAGGTAACGGTAAAAGGCCCGCACGCCCGCCAGGTAGGTCACGTGCGTCCCCCGAGAGCTCCGCCCGAAGCGGCGCCAGCCAGACGTAGAAGCGGTCGAGGGCATCCTCGGGCAGATCTACAGTCCGGCCCTGCGGGCCGATCCCCCGTTCGGCCAGATACTCAAGAAAACGATCCAGGCCGGTGGCGTAGCTGCGGGCAGTATGGGGGGACTTGCCGGCCAGGCTGTCCTCGAAGCCCCGTCGCGCCCCTTCAAGGGAGACCGCTTCAAGCGAGACCACCCCAAGGGAGGGGACCACCCCAAGGGAGGGGACTACCTCAAGCGAGGCCCCTTCAAGGGGGACGTCGTCCCGGGGGCGTTCCCCGGCGGCCGCCGTTTCCTTGCTCACGTAGGGATGAACGCGCGGCCCCCCGATCCGCCTCGCACGGCGGATCGGGGGCCGGCGGCCCCTGTGGACGCTACCCCACCTGGAGCTGGCGCGTCAGGCGCTCGTTCACCTCCTAGAGCGTGGCGGGCGCAGGGATCTCGCCCCGGAGCATCTTGCCCATGTCCTCGTTGATCACGTCGCCACGAATGCGCGGACACTGGGCGTGGAACGGCCACCATACAGCTCGCCCTCGGTGGTGTAGCAAGCGGTCAGCTGTGGATAGAAGTCCTTGGCAAGCGCCAGAAGCGGCCGGGGCCCGGCTCCGTGGCTCCCCGGTTTGCCATCATAGCCGCGTCAACTTGAGCCGGAGGAGGGCCGACAGATGGTGCCAGGGCGGTCAGACCAGGCTGATAGGGTTTCCGGGAGCGGTAGGGTGGGGGCCACGGGCAGGCCCTACACCGGGGTATTCCCCATCGCCCCGACGACGTTCGACGATACCGGCGACCTTGACCTGGAGAGTCAAAAGCGGGTGATCGACTTCATGGTCGACGCTGGCGTGGGTGGGATCTGCATCCTGGCCAACTACTCCGAGCAGTTCGCCTTGACCGACGACGAGCGGGAGCGCCAGATGACCGTCGTCCTCGATCACGTGGCCGGACGCGTGCCCGTCGTGGTCACCACCAGCCACTTCAGCTCCCGGGTGGCGGCCGAGCGCAGCCGGCGCGCCCAAGAGGCCGGGGCGGCCATGGTCATGCTCATGCCCCCCTACCATGGGGCGACGCAGCGTGCCGAGGAGGCCGGGATCCTGGAGTTCTTTCACACCGTGGCCACGGCCATCGACGTGCCCATCCTGATCCAAGATGCGCCGGTCAGCGGGGTTGCCCTCTCCGTCCCCTATCTCGTCCGGCTAGCCGCCGAGATCCCCCACGTCCGCTACTTCAAGATCGAGGTGCCCGGGGCGGCCGCCAAGCTACGCGAGCTGATCCGCCTGGGTGGGGATACCATCGCCGGGCCCTGGGACGGCGAGGAAGGCATCACCCTTATCCCCGACCTGGACGCCGGGGCGACGGGGACGATGCCCAGCGCCCTCATCCCGGACCTGCTGCGCCAGGTGGTCGACCACTACCGCGCCGGCCGGCGCGAACACGCCGTCGCCCACTTCGAGCGCTCCCTGCCCTTGATCAATTATGAGAACAAGCAGTGCGGCCTGCGGGCAGCCAAGGCCCTGCTCCGTGAAGGGGGGATTATCGCCAGCGACCTCGTGCGGCATCCGCTGCCCCCACTGCACCCCGCCACCCACGCCGGCCTGCTGGAGCTTGCTCGCCGGCTCGACCCCCTGATCCTTCGCTGGGCCAGAGCTTGACGAAAGGGCCTGCGGGGGACGGGGTGGGGGCGGGATTGGCCGCGCTGGGGGCGGCGGCCTTTTTGGTCAGCCTCGACCGCTCCATCTTCGCCCCGCTCCTCCCGGCCATCGCCCATGATCTGCAGACCACCATTGGGGAGGCCGGCCTGGCGGTCACGGCCTACGTCGTCCCCTACGGCCTGTTCCAGTTGTTCTACGGTCCGGTGGCCGACCGTGCCGGCAAGATCGCCGTCGTCCGTTGGGCGGTGCTGGTCTTCGCCGCTGGCACGGCCCTGTGCGGCCTGGCGCAGGGCATCCTGGTGCTGGATCTCCTGCGGGCGCTGACGGGGGCCTGCGCCGCGGCCGTCATTCCCCTTTCCCTGGCTTACATCGGTGACGTCGTGCCCTATGGCCGGCGGCAGGGAACGGTGGCCACCTTGATGGGGGTGACGTCGCTGGGAACAGCCCTGAGCACTGCCGTGGGGGGGATCGTCGGCAACTTTCTCTCCTGGCGGGCCCTCTTCGGCTTCTACGGCGTCTGCTCGCTCCTGGTCACCCTGGCGCTCTTTCTCGTGCCCGGGGAGAGCCGAGGGCGGAGGGGGCAGGCCAGCGCGCCGGCGGTAGAAGGGGGCTCGACGAGTTGGGAGCGCTACCGCCAGGTGCTGCGCAGCGGCCCGGCCCGGGCGCTGTACCTCCTGGTGGGCTTGGAGGGGCTGTTCGTCCAGGGCGGCTTCACCTACTTAGGGGCGTACTTGCAGGCGCGATTCGGGCTCGACTACCTGGGCATTGGCCTGCTCCTCGCCGCCTACGGCGCGGCCTCGGTCGTCGCCAGCCGCCTCCTGCCCCGCCTCTTGCCACTCGTACGTGAGGAGGGCCTCATCCTCGGTGGCGGGCTGCTCTTGGCCGGCGGTTTCTTCGTCCTCGCCCCCCTACCCGATTGGCGCCTCTTCCCCCTCTCGATGGTGGCCATGGGCGTGGGCTTCTCTTTTTTCCACTCCACCCTCCAGGTGCGGGCAACGGAGCTGGTACCGGCCCTGCGCGGGACGTCGGTCGCCTTGTTTGCCTTTTCCCTCTTCCTCGGCGCCGGGGTGGGCACGGCCGCCATGGGCTGGCTGGTCTCCACCGCCGGCTACGTCCCGTTGGTGCTGGTGTGTGGCGCCGGCATGCTCCTGGTCACGGGCGCGGCCCGTCTGACGTGGTGAACTTCCCCGCGGCTGAGCCCCGCGGCTGGTCCAGCGCCACGACGTCTTTCGGCACCCCGCCAGACCACACGAATCTCCACGCACTCCCCTGGCGTTATAGAGTGACGGGATCGTCACCTCCTGGAGGGACGCCAATCGTCGCGCCCTCCCACTCGCCGAGCCCGAAGACGCCTTCACCCGGCGTTTACTGTAGTGAGAGCCGTTGCCGGCAACGGGAAAAGCTCGCCGGGTGGCCGGGGGTCTGCTGGCAACACGCCGGTAACGAACGGCATGTACTCTACTGTGTGCCATTGAACGCGACCAGACCCCCGGGGCTCGACGAGAAAAGTTCACAGCGCGGCCCGCTGTCTAGTGGTACTACGGAAGTAACAGACGGCATGGGCGCCAATAGCCAACGTACACGGGGAGGACACACCGTGATGATCGGCCTGGAAGAGGCGCCGGTGGGCACGCGTCAGAGTGAATGGTTAGCGACAGTGACACTGGCTGAAGAGGCACGCAATCGGGCGGATGTGGCCGGCGCCGAGCACGGCGCAGACGGCACGCAGGCCCGCGCCGATTCCCGCACCGACGCCGGGCTGCGTGTTTTTTCTATGGTGGCACACGAGCTGCGCGGCCCGTTGATGGCCTTGACGACATCGTCGGAGCTCCTCGTCGAAGACTTCGATGTCCTGGCCCCGGAGCAGGTCCGTGACATGGTGGGGGGCATCCACTGCCGGGCGCTGTGGCTCCAGGGGCTGGTGGAGAACCTTCTCGCCGCCGCCACCTTGCACGAGGGGCGCCTGCACCTCCACATCCAGCCCACCAACTTGATCGAGGTGGTCACCGAGGTACAGCAGGTGGTACAGCCGCTCCTCCAGCGCCGTGGTCAGCGCCTACGTGTCCGTACCCGCGGGCGTTTGCCGGAGGTGCCGGCCGACAGCCGGCGTATCGGTCAGGTACTGGTCAACCTCGTACTCAACGCCAGCAAGTTCAGTCCGGCGGACACAGACGTGGAAGTGACCCTCGCCCGTAAGGGTGACGGCGTGCAGGTATGCGTGCTCGACCGTGGACCGGGTCTCCCCCCTAAGCTGGCCGAGCGGCTGTTCGAGCCCTTCTACCGCTCGCCCACGGCTGAGCAGTCAGGCCAGGAAGGGATTGGCCTGGGCCTGGCCATCGTCAAGTCCATCATCGAGCGCCACGGCGGGCGCGTGGGGGCGGAGAACCGGTCCGGGGGTGGGTCCCGCTTCTGGTTCGCCCTGCCGGAGCTAAATGCCTAGCACACCTGGTGCACAATCGCGCGCACAGTGGCTAATTTACCAGGGCGCAGGCGCGACGCACGGCGCTAAGCAGGGTGTCCGGGCGAAACGGCTTGGGGATCACGGCCGCGGCCATGGCCCGGCGCTCCGGCGAGAGGCTCTCCGAGAGGGCAGACACGACCAGCACGGGGATCTTGGCCGTCGCCGGGTCAGCCTTCAAGTCGTTCAGGAGCGATCCCCCTGATCGGTAGGGTAGGCCCAGGTCGAGGAGGATGACGCGGGGGTGCAGGCGGCGCACCAGCATCGCTGCCCCCAGGGCGGACTCCATCGCCGTTACGGCGTAGCCTTCGCCCTGGAGGGCGTCCGTCAGCAAGTCCCGGATCCCTTGATCGTCCTCAATCACCAAGACGAGCTGCTGTGCGTGTCCCTCTTCCGCTATCACTCAAGACTCCATCCCGGGTGCTTGTCCCGCTCTCTCCCACCGCGGCCCGGCACCAGACCGCGACCCCCTGGCCCGGCGCCGCCACATAGCTTGCCTCCCGTAGGTTGAGGGCATGGCGCGAGCCGGTTGCGCTCCCGTTGTGCCCTCACGCCGCACCTCGCGGCCGGGCATGCCTTGGGGCCGTGAGGTACCGGGGGATGTGCTGGCCCGACCACGTCCCGCTCTCAGACGTCAATCCCGGTGGCGAGCGCCAGTTCCCTTTATGCCTGGGCTACATCCCCTTACTTAGCGTCCAGACTTCCCAGAACGTGCACGTGGCCCGCATCCAAAAGTAGCAAATTGGTACAGGTACACTCGTTCATGTACCTCATCTTGATGAGGTACTGCTGCTGCTGTACCATGTTCAGGCTTCCCAGGGGGGCAGCCGGTGTGGAGGGCACAGGGGCGAAAGCGCTCCTGGCCGGCCGTAGCGCTTTAGCTTATCGGCATAATCGTTAGCGTCGCTCGGGCGTCGGCCAGCCCCGAGGCACCGGCGGCGGAGCGCCTCCGGGTCACATCAAGGAAGGCGGACCCAAGGAAGGCCGACCCAAGGCGCGGTCCTCTGCACGTCTGCGGCCGATTACCTCCTGCCACTGCTCCCCGGGCCCCGTACCGTCCCCGTCTCATCGCGCCCGGCAAGTCCTCGGCCCCCCGTGCACCTTCCATATACCCTCCTATTCTGAAGATATCGATCAAGGTTGCCATGTCATCTATTTATGTGAAATAATATGGCTACGATGATAAGCTTTTGCGTATCCTATAATAACTCTTACTACTTGTGCGGGTAGGGCGTGACGCCGGCACGTTGCCGGCGCCGGCGATGGGAGGGGCATGACGGTGGAGCGCGCACTCGAGCAGCCGCAACCACGAGCCCGGTGCGGGCCCATCCTGCTCATTGACGACCAGCCCTATATCCTGCGCTCGCTGGGCTACGTCCTGACGCGGGAGGGCTACCAGGTGGAGACCGCCAGCAACGGCGAGGAAGGGCTGATGCGGGTGCGCCAGCTCCAGCCGCCGCTGGTCTTCCTGGACGTCATGTTGCCCCTCCTGGACGGGTACGCCGTCTGCGAGGAGATTCGCCGCGATCCGGCGCTGGCCGGCACCTACGTGATCATGCTCAGCGCCAAGGGCCAGATGATCGATCGCCAGCGGGCGCTCCTGGGCGGTGCCGACGAGTACATGACCAAGCCATTCAGCCCGCGGGAGGTGATCCGACGCGTCCGCGCCGTCCTCGCTGCCGGCACGACGAGCGGGTCAGGGCCGTCGAGCAGCCCCTTCCAGGGAACCGACCCCTGAGCGGCCGGGGGTGGGTGAGGCCGGGCGGGCCCCCCCTGCAGATCAGGGGACAGGGGCAAGAGGCCTCCCAGGCCCCATAGCTCACGGTAGATTGGGGCCAGAAAGCGGTGTGGGCGAAGCGTAGTGGGTCAGTGGAGTACCTCTGAATTGGATGCCAGAGTTGAGTCACGCACCGGGCGCGCCGCGCCCGCCCCACTGGCTGTGACTCAGGTGCAGCGCCTCCTCCAGGGCCCTACCGGCTGGGGCGCGCGCACGGTGACGCTCCTGGACGAGTCGGGAAGGGTCATCGCCTCGGTAGGCTCGGAGCCGGGTGCGCCGTCCGGTCTGCCGGGGGCTGCCTCGCCCGTGCCGGACGTCACGGTACGGGCGCCGGTCACGGTCGGCGATACCGTAGTGGCCGAGGTGTGCGCCGCCGGCCCGGCGGCAGCCGCCCCCAGCTTTGAGCCGGCCGCGCACGTCACGGCCGCCCGGCTCGCCGACGCTTGGGAGGCGGCGCAGGAGCTCGATAGCCTGTCCGGCGCCCTGGTGCAATCCTACGAGGAGCTCCACCTCCTCTACGAGCTGGGCGAGGCCCTCACCGGTCAGCTGAGCACAGCGTCCGCGGCCGACCTGATCCTGCAGACGGTCATGGACTCCCTGCCGGCGGCCTGGGTCGAGCTGCAGATCACCACCCCGCACCTCGGTGACGCCGGCACCGTGGTCTACCAAGGCCACCGCCGGTCTGTGGCCTCCCCCGCGGCTCCATCGCCCGACCTGCCGTTCGGCCCGCCGCCGGTCCCCGGCGCGGGACAGGAAGCACGCGATCGCCAGTCGGGGACAAGGACAGCCGGGGGGGAGTCCAGCTGGCTGGCCGAGACCGGTCGCCGGCTGGAGGCCACGCTGCGCAGTGGGGGCAAGGTGGTGGGGAAACTGGTGGTGCTGCGCTCGCGTGACGACCCGCCATTTACCTCGGCGGACGGGAAGCTCCTGGACGCGGTGGGCACGCTGGCCGCCCAGGCGCTACGCACCACTCAGCTCCATGAAGCGGTGCATCGCCAGGCTGAGGCCGCCCTCCACGAGCGTGAGGCCGAGGCGGCCGCCCTGCGGGAGATCGACCGGATCAAGGACGAGCTGCTGCTGACCATCTCGCACGAGCTCCGCACGCCGGTTACGGTCGTCCACGGCTACGCGCAGCTGCTCCTGGCACGTGCCTCGGAGCTGGACGCCGCCGGCGTCGCCCAGATGGCCGAGCGCATCCTGGCCAACTCCAGCCAGCTGGCGCGCCTGGCGGCTGACCTGGCCGACTTCCGAAGCATCGAGCACGGTGAGGTGGAATTGCAGCCCGGTGACATCGACCTCGCTCCCGTGCTCCGCGAGGCCGTGGCCGGCTTCCAGCGCCGCGCCGACGGCAACCGGCTGGTGGCCGAGCTGCCCGACCGCTTGCCGATCCGCGCCGATAGCGTCCGCGTCGCCCAGGCCGTCTCCAACCTCCTGGACAACGCCATGAAATACGCCCCGGCCGGGCCGATCATGCTCCGGGCGTGGGTGGCGAACGGCATCTTGCGTCTAGAGGTCGAGGATCACGGCCCCGGCATCTCCCCCAAGGAGCAGCCACGAGTCTGGGAAAAGTTCTTCCGTGGCGCCGGCGTGGCCGGACTCAACGTCTCGCGGGGGAGCGGTATCGGCCTCGCCCTGGTCAAGGCCCTGATAGAGGCCCATGGTGGGCGCGTCGGGCTGCACAGCACCCTTGGTGTCGGGTCGCGCTTCTGGTTTGAGCTGCCGGCCCCCAACGCGGCCCAGCGCTCACTGCTCCCGACCAAAGCCTCGCAGCTGCAGGGGCCAGATGGATCTGAATAGCCCCGGCCCGCCAACGCCCCCCGGCACCGGCGCACATCTGATCTCCACCCCCTGGTCCAGGGGACGCCCTGGTCCAGGGGACACCCGCCGGGCGAAAAGCCAGCCCCGTCAACCTGGTATCCTTTCTATCGTTGCGTCAAACGATTTCAGCGGCGTTTGCCTCGGCGTACGGAACGCTGCACATCAGCCTTGACCGAGCGCTGGGAACTGAAAAGGGGGTCATACCTATGGCTGGTGGAAAGAAGGCCAACAAGCAGCGGCTCTCCTGGCGCAGCAAGAAGGCCAACCACGGCGTGAAGCCCAACCACGGGAAGTAGCGCCGCCAGAAGGCAAGACTGATTTGGACCAGCGCTGAGCGCGGCCCACAACGCCCGCGAGCGTCTGTGACCGCCGGTGACCAACACCGGCGGTCATTTGTGTTTCTGCCCCTCCCCTGGCGGCGGGCCACGGTGCGACTCAGCGCGCCCGGTCTGCCCGTCCCGCCGGGAGGGCCACCCTGTAAGGCGCGGCGGGACGGTTTGCCCACCTCCTCGCGACGACTTACACTCCTGGACACAGCGAGTCGGGAGAGAGGTGAACCCCTATGGCGACGACGACGCAGTCCAGCACGGCCGGCGCACCGGCCACGACGCCCGCCGACGGCGCCACCACGGCGCCCCTGCCGGCGCCACCGCTCCCACCAGGGGCGCCGCTGCGGAGTGGGGCCGTGCCGCAGACGTTCTACAACCCCACCCGTATCGTCTACGCCGAAGGGTCGGCCGCGCAGATCGGCCCCCACGCGGCCAAGCTAGGGGCCAAGAAGGTGATGGTCCTTTCCGACCCCGGCGTCGTGCGGGCCGGGCTGACGAAGCCTGCCGTGGCGTCGATCGAGGGGACCGGCCTGGGCGTGGCCGTCTACGACGCCGTGGAGCCCGATCCGCGCATCGAGATCGTGGAGCGCGCGCTGGAGGCCTTCCAGTCGCAAGGCTGTGACCTCCTCGTCGCCGTGGGAGGGGGCAGCGCCATGGACACGGCCAAGGCCTGTGCCGTTCTGGCCACCAACCCCGGCACGCTGCGCTCCTACGAGGGCTGGGAAAAGTTCTCTACCCCCCCGGCGCCCCTCTTCGCCGTCCCCACAACCGTGGGGACGGCGAGCGAGGTGACCCCGTTCCTGGTGATCACCGATCCCCAGGCCAGGTTCAAGTTCACCATCGGCTCCCCGCTGGCGGCGCCCGACATCGCCTTCCTCGATCCGCTGCTCGTCCTGGGCCTCCCGGCCAACGTCACGGCGGCCACCGGCATGGATGCCCTTACCCACGCCATCGAGAGCTACACCTCCCTCCTCTCCACCCCCATTTCAGAGGGCCTGGCCCTGCACGCCATCCGCCTGCTGGCCGGGAATATCCGCGTCGCCGTCGCCAATAGCCATAACCTGGAGGCGATGAGCGCCATGCTCGTGGGGGCCAACGTCGCCGGCCTGGCCTTCTCCAACACCCGCCTGGGCAACGTCCACGCCCTGGCCCACCCCCTAGGGGCCTTCTGGAAGATCCCCCATGGCGTGGCCAACGCCCTGATGCTCCCCCACGTCATGGAGTTCAACGCCCTGGGCTGCCCGCGGAAGATGATCGACATCGCCCTCGCGCTCGGCGAGCCCCCTCCTCTCCTGGGCATCGGCACTGGAGCGGTGACCGAGTACGAGGCCGCCCTGCGAGCCGCCGCCGCTGTGCGCCGGCTGGAGAGCGACATCGGCATCCCCGCCCGGCTGAGCGACCTGGGTGTCGACCGCGGCTCTATCCCAGACATGGCCGCCGATGCGATGAAGAGCGCTAACATCGCCATCAACCCGCGCAAGACGACGATCAACGAGCTGATCGGCCTGCTCGAGCGCGCCTACTAAGCAACCCGGTACTCGGTGCAGTGGATGGAGAACTCGCGGGTAGCTAGGGGCGGTGGGGCGCAGGAGAGAATCGATGACCCTGGCGGTAGAGGCGGTCTACGAAGAGGCCGGCGCGGCCGCTTGTCGCCTCGCAGCACGGATGTGGTGTTCTCGGCCTGGATGCCCGGATGGATTGAGCAGTTCGCTTATCTCGCGTGACAGACTGCGCAGGCAGGCCTCCTGCTCGCGATGGTGTACTACCTGACGGTCGCCACTTGATACCGTTGGTGGAAGAAGCGCCATGCGTCATGCGGCATAATGAGCCGCGACCGAGATGGGACCGTTGCTCGACCTCGTTGAGCCCCCTGACGTGCCTTACCACGGCCCGTCCGTCGTGATGCAGTACCGCGACATCCTCGGGGAGCTGCAGGCAGCGCCACAGCTCTGACACCGGCGTCAGTCGGGGGTGAGAGTCAGCGAGTGGACGGCGGCGGCGCGGACTTCTTCCGGGGTGTAGTGCATCGGGATACGTTGATGGGTGCGCCAGCGCTCTAGCTGGTCGCCGAAGTGAGCCGACCCCGGCTCTCCGGAGACGCCCCCGGGGATAACGTAGCTGGCGTGGGCGATGTCCCCCAGGTCGACCACCTGGCGGTACACCGAGAGTCCCACGATGGCGAAGGCGGGGCGGTCGCCCCAGAGGTACGACGCCGCCTGGATGGTATCGCCATCGCCTCCGACGGCCACCGCCGGGGGATTGAGCCGGCCGGCGTGCTCGGGAAAGCGCCCGGCCAGGGGGTGCCGGGCATTGGTGGTATGCCGGGCCTGCCAGCGCCACGCCGTCGGGTCAGGACCGTCCTGGGCGACGGCCTTGCGCCATGCCCCGGCCAGCGCCGGACGGAGGACGTCCCCCCACGGGCGCCCGTCGGGCGTGGTCTCGCCGTCCAGGGCGTACACCACGTTGGCCATCCAGCGCGAGATCATGCCGTGCGTCGTCGTCACCTCCGTCGCCGTCAGCCAGGACCAGGTCCCCTGGCCGATGAGGGGGACGAACAGGGCCTCGGCCACGGCGCGCCGGAAGTGCCCGTACAGCAGGGCGGCGTTGCTCTGGGGGAGGAGGTTCCCGTCCCAGGACGCCAGCATGGTGCGGGCGCGCTCGGCGTCCCCCTGGAACGGCCCGCTGCGGGCGAGGCGGCTGACCCATCTCTGCGCCGCCGGCGAGGTCGTGTCCCCCTGCAGGGCGGCGATCCCCTCCGGCGTCAGGCGTCCGCCGGGAGCCGGTCTGCTGGGAGCCGGTCTGCTGGGAGCCGGTCTGCCGGGAGCCGGTCTGCCGGGAGCCGATCTGCCGGCCGTGAGCCCCTCCACGATGCGCTGGGCCCGAAACGGCGGGGAGAACTGATGGGCGATGTAGGGCTCGTCTCCCTCGACGACGGCCTGGTTGGCGGTGGCGATGAATCCTTCCGCCGGGTTGATCGCCTGGGGCAAGGCCTCGAACGGCACGCGCCCCGTCCACTCGTGCTCGCCCGTCCAGCCCGGCGCCGGGAACTGCCGGTGGGCGTCCGATGAACGGATGGGGAGGTACCCCCGGGTCAGGTAGCCGATGCTCCCTGCCGTGTCCGCCGAGACCAGGTTGTTCACCGGGTCGACCCACAGTCGCTGCGTCTCGTGCAGCTCGGCCACCGTGGTGGCCAGGAGCATGGGGCGGAGCACCCCAAAGGCGAGACACGGCTCGTCGGTCGCAGTGTAGCGCAAGGAAAGGGCCCAGCCGGTACGGGGGTCGCCGTGGACGACCGGTCCGTGACCTGTGCGCCAGGCTTCCACCTCCACCGGCCCGTCCCCGGCGACGTCGATCCGCTCCACGCGTCGCTCGGCCGGGGCCCAGCCCCCGGGGACGCGGTACTGCGTTGCGTCGTCGCCACCAAAGGACTCGACGTACAAGTCCTGGTAGTCGGCGCTGGTGTGGGTGATGCACCAGGCGACGTGACCGTTGTGGCCAAAGTGCGGAAAGCCGGGGAAGCCGGGAAAGGTAGCCCCGATCACGTTGAACGTGGGGCAGGCCACGTGGACCTGCCAGTAGACGCTGGGGACGTCCAGCGCGCGGTGGGAGTCGTTGCACAGCACCGGCATCCCCGTGGTCGTGCGCGATCCAGATACGGCCCAGGAGTTGGAGCCCCCTTCGGACTCGGCCAGGAAACCGAGGCTGGCCGCCGCCCGGCGCAGATCGTCCAGGCCGGTCTCCATCAAGCGCCTCACGGCCCCGCCGGGCGGGAGGATGACCGCCGAGCCGGTGGGCGGGCGTCCGTGGAGCGTGGCGTACGCCTCCGGCCCGATCCTGGCCAGCAGCTGCGCCTGGGCCAGCTTCTGCCCCCAGGTGCCCATCAAGACGTGGCGGACTTTAAAGATGGCCACCGAGTGCCAGGGCTCCCAGGGCTCCGAACGGGTTCCGGTCAGGTGGTGCTCCAGGGGCAGGGGCGGGCCGGACTGGAGGTAGGCGTTCACCCCGGCGGCGTACGCCTGGAACACGGCGCGCGTCTCCGCGGGCATGGCCGCCACGTCCGCTCTGGCGGCCCCCGCGAGCTGGAGGCGTCGGGTCAGGGCGTCTCCAGCCACGGCCCCCCTCCCGGCCACCTCGGCCCACCGCCCGGCGGCGCGTCGACGGTCGTACTCCATCTGCCACAGCCGGTCCTGGGCGCTGACGAAGCCCTGTCCGAACCAGGCATCGTGCTCGTCTGTGGCCCCGACGTGGGCGACGCCGCAGCGGTCGCGGTGGACAGTCAGGGGGGCATGCAGCCCCGGGGCGGTGAGGCGTTCTTCGGTCACGGCTTAGGGACTTTGGGGACGTCCACGACGCGGCCGGTGCGGGCGCTCTCTTCGGCAGACAACGTCACGGCGAGGGTCTTCGCCGCGTCGGCGTAGGGGGAGCGCACGCGCCCGGGGTCGCGCCGGGCGACGGCCTCGACGAACGCCTGATCCTGGGCCATCATGGCGTTGCCCGTCCAGCGATGCTCCTCCGTCTTCCCCGGGCTGGTGATCTTCAGCGTTGTCCCCCACACCTCCAGCCGCAGGTCATGGGCCAGGATGTGGACGCCGGCCGGCGCCCCGCTGGCCGTGCCACTCCCCAGGATAGAGGTGTTGGCCACGTTGCCGATGGCCCCTGAGGCAAAGTGGATCGTGGTGCTGGCGACGTCGAAGATATCTACGTTGGGCACCTCTTTGAGGGCCCGCAGCGCTCCGGCGCTGTACACCCGGGCGATGTCACCCACCAGGTAGCGCATCAAGTCGACGGTGTGCGTGGCCTGCTCTACGAGCTGCCCCCCGCTCTGGGCCTGCACGCGCCACCATGGTGTCCCGGGTAGCCCCCCCAGATAGAATCCCAGGGCCATGGCCACGGTCTTGCCGGCCAGCAGCTCCCGTGCTCGGTCGGTGGCCTCGGAGTAGCGTGTCTGGTAGCCGGACGACGAGACCAGCCCCTTTCGCTGGATAGCCTCGGCCACCTGGGACGCCAGGTCGATGGAAAGGGCCACCGGCTTCTCCACGAAGAGGGCCACCTCGGCATCGATGGCGGCGAACTCCAGCTCCCCGTGGGCGAAGGGCGGGACGCAGACGTAGACGGCGTGCAGCCCGGCCTCGGCCAGCATCTTTCGGAAGTCGGTGTACACTTTGGCCTGCAGCTTGCGTGGTTCCGTCCCCCCCGGCCGGACGAGCTGCTCCTGTTGTCCGTTGAGGCGCCGCATCGCCAGATCGCATCGCTCGCGCTCCACGTCGTAGAGTGCCACCACTTCCGCTTCCGGGATGCGCACCAAGTTGGCCAGGTGCGCGCCCGCAATCCCTCCGGTGCCCGCGAAGCCGATTCGTACTGCCATGTCCTCTTGCCCCTGGCTGCTTCTAACCGCCCCTGGCCCCTCGTCTGCGTCCTTCGGCCCGCTTCCGGCGCCCCCTCTCTGAGCCCCCCGGCGGCAGCATTGTACTCCTCGCTCCTGGCTCGCCCGGCCGGGCGCGCGGGGCCCGCCGCCGGGCCCGCGCCGCCAGACCCACTGGCCAGACCCACTGGCCAGACCCACTGGTAGAATCTTCTTTTCCACGAGGGAACGCCTTTTCCCCATGTCGAGCGACGTCGACCCGCAGCTGCTTCAGAGTCATTACGACGTGCTCGGCCTTGCCCGGGGGGCGACGGCAGAGGAGGTGAAGAACGCCTACCGCCTGCGGTCGCACATGTTCCACCCGGACAAGTACGAGAACTATCCCGAGCCGTTGCGGACTCAGCTCAAAGGGGAAGCGTCCAAGGAGTTCAAGAAGCTCACGTCGGCCTACGAGGTCCTGCGCGACCCGGCCAAGCGCGCGGCGCACGATCGGCAGCTGGATGGCCCCGCCAGGCGCAACGGCGTGGGGACCGGCCGTGGCGCCCGGCGTGCCCCGGCCCGCGCCGCCTCTGGGCCCAATGGGACGGTGGCGTCCGAGGCCCCCCGCCCCCGCCGGGCGCCCCCACCGCCCCCGCCACGGGAGCGCGATCCTCTCCTGGTCGTCCGGCCCGATCGCCTCGACTTCGGCACCATGGCCCTCGGAGCGACCAAGCAGCTCCCCTTGAAAGTATCAAACGCCGGTGGACGCACCCTGTTCGGGGAGATCACCTCCAATCGTTCCTGGCTTTCTGTCAACCGCCGGACGTTCATCAGCAGCGCCGCCGTCGTCTTCGTCACCGTCGATACCAGCGGGCTGCGTCCCGGCGAGGAGTACACCGGGAGCCTGGTGGTCAGCACCCTGAACGGGGGCGACCAGGTCGTCCCGGTGCTGGCCCGCGTCTCCGGCCGGCCGGAGCCAATCCTGACCGGCGCCCCGCCGCTGCTCGATTTCGGCGTCGCCCAGCACGGCGGGCGCAAGGCGCGCACGATCAAGCTCACCAACGCCGGCACCGGCACACTGATTGGCAGCATCGCCGTCAAGGGGGGCTGGCTGGCCGTGACCGAGAGCCGCTTCAAAGGCAACGACGTCTCCTTTGAAGTCATCGCCAACACCGCCGGCCTGGGCCCCGGGGAGCACCAGGGCGAGGTGATCGTCTTCTCCAACGGCGGCCAGGCCGGCATCCAGGCTATCGTCGAAGTCGTCGCCCCCCCACCCGGGGAGACCATCGTCGCCGCCGAGCCCGGTGCCCCAGGGAGCGCAGCAAACGGCGAGACGGATGGCCGGGCGGGAGCGGCCCCCCGGGAGGGCAATGGAGGGGCAGAGGGCGAGCCTCCAGCGCGCCGGGGGCAGACCGCCGGCGCGCCGCCCGCTGATGGACCGGCGCTGTCCCCCCAAGGGCAACGAGACTTACTCCAGCGGATCATGCTCATCGAGCCAGAGACACCCTGGGAGCGAGACTTCCTGCGCCGCGTTGTGCAGATGGTGCGGGCCGGGGAGCGCCTCGCCCCCGGCGAGCTGGCCAAGGTCTACGAGATGGAGGCCCGCCCGCCGGCGGGCCAGGGGTAGCCCCTGCCGCATGAGGTACAGAATAAAGTAAAGGCCCCGTACATTATCGATTGCCCCCCGGGCTCCTGAAGGCGGCGACGTCTTCAGCCTATGCACTCGGAGGAAGTCCTTCGTAGATCTGCCAGGAGAGCGATGCTCGAAGAGGCAGCCTGGAGACGCCTAGAGAGGGCACGTGGAGCGAGCCAGGCACCGGCCAAGACATGCGAGGTATGTTGATGCTGCGCGAGGAACTGGAAGAGGCCCTGCGGGGACACAACGCCGATTTCGTCGAGATCCGCGTGGAGGAGACGGAGTCGACGCAGCTGAGCTACCGTGACCGCGAGCTGGACGAGGTCGGGCGCAACGTCAACCTGGGGGGGTGCGTGCGCGCCGCCTACAGGGGTGGCTGGGGCTTCGTCTCCTTCAACGCCCTCGCCGGCCTGAAGGAGAAGGTCGACCTGGCCGTGCGCCAGGCGCGCCTGGTGGGTAAGGAAGAGACGCAGCTCGCCCCGGTGCCGACGGTGGTCGACGTCGTCCCCCTCCTCCTCTTGCGCAGCCCCTTCGACGTCCCCCTGGCGGACAAGAAGCGGATGATGGACGAGTACGTCGAGGTGGCCTGGGGGCGCTCCCCCAAGGTGCAGACGACGAACGCCAGCTACACCGACAGCCGGCGCAAGGTGACCGTGGCCAACAGCGAGGGCAGCTACGTCCAGCAGGACCGCGCCCGCTGCCGGGCCAGCATCCAGGTGCTGGCGCGTGAAGACGAGGAACGTCCAGCAGTCCCGCGCGCGTTTTCCAGCGGGGACGACTACAACGCCCTGGTGGGACGCCACGAGCAGGTCGCCGAGGCCACCGATAGGGCCGTCGCCCTGCTCAGCGCCCAGCCGGCGCAAGGGGAGTACACCGTTGTCTGCGATCCCAGGCTCGCCGCCGTCTTCGCCCACGAGGCCTTTGGTCACCTCTCCGAGGGGGACAACGTCTACGAGAACGAGCGCCTGCGCCAGGTGATGGTGCTGGGTCGGCGCTTCGGCCGCGAGCATCTCAACATTGCCGACGGGGCGAGCATCCCCGACCAGCCCGGCTCCTTCAAGTACGACGACGAAGGCACCCCCACCCGTAAGAGCCTCCTTGATCAAGGACGGTGTCCTGGTCGGGCGCCTGCATTCCCGCGAGACGGCCGGCAAGATGGGCGAAGAGCCCACCGGCAACGCCCGCGCCCAGTCGTACCGCCACCGCCCTCTCGTGCGCATGACCAACACGGTGATCGAGCCCGGCACGTCCTCGTTCGAGGAGATGCTCGCCGAGACCAAGGAAGGGATCTTCTGCAAGGACTGGTACGGGGGCTCCACCACGCACGAGCAGTTCGCCTTTAGCTGCGCCGAGGCCTGGATGATCCGCGACGGCAAGCTGGCCGAGCCCCTGCGGGGCACCACCCTGTCCGGCAACCTCTTCACCACGCTGGAAAACATCGACATGATCGGGCGCGATTTCGAGTGGACGGAGGCCGGTGGGACGTGTGGCAAAGGGGGACAGTTCGCCCCCGTTGGACAGGGCAGCCCGTATATCCGCATCCTCAAGGCCGTGGTGGGAGGCAAGTAGTCGTATCTCCGGCCGCGGATCAGAGCGGTGCGTCTCGAGCAAAGGAGCTGATGATGGCAACGGCCACTGTGCCGAAGCTGACGTCTATCGCCGAGCAGATCCTCGACCTGGCCAAGGGACGCGTCGAGCAGGCCGAGGTGTACGCCTTTGACACGGCCGACACCCCGGTGGACTTTGAAGCCAATCGTCTCAAGGCCCTGGAGACGAACGAGTCCCGCGGGGTGGCCCTGCGCGTGGTCAAGGACGGACGTGTCGGCCTGGCCACTACCACCCGCTTGGACGAGCTGCAAAGCCTCGTGGACACGGCCGTCGAGCTGGCCCCTTTCGGCGCGGAGGCTAAGTTCGAGCTCCCGTCTTCGGTGACCCCTACCGCCGTAGAGGTGTTCGACCCCGGCACCGAGGGCCTCGGCGTGGAGGAGATGGCCGAGCTGGGTCAGGAGATGATCGACCGCGTCCTGGCCTACGACGGGGACATCCTGTGCGAGGCCGGGGTGCGCCGTCATCTGCAAACCACGGAGCTCCTTAACTCCCGGGGGGGCCACGCCTCGTACCGCAAGAGCAGCTACACCCTCATCGTCGGCGGTCAGCTGATCCGCGGCCAGGACTTCCTCTCCGTCTGGGAGTACGAAAGCAGCTGCGCCCCCGGGCTCGACCACCGCGCCCTGGCCGACGCCGCCGTCCGCAAGTTCGACCTGTCCAAGCACGTGGAGGCCGTGACTACTCGGCGCATGCCGGTGATCTTCACCCCCCGTGGCGTCGCCTTCGTCCTCTTGCGCTACCTGGACGTCGCCCTGTCCGGGAGGAGCGTCCTGCAGGGTTCCTCGGCCCTCTCAGAAAAGCGGGGCCATGACGTCTTCGACCCCCGCCTGACGATCGTGGACGACAGCACCGTCTCCGGCGTCCCGGGGTCGGCCCCCTTTGACGACGAAGGCGTCCCCACGCGGCGCCTCCCCTTGATCGAGCGGGGCGTCGTGCGCAACTTCTACTACGACCTGCAGACTGCCGGGCTGGCCGGCACGACGTCCACCGGGAACGGCTACCGCTCCGCCACCAGCCTCCCTTCCCCCTCTACCGGCGTCCTGATGATCGAGCCCGGAGAGCAGACCTTCGACGCCATGCTGGCCGGGATCGAGGAAGGGTTGCTCGTGGAAAGCACCACCGGCAGCCCCGGGAACGTCTACTCCGGGGACTTCTCCGGCAACATCCAGGGCGGGTTCAAAATACAGCACGGCAAGCTCGTCGGGCGGGTCAAGAACACCATGGTCTCGGGCAACGTCTTTACCGATATGAAGGCCCTGGGGGGAATCTCCAGCGACGCCGAGTGGGTGGGGGGCAGAGTGATGAGCCCGTACCTTTTCTTTTCCGACCTGGGCGTCTCGGCCAAGACGGACGGGTAGGACCTGCAACCCTCCGGCAACTTTCCCGTTGATGTGTGCGTCCGGCCCGACGTCGGCTACACTCGGCGCCGCGCGCGACATACACCCGTACGCCGGCGCTTCAACGGATGAGACATGGCCGCTGAGACGGTACGATTCCGCACCACCACACCCCCGCGACGCCCGGCGCCCCGTCCCCTTCGACCGCCGGTGCCCCCCCGCCGGCCCCGCACGCGGCGCGTAGAAGCGACCATCGTTGTCCTTTCCCTCATGGCCCTGGCCTGGACGGCGCGAGGGGTGTGGTGGCCGTCCACGCCGGGGCCGGATGGGCACGGACGCCCGTCCCCCTCCCAGCCGACCGGGTCTGCCCAGGGGGCATCGGCCGCTGCCCTCCAAGGGGTCGCCCTCGCCCCGCTGGGGCCGGGTGGCAACGCCGCCGTCCAGGCAGCTCGCAACGCGATCAGCTTCTCCTTTGCCACGTTCGAGGCCAATCCGGCTCTCCTGGCCGGGGCCTCCTCCGCCGGCGTGCCCACCTTGTCCGGCGACTCGGCCATCGTCGTCGACCTCAGCACCAGGGAGGTGCTGTACGCCAAGCAGCCCCGCAAGCGCCAGCTGATGGCCAGCACGGCCAAGATCATGACCGCTATCGTCGCCGTCGAGCGGAGCGCGCCGGACAAGGTCATCACCGTCCCAGCCGAGGCCACCCGGGTAGAGCCGAACCATATGGGCATCCGGGCCGGCGAGAAGCTCACCGTCCAAGAGCTGCTCTACGGGCTGCTCCTGGACTCCGGGAACGACGCCGGCGAGGCCCTGGCCTATGGCGTCGGCGGGGGGGCGAGAGGGGCCGCCGAGGGGACTGCCGGCCGGGCGCAGTTCGTGGCCTGGATGAACGAGACCGCCGCTGCCCTGGGTCTCACCGATACCCACTTCGCCAACCCCTCTGGCTTGGACGACCCGGAGCAGTACTCCACCGCCTATGACCTGGCCGTGATCGGCGCCTACGCCCTGGGTAAGCCCGAGCTGCGCCGGGTGTTCGCGATGAAGGACGTGGTCATCGAGCCCAGCGCAACGCCGGGGCGCGAGCATGGCTGGTTCCGCCCCGGCAATCTGAACAGCCTGCTGTCTACGTACCGGGGGGCCATCGGCATCAAGCCGGGGTACACCGAGGACGCCGGCTACACCCTGGTGGGGGCCGCCGAGCGAGACGGGCGCACGCTGGTGTGCGTCACCCTGAACAGCCGGCGCCACTTCCCTGATTGCAGCGCCCTGCTGGACTTCGGCTTTGCCCGCGCCGCCGCCAAGCCCACGCCATAGCCTTAGCCTTAGCCTTGCCCCTGCCCCCCGGTTGATCTGCCCCGGCCGTGTGCGTGTGCTATGACTCAGCGTACAGATCGCTGCATCGGTTCCTGACGGCAGCCACGTCTTGGGTCTCCCGGTGGGACGTGGCGCGATCCAGGCACCGGCCGACAAGTAAATGGAGCGCACGGGGAGAGCGAGGGAAGGCGCCATCCGGCGCGGCCGGGGCGCAGCCCCCACCAATCTCCCTCGCCGTGAGTGTGCGGATGGGGGCCAGAACGGAGCCGGAATCAATGACCAGCCAGGACGGGCACAGGGGCAACGCCGGGCATCGGGCTGAGCGCCTCGCCGGCGCCCGACCAGGCCTCCGGCGCCGGTGGGCCTTGAGGCTCGGCGCCGCCGGATCGCTGGGGGCGGTCCTGGCTGCCTGCGGGCCGGGCGGGCCGGGCGCATCACCCACCGCCCCCACCCCGCCGCCCGCTGGGGCCGGCACCCCCGGAGGGGCATCCGGCACCCCGCGGCGCGGGGGGACGGCGGTGGTGGTCACCGACGGCGACCCCAGCACGCTCAACATGGCTACCACCACGGGGAACACCCCGAGCGACATCGGGGCCAAGATCTTCGACGGCCTGCTCTGGCTGGAGTCCCGCGAGGGCAGCTTCGTCCCCCAGCCGTCTCTAGCCACGTCCTGGACGGTCTCGCCCGACGGCACGACCTACGCCTTCAAGCTGCGCCCGGGCGTCAAGTGGCACGATGGCAGGGACTTCACCAGCGCCGACGTCAAATTCACGTACGAGGAGGTGCTGGCCAAGGAGCACCCGCGAACGTTGGCAACGCTACGCCGCCTGGCGGGGATCGACACGCCTGACCCGCTCTCCGTGATCGTCCGCCTCACGGAGCCCTACGCCCCTTTCCTGCTGCAGCAGACCGTCTTCGACTCCCCCATCTTGCCCAAGCACCTCTACGAGGGGACGGACGCGCGCAACAACCCGGTCAACCAGCGCCCGGTAGGTACCGGACCGTTCAAGTTCGCCGAGTGGAGCCGGGGATCCAACGTCCGCCTGGCGCGCAACGAAAGCTACTGGGAGCCGGGAAAGCCGTACCTAGACGGGATCGTCTACCCCATCGTCCCCCAGCCGGCAAACCGGGCCAACGGGTTGGAGACGGGGGAGATCGACTTCGTGGTGGACTTCTACCTCTCCAAGAGCGACGTCCCGCGCCTGATCGCCAACCCCAGACTGCAGTCGAAGCGTGGCCAGGGGTCGCCCAACATCTACTTCGCCATGATGAACCTGCGCACGCCGGCCCTGGCCAAGCCGGAGGCGCGCCAGGCCCTGGCCTTCGCCATCAACCGCCAGACGATCGTGCAGCAGGCCGTGGGGGGCTTTGCCCGGGTGGGCAACGGGGCCTTCGGGGAAGGCTTCAAGTGGCTCTTCAACGACGAGGTCAGCTACGCCCGCAAGTACCCGTTTTCCGTCCAGCGGGCCAGGGACGCCCTCTCGGCGGCGGGGGTGACGGGGAACATCACCCTGCGCTGCGTCTACGACTCCGCCCGGGCGCAGCTGGTCGCCACCGGGCAGATCATCCGCGACAACCTCCGCCAGCTGGGGATTACCGTCGACCTGCAGCCCCTGGAGACGGCGGTGATGGTGCAGAAGGTGTTCATCGACCGGGAGTTTGACCTCAGCCTGCAGTCCTTCACCTCCAGTGGTGACCCGGCCATCGGCTACCACCGCCTCTACGTCACCACCGAGGCCCGGCAGCAGTACACCAACGCCACGGGATACGCTAACCCTCGGGTAGACGAGCTGCTGGCCAGGGCGGCCACGGCCGTGACGCCCCAGGAGCGAGCCCCCTTCTATAAAGAGCTCCAGGCCATCCTGAACCATGACCTCCCCTCGCTCGTCCTCTTCGAGGAGCTGGGGGTGGACGTGGCGTCCAAGAAGCTCAACGGGCTGTGGACATCGTGGGATTCCCGCGACCGCTGGGGCGATGTCTGGCTCTCGGCGTGAGCCGCGCTACAGATCGTGGCATTGATGGCGAGACACGGCCCAGGAGAGATGCGCGCCCAGTGGGGTAGTGCTCCACGCAGTGACTAATTGCGCTGGTCCCTGATCCACAGCATGGCGTCGCCGTCGCGGACGAAGCCGGCCCCTTCCAGCCAGGTGGCGCCGTCGCCATCGAGCACCGGCCCGTCCCCCCAGCGTTCTACCTTGAGCCGTGCGGTACCGCGCAGGCGCGCCCCCCACCAACGGCCCAGGGCGCGTAGGGCCGGGACGAGCGCGGGGTGTCCGGCGTCGGCGATCGCCCCGGTGCCCCCGTCTTCCAGCGCCGCCACCGGCTGACCGTGGACGAGGGCCACGGCCGTGGACGGGAGGCGCTGAAATCGCAGCGAGCCACCAAAGATATCGGTGCCGTAGAGCTGCGCCGGATCGGCGGCGCTGAGGACGACGGGCGTCCCCGTCTCCCCGCTGGAGTCCTCGTCTTGGGTGTTCACGCCGTGGGTGTTCACGCCTTGGGTGTTCACGCTTTCGGCGTTCGCCTCGCGCAAGCCTTCCACCACGTCCGGGAGGGCGTACTGCAAGCCGGGGAGACCCTCGACAAAGTAGCCCCGGCGCACCTCGCCACGGGTTTCGAGCGCCCCCAGCACCGGCAGAAGGGCCTCCCAGCGCAGCGTGGCGGCCTCCCGCTCGAGACAGGCCTTGGTGACCACCCCCCAGCGGGACAGGAGCTGGCGTGTCTGCCGCAGGGCCCGTTCGCTCTCGTCCAGGGGTTTTCCCAGCAGGCCCGCACGATGGACGAGCGACCAGCGCCCTATCCAGCCGGTGACTGGACCGGTCGCGGACAGCCCCCTGATACCGTCCGGCTGCGCCGTGCGAGAGGCTATCTCCCGGGCTCGGCGACGCGCGTCGCGCAGCCGGCCGGCGGTCTGGCGCTGGGGCAGGTGAGACAGCCGGGCAGCCAGATCCAGCTCCAGGCTGCTGCGGCGCTGCGGGCGGGCGTCTTGCCCCCCCTCGTAGGCCAGCACCGCCCGCAAGGCGGCCAGGGAGTCGTTCGTCGCCAGGCCGGCCAGGACAAGCTCCACCAGGGCTCCCTGCGCCTGCGCCCGGGGCAGCCCGGTGCCATCTGTTATGTCAATCAGTAGGGCCGCCCCTTCCTCAGTCAGGAAGTCATAGATGGCGCGCGCCGGGTCACCCAGGGCCTCCAAGACGGCCGCGTCCGGCCGCCGCTCGAGGAAGAGATCCCCCTCGCCGCGGAAAAAGAAGCGCACCCGCGCCCGGCGGGCGTCCCGTCCCCCTTCGGCCACCCACATCACCTCGCCCGATTGGCAGCGATCTGCCAGGGCGGCCGGATCGAAGTCCGGCAGACGCGCCGGCAGGACGTCGCGCTCCCAGCTCACCCCCGGCAGGGCCATCCCCCGGAGCTGCTGCAGCACCCGGCTCACCCCTCCCTCTCCCCTGACCGCAGGGGGCCACACCCCCTGCCAGCGGCACAGGAACTCGGCGTAGGCGGCCAGGGGCACCGGCTGCACCTCTTTACGCAGCAGGGTCAGCGTGCGCCGGTGCATCTCCTCCAGGGTGCGCCGGTCAATCCACTGCTCGCCGGCGCCGGGGGTAAAGCGGCCGGCGACAACGTCGTCGCCGAGACGGCGCAGCTCCCCCTCCACCCGCGCCTCGGTCAAGCCGTATCGCCGGGCCAGGTCGCCGGCAGGTGCCGGCCCGGCGTGCGTCAGCCACCGGCGCAGCGCCGGCAGCGGGTCGTCGAGGAGGGCATCGTAGTCCGCCAGTCGCTCGGCGTGGATCCAGCGTTGCTCGCCGCCTAGCTCACGGGAGACGAGGCGACCGGCCGCCGCCAGGTCCTGCGTCCATTCGCCGGCGCTACGCGTGGCAATCTCGCTATCGGACAGATCGCCGAGATCGTAGAGGATCTGGGCCAGCTCTTCGGCGCTCCGTGCCCTCCCCGATGGGGCCGTCCTGGCCAGGCGCGCCGTCACCTCCGCGACGGCGGCCGGCTTGAGGAGCTCGGCCAGAGACCCATCGCGGAGCAGGTCAGCCAGGAGCGAGCGGTTCAGCGAGAGGGCCGCCAGCTGCTTTTCGCCCCGCGGGGCGTCGTGCTCGTAGACGTACTGCATCGCCATGCGGTAGTCCAGTCCCCTGGCCACCGGGGAAGGGAACTCCGCCTCGTGGACGGTGACCCGGATCTCCCCCCGCTGGATGCGGTCGAGCACCTCCGTCAGTCCCTCCAGGTCCATCACGTCACGCAGACAATCGCGGTACGTCTCCAACAGGATGGGGAAGTCGTCGAAACGCTGCACTGCCTGGAGGAGGTCCTTGGCCCGTAGACGGGAGAGCCACAGGGGCGTCCGCTTGCCGCCCTGCCCCCGAGGGAGGAGCAGGGCCCGCGCGGCGTTCATCCGGAACTGGGCGCCGAACACGGCCGAGCGAGGCAGCTCCGCCAGCAGGCGCTCCCGGGCCTCGGCGCTGGTCAAGGCCGCCACCACGCCGGCCGGTCCCGCCTGCCCTCGCCCCTCCCCCACGCTCCGGACGGCCCTACCGCCCTCGCCGGCGCCGGCAGTGTCGGCCGTCTCGGCAGTGTCGCCGAAGCGCAGCAAGATGCCGTCGTCGCCGGTGACCACCTGAGGCTCCATCCCCAGGCGTTCCCGGATGGCGTGCGCCAGGGCGATCCCCCATGGCCCATTGACCCGTCCGCCGAACGGGGAGTGGACGACCATCCGCGGATCGCCCAGGGCGTCCTCGAATGTCTCCACGACGATGCTGCGGTCGGTGGCCAGTTCCCCGGACTCGCCGAGCTGCCCGGCGGCGTACGTCACCACCTGGACGATGGAGTTTCGGTCAAGGCCGCATTCCCCGTGCAGAAAGCGCAGTAGGGCCCGCGCCGGCTCTCCCCTCTCCGCCCCCTCCGGGAAACCGGGGACCTGCCGCCGGCCCGCCGGCAGGTGGGGGTCAGCCTCCCGAACGTCGGTCGCCACCGGGCCTGCCAGGCCTGCCAGGTCGTCCTCCGTCAATTGACGTATCTGCTCCACGTCCGTCGCGTCCAGCGCGGCGAGTAGGTCCACCACCCGGCGCCGGAAGGCCCCGATACGCTTGCCCAGGTCATAGGGACGCCACGGCTGGTCACCCCGCCAGAAGGGCATGCGCGGGATCTCCCCGGGCGCCGGCTCGGCGACCACCCGATCGTCGGTGATATCCGTCACCCGCCACACCTGCGAGCCGAGCAGGAACGTGTCGCCGGCGCGGGACTCGAAGACGAACTCCTCGTCCAGCTCCCCCACCTTGGTGCGCCGGTCGGCGAGCACCATGCTGTACGTCCCGCGATCAGGGATGGTGCCCCCACTACCGACAGCCAGGAAGCGCGTCCCGGGGAGGGCCGCCAGGCGGTTGTGCACCCGGTCCCACGAGATGCGGGGCTGCAGGGCGCGGGAGACGATCTCGGGGTACTTCCCGGCCAGCATCTCCAGCACGCCGTCAAAGGCCGCCGGGCTGAGATGGCGGAAGGGATATGCCCCCCGCACCAGGGCGTAGAGGTCGTCGTAGTCCCAGTCCTCTGCCCCCACGGCCGCGACGACGTGCTGAGCCAGGACGTCCAGCGGGTTCTCCGGGGTGTGCGTCTCCTCGATCTCCCCGTAACGCATCCCCCAGGCTACGGCCGCCGCCTCCATCACGTCCTCGGCGTGGGTGGCGAAGATCCGTCCCACGGAAGTCTGCCCCACGAGGTGCCCGCTGCGCCCCACCCGCTGCAGTCCACTGGACACGGACTTTGGCGACTGCAGGTGCACCACCAGGTCTACCTCGCCGATGTCGATCCCCAGCTCGAGGGACGACGTCGCCACCAGCGCCGGGAGCGTCCCGGCCTTGAGCGCCCCCTCCATCTCCAGGCGGGCGGCCTTGCTCATGCTCCCGTGGTGGGCGCGGATCGGCTGCAGCCCGGCCGCCTCCAGCAGACTGCGGTCGACCCCCGTGGCGAACATCCCCACATCCGCTCCCAGCGTAGCCCCCCGCCGGGGCTTGAAGCGCGCCCCATCCTTCCCGTTCTCGCCGTCCGCCCCTGGGCCCCCGGGGGCGGACGGTGCCACCTTTTCCAGCAAACGGCGCTCGTTCAGCCGGTCGGCAGTGCGCTCGGCCAGGCGCCGGTTGTTGCAGAACACCAGCGTGGTGTGATGCCGGTCAATCAAGTGCGTTACCGCGGGGACGACCGCCGTCCAGATGGAGTTGCCGGGGACGTCGCGGAAGCCGTCCACCACGGAGACGACGCGCACGTCCAGCGACTTGCGGTAGGGGGCGTCGACCACCGTTACCGGACGGGGGACGAAGCCTGCCCCGGCGTCCTGCCCTCCGAGAAAGCGCGCCGCCTCCTCCAGCGGGCGAACGGTGGCGCTGAGACCGATCCGTTGCAGACGCGCTCTCCCGGGGCGGGGGGCGCCCCCGTGGGTCAGGCGCTCCAGCCGTTCCAGGGACAGGGCCAGGTGAGCGCCGCGCTTCGTCCCCACCAGGGTGTGGATTTCGTCCACGATCACCGTATGGGTAGTGGCGAACATCCCCTGCGACCGCTCCGCCGTCAGCATCAGGTACAACGATTCCGGCGTGGTAATCAGGATGTGTGGTGGGCGCCGCACCATCCCCTGGCGCTCGTGGCTGGGGGTATCCCCCGTGCGCACCGCGACTCGCAGCGCCGGGAGGGGCAGGTCTGCCCGCAGGGCCTGCCCCCGAATCCCCGCCAGGGGCACCCGCAAGTTGCGCTCGACGTCGTTGTTCAGCGCCTTGAGGGGCGAAACGTACAGCACCCGCACCCCTGGACGGTACGCGGCGCGCCGGCGCTCGATCTCATCCGCCACGGCGCCCTTCGGCCCCCGACTACCCCTTGCCCGGCGCTCCGGTTCGGGCGTCTCCGATAGGTCGCGGAACAGGACATCCAGGCTCCACAGAAAGGCCGTCAGCGTCTTCCCACTCCCCGTCGGCGCCAGGACGAGGGCGTGCTCCCCCCGGGCGATAACCGGCCACCCCTGTCCCTGGGGCGCCGTCGGCGCCCCGAAAGCCTGCCGGAACCACCCGGCAACGGGGGGTGAGAACAGGGCCAGCGGGTCTCCCGTCGCCTTCAACGCCATGCCTGTAATCGTACAAATGTACTATGATCTACCGCCACCCTCGGGGCTGCCGGGGCGCTGAGGCTCAACGGTATCGACCGCCAGAGTGTCACCCTCCCCCGATGATGCTTGCACGCGGTTCGCCGTCGCTGGGAGCGATGATGTCGTACTCCCGCCCCCTCCCGGATGGCCTCATCGAGGCGTATCCGCCGTCGCCTGGCGGTGCCCTTCCCGGGCCGCTGACCTTGTCTTCGCCGGCAGCGGTGGATACACTATCAGGCACAGCGCTGACGGAGACGAGTACCTCCGCATTGTGCAGCTCAGCGAGCCCGAGACGGTGAGAGCGGGTGCTGCAGTCGGGGAGAAGTCCCTCCTGAGCTGTTCGCCGAACGCGGGAGCCACGGACGTGGCCGACCGCCAGTAGACCGAGCCGGGTTCGCTGCCCGTTACCGCAGCGGGGGTATGTTAGTACCCCGACGAGCGCTCGCCGCTGTGGGGCCCGGGACAACCCGGAACCTGTCTAGCGGCGGGAACAAGGGTGGTACCGCGGGTTACTCCCGTCCCTGTGGGGCGGGAGTTTTTGTTTGGTCCCAACCGGGACCCACGGGAGGGTGTCGCCCGCAGCCGGCTGACCGCCGGACGCATCAGCCGTAACGAGTGAGGACAGGACGACTATGAGCAGCACTCTGAGCACCATGGGTAGGGCGCGAGACGAACTGGCGGAGCCGGCGAAACGGGCGGCGGCCGGCTCCGTGGTAGCGCGCCACGCCGCCACGTCCCCTAGCGTCATTACCCTGGAGGGC
>JAUJOR010000017.1:38737-40842 GCA_030447525.1 Chloroflexota bacterium | reverse complement strand
CTCACCCCGGAGGGCCTCACCCCGGAGGGCCTCACCCCGGAGGGCCTCACCCCGGAGGGCCTCACCCCGGGGGTCATCGAGCGCTACTTTCCCGGTGCCCGGCGGACGGTGCACCACGGCCGGGCGCGCTACGGCGAGGCCCTCTCCGGATCGGAGCTGGTGGTCGAGCTGATGAAGTTTGTCGGCGCCGACGTGATCTTCGGCATCCCCGGCGGGGCCAGTCTCCCCCTCAACGACGCGTTCACCGCCGGGCACGAGGCGGGGGCCTTTCGCTACGTCCTCACCGGGCACGAGCAGGGCGCTGCGTTCGAGGCTGAGGGGTACGCCGCCGCCGGTGGCCGGGTGGGCTTCTGCACCGCCACCTCCGGCCCGGGGGCGACCAACCTTGTCACCGGGTTGGCCGACGCCTTCCGTGATAGCCGGCCGGTGATGGCCTTTACCGGTAACACCCCCACCTCCGCCGAGCCGGAGGCCTTCCAGGCCCTGGACATCGCCGGCATGACCGACGGCAAGGCAACCAAGGCCTCGTTCCGCCCCCAGCGCCCGGAAGACGTCCAGGACCTGCTGGTCACGGCCTACCACAGCGCCGTCACCGGACGCCCCGGCGCCGTGCTCTTCGACCTGCCGAAAGATGTCCAGATCAAGACCACTCCCATGCGGCCCTGGGAAGAGCTCGTCGCCCGGCACGACTGGTCGCTCCCGGAGCCGGAGGAGGGCCCCTTGTACGCCGCTGCCCAGCTCCTGGCCGGCGCTGAACGCCCGCTCCTCTACGTCGGCCAGGGGGCCGTCCTGGCCGGGGCGGCCGAGGAGGTACGCCGGCTGAGCCGGCTGCTAGGCGCCCCGGTGGCCACCACCGTCCATGGCCTCGGTGTCCTGCCGGCGGACGACGGGCTCAACCTGGGTATGCTCGGCATGCACGGGACGATGGTAGCCAATATCGCCCCCCACCTGGCCGACGTCGTCGTCGCCCTCGGCGCCCGCTTCGACGACCGCGTCATCGGCGCGCGCCCGGAGCGGTTCGCCCCCCAGGCCCGCCTGATCCACGTCGACGTCGACCGGCGCCAGCTCAACCGCGTGCGCATGGTGGACGTGGCCGTGCACGGCGATGTCGGGGAGGTGCTGCGCCGGCTGCTGGAGCTCCTCCTGGACGCGCCGGCGGTCGACCGCGCGCCCTGGCTGGGGCAGCTCGAGGCGGTGCGCCTGGCCATGCCCACGCAGAGCTACGACCCCGGCCAGGGCGACGCCCTCAGCCACGAGTTTGTCTACGCTGAGCTGGCCCAGGCGCTGCAAGTGCAGGGCGTGACCGACGTCGTCGCCACCTTTGACGTCGGGACGCACCAGATGAAGGGGGCGCAGTGGTTCCCCGTGTCCCGCCCTCGCTCGTTCATCACCTCTGGGGGTATGGGGAGCATGGGCTGCGCCCTTCCCCTGGCGGTGGGGGCCTGGTTCGCCCGGCCGGAGGCCACCGTGGTGGCGGCCGTCGGCGACGGCGGCTTTGTCATGTCCTCGCATGAGCTGGACACCATCGGTGGCTACGGGATCCCGGTCAAGATCGTCCTCTTCGACGACGCCCACTTAGGAATGGTCTCCAACTGGCACAGTCTGTACTTCGAGGGGCGCACGCTCACCAGCGACCGGCGCCGCGGGCGCCCCCAGCAAGACGCTCCTCAGTGGGAAGCGCACCCGCAGGGAGCCGCCAAAGAGCGGGCCGGCGTGGCGCGGATCAAGTCAGCCCTGCTGCGCCGCCTGGAGCGGGCGGAGAGCGCCGACGACCTGGCGGCCGCCGTCTGCGCCGCTACCGCCGACCTCGCCGAGGGCGAGTGGCCCTTGTTCGCCGCCACGGCCGCGGCATACGGCATCCCCGCCGAGCGCGTCCACACTAAGAAGCAATGCCGCGCCGCCCTGGAACGGGCCCTGGCCGCCCCCGGGCCCTACCTGATCCACGTCGTCCTGCCGGCCCGGTCGCAAGTCTACCCCTTGATGGAGCCCGGTTCGGCGCCCCAGGATATGGTCTGGCGTGAGACCGCTCCCGGCTCCGGCGTCCGCGTCTACGCCCGCGAGCGCTTCGACTACGACCGCGGGCGCCTGCGCCAAGAACCCCCGTC
>JAUJOR010000017.1:6325-38637 GCA_030447525.1 Chloroflexota bacterium | reverse complement strand
CGGCTCCTTGGACGGCCCTTCGGCCGGCTCCTTGGACGGCCCTTCGGCCGGCTCCTTGGACGGCCCTTCGGCCGGCTCCCTGGATAGAGTAGGCATCTGAGCCCGCCGGCGTCATCCCCTCCCCCGCCCTGGCGGCAGCTCCCCAGCCTCCGCCAGGGCGGCCGTGACGGCCATCTCGTCGTCGAACGGCGGTGCCCCCGGCACAGGCGCCTGGGGTGCCTGCGCCTGGGGTGCCTGCGCCTGGGGTGCCTCTCCCGGCGCGCGGCGGGCCCATAAGAGGAACTCCACGTTCCCGGCCTCTCCCCGGATCGGGGACGCCGTCACGCCGAGCGGGGTAACCCCGGCCCGGCGGGCCGCCCCCAGGACTTCCTCGAGCACCCGCCGGTGCACCTGCACGTCGCGCACGACGCCCCCCTTCCCCACGTCGGCCGGCCCGGCCTCGAACTGGGGCTTGACCAGCGCCACGACGTCACCCCCCGGCGCCACCACCCCCACGATGGGCGGGAGCACCAGGCGCAAGGAGATAAAGGCCACGTCCACCGTCGCCAGGCTGACCGGTTCCGGCAGCTCCGCTGCCCCCGCCGTGGGCCCTGCGGTGGCCGTTCCTTGCGGGTCCAGGTGGGCTCCCCGCAAACGGAGGTAGCGTACGTTCAGCCCCTCCATCACCACCACACGCGGGTCCCGGCGCAGCCCCCAGGCGAGCTGCCCCTTTCCCACGTCCACGGCGTAGACACGCTGGGCGCCCCGCTGCAGCAGGCAGTCGGTAAAGCCCCCGGTGCTCGCCCCGGCGTCCAGGCACACCCGTCCGCCGGGGTCGACGCCGAAGCGGTCGAGGGCGTGGGCCAGCTTGATCCCCCCCCGGCTGACGTAGGGGACGCGTCCGCCCAAGGCCAGCGTCGCGTCCGCCGGCACCAGCGTCGACGGCGCCCGCGCCACCTGGTCGTTAACCGTCACCTCTCCCGCCAGGATGAGGCGTCGCGCCCGCTCGCGGCTGGCCTCCAGCCCGCGCTCCACCAGGGCCACGTCGAGGCGGACGCGCTGGCGCCCGGCTCGCCGTACGGTGGGGCGGGGGCTGATCGACTGGTCGACCTCCCGGCTCGACTCCCCGTCCGGCACCCCCAACGCCTCGTCGACCAATGCCCTTCAGGCGCCCGTCGTACCTGGAACGCGCCGGCCGTCGATCAGGACTAGCTCCAGGCGGGAGCGCAGGTCAAGGGGGTGGCCGCTGTAGAGGGCCAGGTCGGCGTCCTTGCCCCGCTCCAGGCTCCCCACGCGCCCGGCGATGCCGGTGATCTGGGCCGGCCAGATGGTCACGGCGCGCAGGGCGTCACTCTCGCTCATTCCCTCTGACACGGCCAGGGCGGCGTACAGGCGCAGGTGCGAGCTAGGGGTGACGCCGTGATCGGAGCAGATGGCCACCGGCACCCCGGCGCGGGCCAGGATGCCCGGCGTGGCGAAGGTCTTCTCCTTCGTCTCCACCTTTCCCCGGGCGCCAAAGGTGGGTCCGACGATGCAGGGGATCTTGCCCTCGGCGAGGACGTCCACGATGCGGTGGGCCTCGGTGGCGTGCTCCAGGACGAGGTCGACCTGGAACTCGGCTGCAATGCGCAGGGCAGTCAGGATGTCGTCGGCGCGGTGGCAGTGGGCCAGCAAGGGGATCTCGCGGCGCAGCACCAGCGCCACCGCTTCCAGGCGTAGGTCGCGGTCGGGGGTCTTGTCTGGATTGGCCCGTCCCAGCTCGATCTTCTGTAGATACGTCTGGGACCGCACCAGCGCCTCGCGCAGGAGGGCGGCTGTGCCCATGCGCGTGCTGGGCATCTTTTTCTGGTCGCCGTAGACTCGCTTGGGGTTCTCGCCGAAGGCCACCTTCAGGCCGCAGGGGTCGCGCAGGGCCATGCGGTCGACGATCATGCCGTAGGTCTTGAGGGCGATGCCCAGGCCGCCGATAACGTTGCCGCTGCCGGGGAGAACGACGGCGGTGGTGACGCCCCCAGCCGCGGCCTCGCGGATGCCCATCTCCTCCGGATTGATCCCATCCGCAGCCCGCAGGTGGGGCGTTAGCGGATCGGTCAGCTCGTTGGTGTCCCGCCCCTCCCAGCCGACGCCCTCCTCGGAGATGCCGAGGTGCGTGTGGGCGTCGACCAACCCGGGGGCGACCACCTTGCCGGCCCCCTCGATGACCTCGGCGCCAGGTGGCACCTCCACCCGCTCCCCGATAGCGGCGATCTTGCCCCCCTCAACCACCACGCTCCCCCGCTCGTAGTCTCGCTCGGCCCCCGTGAGGATGCGGGCGTCTCGAATTACCAGCGCTGGCACCATAGCCGTCCTTTCTGCCCCGCGCGCGTCAGCCCGCTGCACAATTCTCAGCCCGGTCCATGATCTAGCAGGGGAGGGAGCTCGGCCAGGGAGCGGATGATCGACGCCCCGCCGGTCTGCTGGGGCGAGTAGCGCCCCCGCCGGTCGAGCAGCACCGGGGTGATCCCGCTCGCCCGCGCCCCGCCGACGTCGGCGTGCAGGCTGTCCCCGACGTGGAGCGTCTCCTCCGGGCGCGTCTGCGCCCGCTCCAGGGCGGCGCGGAAGATGGCCGGGTCGGGCTTCTCCGAACGGACGATGGCCGAGCCGACCATGAAGTCAAAATAACGGTCGACCTCGAGGCGGATGAGCAGTGCCTCGAGCCAATCCTCCCAGTTGGATACCACGCCCACCACCAGCCCCCGCTCGCGGCGGCGGTGCAGTTCCTCCAGGAGCGGGGCGGCATCCGGAAACAGCCGCCACGTCTCCATCGCCGAAAAGCGGTCGTGGAAGCCCTGGGCCAATTGCGGCCGGACCCCCAGGGGCACGGCCAAGTCTTCCAGAATCTGGGCGTAGACCCACATCCAGAAGCGCCGGGAGTTCTCGGCGGACACGGAGTACAGGGCGTCGCCGGAGACGCCGGACTGCTTCGCCAGGATGCGCGGCCCCAGCCGCGCATCCACCGCTTCGATCTGCGCCGCCTCGATAGGCAGCCCGGCCTCGGCGCACACCATGGCCATGATCTCGGCCGCCGAGGGGTGGGCATACACCAGCGTGTCGCCCACATCCAGGAACAGGGCGCGCACCCTCATGGGTAGAGCTGCTCGCCGCGCTCGTCCTCCAGGATGATGGCGTCGGTGGGGCAGCTCTGGGCCGCCCGCCACAGGGTGGCGGCGTCCACCGTAGTGGGATCGGTGAGCACGACCCGGCTGCGCCCGTCCAGCCGGAACACGCTGGGTGCGATGCCGGCGCACGACGCAGCGCCAATGCAGGCGTCACGATCGACGACCACTCGCAGTCCGTCCGGGCCCTGGCCCTCTTGGAGCGCCTCCGGCATCCGTCGTCCCAGTCGTGAGCCAGCCTTAGCCAGCGGCGACGGCGTCGCTCCCTTGCTCGCCGCCGCCGGTGGTGCCGGAGAGGACGGAGAAGTACTTCGCCTGGGGGTGGTGGACGACGATCGCCGCCGTGCTCTGCTCGGGGACGAACTGGAGGGACTCGGTCAAGGCGACGCCGATCTGCTCCGTGGCCGGCAAGACCTGGAACAGCTTTACCTGGTCGGCCAGGTCAGGGCAGGCCGGGTAGCCCCAGCTGTAGCGCTGGCCCTGGCCGGAGGGGAGATTCAGCTCCTGGCGGATCAAGGTATGGACGTACTCCGCCATGGCCTCGGCCGCCTGCGCCGAGACGCCGTGGACTTCCAGCTCCCGGTTGTATTCCCCAGCCAGGCGCAGGCGCTCGGCGTAGTCGCTGGCCACTTCACCCGCGGTCACTACCTGCAAAGGGGCGACGTCGTACTCCCCGCTCTCCACGGGACGAAAGTAGTCCGCCAGGCAGAGCTGATCCTCGTTCCGCTTCGTCCCATCCGGCACCTGGCGAGGAAAGGTGAAGCGGATCAGCTCCCGGGGCCGGCGCCGGTCACCCGCTGCCCCATACTCCTGGTGCTCCTGGGGGTCGTAGACCACCAGCTGGTTGCCGTCCGCCTGCACCGGGAAGTAGCCGTAGATCGCCCGCGGCGTGAGCCAGCGCTTGACCTTGGCGTCCTGCCACAGCTCACGCAGCTTCGGCTCCAGCTGCGTCTCCGACAGGCGCTGCCACTCCGCCCGATCGTGGACGGTGTACTTCCAGTGATGGCGGAAGAGGGTGTTGCGGTCGACGTAGGGAAGCAGCTGGTCAAGCGAGCGCCAGGCAATGGCCAGGGTGCGATAGCCCCAGAAGGGCGGGGGCGGCACCGGGACGTCGCGCACCGCCGGCGAGCGACGCACAATCGCCACCGGCGCCCGGGCCGGCTGCGGGGTCGCCCCCTTGGCCCGTTCCTCGTCGCGTTGCTGGATCACTTCTTGGTGCAGCTGGGTCACTAGGCGCTGCCGCTGCGCCGGGTCGACCAGGTGGTCGACCGTCGCCAGGCCCTCGAAGGCGTCCTTGCAGTAGTAGACGCCGGAGGCGTAGAGCGTCTCCCGCGTCTCGTCCACCCAGTTGATCCGCCGGCCGAAGCGCCGGTTGATGGCCGCCCCGCCGATGATCACGGGGAAGTCCAGGCCTCGGCGATGCAGCTCCTGGGCGCAGAGGGGCATCTGCCGGCTGGTGGAGACGAGCAAGGCGGAGAGGCCGATGGCGTCGGCCTGTACCTCCACCGCCTTGTCCAGGATGACGTTCACCGGCACCTGCTTGCCCAGGTCGTACACGGTGTAGCCGTTATTGGACAAGATGGTATTGACCAGGCTCTTCCCGATGTCGTGGACGTCGCCGTAGACCGTGGCCAGTACCACCTTGCCCTTGGTCACCCCCTCCACCTTCTCCAGGTATTGCTCGAGGTAAGAGACGGTCTTCTTCATCACCTCGGCCGACTGGAGGACGTAAGGGAGGATCAGCTCCCCGGCGCCAAACTTGTCCCCCACCTCCTTCATCGCCGGGAGGAGCACGGAGTTCAGGATGTCCACGGCGGCCTCGTGCCGCCCCTTGGGGGCCTGACTCCCCGCCGCCCCTGCCCCCTCCCGCGTCCCGGTGGCCATGCGCCGCGCCAGGGCGGCGTCGATCAGCTCCTCGACACCCTCCTTCTTGCGGTGCAGGATGCGGTGGTGCAGGCGCTCCTCAACGCTCAAGTTGGCCTCGGCATCGTCGTCCAGACCGCCGGCCTCGTCCGGGGCCACACCCTCAAAGTAGGCGATGTAGTTGGCCAGGGCCTCCGGTGTCTTATTGAAGATGAGGGCCTCGGCCACCTCACGCTGCTCCGGCGGTATCTCGGCGTAGGGCCGGGTGTGCGACGGGTTGATGATGGCCAGGTCCAGCCCGGCCTTGACGGCATGATAGAGGAACACGGAGTTGAGCACCGCCCGGGCGTGGGGGGCAATGCCGAAGGAAAGGTTGGACACGCCCAGGATGGTGAACACCCCGGGGAGCCCGGCCTTGATCTTCTTGATCCCCTCCAGCGTCTCCACGGCGGCGTTGGCCAGCTCGACCTGCCCGGTGGTGACGGGGAAGACCAGGGCGTCGAAGATCAGCCGGTCGGGCGGGAGGCCAAACTCCCCACAGACCACGTCGTGGATCTTCTGTGCCGCCTCGAACTTCCAGTCGGCCGTGGTGGCCTGGCCCCGCTCGTCGATGCACATGGCCACGGCGCTGGCCCCGTGGGCCTGCATCAGGGGCACCCACTTATCGATCCGCTCGGAGCGGTTCTCCAGGTGGATGGAGTTGAGGATGGCCCGGCCGGGATACGTCTCCAGGGCGGCCTTGACCACGTTGGCCTCGGTGGTATCGATCACCAGCGGGGCCTCCACGGCCATGGCCAGCTTCTTCACCAGGGTGCGCATCTGGTCGGCTTCGTCCGTCCGCTCGGTGAGGGCCACAGAGACGTCCAGGGTATGCGCCCCGCCTTCCACCTGCTCCCGGGCAATGCGCAGCAAGGCGTCATAGTCGTTCTTCAGCAGGGCCCGCTTGGCCAGGCGGGAGCCCTGGGAGTTGACACGCTCGCCGACGATCATCGGCGCCGGATCCTGCTGCAGGGAAAAGGCGCGCATGGCGCTGGAGACCCGCGGGACGTACGGGACACGGCGGGCCTTCGGGGCTTGCCCCCCCACCAGCTTCACCAGCCACTCGATGTGCTCGGGAGTAGAGCCACAGCAGCCCCCGACCACGTTGACGCCGAACTCTTCGACGAAGCTCGCCAGCTCGCGGGCCATCGGCTCCGCTGCCAGCGGGTAGACGTCCTGGCCGTCCACGTTCAGGGGCAGGCCGGCGTTGGGGATACACGTCACCGGGAGGATGGCGTTCTCGCAAAGGTAGCGGATCGGTTCGCGCATGTAGTCCGGCCCGGTGGAGCAGTTCAGGCCGATAAGGTCGATGGGCAAGGCCTCCAGCGTGGTCAGGGCGGCGCTGATGTCCGTGCCGAAGAGCATGCGCCCCGACGTGTCCAGCGTGACCTGGCACTGGATGGGCAGGGACGTGCCGGTCTCCTCGAAGGCCCGCCGGCAGCCGAAGATCATCGCCTTGGTCTCGAGGATGTCGATCTGCGTCTCGATGATGATGACGTCCGCGCCGCCGTCGATAAAGGCCTTGGCCTGGACGTAGCCGCTGTGTGCCAGCTCCTCGAAGGTCACCGCGGAGAGCACCGGATCGTCGCTGGAGGGCAAGGCGCCGGTAGGGCCGATAGAGCCGGCGACGAAGCGGGGCTTCTCCGGCGTGGAGAAGCGGTCGGCGGCGCGCCGGGCGCAGCGCACGGCGTTGAGGTTGATCTCGTACGCCCGCTCCCCCAGCCCCCACTCCGTCAGGCGGCGCACGCTCCCCTGGAAGGTGTCCGTCTCCAGGACGTCTGCCCCGGCCGCGAGGTACGAGGCGTGCAGGTCCTCCAGGATCTCCGGGCGGGTGGTGCCCAGGATCTCGTGCGGCCCACGCTGGGGATTCCCGAGGTAGTCGGCGTCGGTCAGGAGGTGTTGGCGGGAGAGGAGACCTGTGCCCATGGCCCCGTCATAGACCAGCACTCGCCGGGCCACTTCCTCCAGGAAGCGGCTCTTCAGCCGGTGACGATTCCAATCGACCGTGACCAGTGAGGGCTCGTTCATCAATCGCCTTACTCTGCCTGCGTCGGGGCTACCTGCCAAACCTTACCTTACCCACCACACCTCTCAACGTCAATTGACTGCCCCTGGTGCCGTCACCCGGATCGCAGCGCGGCCTGATGCTCCCATGACGTTATAATGTCACGAATGCAGTACGTCCGAACGCAGATCTACTTGGAGCCAGAGCAGCACCGCTGGCTCAAGGCCGAGGCTCACCGCCGGGGCCTATCGCTGGCCCACCTCTTACGTCAGCTGGTGCACGAGGCCCTCGACCCTCCCCGGCCGCAGGGCGATCTGAGTGAGCTGATCGGGCTGTGGGACAGCGGGGAGCGTGGGGGCAGCGACGTCGCCCGGCACAAAGACGAGTACCTCGCCGCTGCCATCGGCGCGCATCATCCGCACCGTTGACAACTGTCTTTGTCGACTCGAGCGCCTTCTACAGCCTGGCCGACCGCGGTGACCAGTCGCACGCTCAGGCAGTCCGAGTCGGGCAGCGCCTGCGCGGCGCCGATCTGGTGACGACCGAGCTGGTGCTGGCCGAGACCTGGTTCCTGGCCCGTTCCCGGCAGGGGCGCGACGCTGCGCTGCGCCTGTGGGAGGTGATACGGGAGGGCGCGACGCGCGTCGAGGTGATCCGGCCGGACGACCTGGAGCGTGCCTGGGCCATCGCCCACGATTTCGCCGACCAAGACTTCAGCCTCACCGACTGCACCAGCTTCGCCTTTATCGAGCGACACGGCATCCGCGATGCCTTCAGCTTCGACTCCGACTTCGCCGTATTTCGCTACGGGCCCCGCCGTACCGTTGCCCTGCGCCTCTTGGGGCTGTCAGGTTGACGCCGATGTGCGGGTGAGGGGCACGCCTCTGGCGGCCGCGAAGTCGGGCGCGAAGGGCCCGTGCCCGAAGGTCAGCTCCCAGGCCGGATTGCGGAGGATTTCCAAGACCCGCAGTACCACTACGGTGTGAGGCCGAAGACGCGGGCGGCGTTGTCGTGGTAGAGCTTCTGCAGCACCCCGTCCGCCAGGCCCAGGCCATAGAGGGGCCAGGACCCCGGCGAGAGGAGGCCGTCCGGTGGGAGGATCAGGTCGTCCTCCGTCTCCAGGACACGGAAGTAGTGCGCGTAGGGGCGTAAGTCGCGACCATCGGTGCCAAACAGCACCCGGTCCTGGTAGCGCTCGAAAAAGGCCCCGGCAGTACGCGGCTGGCGCCCCAGGTCGCCGATGCGGGCGGAGATCTCGGCGTAGACGTTGGGGCAGGCCTCCAGCACCCTTCCCACCCAGCCCAGGTCGTCCGGGCGGTTAAGGACGTGGGCCCCGAAGAAGGTGGTACGAGGGTGGCGTTGGAAGAGGCGCACCTGGCGCTCCAGCAGGTCCTCAAAGGGGGGGTGCTCCGCTGTGCCGAAGTACCAGTCGGGGCGCCGGGCCAGGCCTGGGAGGCGGTCGTTGTGCCGGTCGGCGGGGCGAAAAAAGGCCTCCGGGTCGGCGACGTGGATCAGGACGGGGACGCCGAGGTCGCCGGCGGCTCTCCACAGCGGGTCGAGGCGCGCGTCGTCCGGCATCCACAGGGCCCCGGCGGCGTCGCGCAGCCACAGCCCCAGGCCCTTGAACACCTTGAAGCCCCTTGCCCCGGCGGCGACAGAGGCGGCGAGGTCTCGCCCCTCGCGCTCCCCGAAGTCCGGCTCGCCCGAGCGGTGCCAGGCGACCCCGGCGAAGGTGATGAAGCGATCGCCGTGCCCCCCGTAGCGGTCGAGGACGCGGCGCAGGTGCCGGCCGCTGAATCCGTCCAGATTGACCACGGCGCGGATGTGCAGCCGGTCCATGCCGTCCACGAGCTCGGACACCTCCCCCGGCCAGCCGGAAGCGCCGGGGGCCGGCCAGTAGCCGAGGTGCTTGTGAACGTCGATCACCGGGAAGCGGGCGCGGGGCACGGGGTGCGCCGGCACCCGCAGCAACGGGCGCGGGGCGTACTCCCTGGCCAGCATGGTGTCCCAAACGGCGACCGCCGCTCGCTGCCCCGTCGTCGCCGGGGGGCCATGGGCCGCCCGGCCCAGGGCTTCGAGGTCGTCGTCCACCGGCGTCGCTGCGTTTCCTGCCGTATGGGTCATGCCCAACGCCCTCTCCCCCAGGATCCCGCCGATCATTTGACAGGTCCTACGTCGTCCAATCTGGCAGCGGGGACGCGCCCCAAGCTGGTACCGCATGCTTCCTATCACTTGAGCGGCGCGTATCATTTGAGCGGCGCGCCGGCGATCAGCCCTTGGCGTTGCCCTCGATGTACTCCCAGTTGATGTCCCAGCCCAGCCCAGGGAGCTGGGAGACGTGCACGTACCCCTGGTCGTCCATGGGATCGACGCAGGCATTCAGCCAGGGCTCGGGGCGCTCGTAGTCCACGAAGGGGTGCAGCAGGCCCCGCTCGTAGTACTCCCCGGGGAAGCCCATGGCGCACAGGACGTGCAAGTTCCCGGCGCCCCCCCCGTGCACCTCCATGCGCACGCCGTGGGACTCGCAGAGGTGCGCCGTCTTCATCAATGGGGTGATCCCACCGACGTCGCCGACCCCGCCGCGGGAGATGTCCGACGCCCCGCGCACGATCCACTCCGCGCGGGTGTACATCTTCCCCTCCGCCGTCTCCGGACCGACCATGGACAGGGCCAGCTGCTCGGTAAGCCAGACGTACGAGGAGATGCTGTGCTCGTCCATCGGCTCTTCCATCCAATAGTAGTTGAGCTTCTCCAGCTCCTTGCCCAGGTACAGGGCCTCCTCGCGGCTGTAGTAATGGAACGGATCGAGCATCAGCACCATGTCCTCCCCCACCGCCTCCCGCACCGCCCGGCAGGCGGCGACGTCCCGCTTGGCCGACGGCGCCCCGGCGATGGGGGGCTGCCAGGTGTGGAGCTTGAACGCCGGGTACCCCCGGCGCTTGCAGGCCAGGGCGAACTCGGCATACGCCTCCGGGGTGTCCAGCCCGTTCGGGAGGTCATCGCCGCACATCGTGCTGGCGTAGGCCGGCACCTTGTCGCGGAAGGCCCCCAGGAGCTTGTACACCGGCTGGTTGTGGACGCGTCCGGCCAGGTCCCACAGGGCCATGTCGACCGTCCCCACCAAGCGGTCGGAGAGGGTGCCAAGGTGGAGACGCTGCCGCTCGCGCAGGCGCTGCCAGAGCAGCTCCCGGTAGAAAGGGTCTTCGCCGACGAGCGCCGGGCGCACGACGTGCTGGATCACGTCATGGCCCCCGGCGCCGAAGCAGTACCCCTCTGCCCCCTCGTCGGTGTGTACGGTCAGCAGCGATCCGGTGGCGTCGTGCTCTGGACCCGGGTGGGCGTGCCCCTCGGAGTCCCGCACCATCTGGGACTTGTAGTTGAACTGCCGGACGGTGAGATCGACGATTTTCATCCTTACCCCCCTCTTCTCTGCTGGTTCTCTGATCGCGTCCGTCTGTTGGCTGCTGCGCCCAGGCGCCGGTGTAACGCGGGCAGAGGATAGGGTACGCCCCGGCCGACAGGGCCGTCAGGGCCACGCCTCGGGGCGCATCCCCGCCGGGCCTGATCCGTCTCCGTAGACTGCGGGAGGTAGGCTCCGTGCAACGCACCCGGCAGCGGCTCCGGCAGCGGCTCTACGAGAATAGCCTGTCGCTGGCGATGTTCGTCCTGTTCGCGATCACCCTGCTGGGTCAGAGCTTCGCCGGACTTGCCGTACACAACCAGGACCAGGAGGAGCACGGGGAACCGTCCATCGGCTACGTCGCCTATCTTGTCAGCCCCCACTTCGTCGAGGCGGTGTTCGAGAATTGGGAGAGCGAGTTCCTCCAGATGGCCGCCTACGTCGTGTTGACTGTCATGCTGCGCCAGAAGGGCTCGCCGGAGTCCAAGCCGGTACACCACCCACACAGTGAGACCAGCCGGGAATGACCGACCGCCGGGGAAAGAGCGACACCTGACGGCGAGGGGCGTCGCCCCTGGTCCCGACGACGCGCCCGGCGGCAATGCCGGCCGCCCGGGTTGGGGCAGCGCCGGCCTTCGGCTGGACGCCCTGCGGCATAACCTTAATGACAGGAGTTACGCGGTGCCAGATGGGGGCTGTTCCGGCCGCCAGCTGGGACGGCGTGGGTCCTGTTACTGAGCTGCACGCGGCGCTGGGCGCCGCGTGGCGCCGCCGTAGAGTAGCAACAAAGAAGGAGAACAAGGGTGGATCTCACCAAGCCTGGGAGTTATCCCCGTAGCGGTCGCGAGACCCTCGGGGGCGTCGTCTACCTGGCGCGGGCCATCGATAAGATGCGCGCCGACCTGGAGGGGAAGGCCGGGGAGTACATCGCCGCCTGTCCGCAGTCCCGCAAGGTGTACGACCTCTTCGGCGTCACGCCGGAGCAGTTCAGGGAAGCGGTGCAAAAGAGCGCCGGCGACGAAGGGGTGCTGCGCTGGCTGCAGGAGCACGGCACGGCGCAGCCGAGCAAGGAGGACATCGCCCGGTTCAACGAGCGGATGCTGCACGATGGCCCGTCCGCGGGGGACATGGACTACTTCCGGCACACGCTAGAGAAGGCAGGCCAGGCCCACCGCACCGACATTCGGACGTGGGTCGACCTCCAGGACATCGAGGAGGAGCGCCCCGTGCCCCAGCGCGCCTAAGCCGGGGACGGCCCCCGGCCTTCACTCCAGCAGGCGCCCGGCGACGACCAGGTCCTCCTCGGTCAGGATCAGCGATCGCAGCCCATCCGGCACCGGGGGCACCGGGACGGGGGAGACGCCGAGGGTTCCGTCCGGGTGGCGTCGGATGTGGAGGTTCACCACCAGGGCGGGGTCGAGCTGTGGGTAGTCGGCACGCTGGTGCGCCCCGCGGCTCTCCCGGCGCTCCAGGGCGCCGAGCACGCTGGCCTCGGCGGAAAGAAGGGACGCCCGCAGGTCGAGGGCGTGGGCCAGGTCGAGGAAGCCCTCGGAGCTGGGGCGCACGTCCACGGTGGCGGACACCTCCTGCAGCTCGCCGATGCGCTCGAGCGCCCGGCGCAGGCGGGCCTCGTCACGCACGACGCCGCAGCCTTCCCACATGGCGTCGCGCAGGGCGCGCTGCAGGGGCCGGGCCAGCTCCTCACCTTCTCCGATCACGCAATTGAGGTCGTCATGGGCCGCCTCGATCACGCGCCGGGAGCGGAGCTGCCCCTCGAGCCCGGCTGAGCGGGCGGCGGCGTGCTCGCCGGCCCGCCGGCCGAAGACGAGGGTCTCCACGAGGGAGTTCCCCCCTAGCCGGTTGGCGCCATGCAGCCCGCTGGCCACCTCCCCGGCGGCGAAGAGTCCCTCCACCTCCGTGGCGTGGCTGTCCGGGTCCACCACCACCCCGCCCATGGAGTAGTGCGCCGTCGGGGCCACCTCCATCGGCGCCTTGGAGATGTCCAGTATCTGGCTTTCCATGAACTGGCGGTACATGCGGGGCAGCTTCTGGAGGATGAAGTCCTTGGGGCGATGGCTAATATCCAGGTAGACGCCTCCGTGCGGCGTGCCCCGGCCTTCGACGATCTCGGTGTAGTTGGCCAGGGCAACGCGGTCGCGCGTGGAAAGCTCCAGGCGCACCGGGTCGTAGCGCTCCATGTACCGCTCGCCACGGGCGTTGTAGAGGCGGCCCCCTTCGCCCCGCACCGCCTCGGTAACCAGGGTGCCGGACATCTCTTCAGGGGCGACCATACCGGTGGGGTGGTACTGCACCAGCTCCATGTCTGCCAGCGCGCAGCCGGCCTGCAAGGCCAGGAACATCCCGTCTCCGGTGTTCTCGTCCCGCCGGGAAGAGCTCCTGCGCCACAGGCGGGTATGCCCCCCGGCGGCCAAGACGACGGCGTCGGCCAGGTAGACGGTGCGCTGCCCGTCGTGCAGGTCGAAGGACATGGCCCCGAAGCACACCCCGTCGTGGACGAGCAGCCGGGTGACGTACTGGTTCTCGTGGATGGGGATGCCCAGCTCGTCCACCTTGTCGGCCAGCGTATACAGCATCGCCCGACCGGTGTAGTCTCCGGCGTAGCAGGTGCGACGGTACTTATGGGCCCCGAAAAAGCGCTGGTCGAGCTTGCCGTCCGGCGTGCGGGCAAAGGGACAGCCCCACTCGGCCAGCTCCAACACCGCCGCGGGGGCTTCCTGGGTCATGAGCTCGATCGCCCGTGGCTGGCCCAGGAAGTACCCTTCGCGGACGGTATCGGCAAAGTGCTGCTGCCAGCTGTCCTGGGGATCGACGCTCCCCAGGGCGGCGTTGATCCCGCCGGCGGCCAGGACGGTGTGAGCGTCCTTGCGCAGCCGCTTGCCCAGGACGATTACCTGGCAGCCGGCCTGGTGCGCCGCGATCGCCCCCCGCAGACCGGCCCCCCCGGCGCCGATGACCAGGACGTTGCAGACCGCGGTGCGATGTTGGTGTTCCATGACGCTCATACCGCTGGGAGATCCTTTCCCGGCAGGCCCTGCTCACGCTCCCTACGTTCAGCACGCAGGCCCTGCGCAAAGCCTATTGCCTCCGCCGTCCATTCGTCCAAGATATAGTCCGTCTGGTTATGATAGGTGGTGCCTATCATATGACCGGAATTGCCAGGGCATGGAGCTGCACCAGCTGGCGTACTTCGAGGCCGTGGGGCGCCACCTGCACTTCACGCGCGCGGCGCAAGAGCTCAACGTCGCCCAGCCGTCGGTCAGCCAGCAGATCCGGAAGCTAGAAGCGGAGCTGGGGACGCCCCTCTTCCACCGCATGAAGCGCCGGGTGGAGCTGACCGAGGCGGGTAGGCTGCTCCTCCCCCGTGCCCGCGCCGTGCTGCGCGAGATCGCCGAGGGGCGGATGGAGGTGCAGGAGCTACAGGCCCTGCAGCGGGGGACGCTGCGGGTGGGGGCGACGCCGAGCGTAGGCGCCCACGTCTTCCCTGACGCGCTGGCGGCCTTTCGCCGGCGCTACCCAGGGATCGCCCTCGTCTTCCGCGAGGGGGGCTCCCCCTCCCTGGTGCAGCGCCTGGTGGAAGGCGAGCTCGACCTGGCGGTGGTGATCGGGCCCATCCGCCACCCGGCGCTGGAGACGACTCCCCTGTTGGAGGAGCGTCTCCTCCTGGCCGTGCCCCCGGGGCACCCCCTGGCAGGAGGGGGTGAGGTGCGCCTGGAGGCCCTGCGGGACACTCCCTTTGTCATGCTCCGGGAGGGGGTGTACGACCTGCGCGACCGGACGCTCGCCGCCTGCCGTCAAGCCGGGTTCGAGCCACACGTCGCTCTCGACGGGGGCGAGATGGACAGCGTCCTGCGCTTCGTCGCCGCCGGCCTGGGCGTAGCCATTCTCCCCCAGACGGTGTTGGACGGGCGCCCCCAGGGCGCCCAGCCGGCCCCCCTCGGCATCCCCCTGGCCGACCCACGGCTGCGGCGCTCGCTGGTGATCGCCCGCCGTCGCGACCGCACCTTTTCCGGGGCCGCCCGCGCCTTTGCCGGCCTCTTGCGCCAGGAGGTAGAGGCCGGCCGGGCGGGGGACTGACGAGGGACTGGCCGCTACCTATGCACCTGCGAGGAAGTCCTTCATAGGTGCTCCAGATGGCAGATGTGCGAAGGAGCGCCCTGGACCGGCGTAGACCACTACACCTGACGGAGCCGCTGCCCTCTGGGTGGTGGGTTGCGATCAAGGCAACGATCAAGCGTTCGTATGGCATCCCCCAGAAGGCGGGCTGCGCCTGGCCGGGCGCGGTATGGTCCGAAGGGCGACCGCAGGCGCACGCCCAAGGGGAGACGGTAGGTGAGCGAAAGGGATGGGGCGGCCGGGGACATCCCCATAGGGACGGACGCGCCGGTGCGACCGGGGCGCCAGCGCCAGCTCCTCACCGTCACCTTGATGATCTGCATGGGGGTGGTGGCGCTGGAGGGGACGGTGGTCACCACCGCCCTCCCTTCGGTAGTCGGCGAGCTCCAGGGGCTCTCGCTCTATCCCTGGGTGTTCTCCGTGTACCTGCTCACGTCCACCACCTCGGTGCCGATCTACGGCAAGCTGGCCGACGTCTACGGACGCAAGCCCGTCTTCCTGGCCGGGCTCTCGCTGTTCCTGCTGGGGACGCTCCTGTGCGGGGCCAGTGGGAGCATGGTGCAGCTCGTCGCCTACCGCGCGGTGCAGGGACTGGGGGCGGGCGCGGTGCTGCCCTTGACGCTGACCGTGTTGAGCGATATCTACGCCCTGCCGGAGCGGGCGCGGGTGCAGCCCCTGACGGCCTCGGTGTGGGGCGTGCTCAGCCTGACCGGCCCGGCCGCCGGGGCCTTCATCACCGAGGCCGTCTCCTGGCGGTGGGTGTTTTGGGTCAACGTCCCCGTCTGCCTCGTGGCCCTGGCCTTACTGTCCGTCTTCCTGCGCGAGCGTGTCCGGCGCCAGCGGGTAGCCGTAGACTACGCCGGGGCGGCGCTGCTGACCTTGGGACTGATCGCCGCCCTGCTGGCCGTGCTGGAGGGGGGACGGGCGATCCCCCTGGACTCCTGGGCCTTCGGCGCCCTGCTAGGGACGGCGACCGTGCTGTTCCTCTTGTTCGCCCTGGTGGAGGGACGCGCCCCTGACCCGGTGATCCCCTTTGGCGCCTTTCGCCGGCGGGCCGTCGCCGTCTCCAACGTGGGGAACGTGGCCATCGGGGTGACCCTGTTCGGGCTGACCTCCTACGTCCCACTTTTCGCCCAGGGGGTGCGCGGGGAATCGGCCGCCGGGGCGGGAGTCGTGCTGACGCCCCTCCTCCTCGGCTGGTCGCTCTCCGCCCTGCTCTCCGGGCGCCTGTACTTACGAGTCGGGTTCCGGGCCACAGCCATCATCGGCACCGGATTGATCGCCCTGGGCACCGCCCCCCTGGCCCTGGTGGACGCCGGCACGCCCCTCCTCTTCGTGAGCGCCCCCATGGGCATCACCGGCGTCGGCCTGGGGATCGCCAGCCCGGCCTTTCTGCTGGCCCCGCAGTCGGCTGTGCCGTGGAACCTGCGCGGGGCGATCACGTCGTCCACCCAGTTCTCCCGCACCATCGGGGGGTCGGTGGGGGTGGCCCTGCTGGGGGCCTTGCTCAACGCCCGGCTCCACGCCACCGTCGCGGCCACCGTGGGGCGCACCGGCGCTCCGGGCCTGCCGGGAGCGCCTGAGGCGACGGCGGAAGCGCTGATCAGTGCCCTGCTCAACGCAGGGACGCGGGCGACGCTCCCGCCGCCGGTGGCCGAAGCCCTCTCCCTGGCCATGGCGGACAGCCTGCACCACGTCTACGTGGCCCTCTTCTTGCTGGCCCTCGTGGGACTGGGGCAGGTACTCCTCTTCGCCCGTTCTGTCCAGTCCCAACCGATAGAACCGGCGCCGGTCGCTTTGGAGGCGGTGCGCCAGGGGGCCCTCAACCAAGCGCCGTAACCGCCTCGGTATCGGAGTCGCCTCGGTATCGGAGTCGCCGGCCTGGTCCACCGGCACACGTGCGTCAGGGGGCCCTCAACTCCTGGGCGCCGCGTAGACCACTCCACCACTGGGTGCGGCTGCCTTGATGGCGAGACATAGCCCAGGCCGGGTGTCGCCCTCAAGGCAGCGATCTAGAAGCGCTGTAACCGCGGCGCCGATATGCCGTTCCCCCCTGGCTCTCAGGTCACCTCTAGGGATGGTTTCCAACCGGTACAGCCTGTACTTCGAGGGGCCCACGCTCACCAGCGACCGGCGCCGCGGGCGCCCGGCCAGGATCTCGTTGCAGCGGCGCACGCACGTCTCGCAGATGGCGGTCTCCCTCGGCCCGGCGATCAGGCGCCGTACCTGCTCCCGCGCCTTGCCGCAGAACGAGCACGCTCTGCGTACCGGTCGGTGTTCTGGTTGGTAGTCCATCGTATGCTCCTAAAATAGTCACGCGGCCACGGGTCACGCCCCAGGCGCTACGGTGGCTGGGGTGAGGCCCTCTTCTCGGCCAGGATCTCGTTGCACAAGGCGATGCACTGGTTGCAGATGAAGACCCGGTTGGGCCCGGCGATGAGACGCTCTACCTGCTCCTGGGGCTTGCCACAGAAGGAGCACTTGAAATGGGCCCCCCGGTTCCCCCCTGGGGGGGCGATTGCTTGCCTTCGCCGCCAGGAGAGAGGGTCATCAGCACGTCACTGATGGCTCGCACAATGGGGTGCGGCGCGCCCGTCCCTCCCAGGGTGGGCGGGGCCTGCGTCTGCTCCTGCACGAAGGCCCGCAAGGCGCTCGCAGAGATCTTCCAACCCCCGCCGAACTGAAAGGCCCGCAGCTTCCCCTCGCGGATGTACTCCCCCACCGTACGAGGATGGATGTCCAGGATCTCGGCTACCTCCACTGCCGTGAGGAGATCGCCGCCGACGAGCTCCTGCTTGAGGGCCAGCACCCGACGCCGGCGCTCGCGCTGTGCCGCCTCCTGCTCCACCTCTTGCGCCGCTCCCTCCGGGGGCGCGGGCCGGGACGCCACGGGCTCACTCGGGTCTCCCCCCGCCGCCGGCGGCGCCGGGCCCGGACTCTCCTGCTGGGGTAGTTCAGCCATGCTGTGCCTCTCAGAACAATTCTCGGGATACTTGGTGATTATACGCGAGTTACGTGATAATCGTTGATAGTAACGTATTTTTGTCATTCTTGGTCAGTCCGGTGTAGTGTGGCCGGCGATGCGGCACCGACCCGCGCCTGGACAGGGCCATTTCATGAGGGATCCCCCTGGCGTCAAGTGGAGCGGCGCCCAGCCGCCATCTGCTCGGCTGGAGGAACGGATCCTTCGCTCTGCTCAGAGCTTGCCCTGAGCAGAGCGAAGGGATGACAGGCGGCTCAGAGTGGAGCGAAGGGATAGCCGCGGGAGCCGGGCTGCCACCAGGAGCGGCCGCTGATGAAATGGCCCTGGCGCCTGGACGTGGGGGCCGGCCGTTGCACGTGGCGATGGGAGTCGTTCCCGGCGGCTGGCAACGCTTCTTACCGGTCGAGCTGCCACCCGAGCGCGTCGTCGCTGCCGTCGGTCTGGTGTCCGACACGCACCTCCCGGAGCGCTGCGACGCCCTGCCGGAGGCCCTGTTCACCGTCCTCGCCGGGGCAGACCTGATACTGCATGCCGGCGACGTCGGGGAGCTGCGGGTGCTGGACGCGTTGAGCGCGATCGCGCCGGTGGTCGCCGTGCATGGGAACGACGACACCGTGGAGGCGCAGCGGGAGCTGCCGTATCAGCAGGTAGTCACGGTGGCCGGGCAGCGGATCGTCTTGTGCCACACCCACCACCCCGACCGGGCGGCAGAGATGGCCCAACGACGGGAGGATGCCTGGGAGCCGAAGCTGAGTCAGCGGGCCGCCCTGGGCCATCGGGCGAGGGCAACGGCCGTCGTCTGGGGCCACGCCCACATCCCTCTGGCCTGCCGGCACGAAGGGGTGCACCTGGTCAACCCCGGGGCCATCGCCTCGCCCAATGCCGTTACCCGCCAGGCGTGCCGCACGGTGGGGCTGCTGTTCCTCCGGGACGACGGCCTGCCCTTCCCGGTGCACGTCGACCTGGCGGCCCCGGGAGGGCCGTTCGACCCGCGGATCGACCTGAGGGCCGGCTTCCGCGCCGCCGCCGCGCGCTTCACGACGTCGATCCTTGCCCCTGACCTGGCGGCCGGCTGGCCGGAGCTACGGGCCCGCGCCGGGGCTCTGGCCCCGGAGATCTTTCGCGCCGCTATCGTCCGCGCCGCCCGACCCTGCTGGAGGGGCGAGCGAGGGGCCATCACCCGCGCCGACCTTCTGGCGGCCTTACCGTGTGACGCCGGGCCGACGGGGGAGGTGCGGGGACTCGTCGCCTCCCTCTAAGCGAATCGGCTTCAATACAGTAGCCGCCCCTCCGGCGAGCCCCAGCGAGGCGGCCGGGACCAAACGGCCAGGTTGTCCTTCTCGGCCCCTACCGGCATCCCTTACTAAGTTCAGTCATCGAAGCGTACGGACTCTGGACGTTATCCCATCGTCCACCCGACGGGTTTAGCAACAGACCCTAGAGTGCCCCTTGGCGCATCTGTAACCTGGAGCATCTCCGAAGGGCTGTTCTCTAGGTCCAGAGGAGGTCCATAGGGGCAAGGCGCCGGGGGGCCTCAGTTGCTTTCCCCGTTGCTTTCCCCGTGCTGGTGAGTACGCACGTAGTCGAGGCTGTTGCGGAAGTCTTCCTCGCCGATCATGCCTCGAGACATGTAGAAGTTCAGCATCTGGGTCAGGTTGAGCATGGGCACCAGGTGCAGACCGCGGGGCTTGAGGCGCTCGGCGCCCCCCTGGCCGCGGTCGACCAGGACGATGGCGTCGTGCACGATGAGCCCGGCCCCTTTGAGGATGTCCAGGGTCTCTAGCAGGCTCCCGCCGGTGGTCATCAGGTCATCGATGACCAGGACGGTCTCGCCCTCTTTGTAGCGCCCTTCGATCTTTGCCTCCACCGTGGGGTCGCGAGGGGGGATGCCGTAGATCATCGGCACGTCGCTGGCCAGCGAGTAGGCGGTGGCCAGGTGCAGCCCGCCGTACGGCACGCCGGCGACGAGGTCGAAGGTCTGGAATCGGGGCTCGCGCATGGCCAGTCCCAGCTCCGTCTCCGTCTTGATCAGATGGGCGACACGGGCCAGGATGCGGGGCTCGCGCAGCAGCACCTTGGGATCGACGTAGATGGGGGAGTCGATTGTCGACCGGCCCACGGTGAAGCTTCCGAACTTCACCCCACCCAGGCGGAAGAGCGCCTCCGCCAGCCAAAGATTGGTTACGTCTCCCGGCGCCATCGAGGCGGAAGTATAGCAACTGCGACCTGAGGTCTGGGGCATTGTCTCTGCAGTTACCCCTGGGCCTGCGGCCCGCCGCGACGCATGAAAGTGGCGCGACGCACTCAGCCGCCGGCGGCCTCCATATTGCAGGAGAGTCCCTTGTGCCCTGCAGGGCGCCAGTAGCGAACAAAATCGGAACGGCGTACGGCCGGCCGGGGGCACGATGGAGCGTGTCCTCAGCAGATAGAATCTGGTGACTATGGACGGCGCTCTGCAAGCCTGGCTGCCCCCCTTCAACACCGCGCTGATCGTCATCAGCGGGGCCTTTCTGCTCCTGGGCTACTACTTTATTCGCACCAAGCAGATCGAGCGCCACCGAGGGGCGATGCTCACCGCCACCGTCTTTGCCGGCCTCTTCCTGGTGGTCTACATCACCCGGTTCTTCCTGTTCCAGCCACGGATCTTTGCTGGCCAGGGGGCGGTGCGCGCCGTCTACCTGTTCATCCTGGTGACGCACACGCTCCTGGCCATCGCCGTGGGGCCGTTGGTCCTGGTCACCTTGCGCCGAGCCCTGCGGGCGCAGTACGCCCGCCACCGCCGGCTGGCGCGGGTAACGCTACCCATCTGGCTGTACGTTGTGGTCACCGGGTGGACGGTGTACCTCATGCTCCACAACGTGGCCTGAGCGCTCCCTGGCCCACTGGGCCCCCTGGCAGCCCCAATGCGGTGTGGTGCCCCGCCGGGCACGAGAGACTCAGGTCAAGAGACTCAGGTGAAGACGCGCCTATCCAACACCAGGGCGGCGCAGAGGAGCCAGAGGTAGAGCATGGAAAAGTGGAAGAGGATGCGCGCCGCGCGGGTGGTGGCGTCGTGCCATAGCCTGGCCGCGAGGTAGAGGAAGACGCCACCGAGGATGAGGGCGGCGCCGAGATAGAAGAGCCCGCTCAGGCCAAAGGTAAAGACGAAGACGGTGACGGAGATCATCTGGAGGGTGTAGTAGACGATCTGGCGCCGCGTCTCGTCCTCGCCCCGCACCACCGGCAACATAGGGATGTTGGCCCGGGCGTAGTGCTGGCGCAGGATCAAGGCCAGGGCCCAGAAGTGGGGTGGCGTCCAGAAGAAGATGATGGCGAACAGGAGCCAGGCAATGGGGCTGAGGCTGTTGGTCACGGCGGCCCAGCCGACCAGGGGCGGGATGGCCCCGGCCGCCCCGCCGATAACGATGTTGCTCGGCGTGGAGCGCTTGAGCCAGCGGGTATAGACGAAGACGTAGAAGAGCAGCGCCACCTGCGCCAGCACGGCGGCGAGCAGGTTGGCGAACAGCAGGAGGACGACGAACGAGGCCACGCCCAGGGTCAAGCCAAAGGCGAGGGCCTCCCCCGGGCTGACGACGCCGGCAGGGATGGGGCGCAGCTGGGTGCGTGCCCCCATCACGGCGTCGATGTCTCGGTCTAAGTAGGCGTTGATCGCCGCTGCCCCGCCGGCGGCCAGGGCGCCGCCGAGAAGGGTGGCCCCCACCAGCAGGGGCGACGGCCAGCCCGGACCGGCGATCAGCATCGCCGCCAGGGTGGGGACCTCCAGGAGCAAGATCACCTTCGGCTTGGTCAGGGAAAAGTAGGCCCTGGTCTTAGTCCCCAGCGTGACGCCGGCCCTCTTTTCCTCGGCCGGCGCGGATTCAGAAGCCCGCCCCCGTGGTCCTGGCGCCCAGACCGCTCCCGCAGCGGTGCGCCAGGCCAGGGCCGCCAGGAGGACGCTGCTGGCCCAGGTGGCGGCCGCGCCGGCGACGTGGGCCCCCCGCAGGGCCGTCGGTAGGCCCAGGGTCACCGCTCCGGCGCCGATCGCCACCTGCGTGGCTAGACAGCCGACCAGGAGCAAGGCCGCCCGCCGCAGGGCCGGAACGTGGCGCCGCACACGCCAGGTCTCGGCGACGCCGGCGGCCACCAGGACGGCGACTACATACGCGGTGAAGCGGTGGAACAGGTGGATGGGCACCAGCCCGCCGGCACCAGCCGCGCTCGCTTGCAGCGCCGTCTCCGGCACGGTGCAGCCGGGGAAGCCGGCGCACGCCCAGCTGGCCCCTGTGGCGCGGGTGTAGGCCCCGGTGAGGACGAGGAAAAAGACCATCGCCGCCGTCGCCGTGACCAAGGTGCGGTAGCGCCTCAGGACGGCCCGTTGTCCGGCCGCTGTGGTCGAGTCCGCCCCCGGCGCGGCTCCCACCTGCCCCCCCTCCAGAGCCGCTGCCGGGCTGGCCTGCACCGCCAGCCAGGTCAACATCCCCAGGATGAGCATGGCGATACCGAGGTGCACCAGCACCACCATGGGGGGCAGCTCCAGCCATACCACGAAAGCGCCCAGGGGAACCTGCACCGCCAGGAGCAGCGGGACGAGGGTGGCCGGTACGAGGAGGCGCCGCTGGCGGTGCCAGATCCAGGACAGCACCGGCAAAGCCAGGATCAGCGCCGAGGTAACGGCCCCTGCCAGGCGGTGGGTGTACTCAATCAGTGGCTCCGGCTCCAAGGGCGGGATCCATCGGCCGTGACAAGTCGGCCAGTCCGGGCAGCCCAGCCCGGAGCCGGTCACGCGCACGACCGCCCCGGCGACGATCGCCAGGTACGTCGCCAGCACCCCAGCCAGCGTCAGGCGTAGAAAGGTACGGGGCGAGGCCAGGACGTGCCATCGCCCACGTCCGGTGGCGCTCCAATCCGGGCGGGCAGGGGGGCCGGCCGGCGGTGCTGCGGGGACAGGCGTGACCAAGGTACCCATTGAGGCCCGTATCCAAAGCCCTACAAGATAAAGACGAACCGGATCTAGCGTCAGGGTAGCAGGCGCGGGCGCCGAACCAGGGGGCGATCACCTACTTCAATCAGGTGCAGTTCCCTGACACAGCCGTCCCGGGCGGGCGACCCTTTGGGTCTGCTGGTAGACCCAGCCGCGCCTTGGCGTCCCCTTGCCCCAGGGCAAGGGGCACGCCAAGGGGTGACAAAGGAGAGGAAATCTAGGTGTTCGGGTCGCCTGACTTCACGGCGGTGCTCGTCCTCGTTGGGCTGTTCGTGGCGGTGCTGCTCGCCTTGCTGAGCTACCATACCCCACGCCGAGATTACGTCAATACCGGGCTAGGGATCCTCATCCTGGCCACGTCGCTGGCCCTGATCCTGGGGGCCTTCGGGACGCCCAGCGTGGCCACGGCCCTCGTCTTGCTGATCGTCTTCGTCACCATCATCGCCCTGCTGCTGACCTACCAGAGCCCGGCCTGGGCCCACGCCGTGTGGTGGATCGGGGTGGCGCTCTTTTTTCTGGCCCTGCCCATGCTGGCCGTCGGCCGGGGCGACCTGGCCGTGTTCTCTCTGATCGCCGGCCCCGGCCTGCTGATGCTGGTGGCCACCATGTTCCCCGAGGTGCCGGCGCGCTACTCTCGCATCGGCGTGACTGATGCGCCGCCGGAGGTGACGGCGGAGGAGATCGCCATCGAGCGCCGGCGCTACACCCGCCTGGCCGGGGGGGTCACCCTGGCGGCGATCGCCGGCGTGTGGCTCTTCGGCGGGGTGCCTCGCGCCCCTGTGTCTGAGGCGCAGGCCATCGGACCGGTGACCTTCGACGAGCGCCTGGCCCAGCAAGGGGCCCAGCTCTTCCAGGAGTATGGCTGCGTCGCCTGCCACAGTGTCACCGGGCAGGCAGGCGTCGGGCCTTCGATACGAGGGGCGGCCCACCGTACCCGCCGCCTGACCGACGGCACGGTGCAGCCACCGACCGATGAGTACCTCCGCGAGTCCATCGCTCAGCCGAACGCCAAGGTGGTCAATGGCTTCGCCAGTGGCGTCATGCTCAGTGCCGTCAGCCCCCGCCTGCCGGAGATCACCCAGCCCAGTAACATGGACGCCTTGATTAATTACATCAAGTCGCTGGCCCCGTGACCAAACACCCGCCGACTCCCCGTCCGGCACGCCGTTACAAGGGTAGCTGCCCTGTAAGGCGAGCCGATGGGTTGGGTTGGGTCATGTTATCGCTCACTGCTGGGACGCATCACGGCAACGGCGTGGCTGCTCACCCTCGTCCTGGCGCTGCTGGGAGCCACGGCTGCGGGGAGTAGCGCCCAGGGCATGGCGTCGGCGACGCCGAGCCCCCGCACGACCCCCTCGCCGACGGCCGGCGCCCGCACATCGTTACCCCCGTTCTACGCCACCCAGACCGCCCTGGCCCCCCGCCTCCCCGCCGGCGCGGCGACGACGGTTGTCCCCGCCGTCCCCTCGGCCCCGCCTCTCAGCCCCCCGTTCTACGCCACCCAGACCGCCCTGGCCCCCCGCCTCCCGCCCTCCTGGAGCCCGACACCGACGGCGGGGCCGGCACGGGCGATAGGGACGCCCCCCACGGCCGCGCCTTCGCCGGCCGCCGTGGCACCCTCGCCCACGCCGATGACGTCGCCCACGCCCCGGCCCCCGCCGTTCCCCTTGAGCCCGGGGGCGCTGGCCGGCCGGACGCTGGTGCTGGATGCCGGGCACGGGGGACGTGACCCCGGGGCCGTCCACCATGGGGTACGCGAGGCCGACGTCAACCTGGCCGTGGTTCGCGAGCTGCGCCCCCTCCTGGAGGGGATGGGTGCCCGCGTCGTCCTCACCCGCGAGGTCGACCAGGCGGTAGCCCCGGGCGCCGGGCTGGACGCCGAGCTACAGGCGCGCGTGAACCTGGCCGGACGGATAGGGGCCGATCTCTTCGTCAGCATCCACGCCAACGCCCACGAAGACCGCGAGGTGCAGGGGGCGATCACCTTTTACGGCCCGGAAGCGGGTTTCAACTCCGGGGCCCAGCGCTCTCCGCGCCTGGTAGCCCGCAGCCGGCAGCTCGCCCGGGCGATCAACCGCGAGGTGGTCGTGGCCACCGGGGAAATCGACCGCGGCACGCGGATGGCCAATTTCTGGGTGCTGGGCGGGCCTCGCGCGCCCGCCGTGCTGGTGGAGGTGGGCTTTCTGACCAACGCCGAAGAGGCGGAGCGCCTGGCCATGCCGTCCTTTCAGCGCTCTATCGCGCAGGGGGTCGCCGCCGGCGTTGCGCGGTACCTGGCCACCGAGGAGGACGCCCAGTTCGTCGCCGACGTGACCTTGGGGGACGGCGCCGACGTGGCCCCCGGCGAGGGGATGGTCAAGACCTGGCGCGTGCGCAACACCGGCGCCACCACCTGGGGGTCCGGCTACCGCCTGGCCTTCTACGGGGGTGATCCCCTGGGTGGCCCTCCTTCCCTCCCCCTCCCGGATGGCCCCGTTCCCCCCGGCGCCGAGGTGGACGTCAGCGTCCCGCTGCTGGCCGGCCCGGAGCACGCCGGGCGTAGGGCCACCGGGCAGTGGCAGCTCCAGGGCCCCGACGGCGCCCCTTTCGGCGACCGGCTGTGGGTCAGCGTGCGCGTCAGCCGGCCCCCGGCGGTAGCCCTCTCGCCCTCGCTCCAGGCGGAGCCGGCGCCCGGCCGAGCGCCGGCCCCCTTACCCACCGACCGGGTCACCCCTCTCGTCCACCCAGAGGTGACCTACTATGAGGCGACCGGGCACAACTTGGGGTTCGGCTTCCGGCGCTTCTTCGACGCCTTTGGCGGGCTGGACATCTTCGGCTACCCCCGCACCGAGGAGCTGCAAGAGGGGGGATTCACCGTGCAGTACTTCCAGCGGGCGCGGTTCGAGTACCACCCGGAGCACGCCGGGACGCCCTACGAGGTGCAGCTAGGGCTCCTCGGCGATCTCCTGACCGCCCCGCGGCGCCCCTTCCCATCGGGCGCCCCCTTTGACTCCACGGCGCAGCACCGCTGGTACCCCCAGACGGGGCACGGGGTGCACTTTGGCTTCCTGGCCTACTTCGATTCGCGCGGTGGGCTGGACGTCTTCGGCTACCCCATCTCCGAGGAGCTACCGGAGACGAACGAGGACGGCTCCGGGCGCGCCTATACCGTGCAGTACTTCCAGCGGGCGCGGTTCGAGTACCATCCGGAGCACGCCGGGACGCCCTACGAGGTGCAGCTAGGGCTCCTCGGCGACCAGCTGCTCCAGGCCACCGGCCGGCTCCGCTAGATCCACTACTCAGCGCTCCCCTGATCGCTCATCAGGGGCCAGGAAGCGCCCGCCCGCGCCCGACTGGCCCGCGCCCGGTCAGCCGTGAACGCTGCGATCACTTGATCTGGGCCGGGGCGTAGGCCCCGGCGCGTGCCCACCGGGGCGTAGTCAGGCCTCGTCGTTGGCCCGCTTGAGCAAGGCCTTCATGTAGCCGATGGTATAGGCGGTGCCGACCCGATGGTCGTTGGCCATGCGGGGGATGTGGTCTGGGATCATGACTCCCCGGAAGTCCACTTCTCGCAGGGCCTTCATGATCTGGTACATGTCCATGTAGCCGTCGTCGATGAAGGTCTCGACGAAGTGGGGCAGGGGGTGATCGACGTTGCGGAAGTGCACCTTGAACAGCTTGCGCTGAGCCCCAAAGGCGTGGATGGCCTCGACGGCGCTCTTCCCCATCAGGTCACCCCCCTCCAGCCAACACCCGACGCAGAGGCAGACCCCCACGTTGGGGCTGTCGGCGATAGCCAGCGCCCGCTGGTATCCCTCGAAGGTGCTGAAGATGCGGGCGACGCCCCCCAAAGGAGAGAGCGGCGGGTCGTCCGGGTGGATGCCGATGAGCACGCCGGCTTCCTCGGCCACGGGGACGACTTCCTTGATGAAGCGGGTGAAATTGTCCCACACCTCCGCCTCGCCGTACTCCCGCCCGTGCGTCAGGGGCACGTGATAGCTCCGGCTACGCCAGTGCCCCGTCTCGGCCTTGGCCTGGTCGAAGGCGCGGGCCGGCGCCTCGCCCCGCGTCGGCTCGGGCGCCGTGCTCCAGATGCCGTTCGCCATGTGGGCATAGGTGGTGTAGGGGATGCCCGCTTGGCCCAGGGCCCGCAGGTGGCGCTTGTACTCCTCTACCTTCTCGTCGCGGTTGGGGAGATTGAGGACGATGGCGTCCTGGTTGTGGACGTCCGCGTTGCCGAAGCCGTAGATCTTCAAGCCGGCCCGCTCGAGAGGGCCCGCCGGCTGGCGTAGTAGTCTGGGCCGGCCTTGGTGCCGTCCGTCCAGAGGACGACGTACTCCACCCCCATCTGACGGACGAAGCGCAGGTCGTCCTCGCTGGGCTCGGGGGACATCTGGGCGCGATCTTCATGCCCGGGGCGATGGCGTCCAGCGGGCTGGGCTTCGTCCTGGTGGTGGCTGTGGTGGTCACATCACGCCTCCCTTCCTCCCTGTGTGGCGGTGTCCCCGAGGGGGCGGTGTCCCCGAGGGGGCGGTGTCCCCGAGGGGGAGTATAGTCCCTCAGCGTACGTCTCCGGCACGTCTCAGCGTACGTCTCCGCGGAGGGACCCGGCGAGGAGATCGCTCGGCCATGCGCTCGCCGAGGCGCAGGCTGTAGTTTTGTCCGCGATCCTGGGGGTAGACATGGGCCATATTGGCCAGGTACACGCCCGGTAGGGGCGTCTCGTGGGGGGCAGCCGGTCGAGGTAGTCCGTGGTCACGATCGGCTGCGCGTCCGGCGCCTTGAAGACCCAGGACTGCGTCACCCAGGCGGGGTCGAAGTCCGGGCGGAGCCGGGAGAGGCCGCCAGCAGGCTCGCTCAGCGTCTCCTCGTCTGTCTGCCGCAGCAGGGGGTGCTCGGCGGGGAGGTAGTTGCCGAGGTAGACCAGGTGGCGCCCCCCGTAGTCCGCCGGGGGCATCAAGTTCGTGTGCTCTGCCAGCACCAGGAATGGGAAGCCGGGGTCGTTGACGTTCAGCCAGTAGACGTCGGTCAAGGGGCGGTCGAGGGCCAGGACGACGACGTGGGCCCAGAAGTGGTCGGGGCCGGGGTAGCGGGCGATCCAGTCTGGGGGCAACCCGCGCGCCAGGCGGACGAAAAGGGGCGTCGGGAGCGTTACCAGCAGGCGATCGAAGACGTGACGCCCGGTACCCGGCGCGCAGCGGATTCAGCGGGTTCGGCGTGCCCCCGGCGGGGGCGGTATCGACGATCACCTCCTGTTCCCTGGCTCCCAGCGCCGTGGCCATGGTGCCGGTCAGCACCGTCCCGCCGGCGGCGCGGATGCGCTCGCCCAAGGCGTCGTAGAACTGCTGGAACCCGCCGCGCAGGTAGCCCAGGCTGGGGGTGCGCTCGTGGACGCGGGCTCCAGAACCAGCTCATGGCGATCTCTTCGGCACGGGCGCCAAACTTGCCGTGGAGGAGGGGGCGCCACAGTACTTCGTGCACCCGCGGGCCCATCCACCGGCGGATCCAGGCTTCCGCCGTCTGGCCGGCGAACGGGCGCTCGTCTGGGACGGCCTTGAGCACGGCCAGGCCGGCGGCCAGGCGCAGGCGGTCAAGGGGGGCAAGAACGGGAAGCGCAAGACGTCTGCCGGGGAGTCCAGGCTGGCCCGGCGCCCCTGCCAGAGCACGCTGGTGTCCGGATGGAGCCACTGCAGGCGGCCGGCCAGGCCCACCTCGCCGGCGAAGCGCACGAAGGTGGTGTCGGTGCGGAAAATGTGATGGTAGAACTTCTCCAGCGCGCGCGGGCCACCAGGACACCCCCCCGCCCCCCCGCCCAGCGGGCCCGCGCGCGCGACCCGGGCCCCCCCCCCGCCGCCCTGGCCGAGGCGCAGGGCGGCGGCCAGGCCCAGGGCCCCGCCCCCCAGCACCCCCACGCGCAGCCTCGAGTCGCGCCGGGCCCCGGCCGGCTGCCTGGGGATGTCCACCCCGCCTATAGCCTGGGACAACGTCAGGGACTCCCCCGTTTCCGGTCGCCCGGTCACCGCACCCGCGCCCCCTGCGCCTGCAGCTCGCCGGGAGCCGGCGCACCACCGGGCGGCCCCCCCGCTCCCCGCCCCGGCTGGCCCTCCGGCCGGTGGGCGGCTCCCCCGCCGGGACGCATCAACCACTGCAGCGCGCCCGCCCGCCAGGCGTACCAGAAGCCCAGGAGGGAGACCGGCAACACCAGGGCCGCGTGGACGACGAGGACGTAGGCCAGGGCCACCTCCTCTGGGACGCCGAACTGGGCCAGGACGCTGCGCCCCAGAAAATCGAACACGCCGACGTACCCCGGCGAGGATGGGATCAGCGTGCCCAGGTTTGCCACCGCGGTAGTCAGCACCGCCAGCGGGAGCGAGGGCGTCAAGGGAAAGGCGTACATCAAGGTGAAGTACATCCCCGCCTCCAGCAGCCAGGCAACACCGGAAAGGGCGCAGACACGTAGCATGGCCCCGCCCCCAAGGGCGGCCAGGCCGATAAAGAACGAGGCGGCGAGTGACTGCACGCGCCCGCCGACGTGCTCCGGCAGCGGGCGCGTCACAGCCGTGACCAGGCGTATGCCCAGCGACGGGCGAGTGGCGACCACTACCAGAACGGACGCGGCCCCCCCGAACAGGACGGCAGCCCCGCCCATCAAGCGGTACAGCCCCGGCGAGAACGGCAGGAACAGCAGCGCGCCGGCCATGAACACCAGCATGGTGATGCCGTCCATCACCCGCTCCAGGAGCACCGTGGCCAGCGCGGCCGACTGCGGGACGCCGTGGCGGCGACGCAGGACGTAGCAGCGAGCCAGCTCCCCCAGCCGGGCCGGTAGGACGTTGTTGGCCATATAGCCGATGACCACCACCGGGAACAGGTCGACGCTGGGTAGCGCGGCCACCGGCAAGAGAAGGAGGTGCCAGCGCGCGGCGCGCACCCACACGCCGGCAAAGTACAAGATCAGCGCCGGCAAGAGCCAGGGGTAGCGCGCCGTGGCCAGGGCCCGCCCCACCTCGGCCAGCTCCAGGCCACGAGCGGCCAGCCAGAGGCACACCAGGCTGATGGCCAGGCCGGCGGCCAGTTGGACCTTCCGCTTCACACCAACGTCTTTCCTACCCGCCGCCGGTCCCGCCGTGCGCCAGGCATGGTCGCCGAGAGACCGCCGCCCGCTGCCTCAGAGCATACTTCGTCGTCCGGCCCCCCGGTATGGCGGGAGCCGGGTCAGTGCCGGCGGCCAGCAGGGCCATCCGTTGGAGCCACCGTTCGGCGAGGCGGCGGACTGCATCAGTGGCCCAGAATTTGCTTGCTGTTTTGTGCTAGGTGCGAGTGTCCTGTTTGCCGTCGCCCAGAATGCTACACACCGGCCCGAGCAGGTCCCACAGGGAAGGACGTACAGGGCAAGGTGTAGCTGTCCAGGGAGCGATCAGGCGCTATTGGCACCATTGCGCCGGCCACGGTGGTTGGACGCCGGCGGCCGGCGAGACACAAAGGAGTGGCAACCCATGACCGGACGGATGGATGAGCTCAAGGGATCGGTGAAGGAAACGGTGGGGAAGGCCACCGACGACGAGCAGTTGGAGACCGAGGGCGAGGCTCAGAAAACGGCCGGAAAGGCGGAGCGCGAGACCAAGGGCGCGGCCAACCAGGCCGTCGGCGGGGTCAAAGCGAAGGTCGGAGACGCGCTGGATAACGAGCAGATGCAGGCCGAGGGCGAGGCCCAACGCGCCAAGGGGAAGGGGCAGTCTGCCGGCTAGCGGGCGCCCGTCTCCTGCACGGAGGAGCGCTACACTGCCCCAGCCGGCGTGGCTGGGGCAGTGCCTTTTCTAGACCCGTGTATGCTGAATGGGGGCCGCCTATGAGCCGGCCGCTGCCGGTCTTTGCGGATCTCTGCGACCGCGCACGACAACCCTCGCGCACGACAACCCTGGGAGCTGGGACTTGGGACTGCCCAACGGGATGGACGTCGACTGGCACTGCCACTCTAGCTGGTCGGATGGCCAGGGGACGGTGGCCGGGCTGGTCAAGCGCGCCACCGGTCGTGGCGTGCGCCTGGGGATAAGCGATCATGCCCTAGGCGACAACCGCCGCCTGCGGGCAGGGCAGCAGCTGGACGCCTACCTGCACCAGCTCCGCGGGCACGACGTCCTAGCCGGGGTGGAGATCAGCGTTGGCGATCTAAGCGCCGGCGTCAGTCTGGATGCTTTCGACTACGTGATCGCCAGCCTGCACACCGTCCACGTGCCGGCAGGGTCGGTCAGCGCCGTGCGTTACCTCAACTGGCGTGCCGGCCTGTACGACTCCTATACTCCGTCCCTGCCGCCGAACCAGCGCCAGGTCTATTTCGACACCTGGCTGCGTACCCTGGAGGCGACCTTCCAGCGCTGGCCGGTCACCATCCTGGGGCACTTCTCCCTCTTGCCTGAGCACGCCAATGCCCGTGGCACCTACGTCCTGGGCCAGGACCCGGAGCCCGACGCGACGGCGTCGTCGTGGCTAGACGCCACGATTACGCTCTGTCTGCAGCACGGCGTGGCCATTGAGCTGAACAGCAAGAGCCGTGTCCCTCCCCCCAGCTTCGTCGAGCGCGCCCTGCGGCTGGGGGCGACCTTCAGCCTGGGGAGCGACGCCCACCAGGCCCGCCGCGCCGGAGACCTCAGCTACGGCCGGGAGCTGGCGCGCCGGCTGGGGATTCCCTCCGTCCGCGTCCTTGGCAGGGCCGAGCCCGGCGGCGGTACGGTATCTTCGGAGCCGGCCGCCGGCTGAGAGGGAGGAACTGGCAATGTCTATCACCACAGGGGGCGCCGGTCCCGGCGCCCCCCCCGCCCCCACAGGACACGCCCCGCAGGCCGACGACCTGCGCATGACGCGCTACTCCGATGTCTGCGGTGGCACCGACGAACTGAAGCGCCTGCTGGTGGAGGAGCCTGGATTGGCGGCCTCGGCTGCGGGACGGGCCACCCTCCGCTCCCTGCTCGACGATGGGATGTACATGCTCGCTCGGATGGAGGGGCGCCTCCGGGAGTACCAGGGCTTCTGCGCTACGCTGGAGCGCCTGGCGCAGGAGATGCGCCGTATCGAGGAGCCACGACTACAGGATGCCGGCGCCCAGGCCGAGGACTTGCGCGCCCTGCTTGATGCCCAGCCCCAGCACGGGGCGACGTTGTCCGAGACGACCGTGCGCGAGATCATCGACCGCGCGGAAGGGATTCGCCAGGTGGCCAACGATATGGAGGGCGCCCTGCGACGCCACAAGGAAGCGGCGATCGAAGCCGGCCGGGCCTATCTGCGCCTGCGCGGCGCTCGAGGGTGGGATGACGGCGTAGCGACCCTCGGGGGTGGGGGCGCCCTTGCTCCCCAGGATGGCCCCGGCTCGGAAAGCCTCCCGCCGGCGGGCCCGCCGCGAGCCGGCGCCGGGGAGGTGGCCAGGACGGCCCTCCCCCCCGGCGTGCCGGAGGCGTGGCTCCCACCGCCACCTCACCGCGAGGTGATCGTGGACTGGCTACGCCGTGGACGGGCAGTCATCCTCTCCACCGAGGAGGCTGCGCGCTTCCCGGTCGGGCCCCAGGGTCGTGAGCCACTCGTGCAGTTCGAGGACGGGGGCGTCATGCCCCTGCGCGTTGTGCGCTGGAGCACGGAGGTGAAGAACTTCTATCCCCTGGGCGCGACGCCGCACCCGCGGGGTCCCCTCTACCGCCGGCACGACGGAACCCGGCCGGGCGCCTCCTGATCGACCACAGCGATGCCCTGCATACCCCGCCGGCGCGCCGGGTTGACCCGTCGATCCCTGTTCCCGCTCTTTGCCGGGACGGTACACGCTGCGC
>JAUJOR010000017.1:0-6225 GCA_030447525.1 Chloroflexota bacterium | reverse complement strand
CCGTCAGCCCCGTCAGCCCCGTCAGCCCCGTCAGCCCCGTCAGCCCCGTCAGCCCCGTCAGCCCGGCTTCCGGCGCGCCGAATGGCGAGACCAGTCCGGGGGAGCCGGCGTACCACACCGGGCTCGTCCGCTGGCGTGCCGGCCCCCCGGGGTCCCACACCCCACCAACCGCGCTCCCCGGGGGTGGCCCTAGGGAGGGCCTTCCTGGCCACGCCGGCTTCGGGGGGTGGGAGCTGGCCGGGGTGCGCCTGAGAGACGATGGGGCCTTGTCCCTCCAGGGGGCGCCGGCCCGTGCGGCACAGGACCCCTACCCGCCAGGGGGCTACCATGGCCGCAACTTCTACAACGGTGGGGCCTTTCTCGTCGGCGAGGCGACCAGCGCAGTGACACCGGCCGGCATCGGGTTTCACCAGGCCATCGCCTCGTGGAACGCGACGACCCCGCCCGGTACGTGGATAGAGACGTACCTCCGGGGGCGGACCGAGGATCGCTGGACGGCGTGGTACAGCCTCGGCGTGTGGGCGGCCGACGGGGCGACAGTCGAGCGCCACTCGGTGGACGGGCAGCACGACGCCGATGGCCTGGTGGCGGTAGACACCCTGCAGCTCGACAGCCGGGGTGCCCCGGCTGAGGCGTTCCAGGTCAAGCTACGCCTGTTCAGCCTCGATGAGGGGGCCGGTCCCGTCGTCTCTGGGGTGGCCGTCGCCCTTTCAGACGTCCCCGGCGGGCGCCCCGGAAACGGGGGTGCCGGGAGTACAGCCGGGGGAGACCCGGCCCTGTGGGATCCTCTGCTGGAGGTGCCTTCGTGCTCGCAGATGGTCTATCCGGACGGTGGGGAGGCATGGTGCAGCCCCACTTCAGTGGCCATGGTGCTGGGGTACTGGCAGGGTCACCCCGGGCCATGCGAGCCTGGCGTCCGAGCGGCCGTGGCCGGCGTCTACGACTGGGTCTACCGCGGGTGCGGTAACTGGCCGTTCAACACCGCCTACGCGGCGACCCAGGGCCTGGAGGGTTATGTCGTCCGCCTGCGTGGCCTGGCCGACGCGGAGGGATGGATCGCCGCCGGGGTGCCCTTGATCCTCAGTTATGGCTGGAAGCCCGGCGAGCTGGAGGGCGCCCCCCTGGCGAGGAGTAACGGCCATCTGGCGGTGCTCTCCGGCTTCGACCGCTCCGGCAATCCCGTGGTGGACGACCCGGCAGCGCCCAGTAACCGCACCGTGCGACGCACCTACCCCCGCGCCCAGCTGGAATCCCTGTGGCTGGCGCGCTCCGGGGGCACGGCCTACGTCATCACGCCGGCCGCTCCCCCGGGCGCCCCCTGAGGCCCTGGTCTCTCGCCTGACCTTTCCGGTCTGGCCTTCCTGGTCTGACCTGTCAGGCCGTCTGGCGCCGAGCCTGCGGCCTGTCACTCGAGACCGGAGACGTCAGACTTCCAGGATGGCCCCCCCTGCCGCCCCCCGCAGGTCTTCCGGCAGCGGGGCGATCAAGGTTAAGCGCCTCCCAGTGGCCGGGTGACGCAGGCGGGTGCGCCAGGCGTGGAGGGCCTGCCGCTGCAAGCCCGGCCAGGTCGGGCCGCCGTAGAGCGTATCGGCCAGCAAGGGGTGGCCGGCGGCGGCCAGATGGGCTCGCACCTGATGGGTGCGTCCGGTGCCCAGCCGAGCGGCGACCAAGGTGGCGCGGGCACCGTACTGCACCACCCGATACGAGGTGTAGGCCTCCTGGAAGCCGGCCGGCCGGGCGGGCTGGTGGTGTGCCGGATCGACGCGGATGAGGGATGCCGGCCGGAACACCAGGCGGCGGGTGCGGTGCAAAGGATCCGGTCCCAGGGGTTCGTCTATCTCACCGCTGGCCGGGGGCCGGCCGGCGACCAGGGCCAGGTAGTCTCGCGTGAGCTCCCCGGCGGCCCGCTGGCGGGCGAGGACGCGGGCGGTCGTCGCGTCGCGGGCGAAGAGCAGGAGGCCGGAGGTGTCTCGGTCCAGGCGGTGCACCGGCCGCACCGGCTCCGGGCCCTCCCCCGAGGCGATGCGGAAGCGCGCGGCCACGGCGTTGGCCACGGTACCGTGCTGCTCACCCCGTGCCGGGTGGGATAGTTGCCCGGCCGGCTTGGCCACGGCCAGCAGCCAGGAATCCTCGTACAGGACGTGCAGCGGGATCTCCGGCTGCGGCTGCACCCCGCTCGTCGCCTGGGGGTACCAGGCCTCTACCTCATCGCCAGGGCGGCAGTGGAGGTGCTGGGCCGCTGCGGGGTGCCCGTTTATGGTGACCCCGCCGGTGCGCCAGATGTAAGCGCGCTCGACGCGGGACAGCTGCAGGCAGAACTTGAGCACGCTCCCCACTCGCCACACCGGCTGCGGCCGGCCCCCGACACCGACGTGGGGGACGACGACGTGGAAGCGCCGGATCATGAGTCGGGACTCAGCAACCGGGACTTACCGGCCCCTGCCGCTGGCCAGGAGCGCCACAGCGGCCAGGGCGCCACAGGCTTCAGGCGGCGCGGGGAACCGGCAGGGGCGGGACGGCGTCTGGGGCGCCGGGCGGGCGGTGCCGGTAGACGGTCTCACCCGAGGGCGTTTGCTCTACCGCCCACAACCCCCGGGGCAGGTAGGCAACCCCGCGCCAGCGGAAGACGGTCTGCCCCTCGCTTGGGGACGCCATCTGCGGTGTACCTGGTACGACCCAGCAGCGCTCGCCCAGCCAGCCCTCCAGGTTGCGGAAGGCACGCACCTTACCCGCTCGGTCGTCGAAGGCCAGGCGCAGGCCGTTCACGTCGGCGTCGTCGATCCACCAGCTGTGGGCAGAGCGCGTCGCCGGGAGGATGCCGCTATGGATGAGCTGGCGGAGCAGATCGTAGCCCCGGCCAAGCCACAAGCGGCGGGACAGGTCTCGGATGCTCCAGTAGCGCCGGCGGCCCTTACGGGCCACCGGCTGACGCGCCCCGCCCGCCCGGGGCGCCGCCGGGACGCTGTCCAGCTCCAGCCCGGCGAGGACGGGCTGGAGGGGGGGCTGTGGCGTGATGGGGTGTTCCAAAGGGATATCCTCTCCGAGTACAAGACGGTCATGCCCGCCCGGCAAGGGCCGCCGCGAGGCACAATACCACTGTGGAAAGTATACCACCTTCAATACATATGTCGTACTCTGCCGAAGCACATCCTGGGAGGGGCTGGACGGCCCTGCGACGCCCCACAGCCCCCTGCTGGTGCGGATCTGTAGGCCGCCCCACAACTCAGGGCGTGGCGTCCTGAGACGTGGCGCCCCGTTGCCAGCGCTCGTAGATGTCGGCGATGACCTCGTCGATGGGGAGACGGTGGGTCTCCACGTCCAGCACCTCGCCGTCACGCCCTGCCTCGGCCAGGAGGGTGGCGATCCCTACTCGAGAGGCGTCAAAGATGTACTCGTGGCGCCCGACGGCGCTGGCCACCAGGTCGGCCCCACTGAGCGCCGGGGGTGGACCGCCGGCGGTCTCGATCAGGAGGCGGCGCCGGTCGGCGAACGTCTTGCGCAAGTCGGCGAAGGGACCGTCGAAGGCGATGTGTCCCTGGTGGATCATGACGATGCGCCCGGCGAGCTGCTCGAGGTCGGACATATCGTGGCTGGTGACGAAGACGGTGACGCGGCGCTCGCGGTTCAGCTCTTTGATAAAGGCCAGGATGTTGCGCTTGGCCAGGACGTCCAGGCCCAGCGTCGGCTCGTCCAGGAACAGGATCTCCGGCTCATGCAACAGGGCCATGGCCAGGTCGGCGCGCATCTTCTGCCCCAGGCTGAGCTCGCGCGCCAAGGTGTGGCAGAAGTCGCCCAGCCCCAGCACCTCGGTGAGAAAACCGAGCATCCGTTCATAGCGCGGGCGAGGGATGTCCCACACCACCCGTTTCCACTCCAAGCTCGCCGCCACGGGCTGGTCCCACCACAGCTCGGTACGCTGACCGAATACCACCCCGATGCGCCCGACGAATCGGACGCGCTCGCCCACCGGGTCCATCCCCAGCACGCGCACCGTCCCGGCGTCGGGAGCCAGCAGGCTGGACAGGAGCTTGACCGTGGTGCTCTTGCCGGCGCCGTTCGGCCCGGCATAGGCGACGACTTCCCCGCGGCGCACCGTCAGGTCGATCCCCCGAAGGGCCTCCACGCGCCGCAGGTGGGGACGCCAGAGGGTGCCCCAGATGTCGCCCAGGCGGGCGCTGCGCTGGCGCTGGGTGTACACCTTCCAGACCCCCCGCAGCTCAACGACGGTGTCCGAAGGAGCTGTAGCGTTGTGAGCCGGTGCGATCATACTCTTTTTTCCCCCGACAGAAGACCCACAGGGCAATCGCCAGGGCGACGCCCGCGGCCATTGGCGTGACGGCGACGGCGTAGGGTGAGGGGTCGATCCCCAGCAGGGCCCGGCAGGGATACCAGGCGACGAACCCGGCGGGGAGGGCGCTGAGTAGCCCGCCGGTGAGCAGCCCCCCGGCCCCATCCAGGGGGAACGACCGCAGCTGGGACATCATCCGCATGGCCGAGCTGCTGATCTCCTCGGCGGCGCGGGGGGCCCAGAAGGCCAGGCTGCCCCAGAGATAGCTGAAGCTCCACACCACGGCCGCCGATGCCAGGAGGTTGAGGAGGAGCAAGGCGATCCAGCCCGGCGTCGCAGCCACCTCCAGGCGGCGGGCGGCCCACAGCAGCAGGCCCACACCGGGCAACAGCTCGGCGGCGCCGGAAAAGGGCATGAACCCTTCGGTGAGCAGGGACAGCCAGAGGGGCTGGGGCTGGAGCAGGGTGTGGTCGAGCTGCCCCCGACCCAGACGCCGGCTGATGAACAGGACGTTATAGCCGAACAGGACGCTCAAGATCCCGGAGGCCAGGATGGCGTAGCCCAGCATGAAGATCACCTGGTGGCGTGTCCAGTGGCCGATCCCGGCGAAGCGCTCGGCGAGGAGCAGCGTCCCGGAGGCGGCCGCCAGGCTGAGCACGCTGTCCGTGACGGCGTAGCCCAGGGCCTGCTGCGGGCCGCGGGTGACGAACATCAGGTCGAGGTAGGCGGCGACCCGCCATAGGGCCAGGGCCCGCGCCACGGCGCCCGCCGCTCTAGCCGCCATAGACCACCACCTTCTGGCGACTGGCCTGCCACAGGCGCTGCGCCCCCGTCCAGAGCGCCACCGCCCAGAAGGCTTGCAGGGCCAGCAGGGGCCGCGGGTCACCTGTGCCGGTGTAGATGCTCAAGGGCGCCCAGGCCATGGCCGCGAAGGGCAGCCAGGCCAGGACGTCCCCCAGGCCCCAGGGCAAAACGGACAGGGGTAAGAGGGCCCCGGAGAGCACGGTGCTGAGGGCCGAGCGCCAGCGCTCCACCTCCCACACCGACCAGCCGAAGGTGACCATCAAGGCGCAAAAGATGAAATCCACGGCCATGCCCACGCTGACCCCCAGGGCCAGGCTGACCGGAAAGAGGAGGCCGGCCCCGACATTGGCCGGGAGAGGGTTGACCCCCAGGAGGGGGGCGGCGAGGAGCAGGGGCAGGGAGAACAGGGTAAAGCCCAGCAGCCAGCCCCCCGTCATCTCGGCGGCGTAGTGCCCCACTAGAGCCATCGGTTGCAGCAGGCGCGTCGTGATCGAGCCGTTCCACAGCGCCTCCTCCAGGCCGGTGCGCGCGGCCAGCGGGTCGGCGAAGACGGCGGCGACCAGGGTATAGGTGAGCACGGCGTCCAGCGATAGCCCCGCCGCCGGGGCGCTGGTGGCCAGGATGGTGCGCCACACCGTCAGCAACAGGGCCACGCGCAAGAAGCGCAGCAGGTAGTCCAGCAAGAAGAGCGGGCCATCGCCGGCGGCGCCTGTGGCCACCATGGCGGCCGTCTTGGCGTACTTTGCCAGTCCCAGGGTCTTGATCACCCTATCGTCTCCCACAGTCAATCGGCAGCAGCGGCATCAGAACACAAACGGCTGCGGGTGGCTTGTTGACCACCCACGGCCGTTGCCGGTACCCCCACCAGGGACACTCCCCCTGCGGACAACCCACCAGGGGCGTTCCCCGGAGAGGCAACACGAAGGCCGCGGGCGCCCCAGAGCGCCCGCGGCCTGCCCGGGCCCTTTTAGATGCTACAGCGACCGAGATGCAGGAGGGAGCGCCCGGGCCCCCCCATGACCGCAAAATAGACCCCACGCGATGGCGCCCGACCCCCGCCACAAGCCCGGCCCCCACAAGCAGGGAACTAGAGATACCGTAAGCAACCCCGGCGCGCGCCGCCCCGGCACCCC
>JAUJOR010000034.1:11781-17572 GCA_030447525.1 Chloroflexota bacterium | reverse complement strand
GTGTTCGGTCGTGACCCCGTGCGCCCCTAAAGCCATCCTGCTCGGGACCGTCTACCCCTTGTCCCCCGCACCGCGGAATGCGACGTGCGCGGCGGACGCGACGGTCGTCGCGGTGTCACTCGACGACGTGGAGCCATCACCGCCTCCTGCTAGGGAGCGGGAACGCGCCACGGTGAAGCGTGGTGGACGTGCCCATGAACGGCACGTCGGAGTTCGAGCACGGCCACAGAGGATGCGCCTGGCGATCCAGAGGTGCCCGACCCTCCCGTTCACCGGGACGTTCACCGGCGTTTACCCGCACGTGCATGGTCCGACGCTACGCTTTCGCCGGCAAGTGCAACGCCACGAACGTGAAACGGCCCGCGAGCGGGCGTCGGTTTGGTTGCGACGGCGGCGTCAGAGGGAGTATGCGCAATGTTATCGAGAACGGCAGGGGGCGAAGCGACGCGGCTGCCGCACCTCTCGCGGCGGGGCGTGCTGAGCGGTGTGGCGGGAATCTCGGCGGCGCTGGGGGCTGCCTGCGCCCCAGGGGTAGCCGGCGGCGGGGACGGCCGGCCGGCGGCCGGCGGGCGAGTGGTCGAGCTCCGCACTCACGCCCGCGCCGGGGCGGAAAAGGAGGGCTACGAGAAGAACATCGCGGCCTTTAACGAGCAGTTCGCCGGCAGATACCACGCCACCTACGAGCCCATCACCGGTGACCTCTACCAGGGGCAGGAGACCCTGATGGCCGGCGGCAGCATCGGCGATATCCACTATGCCCACCAGTCCAACATCAAGTACCAAGAGTACGCGGTGAAGGGCGCCGCCCTGGCCGTCGATCCCTTCATCAGCAAGGACAAGGACTTCAAGCTCACCGACTGGCCCGCCCGCGGGCAGGAGGCGCTGAAGGTCATCGAGAACAAGGTCTACGGGCTGCCGGTACGCGGGCAGGTGGCGTGGATGTTCCTGTACTGGAACCGTGACCTGCTCAAGAACGCCGGCCTGCCGGAGCCCACCCCAAACTGGACGCTGGACGACATGCTGGAGAGCGCGCGGCGGTTGCAGCAGCCGGGCACCGACTTCTACCCCGTGGCCTACAGCTGGGGGAGCTACGAGACGGCGGTGGCCAACGTGCGGCGATTCAATGGCGAGTTCTTCACCCCGTCGGACGGCGCCGGGACGAAGTGCACCATGGACTCAGCGGCCTGCGGGCGGGCCATCCGCTGGTTCTACGACAACATCAAGGCCGGGCTGTTCGCGCCCCGAGCCTACGGCGCGAAGGAGTTCGGTGAGGGCAAGGTCGCCTTCTACTTCGGCCGGCTGGCTGGCGAGCGCGGGGGCGTGGCGAGCGCCGTCGGCCGCAACTTCGAGTGGACGTTCGACATCGTGCCCAAAGGGCCCACCGGCCGGCGGGGCGGCTTCCTCTCCATCGATACGCAGCAGATCAACACGTCGAGCAAGAACAGCGACGGGGCGTGGGAGCTCTTGAAGTGGCTGACCAACCGGCAGAGCGGGATCAACCTGGCCCTTCAGCCGGTGGGGTCGCTCACCCCCGGCTTCCGCCAAGACGTGTACTGCTCGGAGGCGTTATTGACCGACTCGCGGTTCCCCAAGGGCGCGATGAAGGCCAACTGCGACAACATCGACCAGCCGGAGAGCTATACCTACCCAGCCAACTTCCGGCTCACGCAGCCGGGGGCCATCCAGGACATCGTCAACCGGTACCTGAATGACATCGCCGACCTGAAGCAGGCGCCCAACCCGTCCACCTTAGGCGAGATGACCAACGAGATCCAGCAGGTCCTCAACCTGCCGCGGTTGTAGTGGTGCGAGGTGCGCCACGCCGGTTGGGAGCGCGCCCCCTCCATCTTGCAACCGCCGAACGGGAGGCACGGACATGGCAGTCAGAGCAATGTGGCCGCCGAGGGGCGTGGACGCCAGAGGGCTGCTACGCCGGAGCCTGCTCGGCTCGGTAGCGAGCCTCTCCGGCGCGCTCTTCGCCGCCTGCGGCCCAGGGGTAGCCGGCGGCGGGCCGGGCAGGCCGGCGGGCGGGGCCGGGACGCCGGCCACGCTGCGGTTGGGCGAGCGCGCCCGGGCGGAGGAGCAGGCCTTCGACGCCCGTTTGCCCGTATTCCGCGAGCAGCACCCCAACATCGCCGTCGAGCGCGAGGTGATCACGGGCAACATGATCGAGAAGCTGCAGACGATGGCGGTCAGCAATACCTTGCCGGACAACGTGCATTGTTACACCGGCGATCAGAGCTACCACAACTTCTCCGCCAACGGCGCCTTCATCACCATCGACGACCGCATCGCCCGCGACAAGGTCGACCTCAAGGGTTGGTTCCCGGAAATGGTCGAGATCATGCGCATCGAAGGCAAGCTCCACGGTCTGCCATTCAAGGGGCAAGTGCTGGCCTCGGGGTTCTTCTACAACGAGAACCTCCTCCGAGAGCGGGGTCTGCAGCCGCCGACCGAGAACTGGACCCTGGACGACCTGGTCAAGGCGGCCCAGCAACTCACCATCCGCCAGGGCAGCGAAACGGTGCAGTGGGGCTACGCCGTTCAGACCTGGGGCGGCGAGAACTTCGTCGCCCACCTCCGCCAGTGGGGGGGCGACAGCTTCTCCAAAGACGGGAAGCGGGCGACCATGGACACGCCCCAGGTGCTCGAGGCGCTGCAGTGGTACGAGCGGATGTTCAACCGCGAGGGCATTCTCCATCCGCTCCAGGGCGCTGCCGCCGCGTTTGTCCAGGGCAAGGTGGCGATGATCGGCCGGACGTACCTGAATTTCAAGACGGCGGAGATCCAACCCAAGGTGCAAGGGGCGTTCGAGTGGAACGGCATGATGATGCCGAAGCACCCCAGAACGGGCAAGCGGGGCGGCATGTTCGCTGGCGACGCCCACGCCGTGACGCGCGATAGCACGCACCCGGACGCTGCGTTCGAGCTACTCAAGTTCGTCACGGATAAGGAGTTCGGCGTCGCCCTGGGCCTGCAGACCAGCGGCTCGACCACGCTCGGCGGGCGGCCGGACGTGTATGCCGATCCGCGCATCCTGAACCATCCGGGGCTACCGAAGCAGGCGCAGCTTGCCCAGTTGAACTCAGTCAAGGAGATCAACGAGCCCTACAGCGTTCCCTGGAACTTCCGGGCGCCGGAGGTCTACAGAGTACGCGATCCCGCGATCGCCAAGATCGCCAATGGCGAGGCAAAGGCCGACCCCGGCTTTCTCAGCCAAGTGAACCAGGAGATGCAGGTCATCCTGGACCTGCCGCGGCCCTGATACGGGGCGTCAGCTGCGTCAGCTGGAGGGTGGACGGGCACGTCCGCCGACACCTGCCACCTCTTCCAACCAGAAGAGGGTAGGCTTGACGTGAGCATGGCACGGCCAACCGGCACCACCGATCCAGGCGCGCCCGCCGACGAGGACCTGCGGCGGGCCCTGGATCGGGTGCTGGCGGGGATGCGCTGGATCGCCCTGGCGGCGATGCTGCTGATCACCTTGGCCTGGCCCCTTCCCGGCCGCACCGGACAGCCGGTGTGGCCGTTCGTCCTGGCGTTCGCCTTCTACAACCTCCTGGTGGAGGTGGTACGCCGCCGCGGCGGCGGCCGCGGGCTGGGCTCCTTCACGTGGGTGCCGTACCTCGACCTGCCGGTCGCCGCGCTGCTGTACTTCTTTGACGCCGAGCCCGGCGGGCCGCTCTTCGTCAGCTTCTACCTCGCCGTGGTCACGGCGGCGGCCAGCTTTGCCCTGCCCCGCGCGCTCCTCTACACCGGCGCCGTGGTGGTGATGGTCGCCGCCATTGCCTCTACCCTCCCCCACTGGGCGGGCACACCCGTCCAACTGCGCACCTTGGCCGTCCGGCTGATCGTGCTGGCCCTCGTCGGCGTCGGCACGGCCATCCTCTCGCGACGCTTAGTGCACCAAGAGGCGCAGGCACGAGCGGGGCGAGGCCGGACCGAGCGGCTCGCGGAACTCGACCGGCTGCGCAGTGACTTCATCTCCAAGGTCTCCCACGACCTGCGGACGCCCCTGACCGCGGCGCGGGCGGGGCTGGGCATGGTGGCGATGAGCGCCGCCGACCGCCTGCGACCCGACGAGCGCCAGCGGCTCGACAACGCGCGGCGCAACATCGACCGCCTCAGCCTGCTCATCGACGACCTGCTGGCCTTCAACCAGCTGGAGGCGGGCGCGCTGCGCCTCGACCGTGCGCCCATCGACGTCCGCAGTGTCGTCACCGGGGCCACGATGGCGCTCCAGCCGCTGCTGCGTGAGAAGGGCCAGACACTCGCCCTCGACCTGCCGGAGCCGCTCCCGGCCCAGGGCGACGCGCGACGCCTGGAGCAAGCGGTGACCAACGTGCTGGCCAACGTCTACCAACACACACCACCCGGCACGCACCTCGCGGTCGGCGGCCGTGCCACCGACCGCGAGGTGCATCTATTGATGAGGGACGATGGCCCAGGTATCCCGGTGGAGGACCTGAACGGGATCTTTCGGCGCTTCCACCGCTCCGCCTCGGCCGCCGGGGCCACCGGGGCCACCGGGGCCACCGGGGCCACCGGGGCCACCGGGGCCACCGGGGCCGCCGGGGCCGCCGGGGCCGCCGGGCTGGGGCTGGCCATCGCCCGGTCACTGGTCGAGCTGCACGGTGGCCGGCTGTGGGCCGAGAGCCGGCCGGGGGAGGGGGCGGTCTTCCACATGACGCTTCCCTGCCGTCCGGCCCCCCTGGCACGGACGGCGGACCAGGCGCCGTGATTCGGCCGCCGGGGCCGCCGGGGCCGCCGGGCTGGGGCTGGCCACTGGCGCTGCCCTCGCCGACGACGCGCCCGAACGGGCTGCGATGGTCAGGCGAGATCGGCCAACCAGTCGTTCACCAGTACGTTCACCGCTGGGCGCTGTCATGTTCACTTCTGTTTACCGGCGCGTTGATCTCGCTCGCCTATGGTAAAGAAGCGATGACGGGGCAATGGGAGGAGGGCGCGGCAGGCAAGCAGTATCCCCCCCGGGGGACGATGCGCCGCAGGCGCGCCCTGCACCAGGAACGGGATCCCATGGCCAGGCCAGCTGACGCCCGCTCCCTCGGCGCCCGCCGGTGGGGCCACGTGAGCCCGGCCACGGGGCTGTGGCTGGCCATGGGGCTTGGCCTCCTAGCGCTCCTGCTCCTGCTCACCCCATCGCTGGAGGCCACGCTCGTCCTCCTCCGCGGGGGGCGGTTCGCCGAGCAGGAGGGCAGCACAACCGTCGCCAGGATCATCACGCAGCCCGGCGCGTTCTACGGCAGAGCAGTGAGGGTGGTTGGAACATTCCACGGGCTGGTAGGGCGCAACGCCTTCACCATTGAGGACGGCGACCCACGCTTCGGCGACGAGTTGCTGGTGGTGAGCGCCACGACGCTCGCGGCGCTCCCCGGCTGGCCCACCGGCCCGGCGCCTGAGGTCCCCATCACCGTCACGGGTACCGTGCGCCCGTTCACCGTCCAGGCGATGGAGCGCGAACTGGCCATCGACCTGGACGACCGACTGTTCGCCGGCCGGGAGCAGCGGCCGGTGATCGTCGCCGACTCCGTGGGTATCACGCTGGGGCTCGCATCCTCGCGCCGGCCGGCTCATCTCCTGGTGCGTTGGCCAACCCGTTCATCCCGATGGACCGGCGTACTCGTCCCTTCGCCAGCCCCTGCTTTGTCGTTTGTCGGTGGGGCCATCTTCTACGTCTACACACGCGGTGCAGCGGGCGCATGAGCGGTCTCCCCGCGGAGCGGGCGCCACGCACGGAGCGGGCGCCACGCACGGAGCGGGCGCCACGCAC
>JAUJOR010000034.1:0-11681 GCA_030447525.1 Chloroflexota bacterium | reverse complement strand
CACGCAGCGGGCGCCACGCACGGGCAAGCGCCACGCACGGAGCGGGCGCGCGCGCACAGGCGGGCGCGCGCACGGAGCGGGCGCGCGCACGGCCCGGCGTCAGGTAGGGGTGCGACGGCTTCTTTGCCGGGACCTCGTGCTGATGGTGCGTCATAGGGGCAGAGGAAGGTGGGAGCTGCGATCAACCCAACGCCCCCACGGCGGGCAAGGTCGCGGTTCCCGCTCGACCGCATGCTCTCCGTCATGCGCTGTGTCGCCCTGGCGGCGATGCTGCTCATCACCTTAGCCTGGCCGATCGTCGGCCGGACCATGACCATCCGCTGTGGCCGTTCGTGCTCGTCCTGGCGGGCTACAATGGGATCGTCGGTACCGCTGCGCGACATCGCCTGCGCCGGCTGCGCTCCTATGCCTGGGTGCCGTTCGCCGATCTGCCTGTGGCCGGGCTGCTGTACTTCCTGGACGCTGAGCCTGGTGGGCGCTCTTTATCGGCTTCTACCTGGCGGTCATCTCGGCGGGGATGAACCTGTCCCCGCGAGGCACGCTGCTCTATACGGCGGCCGTGGTGGCCGTCGTGGTGGCCATCGCGCCGACGCTCCCGCTCTGGGCGGGAACCGCCTACCCGCTCCGAGCGATGAGCGTGTCTCGCCGTACTTACCCTGGTCGGGGTGGGGACGGCAGCCCTGTCGCGGCGGCTGGTGCGCGAGGAGGCGAACGCGCAGGCCCAACACGACCAGGCGGCGGCTGACAGAGCTGGATCAGCTCCGCACTGAGTTCGTGTCCACCATCTCCCACGATCTCCGCACACCTCCCCTGGCCCGCCCGCGGCCCTGGGCAGGTGACCGCCAGCGCCGCCGCCCGCTGCGTCCCGACGAGCGCCAGCTGTTAGCTGAACGCGCAACGGAACGTCAGCGCCTCAATCTCCTGATTGACGATCTGCTGACGATCAACCAGAACGAGACCGGCACGCTGCGGCTCGACCTCCAGCCACTCGACCTACGCACCGTGCATCTCCGGCGTATCGTCCGCCATGCAGTCCCTCTTGCACCAGAAGGGGCAGACGCTCGAGCTGGACCTCCCCGTGCCGCTGGCGATCGACGGTGACGCCTGGCGCTTGGAGCAGATGACCACCAATCTCCTGGCCAACGCCCACGACCGCCTCTACCCACCGGGCACGTCACCATCGACGGCCAAGCCACCCGCAGCAGGACAGGTCCACCTGCGCGTGGTGACAACGAGGCCTGGTATTCCCGCCCAGGAGAGCTGGACGCGATCTTCCAACGCTTCTACCACGTTGCCGCCACCGGTGGATCGGGGTTGGGGCTGGCCATCGCCCGCGCCATTGTCGAGCTGCGCGGGGCGGCTGTGGGCCGAGAGCCGGCCCGGCGAGGGGCGGTCTTCCACGTGACCCTGCACCACAACACCACGCGCGCACCGGGCCCGCGCGGGTGGGCCGGAGTGGGCCAGAGTGGAGCAGACTGGAGGCCAGAGTGGGATGGAAGGCACAGATCTCGGCGTGAGCCAGCGTGAACCGGGTCCTGGAAGCAGGAGGCCGGACTTCGTCTGCCCCTTCGCCGGTGCATTTCTCTAGGCGACGCCCCTGCTGCTCACGATGGAGATGTGGTGGCTCGGTACGTCGGCGAACGTCTGGAGACTACCACGGCAACGAGGGTTTCCAGATCACAGGTGGGGATGGCGTACCAGATCGACGTCTCGTTGCAGTACTACTGATCATCCGGTGGTCGCGCTTGTTGCCAGCCTGGGGTTGACCTCCGCCGGCAGCTTCAAGCGCAACAGCGGCTTCGGCAACCATCTCGACCAGGCGATCGACGCGGTAGCGACGGCGCCGTGGCCTCCTTGGTCATGCTCCTCGTCCTCAATCGTGGCGGCGCTTCCGACCCGCTGGACGCCATCGTGGGCAAGATCGTGGTGCAGTGGGCCCTGCGCTTGAGTCTCGGCGCCTCGGTGTACGGCGATCTACATCGACCGCCTGGGCGAGGGGCTGGTCAACCTCGGCAACCGCCGCGCGCACGCGCGAACCCGGCGCGCCGGCGCGGGGCGGCTCGGCATCGCCTGCACTCCTGGAGCGATCGCTATTGGGCGGATGCACCACTACCGTGCGCTGGCCGGGCGGACGTCGAGGATCGCCGTCTCCGTTTTCTGCTCTCCCATCAGTTCCATGAGGTACTCGCCAGGGCTCGTCGCCGTAAACCCGATCAGCGTCGTGGTGTCGGGCGGGATGCGCTGCGGCGCCAGGAGCGTCTCGATCTGCAGCGTGTAGGGCCCTCCTCGGGCATTGACGTTGAGGCGCACCGGACCGGGCTGGACATTGAACCTGATGGCCGGAAAGCGCCCATCGACGACCTGCAGCGTCAGCTCTTGCGCGCTCGCAGGGGCGTCCGGCAGCCGAGCTTGCGGCGGCGGCCCGCTCGATCCTCCGGTGGCGGGCGCGGGCGCCCCCGTTTCGGTGGCCTGGGGGCCACGGCAGGCCGCGCTACTCCCTGCGCTACTCCCCAGGCCCAGCGCAAGCACCGTAGTCACGATCTTGCGTCGATTCCACGCTGACGGCGACGGCTGCATGATGGTCATCCTCCTCGGAGAGCCGACCAGTACAAGTGGTGTGCCACGTCTGGCACGTCTCCCCGGCGTAAGCCTACCGTCTACCAGTACGTTCACCTCGTTCACCGCGCCGTTTACGGTTGGCATCCGGCTCAAGTCTCCCAGAGGGATTGACCCCGAACGGCGGCGGTTGCGTACGTCGTCCTTGACCCCGCTCAGCGTGTCAGCGTGACTTCGACTCGTGCATGGTGGTGCCGCCTGACTGGCCCCTGGCCGGCCATGGCGCGCCCCGCATGGCGTCCCTGCGCCGCAAGGCTGCATACCGAGTGCGCAGGTGGAGCCGCTTCTGCGCGTCACAACGGCGCATATCAATGGCGTGCTTCGTGCACGGGCAGTCGGCGTGACGGCAGTGACGGCGCTGGTCTCGTTCGTCGCAGCGGCCAGCATGGCACTAGTGCATTTGTTCGGCTACCGGTTGCGATTCCTGGACCTCGTACCACGCAGCCGCTGGCTCTCCTTGGCCGGAGGGATCTCGGTGGCGTACGTCTTTGTGCACCTCCTGCCTGAGCTCGCCCGATCGCAGAGCACACTGGTCGAGGCGGTCGGCCAGCGTTTGGCGTTCCTGGAGCACCACGTGTACCTCATTGCCCTCCTCGGGCTGATCACGTCTTACGGTCTTGAGCGCGTCGCGGCCTCGTCCCGGGAGCGGGAGCGTGGCCAGGCGGACCGCACGAGCGCAGGGGTCTTCTGGCTACACGTCTCGGCCTTCGCCGTCTACAACGCACTGGTCGGGTACCTCCTGCTCCACCGAGCGGAGCAGAACCTGCCGAGTGTGCTCTTCTTCGCTGTCGCCATGGCGTTGCACCTCCTCGTCAACGATGTCGGCCTGCGCCGGCACCACAAGGCGGCCTACGCGAGCAGCGGCCGCTGGGTGCTGGCCACTGCGGTGGTGCTGGGTTGGGCAGTCGGTCTGGTGGTCGACCTGCCGGAAGTGGCACTCGGCGTCCTGTTTGCGTTCCTGGCTGGCGGTGTCATCCTCAACGTCCTCAAAGAAGAACTGCCCGAGGAGCGCCAAAGCCGCTTCGGCGCGTTCGCCGCAGGTGCCGCCATCTACACGGTGCTCTTGCTGGCGGTATGACACACCGGGCCAGGAAGCTGGTGAGTGGCCCGGCGACGGCGATCAGCACCTCGTCTTGACCAACGTTCACGCCGCGGCCCCGGCGGCCAGCGCCGGCCCATGTATCACCGCCTCCGGTTGCCGGCGGCGAGCACCCGCTGGAGGATCACCGGCACGACGCTCACCGCCCGCAGTGTGCCTACCGCTACCCCGCACGGCTGTCCGGCTGACGCGGCGCGCTCACGACCGTACGCCAGGCACGACGCGAGGTAGGGTACATGCCGGTAAACGGTGCGGTGAAGGGCAGTGAACGTACGGGTGAACGGCGCCACGACCGTCTCTGGGATCAGCCCCGCAGGCCCGCTCCGCAGCAGGCCATCCGGGTCCGGAGTACCCGTCGAGGGTACGCGGCGTGCCACTGCATACGGTGCACGGGAGGCGTCGCCGTGCGAGCGAACACTATCCGGCGACGTACGGCGGTCGCCGGTCAGCGGAGCGGGGTACGTGGCGGCGGCCGTCTGGTAGGTCTGACTCGCCCGGGTGGGAGGAGCCAGGCCGCGAATGTCCAGCCCCACGTAGCGGGCAGCGGCAGCCTTGACCACGAGGACGTGGTCGGCCGTGCCATCATCCAAGGGGGGCCGGCGCGAGGCCGCCGTTCGCCCGAATGGAACCGGCGCGCTCGTGCCGATCAAACTCCAATGGTAATCTGGCCCCGACGGACGAAGGCGCCCAAGCAAGGCCAGTAGGGACTCAATCGTGTCGTACCGTCCCATTAGCATGTGATCTGCAAGCCGTTGCCCCCAGGCATGTTCACGAAGATGCGTCTACCTCACCTGGCGTCATGACGCTTCTGAGTGCCCCATTGCGCTACGCCTGCATGATGGCTCGGGCCGCGATCGCCGGCCGACGATCGCGGCCCGTTGAGCTTCAGGTTGGCACTCGTCTTCCGCTTGATCGACTACGTCTCGTTCTTTTCCTCGTCCTCTGACTCGACCTCCACCCGGCTCCGCCGCACCGCATCCTGCACCTGCCGCGTCTCCTGCACCGCGCGCTTGCCGATCATGACCTCACCGGTCACGAGCGCCTCCTTCTCTACGACGGCCTCCTCGCCCATGATCGGGACGCGGATCGTCTCGCCATCGGCGCCGATGGGACGCTCGGCCGGGCGTGGCTCCACCTCCTGGCGCTCGACGACGACTTCTTCACGCGTGAGAGGCACCTCGACGGTCTGCTGCTCAGTCTCCACCCGCTTCTTGACCTCCACCTCGCCAAGCTGGGCGGCCCGCTTGCGGACGCGGAGGTGCTCCTCCACGAGGGGGATGGCGGTGACTTCCCCGGTGGCGGCCTGGCCGGCCGGTGACCGCAGCACGGCCGTGCCATCGCGGATCTCAAAGGTGCTGACCGGGTACTCGGCGCCATCGTCCAGCACAATCGCGTCCACGCGCTCGGCGTCGGTATCGACGATCATCTCCCTGACGGTGCCGAGCAGGGCGCCCCGCTCGTCTACCAGCCGGTGACCACGCAGATCCTGGGACTCGTGATCCAACTCCCAGTCGTCCAGTTGAGAAAGTGGTGCTCGGGCCATGGGTGTATTCCTTTCCAAGCGTGTTGTCGCTCTTGCCGCGGTCGGCGGACTGGTGATTGAGCGTCTGTGTGCTGCGCCTGTGTGCTGCGTCCGTCGGGTCGCAAACGTCACGCGGGGAAGGCCCCCGCGTGACGGCGTTGCTGTACCTGTGTGGTTGACCGAGGACTAGCGCGCCGGCGGGGCGGCAACGGAGCCTGCGACGACCACCGGCTTGCCCAGCCAGCGGGTGAACTTGTCATCCTCCAGATCGGCGCCGATCTCCCGCTCGATCTCCGCCAGCTTGAACTCCCGCACCGTGCCGGTCACCCGCACCGGATCGCGTCCGTAGACAGAGGTGGTCAGGGGCCGGCCCTGCGCGTCGCGCAGGTCCTGCCGGCTGACGATCAGCAGGTCGCCGGCCACCGCCAGGGCCCGCAGGCTGACGATGTCGGTGACCTCGCCGCTGGTGGTCACCGGGCGGTCGTAGAAGCTGCGCGGGTTGGCGAGGATCGCGCTCGGGGCGACCGTGGCCGGCGTGGCGTTGGCCGGCACGGCCCCCGGCTGGGTGGTGGCGGGTGCGCGGTCGCCGTTATTCAGCCAGGCGACCAAGAGCCAGACTAGGGCACCGAGCACGAGGGCAGCGAGGAGCAGCCAGGGCCACCAGGCCATGCCTGCCTTGCGGTGGACGGGGATGTCTGCCATGAGTATGATCTCCTGTTCTTCAGTTCTTCGCGTGACCGTCGGGCATGTTTCCCGGACGGAGGGTCCACGACACCGTGCCGGTGGGCCAGCACTGGCCGGGGCATCGTTCGACGCGCCCACGGCAACACTACCGGGAAGGAATAGTCGCGCCGGTGAACACCGGTGAACGCTGCGGTGAACGCCCGTTAACGTACCGGTGAACGGCAAGACAAGGGGGCGGACGCTACAGACGCTACAGGGTTACACCAGCGCCGGGCGACGTTCGTCCTTGGCTACAGGGCACGGTCGTGGCGAATATGGCGCCGCGTGCCCATGGCCCCACCGGCGGCGCCGGCGCCCACCCCAAGGCCCATGGCCAGCAGGGTGCCCCAGGCGGCGTTGCGGGCGTTCTCTGCCGCTCGCGCCAGGTCGGCCGGCTGCACGGTGATCGCCGCCTGGCCTACACGGTTAGCCGCCCCCTGGGCCAGGTTCTGCGCCGTATCGACGCCGACCCCCAGTGCGGCGGAGTAGTTGCCCAGGGTTCCGAGCACCGTCCCCAGGCCCTGGCCGGCCAGCCATAGGGTAAAGGGGATAGTCAGGAAGAACACCAGCATGCCGTTGAGCGCCCCCCACCGGGGATCGAACACGGCCGCCGTCCGCCCGGCGACCAGGCCCCCGAGCAGGAAAGCCAGCAGCGCGGAGGCGGCCCCCCAGATCGCCGCCCCCATGCCGGTACCGGTGGGGGCGACATCGCCCGTGCGCACGGCCGCCGCCGTCGTGTCCGAGACGGTCAGGCCGAGGGCCAGGCCAAGCAGGCTGAGCAGCAGCAGGGTGGCCAGCGCCGTCAGGAAGCCGGCGAAGACGGGTCCCCAGCGCACCCGGTCGCGGTCGAGGTTGTAGCCCTGCGGGATCTCCAGCGTACCGTCCGCCACCTCGGGCGCGTCGCCCGCCGCCGGCGCCGGCACCGTCGTGCTTCGCACCTGCGTCACCCGCACGTCCGGCTCGCGGTCGGGCGCTCGGCTCGTGTTCGTCGCCATCTCACTGCTCCCCTGTGTCTTTGGTGCTTCTTGTGCGCCCGGTGTCATTAACTGGTGTAGGACTGGGTGTCGTACACGTGGAGCACTCGCCGGATGCAGGAGGCGCCGGAACGGCCCCTCGGAGTCCCGGGCCCGGCGTTAGTCGCGCAGCGCGGGGGCGTCGTCCTTGCGCACGCTCAGGCGGACGGTGCCTTCCTCCACCCGGTCGATCTGGCTGGCCGGGATCTCCACGGTCTCGCGGCCCCCGAACACGGCGCGCAGGACGCCCCCGGTGCGCGCCACGATGCCGCGCAGGCGCCCGCTGGCCTCGTCGAAGCGCACATCTTCGACCGTCCCGACCTCCTCGCCGGCGGCGTCTAGCACCGTATCCCCCTTGCCGACCGCCGGCTCGTCGGGATGGCTGTCCGCAGCCGCACCCACGGCCGTGGCCGCGCCGCCGTACCCCACCCCGGGAGCGGCGTACCCGCTGTAGCCAGGGCCGTACATAGGGCCAGCGAACCCAGGGCCGTACATGACGCCGGCGGGCCAGAGGTACGCTCCCGGGGCGTAGCCGTAGGCTGCTGGGGGCACCCAGCCGGCCGGCGGGGCGGCGTAGTCGCCCAAGTCATAGCTCGGCAAGTCATCGAGCGCCGCCTTGCTCAGCTGCAGGCGGATCACCTCCCCGTCTGCGCTGGCGCGCTCGATCTCCGAGCGGGGCACCAGAATGTCGCGCCCCAGGAGCGTCCCGCTGTTGATCACGAAGCCGGTCACCTCGGCCGTCTGGGGGTCGAACACCACCCGCCGCACGTCGCCGGCGTCCTCGCCATCCCGCGTCTGTACCTTGGCGTGGAGATCCACACGCATCTCGTCTGCCCCTTTCAATCGTGCTCGCCTCAGGGTTCGACTATTGGCGCCCGCGCCTTGCCGGTTGTTCATCCGGAGCGCCCCACCCTTGTACAGCCTAGAGGTGAGAGGTGAACGTCCCTGTGAACGTGAGTGAACGTCCCCGTGAACACCGGTGAACATCCAGTGAGACACGCCAAGCAAGCCACCGTAAAGTTGAGTCGAAGACTACATCGCGCCGTGAACGTGCAGGCACGTGACTGGCACGTTGCGCCCCGTTTACCGGTACGTTCACCACTGTTCACCAGCGCGACTACACCTGTGGGGCACACTGGCTGGAGCGCCACTCGTCAGGTGCAAGCGAGGCAGGTTAATAACAGGGGCGCGCACCGCCGGCCACGTCCCGCGTCCACGTGACCTGGGGGGAGCTCGTTCCGTGGGGGCGCCGGGCGCCGGCTACAGGGGCTGCTCTAGGGGCGTGCGGCGGGCGTAGCAGCGAGCACACCGCAAAGGAGGACGCGATGCGGAGAGCGGATACGAACGCCGTGGGGCCAGGCGGCTACGGCAACGCGAGTATGGCCAGCGGCTGGAACAAGATCACGCTGGCAGCGCTGGTCGTCGTCGGCCTGCTGTCTCGGCGCCTTCTTTGTCTTTTGGACACCGAGTGGCGTAGCGGGCCGGTGCTCCAGCGGCTCTTCCGGCGCGAGCAGGTGGACGCGAAAAGCCCGGTCAGCCCCAGCCAGCAGCAGCCGGAGCCCCTGGCGCCGGGGAACGTTATCGGCAAGCGGGGGGACACGGGGCCAGATCGGCGGCGACGAACCCGCCGGGCAGCACCGGCGTCGGGACGACGGGCGGCAACACCGGCACCGGACCCACCGGCGCCGGCCCCGGCCGGCCGGCGCCGCCAACTGGGATCGACGCGCCAGGGCGTCACTGGAGCAGGAGGGCGCAGCCCGCGGGCTGCGCCCCTCCACCCGCTTCCAAAGGGGTTTCCTTGCTACTGAGTGGGCGCCTCCACCGCTGGCCCCATGATGCGGAGGCTCGACGGGCGATCACCCCGGTAGCCCTGCTCCTCGACCCGCCCGCCGGCGACTCGCTACTGCGCCGGTGAGGATGATGCCTCCCTTTTTCCCCGCATCCTGCAGCCGGGCCCCCAGGTCCCCGGAGCGTTCCGTTGATCGCCTCCCGGTCGACCTCAGCCTTGATGCTGCGCCCGGCGGCGGCGACGACGTGGTTGGCGTGCTCCACCAGCTTGGCCGCCGTCGCTCAGGCGCGTCCGCCACCTGCTCCAGTTCCCCGATGACCTCCAGCAGGTGCACCCGAGATCACCCGGTGGCTCTCACCAAAAGGTGCGGATCTGGGCGAACCCGGCACCAGCAAGGCGCAAGGTCAGGCTACGCGCGATGACTCGCCCCTTGCCGTCCCAGTCGTACCGGCGCGGCCGCAGCTCCATGGGCGCTAGCTGGCGCGGGATGGAGCCAATATGGTCAATGCAGGTGGAGGCGGTGGTGATGGCGTTGAACGACGGCGATAGGGCCCTGACGGCGATGTCCACGAAGAGTACGATGCCGGCCGTATGCCACGTCCTGCTGGTGCGTGCGATCCTGCCCGATCGCCCGGAGCCCCGCCGGACGCTGGGCACCACCTCCTGGCTGGCCCGCTCCGGCGGGCTGAGCCGGGCCAGCGTCGCCCCTTTGGGTACGAACGCGCCGGCGCTCGCGCTCGACGGTGAGCACCAGGTCGTGCTCGGCCATCAGCTTCACCAGCGCGTCTATCTCAGCCACCTGCACGTACCGCTGCTCCCCTCCGCAGGCACCGGCACCGGCACCCCCTCGGTCCCCCTCCGGGTCCCCTCCAAGGGCCCGTCGCCCCTGGCGCTGCGGCCTGTCCGACGAACGCGCCCTCGATCGACCTGAGCGTGCGTCGCTCGGCGTCCGCGGTGATGTTCGTGTCCTGGAGAATGCTGGCAACGTGGTGGATGAAGTAGATCAAGACGCCGACGCTGGCGAGCGCCAGCGCAGGCGCGCCGGTGAGGTAGCCCCGGCACGAAGGGCGAGGTCCGCTGCGGACGGGCTGAGCACGAGGATGGCGTAGGCGAAGGTGCCCGCGAGCACGCCGAGCGTGGCCTGGTTGCCCCGGTTGCTCATGTAGTTGTGCAGCAGCTTGGGCGTCTTGCTGCTGGGCGTAGCCAGCGTCAGGGCCACGATCGTCAGCGAGAAGGTGGTGGCGGCGATGGTGGCCACCGCGGTGGCGATGGCGGAGAGCGATCCGCGGGCCGTCTCCGTATCGGGGCTGAGCACGAGGGCCACCGGCTCACGACCTGTGTGCCCAGGAATGCCTCCAGGCTCCAGGAGCGCGAGAGGCGGCCGTGGCTGCCACGGCGGCCACGGCCACTGGCACAGACAGTAACTCGCGACTGCCACGTTGCCGATATTGGGTATCCGCACTGCGTAACCTCCCTCCCTCCGAGCGGTGGCGGCCCCACGGACCCGCGGGGGCAGGAGTGGCCGGTAAGGAGTGGCCGAGTCCACCGCCTGATCGTCCTCCAGCCTGATCTACGCTACGCCACCGTCGCCTGCACGGTCACCGCGATGGCACCGTGTGCTCCCGTCAGCCGGCTGATGCCACATCCCCGCCAGAGGGGCGCCATGGCTCACGCGCCGACCCGCCGGCAGAGGAGTCGGGGGAGGCGAGGGCCGTCCAGTGCGCTCCCCGGCGTGCGGTCGGTCAAGCCACGCCAGGCGGCCTGCGCTCAGCCGTCGGCGGCCTCGTGGTTTGGCGTTCCGCTGCCGAACAGCGACGACCAACCGCCGCCAAAGCGCTCCACCCGCTACGGTCCACTGCACGAAGGCCAGGGCGCCGAGCAGCAGACCGGCGGCCAGGCTATTGGCGGTGGCGATCGACGTTGTAGCCGAACCCCCACGGCATGACCAGCAGCGATACCAAGCGGCAGGTTGAGCCAGCGCACCCCACGTGTTGCCCCCAGATGGCCACGCAGGCAAAGCCGGCGAGGTGGCCCGATGCTGCGATCGACGGCGGCGATGCCGCCGTAGCCGAGCACGGCCGGGGCGGCCATCAGCCACACGCCGAGGATCGCGCTGAGGAGCTTGCGCCCACATCGTTCAGTCCTCAGCGAAGCCCGCCACATTCTCCGTATGGTGCCAGCGGCCGGGCCTGGCCGGGCCTGTGCCGTGACCGGGGAAGCTGGTGGTCACTCCAGCCCCAGAACGCCCGCCACGTCGAGCGCCGGTCCCGGCGCGCTCGCCCAGGGCCTGCAAGGCGGCCAGGGCTCGTCCATCGCCAGGCCGATCATGATCAGAGAAGGATGGCCGAGGCGAGGCCAGAGCATGCACCAGGCGTCAAACAGCACCGGCTGAAGATCACCAGCAGGATGCTGACTGCCCCCAGAGGCCCGACCGCCAGTCCAAAGATGATGACGATCCAGGGCATGGTGCGCCAGCGCGCGCGACCCACCACGCCGGTGGCGGCGTCCAGCAGGTAGCCGAACGCCCCCAGGGCGGCGTCAGGAAGGAGCAGGACGCGCGACACCGACGGGTGAATCACCCGGCTACCCTCGCCGAAGAAGGGCTCCCAGACGCTGCCGAAGACCCGCCACTGGTACAGCGCCAGGTAGGTGGCGATGCCGAAGCCCACCAGCGCCAGGCCGACAATCGGTAGGCGCTGCCCCCACGATGACGGGTTGTAGCTCCCGCGGGCGGGACAGCGTACGGTGCCTCAACCGCGTCCATGGACTCTACTCCGCGAGCGCCGGCGGGCGCCGGCCGCCGGTGCCCCAACGGCGCCACGTCCTCCTGGTCCCACCGACCCAGCAGGGTGAGTGGCCCGTTGGGGAGCAGGGGAGTGTCCGCACCATTGCCCTACAACGGTCGCTTGTAGGCGCCCC
>JAUJOR010000033.1 GCA_030447525.1 Chloroflexota bacterium | reverse complement strand
CCGAGTCCTCCCCGCGCCGGGTGTGGGGCGCGCTGTGGGGGGGGCGCCCCCCGCGCGGGCCCGGGGCGCCGGCCCCGGTGGTCGGGCTCGGGGGTGGTGGTACGGGGGGGGGGGCGGGCGGGGTGGTGGTGAGTTTGCCGGTGGCGGCGTGGCGGACCCGCGCGGGCGCCGGGGGCCGGGGCCCCGGGCCCCGAGGCTCAGGCAGGCTTGCCGAACACGTCCAGGACGACGCGCCGGATGGCCTCGCGGTCGGGGATCTCCACCTGCGCCCCGGCCGGGGTTACCCAGTGGGTGGTCATGGTCTCGTCGACGACGCGGTTGACCAGCTTGGAGGTATCGATCTCCCTTGCCACCCCGGCCAGGGCCAGGATCTCCTGGGGCCGGAAATCGGTGCGCAAGGTGTCCGAGAGGGAGGCCAGGATGGCCGGCGTCCGGGGTAGGAGCTCTAGCTGCAGCACTTGCTTACGCAGGGCCAGCAGGAATTGCTGCTGGCGCCGGGCGCGACCGAAGTCGCTGTCGGCATGGCGCGTGCGCACGTACCACAGGGCCGTCTCTCCGGAGAGGCGCTGCAGCCCCGGCTGGAAATAGATGCGCCGCGTGCTGTAGTTCTGGTCGGGGTACTCGTCGTCCTTGATTGGACGCTCCACGTCTACCACCACCCCTCCCACCTGGTCGACCAGGCGCGTGAAGCCGGTAAACCCGACGATGGCGTAGTGGTGGATGGGGACGCCCAGCAGCCCCTCCACCGTCTTGCGCGTCAGCTCCGGTCCCCCTTGCGGGCGGGCGCGTTCCCCCAGCTCGAAGGCGGCGTTGATGCGGTCGTTGCCATAGCCTGGGATGGTCACCCAGAGGTCACGGGGCAGGGACAAGACGCCGGCGGTGCGAGACTGGGGATCGATGGTAAGGACCATGATCGTATCCGAGCGGGGGAGATCGGTCTCACCCTCCCGTCGGTCGGTTCCCAGCAGGAGGACGTTCACCCGCTGGCGACTCGACCAGTCGGGCGTGTCCACGCTGGGAGTATCCAGGCGGGGGGCGTTGAGTAGGCCTCTCGGGGCGTCCAGGCCGTCGAAAGTCCCGGACAGCGCCACGTGCAGGAACGCCCCAACGGCCACGGGAATGGCGGCCATCAGGGCCAGCGTGCCGAAGACCAGGATACGCAGGGCGGGGGAGCGGCGCCGCGGCGCAATGACCGGTGCCAATGAGTCGTTCGGGGGGGGAAAGGCCATCGCCGGCGTGATGGCGCGCTACAGCTTGACGACCTCGGCCCGCGGTTGAGGGACGTGGCGCAGGGCATTGCGCGTGTCTACCACGAGCCGGGCACGGGCGGCGATATCTCCCCAATCGTATGTCGTGTGATCGGTGCACACCACCACGCAGTCGGCCGCGTCCAGGCCCCGGGGGAGATCGACGCAGGACAGCCGGTGCTCGGCTTCCCCGTCCTCGGCGGCCACGGCGCCGTTGCCGGCGGCCGGTAGGTCCCGGCCCGGCAAGCCCCAGCCGTCGTGCCCGGCGACACCGGCTGAGGTAGTGGCCAGGGCGGCGCTCCCAGCCCGCAGGGGGATGGTCAGCGCAGGGACAAAAGGGTCGTGGTAGCTCACCTGCGCCCCCCCCTCCAGGAGCAACGCCAGGACGTCCAGGCTGGGGGACTCCCGCGTGTCGGCGACGTCGCGCTTGTAGGTCGCCCCCAGGACGAGGACGTTCGCACCGCGCAGGGTGCCACCGCGTCGCTCCAGGGCCGTGGCCACGCGGGAGACGACAAAGGCCGGCATGGAGCGATTGATCTCCCCGGCCAGCTCGATGAAGCGGGCCGGGAAGTCCACCGTCTTCAGCTTCCACACCAGGTAATAAGGGTCGACCGGGATGCAGTGCCCGCCCAGGCCCGGGCCAGGGTAGTGGGCCAGAAAGCCGTAAGGCTTCGTGGCGGCGGCGTCAATCACCTCCCAGACGTCAGTCCCCAGCTGGTCGCACATCAGGGCTACTTCGTTGGCGAAGCCGATATTGACCATCCGGAAGGCATTCTCCACCAGCTTGGCCATCTCCGCTGTCTTAAGGGTGGAGACCGGGACGACGGTGCGCACGATGGTGGCGTAGAGGGCCACGACGCGCTCCCGGCAGTGGGGCGTCGCCCCGGCGACCAGCTTAGGCACCGTGGCCAGGGTGTACCCGGGGCTGCTCGTCGCCCCGGGGTCGATTCGTTCCGGCGCGAAGCCGAGGTAGAAGTCCCGGCCCACCCGCAGGCCACCGGCCTGCAGGCGGGGCTGGATGACCTCCTCCGTCGTCCCCGGGTAGGTCGTGCTCTCCAGGACGACCAGCTGCTCGTGGCGCAGGTGTGGCGCCAGTCCATCCACCGCCTGCTCGATGTACGAGAGGTTCGGGAGGTGGCCCTGCCCCACCGGCGTCGGGACGCAGATGGTGATGGTATCGGCGCCCCCCAGGGCGGCGTAGTCGGTCGTGGCGCGGAAACGCCCCTCATGGACCAGCCGGCGCAGTCGATCCGGCGAGACGTCCTGGATGTGGCTCTCACCGTGGTCGAGGGCGGCGACGCGCCCCCCGTCCACGTCGACGCCCAGGACGGAAAAGCCGGCCTCGGCAAAGGCGACGGCCAGGGGCAGGCCGGCGTAGCCCAGACCGATGACGGCCACGACGGCGGAGCGTTCCTGTATCTTCGCCAGTAAGGTCATGGACGTGCTCGGCGTGCGCGTGGACGACGTCACCTATAACGAAGCGCTGGAGCGTTGCGTAGCGTTCATCCAATCCGGTGCCCGGCGCTACGTCGTCACGCCAAACCCGGAGTTCATCATCCTGGCGCAGCGAGACGCGGCCTTTCGAGCGATCCTGAATCGGGCGGATCTGTCCATTCCAGACGGGGGCGGGCTGCTCTTGGCCGCGCGCCTGTTCGGGGAGCGATTGCGGGAGCCGGTACGGGGTACCGACCTCTGCTATGGCCTGGTAGACCTGGCCCCGGCGCACGGCTGGCGGGTGTTCTTGCTGGGAGCGGCCCCGGGCGTGGCGGCCGCGGCCGGCGAGGCCCTGCGGCGCCGCGTCCCCCGCCTGGCGCTGGCCGGGACGTTCGCCGGGGATGGCTCGCCGGCCGGCGACGAGGCCACATTGGCCGCCGTGCGCCGCGGGGGGCGCTGCGATCTCCTGCTGGTCGCGTACGGCGCCGGCAAGCAAGAGCGCTGGATCGAGCGCAATCTTCGTCACGTGGACGCCGGCCTGGCCATCGGCGTCGGGGGTGTGCTGGACTTCATGTCCGGGCGAGTGCGTCGCGCCCCGGCCGTGGTGCGCCGCGCCGGCCTGGACTGGTTGTTCCGCCTGGCGGTGCAGCCCCGGCGGATCAAGCGACAGGGCACCACCATCCCGCCCTTTCTAGCCCTGACGCTGCTGGAGGCCGTCCGCAGACGCTCCCGGGGGCGCTAGCTCTTGGGAGCGCTGGGGCCTGGGGACTCAGCACCCCGGCGGGGCAGCGGGGCTCAGGCCGGGAGACGTGAGCTGTTGCGTCCCCCCCTGGGTGTATACCAGTAAGAAGAACCAGGAGGGAGGCTCAAGCCGGGAGGCGTGAGCTGCTGCCTCGGAAGCGGACGTAGAAGATCAGGGCGCCGATGACCACGGCCAGCGCCCCAAAGGCGATCAGCTTCTCGCTGCGGATCAGGGAGGTGGCCAGCCAGCCGAAGAGGGCGCAGATGGCGTAGACGAGGAGGGCGATCTTGCGCTGCGTCAGGCCGCTGCCCCGCAAGCGATGCACCAGGTGGGCATTGTCACCGCCTCGCCAGGGCTCCCGTCCGGAGAGGGTGCGCTGGAAGATGACCAGGATGGCGTCCAGCACGGGCACGCCCAAGACAAGCATCGTGCTGGCAATCTTGGCCCCGCCGATGATGGCGGCCACGCCCAGGGTAAACCCCAGGAACATCGACCCCGTGGTGCCCATGAACACCCGGGCGGGGTTGAAGTTGTAGGGGACGAAGCCGAGGCAGGCCCCGGCCAGCGCCAGGGGCAGCAGGGCGATCGTGCTCTGGCGCAGGCTCAGGCAGACGATGAATAGGATCACGGCGGCAATCGCCCCCACGCCCCCGGCCAAGCCGTCCATCGTGTCCAGCCAGTTCATTGCGTTCATCAGCAGCACCAGCCAGGCCACCGTCGCCGGGACGGCAATCCAGCTGGGGAGCAGGATCAGCCCGCCGAAAGGGGGAGGGGCGAAGGGGTTGGAGACGCTGCTGATGGTCACGCCAAAGGCCACCGGGACGAGGGCCACCAGCACCTGCCCCATGAGCTGGGGCAGGGCGCCCAGACGCCGGAAGTCGTCCCATACGGCGAAGGGGACGAGCACGGCGATCCCCAACAAGAGACCGGCGATGCGACGGAGCTCTTCCGATTCACGGGGCAGGAGGACGAGGCTGAGAAGGACGGCGACCGAGAAGGACAGGTAGATGCCGTGGCCGCCGGCTCGTGGGACGGGGACGCGCTGCGCCTCGCCCGGCCGGGGGGCATCGATCAGCCCGACGCGCCGGCTCCAACGGGCGGCGAGGGGCGTCAGCACCAGGCTCAGGCCGAGGGCGACGGCGAATGTCCCCGCCAGGGCAAGGGCCGTCGGCCAGGGTAGCCCGGTTACGTCGGTCATGGGGCGTCAACTCGGGGAAGCAGCGGGGGCGGCAGGATTGTAACGTTCAGATGGGGCGGAACAGCGCCTCGCGCAGGCCCTGCGGGTTGGCGTCGCCTTCCAGGAGCGCCAGCACCCGCTGCACCGCCCTCTCCACCGCCCCCGCCGTGGGAAGGGGAATGCCCCGCACGGCCAGGAGGCCGGGGAGGGGGAGGCGGGCCAGGGACTCCCCGGGGGCGGTGAGGGGCTCGGCCAGGCGCTCTCCCGGGCGCGACCCTTGGACCGTGATCTCCGGCTCGCCCGCCTGCGGCGAGAGCGCGGCCCACAGGCGCCGGGCGACGTCCATGATGGTGATCTCTTCCCCGGCGTCTGGCGCCACGGTCAACGCCGGCTCCCCTTGTCCGTCCAGGCAGGCGGCGTGGAGCAAGAGGAGGTTGGCGTGCTGTGGGGTGATCCAGTACCGGCGCATGCGTTGGTCGGTGATAGACAGGGGCCGTCCGGCGCGGATCTGGCGGGCAAAGGTCTCCGGCGCGGAGCCCTGGCTCCCCAGGACGTTGACAAAACGGACGATGACGCTGTGTGGCCCCCCTCCGGCGGACGAGACCCGGAGCATGGCCTCCACCAGGCGCTTGGTCGCCCCATAGAGGCTCGGCGGGTCGATCGCCTTGTCCGTAGAGGGATAGACGATCTGGGCCACCCCGGCCTCGCCGGCGGCCTCGATCACGCAGCGGGCGCCGAGAACGTTGGTGGCGACGAAGGCCTCGGGATCCTCCTCACCCCAGGGGACGTGCTTGTAGGCGGCGAGATGGAAGACCAGGTCGGGGCGGACGGCGCCCATCACCCGCTGCAGCCGGCGCCGGTCACGCACGTCCCCCAGGATGGCCTGCAGGTGAACGTCCAAAGAGGCCGGACCAAGGGCCTGGCGGGCGCGGAACAGGCTGCCTTCGTGCTGGTCGTACAACGCCAGCGTGGCCGGGCCGGCGGCCAACAGGGCGTTCACCAGAGGAACGCCCAGGGAGCCGGCCGCTCCGGTGACCAGCACGCTGCGGCCGCGGATACGGCGCTGCACGGCCGCCTCGTCCAGGACGAAGGGTGGTCGGCCGGTGATGGCGTCCCAATCGATCCCCGCCGGCGGCGGGTCGTTGTCCGGCGCTAGCCCCTGGCTCATCCCGGTTGCAAGAGGGTGCGTAAGCGCGCCTGCATCTCTCGTTTCAGCACGGCGTGATTCTCGTCCGGGTCTAGGGGCTCGGTGACGAAGTAGCGCGCCGCGCCCCGTAGCCGGCGCACGGCGCCATCCAGGTCGGCGTCGCCCACATCGTAGGGTAAGCCCTCGTCCAGCAAGCCGGCGGCGTTGGAGACGTGGACGCTGACGACGGCGCTCAGCAGCGGGGTGATGAACTCCGCCAGGGTCGTCGGGCCGCCCAGCGCCTGGTAGTAGGCCACGGCACGGGGCAAGCTCGCCCCCTCCAGGACCGGCCCTGCGGAGGTGGGCCCAGACTCAGGCGAGACGCCGCGAAAGGCGTTCACTGCCAACTGGGCATGGGAGGTGTCCAGGGTCAGGCCCAGCCCCGGCGCCGCCGCAATGCAGGCCAGCAAATCGCCGGGCTCGACGCCGATGGGGGTGTAGATGAAGGCAGCGCGACGCATGCGGCAGATCGGCGGGACGTTCTCCACCAGGGGCAGGAGCCCCGCATCGGCGCACAACCGGACGTACCAACGTAAGTATGGTATGGCCCGCTCCAGGGCCTGGCTGCGCCCGCTGGCGCTCAAGACCGCTGGGTCAGGGGAGCCGTCGACGCAGTGGACGTTCACCGCCACCGCCCCCAGGCGGACGGCGAGGCGCACCAGGCGCCGGGTCAGCTCGCGGTCGGCCTCGGCGTTGCGGCACAGCCCGAACAGCTGGCCGTCGAGCGACCACACCGGCCCCTCTACGATCCAGGTAAAACCCGGTGGCCAGTGAAAGCCGTCGAACCGTGCACCGAGGGTCTCCAGCCAGTCTGGATCGGCCATGTCGGCCTCGTGGATGTAGAGCTCCAGCCCGTCCGGCACGGGGGCCGCCAGGCGGTCGGCCAGCTGATGGGAGACGGGGCGCGCCTTGAGCAGGATTTTCGAGCCGGGGGCGGCCATCAGCCGGCACCCCCCGGCAGGGCGTAATGGGTCCAGATCGACGGCACCTCCGTCGCCAGGCGTCCCTCAGGGCGCCACCCCACGCCCTCGAGGCGCGAGCGGACGACGAGTGGGGTGACCGCCGGAGGCGCCGCGGGCTGGGGAGTGTGGAAGCGCAACACGGCATCCCTACCGGCCGCCCAGGCCGCCTGCTGGACGAGCCGGGCGACGTCCACGGCGGTGGCCACCTCGCTCACGGCGTTGGCCGGCAAGTAACCCCCGGCGCTCGAAGACTCGGCGGCCAGGCGCAGGGCGCCCACCGCGTCCGGCAGATGGATGAAGGGCAGCGGAGCCAGCCCGCCGCTCTGGATGGGGAGGGGCTCTCCAGCCAGGGCGCGCAGGCAAAAGGCGTGCGGCACCGTTACGAACCGCAGGTCGCGCTTGATCACCGGGCCCAGACCATACACGATCCCCAGGCGCACCGGAACCACGGTCAATCCCCGCGTGGTGGCGTACATCTCTCCCAGCTTCTCGGCGTACACCTTGGAGAGATGGGCCAGGTCGCGCAAGGGACCGTAGGGGTGATTCTCGTCCATCTCGCCCCCGGGCTGCGGGCCGTAGACGTGGAAGGAGCTCCCATACACCACCGGTGGACTGCCGTGGCGCAGGGCGGCTTCGAACACCAGGCGCGGGCCACGTAAGTTGGTCTCCTCGGTGTACTCCGCCGGGGCGGCCGTGGCATGGGCGCTGGCCTGCGCCGCCAGGAGGTAGACGGCGTCCACGCCCTCTTCGCCCGTGCCCGCGGCCAGGAACGCGGCCGTGACGTCAGGGGCCTGGCGTACGTCCCCCCGCAGGAGGCGGAACCTGCCACCGGGACCATCCCCCAACCGCTCCAGGGCCGGCCAGTCGGTGGCGAAGCCGTTGTCCACCCCTACCACGCTACGCCCGCTGCGCCGTAACTCGGACGCCAGGGCTGCTCCGATATAGCCCAGGCCGAAGATCAGGGTTGCCACGGCCGCACCGCTGTGCGTCGTGCGGGCGTCACCCGCCGGGCGCCGGCGGGCACGCCGGCGTGCCGCCGTAGGCCGCTACCACCCGGGCCAGGCCATCCGCCAGGGATACCTCCGGCGCCCAGCCCAGCTCTTGCCGGATGCGCGTCCTGTCCTGCACGTTCTTACGCACTTCGCCTGGCTTGGCGCCGGCATACTGGATCTCTGCGGCGCTCCCGGTGTAGGCCCCCAGCTGCCGGACGACGGCGTTGATCGTGGTCTCCACTCCGGTGGCCACGTTGTACACCGCCCAGGGACGGGGGGCCCTTTCCACGGCCAGCATATTGGCCTGCACGACGTCGTCGACGTAGACCAGGTCGCGCGTCTGCTCGCCATCGCCGAAGATGATGGGCGCCCGCCCGCTCAAGAAGCGCCGGGTGAAGATGGTGATGGAGCCGGCCTCGCTCTCCTCGCTGGCGGTGGGACCGTAGACGGTACCGTAACGCAAGGCGATGCCCGGCAGGGCGCGGGTGCGGGCGAAAAAGGCGCAGTACAGCTCGGCCGCCGCCTTGGAGATGCCATAGGGCGAGATGGGGGCGATGGGAGCCGTCTCCGGAGTGGGTCGCACTGCTGCCTCGCCATAGATGGCGGCTGACGAGGGAAAGATGAAGTAGCCGCTGTGGTGGTCGGCTGCGCAGCGCAAGACGTTGAGCGTCCCCAGGATATTGGCCTCGGCATCCGGCCCCGGGTCGATCAGCGCCCGCCGCACGTCCTTGAGGGCGGCGTGGTGGCTCACAACGTCGAAGGGGCCATCCCCGGCAAAGACCTTATCCAGGCCGGCGCTCCCCACGTCCAGGCAGTGGAAGCGCGCCCCCTGGGGCACCTGCTCCCGGCGCCCGGCCACCAGGCTGTCCACGACGCTGACGCGGTCGCCACGCTCGACGTGGGCCCTGGCCAGCGCCGACCCGATAAAGCCGGCGCCACCGGTGATCAAGACTCGCAGTGCGCTCATGGGGCTCACCAGCTATCAACGCACGGCTACTCTCCCATGCAGCGGGTGGGGATTCCCTCCAGGTCGGCACGAAAATTGCACGAAATAGAGCTACGGAAGGCGACGTCTTGCCCGCGCGTGTGCTGACGGGCCGGGGTGGTGACCGGCCGTGGCGCGCCTGACATCTGGTTGCGGCCCAGCGGTGAAGGTGACTGTCACGAGCATCCAGCAGCAAGTGCTGCAGGGACTGATCGGCGCAGGGGGTGCGTGCCCGTACCGGCAGCTCTTCCGTGTCTGTTACGGCCTGCGCTGGGAGGACATGCCCGGGGTGGAGCGCAGCCGCTTAGGGGTTTCCGTGCGGGGGCTGGAGAAGAAGGGCCTGGTCGAGATCGCCCGTCGATGGGGAACCTGGGGCTACGGCCAGCCTGAGACCGTGACCATCACGGACGTAGGCCGTGCCCTGGCCGAGGCGGCCTGATCGCCCTCTGGCCTGCAAGTGGAGGTACGGGCTTGTCCACCCGTTGGCCCCATGAGTCCGCCTCTGGAGGACTTCTCGCCCCTGGAAGAGGCGCTGGGATACACCTTTCGTGATTCGTCCTTGCTGCGCCAGGCGCTGACCCACCGCTCGTACGCCCACGAGCATCCACACGCCGGCGTGCCGGTCAACGAGCGACTGGAGTTCCTCGGCGATGCCATCTTCCACTTCCTCGCCGCCGACGAGCTGTTCGAGGCTTTTCCCGAGGCCCCGGAGGGGCAGCTGACCACACTGCGGGCCGCCCTGGTACGCACCGAGAGCCTGGCGGCGATGGCCGAAGACCTGGCCCTGGCCGGGTTCGTCCGCGTCAGCCGCGGGGAATCGACCATCGATGGGCGGGGCCGGCAAAGCATCCTGGCGGACGCACTCGAGGCCGTCGTCGCGGCCGTCTACAAGGACGCCGGGCTGACGGCGGCCCGTGCCGTGGTGCGCCGGCTCCTGCGCCCGCGATTGGCCACCGCCGGGACGGGGGCGGCGGCCAACGTCAAGGGCCGTCTCCAAGAGTGGATTCAGGCCACCGAAGGGGTTACGCCGTTCTATCGGGTAGTGGAGCAGAGCGGACCGGTGCACACCGCAGAATTCCTCGTCGAGGTCGTGGCCGGGGACCGTGTGCTCGGTCGCGGGCGGGGTGTCGGCAAGCGCCAGGCGGAGCAGCGGGCCGCTGAGCAGGCCCTGGCCGAGCTGACCGCCGGGGGCTGACTACGTCCCCCTGACCACAGACTACCGACCTTCGAGAGACCGTGCGCCTACGACGCCTCGAGCTGCAGGGGTTCAAGACCTTCGCCGCCCGGGCGACCCTCGAGTTCGCCCCCGGGATCACCGCTGTGGTCGGCCCTAACGGGAGCGGCAAGAGCAACGTCGCGGACGCGGTGCGCTGGGTGCTGGGCGAGCAGAGTCTCCGTCTCCTACGAGGACGCAAGTCCGAGGACGTCATCTTCGCCGGGGGGGCCGGCCGGGGGCCGCTGGGCCTGGCCGAGGTAACCCTGGTCTTAGACAACGCCGACGGTGCCCTGGGCGCCGACTTTACCGAGGTGGCCGTTGGCCGCCGGATCTACCGCTCGGGCGAGAGCGAGTACTACGTGAACCGCGCCCGCGTGCGCCTACGAGACGTGGTCGATCTCCTCGCCCGCGCCGGCGTGGGCCAGAACGGGCACAGCGTGATTGGCCAGGGGCTGGACGATCTGGCGTTGTCCCTGCGCCCGGAAGAACGGCGCGGCCTCTTCGAGGACGCCGCCGGGGTGCGGCGCTATCAGCTCAAGCGGGATGAAGCGGAGGCCAGGCTGGCCGAGGTGCGGGCCAATGCCACCCGTGCCGCCGACCTGGTGGCTGAGCTGGAGCCGCGCCTGGCGCAGCTCCAGCGTCAGGCCCGCCGGGCCCAGGAGGAGGGGCACCTACGGGAGCGCTGGCGCGGGGCCGTGCGCGCCTGGATCGCCCGGCAGCGCTGGGAGCTACAGGAGACCCGGGAAGGGCTAGACGCCGAGATCGACGGCCTGGCCCGCGAGAAGGGGCGCGCCGAGGCCGAGGCGGCCCGGGCGGGTGTGGCTGAGCGGGAGGCTAGGGCGGCCCTGGCGACCCTGGAGGCCGAGTTGGCGCGGTGGGAGGGGCAGCAGGGAGCCGCCCGCGAAGGGTATGACGCCGCCCGCAGGGACCTGGCGGTGCAGCGCGAGCGCCAGCGGGCCGCCGAGCGCGAGGGGGCAGATCTGCGTTCCGAGGTGCAGCGCTGGACGCAGCGCCTGGTCGCGGCCGCGGCCGACCGGGAGGGAGCCGAGGACGCCCGGAGGCGCGCCGAAGCGGAGGTCTGCGCCGCCCGCCGGGCAGCCGAGGACGCCCGGCACGCCCTGCAGGCCGGGTCTTCTCCAGTACCTGCCGCCGGGGGCGATCCAGACGGGCTACAAGGGGCGCGGCGCGAAGCGGCCGATGCCTCCCGGGCGGTCACCCAGCTCACGACGGAGCTGCGGGAGGTCGAGCGCCAGCGGGCCGGGATGGACAAGCAGGCCGCCGAAGCGGCGGAAGGGGGCGCTCGGGCGGAGCGCTCGCTGCAGGCCCTGGCGACGCGCCTGGCCGCCCTGGACGCGGCCGTTGACGAGACGCAGCGCCGGGTGGCGGCGGGGCAGCTCGCGCTGGAGGCCTTCGCCCGCCGGCGGGCCGAGGCGCAGAGACGGCTAGAGGGTCTGATGCAAGAGGCAACTCGCCGCGACCGCGAGGGCGAGACCCTGCAGCTGCGCCTGGCCGTCCTCGACGACCTCCTGGGAGCGACGCCGGTGATCGGCGCCGGCGGCCCCGGGACAGAGGTGCAGGACACAGTGGCCGCTCACCTCCGCGTCCCGGCGGAGCTGGAAGGTGCCGTGGCGGGGGCTGCTGGCCCGGCGCTGCAATGGATCCTGGTGGACTGCTTCCAGAGCGCGGCCACCGGCGCCCTGGCCACGGCCGCCGCGGGGGGCCGGCGTGTGACCTACGCCCCCTGGGATCGCCTCGTTGACCACGCGGGGCCGGGCGATGCGGGCGCCGACGGCGAGGAGATCGGCGCGCCTTCCCTTTACGCCGCCCTGGCCGCGGCCACGGCCCCGGCGGATGAGGGCCATGACCGCCTGCGCCGGGGCTTGCTGGCCGGGGTGTATGTTGTGGACGATCTGCCGGCGGCCCTCGACCTCGCCGGCCGCCTCGAGGGACTGGCCACGGCTGGGGCGGGGCCGGATGGGGTTTGGTCAGGCCGCCGGCCTTGTCCTATGGTGGTGACGCGCCGTGGCGAGGTGGTCTCTGCCCCTGGGGTTATCACCGCCGGTGCCCCACCCGGGGAGGCAGCCCTCCTGGAGCGGACGCGGGAGCGGCGGGAGGTAGCCCATCAGCTGGCGCAGGCCTGCTCGCAACGGACGGCCCTGGAGGCCCCCCTGGCGGCGGCCCGCCGCGAAGCGCAGGGATACGCTGCCGAGGAGCGACGCCTGGAAAGCGCCGCACGCGCCCTGGCACAGCAGGCCTCCCGCGAGGAAGGGGAGCGACGCGCCCTCTCGCAGCAGCGCGACCGGCTGGAGGGGGACGTGCGCTGGTGGGCGGAATTTGCCGCCCGGGTGGCGGCGCAGGGGGCAGGCCTCGCCGACCGCGCGCTTCACCTCCGGCAGCAGGTGGCCACCGTGCAGCAGCGGCAGGCGGCCGCGGCGCAGCGCGTGCAGGTGCTGACGGAGGGCCTCCAGCGCCGGCAGGCTGAGCTGGCCGCCCTCCGCGAGCGCGAGGCTGTCACCCGAACGGCGCTGGGCCAGGCCGAAGCCCGGCTGGTCCAGGCGCGGCAGGGGGTGGCCGCGGCCGCGGCCGCCGGCCAGGCAGCCGCCGAAGATCTCGCGGCGGGGGGGGGCCCGGGGGGCCCCAGGGCGGGCGCGGGGAGGCGGGCCCGCGGCGCGGGGCGGGCCCTGGTGGGCCGGGTCGCGGCGCGGGAAGCGGTGCGGGGCTCCCGCGCCCCCGAGGGGCCAGGGGTTCGCGCCCCAGATGCTCGCCCTGTCGCTGGCCGGATTGGGCG